>NZ_JAYRUV010000004.1:0-261774 GCF_041918875.1 Dongia sp.
TTCGTGATCGCCGCCGTCAGCGACGTCTTGCCGTGGTCAACGTGGCCGATCGTGCCAACGTTGCAGTGCGGCTTGTTACGCTCAAATTTAGCCTTCGCCATGTCCGTACAATCCTACGAGAACCAGATTGAAATCGTTTCTTCTAAACTCTCTAACTCTGCCGCGCACCGGTAGAAGCCACCGATCCGCCGCGAAACTTTGGAGCGGGTGACGGGAATCGAACCCGCGTAGCCAGCTTGGAAGGCTGGAGCTCTACCATTGAGCTACACCCGCCCGGTCACCTCGCACTCATTCCCATCGCACCTCTGACGACACCGGCCGTTTTCAGGCCAAATGCCCAGAGGGGAGCTTGGTGGAAGGGGTAGGATTCGAACCTACGTAGGCCGAAGCCAACGGGTTTACAGCCCGTCCCCTTTAGCCACTCGGGCACCCTTCCATCGCGCTCGACTCCGCCTTCAGCGGAGACGCGGACTTATGAGCATTTAACCGACCGTGTCAACTTGAAATCACAGCAAAAACTCCCGTCCGCGCCGATTTCGATTCCGGCCCGAAGGGAGTTAGGGTAAAGCTCGTCTGTACCCAGGATCATAGAGACCAGCATGTCCCCGCGCAAGCCGCCAAAATCCCCACATAAACTCCGGGAACGATCGGACGATCGCCGCCCCCGGCCTGAAACAAAATTGCCCGCCGTCGCTGGCGGCGGGGGTCCGGGCGGCTACTGGCTCTTCGGGCATCATGCCGTCGAGGCGGCAATCAGGAATCCGCGCCGCCAGATTCATCGAATCGTGGCGGCCGGCGATGCCGCTGCGGCATTGGGTCGCGGGACCGAGGTCGAGGCGGTCGACCGGGACTTCATCGACAAGCTGGTGGGGCGCGACGTCGTCCATCAGTGCCTCGCCGCCCGTGTCTCGCCGCTGCCGGAGGCCGATATCTACGAGATCTGCGACACCGCGCGGGAGCGCGAGAATGCGGTTGTCGTGGTGCTCGACCAGGTCACGGATCCCCATAATGTGGGGGCAATTCTGCGCTCCGCGGCGGCTTTCGGCGCGATCGCGATCGTCCTTACCGAACGGCATGCAGCGCCGGAAAGCGGGATTCTCGCCAAATCGGCCTCGGGTGCCCTGGAACATGTGCCGCTGGTGCGCGTGACCAACCTTGCCCGCGCCATGGATGAATTGAAGGAGGCCGGCTTCTGGTGCATCGGCCTCGCCGCGGAAGCCAGCCAGCCGCTTTCTGCTGTAAAATCAGGCGGTAAGGTAGCGCTTTGCCTGGGTGCCGAAGGCGCCGGCCTCAGACGCTTGACGCGGGAGCATTGCGATCTGCTGGTACGCCTGCCGACGTCCGGGCCGATCGATCACCTCAATGTGTCGAATGCGGCGGCGATTTCGCTGTATGAATTAGCCCGCTGATTTTCCAAGGATTTCCAATGCGCCTTCCCCTCGCCTTGCTCGCGGTTCTTCTCTCTGCCGGCGCCGTGGCGGCGCAGAGTGCCCCCGATTTCCGCGCGGCCTATTTCAACCGCCTCGACCAGCGCAAGACCGGCGGCTTCGCCCTGGCCGATCTGCAGCGTATTTCCGCCAAGGAATTCAAGAGGATAGATGACAATAAGGATGGCGGCCTGTCGCTCGACGAGTACATCTTCGGCATCCCGCCCGCCCGGCAGGATGCGATCGACTTCTTCACCGCGCGCTTCCAGCGATCCGACTATAACGGGGACGGCAAGGTGGATTTCAACGAGGACCAGGCCTATTGCCTCGACCTCGTCACGGAGGCGGATTCGAACAAGGACGGCATCGTCAGCCGCGACGAGTTCATGTCGGCAATGAGCAAATAATAGTCGCTATCAAGATAATTTTTGGAGCCGAAAAAGGGTCGTAACCCCCCTTGAACCGATCCCAAATCGCCCCTTATAAGAAGAATTGCGAGTTATTCTTACTTGCATCCACTCCTCCGAAAAGGGTCACCAATGCGTCAGCCCATCCGCCCCCTTCTGTCTCGCCGCGCCTTCGGCGCCCTCTCCCTGGCCGCCATCGCCACCCCTTTCGTGAAGCGCGCCGACGCCGCCGGTGGCGAGGTGAACATCTACAGCGCCCGGCACTATCCGGCGGACGAGACGCTCTACGGCCTCTTCACCAAGGAGACCGGGATCAAGATCAACATCATCCAGGGCACGGCCGAGGAGTTGATGGAGCGCGTGAAGCTGGAGGGCGAAAGCTCGCCGGCCGACGTGTTCGTGACGGTCGATGCCGGAAACCTCTGGCGCGCCCAGGAGGCAGGTGTGTTCCAGCCGACGAAATCGGCGCTGCTGGACGAGAAGATTCCGGCCCACTATCACGAGCCCGCCGGTCATTGGTTCGGCTTCTCCACCCGCGCCCGCGTCATCGTCCATGACAAGACCAGGGTGAAGCCGGCGGATCTCAGCACCTACGAGGATCTTGCCGACCCGAAATGGAAGGGCCGCATCCTGGTGCGCTCGTCGAATAACATCTACAACCAGTCGCTGCTCGCCTCGATCATCGAGCATGACGGTGCGCAGAAGGCAGAGGAATGGGCCAAGGGCCTGGTCGCCAATTTCGCGCGCAAGCCCGAGGGCGGCGACACCGACCAGATCAAGGCGCTCATCGCCGGCGAAGGCGATATCGCCATCAGCAACACCTACTATTTCGCGCGCATGCTAAACGACAAGGACGAGGCCGTGCGCAAGAGCCTCGCGAACCTCGCCGTCTTCTTCCCCAACCAGAAGGATCGCGGCACGCATGTGAACGTCTCGGGCGCAGGCGTCGCAGCCTTCGCTCCCAACCGCGACAATGCGATTGCCTATCTCGAATTCATGGCCAAGCCCGAAGCGCAGGAAATCTTCTCCGGCGCCAATTACGAATATCCCGTGGTCGCCGGCTCGAAAGTCTCCGACACCGTGGCCGCCTGGGGCGAGTTCAAGCGCGACGAAGTCAACGTCTCGGCACTGGGGCGCAACAATGCCGAAGCCGTGATGATCATGGACCGCGCCGGCTGGCGGTAGCGCCAGCAGTCAACACTCTTCCAATCGCATCTGAAAACAGAAAGCAGAAGGGGGTGAGCCGCAGCTCACCCCCATTTGGTGCTTTTCAGCTTGTTAACGGGAGGCCCTCAATCACCAGACCGCTAAGTCGTTGGCAAAACCTCATGGAAACCAGCCTTCAAGCAACCGCAATATTGCCTACAGCTGGGGGTTGTGTCAACCAATAGTTTGTGAATGATGGAAGGAAAGCTGGGGAGCCTTCCATGAGCAATGCCAATCATTCTTATCGCCTAGGGATCGATGTCGGATCGAATTCGCTGGGCTGGTTCGTTGTCTGGCTCAACGCGAAGGGCGAGGCGATCGGCCTCGGGCCGGGCGGCGTGCGCATCTATCCCGACGGGCGTGACCCCAAATCCAAGGAGTCGAATGCCGCTGACCGCCGGCTGGCGCGCGGCATGCGGCGGCGGCGCGATCGCTATTTGAAACGCCGCACGAGGCTGATGGCATTGCTGGTCGAGCATGGCTTGATGCCGTTGTCGAAAGAGGAACGCAAGGCACTGGAGCTTCTCGATCCTTACGAATTGCGCGCCAGGGCGCTGGACCAGGCACTCCCCGCGCATCACGTCGGCCGTGCACTTTTTCACCTTAACCAGCGCCGCGGCTTTCTCTCCAATCGCAAGACCGAGAAGAAGAAGAAGGACAACGAGAAAGGCGCCATCAAGCTGGGCGCCGACAATTTGAACGCCGCCATGGCGACATCCGGTGCACGCAGCCTGGGTGAATTCCTCTATGGCCGGCACCGCGAGCGGCTGGGAGTCAGGGCACGCAGCCGTCCCGTCGGCACGAAGGTCGAATACGAGTTCTATCCCACCCGCCAGATGCTGCTGGATGAATTCGGCGCCATCTGGCATGCGCAGGCAAAGCATCATCCCGTGATGACGGAGACCGCCCGCGCCGCCATCGCCCACCAGATTTTCTTTCAGCGGGAGCTGAAGCAGCCACCAGTCGGCAAATGCTCACTGGACCCGGCACAGTCGGCAAACGACGCGGACGGCTTCCGCTGTTCGTGGGCACATCCGCTGGCGCAGCGATTCCGCATCTGGCAGGAGGTGCGTAACCTCGCCATTACCGAGACCGGCAAGGCTGCCCGCAAGCTGAGCAAGGAAGAAGGCGACAAGATCGCCCTCGCCTTGTTCCAGAACGGCAAGGTCAGCTTCGACAAGATGCGGGCATTGTTGAAACTGGGTGAGGAAGCGCGGTTCAACCTGGAAAGCGCGCGGCGCGACCATCTGCCCGGCGACGAAACAGCGGCACGACTGGCCCACAAATCGCTGGAGTGGCGCTCAATCCCGCTGGCGCGACAGATCGAAATCGTGTCGCGGCTGGAAGATGAAGCCGATGAAGCGGCGCTGGTCGCCTGGCTCAGTTCGGAAACCGGGATCGATGCCGATCTGGCAGAACGCGTCGCCGACGCCCTGTTGCCAGATGGGTATTGCCGCCTGGGTCTGCGGGCCATTCGCAACATCCTGCCGCATTTCGAGGCCGGGCTCGATTACGCCGCTGCCGCGAAGGCTGCGGGATACGATCATGCACTTCTGCCCGATGGCGAATTATCGCTGAACGGCCGCCTGCCCTATTACGGCGAATGGCTGCAGAACGAATTGGTCGGCACGGGCGATCCGCGCGACAACAGGGAAAAGCGTTGGGGCCGCTTTCCCAATCCGACCGTTCATATCGGCCTTGGCCAGTTGCGCCGCATCGTCAATGCGCTGATTGCCGACCTGGGCGCCCCGGCCGAGATTGCGATCGAGATGGCGCGCGACTTCAAGCTGTCGCCCAAGCAGCTCGCCGTGCTGGAGGCCGAGCAGACGAAGAATCAGCGCAAGAACGAGGCGCGTGTAGGAGAGCTGGCCAAGAACGGCCAGCCCGACAATGCCCGCAACCGCATGAAGCTGCGCTTGTGGGAAGAACTCAATGAAAGGGATCCGCTGGACCGGCGCTGCCCCTATACCGGTGAGGTCATCAATATCAAGAAGCTACTGTCGGAAGAGACGGATATCGACCATCTCATCCCCTTTTCCGACTGCCTGGATGACAGCGCGGCAAACAAGATCGTGTGCCTCCGCCGCGCAAACAGGGACAAGGGCAAGCGCACGCCATTCGAAGCGTTCGGCCCCTCAAGCGGCAGCGGTTACGATTGGGAATTGATCACGATGCTGGCGGCCAACCTGCCCAAACCGAAGCAATGGCGCTTCGGGCCGGATGCCCGGCAACGTTTCGATGCGCAAGGCGGCTTTCTGGCGCGGCAACTCAATGAAACGGGCTGGCTGGCGCGCATGGCCAAGCAATATCTTTGCGCCGTTGCCGACCCCTACAGGATCCATGTGCTGCCGGGCAAGATGACGGCCATGATCCGTGCCAAATGGGGCCTCAACAATCTGCTGCCAGACCACAATTTCAGCGATGCCAAGAACCGCAAGGATCATCGGCACCATGCAATCGACGCGATGGTGGCGGCACTGACCGATCGCAAGCTGCTGCAGCGCGTGGCCAGCGCCTATGACGATGAACGCCAGAAGATTGACGTCCCCCTGCCATGGGCCGCATTGCGCGATGATCTGGACGCGGCATTGAGAGCGATGACGGTCTCGCACCGGCCCGATCACGGCCAGTTGGCCCGGGGCAGCCACAGCGCCACGCTGGGAAAGCTGCATGAGGACACCGCTTATGGCCGGGTGAAACATCCAGAGAATGAGGACGGTAATCTGGTCTACCGGAAGAATTTTCGCGACCTCAACGACAAGGAAATCGGCCGCATCCGCGACCGGCGCCTGCGCGATCTCGTCGCGGCGCACATCGCCGAGGAAGCCGCGGCCGGGCGCGATTTCAAGACCGCGCTGCAATCCTTTGCCGCGCGGCGCGATATTCCAGGATTGCCCGGCGGCATTCGCCATGTACGCCTGCTGAAAACCGAGAAGCCGGAATATCTGGTCGGTGTGCCAACCGAAGGGGACGCGCCGATCAAATTCTATAGCGCCGGCGAAAACGCCTTTGTCGACATTGTCGAAACGGCCGACGGAAAATGGGTGGGCGAAGCGGTTTCGGTCTACAGCGCCAGCCAGCCGACCCGCCTGCCGGCGTGGCGGCAAGAGGTGCCGGGGCCACGCTTCGTCATGCGCCTCCACAAAGGAGATCTCGTTGCTTTAGAGCGCAGCGGCGCTCGGACTGTCATGCTGGTGCGAAAACTAAGCGCGGCCAACAATGTCGTTTTTTTAGCTCCGCACAACGAGGCTGGCCAGTTGCAAAGCCGCCACGATGATAAGTCAGACCCATTCCGTTGGCTGATGGCATCCTATAGCGCCCTAAAAGAGTCGAATGCCGAACGCGTTCGGGTGGACGAGTTGGGGCGCGTCTGGCGCATCCCGCCGGATGAGGCGCTGCGGTCGCTTTGAGGCCGGGAAATTAAGGGCGGGAAAGCGAGGGAGCATGGTCGGTCGCGTGGTCGAAATCGAGACGGACGGTCGCCACATCGCCCTGCAGCGCGGCTTCCTGATGGTGATGGACAAAGGCAGCGAATTGGGGCGCGTGCCCCTCGACGATATCGCCGCCGTCGTCGCCAACGCGCATGGGCTGACCTACACCAACAATGTACTGGTCGAACTTTCCGGCCGGGGCATTCCGGTGGTGCTATGCGGTGCCAATCATATGCCGGCGGCGATCGTGTGGCCGGTCGATGCGCATCATGTGCAGACTGGACGCATGAATGACCAGGTCGAGGCCAGCCAGCCGCTGAAGAAACAGCTGTGGTCACAGCTGGTGCGGGCCAAGATCCTGTCGCAGGCAGCGACATTGGAGGCCGTCGGTGCCGCGCATGGCGGCTTTTACCTGCTTTCGCGCAAGGTTCGGTCGGGCGACCCGGACAATGTGGAAGCGGAAGCCGCGCGCCGCTATTGGCCACTGTTGATGGGGACAGGTTTCAAGCGAGACAAGGACGGCGCGGGCACCAATGCCATGCTCAACTATGGCTATGCGGTGCTGCGTGCCGGTGTGGCGCGGGCGGTGATGGCGGCCGGCCTCCATCCCGGTTTCGGCCTGATGCATTCCAATCGCGGCAATCCGATGGTGCTGGTCGACGATCTGATGGAGCCCTTTCGGCCGGTGGTCGATCGGGAAGTACACCACCTGCTTCAGCAGGGCATGACGGAGGTCAACGGCGAGACGAAAGCCACCCTGGCGCGCATCATGGTGCTGGACCTGCCGACCGCTTCCGGCCGGACACCGATGATGCTGTGCGCCGAAAGGCTGGCTCGGTCGCTGGCCCACGCCTTTGCCGGCGAGGGCAAGGAACTCGACCTGCCCTTGCCGGCCCGGCCGCTCGAAGCCTGAAGGACGATCAGTGGCAAGCGGTGGCCGGCGGTCGAGGAAGGCTCAACTGGCGACGCCGGAAGTGGCAACCGCCCTCAGCGGGTATCGGATCATGTGGGTCATCGTTCTGTTCGACTTGCCGGTAACGACCAAGAAGGAGCGCAAGGCGGCCACGAAATTCCGCCTCGCCCTGCTCGACCTCGGCTTTGAAATGAGCCAGTTTTCCGTGTACCTGAAGTTCTGCGCCGGGAAGGAACAGGCGGAATCGCTGGAACGGCGCATCGAGACCGAGATGCCGGCCGCCGGCAAGGTCCATATCGTGCAGATTACCGACAAGCAGTACGAAAACATCCGCACCTATCGGGGACGAAAACGTGAACCAGGCCTCCGCAATCCGAATCAGCTGGCGCTGTTCTGATGCACCGCCGGCTAAAAATATGCGCCGTATGGACAAGAAAAAAGCCCCTGTTTCCAGGGGCTTGAATAAGATCGGATCTTAGCGGTCTGGTGATTGAGGGCCAACCGCAACACGTAGAGCGCAGCGATCATACCGGCCACGATCTTAGCGGTCTGGTGATTGAGGGCCAACCGCAACAAAGTAGCCGTCGAGGGCCTGGAGGAGGGAATCTTAGCGGTCTGGTGATTGAGGGCCAACCGCAACCGCTATCACGGTTTTGTTTTGTGGCTGGAAATCTTAGCGGTCTGGTGATTGAGGGCCAACCGCAACATACACAATCCCTACAGGCTTTTCGTTAAGATCTTAGCGGTCTGGTGATTGAGGGCCAACCGCAACGCGGCGTGAATGCACCGCAGGGTGTCGGGATCTTAGCGGTCTGGTGATTGAGGGCCAACCGCAACATTCGCGGGATTGCCATCCTCAAAACCGACATCTTAGCGGTCTGGTGATTGAGGGCCAACCGCAACAATCCCGGCACCATCGACCCCCTCGCCATCATCTTAGCGGTCTGGTGATTGAGGGCCAACCGCAACTATGTGACGCTGGGCGAGTTTCAGGCCAGGATCTTAGCGGTCTGGTGATTGAGGGCCAACCGCAACATAAGCGCCCAGTGGTGGTTGCCGCCGGCGATCTTAGCGGTCTGGTGATTGAGGGCCAACCGCAACGCGATAATGAAGGGTTCAGCTTTCTGGCTAATCTTAGCGGTCTGGTGATTGAGGGCCAACCGCAACTTCTGGAGGTGCCACCAGATGAAAGTCACGATCTTAGCGGTCTGGTGATTGAGGGCCAACCGCAACGACATGGGCGCCGAGGGCATTGAATACCTGATCTTAGCGGTCTGGTGATTGAGGGCCAACCGCAACTGAGCGGCATAACTTGAGGGAGATGGAAAAATCTTAGCGGTCTGGTGATTGAGGGCCAACCGCAACGATCCTGGCTTCCTCCTCCTCTTTGGCTTTATCTTAGCGGTCTGGTGATTGAGGGCCAACCGCAACAGCCGACATAAAATGGCACTCCGCAAGGCCATCTTAGCGGTCTGGTGATTGAGGGCCAACCGCAACACTTCGCGGGCGTTATCGATGCCACGGATCATCTTAGCGGTCTGGTGATTGAGGGCCAACCGCAACAGAACTGGCAAGCGTGAGTGTGATGCAGCTATCTTAGCGGTCTGGTGATTGAGGGCCAACCGCAACACCACAGGCCAATTCATAGTAGGTGTATCGATCTTAGCGGTCTGGTGATTGAGGGCCAACCGCAACCTGCCGGACGCGCTCGGCTTCTTCGCGCTTATCTTAGCGGTCTGGTGATTGAGGGCCAACCGCAACTTGTTCCGACATCTCGGCCTCCATTGGGTTATCTTAGCGGTCTGGTGATTGAGAGCCAACCGCAACATGTTGCTGAGGCTCACGGCAGCGATGACCATCTTAGCGGTCTGGTGATTGAGGGCCAACCGCAACCCGCCTGGCCGGCCCCTTCAGAGGAGAGATATCTTAGCGGTCTGGTGATTGAGGGCCAACCGCAACAGAGGGACTTGTTCATTACCAGCAGGACAGATCTTAGCGGTCTGGTGATTGAGGGCCAACCGCAACTATTCGGCCAAAGCCGACAAGGGCGACCGCATCTTAGCGGTCTGGTGATTGAGGGCCAACCGCAACGCGAATAGCGGCGCATCGTTGCCGCTGACAATCTTAGCGGTCTGGTGATTGAGGGCCAACCGCAACCCCACCTTCGCGCGGCCGACTGCTGAGAAGATCTTAGCGGTCTGGTGATTGAGGGCCAACCGCAACCTTGCCTTCGATGCCGGCAAGATCGGCGCCATCTTAGCGGTCTGGTGATTGAGGGCCAACCGCAACTTCTGTCGCCAGCGCCAATCCGATTGCTTCATCTTAGCGGTCTGGTGATTGAGGGCCAACCGCAACATATCCAGCGATTCATCGATGATGCAAAAAATCTTAGCGGTCTGGTGATTGAGGGCCAACCGCAACATAAACTTGCGGCGCTTGGCCTGGCTGGGCATCTTAGCGGTCTGGTGATTGAGGGCCAACCGCAACCGATGACCTGAGGGTAGGTGCGGGCATCTTATCTTAGCGGTCTGGTGATTGAGGGCCAACCGCAACGATGGCGACTTTGCGCCTGACATGGCCACTATCTTAGCGGTCTGGTGATTGAGGGCCAACCGCAACCAGCAGCACGTCGAACAGCGCAGGATCTGTATCTTAGCGGTCTGGTGATTGAGGGCCAACCGCAACCCAGGCGATCGTCTTCGCCTCGCGCCAAGCATCTTAGCGGTCTGGTGATTGAGGGCCAACCGCAACAACCCTGAGTTTCGTGAGCGGCATAGCTTGATCTTAGCGGTCTGGTGATTGAGGGCCAACCGCAACTATGGGCTGTGGCTGGATTACGTGTTCAAGATCTTAGCGGTCTGGTGATTGAGGGCCAACCGCAACGTGCAGCGGCTTCCGCTTGGCGCGATTGGCTCTCTCGTCGGGTAGGTTCCATCGGTCAAGCGTTCGGGTCGGCGCGCGGCGGGCGGCCTGACGGCAGAGGTGCCACGCGGCGGCCGGCGGCGCGCGCAATTCTTGCCTTGAAGCGCTCGCTGCCGAGAGCCCAGCCGCCATTGGTGGCTCGGCGCAGATCTTCGATGGTCGCCGCCGGCAGGGCGGCCCGAAACAGGGCCCGGTAGGCCTTGCGCCGCTGCGCCGAATCCTTGCCCAACGCCAGATAGAGCGGATGGTCGCTCAGCAGCGCATCGGCCGCACCTTCGGCATGCGCGGCATAGCTCGACCAGGGATAGTCGCCCGGGCGGCGCGTCACGCGCGCCCGCACCGGATTGAGTTCGATATAACGCTGGCAGGCCAGCAGATAGGCGTCGCTCTCGATCGGCGCCGCGCGGTAGCGCCCCTCCCACAAGGTGCCGGTGCGGCCCTGCGAGCGATTGATATGCGTGACATACCGGCGGCCGATCGCCTGCATGAGGCGCGGCAGGCTTTCCGCCGAATCCGGGCTGGCCAGCAGATGCATATGATTGCTCATCAGCACATAGGCGTGGACCTTGACCCCATGCGCCACCGCCGCTTCGCGCAGCCATTCGAGATAGAGCCGGTAATCCTCCGCATCAAAAAAGATCGGCTGGCGGTTGTTGCCGCGCTGAATCACATGCAGCGGCTGGCCCCGCAAGAAAAAACGCCCCAATCGCGCCATCTACCCCCTCCATTTTCCACCCAACGCCGGCAGCCATGACTCATCCGTCCGCAGCATACTAGCAGATAAATCTCACTCTGACCCCGAGCCTTTGCCGGGTCTTCGCTCGATGGTCAACCCAGGAAATCCGTAAAGCGGATCCAACCCGCGCATATCATCGCATGGTCACTCCGGCGTCGAGCTCGCCAGGCTGCCGCTCGGCGCGCGCACTTCAGATCAAGAAGACAATCGTAATGCTAGCCGTCGTCAGGTGTCCGACCGCTTTTGCTGGCCGCTTGTTGCGCCCATGACGGGCTGATAGATCTTTTCCGTCCACCATTGCCGGCGCGACGATGCCGGGTCGTTCAGAATGCGACAGGCCGCATCGAAGCTCATGACCGCGCGCCGGTCCGTCGTATAGCGCGGCCAGAGTGGCAGTGTCGGGTTGCTGTGCGCGTTGGGGTCGCCATGCCGTGCGAAGGCAAGGACGGCATCCATCATCGACGCGGCCAGCCTTGTTCGGGAAGCATGATCGGCTTCATCCCTTGCCTGGCCGATGAGCGCGGTCGCCGCTGGCGTTTGCTGATGGCCGAAGAGAAAGCACAGATCGGCAGCGTGCATCGCGCGGTAGCGATCGTCCACCTGCCAGTCGAAGCGATACATCCAGACATTGGGGTTGTGCTGCAACCGTTCTTCGGCAAACCAGGTGACCGGCATCATGAACATGCCGTCGCCCAGCAGATGCATGCCGTGGGTGCCGGGTCTGTCCTGGGCGAACCAGTCGGCGTAGCGCGCGATCAGTTCCTCCCGGTGGCCGTCTGGAAAATAGTCCATTCGCGCGGCCGTCCAATGGCACGGACGCCGATCGAGCTGGTCGTCCCATTGCAGCCATAGGCCCATTTCATAATTCGTATAGCCGATCATCATATCAACATTTGCGCCCTTGCCGGCGCGCGCCGCCCGGAACGGGTCAAGCGGCGCGAAGTCTGCGCTCACGCACGGATAGAAGATCGAATCCAGATCGAACAGGATGTTGGACCAATCGGCGGCTTCGGCGATGCGGCCGAGGATTTCCTCCGTCGTGAGCGACATCATGGCCGACATGGAATCGATACCGAGCCGCTTGAGGAATGCGCGAGCGATGCGCTGGCCTTCGGCCTCGCCATGGCGCGCGCGCTTGCCGTCATCGCCAAATCCCGCGGGGCCCGCGACGTTGCTCATCATCACGACGCGCCGAACCAGAGCGTCGATTTCACCGCTTCCCAGCAGCCAGCTTATGTCCATGCTGCCGGCGGATTCGCCCATCAGCGTGATGTTGTCAGGGTCGCCGCCGAAGGCCGCTATGTTCTCCTTGACCCAGCGCAGGGCGGTCAGTTGATCCCGTAGACCGTTCGAATGGCTGCCGCGATACGCATCGCCGCCAAGCACGCTGATGTCGAAGAAGCCGAATATGCCGAGCCGGTAATTGAACGAGACGAACACGGCATCGCCGCGCTGCGCCAGCCGATGGCCGTGATAGATCGGCAGCCTGCCGCTTTCAAGATAGTTGGCGCCGCCATGGACCCAGACCAGCACCGGCCGCTTGGCGGCGTCGGCAGCGGGAGTCCAGATGTTGAGCGTAAGGCTGTCTTCGGAGCCGACGCACCAATCCGGTCCGCCAGCCGGCCCATCCGCAAAGTCCTCGATACCGCCCTCATGCGTGTCGAAGACCTGGGCGGAGGCCGGACCAAATCGCGACGCGTCCAAGGTACCCGCCCAAGGCGTCTTTGCGACCGTGGGCCGGAAACGAAGCTGGCCGACCGGAGGTTCGGCATAGGGAATACCGAGGAAACGGCCGAGCTTGGCCTGCGCGTCCCAGCTTCCGGCAATCGTGCCACAGCGAGCATCGACGACGATGCGTGTCGACTGCCCCGGTGCCGGCGTCTGTCGAGCGATCATGATGTCTCCAGGATATGAATGTGGTCCGATGTGCGGCTACTGGCCTGTCTTGAAGCGGGTCCAGGATCTGGTCCGCAGCCGGTCATATTCGGGCGTCGATGCGCCGGGAAGAAACAGCGTCTCGACGGTCGCTTCGGGGGGAAAGATTGCGGGATCGTTCGCGACTTCGGCCGGCAGGAGCCTTCGGCTGGCCGGGATGGCATTGGCATAAGTGGTCGTCACGGTCATGTGGGCGGCGACCTTGGGATCCAGCATGTAGTTGATGAAGGCATTCGCTGCCGCCGGATTGGGGGCGTCCGCCGGAATCGCCAGCGTCGCCATCCAGGCCAGGGTTCCTTCTTTGGGGATGAGATAGGCGACATGGACATCGCTGCCGGCTTCGGCGGCGCGGTTGCGTGCGGTAACTATGTCTCCCGACCAGCCGAGCGCCAGGCAAATCTCTCCGGCGGCCATTTCGGTGATGATCGGCGACGAACTGATATATCGGAGATGCGGCCGGATGCCCATGAGCAGGCGCTCGGCCCTCTCGAGGTCGACCGGGCGCTCGCTGGCGGGATCCAGGCCGAGATATTTGAGGGCAATCGGCATCACGTCGGTAGGGCTGTCCACCATCGCGATGCCGCAATCGGCCAATTTGGCGGCATTTTGGGGGTTGAAGAGCAGGTCATAGGAATCCAGCGGCACATCCGGCAGCCGCTTCCGTATCTGCTCGACATTGTAGCCAAGGCCCGTCGTCCCCCAACCATAGACAATCGCGAACTTGTTGCCGGGGTCCGCCTGTTCGGCCAACTTCATCAATGCAGGATCGAGATATTGCCAATTTGGAATGTTGTTCCGGTCGAGTTCCCGCAGCACCCCCGCCTGAATCTCGCGTGCCAGGAAAGGCTGCGCCGCCGGCCCGACGATGTCGTAGCCGGTGCCGCCCGTCAGCAGCTTGGTTTCCAGCGTTTCATCGCTGTCATAGGTATCGTAGACCGTCGCGGTGCCGGTCTGCCTGGTGAATTCACTCAAGACCGCTTCATCAAAGATCTCCGCCCAATCGTAGATATTGAGGGGCTTATCGTCGGCACGCACGGCACCGGCGGTGGCAAGGATGGCAAGACTCAGCAAGCATGGAACGGGCTTCATGTCTCGAATGCCTCAAGCTAGAAAACGTCCAAACGCCAGCACGAAGGACGCCGATTGCCAAAAGTATAATTCATTATATCAATATAATGAAGTGCAAATAATATCGCTGCGGTCACCACCACTCGACCGCAGCGCCGGTCTGTGTCTAACTCTATGCGATACAAGCGATTCCCACTGAAACATGCCGGGCGGCGACCATGCAGAACACGCGGCGTTCCAAAGACAAGTCCCAGGCGGAACCGGCCGGGCTGCGGGCACGCAAGGCGGCGCAGATGCGTGCGGGAATTCTGGCGTCGGCGATCCGGCTGTTTCAGAAGGCGGGATACAGCGCGGCAACGGTCGGAGATATCTGCCAGGTAGCGGACGTTTCCCTCCGCACATTCTATAATTATTTCGATTCGAAGCAGGCCGTGCTGATCGCTTTTCTGAAAGAGGAACGGGAGCAGGGCGAGGCGGTCGTCGCCGCGCGTGTCGCCGCGCCGATTGGCGACCCGATCGACTATGTTCTGGGGGTGATGTTCGCCGACCTGCGGATCGATGATGACGCTTCCACCCGGGCGCTTTGGCGGGAAGTGCTATCCGCCCTCATTCTCACATCGGTCGAACCCGCCTCCGCGATCGAGATCAATGAAAGCCGCGCGGTCTATCGGACGCATGTCCTCTCGGCGCTGCGGCGGCTTGGCGCATTGGGGGCGATGGACAAGGCGGCGCCGGTGGAGGATCTGGCGGACATTCTCTACGCGATCGCCACGTCGCAGTTTCAGGACCATGTGTGCCATCAGCACAAGAGCCATCGCGCCTATCGCGGCAAGGTGAGGAAACTACTTGAGACCGTCTTGGGCCCGTGGCTTGCCCGATAAGGTCTTCCACCTCGAGGAGGCGACGCCTTGGACGCCGGCGCGCGCACCGTCTTCCTCGGTGCCAGCAATCAAAGCCGCCTGACGGCGTCCAAGGTGTCGTCTATGTCGCCAATGCCGACCGCGGCATCCGCCTGCCATACCCATGGCAGCGGGCAGCGTTGGCGTGCAAATGCGGGAAGGCCGCCGGTTCTGCCGGCGGCCTTCTTTGAATTTCGGGAATGCGGTGGGCTCAGACCGTGATGTCGAGCCGCTTCGCGCTGGTGCCGCTCACGTCGTTCGCTTCGTTGCTTTCCTCGACCACTTCGGTCTTCTTGAGGTCGGCTTCCTCGGCGGCGCGGTTGGTCTGTCGCTGCACCGCGTTGGCGCTCGCCGCTTGAGAACTCTGCTGTACGCCGGCGAAGCGGGCCGCTTCGACACCCGCGGCAACGGCGCCAATCTGGCTGATGGCCATCGCCCAGCCTCCTGGTCAGTTTTAGGTTGCTATCAAGATTGGCCCTCTCGGCCTCAAGCGCAAGCACAATCAGTTACGAATTTAATAGAGTTTTAAGTAATTTTCTTACGCACGAGAGCCAGATCCGGACCGAGCCCGCTCGACCGTGGCGAAATTGCGGGATAATCTGGCGC
Organism: Dongia sp.; assembly: GCF_041918875.1. Taxonomy (GTDB): domain Bacteria; phylum Pseudomonadota; class Alphaproteobacteria; order Dongiales; family Dongiaceae; genus Dongia. The sequence goes on from NZ_JAYRUV010000004.1 coordinate 15,551, forward strand.
CAGCGCCGTGCAGCTTGGGAACGAAGTCGATGGAAGCCACGCAATCGATTCCTCCGATTCACCTATCCCCGTGTGAGCGGGAGGATTTCTGGCGCGATGGCTATCTGCTGGTGAAGAACGTGTTGACGGCGGACGAGCTGGCCTCGCTGCAGCGGGAGTTCGATGGCTGGGTCGTCGACAGCCGGCAGCATGACAAGCCCTGGGGCGTCATCGCCGACGGCCGCCCGCGCTTCGACCTGGAGCCCGGGCACAGCGCCCTGCACCCTGCCCTGCGCCGCGTCAATTCGCCCACCGAGATTTCCGCGCCCTACGACCGCGTCATGGCCGAAAGCCGCGTGCCGGCGCTGGTGGCGGATCTTGTCGGTCCCAACGTCAAATTCCATCATGCCAAGATCAATTCGAAGCTGCCGGGTGCCGCGACGCTGGTGAAATGGCACCAGGATTTTCCGTTCACGCCGCACAGTAATGACGACCTGGTCACGGCGCTCATCTTCGTCGACGAGGTGACGGCGGAAAACGGGCCGCTCGAAGTGGTGGCCGGCTCGCACAAGGGGCCGCTTCACGAGTTGTGGCATGAGGGGCGCTTCACCGGCGCCGTCGATACGAAACTGGAAGCGGATATGCGCGCGGCGGCCAGACAATGCGTGGGGCCTGCCGGCAGCGTCTGCTTCATGCATACGCGCCTGCTGCACGGCTCGGCACCCAACCGGTCGCCACGGCCGCGCACGCTGTTCATCTGCGTCTACTCGGCCGAAGATGCGGTGCCGCTGTCGCCCAATCCCCTGCCCTCGACCCATGAAGGCAGGATCGTCCAGGGCGAGCGCACCGGACGCGTGCGCTGTGTCGCCAACGAATTGCGGTTGCCGCAATTGCCCAAGCAGGCCTCCTTCTTCGCCCAGCAGGCCGCAAGCTATGACGGCTGAGTTCACCCAGGAACACCAGGTCCGATGAGCAGAACCGACGATTCCACCCTGCGCCGAATTCTGGAGGGGACGAAGATCATCGCACTGGTCGGCGCCAGCCCGAAATCCGATCGGCCCAGCAACGGCGTCATGCGCTTCCTGCAGCGCCAGGGCTACCGGGTGATTCCGGTCAATCCGGGCCTCGAGGGGCAAACGCTCAACGGCGAACGCGTCTATGCCCGCATCGCCGATATTCCGGAAGCCAAGGATGGGAATATCGATATGGTCGATATCTTCCGCAATTCCGAGGCCGCCCTGGCACCGGCGCGCGAAGCGGTCGCCATCGGCGCCAAGACCGTGTGGATGCAGCTTGGCGTCATCAATGAAACAGCAGCCGCCGAAGCGCGCGCCGCAGGGCTCGATGTGGTGATGGATCATTGTCCGGCGATCGAGATACCGCGGCTGGGTATCGCGGCCAAGTCACGCTGAGGTGGCATTCTTCGGTCGCGGGATGCACGCGCACCACGCCGGCACCGCCGCCATCCTTGGCGCTGGCCCTCGATTGCGTTATGGTAATCCCATTCGGGGATGAGTAATTCGAGGGAAATAATGACGCGGGTAGCGAGTACCGCCAGTGCCACCGAGCGGCCGACGGAGACTGAACTGTCGTGGCTGACCAAGGGGCTGAAGCAGCCGGGCGGGAAGCTGCCGCTGTTCGACGAATGGGGGCAGAAGGTCAACGAGCGCACGATCCGCGCCTGCATCGATCATGGCTGGGCGGAACCCTGGTTCACCAATCCCCTGAAGCCCGACTGGCTGGTCTGCAAACTGACCGATGCCGGCCGCCGCGCCGTAGAGACCAGGAACCACTGATCGTTTCCGCTGAAGAAGCCCAGCTCAGATCGCCGCCGAAGAACGCAGGAGGTCGAGATGCAGGGGATCGTCGAGCCGGTTGAAGAGACTGCCGTTCTGCGTGGCATTGCCGACGCGGGCGGCGGATTTCCGGTCGTCGATCTCGCCCTCTTCCTCGTTGCCGACCGGGAGTGCTGCGAGAGTCACCAGCATCAAGGGTGAAAGCAGGCTGCCCACTTTGCCGAAGCCGCCACTGTTCGCGGCATCGGCGGTGCGTGTATCGGCACTGCTCACCGTGCGGAAATTGCCGAAGAAGGCCGCATTGGGGCTGGCCGGCAAGGATGTGACGAGGGCGATCGCGGCATCGCTGTTGACGCCGCTGTCGGCGACCAGGGCCGTATCGGTGAGCGATGCCGGCGTGGTATCGCCTTCCAGCGAGGCATAGGCCGCCATGTCGGCATTCATCGACTTGGCGAACGTGTCGTAAATCTCGGATACGGTCTTGGCGCGGCCGTTTTCGGTATAGAAGACGTTCTTGTTGGCCGCCGCGGCCTTGGGGAAGAGGCTGGCACCCGTGCGGTCGGGGCTCTCTTCCATGGTGCGCAGGAATTTGAGCGCGCCACTTATCCCCAGGAAATGCGCCATGTAGAGATCGGTGCCGGTAATGTCGCGATCGAGCTTTTCCTCGAGCTTTGCCTTGTTGTCGGCGGCGTGTTCCGCGGCCATCGCCGCGGCGAAGCCGGGGTCGCGGCGCAGGTCCAGAATTTCCCGGCGGGTCGCCGCATCCGTCACCGTGTAATGACCATCGGAACGGCGCGCGATCTTGTCCGCCAGATCGCCCTGCCCGTATTCGGCGCCATGGTTCTTGACCACGCCCAGCCAGGTCTGCTCGACGAATTGATAGAGGCCGGCGGCCGAAGAAGTTCTTGCCTGGGCGGCGGGGTTGAAACTGCTCTCCCGGTTGGCCTGGGCCATCAGATAGGAGAATTCGACACCGGTGGAGAGGCTGGCCTGCTGAATGCCCGCCAACACGTCGGAGCGGATGGAGAGATCCTGGCCGGCGCCGTTGGTGACGGTGACGAGCGGAGTCATGCGCGCACCCGTGCCCGGTCCGGACGGAAGGCCGCCACACGGGCCGGCAACACGGCATTTATTGCCGGGTTCAGCCATGCGATGTGTCGAATTGCGCCCATCAGATTGCCGCTTTCCCACGCTCCAAGGGATTTTGTGGATAAGTATCAGCAAACCCCGTGCCAGTTTCGCCCCAGCTTCGCCCGAATTCCGCCCGCATGTCATGGGATGACTTGTCCCGCCCGATTGGACAGGGCTAACATTCGAGCAGGCCAAGGCCTTGACCAGCAGAGGCGCCGTGAACCCGGAAGACTTCCATCGCATCGTCTTCGAAAGCGCGGATATCGGCATCTACATGACTGCCCAAGGCGGCCGTTTGCTGGCCGTCAATACGGCGCTTGCCAACATGCTGGGATTTCCGTCGGACGCGGCGATGCTGCAGGCCGTCGGACACGACCCCTCCCCTCTTTATGCCGACCCGGCGCAACGGCCGAAGCTGCTCGCCAAAGTGGCGGCAACCGGCCATCTCCACAACGATGTCAGCCAGATGATCCGGCCAGATGGCAAGCGGCTGTGGATTTCAGAATCGGCGTCGGTGCATGCCGTCAACAGCGACCGGGCCGTCCTCATCGGCACCGTTATCGACATCACGGCCCTGGTCGAATCGCAGCAGGCCTTGCGCGCGGCGGAAGAACGCTATCGCAGCCTGTTCGAGAACGCGCTCGACGGTTCCTACATCAGCAGTCTCGACGGCAAGATGATCGGCGCCAACCAGGCGCTGGCGCGGATCAACGGCTACGATACGCCCGAAGAGCTGATCGATGCCGTCAACAATATCGCCACGGAATGGTATGTAGAGCCCAAGCGCCGCGCCGAATTCGTCCATATCGTCGGGCGCGACGGTATCGTGCGCAATTTCGAATCCGAGATCTACCGCCACAAGACGCGCGAACGTATCTGGATCGCGGAGAATGCGCGCCTGGTGCGCGATGGCAACGGCGCGCCGCAACACTATGAAGGCACGGTCGAAGACATTACCGCACGCAAGAACTTCGAGCGGCAGTTGATGCTGGCGCGGCGCGAGGCGGAGAGTTCCAACCGCGCCAAGACCGAGTTCCTCGCCAGCATGAGCCATGAACTGCGCACGCCCCTCAATGCCATCATGGGCTTCTCCGAACTCATCGCGCTGATGACCAGAGACCGCCAGGACGAAACACGGATACACGAATATGCCGAAGACATTCATACCAGCGCCGGGCTGCTGTTCCGTCTGATCGAGGAGATATTGGATTATTCGAAACTGGAATCCGGCAAGTCGACGATCGACGAGAGCGAGGTGAATCTGGCCGAGATTGTCCGGCAATGCGCCACCATGCTGGCAACGCGCGCCGCCAAGGGCGCGGTCGCACTGGTCCTTGACCTGCCCCCCGACCTGCCGCGCGTGCGCGGCGACTATCGCCGCCTGTTGCAGATCGTGCTCAACCTGCTGACCAATGCCGTGAAGTTCACACCGCCCGGGGGCGATGTCCGTGTCGCGACGGGGCCGGACGGCGCCGGCGGCATATGCCTGACCGTGGCCGATACCGGCATCGGCATTCCGCAGAAGGATCTGGCACGGGTCTTCGAGCCCTTCGTTCAGGCCAACCGGTCGGCATTCCACCAGCAGGAAGGCACGGGGCTGGGGCTTGCCATCTGCCGCAGCCTCGTCGAGCTTCATCAGGGCCGAATCGAAATCGCCAGCCAGCCCGGCAATGGGACGACCGTCAGCGTCTTTTTGCCGAAATCGCGTCTGCTGGATCATTATCCCGCAGACCGCCCTGACATGCATCCGGCGGTCCCTCGCCCGCCGAACGCACGCCCGAGAACCGGCTGACCGCCCGGCCGACCGAGCGGCCCATCCGACGGCCACTTCAATTAATAGATGATTATCGGCTACTCCAGGGTCCGGCATAGGGATGCAGGGTGCTGGTGCAGTATCCGGCGTTGGTAATCATGCCGTTGCCGCTGCAATTCGTATCGAAAATACGACTGTCGGCGCAGGCCGCGAGCAGCAGCAGGCCGGCAGCAAGGATAAGTTGAGTACGCATCTTCATCTGGCCCTCCAACGGTTCGGCTTGGATGAGTCCCTGCGACGCGTGCCCGCCCCGCAGAAGCGGCTGGAAATGCCGCGCGGATAGAATTCGCACTAGAATTGGCAATAAAATTTGCCAATGGCACGGGGCCCAACACTGTGGAATTGCGATAGTTGCGTTACAGATGAAATAGATCGTATAGCATGATAAATTAACTAAGTTTCTTGCCTACTATGCGACCGAAGTAGACAAGGGAACCTGGGGGTTCCCCATGCAGTGCGTTGATGACCGAATGAACAGGATCAATAACGAGCCACCGTTCGACATACCGGAACCGCGCCTGCGGTCGCTGTACGAATATTGGTACAGCAAGATGCATGGCGAGGATCTGCCGGCGCGCGCGGATATCGATCCGCTCGAAATGAAGCAGTGGCTCGGCAATCTCATGCTGATCGAATTCCATGGCGACGTTTCGGATTACGAGATCCGTTTGGACGGCACCAATCTTGAGCATTATTACGGCACCCGCCGCACGGGCTACGGCGTCGAGAAGCTGACCAACGAAGATGAGCGGCGACTGCTGATCGAGCAATACAGCGCGGTGCTCGACGCCAAGCAGCCGGCTTATTACGAAGCCGATTTCACCAACAGCGACGGCGTCTATTCGCGGCAGGCGAAACTGATCCTGCCGCTGTCGGCCGACAAGGAGCGCGTCGACATGGTGCTGGTCGGAATCTATTTCCGACCGACCGACCAGATCGAGGCCTATTAGGCCTAGCCGCGAACGATGTAGTCCCGCAAGGATTCCGCCTCACGCTCGGCATCCTCGACCCGACGTTTCACGACATCGCCGATCGAGATCATGCCGACGATGCGACCGTTGCTGCGCACCGGCAGATGCCGGAAGCGGCGCTCGGTCATCAGCGCCATCGTGCTGGCCACCGAATCCTCCGGCGCACAGCAGACGACGGATTTCGTCATCATCGATGAAACAGTGCGGCTGAGAACGCCGCTGCCTTCGCGCGCGATCTGGCGCACGATATCTCGTTCGGAAATGATGCCGATCATCTCGCCATTGGCGGCCAGAACCGGCACGGCACCGATATTCTCACGCGTCAGCACCGCCGCAACATCGGCGAGGCTCGCGCTTTCACTAACGGAAATCAGCCGATCCGGCTTCTGCTTGAGGATGCTCGCAACAGTCATCGCAGCCACCTCTCTCTCCGGCTGAAGGCTCAGCCATACATAAAGAGCGTAGCGCGAATTCGCGATAACGCAATAATTTTGCGCTGTGACGAAACGGTGTGCAGTCCTAGCCGACCGAGACCGGGAAATGCCCAATGCGGGTCTAAGGCTTGCTCACGCGGGAATCGCCGTCGGTTTCCCCTTCATCATCTTCGTCGTCGGAATCATCGTCGCCGTCGTCATCGTCGCCGTCATCGTCGTCATCGGATTCCTCGCCGTCTTCTTCCTCATCATCCTCGGCGATGTCTTCCTCATCGCCTTCGGGATCGATCGCGCCTTCATGTTCTTCCGCAGGCGCGAAGGGGGCGGTGGTTTCCTCCGCCTCTTCGGCGCGGGCAAGGAGTTCGGCCTCGTAGGCATCGTCGGCCAGGCGTTCCTCGGCCAATTGTTCCGCCGGAAGTTCGCCTTCGGCGCCCTCTTCATCGACCGCGGGCTCGGCCTCGCCGCGCAGTTCGATCGCTGCGGCCTCTTCATCCTGTTCCTGGCTGCCGTCGGGCGGCAGCACGGTATTGCCCTGGGTGCCCAGCGTCGAGATGGCCGAGCGCGCATCGAGGAGACCCGCGGCGCGCAACTCCTCCACGCCCGGCAGTGCCTCGCAGCTCTCCAGGCCGAAATGCTCCAGGAAACCGGTCGTGGTCGCCCAGGTGACAGGCCGGCCCGGCGTCTCGCGCCGTCCCGCCGGCTTGATCCAATCCGCCTCCAGGAGGGAATCGAGCGTGCCTTTCGAAATGGCAACGCCTCGGATTTCCTCGATCTCGGCACGCGTCACCGGCTGGTGATAGGCGATGATGGCCAAGGTTTCGATGGCAGCACGCGTGAGCTTGCGCACGACCTTGCGTTCGATCGACATGCGGTGCGAAAGATCGGGCGCGGTGCGGAACGCCCAGCGGCCGTCGAACTGCATCAGGTTGACGCCACGGTTCGCGTAATGCGCTTTCAGCTCTTCCAGCAGGCCTTTGACATCGGCATCATCGGGCAGACGCTGGGCCATCACCTTTTCGGTCAGCGGCTCCGAGGCAGCGAACAGGACGGCTTCCAGGAGGCGCAGGGTCTCGAATCTATCTTCACTCATGATGGCGTCACTTCGCTGGGTGTGCTGATCGGCGGGTCGGCCCGCTTCATATAGATGGGGCCGAAGAGCCCGTCCTGGCGCAAATTGATGATGCCGGACCGGGCAAGTTCCAGCGAGGCGGCGAAGGTCGCAGCGACTGCAGCACGGCGCTGCAGGGGCTGTTTCAATCCATCGGGCAGGAAGTTCTGCAGGACGGTCCAGTCGAGCGTGTGGCCAATGATGTCGCCGATGCGCCTTAAGGCATCATCCATGGAAAAGAGATTAAGCGGCTGGATCTGCAGCATACCTTCGCGGCGGCGGCCGGGATGCGTGCCGTAGGCTTTCAGCAATTCGTGCAGCGACAACTCGAAGATCGGGATGTCGACGATCTTCAACGGCTCCGACATGCCGCGCGTGAACACGTCGCGCCCCAGCTGCGGCAGGCTCATCATCGCCTGCCCTGCCTTCTGCATCGCCTCCAGGCGCTGCAGCTGGAAGGCCAGGGCCGCGGCCAGTTCGACACCGGTCGGCTCGCCATCGGCCGGCGGCTCGGGCAGCAGCAGGCGCGATTTGAGATAGGCGAGCCAGGCGGCCATCACCAGATAGTCGGCCGCAAGTTCCAGCCTGAGCTTGCGGGCGTGATTGATGAAGGCGAGATACTGGTCGGCCAGTTCCAGGATCGAGATTTTCTTGAGATCGACCTTCTGCTCACGCGCAAGCGTCAGCAGGATGTCGATCGGCCCTTCATAACCGTCAAGGTCGAGGCGTAGTTCGCCATCGTCATTGGCCGGGACAGGAGCCGCCGCGAGCGGCGTGTCGTCCGCCGGCGCTTGCTCGTTCCCCGGTCCGTTTTCGGGTGCGGGCGCATCTGCGGCGACAGTTTCCGCAGCCGGCACATCCGTTTCGTCATCGGCGATCCAAGACGCCATCAGCCCGCGAGCCCCGTCAGGTTTGCAACAAGATGCAGGAGATAGTCGGAAGCCGGGCCCAAAATCCAGCCCAAAATATCGACATCGCGGCCCAATTGGCGGCCGATGATGGGCAGCGCGAAAATGAGGCCAAGCAGGATCAGCATGCCGTAGCGTTCGGTGCGGTAGAAGGGCCGGGCCAGCGCCGGCGGCAGCAGCCCACCCAGCACCCGGCCGCCATCGAGCGGCAGCAAAGGCAGCATGTTAAAGAGCGCCAGCATCACATTGAGGCGCAAGGAGTTTACCAGAGTCTGCACGGCCCATTCGGCAAACCAGTCCGGCGCCAGCACAGCCACATGAATGAGGCCGGCCGAGATAAAGGCGAGGATGAGGTTGCTCCCCGGCCCGGCCAGTGCCACCAGCGCCGAATCCCGGCGGAAATTCTTGAAGCGGCGGAAATTGACCGGCACCGGCTTGGCATAGCCGAAAAGGAAGCCGCTGCCGCTCAGCAGGAGGAATCCGGGCAGAAGAATGGTGCCGATCGGATCGACATGCTTCAGCGGGTTGAAGGTGACCCGCCCCTGCAGATAGGCGGTATCGTCGCCCAGACGCCAGGCAACGAAGGCGTGAGACGCTTCATGCAGGGTAATGGCCAGCAACACTGGCAGCGCCCAAGTGGTGGCGATCTGCACAATGGTGCCGAAATCGAGTCCGTTCAAATGAGGCTCCCGAGCTGCTTCGCCGAGGTCGCGATTTCTCGCATTTATTACAAAAATTCAAGCCATTAGATCGGCGAGTTCAGCTTGAAGCTCAGCGACATCGACATCCGGATCGGCGTTGAGGCGTCGCTGGCCCTGTTCATATCGGGCAATCCCGGCCGCAGACAAGGGCTTGGTCCCGCGCACCACTTTCTCCATCTCGGCCATATCGCCGTTGCAATGGAGAACGACGTCACAGCCGGCATCGAGGCTGCCCTGGGCAAGCTCGTCCAGGCCGCCCTTCAAGGCCTTCATGGAAAGATCGTCCGACAGCAGCAGGCCGGAAAAGCCGATCTCGCCGCGGATGATCTCGGCGATCACAGTCCGGCTCAAAGTCGCCGGCTGGTTGGGATCTATGGCGGTGTAGACGATATGGGCGGTCATGGCCCAGGGAATGTCGTTCAATGCCCGGAAGGGGACGAAATCGGTCTCCGCCAGCGTATCGATGTCAGTATCGACGCGCGGCAGGTCGAAATGGCTGTCCACCATCGCGCGGCCGTGGCCGGGGATGTGCTTGACGATCGGCATGACCCCGCCGGCCAGCAACCCTTCCGCCGCGGCCCGGCCCAGATCGGCCACCAGATAGGGATCGGTACCGAAGGCCCGGTCGCCGATGATGTCGTGGGCGCCGGTCATGCGAACGTCGACCAGCGGCGCACAATCCACATTGATGCCGACGGTTCGCATTTCGACCGCCATGAGTTCGTGGTTGAGGCGCACCGCCTCGGCAGCACGGGCGCGGTCGGTGGCGGCGATGGCACCGAAGCGATCCGCCGCCGGGGGATGGCGCCAGTGCGGCGCCTTCAGCCGGGCGACACGCCCCCCTTCCTGATCGACCAGGATGGGGGCGTCGGGCCGGCCGATCGCTGCGCGCAGGTCGGCGGCAAGACGGCGAGACTGTTCTGGCTCGATCAGATTGCGGGCAAAGACAATGAAGCCCAGCGGATCGACGGCACGAAAAAAATCCCTCTCCGCCGCGGTCAATTCAGGCCCGGCGCAGCCTAGGATCGCTGCCAACGGCATTCCATATCTCCCAGATGTATCGCTTTAATTAGCGACCAGACAGGCTTGATTTTGTTCTTTTAATTTTGCGCAAAGCTGCTTGGCGGCGGCTTTGTCGGCGAGCGGTCCCGCCTGGATACGATAGTAGGTTTCCGTGGCCGACTTGTTGAATCTCTCAACGTGCAGGCTGAGAGCGCCCAGAAGATCCGGATGCGCCTTCTGGATCCGCACCCATTCCTTCTGCGCGGCAGCTTTACTCTTCACGGCGGCAAGCTGGATGCGGGCCGCGCCGGCAGCGGCAGGTTGGGCCGTCGGCGCAGCAGCCGTTTCCGCCGGGGCGGCTTCGGAGGCGGCGGGCGTGGCGTCCGCGGCAGCGGTCTGGCTTTCGGCCGGCACGGGCGCCGCCTCCGCGGGCGCCGCTTCGCCGGTTGCGGCAGAAGGCTCGGCCGGTGCCGGAACACTGGGAATCGCATCGACCGATGGAGCGGGAACGCTGGGGATGGCGTTGCCGGCATCGGTCGCTGGCGCCGCCTCGGCAGCGGGCGCAGGTTCCGGCGGTGCGGGTGGGGTCGCCGGCTGTTCTGGCGCCGGCAGCACCGTCTCGCCCTCCGCGGGCGCGGTCGAATTTTCGCCGTTGAGGATGGCGACATCCTGATTGGGCACCTCAAGCCCGCCTTCGTCGGCGGGCTTCACCTTCTCAGGCGTGCTGTCGGCGGCGATGACCGGCACAGGCTCGTTTCCGGTTTCGCCGCCGCCGCTCCAAACCCAGAAACCGGCCAATGCGAGGACGAGCACACCGCCAGCGAGCAAACGGTTGCGCAGACGGCGGCGCTGGCGGGCGGCTTCCATCTCGGCTTCGGAGATATCGGCCAGGGGCGGCGCGCCGATCCCGGCCAACAGGTCCGGCTGCTCGGTCGCCGCCAGACCGGCAATGCGGGCGAAAGGCGTATCCGCACCTTCCCCGACCGGTTTGGAGGGATTAAGCGCCATGCTCGGGTCCGGCGCGTTCAGGGACGGGCCGACACCGAAATGCGGTTCCGATGAGGCTGGGCCATGCTGCCCGACAGACGCAGCAACGGACGGCGCAGCAACGGACGGCGCAGCAACGGACGGCGCAGCAACGGGCGGCGCTTCAGCGCCGGATTGCGTGCCAGCCGGCGGTTCGGCCGAAGCGGCGTTGGGTACCGGCGCCGTCGGCGCAAGCTCACCGCGCAACCGGCTGAGAGCTGCCGCCACATTGGCCTGAATCTGGTCCGGGCGGGGTGGTTCCGTCGTCATCTAACGCTGTCCTCGACACCAAAAATCGGGAGCCGGTGCAAACACCAGCCCAATTGTGGAATCAAATCAGCAAGAACCCGAGTCGGTCAAGCCACTGGACGATGATCATCGGCGTTAAAGCATAGATTTGCTTAGGATTTTTCTGAAACAAGCGCACTCTCAACGAACAGCCTGGCATGACATTCGAGGGCGAATTTGTCGGTCATGCCGGCGATATAGTCGGCCACGACCCGGGCACGCTGGCGCCGGTCCGGGTCACTGGCCTCGCGCGACCATTCGGCGGGCAGCAGGCCGGGTTCGTCGAGGTGGCGCGAGAACAGGTCGCCCACCACCTGCTTGGCCTGAGCCATGGTCCGGTTGATCCGTTCGTGTCGATACATGCGCTGGAAGAGGAACTGTTTCAGGCCAATATCGTGGCCGCGCATCGCTGCCGAAAAGGCGATAACCGGTTCGTGCCGGCTGCGTATGTCCGCGACGCTTTTCGGAGCCGCTTCAGCCAGCCGACCCCGGCTCTCCGCCAGCACGTCGCTGACCATCACATTGATCATGCGCCGCACGGATTCGTGGATCACGCGGGTCGGTTCCAAGCCGGGATAGAGCGCCGCCACCTCGGCAAAAACGGGCCCGGCCAGGGGTACGTCGTGCAGATCCTCGATGGCAAAGAGCCCGGCGCGCAGCCCATCGTCAATGTCATGATTATTGTAGGCGATGTCATCGGAAAGAGCCGCTACCTGGGCTTCGGCGCCGGCAAAGCCGCCAAGTTCCAGCGGCCAGTCGCGGTCGAACACAGCGATAGTCTCGGGCACGCCGTGCGCCAGGTTGCGGGCACCGGCATGGGGGCCGCGCAAGGGGCCGTTATGCTTGACGATGCCCTCCAGCATTTCCCAGGTGAGGTTGAGGCCGTCGAAACCGGCATAGCGGCGCTCAAGCGAAGTCAGCACGCGGAAGGTTTGCTCGTTGTGATCGAACCCGCCGAACTCAGCCATGCAGACATTGAGCGCCTCTTCCCCGGCATGGCCGAAGGGTGGATGGCCGAGATCGTGCGCCAGCGCCAGGGCTTCAGCCAGATCCTCGTTGAGGCCGAGCACGCGGGCGATGGTGCGGGCGATCTGCGCCACCTCCAGGCTGTGCGTCAGGCGTGTTCGGTAGTGATCCCCTTCGTGATAGACGAAGACCTGGGTCTTATGCTTCAGGCGCCGGAAGGCGGCCGAGTGGACCACGCGGTCGCGGTCGCGCTGATAGACCGACCGCATCGGGCTCTCGGCCTCGGCGATGCGCCGGCCGCGGGTCTCGCTGGGGTTACAGGCAAAAATGGCTAACGACATGATCGGACCGTATCAGGCGTCCCCGCGCATGACTATTACAGAAATCGGCTGAAAACGAAAAAACATAGCCGCCGTAAGGGCATAGATGCCAGCTATGCAATGGCGGCGTTTGACATTCGCTCCCCGGCACCTAAATATTTGAGCCAAGGTCGAACCAACTGAAGTGACAGCCATGCCCGACACCACCGACGCACCGCGCCAGGTTACCGTCAGCGAAAGTGCCGCCAAGCGTATCGCGGCGCTGATCGCCATGGAAGGCGATGCGGACTTGATGCTGCGGCTCTCCGTTTCCGGTGGCGGCTGCTCGGGGTTCCAGTATGGCTTTTCCTTCGACAAATCGCCCCAGCAGGACGACCGCGTCTTTGAGCGGAACGGTGTCAGGGTCGTGATCGACGACACCTCGCTCGACCTGCTCTCCGGCTCGGAAATCGATTTTGTCGAGGATCTGGTCGGCGCCTCGTTCCAGGTGCGCAATCCGAATGCCTCGTCGAGCTGCGGCTGCGGCAATTCCTTCTCCGTCTGACCCGACCCAGTCCGGTGAAGATCGCAACCTTCAACGTCAACTCGCTGCGTGCGCGTTTGCCGAACGTACTCGACTGGCTGCGCGACGCGTCGCCGGACGTGGCCCTGCTACAGGAAATTAAATGCACCACCGCCGAATTCCCACGGCTGGAGATCGAAGCGCTCGGCTATCACACAGAGGCGCTGGGGCAGAAGAGCTATAACGGCGTCGCCATTCTTTCGAAGACGAAATTCAAGGTTCAGCATCACGCCTTGCCCGGGAATGGCGGCGATGAACAAGCGCGCTATCTGGAAGCCGTGATTGAGGTGGCGGATGGTGCCAGATGGAAGCATGTCCGCGTCGCCACGATCTATCTGCCCAACGGCAATCCAGTCGACAGCGAGAAATATCCCTATAAGCTGGCCTGGATGGAACATCTCAAGCGCCATGCGGCGGCGTTGCTGAAACTGGAACAGCCGACCGTCCTTGCCGGCGACTACAACGTCATCCCGACCGACAATGATGTTTACGATCCCGTGGCATGGGCGGAAGACGCCCTCGCCCGCCCGGAGACGCGCGCGAAATTCCGCGAGATCCTCAATCTCGGCTACACGGACGCCTTTCGGTATCTGCATCCGGACGGGCATCGCTATACGTTCTGGGATTATAAGGCCGGCCGCTGGCAGCGCGACGAAGGCCTGCGCATCGATCACCTGCTGCTGTCGCCGCAGGCCGCCGACTGCCTGGAGGCGTGCGAGATCGACCGCGTCCCGCGCGGCCGCGAGAAGCCCAGCGACCATACCCCGATCTGGTGCGAGCTGAGGCTGTAAAAGAAGGGGCCGATCCTTCGGATCCCTTCTATTAGAACTCCGTCACCAGTTGCGAGACGCGCTCATGGTCGGCGGGGAAGTCGACTTCGCCCCACAAGCTGCCTTCGATATTGCAGGTCTCGACCTGATGGTGCTCGGCAATCTGGCCGATGGCGCGCAGATACCACCATTTGACGCCTTCCGGCGTGTACATCAGCGATTCCAGCGTGTCGGTAAAGAGTTTCGGGCCGTCGCCGCGGAAGAGCAGCATGCCGATCGATTCGCCGTTCGTGCGTTCCGGCGGAAGAGTCTTGCCGATCTCCAAGAGGCGCGTCCCCTTGAGGTGCACCTTCATATCGTCGGAATCATAGGATTCCTTCTTGTCGATGGTGACGGTGATCGGCGCCTTGGGGCTTGCCACCAGCTTCTGGAAGATTTTCGGTTCGATGACCGTGTCGCCGTTGAGAATGACGAAGTCGGTCGCCATTTCGTGGCGCGCCATCCAGCAGGAGGCCAGATTGTCGGCCAGCTTGTAGAACGGGTTGTAGATGGTGCGGATCTTCAGCTTAGGGCTTTCCAGCTTCTTCAGCAGGGCCACGACATCCTGGGCATGATAGCCGACGACGACGGCGATCTCGTCGACGCCACCTTGAGTCAGCGCCCAGATCTGCCATTCGATCAACGTCTTGTCGCCAAGCGGCAAGAGGCATTTCGGTCGCCCTTCGGTCAACGGCAATAGACGCGAGCCCTGGCCCGCGCTCAGGATGACGGCCTTCATGGAAACTCCGATGGCTGGCATGTCCGGGCCGTCCGCTCCGGCAAGGACATTGGGGTAATGGATCGGCGCCGGAGAATCTTGGAAGACCGGGCTGCTGTCAACCCCCGCAGCGATGCGGCGCGATAATTGCCTGCCGCAAAATTCGATGTCAAATCAGCCTGTTGGGCGGCGTAAAGAAGATGAAGAAAGCTGTTGGCATCCGGCCGGGGGTTCTGCTATATGCTGCCCCATCGCGCCGGGCTTGAGGGCCATGGCAGTGTATTCCTCGATAGCTCAGTTGGTAGAGCGTCGGACTGTTAATCCGCAGGTCGCTGGTTCGAGTCCAGCTCGAGGAGCCAGTTTTTTCGCTACGGCGCGCCAGAGGCGCGCCGTAGCTGTTTCAACCCTCCCAAATTGCGGGCCGTACGGCCGGGTTCGAGTGGTGAGCCGACGTACAGCGGACGTGATAGATTCGACGGCAAGTGACCCGATGCGACCATTCAGCGGTCGTGCTGCAAACTTCCGGATCGGGCCGGAAGCGGACGCCAGAAGCCGGGTGTTTTGACTCAGAAGCGATCTTTCAGGGTTCGCTGCAGAGCGTCTAAGACCAAACTAGTTAACTCGGAATGGATATCCGCGCGTGACCGGCCGCCGGCGTCCTGACAGATCGGATCGACTTCTCCCAACGACTTCAGCAAATCGGGCCCCCCTTCCTTGCATTCCGGCAGAAAGCTGAAATGAACGGCATCAGCGACGGACGCATACGTACCGTAAGGCGCTAACGCTGCAAGCCGATCGGCGATCACAGCCTTGGGGATCGTCCCGGTGCTGCCGAGATTGATGAAGTTCATAGGGATCGTGATCTCTTTCAAGCTCTGCCTTTCGTAGGCCTGCGCAAGACCCGGATCGATCAGAACAGCCGATTTGACGCGACGATCCTGGTTCGACTGCTCGAAGCGGGCCTTGTCGATCGCCCGCAGATCAACCTTATCGACCTGCACCGCTTCATCATTGACATAGGCTCTTCCGCCGGCATACCAGGCGCAGTCCCATTTCGTGTATGTATCGCAGTAGCGGGCATACGCGTCGAGATTGGCGCGGGCGCCGGCGATTTCCATTGCTGCGGCGCCTCCGAGCGAGAAACCGAGGACTCCGATCCTGCCGGTATCGATGACTCCGCTCCACTCTGGATCGGCGGTGAACCTATCGATCAGGGCGGACAAGTCTTGCGTGCGCTCCCACAGTTTCGGAGTGTCGGCTGGCGTCGAGTCGCCGCTGGTGGTGCCTGGATGATCGGGACCGGCGACGACGAAGCCCGCCTTGGCCAATTCCGTAGCGAGCCAGCTCATGCCTTGGATGCGGCTACCCGATCCATGTGACATCAAGACCAGCGGAAAGCGCCCCGAGGCGATTGATGCACTGATCAACGCCGGTGTTCCCTTGAAGACCCTGTTATTGCCTACGAGGACGGGCTCGCCGCCGGCTCCGGCGGGATACCAAACAGTTACCGCGAGTTCCCGTCCGCGTTCGGGTGCGGAAACGCTCATCTCGCGTACGCCAACCTCGAATGCCTGAGAGGATGCGGTAAATGCGACGGTGAACATGACTGATGCAAGAATGCGCAAAGGGCTCATGGGAGAAATCTCGCTTGTTACAAAGGATGTTACAAAGGACTGGCAACTGATTGCAGAAGCCGTGCTTCGGCGCGCCCTCGATCACGATTCAGGTCGTCCCGAATCGCGATATAGGTCATCATTTCCCGGTCAATTGCCATCTTTGAGGGCGCACCTTGATCTTCGTTCCGCTGCCGTTCGTCGTCGCATTGCTGCTCCTGATCCGCCTCGTCGCGATGCTGCACAGCCAGGAGCAGTTAAAAGGCAATCGCCCGTTTCTAGCCCTGACCGGTCTGTGCACCTTGCAGTCGCTCGCCCTCGGCTTGCGATGGGGTTACGACATCGTCGAGCTGCGATATGTGCTGCCAGTTCTGGCGAGCTGCCTGCCGCCTCTGGTGCTGGCTAGCTTCCGCGGTTTGGCCCATCGCGATGAGGCAGAAATCAGCAACGCACGTTGGCTCCACGCCACGCCGCCAATTGTGATCGTGGCGCTTCTGCTGCTTGCACCAGGGTTGATCGACGCTGCCCTGATCGTGCTGTTCATCGGATACGCATTAGCGGTACTGAACCTTGGCAGCGCCGGTCCCGACGCCTTGGATGAGGCACGTTTAGACCGCGTCCTCGCGGCGCACCGCGTCCTCGTTATTGCTGCCGCATCGCTCTGTCTATCGGCCCTATTCGATCTTGCGATTCTCATGGACTTCGAGTGGAGCAAGGGGGCGAATGCCGCTCTCTTCGTGAGCATCGCGAACCTTCTGGTACTGCTTTTCCTGGGCTTCACCGCGACCATCGCAGCCCACGCCCGGGCGCTTCCCGCATCTGCCTCAAACATGGGTCAAGTTTCATCCCCGGCGGCGCAAGATCGAGAAGTCCTGGATCGGATCGATCATTTGCTGGCCAATGAGAAATTATCTCGCGATGAAAACTTGACATTATCACGATTGGCACGGCGCGCGGGGGTGCCGGCCCGACAGATATCCGGTGCAGTCAACCGGCTCGCGCGCAAGAACGTCTCTCAATACATCAACGACTTCCGAATTGCCGAAGCCTGCCGACTGCTCCGAGATACTGACCTGTCTGTGACTGCCGCTATGTTGGAATCCGGCTTTCAGACGAAATCGAACTTCAATCGCGAGTTCCGACGGGTTACTTCCTTAAGCCCGGCTTCGTGGCGTGACAGAAGCCGACCGGCGCGATCATCTGACGTTTAGGTCCGACTCCTCCTTCGCCGCCGCGTATCGCTCATGCCCCGCCCGCGTGAGCAGCCCCTTCGAACATAGCTTGCAGAGGCAGTGCCTTGAGATTCCGAGTTCAGCGAAATCTCGTGTCCAGGCGGTTCCCAATTTGCGCGCGATTTCAATAGTTTTGTCCTATAAGAGTGGTTCGGTTCGTAGCGACTTGGCGGGCGCCTTCGCTGGTTCGGCTCCCTTCGCTTCTCGCTTGCCGCCTTGGGGTAGCGCTATAAAGAAACTGCGGTTCTGGTCTTCGCCCATCCCGGTCAGTCAATTCAAACGGGTCGGAAGTCGATGGTTTCCGACCCGTTCGCCATTCGGCGGCTAACGTCGTATCCGGGTCACCAGCGGCACCTTGTGGCGCCTGATGTTTGTCGGCCCCAGGATCTGGGGTGTCTGGTCGTATTTGAGATCGGCAAGCTGCTCCCTGACCTTGGTGACAAGCTGCTCGAAGGTGATCGACCTTTCCCGCCGCAGGATATTGGCCAGCGAGAAGGTGAAGGCGCCATGACTGGTGGCGCCGTGCCGGTACTCGTAGGAGAATTCCTCCTCGGCACAGGCCTCGATGATCAACGGCAGATAGGGGCCGACGGGCTTGCTCTTCTTCCCGCCGGCCTTCAGACGATTATATTCGCTCGTGGACAGGCCGCGTAGCATCGCCGCCCGGCCCAGGCGCTTGGTGGCACCGTCGCGGCCGAAATAACCGATCGCCGTCTCCTTCTGCCGTGTAAACTTGTCGTTGATCCGCTTGAAATCGCGGCCGACCCACATCTGGGTCTTGATGTCCCACTTCAGTTCGCGATGGCGGATATCGTCGGGTGGTGTCAGGCCGCGCGGCCTGAGGCCACCGTCGCGATGGATGCCGCCCGAGTGGCAGCAATCGAAGATCATGATCAGGCGGCAATCATAGGGCAGCTGGCTGTAGAGGGCATAAATCTGGTCGTCGGAGATCGCTTTTTCGGGCGTCCAGTCGAAATCCCACGGCACCAGCGCCTCGACATGATGATCAGGCTCGAAATCGTCGCCATATTGCGGAATCCTGGCACCGTGGCCGCTGTAATAGAAGATCAGTTCGTCCCCGGGTTTCGGGTCGTCAAGCAGCCAGTTCATACGGTCGAGGATACCCTTCGCCGTCGCCCGGTCGTCGAGGCAGGTGCGGATCGACTCAGGCGGCACACCGCATTCCTGCAGGACTGCGCTCATTGTAAAGACGTCGTTGATGCAGCCTTCAAGGCGGTTGGCATCTTCTGGATAATTGTTGATGCCGACAAGCAGCGCCTTCTGTGCTTTGCGCCGCCGCGCCGGCGTACCGCGCGCCAGCACCGTGGGCATTGCACTGAATGCCCTGACTCCAGACGCGCCGGCAGAGATCGGACGCCAGACATTTTCGACCGTCGCCGGATGGCCGAGATAACTTTCCGCCGAATGATCGGCAAAACCTTCATTGTCGAAGGGCGTATCCGTCTGGCGGAAGTTCGCCCCCTCCCACAAGCGGATTTCCGCGGTAAAGACATCATCTTCCTCATTGTAGAGATGATGCCAGAAACTGACATCGAGCGGCTGGATGCGGCCACCGGCAAGATTTCGGACCACAAAGGGATTTCCGATCTGCGAGCCGAGAGTCACATATCGGACCTTCGCCAGGATGTCGCGAACCGGGCCATTCCTCGCATCCTCGTGGCTGAAGGCGTCATAGGTGATCAGCGAACCCAGGCTGTGGGCCAGGATGATATCCGGTGCGATATCCCGCACGGCGTTCAATACTCTCTCGCGGCTCATGCGCTTGAAATCTTCGTCCTCGACCCATGCCACGACATAGCCTGCCGTCCATTGGATTCTGTCCGAAATGTCGGAGAGTACACCGCGCTCGCGGCGGCCGAGCGACGAGATGCCGCTGGCGGTCAGCTTCCAGAACGCCCTGGCGCATTCCCAGGCCGAAAGTCTCGTTCGCTCGAAGATGTCATCGTAAGTGACGTATCGGCAATCGAGTGAAACACCCTCCGTCTTTGGAAATCTTTCCTCGAGCGTCCTGGTCCATCTTTCTTTCCAGTCAGAAGTGCGGTGATCGCCCAAACCGTGCACACCTAAGATTTTCAATGTCTTCGGCATTCTACCCTCCCTGGCTTTTCAGACAGGAGAGTATATTCCAGGTTGCATCCGCTTGCATGAAGAAAGGGATTAACGATCGCTCCCCGTCGCCCGCCAGGCCGCCGTTATGCCGGCAGGAACGGCACCATGTCGATGCGCGTGTTGCGCTCGGTCACCAGCATCTGGCCGGGCGGCACTTCATGCCAGCAGCGCTGGTCGTCGTCGAGCGGCTCGGAGACGACCAGCAACTGATCGTCCTCGTAGCGCCAATAGAGCGATGGGGGATTTTCGTCGGTGGCGAAGCGAATGGCGTAGATTTCCGCCCCATTCGTAAAGACGGAGGTGAAGCGCAGTGGTTCCTTGATCTCCGCCTGCTTCATAATCCCGACGATGGCGCCCAGCGTCCCTTGCGCCGCTTCCATCGGCGCACGCTCCAACCCCATCGACAGCATCAGATAGAAGATGAGCTCGCTGTCGGTGGTTCCGAGACGGTGCACATAATAGGCATCGTCGACCAGGGCTTCGATCCTGCGGCGGATGCGGTCATAGCCGCCGACCTGGCCGTTATGCATGAACAGCCATTTGCCGTGACTGAAGGGATGGCAATTGGCGCGGGACGTGGCCGTGCCGGTCGAGGCGCGTACATGCGCGAGGAACAGGCCGGAGCGGATCTGATGCGCGATAGAGCGAAGATTGGCGTCGTTCCAGGCCGGAAGAATGTCGCGATAGGTGCCCGGCACCGGACGTTCCGCATACCAGCCGATACCGAAACCGTCGCCATTGGTGGTCACATGGCTGCGCCGCGCATTGAGGCTCTGATGGATGAGCGAGTTCTCGGTCTCGAAGATCACACGGTCGAGATAGATCGGCTCGCCGCAATAGGTCAGCCAACGGCACATGGGCTACTCTTCTCCCTGCGAGGATCGCCAGTTCATCCGGTGCTCTCGTAATGCGGAACCTCGATCAGGCGGCGCGTTCCGGCAGCGACATCGTAAATATGAAACGAATCCATATTGCGCCCGTAGAGGTGAAGACTGACGCAGATCTGCCGCTCGGCCGGCACACCAGTCATGTGGATGTGGTCTGGATTTGGCACGAAACTCGAAATCGCCGATGGACTGAGCAGGGTTACTCCGCCGCGCTTGAGACCGATACCGCTGTCACCGTGTATCTCACCGGCAACGGACATATAGGAGCGTTCCTCCAGCATGCCGCGGACGACACCGACGACGCCCCAGCTGCCGTGATCATGCACCGGCGTCCACTGGCCGGGCAGCCAAACGAGCGAGAACAGCGACAGATCGCCCTTCGGACAGATGTAAATGGCGTTGCGTGCATAGTGATCGGGGTCGGACCGAAAATGCTCGTCCGACAGAAACGCATCGGCATCGGCGATCAGTTCGTGCATCAGCGGTGCGATGGCGGTCACCCTCTCCTGCGGCTGCGCCAATGAAGCGACCACGGAATTGCACCGTGAAATGAACCCGGTCAAGGACGCATGCATGATTTGCCCCAATTCGATGCGGATTGCCGCGGCGGCTGGGCAAAATCAGCCTCGGTCTTCCCAATCGCTGCCGTCATCACGCCCATCTTATGCCCAGCCTCGCGCCCCAGCCTCGCACCCCAGCCTCGCACCCCAGCCTCGCACCTATGCGCGGCAAATGTGAAGAAAAGTCCCGATTCCCGCAAGGCTACCTGTGAAATAGTTAACGGAATATCAAAGGGATAGGATGAGCGGCGAATCCCGTCCGCTGGTGGCACGGCATATGCTTATGGTTGATAGGACATTCTCTTTTCAGGATTCGACCCATGCGCCCTTTCCTGCTTCCTCTCCTGCTACTGGGCCTTTCCGGCTGCGCGTCGAGCGAAATGATGGCCAAACCGGACATCACGGCGCGGGTCGACCAGACCCCGGAGCCGATGGCCAATTGCCTGGCCCAGGCGCTGGCCAACGAGTTTCGCGGCGCGGCGCCGGACCTGCTCTTCTTCGGGCCCAAGGCCGAGATCAGCGTCTATGCCCCACGCGGCGGCCTCATCGCCTTTGTGACAGTGGAGCCGCACCCCAACAGAAAGTCGATCGTGAAGTTCTACAATGGCGACCTCTATTGGCCGACGCATCAAGTGAGCGGGGTGTTCCCGGATATGGCGCGCGACAACTGGCACCGGGCCGACGCCGCCATCAGGGCCTGCGTGCCCACCACGGCTGAATCGCCGGGACTTCCGGCGGCCCCCACTTCCTGAGCCACGGCTTGCGGCCTTGGGGACGATCGGTCAGACTCCCTGGAGCGATGCACCAATCGGGGGAAGCGCCGTGATCGGCAAAGAGATGCTGGCTGCCTTGGGCCTTTATGTCGCCATTCTGTCGTCCGGCCAATTGCTGTTCAAGAAAGCCGCGCAGAGTGCCGGCACCATCAGCGGTATCGGCGACATCCGCCAGCTCGTCACCAACCACTGGCTGTGGCTGGCGCTCATTCTCTATGGCGTGGCGACGATCCTGTGGGTCGCGATCCTGCAGCGGGTGCCGCTCTCGATCGCGGTCCTGTTCAACGCGCTTTGCTTCGTCCTGGTGCCCTTGAGCGCCGCCTTGATGTTCGGCGAAAGCGTCGGCTGGCGCCACGCCGTCGGCATCGCCCTCATCGTTTCCGGTCTTGTCGTCGTCGCGCGCTAGACGGCAAGGACGCCGCCTTCCTGCAAGGCGGTGACATTGAGCGCTTCGTCGGGACCAGAAAAGCCATAGACCGGGATCGCCGGCAGGCTGTTATAGACGAAGGGCGTCGAGAAATAGTAAGCAGCGGTGTCGTGCAGCATCACGAAATCGCCGGGCTCCAGCAACGGCAGCGCCCTGGCATGCGCGACGACATCGCCAGCGAAACAGCAGGGGCCAGCCACATCCTGCACTACTTTCGGGCCGGATTTCGGCCGTGCCTTGGCATCGAGCGCGCTGACGCGGATCTTCCACATTTCCGGCATGAAGACGGTGCGCGTCGCCACCTGGGCACCGGCATGGGTGATGGCGATCGGGTGTCCGCCCTGCTCCTTGGTATACTCCACGCGCGCCAGGATGAAGCCGGCCTTGGCGAGGACAGAGCGGCCGAATTCCGTAATGACGCGGAACTCGCCGGAGAAAAGATCCGGCACAGCCCTGCGCAATGCCGCGACATAATCGGCGAAGCTCGGCGTTATTTCGTCGCTGTCGAAATTGACCGGCAGGCCACCGCCGATATCGAGAGCGGTGATCTGCTTGCGGCCCAGCCCCGCGTTGATCTCCTGCGCCAGGCTGAAAGTCTTGGCGATGCCGGCGGCGATGAGGTCGAGCGGGCAGCCTTGCGAGCCGACATGGGTATGCAGCGCAGTCAACCAGGGCCGCGAATTATAGGCATCGAAAATACGCTGGCGATTGTCGCCATCCTCCAGGCCGATGCCGAATTTCGACTTCTGCGTCGCCGTGCTCATCGCGGCAATGGTGCCGCCGCCAACCTGCGGATTGATGCGCAGCCCCACGATCGAACTGGACGCGTTCTTCCCCAGCCAGACATCGACACGGGCCAGCTCCTGGAAATTGTCGATATTGAGCGTGGCCCCGTGCGAGAGTGCCGCATCGATTTCCCAGTTCGTCTTGGCCGGACTGTCGAAGACGATCTCGCCGCCGACGAAACCGGCCTTTACGGCCGCCTGATATTCGCCGGGACTCGCCACCTCGCAGGCCATGCCCCATTTGCGCACGAGATTAAGCACCGAAGGCATGGTGTTGGCCTTGGCCGCGAAGGCATGGGTGAAGAAATTCGGGAAGGACGAGCGCAGATCGTGGATCGTGGCATGGAGCGCATCCGTGTCGATGATGCCGATGAGCGGCGCATCCTCAACCAGCATGCCATCCTGATAGGCGCGCGCGGCAATAGCGGCTTTACGCGGCGATACGGTATCGTCCATCCCCGGTCATCCCTCGAGACGCAAGTTTCAAGGCGCCATAGAGGCGGCAAAACGGAAGAAAGGCAACCCTGTTGACGTAACTACTGCCTTGCAGCCTCGGCATGGCCGATTTCAACCATCGATGACCGCCTGTATGTGCCCACCGAAATCAGCTGAACCCATCAGTTTCTTGCAACGTTCGAACCGGTTTACCGCATAGGCCCAGAAATCGTCGGCCGGATTCTGATTGACATGCTGGATGATGCCCCACAGCGTCCACAGCAGGTCGCACATCGCCTTGTAGAGGACCATGCGCCCCCGATCGGCCGCGTGGACCCGGCCACCGAAATAGGCTTCGAGCAGGACATCATCCTGATCTGGACCAAACGCGGCCTCAACCGACACATCTCCCAGATCCCACATTGGATCGTTGTTGCCGGCATATTCCCAGTCGATCACATGCACGGCCTGGCCTGTATCCAGGAAGTTCTCGGCCAGCGGATCGCAATGGCACGGCACCAGCGGCAACGCCCGCATGGCCAGGGCACGACGCACGCTTTCCGCTTCGCGTTTCACATCGCGATACCCGTCAGGCAAAGGGGCCGATTTCTTCTCCAGGATACCGAGATATTCGTCGATCATCAGGAATAGATCGAAGCGGTTAAGGAACAGACGACCGCTTTCATGCACCTTGCGGAGCGCTGCCGCCGAGCGTCGGACGGAACCCAGATCCTTGAAGCGCTCGGAATTCATCGTCAATGCACCTTCGACAAAACCCGCCAATTGAACGCCATCCGTTTCATCGAAGAAGATGAGCGGTGCGTTGACCCCGATATCGGAGGTAATGCGGGCGGCATGCGCTTCGTTCCGGCGCGAGATGTATTCGCCGGTTCCCTCACCCGGGATGCGCAGAACGAATTTCCCACGCGGCGTGCCGAGGAGATAGTTGCGATTGGTGAGACCACCCAGCCGCTCGGCCGTGACATCGCCGACGCCGAGACCCGCCAGCAACGGGATTCGCCGCATCGCCTCATCGATGATCTTGCCGTCCTCCATCCTGACCTCCCTCAGGCCTTCAAACGTTCGTTCTTTGGGTCGTAAAGTGGCCCATCATGGCGTGTTGCCGGCGATTGCTCCGTGAAGGACTCGACCGTGAAACCCTGCACGACACTGAGTTCCGATGGCAGATACGCATAGGCAACCGACTTTCCGCTAGTGTAGCTGAAATTGCCGCTGGTAGTGACACCAACGACTTTCCCCTCGTGGATCACCGCTTCGCCGCCATAAAGAGGCAGTGGCTTATCCAGCGTGAAGGAACAGAGTTTCTGTTTGATGCCATCGGCCTTCTGCTTGGCGAGCGCGTCGCGGCCGATGAAGTCCCCCTTTTTCAGATTAACGCGAAAGCCAAGTCCGGCCTCATAGGGAGAATAGTCCGGGGTAATGTCGGACGACCAGTAAAGGTAACCCTTTTCCATGCGCAGACTGTCGATCGCCCGGTAGCCGACATCGCGGACACCGTGGGTCTCGCCCGCTTCGCGCAGGACTTCATAGACATGGGCGGCATATTCGGTGGGCACATGCAGCTCCCAACCGAGTTCGCCGACATAGCCGATGCGGATGGCCAGGACCGGTGCCGCGCCGACGGTAATCTGCCGGCAGGTCGAGAAAGGAAAGGCCGCGTTGGAGACATCTTCCTCCACTACCGCAGCCAGCACATCGCGCGATTTCGGCCCGCAGATGTTGATAACGGCCCGGGCAGATGTCATGTCGACAATCTGCACTGAACCATCGCGCGGGAGGTGGCTTTCGATCCACTGCCTGTCATGAAGGCCGAAGGCGCTGCCGGTCACGAAATAGAACCGATCAGGGGTCAGGCGCGAGAAGGTGAGATCGCACTCGATCCCACCCTTCGAGTTGCAGAGCTGGGTATAAACCGTACTGCCGACCGGCTTATCCATGTCGGAAACCGCCAGCTTCTGCAAAGCTGTCAGGGCACCGCCGCCGAGGATCTCGTACTTGGCGAACGAGGTCTGGTCGATCAGCGCCACGCCATTTCGCACGGCCTCGTGTTCGGCGCCGACATGGTCGAACCAGTTCGTTCTGGCGCGGTCGAACGCTGGCTCGTCGGCCGCCTTCAGGCCAGTCGGCGCGAACCAATTGGGTCGCTCCCAACCGCCGCGCGAGCCGAAGACGGCGCCTCTCGCCTTCAGCACCTCGTAGAGCGGCGAGCGGCGGATACCGCGCATCGTCTCATGCTCGTCGCCCGGCCGGTGCAGCTTATAGTGATGGCCATATAGCTCGACCGCGCGCGGGTACATGAAGTGGCGCGTATTGTGGTGGAAGCTGAAGCGGCGCACGTCGAGCGGCCACAGATTGAGGCTGGGCGACCCGTCGACGATCCATTCCGCCATCATGCGGCCCGCTCCTCCTCCGGCAGCGATGCCATAGAGGAAACCAGCCGAGACAAAATAGTTATCAAGCTCCGGCGACTTGCCCATGACGAAGTCCGAGTCGGCGGAATATGGGATCGGCCCGTTGATCAGTTCACGCACACCCACCGTGTTGATGATGGGCGTGCGCTTGCCACCGAGCTTGGCCAGCATCTCGAAGCGTTCGAAATTACCCGGCAACAGTTCCTGGGCGAAATGCTTCGGAATCCCCCCGGGAGCGAAGGGCAAGGTGTTCGGCTCGTAGCCTCCGATCACCAAGCCGCGGACCTCGGGCTTATAATAAACAAGATGGTCCGGATCGCGCATGGTCGGCATGCGTTTCGGCACATCCGGCAGCGGATCGGTTATGAGATATTGATGTTCCACCGCGAAACTCGGCACCCGGATGCCGGCCATCTCGCCGATCTCATGCCCCCACATGCCGGCACAATTCACGACCAGATCGCAACTCCACTCGCCCCTGTCGGTTTTCACGACGCCGACACGGCGATTCTCGACCGTCATCCCCGTAACACGTTCGCCGATGACGATGCGAGCACCTCTATCCTTGGCACCCTTCGCCAGCGCCTGGCAAACGCCGGACGGATCGATGTAGCCATCCGAGGGAATATAGACCGCCGAACGCACATCCTCGATGCTCATGATCGGGAAAAGATCCTGTGCTTCCCCAGGCGACAGTTCCTGCATCTCGAGGCCGAAGCTCTTGGCCATGGTCAGCGAGCGCTTGTTCTCCATTTCGCGCTCGGAAGAGCAGGCGAGCCGCAAGCTGCCATACTTCTTCCAGTCGATCGCCATGCCCGTCTCGGCTTCGAGCTGATCGTATAATTCGACCGAGTGCCGCAACATGCGGGTCACATTTCGTGACGACCGCAACTGTCCGACCAACCCCGCCGCATGCCATGTAGCGCCATGGGTAATCCCGCTTTTTTCCAGGATCACGACATCCTTCTTACCCATCCGCGCGAGATGGTAAGCGATGGAACAGCCGATGATGCCGGCACCGATGATCAAGATTTCCGCATGTTGCCGACCGGTCATCGTCTCTCAATGCTCCGCTTTGATTGGAATGATTGATGTTGATCAAGCCGGATCGACGACGAGAATTTCGACGTCATGACGATCGAGCTCGTCGCCCAAGGGGCCGGCTGGTTTCTGGTCCGCGACCAGCAGGTCGACATCGGCAAAGCCAACGGCGGCCACCAGGCAGCGCCGCCCGAATTTGCTATGGTCGGCACCGACGATCACGCGCTCGGCATGGCCGAGGACGGAGCGCGACACTTCCGCTTCGCATAGGTGATTGTCCATGACGCCCAAATTCGCATCCAGGCCGGAAGCGCTGATGATCGCGGTCTTGACCATGAATTGCTGCAGGAAGGCGATCGCCGCCGGACCGAAGGCGGCGCTGTCATCGGCGCGCAATTCGCCACCGGCCAGATAGACCCGGTTGCCTTCGCCGGTGCTGAGATGCTGCGCGATTGGCGCTGAATTGGTCACAACCGTGAGATTGTGGCGCCCTTTGAGGGCCTGTGCCACATAGATGTTGGTAGAGCCTGTATCGAGAAAGACGGACTCGCCGTCGCTGATTTCATCGGCGATGGCGAGTGCGATTGCCTGCTTTGCCGTCATGTTGTCCAGCATGCGCCGCTGCAGCGGCTGGTCGTCGCTGCGGTCACGCCAGCGCACATTGCCGTGGCTTTTTTCCACCAGTCCCTTGGCCGATAAAAGCCGCAGATCCCGGCGGATCGTCTCGCCGGAGACATCGAGCGCCTCGGCAAGCTGCGTCACCGCCAGGAGCTGCTCGCGCCGCAGCACTTCCATAATGCGCGCCTGCCGGCTGTTGAGGCGCAGGTCGGAAAGGACTTCGAGTTCATTTGCCATAAGTTCTCTCTTGTCCCTAATTATTGGCCGCAACGCTGGCCAGTCCCAGCCGCTCATGCGTCAGTCTGGCGCCCGCTGCGGCAAGACGGTCAAGGACGATGCCGAGAAAAGCGACGCAAAGACCGGCGACAATGCCGCGCCCCGGATCTGCCTTGGTAAGTGCGATATAGACTTCCTGGCCAAGATCCCGAGTACCGACCAGGGCGGTGATGACCAGCATGCTGAGCGCCAGCAGGATGACCTGATTGATACCCAACATGATCTCCGGCAGAGCCAAGGGTATCTGCACTCGCCAAAGAATCTGGCGTGGCGTCGATCCCATGGCCCGCGCCGCCTCTACAACCTGCGGCGAAACATTCCGCAGACCGTGGGCCGTGTAGCGGATTGCCGGCGTCACGGCAAAGAGTACGATGGCGATCATGGCCGTCACATCGCCGACGCGGAACAGCATCACGACGGGAATGAGGTACACGAACGTCGGCAAAGTCTGAAGTGTATCGACAATCACGGTGATGACGCGATTAGCCCAGTCGCTGCGCAGGGCGATGGCGCCGATGGGGATTCCAACCAGGGTCGCGATCACCGCCGAGATGCCGCAGAGATAGATCGAAATCATCGCCTTGTCCCATTGACCGGCGATTAGAATGAAGGCAATCAGCACAGCAACCAGGAGCGCCAGTTTTCGCCCGCCCAAATGCCATCCCAACAGGACAAGGCCGCCCCAAATCGCGAACCAAGGTGCGGACAACAGGCCTTGTTTAACTGGATTCATGACCGTGAGAAGCAGGTAGGTACGAACCGCTTCGATCATGTCGAAGAATGTGATGTTGAGCCATCTAACGAATGAGTCGAGCGAACTCCCGATCGACAGTTCGATCATCTGGGGCACTTCCGCGAAGGCCGGGATGAATACGCTGAGCAGTGTGGTTCCTGCCAGCCAGAGCACACCAAATGCAGCAAGGGGATTGCGCCGATGAAATGGACCGCCTTGCCCTGTCGGCCACGCTCGTTCGACCGCTGCCGCCTGGCTGATTCGATCTAGAGCGACCGCCAGCATCACGATGGCCAATCCAGCTTCGGTGCCGCGGCCGATATCCAGCTGCCGCAAGGAGAGAAGTACATCGTAGCCGAGGCCGCCAGCGCCGATCATGGAGGCGATGATGACCATATTGAGAGTCATCATAATGACCTGATTGACGCCAATCATCAACAGCGCGCGCGAACTGGGAATCATGATGCGCCAGATCTTCTGCCGTGGCGAGCAGCCGGCCATGTTGCCAAAATCGACTATCTCGGCCGGCACGGAAGCCAGGGCCAGAACGGTCGCGCGCACCATTGGCGGGGAAGCAAATATGACGGTAGCGACCAACGCCGGCACCGGCCCTGAACCGAACAGCAGCAAGACCGGAACCAGGTATGCGAATGACGGCATCGTCTGCATGAGATCAAGCGCCGGTTGCACGATCCAGGTTGCAAGCCTTTTGTGCCGGAACGCCAGAATACCAAACCCCAGGCCCAACACGACCGCTATGGGTACGCAGATGATGACGGAAGCCAATGTCAGCATAGCGCCGTCCCATTGTCCAAACAATGCGATGTATAGGAAGCAACCGAAGGCAGTCAGCGCCGTACGCCGCCCACCGGCTGCATATCCGATCAAGGTTATCGCACCGATGACTCCGACCCAGGACAAGCGCGGAAACAGCACTGCATCGTTCTGGGCGAGGATACCCTTGGCGAGAATCGCGATCGCCGCTTTCAACGGGATCTCCAGGATCGCCGCCAGGGCGCGCGTGAGGAAACTGATCTGGCTCACCAGCCACTTGGATCCTATGCCGATCCATTTGGCGAAACCCAATTCCAGCTTGTCCGGGTATTTCACAAATGGGACCAGTGTATCGCGTAGCAGCCATAAAAGCAGGACAGCGACGAAGAACCCAAGCCAGATCAGTGGCCATGGGGAATGTCGCTCAGGAACCAGGATGGCTGACGTCTCCGCGTTCATTGCCGCGATCCGCGTTCCAGCAGGATGTCGAGCACCGATTGCGGCGTGATCTCGCCTACTGCCTCGCCATGTGCGTCACGCACGGCGAAAGGCTGGCCGGCACCAATGATACGGGGCGCCACGGTGACGATCTTATCGCGCAGCTGTACCTCACCGGCGACAGCCACCCCGCTCCGCCGCCGCATGATCCGTCCGACACTTACGACCTTGGCGCGATCGACATCGCCAGTGAATTCGGCGACATAATCAGTTGCCGGGTTGAGTACCAGATCTTCCGGCGTCCCCAGCTGCACCACTGCACCGTCCTTCATGATGGCGATGCGGTCGGCAAGGCGAATGGCCTCGTCGAAATCATGCGTGACGAAGATGATGGTCTTTTTCAGTACACTTTGCAGGCGCTGCAATTCGGTCTGCATTTCGCGTCGGATCAGCGGATCCAAGGCTGAAAACGGCTCATCGAGGAACCAGAGCTCCGGGTTGGCTGCGAGCGAGCGTGCGATCCCGACGCGCTGCTGCTGGCCACCGGAAAGCTGGCGCGGAAAGCTGAGCTCCTTGCCCTTGAGGCCGACCAGTTCCAGAACCTCACGCGCACGTTTCTGGCGTTCGGCCTTGCCAACCTTCTGCAGCGACAAGGGAAAGGCGACGTTGTCGAGGACGGTGAGATGCGGCAACAGCGCGAAATGCTGAAACACCATGCCCATTTTGTGGCGACGAAGCTCGATCAGCTCCTGCGGGCTGGCGTCGAGCAGATTTCTGTCCTCGAACATCACCACGCCGCAGCTGGGTTCGATGAGGCGCGAGAGGCACCGCAGCAAGGTCGACTTGCCTGAACCAGAGAGTCCCATCAGCACGAAAATTTCACCTTCGCGCACGTCGAAGGTGACGTGGCGCACCGCCGCCATCAAACCTTGCTCGGCGAGCTGGGCCACCGACATGTTGTCGAGTTCATCTGCTGCGAACCGTCGATCCGCGCTAACGCCGAACAACTTCCAGACATTGCTACAGGAGAGCTTTACGGGGCCAAGCCCAGCCCTTTCCTCCGCTTGTGATATGTTGAGCGCATCCATGGGCGCATCATCTGGGGGCGCTTCACCTGGCACCATCATTCATCCCGGCAAATAAATGGCCGGACCGCAAATGAGACGGCCCGGCCAGTTTAGGGAATCGAGCCTACTGGGCCCACTGCTTGACTTTGTCCTGATTGGCCGCGATCCAGGCATCCGCCACCTCGTCGAGCGACTTTTTGTCGAGATCGACCTGACCGATGAGGGCGTTCATCTCATCGTCCGAGAACTTCATATTCTTGGCGATCTTGTGTGCCACCGGCCATTTATCGGCAAAACCCTTCCAGGCGTATTTGTAGATTTCGCCATGGGGTTTACCGCAATCATATGCCTTGTCCGGATTGATGCCGACTGCAGGATCGCTGTAGCACTCGGCCGACCATTCGGGGAACTGAACCCACTCGCCTTTATATTTGGCTGGCGCCCAGTGCGGCGTATAGATCCACAGGA
Organism: Dongia sp.; assembly: GCF_041918875.1. Taxonomy (GTDB): domain Bacteria; phylum Pseudomonadota; class Alphaproteobacteria; order Dongiales; family Dongiaceae; genus Dongia. The sequence goes on from NZ_JAYRUV010000004.1 coordinate 46,772, forward strand.
TAATCGGCGCTTGCCGTTGATATGCCGATTCGAGCTCGGCAAACATGGCGGCATCGGTGCCGGCATGGACAACTTCGAACGGCAGATCGAGCGCCTCGACACGCTCGTCATCAAAGCCGCCCCAGGTCACCGGACCACCGAGATATCGGCCCTTAGGGGCCGTTTCCGGTGTCGAAAAGGCCTCGGCACAATTCTTCAGCGCTTCCCAATTGGGAAGGCCCGGGCACTTCTCCTTCATATATTCGGGAAACCACCATTCTTCCTTGGCCTTGGGCCCGATCGGTCCCAGATTTTCGGTCTCGCCGCTGGCATCGGCATCCGCCATCGCCTCACGGCCCGTCGTATCCCAATATTCCATGCCAATGGTGAGATCGCCCGTGCGCAGGCCCGTCTGAATGCTGGCAAGGTAGTCCGAAGTCACCAGCTCGGTATTGTAGCCGTAGGATTTCAGAATTTTGGCAAGAATCGTTGCATTCAGATTGACGCTGGTCCAGTCGAACAGTGCGATCTTGATCGGGTCGCCGCTTTCCGGCGCGTCAGCCGCGGCGGGCACTGCTGAAAAACCGGCGCCTAAGGCCAAAGCCAAAGCGGCGCCCATCGCCTTGCGGCGGAAGGTCATCGTCATTCCACGTCTCCCGGTTTGCCTCGATCGGCCCCGTTACGCGGGGCGCTGTGTATTAGTACAAAAATTTAGCCACAGCCCCGGCAGGTTCGCAAGCCAATTGTGCTATTTTCGTGGAAACGATGTTGATTTGACCGAAGATTCAAAAAACTCAAAATAAAAGCCGGCCCGCAAGGCGCGGACCGGCTCCCTGATGCTGAAGATGGAACGGTTTAGGCTGCCTGGCTTCCGGCGACGCCCTTATCCTTCAGCAGCTGCTGCAATTCGCCCGATTCATACATTTCACGGACGATATCGCAGCCGCCAACAAACTCACCCTTCACGTAGAGCTGTGGAATGGTCGGCCAGCTGGCAAATTCCTTGACGCCTTGGCGTAGGCTCGGATCCTGCAGGATGTCGATACCCTTGAACTTCACACCGAGGTGACTCAGCACCTGTACGACGGCGGCGGAGAAGCCGCATTGCGGAAAGACGGGCGTGCCTTTCATATAAAGCACCACGTCATTGCTGCCGATATCGTCGCGGATGCGGTCGAAAACGGGGTTGTCACTCATAGCTGGGATCCTCTGCTGTCCTTGCTGGCGATATGGCGGCAATCCAGATGAAAGTCAATTATCGCCGCTCCCGCCTATTGAGAAAACACCATTATCATTGTGGTTATCGGCCCAGCGATGCGGCCGTTTCACGCAGCCGGCGCCGAGGTCTGCAAAGCCAGCGCGTGCAGTTCGTCGCCCATCTTGCCACGCAGGGCTGCATAGACGATCTGATGCTGCTGAACACGCGACTTGCCGATGAAGGCCGACGAGATCACTTGGGCGGCGTAGTGATCACCATCGCCACGCAGATCCTCGATATTCACCTCGGCATCTGGCAAGGCTTCCTTGATAAGCCGTGCAATTTCGCCTGCTTCCATGGCCATCGCCATATACTCCCGTCGACTTACGCCGCACCCATCAGGGTCGGCAAGAATGCTTCGTGCGACTGACGCAGATCCTGGACCGGCATTTTGCGGCCGTCCAGCACCACCTCGTTGCCGCCGGTTTCTCCAATCTTTTCGATCGGCACGCCGGCTGCCTTGGCCTTGGCCTCAACCCCGGCAGCGGCGGCGACCGGCACGGCAATGACATAGCGCGCCTGGTCCTCGCCAAACCAATAGCCATGCGAGGGCACGGTCGATTGCGGCGTAGCAAGGCTGACACCTATACCACCCGCCAAAGCCATGTCGGCAACGGCGACGAGCAGGCCGCCATCGGACACATCGTGGCAGGTGACGAGATCGCCGCCCGCGATCAAGCCGCGCACGAAATTACCGTTGCGGCGCTCGGCCGTAAGGTCGACCGGCGGAGGAGCACCTTCTTCGCGGCCCTGCATTTCACGCAGATAGATCGACTGACCCAACCAACCCTTGCTCTCGCCGACAACGAACACTGCCTGAGCCGCCGCCTTGAACGCGACAGTCGCCATACGGTCTACATTCTTCATCACGCCCACGCCCCCGATGGTTGGAGTGGGCAAAATGCCTTTGCCGTTGGTTTCGTTGTAGAGCGAGACGTTACCCGAAATGACCGGATAGTCGAGCGCGCGGCACGCATCAGCCATGCCTTCGATGGACAGGGCGAACTGGCCCATGATCTCGGGCCGCTGCGGGTTGCCGAAGTTCATATTGTCGGTGATGGCCAGCGGCGTTGCGCCAACGGCCGTGATGTTGCGCCAGCTTTCCGCCACCGCCTGTGCACCGCCCTGTTTCGGATCGGCAAAGACGTAGCGCGGCGTGCAGTCGGAACTCATGGCCAGCGCCTTGCCGGGAACGCCCGGCACGCGCACGACGGCGGCGTCGCCACCCGGACGCTGCGCCGTGTGCCCCATGACGAGATGGTCGTATTGCTCCCACACCCAGCGGCGGCTGGCAAGATCGGGGGAGCCGATCAACGTCTTCAACGCACCAAGCAGATCGTTTGGCGCGGGCACATCCTTGGCGTCGATGACCGGTTGCGCCGGAGTGGGAACCCAGGGCCGCTCATAGACGGGCGCCTTATCGACCAGCGGGGCCACAGGCATATCAGCCTGCACCTTGCCGTCTTTCTTAAGAACGAGGTGGCCGGTATCGGTGAGCACGCCGATCTCGGCAAAATCTAGTTCCCATTTGGTGAAGATCGCTCGCGCCTTCTCCATGGCCGCGGGTTTCAGCACCATGAGCATGCGCTCCTGGCTTTCCGACAGCATGATCTCATAGGCGGTCATGCGGGTCTCGCGCACCGGCACCTTGTCGAGATCGAGCTCGATACCGAGGCCGCCCTTCGACGACATTTCAACCGAGGAAGAGGTCAGGCCGGCAGCGCCCATATCCTGAATAGCGACAATTGCATCGGTCGCCATCAGTTCGAGACAGGCTTCGAGCAGCAGCTTCTCGGTAAAGGGATCGCCGACCTGAACTGTCGGCCGCTTCTCTTCCGAATCCTCGGTGAATTCGGCCGACGCCATGGTGGCACCGTGGATGCCGTCGCGGCCCGTCTTTGCGCCAACATAGATTACCGGATTGCCGATTCCAGCAGCCGCCGAATAGAAAATTTTGTCGGTTTCGGCCAACCCGACGGTCATCGCATTGACCAGGATGTTGCCGTTATAGCTGGCGTGGAAGTTCACCTCCCCACCCACCGTCGGCACGCCCATGCAATTGCCGTAACCACCGATGCCGGCGACGACGCCGTTGATCAGATGGCGCGTCTTGGGATCGTTCGGCTCGCCGAAGCGCAGGGCATTGAGATTGGCGATAGGACGGGCACCCATGGTGAAAACGTCACGCATGATGCCGCCGACGCCGGTCGCCGCGCCCTGATAGGGTTCGATGAAGCTAGGATGATTGTGGCTTTCCATCTTGAAGATGGCCGCCTGCCCGTCGCCGATATCGATGACGCCGGCATTTTCGCCGGGGCCTTGGATGACCCAAGGCGCCTTGGTCGGCAGCTTCTTCAGATGCACGCGGGATGACTTGTAGGAGCAATGCTCCGACCACATGACGGAGAAGATGCCAAGCTCGGTCATACTGGGCTCGCGGCCCATGATTTCCAGCACGAGCTTGTATTCATCAGGGCTGAGACCGTGCTCGGCGACGATTTCAGGTGTGATCTTCATTATCGCGGCACTCACGACACGGCCTCCACCAAGCTGTGGAACAAAGCCTTGCCGTCGGTCGAACCCTGCAACGGTTCGATGGCATTTTCGGGATGCGGCATCAGCCCCAGCACATTGCGTTTCTTATTGAGGATGCCGGCGATGTGCCGGGTCGATCCGTTGGGATTGTAGTTGGTGTCGAGGCGTCCCTCCGGGCCGCAATAGCGGAAGGCAATTCGGTCCTCGGCCTCGAGTTCATCGAGCGTCTTCGGATCGGCGAAATAATTGCCGTCGTGATGTGCGACGGGGATGGAAAGCACCTGCCCCTTCTTGTAACCCGACGTAAAGCGTGAATTCGACGTCTCGACACGCAGGCCCACATTGCGGCAGACGAATTTCAGATTGGCATTGCGCAGGAGCACGCCCGGCAGCAGGCCGGCCTCGGTAATGATCTGGAAGCCGTTGCACACGCCGATAACAGCCATACCCTGCTCTGCCCGTCCTTTCACTTCGCGCAGGACCGGCGAGTTCGCGGCGATGGCGCCGCAGCGCAGATAGTCACCGTAGGAAAAACCGCCGGGGACCAGGACCAGATCGACCTTGGGAAGCGAGGTATCGCGGTGCCAGACCATGATCGGTTCGCGCCCCATGGCCTGGGTCAGCGCCGCCTTGGCATCGTTCTCGCGATTGGAACCGGGGAATACGACGATCGCCGCCTTCATGGCTCAGTCCACCAGATCGATGGCGTAGTTCTCGATGACGGTATTGGCCAGCAGCTTGCCGCACATCTGGTCGACAGCGGACTTGGCTCTCGCCTTGTCGCTCTCCTTCAGGTCAACCTCGATATACTTGCCCTGGCGCACGTCATCGACATTGTCGAAGCCCAGCGCATGCAGCGCGTTGGCGATGGCACGGCCCTGAGGATCGAGGACGCCGGATTTGAGGGTAATGTGGATGCGGGCCTTCATGACGCTCCCTTTGTCGCAAGAAACCAATAACCAATCTCTGGGCCCGGAATGAATGGGGCGCCAGAAAGGCGCCCCGTCAAACCGGGCAACTGCCCTATTGCATCGTACTCGGGCCCTTCATGTCGCGCGGGCCGCCCTCCGGCAGAATGCCGAGTCGGCGCGCAACTTCCTGATAGGCCTCCTCGACATTGCCGAGATCACGGCGAAAACGGTCCTTGTCCAGCTTCTCGCCGGTCTTGACGTCCCACAGTCGGCAATTGTCGGGGCTGATTTCGTCGGCTAGCACGATGCGCATTTCTTCGTTTTCGTACAGCCGGCCGAATTCCAATTTGAAATCGACAAGACGCAAGCCGACACCCAACATCAGCCCGGTGAGAAAGTCGTTCACGCGCAGCGACAGCGCCAGCATTTCGTCGAGATCCTGCGGCATCGCCCAGTTGAACGCCGTGATATGCTCTTCCGACACCATCGGATCGCCAAGCTCGTCCGATTTGTAATAGTATTCGATGATCGAGCGCGGCAATTGGGTGCCTTCGGGAATCCCCAGGCGCTTGGCGAGCGAGCCTGCGGCCACATTGCGTATGACCACTTCCAACGGAATGATCTCTACTTCGCGCACCAATTGTTCGCGCATGTTGAGGCGGCGCACGAAATGGGTCGGGATGCCGATCTCGCCCAGACGCAGCATCAGATATTCGGAAATACGGTTGTTGAGCACCCCCTTGCCGGTGATGGTGCCCTTTTTCTGATTGTTGAAGGCCGTCGCATCGTCCTTGAAATACTGCACCAGCGTGCCGGGCTCCGGCCCCTCGAAAAGGACCTTGGCCTTGCCTTCGTAGATACGGCGCCGGCGGGACATATTGGGGGTCTCCAATTGTGCTGGCCGCGGCGCCATCGACTCATTCCTGCCGCGGTGCAAAGATTCGGCCATCTTCTAGCAGCATGGGGCCGGCAATACAATGATTGCAGGACAGGCTCGCGGCCTTAGTTCTTTCTAATTTTACTTTGTAATATCAATAAGTTATCTCTGGAGCGGTGCCAGAACCGTCAGAAGAAGCAGCGTGGTGCCGATGGCGATCACAAAGGTGGGGGCGCTCAGGGCCAGCCAATGCCCTGTCCGCCCTCCATCCGGGAGCCGCAGGACAACCTGATGCCGCAGCAGAATACTTGCCACACCAAGTCCAGCCAGCGTGATGCCCATGCCCAGCGCTATGGCGCCCGAAAGCAAAACACCGGCCAGAATCAATCCGTTGGCCATGGTGAACAGCAGGATCAGGATCGCGCCGCTGCAGGGAACCAGTCCGGCCGCCAGGGCCAGTATCCGCTGCTCCAAGGGTGCGTGACGCTTCAGCCAACCGACATCCCCGGCGTTGCAGGCATGTCCATGGGCATCGCCCAGACCGTGGGCGTGATCGGTGTGGTCGCGATGGGCATGCCCGCCGCGTGCCCATTCGCGCAGCATCAGGACACCGACGAGGACAATCGCTGCATAGCTGGCGATCCGCAACCAGAAGAACTCATTGGTCGGCGAAACAAGGCTCTTGGAGAGGATGAGATGCGCTATGCCGACGATGATGACGGCCCCCACGACATGACTGACGGCGATCCACGCCGCCATCACCACACCACGCCAAGGGCGGGCGTTGCGGCCCAGGAAGTAGCCGATGACGACGCTCTTGCCATGCCCTGGGCCAAGCGCATGAAAGACGCCATAGAGAAAAGCGGCGACGATTCCAGCCCAGAGCGCACCCGCGTCGTCGCCCCGCTTGATCGCCACCAGACGCTGATTGATGCCACGATTGATGTCACGCTGCAGCATGACGAAGGTACGGCCAATCCTGGTCATGACACCATCGTCGACGCTCTGTGCTGCCGCAGCACTGCCGGATGGTGCCGGGGCGGTGAAGGGCGATGCGCTTTCCTCTGCCCAGGCCGCAGTCACCGGCGCAGCCAGCGCCAAGAGCAGGAATAAGAAGAGCCACCTCATGGGCACCTTACCCCGACGATCTGCGGAACCACGAAGCCCCCGTAATAGGCATGGTCAGGGTCATCGGCGACGTCAGCACCGCAACCATCTGCACCCTCCCCTTCCCGACTTACCGGATCTTGCTCCGCCAGCAGCACTTCGACGTAATATTCCCGGTCATAGATGGAAACAGCCATCTTCTGCCGACGGGGATCGACCGTATGCGGCAGCCTGTAGGTAAAGACGAATCGGACAGCACCACTCACGATGTCGGCCTTGAATGAATCTGGCACCAGTTCGCCAAGATCCTGACCATCGAGATAGGCATAAGTGAAATAGTGAAATCCAGCGAGGTTCGGGAGAGTTCCCTCCTCCACTTGCTTGCTTTCGGCCTCGTCGAACTGCCCATCCGAGTTCGCATCGTATTGAGCCAAAAGATCCGCCGTGAAGATTTCGTCAAACCGCCAGTCCGTGCGAAACCCAGTGAGTTCGCCGCCGGCATAGAGAAAGGTCAGGCGGTTATCGATAAACACGTGCGGATGCGCCCAAGCAGCTTTCGGGCCGATGACAGCCAGCGTCAAGCCGACCAGGAGGAGCCAAGCACGCACTGTCTCAAAAACGAATATCAGATGCGACTTCGAAGGTGCAGCGACAGAGGGGGCAGGCGACAAGCTCCGTTGTATCGGCGGGCTTCGCACCGCTCTCGATCTCGGCATTCAAGATCAAGCGGGCATCCGCGATCAGTTGCGCATGCGATGCCGGCTTACCGCAGGCAAGCGCCAGAGCCTGGATATCGGCAGGCGCCATCGGCTCGGAAGACAAGGCGATCGCACGCGTCGCACCAATGGCGAGGATAGAGGAACCCGCCACAGCTCCCAGGAGCATGTCTCGTCTCGATAGCATAATATCTCCTAATTCCGAGAAGTGGAGAAAAACTACGCTATCGCAGAGCTTTAAGCAATTCCCGTTCGTTGTGACGAAACAGCGACAATAGATCGCCGGCCGGTCCTTCCGGGCCTGACAGGGCATCCGCGAACAGATCACCGCCCACGGCGATCCCGGTATCTGCGGCAATGCTTTCGATAAAGCGGGGGTCGCTCATATTCTCGATGAACATGGCCTTGATCTTACCCACTTTGATTTGCTCGATAACATTTTTCAGATCCTGGGCCGACGGTTCGGAATCCGTACTGATGCCCTGGACGCCGATAAAGTCGATTCCATAGGCGCGGCCGAAATACCCAAACGCGTCATGCGATGTCAGAATGTGCTTCCTGTCTGCGGGCAGACCGCCGATCGATGCACTCAGCTCGGCATCCAGGGCACGGAAGTCCGCTTTCAGCCGCTCGGCATTGGCTGCGAAAGCCGTCGCGTGTGCGGGCGCCGCTTTCGCCAATGCAGCTTCAATGTTGTCGATGTAGGCGAGGACCAGTTTGGGATCCTGAAAAGCGTGGGGATCATTGGCGCCATGCTCGTGATCGTCCGCCCCGCCTGCAATTTCTTCTTCGGCATGCTCGTCAGGCAATGCCAGCGGCTCAATGCCCTTTGTCGCAACCACCAGATCGCCCTTGAATTGCGCCGCATCGACCAGACGGTCGAGCCAGGGTTCGAAGCCCAGTCCGTTGGCGACAACGATCTGGGCCGCAGCCACGGCGCGTTGAGCCTCCGCCGTCGGCTCGTAGGCGTGAGCGTCCTCGTTCGCGCCAACCAGGGTTGTGAGGTCGATGGCCTCGCCGCCAATCCGCTGCGTAAGGTCGGCCACGACACTGAAAGTGGCGACGACTTCGAGCTTGTCATCGGCGCGCACGTCATGGAGCGCGACGAAAAGGCCGCTCAATAGCACCAGGACCAGTCCGAAAGGTCTGAAACGCATCTTGGTTTCCATTATGTAATGTTATATTATTACATATATAGCTCGCGAGCGATGAGGTTGCAAGCCCGGCTTTCAGCTAACCGAGGTCGAGATCGCTCCAGGACTGGGATTCGGGCCTTCCGCCTAAAAAACGCCAGCGAGGGAGCCGATCCGAGTGGTTGACCGATGGCAAAGCAATGAGGGAGGAAGAAACCGTACCGAACCCGGTATTCGAGATGATGTACATCGCATCGAAGACGTCGCCCCCGGGTTCATGTTCCCGCGACTGCAACAATTCGGTCCAGGACTGCCAGTCCTCTTCCTCCGGTTCGGGTGCAGGTGCCTGGCGCCAGCGCGGCAGGAAATGACGCGTCCGCGGGCTGCTCATGTCGTTGAGATCCATCGCCGTGATCATCGATAGGCCTGGCGGAAGCAGGACAGCTTCAATCTCTTGCCCCAGATTGCGCAGCCAGTAGGCGTGGGTGTTGTCGGCCACCACCATGTTGAACGGCCGGAAAGCAGTGGCATCCAGGTCCTGCAGCATGGCGACCGCCGCCTCGGCATCGGCAAAGTCGAGTGCATCGAGCACCAGTTCGCCCCGTGACCGCTTGCCCGGTTGCGGCCCCAGCGTGTTGCGCCGGTTGAGGATACCCGCAACGACCCCGAAATCGTTGATGCCGAGCCACGACCCGCCAGCCAGAACATCCCGACCGGCAACGACTTCGGGCCGGTCGGGCCAGTGCCGGGCCGGCGGATCCCATGGCCGCTCATGCATCTCATCGCGGTTGGCAGCGACCAGAATCGGCCAATCATGCTCCGGCCGGGATAGAATGATTACACTGCACATGGGCCCAACCGACTGAAAATGTTGAAACTTGTGAGACTGACGCGCGGCGCCTATTAGACTTGACTGGAAGGCGCCGGCCAACCATTTTTCAACCGAGTTTACATCGCTTCCGAACCATTCAAGGGATTGCACGGGTATGACCACTTTCAGCGAGCGCGAATCCGCATTCGAGAACAAGTTCAAGCATGACAAGGAGTTGGAGTTCAAAGTGAACAGCCGCCGCAATAAGATGCTGGGCCTTTGGGCGGCCAAACTCCTGGGCATCGACGGAGCCGAAGCGGAAGCCTATGCCAAGAGCGTGATCACGTCCGATTTCGAAAAGCCCGGCGATCACGATGTACTGCACAAGATCCTGGCCGACCTCAAGGCAAAGAATGTCGATATGAGCGAGCATCGCCTGCGCAAGCAGATGGACGATTTCCTGATCGCCGCCAAGAAGCAGGTCATGACCGAAGTAAACCTCTGACGCCCTCAGAAGCGGCGGATCAAGACCGCAACTTCGCGATCGATCTCGAAATTGCAGCGGCGATAGAGCTCTATCGCCGCTGTATTCGTATTCACCACGCTCAATGTCATCGGTGCGTCATTGTTGCCGTTCGCAATCAGGCAGCGGCGCGCCTCATCCATCACCAGTCGGCCGATACCCCGTCCCTTCTGGTCCCCCGCACGCACGACCGCATTGATGTAATTGTCAGGTTCCGTGTAGCGCAGCAGGCCAATCCCCCGCCCGCTCTCGACGAGGATTCGGGCGCGGATGCCGGATTGCTGCAGATAGCGGCGGATTTCCTCCGGCCTGGGCACGAAAGCGCCCGGCAGGTCCGCGAAACCTGAGTGCAGTACGCGGACATATTCCTCGACCCAGCCTGGCCAAGCGTCCCGCCACGCAACACCGTCCGGCAACGGCAGATCGTCTCCCCAATTGGCGTTGCGGCAGATCATCTCGCAATCGCCATAGGAAAACCGATAACCGAATTCCTCAGCCAATGCCCTATGCGCCGCCCATACTGGAGTGATTGCCAGTTCATTCGCCTTGGCGCTGAGCGCCGCGGCGCGGATCGCCACTTCAGCAAGCAGATCTGCAGCCAGCGCGGATGTCATCTTCCCGTCGGCAAGCCCGACCACTTCAAGGGGAACAGCACCGTTGGCGGCGGTCACGGCATCGAGCAGCACGGCGACGATCCCGCGATCGCGCCAATCGATGATGGCTCTTGAGCCGGAATTGAGCCGGCCGAGGAAACGCGGCGCATCCGTGTCCGGGACAGGATGCGCCGCGCAGAAACCGATCAGCGTTTCAAGAGCGACCGAAGACTCGCTGGAAGATGTCGTCGACATGCTTGAAATGGTAGTCGAGGTTGAAGCATTCCTCAATCTGCTGAGGCAAGAGACGCTTCGTCACGTCGGTATCGGCCTTGAGCTCGGTCATGAAATCCTTGCCTTCGAGCCAGACTTTCATCGCGTTGCGCTGCACGGCCTGGTAGGAATCCTCGCGGCTCATCCCTGCCTGGGTCAGCGCAAGAAGAACGCGCTGCGAATGAACCAGTCCGCTGTAGCGGTCGAGATTGGCCTGCATCGCTTCCGGATAGACGATCAGCTTCTCAACCAGCCCAACCAGGCGGTTGAGCGCGAAATCGAGGGTGATGGTCGCGTCCGGGCCGAACACGCGCTCGACCGATGAATGGCTGATGTCGCGCTCGTGCCACAAGGCGACGTTTTCCAGCGCAGGATTGACCGAAGCGCGCACCACGCGGGCAAGACCCGTGAGATTTTCGGAAAGCACCGGGTTGCGTTTGTGCGGCATCGCGCTTGAGCCCTTCTGGCCCGGCGCGAAATACTCCTCCGCCTCCCGCACTTCCGAACGCTGCAGATGGCGGACTTCGATCGACAGATTTTCGATCGAGCTGGCCACCACGCCGAGGACGGCAAAGAACATGGCATGCCGGTCGCGCGGGATCACCTGGGTCGAGACCGGTTCGACCTTCAGCTCCATCTTTCGGGCAACATGCGCCTCGACCCGCGGATCGATGTTGGCAAAGGTGCCGACCGCCCCTGAAATGGCGCAGGTCGCCACATCATCGCGTGCGGCGACTAAACGCTGCTTGGCACGGGCGAAAGCGGCGTAGTGCGAGGCCAGTTTCAGCCCGAATGTCGTCGGTTCGGCGTGGATGCCGTGGCTGCGGCCGATGGTCGGCGTGAGCTTATGCTCGAAGGCGCGCCTTTCCAGCGCCTTCAGCAAGCGATCGAGATCGTCCAGCAGCAGATCGGCTGCTTGGCGCAACTGCACGGCAAGGCAGGTATCGAGTACGTCGGAAGACGTCATACCCTGATGCACGAAGCGCGCCGACGGACCGACATGTTCGGCAAGATTCGTCAGAAAGGCGATCACATCATGCTTGGTTTCACGCTCGATTTCGTCGATCCGTTCGACCTCCCACTTGCCCCTGGCCCAGATTTCCGCAGCGGCCTCTTTCGGAATGACGCCCAACTCGGCTAGGGCGTCGCAGGCATGGGCCTCAATCTCGAACCAGATGCGGAAGCGGTTCTCCGGGTCCCAGATCTTGGTCATTTCGGGACGGGAATAGCGCGGGATCATGAAAACCTCGTCGGAATGGCGTGATTGGCGCCAAATCAGCGGCAAAGATGTCCAAAGTCAACCTGTTTTGCCGGTTTCGCGCTAAAGCGACGCAAGATCGCCCTTCTAAGCCACGCTCAGGCGCGATAGGTTCGCCACCAGTTCCCGCCAGTCGATCAGAACGAGCCGAACATGACCGCCCTTGCCCAGCTGTTTCAGCCCTTTACCATCCGCAACTGCCGCATCAAGAACCGCATCTTCTCGACCGGCCACGACACGACCATGCCGACCAAAGGCGTGCCCAACGAACCCCTGATCGCCTATCACAAGGCCAGGGCCGAAGGCGGTGCCGGCCTCATCATCATGCAGGTTGCGGGCGTCCATGAGACGGCACGCTATACTTCGCATCTTATCATGGCGACGAGCGACGATTGCGTTCCCGGCTACCGCGCTGTGGTCGACGCCTGCAAGCCATACGGCACCAGGATTTTCGGCCAGCTTTTCCACCCCGGCCGTGAGATCATGGAAAGCCAGGACGGCACGGCGCCAGTTGCCTATGCCCCCTCCGCCGTGCCGAATGAGCGCTTCCATGTCATGCCACGGCCGCTGTCCAAACGCATGATCAAGGAAATCGTCGACGGTTATGCCAGCGCCGCCGAACGGCTGCAGCGCGGCGGCCTCGACGGCGTCGAGATCGTGGCCAGCCACGGCTACCTGCCGGCGCAGTTCCTCAACGAGCGCACCAACCAGCGCACCGACGAATATGGTGGCAGTTTCGAGAACCGCCTGCGCTTTACGCGCGAGGTGGCGCTGGCAATCCGCGCCAAGGTCGGCCCCGACATGGTAATCGGCCTGCGCATCAGCGGCGATGACAAGGATTACAATGGCTTGCAGGAGCGCGAGAGCCTTGCCGCCATAGAGACGCTCGATGACGTCATGGATTATTTCAACGTCATCGCCGGATCGTCGGCAAGCTTTGGCGGCGCGGTCCACATCGCCCCACCGATGGCCTTTGCCAATGGTTACGTGGCGCCCTTTGCCGCCACCGTGAAAGCCAAGGTGAAAGCGGCAGTTCTGGTTGCCGGCCGCATAAACCAACCGCAGGATGCCGAGAAAATCCTTGCCAGCGGTTCCGCCGACCTTATCGGCATGACGCGCGCGATGATCTGCGATCCCGACATGCCGAAGAAGGCGGAAGCCGGGAAACTCGACGATATCCGCGCTTGTATCGGCTGCAATCAGGCCTGTATTGGCCATTTCCATGCCGGCTACCCGATTTCGTGCATCCAGCATCCGGAAACCGGCCGCGAACTCACTTACGGAACGCGCAAACCGATCGCGCGGCCGAAGAAGATTCTCATCGCCGGCGGCGGTCCGGGCGGAATGAAAGCGGCCGCCGTGGCATCGGAACGCGGGCATGAGGTGATCCTGTGCGAGGCGGGCGAGCGCCTTGGCGGTCAGGCCCTTATCGCCCAGATGCTGCCGAGCCGGGCTGAATTCGGGGGGATCATCACCAACCTAACGCGCGAAGTACAATTGGGCGGTGCGGAAATTCGCACGCGGACGAAAGTCACGCGCGCTTTCGTTGAGGCGGAAAGGCCGGATGCCGTGATCATTGCCACCGGTGCCCGACCGCGCAGCGCGCTCAGCGCCGGTGTCGAAGGGGTCGAAAGCGGCCACGTGGTAAGCGCCTGGGATGTCATCCGCGACCAGGTCAATATCGGCTCTTCGGTCGTCATCGCCGATTGGCGCTGCGACTGGATCGGCATGGGATTGGCTGAAAAGCTGGCGCGTGCCGGTTGCCGCGTGCGACTCTGCGTCGACGGCTATATGGCCGGCCAGCGAATCCATCAATATGTGCGCGACCATTGGGTCGGTGAACTGCATAAGCTCAATGTTGAGATCGTCCCCTATGCACGCCTCTACGGTGTCGATGGCGATACCGCATATTTCCAGCATGCCACCAGCAACGAGCCAATCATTTTCGACGCGGTCGATACCGTCGTTGCCTCACTTGGACATGAACGCCAAAGCGAGTTGGAAGATGAGTTAGCCAGCTGGGATGGCGATATTCGCATCATCGGCGACTGCTTGACGCCGCGGACGGCGGAAGAGGCCGTACTGGAAGGATTGAAAGCGACAGCGGAGATTTAGCCGACCGTGGACCTGCCGTTCTCTCCATTGATCCGAGCAAGAATTCTCTGCCTGCTCCTCGGCGCCATAGGTGGCGGTGTATTTTATCTGGTCCATCTGCCCTTGCCCTGGATGATGGGAGCGATGACATTCACCACCATCGCGGCCGTATCCCGCATTCCCATCTCCATGATGCCGCGCGTGAGAATGGTGTTCGTGACCATCCTCGGCATCATGCTGGGCAGTGCGTTTACCCCGCAAATGCTCGATCATCTGCAATATTGGGCAATCAGCTTCCTCTGGCTCGGCCTCTACGTCGTCGTCACGACTTACCTGGTGCGGCAATATTACATTCGCTTTGCCGGATATGACGAAGTGACCGCCTATTTTGCGGCAGCACCTGGCGGCCTTTCCGAAATGATCCTGGCTGGCAGCGCATTCGGCGGAGACGAAGCCCGAATTTCGCTGGCTCATGGAGCGAGAATTCTCGTCGCCGTCTTCGTGCTTTCATTCGGCTATCGCTGGCTGGGCGGCTATACGCCGACCAGTGCGAACGCGGCTGCCAATCTCGACCCCATCAGCTATTCCGATTTCCTCTGGCTTGCCGGAGCCGGCGTCGCAGGTTTTTTCGGCGCTCGTCTCCTGCGCATGCCAGCCTATGCCCTGGTTGGCCCCATGATCGCGAGTGCCGGTCTGCATGTGGCCGGCATCACGGCATCCAGACCGCCGGCCGAACTCGTGGCAATTGCACAGATCGTCGTCGGTTCAATGATCGGCGCGCGATTTGCGGGGCTCCCCCTTCGGCTGGTGCTCCGCGGTATCGTTCTTGCCACAGGCGCTACCGGCATCTTGCTGCTGGTGGCCGTCGGCTTCGGACTTGCCGTCGATGCAACCGCCAAGATGCCGTTTTCTTCGGCCCTCCTTGCTTTTTCCCCCGGTGGCCTGGCGGAAATGAGTCTGATCGCACTCGCACTCGGGGTCGACGCAGCCTATGTTTCAAGCCACCATGTGGTCCGCATATTCATGATCGTGGTTGCCGCCCCGCTCGCCTTCCGCCTATTGCGCCGCAAGGGTTAGCGCCATCGTTTTCAAGCGCTTAAGGTCGGTCTTGCCCGTTCCCAGCACCGGCAGTTCCTCGATACGATGCAGATCGGCTACCTTGGGCACCCAGATCTTCGGCAATCCTGAGTTGTTGAGACCCTGCCAAACCAGTTCCGGCGCCATGCTTTCATCTGCAATATAGAAGCCGACCAGACGCTCGCCCTTGGCAGCATCCGGCACCGCCGTCACATTGGCACCGTTGATGCCGGGAATCTGCATCATTGCCTCCTCCACTTTAAGATGAGGCACCATTTCGCCGCCGATCTTGGAGAAACGCGACAGACGGTCGGTGATACGGATGAAGCCATCCTCATCAAGCACCGCGATATCGCCGGTGACGTACCAGCCATCGCGAATCACTTCTTCCGTCTTGGCCGGATTGTTGAGATAGCCCAGCATGCGCCCCGGGCCTTTGAGGAGAAGCAATCCCTCCTCGCCCTCCCTGAGGTCGGCATAGGTATCCGGATCGACGATGCGCGCCGCGACACCCGGCACCGGATGTCCGACCGTCCCCGGCTTGTGACCCGTTTGGCTTTCGCCGGATTCAATGACATTGGGCACATTGACCGACACGACCGGACCCATTTCGGTGGCGCCATAGCCTTCCAGCATGTCGAGGCCGAACTTCTCCTTGAAGGACGCGGCGAGATCCGGGCGCAACCGCTCAGCTCCGACAACGACATGTCGCAGGCTGGCGAAATCCTCAGCCGGACACATGCGGAGATAGGCTTGGCAGAAAGTTGGCGTCGATATGAGGATGGTTGCTTTGTACTTGCGTATGAGCCCGCCTATCGTCTTCGCATCCAGCGGATTGGCGTGATAGACCGCGCCGATGCCAATCACCAGCGGCAGGCACAGCGTGCCCGTGAAGCCGAAGGAATGGAAGAACGGCAGCACACCGACGATCTTGTCGTCCCGCTGCACCCACAGAATCTGCGCAATCGCCTCGAGATTCGAAACGACATTATGCTGCGAAAGCATGATGCCCTTGGGCTCGCCGGTCGATCCTGAGCTGAACATGATGGTGCACAGATCGTCGACCGATTGGCCGCGCGGACCGACGAGACGCGCGAGCAGCGAGGTCGGGGTGAGAAATGTCGCCATATACATCAGCAGGCGCTGTGCCTTGCTCTGCTTGGCCAGCACTTCCTCGACGAAGATCATGTCCGGTCGTTCGGCCAGCTTGGCCTTGGTCAGAAAGGCGCGTGCCGTCACGATCGACTTGATACCACATTGTTGAATGGCCGATTCCAAAGCCTCGGCCCCAATGGTGAAATTGAGATTGACCGGAATCTTGCCGGCCAGCATCAATCCCATATTCACCAGTGCGCCGCCGACGGAACTGGGCAGCAGGATGCCTACCATTTTGTCGGCCGGCCGCTCGCGCGCGAACCAGCGGGCGAGCAGGCGCGATCCCGTCAGGGCTTCGCCGAAATTCATTTCGCGCCCCAGGGAGTCGGCCAGTGCCATGCGGAACCAGCGCTTCTTGGCAGATTGAATGAAGCGGATGGCCACCAGATCGTCTGCCTTGCGCCGCACACGGAAGGCGTCGCCACCCATTTCCAGCAGCTTCTGCCGCACATCCCAGGCGCGCGCGCTCGCAGGGAGTGGTTTCCCGAATGTGATGGTGACCGGGTAAAATAGCCGGCTGGGCCATTTCCAGAAGAACTTGCCGTCTTTGAAACTGAAGATGGAGCCCCAGACCTGATCGAGATGCACAGGGATAATCGGGGTTTCGATACCGTCGATGATCCGCTCGAAGCCCCGCTTGAAGGGCAGCATGTTTCCGGTGCGGCTGATGGCGCCTTCGGCGAAGATGCAGACCACATGGCCGCCTTCAAGCTCCGACCGCGCCCGCTTGATCGGCTCCAGCACCTTGCCGCCACCGGTCGGAATGGCGCGCATCATCTTAAGGAAGCGCCCTAGGCCGGGAATATTGAAGAACGGCGCATAGACCATGAAACGCACGAAACGCTGAACACAAGATCCCACCAACAGACCGTCAACAAAGGACAGATGGTTACATATCAACAGCGCCGGACCGTTGAGCGGCACATTCTCGGCACCGACGATACGGATGCGGTAGATGGAATGGGTCAGCAGCCACAGCATGAAACGTATGAAAAAATCCGGCAGCAACAGGAATATGTAGCCGGTGACCAGAAAACTGAGGATGCCGCCCGCAAAGATGATCGCGTCGGCCGGCAGCTTCAACACACCGCCAAAAAGAAACACGGCGCCGGATGCCAGAAGTATGCCTATGAAGTTGATGACATTGTTCGCCGCAATGACGCGGCCACGCGACTCCGCGGCCGACTTCTGCTGCAGCATTGCGTTGAGCGGAACGGCATAGAAGCCGGCGAAGAAGCCCAGCAACCCAAGGCAGATGGTGGCACCGGCAGCCGTATCGGCCGCCACGACAAGCATCGACATAGCGCCCATGCCCACGGACCCGATCGGTACGAGCCCCAGTTCCACCTTGTTGCCTGAAAGGCGTCCCGCGACCATGCTGCCGATACCGATGCCGACGGCAACAGCGACCCACAGCATGCCCGTGGCGCCCTCGCCAAGCCCCAGCACCTGAGTGCCGTAGAGCGGGATCGAGGATTGCAGCAGAGCTCCCAGGAACCAGAACCATGAAATGCCAAGCACAGTGAGCCACAATCGGCGATTGGCAAAAAGCTCCGCCAGGCCTTTGTCGATTCCGGCGATAGGATTGACCTGGAAAGGCAACTTTACCGCGGGCGCCGGCGTTCGGCCAATGCCTAAGCTGGCCAGCGTCCCGCCGACAGCTATCGTGAGGACGATAGCGCCAAGCAGCATCGGCTCGTTGCCAAGAGATTCGAACATCTGCCCGCCGGCCCAGGTACCGATGATGATCGCCAGGAACGTACTCATCTCAATCAGTGCGTTGCCGCGCGAGAGGTCCTGCTCCGGCAACAGTTCTGGCAGGCAACTGTATTTGGCGGGGCTGAAAAAGGCCGATTGCAACGCCATTAGGAATATGACCACCAGCATAAGGCCGAGGCTGCCCATCACAAAGGCAGCGAAGCCCAAGCCCATGGCTAGAATCTCCATGCTCTTCGTGGCGATCAGCACCGACCGTTTTGAAAAGCGATCTGCCAGCTGTCCCGCATAGCCGGAAAACAGGAGATATGGCAGCACGAACAGGCCACCGATGACCGAGATATAGACGGCGGCATCCCAGCCATCCTCATGTCGGGCAGCCAGCGAAATTGCGAAGAAACTGACGACAAAGCGATAGATGTTGTCGTTGAGCGCCCCAAGAAACTGGGTGACCAGCATCCAGGCAAAGCCAGGGTCGACTATCAGCCGCAAATAGGATCGGTCGCTCATCTTTGGCTCTTTCCTCTATTTCTCTGACAAAATCAGGGCGGGCCGGTTTGAAGTCAAGCGAGTGGAACGGAGACTTGTTCACATTCTGCGCGCGGCGCATTAGAGTGGCAGGATCATGACAGAAAAGACCATCTTCAAAACCACGTGCCCACGCGACTGCTACGATGCCTGCGGCATTGCCGTCGTGAAGTCCGCCGATGGCCGTATGAAAGTTCTTGGCGACCCGGACCATGCGGTCAGCCGGGGGGCTTTGTGCGGAAAGTGCGCGATCGCCTATAACGGTGCCTATCTCGATTCCAAGGCGCGCTTGACGACCCCATTGCGACGCACCGGCCCAAAAGGCAGCGCCCAGTACCAGCCGATCGGATGGGACGAAGCCATCTCGCACATTGCCCGGAAACTCATGGCTATCGCGGCCGAGAGCGGCCCGGAGACCATTTGGCATACCCACTATACCGGCACCTGCTCGGCCATCGCCGGTGGCTTTCCGCAGCGCTTCTTTCACAGGCTCGGCGCCAGCGAAGTCGACCCCGACAGCATCTGCAACGCCGCGGGGCACGCGGCGCTCAACTTCGTGTACGGCACGTCGACCGACGGGTTCGATCCGCGCATGGCCAGGGACGCGGCCTGTATTCTCGTCTGGGGCGCCAACCCATCCGCATCGGCGCCACATCGGCACAAATACTGGCTCAAGGAAACGCCGGCGAAGGTTATTGTCGTCGATCCGGTGCGGCATGAAACGGCCGCCCAGGCAGATCTTCATCTGCAGCCCTTCCCGGGCAGCGATTCTGCCCTGGCCTATGGCCTGTTGCACGTGCTGGTGCGCGAGAATCTGATCGATCGGAAGTTCATCGACGCGCATACGATTGGATGGGAAGAACTCGCCACCACGATTGCCACGGCGAACCCGGCCTGGACCGAAACAATGACGGGCGTGCCGGCTGCGGATATCGTTGCGGCAGCGAAAATCTATGGCAGCGGCCCCGCCTTGCTGTGGCTTGGCCAGGGCCTGCAACGCCAGCCAATGGGCGGCAACGTCTTCCGCGCGGTCGGCATGCTGCCGGCAGCCACGGGCAACTTTGCCAAGCCGGGCGCCGGCCTGCTCTACCTCAACGGTGGTGCTCGGCGCGGGATTGATGGCGACTATCTGGAGGCACCGCATCTGCGCAAGAACGAGCGTCGGACGGTCAGTCATATGGACTTGGTCGAACTGCTGCGCGATCCGAAGAAGGCGCGGGCGCTTGTAACCTGGAACATTAACATTGCCGCGTCGAACCCGCGTCAGGCGGAATTGCGGCGGGCGCTAAGCAGCGAAAATCTGTTCCACGTCGCGATCGATCTTTTCCCGACCGACACGGTCGATCACGCCGACATAATCCTGCCGGCCGCATCGTTCCTGGAGTTCGACGATCTGGTCATGTCCTATTTTGACTTGACCGTTTCCGCCCAGGCAGCGGCGATGGCGCCATTGGGCGAAGTTCTCACCAATCAAGAAATCTTCCGTCGCCTCGCCAAGGCGATGGGCTACACCGATGCCGAATTGTCCGAGGCCGATACGGCAATTCTCGATACTCTGGCGCGGCAGCTTGGCCAGCGCGATTTCGCTTCCCTGAAATCCGCCGGCACTATCCAACGCTGGGCGGAACCGGTCCTGCAGTTTCCCAATCTCGCCTTCGCAACCCCCTCCGGCAGGATCGAACTTGCCAGCGCCAGTGCCGAGGCGGCCGGTTATCCGCGCATTCCACTCCCAAGCGTCGACGCGAAACCGCAAGGGCAGCGGCTGCGGCTGCTTTCACCGGCGTCGCGCTGGCTGATGAACAGCTCCTATCACAACGATCCAAAGATCGCAGCGAAGCTGGGACCGGAACATATCACGCTGCACCCGGATGATGCCGCGATGCGCGGCTTGAAGGATGGGGACAAGGTGAAGGTCAGCAACGCGACCGCGCAGATCGATATGATCGTCGACATTGCCCCCAGCCTGCCCCGCGGCGTTGCCCTCGCCGCCAAGAGCCGTTGGCCCAAGCTCATTCCAGGCGGCCTCAATGTCAACGCTCTCAATCCCGGCACGAAGAGCGACATGGCGGAAAGCTCAAGCGTGCACGGGGTTGAGATCGATGTTATGCGAGCCTGATCAAGCCTTCACGCGCTCCATCTTGGGGTCGTAGAGCGGCTGCAAGCTGACTTTGGCTGGATAGCGCTGACAGGCGATTTCCAATTCATAGGTGCCGGCCAGCACGTCTTCGGCACTGACACCGTTATGGGGATCGCGCACATAGCCGATGCCGATATTGGTATCCAGCGTGTAGCCATAGCCACCGGAAGCAAGCCAGCCAACTTGTTTGCCATTGCGGAAGATTGTCTCACGGCCGAGCAGGACAATGCTCGGATCGTCGATCGTGAAGCAGGCAAGCAGTTTCGGCAACTTCTTCTGTGTCCCACCCTTCTCTAATTGCGTGATCAGCGCCTCGCGGCCCAGAAACGGAATGTTCTTCTTCAGCTTCACCGCCCAGCCCATTCCGGCCTCCAACGGCGAATGGTCGGGCGTTATGTCCGACGACCAGGCACGGTAGAACTTTTCGAGACGCAGGCTTTCGATAGCGCGGTAACCTGCATTGGCGATGCCGTACTTTTCACCTGCCGCCCACAATGCGTCATAGACGGCAACCATGGCCTCGACCGGAATATGCAGTTCCCAGCCAAGCTCACCGACATAGGTCACACGCAGCGCCCGCACGATAGTACCGGCGATCGCGATCTCCTGCGCGGTTCCGAACGGAAAGGCCGCATTTGAGACGTCGCTTGCACTTGCTGCCGCGAGTACATCGCGCGCCTTCGGCCCCATCAGCGAGAGGACGCCGTAGCTCGACGTGACATCCATCAGGCGGGCATCGAGATCGGCCGGAATATGCGCGGAGATCCAGTGGAAATCATGCGTCGCATAACCGGTCCCGGTGACAATGTAGTAGGCGTCCTCGGCAACACGAGTCACCGTGAGATCGCATTCGATTCCGCCGCGCTGGTTCAGCATCTGGGTATAGACGATGGTACCGGGCCTCTTGGCCACGTCATTGCTGGCGATCCAGGAAAGGGCGGCCTCGGCGTCGCGGCCGACCAGCATGAATTTCGCAAACGACGTCTGATCGATCAGTACGACGCGCTCACGCGCCGCTTTGTGCTCGTTGCCTACATGCTCGAACCAGTTCTGGCGTTCATATGAATATACATCCTTCGGCTCGACTCCCTTCGGCGCGAACCAGTTCGGGCGCTCCCAGCCCAGCTTCCAGCCGAAGACGGCGCCCTGCTCCTTGAGCTTGGCATAGAGCGGTGAGACACGGACGGGACGCACACTCTCAAGTTCCTCATGCGGCCAAGCCATCGAATAGTGATGCGCGTAGGCTTCAAGCGTCCGCGTCAGCACCCAGTTCTTGTCGCGGTGAACCGAGCCGAAGCGGCGTATATCGACCGGCCACAGATCCATCGGCGGCTCGCCACCCGCTATCCACTCGGCGAGCGCCCGGCCGGCCCCGCCGCCAGAGGCGATGCCGAAGGCATTGAACCCAGCGCCGACGAAGAAGTTCTTCACTTCCGGCGCTTCACCCAGGATGAAGTTTCCGTCCGGCGTAAAGCTCTCCGGCCCATTGATCATCTGTTTGACGCCGGCCTTTTCCAGCGCCGGCACGCGTGCAAGCGCCTGTTCCATCAACTGGCCGAAATGGTCCCAATCATTCTCCAGCAGTTGGAAGGCGAAGTTGCCCGGCAGTCCATATCGATCCTTGCCCGGCAGCCAGGGAATGGGATTGTGCTCGTAGCCGCCCATGACCAGACCGCCGACTTCTTCTTTGAAATATATCAGCCGGTCTGGATCGCGCAGGGTCGGCAGGTTCTTCGGCACACCAGGCATCGCCTCGGTTACGATATACTGGTGCTGCACCGACTGAAGAGGCACATTGACGCCGGCCAGCGCGCCGATCTCGCGCGCCCATTGACCACCACAATTGACGATGACATCTGCGGCGATGCGGCCCTTATCGGTTATGACGGCGACCGCGCGGCCTTTCACAACCTCGATGCCGGTGACGGCCGTGTCCTCGACGATCTTCACCCCACCCAGCCGCGCGCCCTTGGCCAGCGATTGCGCGATATCGGCCGGGTTGGCCTGGCCGTCGGTCGGCAGGAACGCGGCTCCGACCAAATCGCCGATATCCATGATCGGCCACAGGTCTCGCGCCTCATTCGGAGTCAGCAGGCGCATCTCAAGACCGAAGGAATGCGCCGTCGTCGCCTGGCGTTTGATTTCCGTCATGCGCGCCTGATTGCAGGCCAGGCGTAGGCCACCATTCATCTTCCAGCCGGTAGCAAGACCGGTCTCGGTTTCAAGCTTGTTGTAGAGCTCGACCGAATATTTGAGAAGCTGCGTGATGTTGGCTGACGTGCGCAGCTGGCCCACGAGGCCGGCGGCATGCCAGGTTGAACCGCTGGTAAGCTTGTGTCGCTCGATCAGCACGACATCCTTCCAACCTAGCTTGGCCAAATGATATGCCGTCGAACAGCCGATAATGCCGCCGCCGACGATAACGGCGCGCGCGGAAGCCGGGAAATCGCTCATCAAATACTCCTCACATGTTCCGGAAGTCGCCGAGGACGCGCTCAAAGCGCGCTAGATTCTCTGCGGTGTAGGCGACATAGTCGAAGTCCAAAGTCGAATGGATCTCAGAAATCATGCTCCACATTGTTTCGCGAAGCAGCGACGCGCATTTCATTGCATGATAGCGGCGCAACAGATCGGCATCCGCCGGGCGATCGAAATAGGTTTCAAGCAGATCTGTCTCGTCGGTGGCAGCAACTTCATTGTTCGAGCAAAGATTGGCGAGATCGAAAAGCGGCGAGTTGAAACCGGCATAATCCCAGTCGATAAGCCAGAGCCGATCGCCGCTATCGATAAAGTTGGTCGGCAGAAGGTCGTTATGGCCGTAAACAATTTCCACCGCGCCAACAGCTTTCTCCAACTCTGCTGCGATGTTCAGCAGGCGCGGCAATATGGAGAGATGCCGGCTGCCCCCGGTTTTCAATGAATGGCCATAGTCGCGCAGAACATGAAAGACCCAGAAGATCAGCGCTGGGCCGGTCACGTGCAGCGGCATCTCGCGGTGGCATTTGCGAATGAGCGACAGGATGCGTGCCAGCATCGCCGGCTGACGGACATCCTCCGCCGCCAGAGTCTTGCCATCGATGAACTCGAAGACCAGCGCGCCGGGCTCAGCATGCACAACCTTGGGCGACAGGCCACAGTCGGCAGCGGCACGACTGGCCGACAGCTCGTTGAAGCGCATAACACCATGGACCGGAATATCGTCGCCGATGCGCACAAAGTAGCGTCGGCCGGCATGTTCAACCCGGAAATTGGCGTTGGTAATGCCCCCTTTGATGATCTCGGGTTCGACACGCGCCGACCAACAGGTCAGCGCCTCGACCCGCGCCATCGCCTCCCGCATATCCAGCCCCTTTCGCCAGCCCTTTTGCCCACCATTCGCCATCGATCCAAGCAAAAGTCAACAAAGAAGGCACGATGAATGTTGATTTGATGTTGTTATTAGGCGAAGTATCGCCGAAATATCAACTATTATTTATATTTCTCTCTTCTGACTCTCGTGCCCATGCCGCGCCGTCTCGGATATCTGCTGGAAGCCCGCCGCATTTGATGGAGCAGCTTGCACCGCGACAGCGACCCTTTGCCTCGGGAGGTGTTGTGCCGGAACCAGTTGCTGACGCAACCGTTTCAACGCACACGAAGCACGACGCTTCATCTTGCTGTCATCGATCCGGCTTAGAAGTCAGTCACCAGCCGGTCAGGAGGATCACGTGTCCAACGTTTCCATCAGCCGCTCTGCGGCCAATGAAAATATCCCCGCCTTTGCTATCGAAGTCGCCGGCATCTCTGCTGGCTTGGCGCTGCGCGAGCGCGGCGGCTTCAGCTTTTTCGCGGCCGATCCACGCTTCCAGGTTCTGGACGGCAGCCGATTCCGCCGGCTCGCTCAATTGGAGGAAGCCGCCCGCAACCTTGCCCGGGCAACCGGGGTCTAACTGAAAAACTGCGGTTTCCTCCCTTACCGCTAACCCGTCTTTATTCGGACGGACCGCAGGCCGCAGCGAATTCACCCATTACCTCGTCTATCTGGCCGAACGCCGGCAACGGCCCAAATGCGCAGCTTTCCGCAATCGGATTCAGGCCGAAGCCAAGGCTACAAGCGGCGATGCGCGAAGTTAGCGCATGAATTTCAATGCAAATCGAACCAGCCGTGGTGTCATCGTCGGCCGCAAAAGACGCCGGTCGTAACCCCGCATCCGCCGATCGTTCTCCTTGAGGCAGAGCTCGAAGAAGGTGCTTTTGTCGAAGCCGCGCGCAACAGTCGCCACACCATCGGTCAGGAAATTCGAACGTACGCCCTTGCGGCGGCGGCGCGCTTCCAGTGCCATGCCGACGCGCGAGGCGAATTGTTCGCCGATGGCCGCAAGACACTTGGCGTCGAACCAGATTCGACCAAACAAGCCGAGCCTCGCGCGGCGATAGGCGACATAGTTGACGAAGAACATGATGTGCCGAGCTTCTTCCTGGATAACCGGCTCGAATGTCTCGACCAGGGCCGGCGGGAAGAAACCTGAACTGCGCGCCAGGTCGAACAAGCCGAAAGCAAAGAATGAATTGATGCACTCTCCGAATCCAGTGCGCAAAAAACCGAATTCGGGATTGTGCGGCGGCAGATAGACCGGCTCCGGACCCAATTCAATCCGGTAGAAGGTCAGCATGTTATGCAGCACTTCCTTGTGGCGCTGTTCTTCCGCGGCGTTCAGGCTGAGGGCCTCGGCAATTTGCGGATCATCCAGGCGGTCGGCCTGCCATTGCATCCGCAGGGAGGCACGCCCTTCGATGGCGACCGCGGTGTCCCAGAACGGCAAGGCGGACAGGCGCCGCAACTCGTCGTCCGAGAGCGTCGGCCAGGGAATGACGGCGGGTTTATAAGGGTTGTAAGTCTCGGTCAGCAGGCGGCAGAACGCATTGCGATGCGCCTCGCTTCCAGGTGTCAAGCGACCTCGGTCAGGATAGGACCAGTTATAATATGGCGTCGGGTCATATTGGGCGATGTCGAGCATCACACGGTTTCCACTCACAAGCGGCGGTCGATCTGTGATCGGCGCCCTTATGCCACGACAGAAACATAGCGACAAGAATTACACTGCAAATCTGTGACGATCCTCACCATGCCCGCTCATGACGAGCTGCCGTGAGCGGGCTGGCCAGGAAAGCGGACTGGGCAAAGCGGACTGGGCAAAACGATAGTTAACAACCGTCGGCCAGGATCATCTCGGCGGCCTTTTCAGCGATCATGACGACGGGAGAATTGGTATTGCCCGAGGTAATCGTCGGCATGATCGATGCATCGGCGATCCTCAATCTGTCGACACCATATACACGCAATCTTTCGTCGACCACGGCGCCGGAATCCGATCCCATGCGCGCGGTGCCCACCGGGTGGAAGATCGTCGTGCCGATATCGCCGGCCAAGCGCGCCAGTTCCGCATCGCTTTGATGTTGGCTTCCCGGCTTGAATTCGATAGGCGCGAAGGGCGCCATGGCTCGCGTCGCCATCATCCGCCGCGCATGGCGGATCGACTCCGCAGCGATGCGCCTATCCGTCTCATCTGAGAGGTAATTCGGATCGATTGCCGGCGCGGCGGTGGGATCCGGCGAGACGATACTGACCGTCCCCCGGCTCGAAGGTCGCAGATTGCAGACGGACATGGTTATAGCGGGAAACCTATGCAGCGGCTGGCCGAACGCATCGAGCGACAATGGCTGAACATGGTACTCGATATTGGCGGTCGCGAAACTGGGGTCGGATTTAGCGAATATCCCCAACTGGCTCGGCGCCATCGTCATCGGTCCACGGCGACGCAACACATAGTCGGCGGCGATGCATGCCTTGCCAAGGAGCGTACCTGCCATCTGATTGAGCGTGCGTGCGCCCGTTACCTTGAAGATCGTGCGAATCTGCAGGTGATCCTGCAGGTTTTCGCCGACACCGGCACATTCTCGCTGAACACGAATCCCGGCCTTGGTCAGCACATAGCCAGGTCCGATGCCGGAGAGCTGCAGGATCTGTGGCGATCCAATGGCTCCAGCGGAGAGAATGACTTCCTTACGTGCAGTCATACCGACGGCCTCGCCATTCAGCCGGCATTCGATACCCGTCGCCAGCGCGCCTTGAAGCCGTACTCGCTCGACCGTGACACCGGTCATGACGTCGAGATTGGCCCGATGGAGAACCGGCCGCAGGAACGCCTTGGCGGTGTTCCACCGCACACCTCTGCGTTGATTGACGTGGAAATAGGAAGAGCCCTCATTGTCGCCGCGATTGAAATCGGCAACCTTGGGAATGCCGAGTTCCGCCGCCGCATCGCGCACGGCATCGAGGATCGGCCAATGAATGCGCGGCTCCTCGACGCGCCATTCGCCTTCGGCGCCATGCATGCCCGCTTCGGGAGCGAAATGGCGCTGCGACCTCACGAAGTAAGGCAGAACATCATCCCATCCCCAGCCCCTGTTGCCGAGCTGGCGCCAGCCATCATAGTCCTGCGCCTGCCCGCGCATGTAAATCATCCCATTGATCGAAGAGCATCCACCCAGCACGCGGCCACGCGGATATGGCAAGGACCGGCCGTTGAGACCGGGTTGCGGCACCGTCTTGAGACCCCAGTCCGTGCGCGGGTTATTCATGCAGTAGAGATAGCCGACGGGAATATGGATCCAGATATAGTCGTCCTTGCCGCCGGCTTCCACCAGGAGAACGCGGCTAGCTGGATCGGCCGATAGGCGATTGGCCAGCACGCAACCGGCCGACCCCGCTCCAACGACGATGTAATCCCACTCCCCCAGCTCGCGGCGTGACACCGGCAGCCCCTCGATCAGTTCCCTTTCGTCAACGCCTTGTCGCTGAGCGTGGTGAGGACGTCAATAACCTCCGGCACGTAATGCTGCCCCAGGCCGGCGGCATTCGACAGCGCATAGAGCTGGTGGATGGCTGAGGCCACGAAGGTCGAGACCGGCAGCGATTCGGCCATCTGCAGGAAATAGCGCAGATCCTTCTGCGCGTTGGCGATGGCGAACTGCAGCTGTGTGTTGTCGCCATCGATCTGGTAGGCGGCAAGGCGCTGGAACATAACGCTGTTGGCTCCGCCCGCGGTGACGATCTGACGCAAGGCATTCAGATCGACGCCGGACTTTCTGGCGGCGACCAGGGCCTCCGCCGTCACAGCGGCATAACCCAGCGAGAGCATGTTGTTTATGAGCTTTGCCTTGTGGGCCGCGCCAACTCCGCCGCAATAGACGATAGTGTCGGCAAAGCATTCGAGCACCGGCCGGACCTCCGCCAAGGTCGCCCTGTCGCCGCCGGTCATGAGGCCGAGCTTGCCGGCCTCCGCCTCCTTCGGCGTCCGCGTCATCGGGATATCGACGAAGCGGCCACCCTTTGCGGCGACCTCGGCGGCAAGGGCAATGGTGGAGTCAGGTTGTGCCGTCGTACAGTCGGCGACAATGCCACCCGGCTTCAACCCGGCAAGCAAGCCGTCCGCGCGGCGGACGATATCTTCCATCTGCGCCGAGTTGCCGACCACGGTGATGACCATGTCGCACTGCGCAGCAAGCTCCGCCGGCGTCCTGGCCTCCTTGGCGCCATTGGCCAGGAGATCCTCCACCGGCCTGCGGTTGCGATGCGCCAGCACGGAAAGCTGAAAGCCCTTGGCCAGGATATTCCTGCCAATGCCGTGGCCCATGAGGCCAGCACCGATCAGGCCCACATGTTGGATCTTCGTCATGCCTTCCTCCTCGCTATCGGCCGAGCAATCCGCGTTGCGCCAGATTTTCCATCAATGCCCGCGTGCCGAATGTCCAGGGCTCGACCTCCGTCGTCAGCCGCACGCGGTTGACCAGGGCGCCAAGTTTCGGTGTAGTGATGGTCACGATATCGCCAATCTTGTGCGTGAAACCCATGCCTGGCGCACCGCGATCCTTGATTGGCGCGAACATCGTCCCGACATAGAGAACCAATCCATCCGGATATTGATGGTTTCGGCTCAAAGTTTGCTTGGCAAGATCGGTGACATCGCGGCTGATCTCACGCATCGACGATCTGTCGTCGAGCACGAATTGATCGAGACCCGTGACCTTCACGGACAAATCCGCCTGCCGCAACTCGTCGACCGTAAAGGTCTCGTCGAACAGACGGATGAACGGCCCAAGGGCCGCCGAAGCGTTATTGTCCTTGGCACGCCCCAGCAGCAAGGCCGAACGGCCTTCGAAATCGCGCAGGTTCACATCGTTGCCGAGCGTTGCCCCGACGATGCGCCCGGTCGGATCGATGACCAGCACCACCTCTGGCTCCGGATTGTTCCAGCTGGATTCCGGGTGAATGCCAATATCGGCACCGGTTCCCACCGCCGACATCGGTTGCGATTTGGTGAAGACTTCGGCATAGGGACCGATGCCGACTTCCAGATATTGCGACCACATGCCCCGGTCGATCAGCGCCTGTTTCAGTGTATCGGCTTCCACCGACCCTGGCTTGATACGCCGCAGGTCGCCGCCGATCTCCCTGGCAATCACCTGGCGGATTGCTTCGGCAGCGGTCGGATCGCCCTTGGCGCGCTCTTCGATCACACGCTCCAGCATGCTGGCCGCAAAGGTGACGCCGCACGCCTTGATCGCCTGCAGGTCCGTGGGCGCCAGCAGGTATGGCTTGGCCGCATCACGCCGCCCCGGCGGTGTATTGGCCAGGCACACATCGAGGCTGCAGACGATTGGGGCCTTTGCCGCCGCATTCCGCACCGCCTGCAGGGCATCGGGCTGTGCCAGCAGCGCCGCCATGGTCGGGAAGCTGCCGGACAGGTCCTTGATATCCCCACCGCTGACCAGTACGACGCCAGGCCCGGATGGATGGCCCGGCACCCAGGCGCGCCCGATCAACGTGCCGGCGGCACCGTCACTGGGCAGGACATTATTTGGCAAGAGCGAAATATCCATCGATTGTTCCTGAGGCTGTTCTATTAGCTAACGCTTCTGCGCGCCACCGCCGGCCAGAGTGATGACGCCGATGATGATCAGGCCGGTCATGATAAGACGCAAGCCGGCGCTGGCACCGAATGTATTCAGCATCGTGACCAAGAGATACATGAAAAGGGCGGCACCCCATATGCCCGGCACGTTCGCCTTGCCACCGGCTACAGAGGTGCCTCCGATGACGACGACGGCAATCGACGCCAGCAGGTATTCTTCGCCCATGTTGAGCGAGGAACCACCGGAAAACCCGGAAAGCAGCAGGCCGCTCAATGCAGCCAGAACCGCGCTGAGGAGATAGGTGATGAACCGCGTCCGCTCGACCGGAATACCGGCCAGCCAGGCAGCCCGCATATTCTGCCCGACGGCGAGCACCGAGCGGCCGTAATAGGTTCGCGCCAGAACGACGCCCATGCCCGCCGTGAAGACGATGCCGCAAATGGCCAGGATCGGCACGCCGGCGACCTCCGCCGTGGTGAAATCCGCTAAAGCCGGTGGGGGCTTTATGCGCAGGCCACGGCCATAGGCGATGGCTGTTGATTGCACGAGAAAACTGGCTGAAAGGGTTGCAATGATCGGCGGAATGCGCAGCAGTCGGATGAGGCCGTAATTGAATATCCCAACCGCCAGGCCGACACCGAGCGCCACGAGGAACCCGGCCAGGATCATGCCGTCCTGGGTATCCATGATTTTCGTCGTGATTGCCCCGGACAGCGCCATCGTCGCCGGGATCGAAAGATCGACATTGCCGGGGCCGGTGGTAATGACGAACATCTGCCCGGTGCCGACGATGATGGTGAAAGTAGCGAAGGAAAGTGCCGCCGTCAGCATCTGGCCCCCGCCATGCCCTCCGGTGAAGAGGATCGTCGCGATCCACACGGCCGCCGTTGCGACGAAGGACCAGATCCAGTCGCGGCTGCGCAGGAAATAGAGAAGGCTGCCAAGCGAGCTCATCGCCGTTCTCCCCGGCTGATGACGGCACGCAGGGCCAAGACGAGGATAAGGATCGCTCCCTGCGCTCCGATCTGCCAATCCGGCGAGATGCGCAGAAAGATAAGAAATGATCCCGTAAGGGTCAGCGTCAGCGCGCCAAGCACGGCACCGACTGGCGAGACCCGCCCGCCGACGAACTCCGCGCCGCCCAGAATTGCTCCGGCGATGGAGTAGAGCGTGTAACGGTCGGCGATATGAGCATCGCCCGATGTCGTCAGGCCGACCAACGACAGGCCGGACAGCACGCCGAAGAATCCGGCCATGGCGAACATCGTCATCTTGATGCGCAACATCGACCAGCCGGCGCGGGCCAGCGCCTTCGGATTGCCCCCCGCGCCACGCAGCACCGTGCCATAGGATGAATGCATCAGGCCCAGCTGCACGACGAGTGCGATCAGGCTGGTCGCGACGACGGGAAACGGAATGCCTGGCACTTTCAAACCCATCACGGCTTTGATCAGGTCCGGCGACTTGCCACCGGGTGTCGGCAGGATCAGGACCGCAATGCCAAGCCAGACAAAGGACATGCCGAGCGTTACGACAATCGACGGCAGGTCGCGCAACTGGATAAGCGCCCCGATGGCGGCATAGATCGCGATACAGGCCGCCAGCATTGCCAAACCCAGCGCGGGCATATCGTGAAGATAGGTGGCGCCGATACAGGCCACCAGCCCGACGAATGCACCGATCGACAGGTCGAGATCGTTCACCGTGATCACGAACATCTGCGCGAGGGTCGCCAGCGCGATCGGCACAGCATATTGCAGCATCAGATTGAGCCCGAAATAGCTCATCGCATTGGGCTGGATCGTGAAGATGGCGGCCAGCAAGGTGGCCAGCGACAGGGCCGGCAAGGCGCCGCGCAGAAGGCGCGCATTCAGCAGATGGGGCAGCATCGTTATGCCGCCACGTGGAAAGACGCACGCAAGATTCGTTCCTCGGTCAGGTCGGCGCGGAGAACGTCGTCGACGATTTGGCCGTTGCGGAAGACATAGACGTGATCGCAATGGCCAAGCTCATCTATTTCGGTCGTGTACCAGAGGAAGGTCCGCCCTGCTGCCGCCTCTTCGCGAATGAGACCGTATACTTCCAGCTTGGTGCCGACATCGACGCCGCGCATCGGATCGTCCATCAGGACGATTTCCGCATCCGACCCGAGCGCCCTGGCGAAAAGCGCCTTCTGCTGATTACCGCCGGACAGGGAGAGGATATTGTGCCCCATATCTGGTGTCTTGATGCGCATGCGCTTCTGCCAGGCGTCAGCCATCTCCGTGGCTACTTGGCTGTCGATCAATATGCGCTTGACCAATCGCCGCAGCGAGCCGACCGTTACATTCTCGGCAATCGACCAGAGCGGAAAAATGCCGTCGCTTTGGCGATCGCCGGCGATCAGGGCGACCGGCGCCGCCACTTTAGTCTCCGTATAGCGCTTCCCTGCATTGGCAAAGATTTGCAGCAGCATGCGCGTCTGGCCGTGACCGGCAAGGCCGGCAAGGCCGACGATCTCACCCCTATGTGCCGTGAGCTTGCGGTCGTCCATCTGCGCCGCGGGCCTGGCATCGACCATCGCTGGCGCCGACCGGCGAAAGCTGACTGCCGCGTCTCGCCTGGCTTCTTTCTTCTCGGCTACCGTACCCATCGCTGCCACCAGCGACTCGCGCGTGAAGCCGCCGGCATCGCGTGCCGCCACCACGGCACCATCTTTCATGACAACGATACGGCTGGCGCTGCCGAGGATTTCACCCAGCATGTGCGAAATGAGAATGACGCTGAGTCCTTCCTTCACCTGCTTGCGTACGAAGGTCAGCAGTTGCTCGGCCGTCATCGCATCCAGCGACGATGTGGGTTCGTCGAGGATGACCAGATGCAGCGGCTCGTCCATCACCGTAAAGGCCCTGGCGATTTCCACCATCTGCCGCCGGCCGATCGGCAGGTCGCCGACGATGTCGCCGGGCGCAATGTCATGCCCGGGAAAAATCTCGTCCAGTTTGGCGCCGATCAGATATGCCGCTCGCCTGCGCCAGCCAAAGCCCTTGAGTTTGCGGTGAAGGATCCGCGCATTCTCCGCCACCGTTAGGTTGGGACAGAGCGACAATTCCTGAAACACGCAGCGAATGCCGTGCCGGTGCGCCACGGCAACGCTGTACTGCGCCGACAGATCGACACCGCCGACGGCAATGGTTCCGCTATCTGGAACAAGCGTACCGGCAAGCGCCCCCATCAGGGTCGACTTGCCGGCACCATTGTGACCAACGAGGCCCAGGCACTCGCCGGCCGTCACGACAAGATCGACATCCGCCAAGGCACGCACGGCGCCATAGCTCTTGGCCACACCGGCCAGCTGGACGATCGCACTTGCAGTGCCGGCCACGCTTATTCGCCCACAATCACTTTCTGAGCATCATCGAGCGAGTACTCGACATTGGCGACGCCACCCTTCTCCGTCGTCTCGAGGCTCTTCTCAAGATCGGCCTGGTTGATCTGCAGGAAGGGAACCGTCAGATCCTTCGGCACTTCCTTGCCGTCGAGAATCTGCTGCGCTACCCAGAAAGCGAGCGTGGAGACGCCCGGCGCGATAGAAACCGACATGGTTTCATAGCCGTTCGCATCCTTTTGCTCCTTCCACCAGGCAAGTTCATCCTGGCGGTTGCCCATGATGATGAGCGGGGTCGGACGGCCGGCTGCCTTGAAGGCCTGCGCCGCACCATAGCCGTCACCGCCCTGGGTGACCACGGCCTTCACTTCCGGCAGAGATGGTAGAATGCCGGCCACCGCCTTTTGCGCGACTTCCTGCGCCCAATCGCCGTGAACCGAGCCCACGACCTTGAACTGGCTGTGCTTGGCAACGCCGGCTTCGATACCGGAATGGATCGCGTCGTCGACAAAGACACCAGCCAGGCCACGGATTTCCAACAAATTGCCACCATCCGGCATGCGCTCGGAGAGATAATCGAGCTGAATGGCACCCATCTGCTTGAAATCGACCGCGATACGCCAGGCACAGGGTTCTGTCACGATCCCGTCGAAGGAAACGACGATGATGCCGGCATCACATGCCTGCTTGACCGCACCGTTGAGCGCGTCGGGCGACGCGGCGTTGATGACGATCGCGTTATAGCCCTGCAGGATCAGATTCTGGATCTGCGCCGCCTGTTCGGTCACCTGGTTTTCCGACGTGGTGAAAGCCGACGCTTCCGCGACGACGCCTTCTTTCACCGCCTGGCCGGTCACCTTTTCCCAGCTCTTCAACATGGCCTGGCGCCAGGAATTGCCGGCATAATTGTTCGATAGAGCGATCTTGGCGGTCGACGTGTCGGCCAAGGCCGCACCGGCAGTGAGGCAGAGACCGATGGCGGCCACTGACAGCAGTTTCAAGCGCAAACTCATTGTCGTTCCTCCCGAGATATCGTTGGTCATCTTTTCACGGCAAAAGCTCGACCGGCGAGATGACGCCGCCAGTCCCTAGAGTCTTCAACCGGCGTCACTTTCCTGGCGCGCTCGGCGTCTGGCATCGCGTTTGGCCATATATTCATTAATGTCGCTCCATGCTTCGTCGATCAGCAGCGCCATGCCGTTCCGCGCCGACACCGCATCCTGTGCCTTGATCGCCAGCAGAACATCGCGGTGCCGGGGCAGCGATTCCGTCCGTGCTCCTTCGATCTGGCTAGTCAGCTTGAAACTGAACAGCAGTGCCGATTCAATGACGTGCCCGGTCGATGCTATGAACGGGTTATTGGTGGCCTCCAGAATTCCCTGGTGAAAGCGTAGATCGTGAACGATATGTTCCGGCGTATCCTCCGGGCAGCTTTCCATGCCGGCGAAGGACTGCGATATGCGCTCAATCTGCTCGGGTGTCGCGCGCTCGGCCGCCAGGGCCGCCGCCTCAGGCTCCAGAACCCGGCGCATTTCGGAAAGGTGAATCGCATACTGCTCCGCTTCGCGCGAGGCAAAGCTCCAATTCAGGATGTCCGGGTCGAGCATGTTCCATTGCTCGCGCCCGCGCACGCGGGTTCCGATCTTAGGTCGCGGATCGACCAGCCCTTTCGCCGCCAGAACCTTGATGGCCTCGCGCATGACCGGGCGACTTACCTTGAATTCGTCCGACAGTGCGTTTTCGCTGGGCAGAATGTCGCCCGGCATGAACACACCGCTCAGGATTCGTTCGCCGACCTCATTCAGAATCTGAGAATGGATGCTGCGGCGCACAAACGGGCGGCCGCCCTCGCGCTTGCTGAGCAAATCCTTGTCCTCCCGACAGTAACCCGGTCTTTTGCGGCCATGGGCGAAGACGTTTTTTAGTCGGCGCCGAGGTTTCGCCAAACCTCGCGCTTTTTTGTCATACAATATGTTTATTGCTCTCGGCACGGCTGAGTCAAGGCCGCGATAGGATACCGGGATCAGTTGTCGCCTTGCGGCGGCGCTGCCAAATCCAGAACCTGCTTTGCAGCCGCCGACGCCACATGTTCGCCGCCGCCCGCCACCTGAACGGTGGGCTGGGCGAAGTTGATGCCATTCTCATTGAAAATCTTGCGGATCATCGACAGCGCCTTGCGGCGGATGACGAACTGCTCACCGGGCTTCGTCATCATCTTCATGCGAATCTGGATCGCGTAGTCGCCGAACTGTTCAACTCCCTGCATCTTCAGGGTCTCGAGAATATTCGGGGCGAATTCCGGATTGGCAAGCAGTTCCTTACCCACTTCCTTGATCAGTTTGCGCGCCTTCTCCAGGTCGGTGTCATAGGTAACGCCGATGGTCAGCTTGTCGATCACCCAGTCGCGGCTCATATTTTGCACCGCACCCAGTTCGCCGAAGGGCACCGTGTAGAGCGGCCCGCGATGGTGGCGCAATTTGACTGAGCGCAAGCTGAAGGATTCCACGGTACCCTTATAGCTGCCGCTCTGGATGTATTCCCCCACCCGGAAAGCATCGTCGAGCAGGAAGAACATGCCGCTGATGATGTCCTTGACCAGGGTTTGCGCACCGAAACCGACCGCGACGCCGACGACACCGGCACCGGCTATCAGCGGGGCGATCTCGACCCCCATCGAAGAGAGGATCATCAGCAGGGCGATCACCATGATGACGATAAAGAGCACGTTGCGCAGGATCGGCAACAGGGTGCGCAAGCGCGCCTGCCGGCGCAAATCCTCACTGTCGGCATGAGCAGCCTGCCGGGCATCGCTCAACTTGACGTCGATAACGGCACGCAGGAAATGCCAAAGGAACTCCGCCACCAGGGCGATGACA
This sequence comes from Dongia sp., assembly GCF_041918875.1. GTDB lineage: Bacteria > Pseudomonadota > Alphaproteobacteria > Dongiales > Dongiaceae > Dongia. The sequence goes on from NZ_JAYRUV010000004.1 coordinate 82,651, forward strand.
ATGGCACTGAGAATACCTCGGGTCAGCCTCGTGCTCAGCGTATCCTGCATTGTCATGGCGACCAGGTCGATATGCCACGCCTTGGCCAGCAACAATGCTGCCGCGATAATCAGCAACGCACGCAGACCACGTTCCAGCGAAACCTCGGCAACCCCGGGGGCACTTCCGTGCGCGGAAGTGGCGCCGGCCGGACGGAGTACATGATTAACCGCGTGGCGGGTTCCGCGGATCGCCGCCGGCAATCCCACCAATGCCACCGCCAGCCAGAATGTCGGCATTGCCGAAGCGACCCAAAGCAGCCATAGGAAGACAAAATAGACGCTCACAAGCCAGTTGACGAGGCGACGATGCTCATGATGGCTGGAACTCAACGCCGTCAGCGACACAGGTGGACGGCGCCAGACCGCCTCGATACCGATAGCCAGCAGCATCAATCCCAAGACATAGGCGATCAGCACGCGGGAACTGAAAGACAGGCCCAATGTGCCGAGAAGGCCGACCGTCACCCAGGCGATTGCCAACCAGCCGATGGCAAGGGCGATACGCCGGTACCAGAACCAGGCGGCACGCGTATTCATCGGCACCAGGCGGAACCTGTCGCCACCGGGGGCCAATGTGAAGCGGCCTACCACGAGCGCAATACGCAGGGCCAGGAAGGCACTGAGATAACCCAGCACGATCTCGCGCAGCAGCGGCGGCCAGGTAAACACCAGAAAGGCGCCGACACTGCCGATAGCAAAGGCAGAGACGAGGCCGAGACCGAAGCAGATCCGGATTCCGGCGGCCCGCAAACGCTCGCCGACGGTCTCGAGCGGAACGCCGACAATCCAGCGCTGCAAGTTCAGGGTCGCGCGCCGGAATAGCCATTCGAGCAGGAACCCCAACGCAAGGAAACCGAGGATAAGCGACCCAATCTGCAGGAGCCCCCGGCTTTCAAATTCCACCATCAGAATGTCGCATGCCCGGGCGAATTCGGCCGGAAGGTTGGGCACGGTGGCGATCAGGCCGGCAATGTGTCTCCGGATTTGCGCCAATCTGGTGTCTACATAGGAGCTTGGCGACATCTCCTCCGTCACCGGTTTCGCCGCGTCGGGTACCGCAGTGTCTCTTTGGGCGGCGACCCAATCTCGGATTGCGGGGTCGTCGAGCAGGCGGAGCAATTCCTGGACCTGCGCCGGCATGTTCACCTGCGGCAGGTCGCGCGATTGGGCGAAAACAGGCGCTGCGAAACAGATGATCCCCAGCAACCCAAACAGGATTCCGAGCCGACGCAACATGAATTCCCCCTGAGCTTCAATCTCTTAGCCCATGCTGCCCGTTTTTCCGGGCAAAGCCCAGCGTCATGGTTGGGCCTGATTCGGAAACAGTCCGTTTCGATCTTGCCTATTTCGGAAACGATCCCGCATCGCCATTTTCACTGAAGAAGCCAGCCACCATGAAGGCGGCCTAAAAAGAACTGAAACCATGATCGACTTGCGGCCTTTCAACTCGCTGGGGGTCGGCCACCATGGGTGGCTGGACGCCAAGCATCACTTTTCTTTTGCCGACTACTACGATCCCGACCGTATGGCTTGGGGCGCGCTCCGTGTTTGGAACGACGACACGATCGCTCCAAAGAGCGGCTTTCCACCCCACGGCCATGCCGACATGGAAATTATTACCTATGTCCGCGAAGGCGCCATCAGCCATCAGGACAGCGAAGGCAATCAGGGGCGGACCGAAGCCGGGGACGTTCAGGTCATGAGCGCTGGCACGGGTATCCGCCATGCAGAATACAATCTGGAAGACGAGCAGACACAGATCTTCCAGATCTGGATACTTCCCTCCAGCCGCGGCATCGCACCGAGCTGGGGCGCCAAGCCCTTTCCCAAGGGCGACCGTGCCGGGCGTTTCGTTACCTTGGCCAGCGGTTACGAAGCGGATATCGAGGCGCTCCCCATCCGCACCGACGCACGCGTTCTGGGTGCCACGCTGAAAGCCGGACAGTCGACGGAATACCTGTTGGGCAATGGCCGCCATGCTTACCTGGTGCCGGCCAAAGGCAGCATTGAAATCAATGGCGTCCGCGCCAATGCCCGCGACGGAATCGCCATCAAGGACGAAGCGCATCTGCGCATTAGCGCCCTGGAAGATACGGAGCTGGTGATGGTCGATTCCGTTTGAAGCGGCTGGTGCCGGCCGGATTGAGGCAGATCAATCCGCCAACAGATATCAGCGTGCCATTCTATCTACCGTTCGGGCAGAGCATGACGGAATGAAAGCCAGCCTGCGGAGACTTCGCACCTTCATCATCGCCCTGGCGGCGCTGGCCTCCAGCACCGCTTGCTCCGTCCCGTCTCCGGCACCTGATCTGCCGAAGGAAGAGACACCCGCTGCAATATCGGCCGAGACGGCCCAGCCGCCGGTCGCAACCACAGGGGCGTCATCCTCATCTTTCACCGACGCCACTCTATCGCCCCTGAACGAAGCGCTTGCCGCATACCGGCAAGCGGCGGCAGCCGGGGGCTGGCCGCACATGACCGCGCCCAGCAAACTGGAAGTCGGTGCTACCGGCACGGTCGTGCACAGTCTTCGGGTGCGCCTTGCGGCGAGCGGCGACCTGACCGGCCCCAGCGACGGCGACCGGTTCGATACGCAGCTCGCCGACGCCTTGCGCCGGTTCCAGCAGCGCCACGGTCTGCTCGACGACGCCATACTTGGCCCCAAGACCTTGGCGGCCCTCAATGTTCCGATCGAGGACAGGATCAGGACGCTCCAGACCAACCTCGCACGGCTGCAGGCCGAACGCAGGCAATGGGGCCAGCGCTACATCGTGGTCAACACGGCTGCGGCCATGTACCGGCTGGTCGAGGCTGGCGAAACCGTCTTTGAACGCCGTGTGATCGTCGGGCGGCCGAACTGGCCGACACCCCGCCTCGAAGGCCTTATCGACGAGATCGTCTTTCATCCCACCTGGACGGTACCGCCGCGCATTGCCAGGCTGGAATTGCTGCCCCGCATTCGCCGCGAGCCCGGCTATCTCGCGGCCCACAATATGCACGTCGTCGAGGGGCTGATCCGGCAAGCGGCTGGGCCGGACAATCCCCTGGGCAAGGTCAAATTCGTCTTTCCCAACGATGAGAGCATTTATCTTCATGACACGAACGCGCCGTCCCTCTTCGCGAAAGCGGACAGATTTCTCAGTCATGGCTGCATTCGCCTTTCCAACGCCGAAGAGCTGGTGCGGCACCTCCTCCGACAGGAGCCGGGCTGGAACGATGCGCTCATCTCAGAAAAGCTCGAGATGATGGCGACGGAAAGCGTGCTCCTCACCCATTCGATTCCAGTCCATATCGTCTACGACACGGCCTGGGTCGACGAGGACGGCACGGTCAACTTCCGCGACGACACCTATCGACGCGACTTGGGCAGGTAAAAGGCGATCAGCTTCCGCCGCGTGCCTTCTGGATCTGTGCGCCCAGCGGCCCAAGGCGCTTCAGCACTTCGGGTACTGACATCCAGGTCATGTCCGAATTGCGGCTCATGACGACCCGTTCGGCAAGGGCGACCGGGAGCGCGGCCTTCAAGGCGCTGTTGATTTTCACCGGCGCCACGATCACGAGCTGATCGAAACGGCTGCGGCTACCCTTCAGGTAGTCGGCCAGCCTTGCCACGAACAGATCCTTCTCATGCTGCTTCAGGGACACGCGCGGCTCAATGCCGTGACGGGCCGAACCGGAACTCTCCTGGGTCCGGGGCAGTCTCCCGGCTGCCAGTTTGCCGCCGGTCTGGCGCGCATCCGAATTAATGTCCAGGCGAACAGAAACACCGGCATGTGCCGTATCGCTTTCAAGAATACGAGCCTGTCCGCCATCCGCAACAATAACCCAGACCCTCTTATCTTTGCCACGCGCCGACTTAGCCGCCACAACCGATTTCATGCTTGCCTCCTGCAATGACACGGAATTGCTAAACCCTGTCCGCAATAGACCCATTGATACAGGTCAAAGACACCTCGCTTCCATTTCAGCAGACTCAACACGCAATTGGTTGAATAAGCTCCACAATATTCAGGAGAATGAGCATGGCAAATTCACCCAGGCAAATCGACGTCAAAAAATCCGCGCCGGCACCCAAGCCCAGTTCGGGCCCGCTGCACCCGTTCCAGTCCCTGCGCCAGCAGATCGACCGGGTTTTCGAGGATTTCGACCGTGGAACCTTTCCCGGCCGCTGGTTGAGTTCGACGCCTTTTGCACGCACGACAACGAGTTCCGGCACGATCCTCCCTGCCATCGACATTGCCGACGAAGACACCGCCTACAGAGTGACGGCCGAATTGCCCGGTATATCCGAGAAAGAGATTGAAGTGACCAAGCACGGCGATCTCCTTACCATCAAGGGCCAAAAGAAGGACGAGTGGGAAAAGAAAGGCAAAGGCTACTATATGGCTGAACGGCATTTCGGTTCCTTCGAGCGCTCGCTGCGCTTGCCTGGAACCGTCGACGACGCCAAGATAGATGCCAAGTTCGCCAATGGCGTCCTGACCGTGATCCTGCCTAAGAGCGCAGCGACGACACCCAAACCGAAGAAGATCGAGATCAAAGGCGGCTGAAACGGAGTGGCGCCGCGTGGCCACCGCGGCGCCATTGCCAAGGAGAAAGTTGCCGCATGAGCAGCACGGACGCCCAATCCGTCGTCATTGACTTCCTATCGCTGCCATCCAGCTATCCGAGCTCTTCCACCGATCCCGTCGGGTCGGTCGAGACGATCACAACCCATGCCTCGGTCATCTTTCTGGCCGGCGCGCGCGCCTATAAGCTGAAGCGTGCCGTCAAATACAGTTACCTTGACTATGGCAGCGTGTCGACACGGGAAGGCGCCTGCCGCGCCGAACTGACCCTCAACCGGCGAACGGCGCCCTCCCTCTATCTCGATGTTGTCCCCGTCACCCGCGAACCCTCGGGCGCGTTTGCGCTTGACGGAAAAGGTACTGTGCTGGACTGGGTCGTGGTTATGCGCCGCTTCCCCCAGGAGCATCTCTTCAGCTATCTGGCCGATCATAGGATGCTCTCGATCCCGATTCTTCTCGCCCTGACCGACCGCGTCGCCGCCTTTCACGAGGGCGCTGAGATCCGGCAGGATCAAGGCGGTGCGGCAGGCATTGCCGCCGTCATTGCGATCAACGACGAGAACCTGCGCCGAACGCTCGCCGACACGGTCCCCGTCGCGCGGATCGATGAATTGCGGGACCGGACCCGGACCACCACCATGCGGCTTGACGACCTGCTGGAGCGGCGGCGCAGGGGCGGTCGCGTACGCCAGTGCCATGGCGATCTGCACCTTGGCAACATCTGCCTTATCGATGGCGAGCCGACCTTGTTCGATTGTATCGAGTTCAGCGATCTGATCGCCTGCACGGATGTGCTCTACGATCTCGCATTCCTGTTGATGGATCTGCGCTTCAGGAACATGAACGAAGCATGCGGCCTTGTCTTCAACCGGTATCTGGACCTCACCCAGGATGACGATGGCGTGGCGTTGTTGCCGTTCTTCATCTCCCTCCGGGCCTCCGTCCGCGCCCATGTGACCGCGGCAGCGGCCGATGCGGCAAGCGAGGCCGATCGCATTCGGCTCCTGGCTAAGGCCGGCGACTATATGCGCCACGCGCTCGACGCACTGGCGCCACAGGTACCGCGTCTCATCGCCATCGGCGGACTGAGCGGGAGCGGCAAATCGAGCGTTGCCGCAGCTATCGCCGGCGATGTCGGCCAGGCACCCGGCGCAAGGGTGGTGCGAAGCGACATCGTCCGCAAACAGCTCTTCGCCGTGGCACCCGAACAACGCCTTCCGGCCGAAGCATATCGGCCCGACGTGAATGAAGAAGTATATCGCGGTTTACTGTCGCGCACCGAAGCCACGCTGGCGGGTGGACAAAGCGCGATCATCGATGCCGTTTCGGCCCGGCCCGCGGAGCGCGCGGCCATGAAGCATCTGGCAGACCGGCAAGGGGCCGTTTTCGAAGGGATATGGCTCACGACGGACGCCGATCGGCTGCGAACGCGCATTGCCGCGCGCCGGCACGACGCTTCGGATGCGACTGTGGCAGTGGTTGAACGCCAGCTCGGCTACGATCTGGGAAAAATCGACTGGCACCGGCTCGACGCTGGGCGTTCTATAGGCGAGGTGATCGCCGATGCACGGCGCCTTCTCGGCCTGCCGGCTGCCTAACGGGGAGACTGGGAATCGGCATTTCCGGCCAGCGCTGCCTTGTCCCCGTTCCACAGGCTGTCCCGCTGCCGCACCGCCGCTTCTTCCGCCGACAGGTTCCGATGACCCTTGGCTGTCAGCTTGTATCCGCCGCGACCGGGTTCAATCAGTCCCATAATACGCAACTCATCAAGGCACATGCCGTCCATCGGCACATGGCCAGGGTTGAGCAGCAGTCCGCGCAAGGCTGTTACATGCTTGCGGGCGAGTTCAACTTCGTCCTTCGTCGGACCGGTCGTGACGGTATCCATGCCTTGGCCTCCATAAGCTTCTGCGGCCAAGCCCAATCATCCCGCCGGTCGATGGTTCCGCCTTACTTCCTGAAAATTTCCCCGTTTATGGAATGGCTTACAGCTTTTTATCTTCCTGCATCTCGCGTGCGGCGGCGAGAATGGCAACCGCCTCCTGGTCGCTGACCTGCGAGAAGTCCCGATAAAAGCTACCGACCGCATCGAAGCCGGCCGGCGTCTCCAGGCAAATGAGTTCATCGACCTCGCGGCTGAGATCCGTCTTTGTATCCGCCGGCGCAACCGGGACCGCCAGCACCAGCCGCTTCGGATCCTGCCGACGCAAGGCACGGATGGCTGCGCGCGCTGTAGCCCCTGTCGCCAGGCCATCGTCGACGATGATCGCTGTCCTACCCGTTGCCGGAATCTGCTTCCGCCCCGCCAGATATGTCCGGCGGCGGCGTTCGATTTCCTGCAACTCGACGGCGGCAGCGGCTTTCAACGCTTCTTCAGTTGGCTCAAGCCCGCCCAGATCGTTCAACACGATCTCCGGATACGCACCATCGACGACGGCGCCCAAGGCTAGTTCGGGCTGGAATGGCGCCCGGATCTTGCGCACGAGGATGACATCCAATGGGCAACCGAGGCGCTTGGCCACAGCAAACCCGACCGGGAGGCCGCCACGCGGCAAGGCGTACACGACCGGCTGCTCGGCTGCGAATTTCGCCAGACATTCTGCGAGCTTCTGCCCGGCTTCGTTGCGATCCGCGAATATCATACTGCCGCTCCACCGAGCTCATGCCGTCAGACCCAGGCGGGGCAATGATGCACGTCGGATTGAGGAGCGAAACTGATCTGGATCAAAATCAAGAAGACGGCCGCCGCTGGTGCGGCGACCGCTCTTTCCTTCAATCGGTCTGCAACAATTATCTTAATTGGTGCTGCCGTTCGTCGAAGCACCTCCGCCGTCAGGGAAATTCTCATCGCTTGGAGCATTGCCGGATTCCTCATCCTCGGGCGTCTCTGTATCCCCGGGCGTTTCTGTCGTGTCATCGCCCGATCCCGTCGGCAAATCCTCCAGATTGTTGGTCTTGTTCTGGTTCACGCAATTCGACGATCCCTGAATGCATGCGGCATTCGGTTGAGTCGTCGTGGTCGTATCGCTATCCGACTTGTCTTGTGACTCCGCTTCCTGTGCATAGGCCGCCCCGATCGACAGCGCCAGCACGGCGGCCGTGCTGAGGATAAGCTTCTTCATCATCGGTTACCTCCATCGGCAAGTGACGGTAACCAACCAATCGAAGGCAGCGGTCGATGTTCCTCCGAATTGAGCAGCAGCTAATCGCCGATCCGAGAGACGAGCGCTTCTATCTCACTTAGAATTCCGTGGCGTTGGCGCGATATCGGCAGCGGCCTCGCGGCACCGACTTTCGACCGGCGCAGCAATTCTCCGATCTCCCACAGCAAGGGCGGCGTTAGCCGCAGCCGCGAGAGAAGGTCACGATCCACAAAGACCGCTTCCGGATCGCCGGCCGCGGCAATTCGACCCTCGCCGAAGATCAGGATACGGTCGGCCCAGGCATAGGCCGCATCCATATCGTGCGTCGCCATGACGATTGCCGTCCCGGCCTGCGACACATTCCCCAGCGCCGACATCAACTGTCCGACACCGTCCGGATCGAGGCCGGCACTCGGCTCATCCAGCAGCAAATAGCGCGGCTCCATCGCCAAAATTCCGGCAATCGCCACCCGCTTGCGCTGACCGAAGCTCAGCATATGCGTCGGCCGGTCGGCAAGATCCACGACCTGCATCGCTTCCAGCGCCGCAGTGACACGCTGGGCGACCATGGCTTCGCCAAGATCCAGGTTGGATGGGCCGAAGGAGACATCTTCGAACACGCTGGCGGCGAAAAGCTGGTCGTCGGGGTCCTGTAGGACCATGCCCACCCTCTGCCGCAAGTGCCGCAAACCGCCACGGTCATAGCGAACCGGCTGGCCATCGAGCTGAAGCGCTCCGCCGGCTGGCCGCAGGGTGCCGTTGAGGACGTTCAGCAGGGTCGTCTTGCCGGCACCGTTGGCGCCGAGCAGCGCCACTTTCTCGCCAGGCCGGATAGCGATGTTGACAGCGGACAAGGCGGTGATGCCGCCGGGATAGGCATAGTCGGCATCGATGAGTTCGAGCATCAGACGAGCACCATGCCGGCCGCGCCGAGACCGAAAAACAAGGCCGCCGATGCTGCCAGCCGCCCGACATGCGCGGGCCGCTCGCGCACGACGAATCTCAGTTCACCCGTATAGCCGCGCGCAGCCATGCCGGCTTCAAGGCGCCGCGCGCGCGACAATACTCGCGGCAATAGATTGGCAAGCAGCAATCCACTGGAGCGCAGGCTGCGCCGGTAGTCGACGAACCCAAGCCTGTTTGCTTGTGACCGACGTGTGCCTTCCAGGCAGTCGAGGGTCAGCCACACGAAGCGGAACATCATCAGGGCGATATCGCCGAGTTCAGCACTCAGCCCCGTCCGGCGCAGCAGGCGCAGCAGGTCGGTGAGCGGTGTCGTGAGTGCCAGGAACAGCAATCCCATGACACCCGCCAGGCTCCGCAGCGCAATAAACCCCGCCCCCGCAAAAGCGGCGGCGGAAATCCCTACCCGCGGCACGAAGGAAGCGAACTCCACCGTCATCACCTGTGCGATGGTGCCGGCCAGGATGAATCCGACCGGCACGCTGGCAGCCAGCCCAATATCGCGCAGCGGGATGCCGGCACCCAAGCGCATCGTCGTCAGCAAGATGACGATGATGGACATCTGCACGATCCAGGATGCAGAGCAAAGAGCCAGCACGATGGCGCCGAACGAGAAGACGACCTTCTCCAGCGCAGCCGTTTGCCGCCAGCGATTGGTCTGGGCGTTACGATCGACGAGTCGCACGATCCGCCGCGTCGCCACGGGCCTCGGCGATTCCGCGCCGGCGCCCAAAGTAATATCCCAGCAATCCGGCGCCGAGCGCTGCCTGCAGGGCAAAGAGCAGGCTCTCGATTTCGCTGCTCGGCGGTTCCCACAGCGGCGTGACCCAGGGCTGGTAATCCGGGTGCGCCTGGTTGATCAGCGTCTCGGCCTGCCCGTCCGAGCCGGTGAACGCGGCGTCCGTGCCATGATAGGCGAGAGGTGCGACGGCCAGGCCTGCGACGGCGGCCAGCAACAGCAGATTGCGCTTCCACATCAGGCGATCCTCCGCTCGACATTCTGCAGCACGGCGAGTTCGCCGCTGCTGTACTTGGAAAGCAGATTCCAAACGACGACCGTCAGCAAGCCCTCGCTGATGGCCAGCGGCACCTGGGTGATGGCAAAGACGCCGAGGAATTTTGCCGTCGCTCCGCCGATGCCGCCAACGGCATCCGGAAAGGCGATGGCAAGCTGGAGCGATGTCATGGCATAGGTGGCGAGATCGCCCAGCGTTGCCGCCATGAAGATGGCAAAGGCCGACACCAATCCGATGCCGCGCATGCCCTTGAAGATTCCATAAGCCAGGAACGGCCCGACGATGCCCATCGAAAAGATATTGGCGCCCAGGGTCGTGAGGCCGCCATGGGCCAGCAGCAACGCCTGAAACAACAAGACGATGGCGCTGAGCACCGTCGTCACGAATGGACCGAACAAAGCCGCGGCCAGCCCGGTGCCGGTCGGGTGCGAGCAACTGCCGGTAACGGAAGGCAGCTTCAAGGCCGACAGGATGAAGACATAAGCGCCCGACGCGGCCAGCAGCATCTTCACTTCCGGATGTGCCCGAACGACCCGCTTGATGCGGTAGGCGCCGTAGGCCACAAACGGTGCCGATGCAAGACCCCAGCCGACAGCATGGCTCGCCGGCAAATAACCTTCCATAATATGCATGTACCCTCCGATGCATCTGGTCGTTGCCATGCCGGGTTCGGCACCAGCTGCATTGAGGCCAACTGCATTGAGGGTGGGGGCATCGCGGTCAACGATTGCGCCCGGCCCCACAGCACCCCGCTGGGTCGCCAAATCCTGGCACGCCGATGGCAGGTCTCCTGACTCGCGGGTCTGACGCGCCATGCCTGCCTTCCCGGTTGCCCAGTGGCATGTCGGCATCGCGCTATCCGCTTACAGTTGCGGGGGCAGCCACGGTTTTGGCCCCGATTGGGTCGTCCGCACCGTGTTCCCTATTAATCCCCTGGAATTCATCCGTCGGGGAACCATCGCCGGGCAATCTACGCCCGGCCCTCGCATCCCGTCAACGTCGCCCAGCGGCATCTTATGACGGAAACAGGACATCCGTGCACATCGCCCAGGGGACACTCAGCCACTCCAAAGAGCTTATCGAAACAGGATGACCGGCGCGCCGTCACTGGCCGTCGTCATATCGACCTCGGCGGCATAGGCCTCTTCCAGGAGGCGCGGCTTGAGCACATCCGCCGGAGGCCCGTCGGCCAGCAACCTTCCCCGATGCAGGAGCAATACGTGATCGGCAAACCGCACGGCGTCATTGAGGTCATGAAGTGCCAGCAGCACACCGATTCCCGAACCTGCCAGCTCCCGCAGCACCCGCATGACGCTGAGGCGGTGCCCAGGATCCAGGCTTGCCGTCGGTTCATCCAGGAACAGCAGCCGCTCGTCCAGGCTTGGGCCAGGGCGCCAAACCTGGGCAATCACCCGCGCCAACTGAACCCGCTGCCGCTCCCCGCCCGACAGGCGATGATAAAAGCGGCCGCGCAGATGGTTGGCCTGAGTCAGGCGCAACGCGGCTTCGATGGCACCGTCTGCCACATATTCTCCATAAGGGGCGCGGCCGAGCGCTACGAGATCGTCCACCTTGATATCGAAAGCAACGTCGCTGGCCTGCGGCAGATAGCCTCGCTTGCGCGCAAGTTCCTGCGGCCGCCACGCGTCGATCGGCCTTCCGGCGAAAACGACGCTGCCGGAATCGGCACTCTTCCTGCCCGACAGCACATCCAGCAAGGTCGATTTGCCAGCGCCGTTCGCGCCGATCACGGTGGTAACACAGGCCGCTTTGACGTCCAGCGATATCCCATTCAAGCCACCGGCACGCCGGACGATGTTCTCCGCGGTCAGCATCGGAAGGCCCGCCGATGCCGCCCGAGCAGCAAGGCGATGAAGACCGGCGCACCGATCAGGCTGGTCACCACGCCGATCGGCAACTCCGCCGGCGCGATCACCACGCGACAGAGCGTGTCGGCGAGAACCAGCAGCAGGGCGCCTGTCAGAGAGGACCCGATCAGTAATTGCCGGTGCATCGGCCCCAGCACGACCCGCGCTATATGCGGCGCGATGATGCCCACAAAGCCAATGAGACCGGTAAAGGAGACGGCGGCACCCACACCGGCCGCGACCAGTAGCACCAGGGCCCGCTTGGTCGTCTCGACACGGAACCCCAGGCAATAAGCTTCAACCTCGCCCAGCATCATTCCGTCAAGGACGCGCGCGCCGAGGAGCCCGGCCGCGACCGCGATCAGGCTTACCGGCACGACGATGGCGACACTTCCCCACCCCGCCCCCCCAAGGCTGCCGAGCGACCAGAAGGTGATGGAGCGCAATTGCGCGTCGTCGCTGATAACGGTGAGCAGACCGATGCCCGCAAAGACGACCGAGTTCACGGCCGTCCCCGCCAGGAGCATTGTCGCGACATCCGTCCGCCCATCGCGGATCGAAAGCCGGCGAACGATGGTGACGGCCAACAGGCCGCCGCAGAACGAGACCAGCGGCATGGCAAGATAATGGAGACTGCCGGCATGGCCGACCAGCGCTCCCCCAAAGACGATGAAGGCAGCAGCGGCCAAGGCGGCTCCGCTGGAGACGCCGATCAGCCCCGGATCGGCCAGCGGATTGCGGAACAGGCCTTGCATCAACGCACCGCCCGCCGCCAGCATGGCACCGACACCGGCCGCCATGATCGCCCGCGGCAGCCGCAGATCGAGCACGACGCGCAGGGTCATCGTGTCCACGACGGCCGGATCGACCAGGCCAAGCCCCGCCGCCAGCGCCCGCGCAACTTCCAAGGGGCCAAAAAGCGACGGACCGATCAGCAGCGCCAGGACAACTCCACCAACCAACGCAACGGACAGTGCCGGCAGGATCGCCGCCCGTACGGACACGGCGTCGCGCCGGCTGGCTAGCGTAACATCGCTCATGTCCCGACCCAGGGCCGGGCCGGAAGGGACGGGATCAGCGCCTGCGGGTGCAGCGCTGCGGCAAGATCGCGGCCCGCATGCGCGGTACGCGGGCCAAAGCCCAGCAGATAATCGCCATTCATCCCGACAATCCGCCCCTTCGCGGTCGCATCCAGACTGGCCAGGGCCGGCAGCGCACCGACCTCGGCCATGCCGCCCAGCTCATCCACCGACTGCTGCATCATCAGGATGAAATCCGGATTTGCGGTCATGGCGGATTCCGGCGAGACGGTCTGATAACCCGAAGCTGCGCCGAAGGCGTTGATGCCGCCAGCCAGCCGGATCATGTCGTCGGCTCCCGTGCCGACCCCGGCGCCGCGCAGGCCGTTAGTCCCGGCGTTGAGCAGGAAAAGAACGCTTGGCCGGTCGCTGAGCTTTTCCACCGTACCTCGCAGCGCCTTGAGATCGTCCACATAGGCCGTGGCGATTTCGCCGGCCCGCTCGACGGCGCCCACCGCCCGGCCGACGAAGGCGGTCTTCGCCGCAACCGTCTCCGCACCTGGCTTATCGGGGAACTGCTCGAAATCGACGCCCATGCCCTTCAATTGATTGACGACGTTCGGCGGCCCAGCGTCGCGATCGGCCAGGATCAGATCGGGTTGCATCGACAGGATGCCTTCCGTGGCAAGCGCACGGAGATATCCGACCTTGGGCAGGCGATCGGTCCGCTCGAACGGATAAAGGCTGGTCGTGTCGACCGCCACGACTTCGTCCCCATGGCCCAAGGCGAAGACGATCTCGGTCATCGCCCCGCCGATCGTGACGATGCGTCGCTTCGCTTCTGCGCGGGCCAGCGTCGGGGGCAGCGCCAGCACGGCCATGCCGCCCAGCAGCAGATTGCGGCGGGCGATCTGCATCATGCCGCTCCGGTGGCGAGGCCTTCGGCCAGCTCTCGCCAGGCACCGAGCTCCGGTTCGCCCGGCTTGCGTTTGCCAAAGAAACTGCCGATACGCCCGCCGGCGGGATTGAACAGCTCGACCGACGTCACGGTCCCGTCCGCGGTCGGCTTCCGGACCAGCCAGGTTTCCGCGATCCGGTCCTCGCGCAGATGCAGGTTGAACTCCGCATCCAGCACATTGAGCCAATCGCCGACCCGCTCGATCCGCTGCACCGGTCCGGTATGGATCTGGATGATGCCTGGATTGCCGACGAACACCATGATCGGCACTTCGCGCGCTGCCGCGCGGGTCAGCAGCTCATGTGTGCCGCTGCCTTCCAGCCGGGTTGTGAAGCGGCCCTCAGCCAGGCGGAATGCGTCGGTCGGCTCGATCCTGTGCCGCCGCAGGAAGCCGAAGAATTCGTGCGTGTCCTGCATCGCCGCCCATTCATCAAGGAAGGCCGCCCTATCGACTTCGTGTTGCTTGGGGCTGCCATTCCGGTCTGCCGGCTTGATATCGGGAAGCGGCGCAACGCCCGGCATGGCATGATCGCCGACGAGCTGCGCCCATGCGGCAAGATCGGTCGACGCTTCGGCGTAGATCTTGTGAACCGCCGTGCCGCTGCTGTCGAATATCTGCAGGCTGCGTTGCAGCCCCTTGCGACCGGCTTCTTCCACCGCGAAGGCATAGCGCCAGTGATTGAGGAAGATGCGCAGATCGATATCCGGCCCCAGCACGAGCCCGACATGTCCGTCGAAACTCGCCTGTTCATAAGCGCCCCGACGCTCATGGACCGCTTCCTCGTTCCGCGTCAGGGCCATGACTCGGCCAAGCTTGGGGAACTGCGAAAAGAGCGCCTTCCAATCGTCTGTCAACCGGACCGTGCCCTGCCCCAACGCGCTGGCAACAAGCTCCGCCTCGCTCACCTTGAGCTTTTCGGCCGCATCGCGGTTGCGCAAATGCGGATTGGCTTGGCGCAAGGCCGCCCATTTGCTGGCGAGATCAATTTGGAAGCTGGTGCTTGGTTGCATGGTCGTTTCCTTGTCACGAAAGAAGCCTGCCGGCGTCAGAACGACGCCGAATAGCTGAGAGCGATGCGATAGTCGCGCCCCGGGGCTTCCTCCAGCGCCAGGTAGCGTTCGTATGAATTGTCGAACAGGTTCTCGATGCCGGCATCGACCCGGAAGCCGGCGAGCGGCCCCTCTTCCGGCACCCAGCTCGCGAACAGGCCGACGATGTGATAGCCGTCGACGGCCAGCGTTTCGTCCTCGATGCGGTGTTGCGCCCAGGCTATCTCGTTGGAGATTCCAGCGCTGAGGTCGAGGGCCGGGATCTTGCCGCCGACCGTCACCATCAGCTTGTCGGCGGGGATGGAGGTCAGCGGTTCATCATCCGTCTTGTTGTCGCCACGGATGCGTGAATAGCCGCCCGAAAAGAACGCGTATTTCGAATCATAGGTGAGGCCCACTTCCACACCCTCGATCTCGGCGCGCGGCACGTTGACGGGTGTCGTCGTGAAGGTGAAGGTCGCAAAATCCATCACCACATCGCCGTCGATGAAGTTCTTGGCTTCGGTATTGTAGTAGCTGGCATTGAAGCGCAGACCGTCGCCCGGCATCAGCACATCCTCGAAGCTGAGGCGCAAGCCGCCTTCCCAGGTCTCGGACGTTTCCGGCTTCAGATCCGGATTGGGCACGAACACATTGTTGAACGGACCGCCGATCGCGAAGTGCGTGCCGGAGATATAGAGTTCGCGGATCGATGGCGCCCGGTAGCCCTGGCTGTAGCTACCGTAGATCGAGGCCCATTCCAGCGGTTGCCAGTTGAGACCGACCTTCGGCGACAGGCGGTCATCGTTGCGGTCGTCGAACGTGTTGCCTTCGGGATTGGTCTGGTAATAGTCCCAGCGCAGACCCGGCGTCAGGGTCAACTGGTCGAAAAGCTTCAAGGCATATTGGGTGTAGACGCCGACGACATCCTGGCTTGCATCCGGGTTCTGCGACTGCTCCTCGCCATTGACGCGGCCGGAGCCGGTATCGTGATAGTATTCGGTCCCGAACGTGACCGAATGCTTCGCCCATCCGGTATCGAATTCAGCGGTATTGAAGATATCGAGCCCGGTCGTGGTGAGGCTCGTCTTGGTGACTCTGTCATAGGTATCGCCATCATCCTCGATATCGGTATCGTCCCGGTAAAGGGTCGCCTGCAGATTGAGCAGGTCCGTATCCGGACTGTCGAACGTGTAGTGCGCCGTCGCCGTGCTCTTGCGGATATCGTGATCGGCATCGTACTCGAAGTTCGCATTGTCGACGTCGGTGGCCAGGATGTTCTCCTCGTCGGAGAACAGCAGCCCGGAGAGTTCGATACGGTGCCCTTCGGCAGGATCGAGCCCAAGCTTCACCAGGCCGCTCAGGATATCGACGGCGGTATCATCAAGGGTCGAGCCCGATCCGGTTTCGTAATCCTCGCTGTTTCGGTAGGTGAAATTGCCCAGGAAATCGACCTCATCGATCGGTTGCGCGGCAAGTGTCGTGGAAGCGAGGAACTCGTCATTCACCGAATGAAAGCCGCCCTTCACCTTGAACCCGATCGTGTCGCCCTCTCCCAGAAAGTCCGCCGCATCCTTGGTGGTGAGTGCCACGACACCGCCGATCGCGCCGCTGCCATAGAGAGTCGAGCCGGTCCCCTTCAGTACTTCGACCTGGGAGAGAACATCGGGGTCGATGAACATGCTGCCGCCATGGGCCGCACCCACATTCTGCCGCGCCCCATCAATGGTGGTCACGACGCGGTTCGATCCCCAGCCGGTGCCACCGAAGCCGCGGATATTGGGCTGCATCTGCGACCCCTTCGGCCCACCCTCCATTTCGACGCCCGGAATATCATTGAGGATGTCGCCCACGGTCGAGTCCTGCTTGCGCTCGATCTCTTCCGCATCGATGACTTCGATCGTCGCAGGCACCTCGTCACGCGGCGTCGGCACCTTGGTGCCCGTGACCGTCAACGGATCGAGCAGGATCTGCTCCTCGCCCTCCGTATCGCCTTCTTCCGTCTGCGCTTGGGCAACGACGCTTTCCTCGGTTCCCGGCAGGGCCGCCGGATCGTCGGCAGAGGCGCCCCCTGCCAGAGCGCAAAACAAGGTTGCTACAAGGGTGACGTTTCGGGTCGACATGTGTCCGCAGGCTCCAGCAAGTGGTTTTCAGTTTGCTTGGCTGGCCCTGCGCCCGGCTTCAGCCGCGCAGCACTCGCTGAGTCATTTTCAGTGCACCGGCTTCACTTGCCGGTCTTCATAATAACGAGAATGATTCTCATTCGCGTATGTTGTAATGGCTTTCGGATGTCGCGGCAAGGGATCATTTACCTAACATTGGATATGCTTGGCCCTTGAATATGCTAGAAAACCGGCTGAGATATTGTCTGAACGGCATCGCAGGCGCTGCATGAACCGGCCACTGGGTTTTCTTTGGGGCGTCTCCACGTCGAGCTACCAGATAGAGGGAGCGGCCGGCACCGACGGCCGCAAGCCCAGCATCTGGGACACACGCTGCCGCATCCCCGGCAAGGTCGCCAACGGCGATACCGGCGATGTCGCCTGCGACCATTACCACCGCTATCGGGAAGATATCGCGCTGATGCGGGATCTTCGGATCGGCGCCTACCGCTTTTCCTTCGCCTGGCCGCGGCTCCTGCCGGACGGTAAGGGCGCTGCCAACGAAGCTGGCCTCGTTTTCTACGACCGGCTGATCGACGCCCTGCTCGAAGCCGGCATAGAGCCCTGGGCCTGCCTCTATCACTGGGATCTGCCCCAGGCCCTGGAAGATCGCGGCGGCTGGATCAGCCGCGACAGTGCCGGCTGGTTTGCCGACTACGCGGCTTTGGTCGCGCGGCGCTATGGCGACCGCGTGAAACATTTCGCCACCGTTAACGAACCATCCGTCTTTACCCTGTTCGGCTATGCAATGGATTGGGGCGCGCCTGGGATCGTCGACCGGGCGGCTCACCTTCAGGCCATCCATCATGTCAATCTCGCCCATGGTGCCGCCAGCGACGTCCTGCGCGCGCTGGTTCCCGGCGCATTCATCGGCTGCATTCACAACCGCCAGCGCATCGTGCCGGAATCCGACACCCCCGCAGATCGCGCGGCGGCCGCAAAGCTGCACGCCTTCTGGAACGATGCCTTTCCCGAACCCCAGCTTAACGGCGTCTATCCCGCGGCCATCGCCGAGGATATCGCACCCTATGTCAGGCCCGGCGATATGGCGCGAATCTGCCGGCCCGGCGATTATTTCGGCCTCAATCATTACGGCCCGATCTTTGCAAAAGCGGATCCCAGTGCGCTTTGGGGCTTCGCCTGGGGCAGCGCCCCGACGGATGCGCCCAAATCCGATATCGGCTGGCCGATCTATCCGGACATGTTCCAGGACGAACTGGTCGACCTCACCCAACGCTACCGCCTGCCTGTCTACGTGACCGAAAACGGC
The DNA here is from genome assembly GCF_041918875.1 of Dongia sp. Taxonomy (GTDB): domain Bacteria; phylum Pseudomonadota; class Alphaproteobacteria; order Dongiales; family Dongiaceae; genus Dongia. The sequence continues at coordinate 100,688 of NZ_JAYRUV010000004.1, forward strand.
TGCGGCGGCCGCGCCGACAAGGGCAACGAATTGGACGACCGGCACCGCATCGAATATCTCAAGGCCCATATCGCGGCGATGCATCGGGCGATCGAACGCGGCGCCGATGTGCGCGGCTACTTCGTCTGGTCCCTGCTCGACAATTTCGAATGGGGTTCTGGCTTCGGCAACCGTTTCGGCCTGGTTTTCGTCGACTTCGCCACCGGCGTGCGGACACCCAAAGCGTCGGCTCGCTGGTACGCCGATCTCATCGCCGGCAAGATATCGCTCTAGATTTCCCTTAAGGCCAGCGCTCCGCCTTCCCGCACCACATCGACGCGCCGGTTGCCAAAGCCCGACAATGTGTCGAGATGCCCGATGGCGACAATGGCGGCTTGCGAAAACTCGCGGTTGAGCAGTCGCACCATGTCACGCTGCCCCTCGACGTCCAGCGCCTCGGTGGCATCCTCCAGGAATATCCAGCTGGGCCGGTGCAGCAGCAGCCGCGCAAAACCCAACCGTTGCTGTGCGTCGGCGGTCAGCACCTGGTCCCATTTGGCACTTTCCTCCAACCGGTCGACCAGATGTGGCAGCCCCGCCTCGCGCAACGCGGCGGCGACCTCCGCTTCACCCCGCGCCGAACGCGGCAGGGGATAGCACAGTACATCACGCAACCGGCCGGCCGGCATATAGGGACGCGGCGGCATGAAATAGAGTTCGGCGCCGGCCGGAATTTCGATGCGGCCCGTGCCCCAAGGCCATAATCCGGCGACAGCCTTCATGATGTTGGCAGCGGGCCCCGTCTCGCCGGTGACAAGCAGATGATCGCCCGGCCGGATCTCGGCATTGATCGTGGCGATCTCGACCGTCCCGTCCGCCGTCTGCGTGGAAAAATCGCGCAAGGTGAGGACCGGTTTGTCTGAGGCGACGATCTGCAAGGCACCGTCCGCGCGCGCCCTCCTCTGGGCATCGAGACGCCCGGCCGATTCATGCAGCCCCATCATCCGTTCGACCGAGGCACGCCAATCGGCGAACTTGCCCAGATTGTCGATCGCCCAGGAAAGCGCCGCCACCGTCTGCTGGAAGGCCTGCGCCGTCTGCATCAAGGCGCCTAGGCTGATCAGGCCAAGCATGTAACGCGGCGCCATGATGAGCGTTGGAAAAACCTGCGACAGCACCGACCAGCTGGAGCTGAAATAGAACATGTGCGCCAGCGCCGCCGTGACGCCATCCCAGGCCTGCCGCACGCTGCCGAAAAGCCGGCGGAAATTCTGCCGCTCATTGGCCTCGCCCTTGGCGAGCGCGATGCGCAGCGCATTCTCGCGCGCATGCACCAGGCCGAAACGGTAGTCCGCCTCTGCCGTCTGCCGCCGGTCGACCGAGCGCACCAGGAAGCGGCCCAGCGTCAGCGCGACGACGGTGCCGATACCCGCATAGAGCGCCGCAATCCACACCAGATAACCCGGCAGATCGATGCCGACATTGTCGAAGATGAGATAGGGCGGTGCCGATAGCGACCACAGGATCTGCGTGAAACTCACAAGCAGCAGGACGTCGTAGAGCAGCGTATGTGCCAGGTCGATCGCGTATTCCGTGGCGTTGTGCACATCCTCGGCGATACGTCCGTCCGGGTTGTCGTGGGCACCGGGAATGAAGGTCAGCAGGTAATGCTTGCCGTCGGCCATCCACTCGTCCGATATCTTTTCCGTAAGCCATTCGCGCCAACCGATCTGCAGCCGCCGTTTCACCCGGAGATGCAGATTCACGATCGTGACATTGGCCAGCATGATGAGCAGCAGGAAGCCTAGGAGGTATGAAAGCTGCTCCATCGCCCGGCGTTCCAGCGCGTTGAAGAGATTGAGAATCCACTGGTTGATGGCCACGGGAATGCCGATCTGCGCTCCCGTCAGCGCCACCAGTGCCATCGTCTGGAACCGCACCAGCCAGCAATGCTCCGACCGCCAATATGGCCCGGCGACACGCCAGAACCGCCGGATGACCAGCCACCATTCCATCAAGCCGCCATCTTCCTGCCCAAGTTAATCCCCCAAGATCAAATACTTGACGCCGTGGGGCCGCAGTCTAGCACCTGCTGCCGGCGGCGCGAGGGGATAAGTTCACATGCCTCGGCCCGCTAAATATTTATGCTCCCTTAATGTTCAACCACCTGAACTCATCTCGAATTTTTACGCCGCACGGTCCTATTGAAGTGTCGTGACAACGACTCGATGGGATGCGTCATGGTCGATATCTTCTACACGGCGGTGGCGGGCGGCCTTTTTGTTTCAGCCTGCTTCTACGCCCTCGCTTGCGCTCATATTTGAAGGACCGGGGCATGACACTCGACTTCTTCCTGGGCGGCGCGGCCGTCCTGGCTCTCCTCGCCTACATGACATTCGCCGTCATCTGGCCCGAAAAACTCTGATCCGGTGACAATATGACTGCCAACGGTCTCCTGCAGATCGCCTTGTTCTGCGTCGTCATTGTTGCTCTCACCAAGCCTTTGGGCGCCTACATGGCGCGCCTCTTTGCCGGTGAAGCAACTTTTCTTTCTCCATTCCTGCGCCCTGTCGAGAGCGCGATCTATCGCGTCTGCGGCGTCAACCCGCGCGACGATCAACATTGGTCGGTCTATGCCATCGCCATGCTGTTCTTCAACGGCGCCGGCTTCATCCTGCTCTATGCCCTGATGCGGCTCCAGGATCTCCTGCCGCTCAATCCGCAAGGCTTCGGCGCGGTTCCATCCGACCTCAGCCTCAATACCGCCATCTCCTTCGTCACCAACACGAACTGGCAGAACTATGGCGGTGAGACGACGATGAGCTATCTGACCCAGATGCTCGGCCTGACCGTGCAGAATTTCCTGTCGTCGGCAACGGGCATCGCGCTGGCGATAGCCCTGATTCGCGGCTTTACCCGCCGCTCGGCGAGTGGCATCGGCAATTTCTGGGTCGACCTCACCCGCTGCACGCTCTACGTCCTGCTGCCGCTCTCCTTCGTCATCGCTCTGTTCCTCGTGGCGCAGGGGATACCGCAGACGCTTGGCGCCTATGTCGATGCTACCACGCTGGAAGGAGCGCATCAGACGATCGCCCAAGGTCCCGTGGCCTCCCAGGTTGCCATCAAGATGCTGGGCACCAATGGTGGCGGCTTCTTCAACGCCAATGCCGCGCATCCTTACGAGAATCCAAACGCCCTCTCCAACTTCGTGCAGATGGTGGCGATCTTCGCGCTCGGTGCCGGTCTCACCAATGTCTTCGGCCGCATGGTTGGCGACCAGCGCCAGGGCTGGGCGATCTTCTCCGCCATGGGTGTCCTGTTCCTGCTCGGTGTCGGCATCTCCTATTGGGCCGAGGCGCAGGGCAATCCGGCACTGGCGGCGCTCAATGTCGACCAGTCGGCCAGCCTGCTGCAAAGCGGCGGCAACATGGAAGGCAAGGAAGTGCGCTTCGGCATCGCCAACTCGGCGCTCTTTGCGACCATCACGACGGCGGCTTCCTGCGGCGCCGTCAACGCGATGCATGACAGCTTCACGGCCCTGGGCGGCATGATCCCGATGATCAACATGCTCCTCGGCGAAGTCATCATCGGCGGTGTCGGCGCCGGCCTCTATGGCATGCTGCTTTTCTGCATCATGGCGGTGTTCATCGCCGGCCTGATGGTCGGCCGCACGCCGGAATATGTCGGCAAGAAGATCGAGGCGCGCGAAGTCAAGATGACCGTGCTCGCCATCCTCTGCATTCCGCTCGTGGTATTGGGCTTCAGTGCTCTCGCCGCAGTCCTTCCCGACGCGCTGAAGAGCGTGCAGGACGGCGGCCCCCATGGCTTCTCGGAGATACTCTATCTCTACACCTCCAGTGCCGCCAATAACGGCAGCGCCTTCGCCGGCTTCACCGGCAACACGCCCTTCTACAATGTGACCGGCGCCATCGCCATGTTTGTCGGCCGCTTCTTCGTCATCCTGCCGATGCTGGCTATCGCCGGGTCGCTTGCGGCCAAGAAGATCGCGCCGGCCAGCGTCGGCACCTTCCCGACCCACGGCTTGCTGTTCATTGGGCTGCTTGTCGGCGTCGTGCTGATCGTCGGCGGCCTCACCTACTTCCCGGCTCTGGCACTGGGCCCGGTGGTCGAGCATCTGATGATGCAGTCCGGCCAGCTGTTCTAAGGAATCATGAGATGAGCACTTCTTCCCGCAAGGCAACCTTGCTCGACCGCCAGATCCTGACCCAGGCGGCCTGGGCTTCCTTCCGCAAACTCGATCCGCGCCAGCTCTACACCAATCCGGTGATGCTGGCGGTGGAACTGGTGGCGGCGATCGCCACGATCCTCTTTGTCCGGGATCTGGCGACCGGCGCCGGAACGCCCTTTGCCGGCCAGATCGTGGCTTGGCTCTGGATCACGGTCCTGTTCGCCAATTTCGCCGAGGCGGTGGCGGAAGGCCGCGGCAAGGCCCAGGCCGACGCCCTCAGGAAGTCGCGCATCAACGCGACGGCCAAGAAGCTCGGCCAACCCGGCAGTCCCTATGAGATCGTCTCGGCTCTCTCGCTCAAGCCCGGCGATATCGTGGTGGTGGAGACCGGCGACCTCATTCCCGGCGATGGCGAGGTGACCGAGGGAATCGCCTCGGTCGATGAATCCGCCATCACCGGCGAATCGGCTCCCGTCATCCGCGAGAGCGGTGGCGACCGGTCCGCCGTGACCGGCGGCACGCGTGTTCTCTCCGACGAAATCAAGGTAAAGATCACCGCGGCCCAGGGCTCGACCTTTCTCGACCGCATGATCGGCCTGGTGGAGGGCGCAAGGCGGCAGAAGACCCCGAACGAGATCGCGCTCAACATCCTGCTCGCTGGCATGACGCTGATCTTCATCTTCGCCGTCGCCAGCATCCCGAGCTTTGCCGCTTATGCCGGCGGCACTGTCTCCATCATCGTCCTCATCGCCCTCTTCGTCACCCTCATTCCGACGACGATCGGCGCGCTGCTCTCGGCTATCGGCATCGCCGGCATGGACCGGCTGGTGAAGTTCAACGTGCTCTCCATGTCCGGCCGCGCCGTCGAGGCCGCCGGCGATGTCGACACCTTGCTGCTCGACAAGACCGGCACGATCACCTTGGGCAACCGCCTGGCGGCAGAATTCGTGCCGGTCAGCGGCGTGACGCCCGAGGAACTGGCCAATGCGGCGCAGCTCGCCTCCTTCAGCGACGAGACACCGGAAGGCCGTTCCATCGTCGTGCTGGCCAAGGAGAAATACGGCCTGCGCGGACGCGACATGGCGCCCCAGGGTACGTTGACAGGGCACGCGGCCTTCGTGCCCTTCACCGCCCAGACGCGCATGAGCGGGGTCGATGTCGATGGTCGCTCGATCCGCAAGGGCGCCGTCGACGCGGTACTGGAATTCATCCGCGCCCGCCAGGGAGGCATCGATACCGCCTCGACGGAGTTGACCGAGATCACCGACCGTATCGCCAAGAGCGGCGGCACCCCGCTGGCGGTAGCCGATGGCGCGCGCATCCTTGGCGTTATCCATCTTAAGGACGTGGTGAAGGGCGGTATCCGCGAGCGCTTCCAGGAACTGCGGCGCATGGGCATCCGCACGGTCATGATCACCGGCGACAATCCGCTCACCGCCGCCGCCATCGCCGCCGAGGCGGGCGTCGACGATTTCCTGGCCCAGGCGACGCCGGAAACGAAGCTGAAACTCATTCGCGAGGAACAGGCCAAGGGCAAGCTGGTCGCCATGTGCGGCGACGGCACCAATGACGCGCCGGCACTGGCCCAGGCCGATGTCGGAGTCGCCATGCAGACCGGCACCCAGGCGGCCCGCGAAGCCGGCAATATGGTCGACCTCGACAGCAATCCGACCAAGCTCATCGAGATTGTCATGATCGGCAAGCAGCTCCTGATGACGCGCGGGGCGCTCACCACCTTCTCGATCGCCAACGACGTGGCGAAATACTTCGCCATCATCCCGGCCATGTTCGCGGCCTTCTATCCGCAGCTCGGGCTTCTCAACGTGATGGGATTGGCGACACCGGAGAGCGCCATTCTGTCCGCCACCATCTTCAACGCGCTGATCATCGTGGCGCTGATTCCGCTCTCGCTGAAAGGCGTGCGTTATCAGGCCAAGAGTGCCGGCGCGCTGCTCGCCGGCAACCTGATGGTCTACGGCCTCGGCGGCCTGGTGGTGCCGTTCGTCGGCATCAAGCTGATCGACCTCGTCATCAACACCCTCCATATCGTCTGACGGAGACAATCATGTTCGCTCAATTGCGCCCGGCCCTCATGCTGCTGGTCGTCCTGACGCTGATCACCGGCCTTGCCTATCCGCTGGCCGTGACTGGTGTTGCCAAGCTTGCCTTTCCCGACGCGGCCGACGGCAGCCTGCTCGTCCGCAATGGCCAGGTGATCGGCTCCAGCCTCATCGGCCAGAAATTCAGCGGCGAGACTTATTTCCACAGCCGTCCCTCCGCGGCCGGCGCCGATGGCTACGACGCCTCGGCGTCGTCCGGCTCCAATCTCGGCCCGACTTCGAAGGCGCTCATCGGGCGCGTCGCGCAATCGGCCGCGATCGAACAGGGGGCCACGCGGGATCCGGTTCCGGTCGATCTGGTCACTGCGTCCGGCAGCGGCCTCGACCCCGACATCACGCCGGCCGCGGCATATTTCCAGGTCAACCGCGTGGCCGCCGCGCGCGGCCTTGATTCGGCGATGGTCGAGGCACTCGTCGCCGCTCATGTCGAGGGCCGTATCTTCGGTATCCTTGGCGAGCCCCATGTGAATGTGCTAACGCTCAATCTCGCCTTGGACGAACTCGCCGCAAAATGATGGACCTCAGGACGCGATGGCCGCAGCGCCGGATCCGATAGGCAGACCTTCCGCCGACGCCCTGCTCGAATCTGCGCAGCGCGAACAACAGGGCCGCCTCAAGATTTTTCTTGGGGCGGCCCCTGGCGTTGGCAAGACATACGAGATGCTGCTCTCCGGGAAGAAGCGGCGCCAGGAAGGCATAGATGTGGTGATCGGGGTCGTCGAGACGCATGGGCGCGCCGAGACGGAGGCCCTGTTGGAAGGCCTCGAGGTCATCCCCCGCAAGCTGATTCACTATCGCGACCACGAACTGCCGGAGATGGATATCGACGCCATCCTGGCGCGCCGCCCGCAATTGGTGCTGGTCGATGAACTGGCCCATACCAACGCCGAAGGCAGCCGGCATACCAAGCGCTATCAGGATGTCGAGGAACTGCTGAGCCACGGCATCGATGTCTATTCGACCCTCAATATCCAGCATCTCGAAAGCCTCAACGACGTGGTGGCGCAGATCACCCATGTCCGCGTGCGCGAAACCCTGCCCGATCGCATCGTCGACCGCGCCGACGAGGTCGAGCTCATCGACCTCACGCCAAAGGACCTCATCCAGCGCCTGAAAGAAGGCAAGGTCTATATGCGCGACGCGGCCGACCGCGCCTTGCAGCATTATTTCGCCGAAGGCAACCTCACCGCGCTGCGCGAGCTTGCCCTGCGCCGCACCGCGCAGCGCGTCGATGACCAGATGCTGAACTACATGCAGGCCCATGCCATCGCTGGTCCCTGGGCGGCTGGCGAGCGGGTGCTGGTCTGCGTCAACGAGCATCCCGGCTCCTTCGGCCTCGTCCGTTACGCCAAGCGTGCCGCCGACCGCATGCAGGCGCGCTGGAGTGCCATCCATGTCGAAACGACGCGCTATCATCATCTCTCCGAAAAGGAACGCGACCGGGTGGACGAGGCCCTGCGCCTCGCGGAACGCCTGGGCGGCGATGCCGTCACCTTGCCCGGCAACAGTATCGCCGCCGACCTCATCGATTACGCGCGCGCCAACAACATCACCCAGATCATCATCGGCAAGTCCAACCGCTCGCGCTGGTTCGAATTTCTGCACGGGTCGGTGGTGCGCGACCTGGTGCGTGCTTCCGGCAATATCGGGATCCATGTCGTCGCCGGCGCGCAGATCAGGGAGGATTCCGGCGACGGCCGTCTGGCCGAAGCCAACCCGGCTTTCAGCCTGGCACCCTTCGTCGGCAGCACTGTCACCGTGGGCCTCGCCTTGCTTGCCAGCCTCGCCATCGACCGCTTCATCGATCTCCCCAACATCTCCATGATGTTCCTGGCGGCCGTCTTGTTCTCGGCCGTGCAATATGGCCTCTGGCCTTCTCTCTTCGCCTCGATCCTCAGCACCCTTGCCTACAACTACTTCTTCCTCGAGCCGATCCACACCTTCACGGTGGCGGATCCCTCGAACGTGATCGCCCTCTTTTTCTTCCTGATGGTGGCGATCCTCACCAGCAACCTCACCGCCAAGGTGCGGGCCGAGGCGCGCGCCTCGCGCCAGCGCGCCACCTCGACCGCCGCACTCTACAATTTCAGCCGCAAGGTGGCGGCGATCGGGGAGATGGACGATCTGCTGTGGGCCGTGGCACACCAGATCGCCTTGATGCTGCGTGTCCATGTCATCCTGCTGCTGCCGGACGACAAGGATGGAGAGAACGGCGACATCACGGTGCGCATCGGCTATCCGCCGGATGACGAACTCAACGCCGCCGACCTCGCCGCCGCGCGCTGGGCCTGGGACCATGGCAAGCCTGCCGGCCGTGGCGCCGAGACCTTGCCAGGTGCCCGGCGCCTCTTCCTGCCACTGGCCACTGAGCGCGGCAAGGTCGGCGTCATGGGCCTCGATCGCGAAGAAGGCGGCCCGATGTTCACCCCTGAGCAGAAGCGCCTGCTCGACGCCCTGTGCGATCAAGCGGCTGTCGCCATCGAGCGCATCAGGCTGATGCAGGATATCGACAAGGCACGGGTGATGAGCGAGACGGAGCAATTGCGCACTGCCCTCCTTACGTCGATCTCGCACGATTTCCGGACGCCGCTCGCCTCCATCATCGGCTCGATTTCCAGTCTACGCTCGCTCTGGCCGAAATTTCCCGACGAAACGCGCGAAGAACTGCTCCGCACCGCGCAGGAGGAGGCCGAGCGACTCAACCGGTTCATCGGCAACATTCTCGACATGACCCGGCTTGAGGCGGGCGCGTTGGCGCCTTCGACCCAGCCCACCGAGATCGGCGAGGTGGTTGCCGGGGTCCTGATCCAGTCGAAAGCCATGCTGTCGCAGCATCGCGTGACGACCGAGATTCGCCCGGCGCTGCCCTTGCTCGGGATAGATCCGACGCTGACCGGCCAGATTGTCCTCAACCTGCTCGACAATGCCGCCAAATATGCCCCACCCGGCAGCGAAATCCACATCGCGGCCGAAGCCACGCCGGATGCCGTGATCGTCAGCGTCAAGGATCAGGGGCCAGGCATTCCCGCGGCCGATCTGGAGAATATCTTCGACCGTTTCTTCCGTGTCGGCGGCACCGACCGGCGCCGCGCCGGCACCGGCCTGGGCCTTGCCATTTGTCGCGGCTTCGCGCAAAGCATGGGTGCCAGCATTCGCGCCGCCAACCGGACCGACGGCCAGGGTGCGGTCTTCAGCCTGACTTTTCCCAGATCCCTGCAGGTGAATGCGTGAGCGCCGCCCAAGACGTCCTGATCGTCGACGACGAGCCGGCCATCCGCCGCTTCCTCAGGAGCAGCCTGATCGCGCACGGTTTCGGCGTCGTCGAAGCGGAAACCGGCCAGGCCGGCCTTGCCGCCCTGGCGCGCGGCAGCTTCGCCCTGGTCGTGGTCGATCTGGGGCTGCCGGATATCGACGGGCACGAACTGGTCCGCGGCATCCGCCGGCAATCGCCCGTGCCGATCATCGTGCTGTCGGTGCGCGATGACGAAACCGGCAAGGTGGCTGCCCTCGATGGCGGCGCCGACGATTACGTGACCAAGCCCTTCGGCATCGACGAATTCATGGCCCGCGTCCGCGCGGCCCTGCGCCACCGGTTGCAGCAGCAGGGGCAGACCGCGACCTTGCGGGTCGGCGATCTCTTCATCGACGTGCTCAGCCGTGACGTGAAGATTCGCGGCCAGGGCGTCAAGCTCTCGCGCCGCGAGTTCGACCTCCTCGTCTATCTTGCGGAACATGCCGGCAAGGTGGTTACCCACCAGCAGGCCCTCACCCATGTCTGGGGACCCGGCCACGGCGAATATATCGAATATCTCAGGGTCTATGTACGCCAGCTCCGCCAGAAGATCGAAACCGACCCGCAGCATCCAAGGCTGCTCCAGACCGTCCCCGGCGTCGGATATCGGGTAAGCGCCGACGATTGAAGCGCCGTCTTCTCTCCTCTTCAAGAACAGGCCCGCTCCGTGCCACCCTCCTGGCGCGCCGCGACATGGTCCGCCACATAGGCGGCGTCGTGCCAGACGCCCCAGATAAAGGCCGAGGCGCGCCGCGACAGCCAGCTGAGGCCGAGGAAATAGAGGCCCGGCACCGCGGAGACGCCACGCTCATGCTGCGGTACGCCCTTGGCGTCGAAGGTGCCCGCCTTCAGCCAGCTGAAATCGAGCGCGAAGCCCGTGGCCCAGATGATCGACCCGATCCCCGCTTCGCGCAGCCGCAGCCGTAAAATGGGGTCGGTCACGCAAGGCGGGTCCGGTTCCGTCCTGCGGGCATCCGGCTCTTCCGGGAAATCCAGGCCGTTCTTTGCCACATAGGCATCGGCTGCATCGAGCACGGAGAGATAGTTCGCATCGCCCTGCGCGATATTGCGCGCGAGATCCGGCGCGAAATGCAGCGCCCCATCCTTGTAGGTGCCCGCCCGCCCCAGCAATGTCATCCCGCGCGCGGCGAGGCGCCGGAAGTCAACAGTGTGGCCGCCATAGGCGCCGCTCACTGAGATCGTGACATGCTCCATGCCGGGCTCGCGCGCCTTGGCGTCCCACAGGCCGAGGGCCCCCAGCCACCAGCAGAAATCCTTGCCACGATAGGCGCGCGGCGGCCGGTCATGCGGCCCGATGGAGAGATAAACGCGCCTGCCCGCGCGCTGCAACTCGTCGGCGATCTGACCGCCTGAAGACCCCGCCCCCACCACCAGCACGGCGCCCTCCGGCAGCTGGCCGGGATTGCGATAGGCGTTGGAATGGATCTGTAGGATGCCCGTCTCCGCCGGCACGACGGCGGGAATGATCGGGCGCTGAAACGGCCCCGTCGCCGCCACCAGATTGGTCGCTTCAATGATTCCCGCCGAGGTCTCGGCGAGAAACCCCGACCCATCCGCCTTGCGCCGCACCGCCTTCACCTCCACCCCACAGCGAATGGGTGCCGCGATCTGTTTGGCGTAGGTTTCGAAATATTCGACGATCCTGTCCTTGGCGGCGAAACTGTCGGGATCGATGCCGTCGAAGGCGAGATCCGGAAACCGATCATGCCAGGCCGGCCCATTGGCCACCAGCGAATCCCACCGCTCCGAGCGCCACCGCTCGGCAATCCGATGCCGCTCAAGAATAAGATGCGGCACTCCCCGCCGCCCCAAATGCCCACTAACCGCCAACCCCGCCTGCCCCCCGCCGACGATGAGCGTGTCGATCTTGGCAGGCAGGATATTGTCAGTCGTCATAACGAAGTCCCCCACGGTGTTTCCTCTGGCATCAGCCTTCCCAAAGCCGACGGCCACTCCCCATATAGCCTGCCGGGCGCCTCGCCGCCATGTGGCATGCAGGACGCCGGAGGAAACGACGAGAGTCTACCGGAACACTAAACAAGGAATCTGGGTCAGGAATCGGGGTCAATCAGGAATCGGGGTCAGTCAGGAATCGGGGTCAGGCACCTATTTTTCTTTCCGTCGACTTCAAAGGTTAGCGCTCGCCCCATCCTACAACGCCACGAAGATGTTCTTCGCCTTTGGCACTGTTTTGAACCTCCGGTCAGGCCCGGCATTCGAAACACATGTGACATCAATTGCGCCGCGTCGGCCCAAAGCGTGCGCATCGCGGCTTTGGAGTTGCGGTCGATGCGGGATCAAGTGAGGCCGTTCCAGTCGCCTATCGGCTGGATCAACTCCGCAAGTTCTTCAATGAAGAGCGACAGCGGCACCTGCTGCAGCAGAACGCCCTCGAACAGCCAGCCGAACAATTCGTCTACCGTCTCGTCGATCGTATAGCCGTTGATCTCCAGGAAATCGAGGCCGGTAGCAAATGCGGTTCGCTTGTTCCCTTGCAGGAAAGGATGATTGCGGGCCAGTCCGAACATGAGTTCGGCGGCGAGCGTCGGCATGTCTGTCTGCTGGCCGTAATGCCACAGGTTATAGGGCCGCTCACAGGCGCTTTCGAGCAAACTCTGATTTAGGATCTGGTGAGGTTCGTTGGTGATGGCGACCAGATCGCGGTTGTGTTCGATCACGTCCGCGATCTGGACCCAATTTGGCGCTTCACCGGCCAAGATATTCGATGGTCTTCGGGAAACGCTTCATGATGTTCTTGAGGCGCTCCTTGCGCGGCTTGACGGTCGCGACAGGCTTCGCCTCAATCGGTTGCCGATCGCTTTTCGCGCCGCCGTCGGCAGTGGACAGCACCTTTTTCAGCAACATTGTCACCTCCTGACCCGGACAATGCGTAGCTGCGACGTTGCAGCCATTCTCGTTAAAATGACGATAATGGCGATATCGCCTTCCTACAATGCCTTGGATCACATGACCGTTCCGCATTCGCGGCGCAACTGGCGCTCCACTTGCGGGTGACCAGTGCCGTGCATATGAGAGGAGAACTGGGAGATGCAATCGGTGCGCCGCCGATAAGCCATTGAAAACAATGGCGTCCCCAACGGGATTTGAACCCGTGTTACCAACGTGAGAGGCTGGTGTCCTAGGCCACTAGACGATGGGGACCCTTGGGCCGCGATGCTAGGCAACGCGGCGCGGGCGAACTCTTAGAGGATCGGCGGGCTCCGATCAAGCCCGATCTAAGAGGCTGCTTTTGCTAGGCTATTCGCGGTGCGGATGAAGGCCGCCACGTCTTCCGCCCTGGTGGCGAAGCTGGTGACCAGGCGGATGGTGCCGGGGGCAGCGCCCGGCCAGTCGTAGAAATCGAACCCGGCGCGGCGCAGCCCCCCCACGATTTCGAGCGGCAGGCGGATGAAGATCTCGTTCGCTTCGACCGGATGGAGGAGATGGACGCCTGGGATGGCTTTGAGGCCGCCCACCAGTCCTTGCGCCATCGCATTGGCGTGGGTGGCCAGCTTCAGCCACAGATCGTTATCGAGATAGGCATCGAGCTGGGCCGAGACGAAGCGCATCTTGGAGATGAGGTGACCCGCGCGCTTCCTTCGGAAGCCGAAGCTTGTAGCCAGCGCCTCGTCGAAGAAGACGACCGCTTCGGCCGCCAGCGCGCCGTTCTTGGTGGCGCCGAAGGAGAGTACCTCGATTCCGGCCCTCCAGGTGATCTCGGCCGGGCGCACCTTCAGTTGCGCCACGGCGTTGGCGAAGCGTGCGCCGTCCATGTGCAGCTTGACCTTGTGTTTGCGCGCGATCTCGCCGATCGCACCGATTTCCACCGGCGTGTAGACAGTGCCGCATTCGGTGGCCTGCGTGAGGCTGATCGCCGCCGGCTGCACGTGATGGACGTCGCCGGCACGTGCGTTGTCGAGCGCCTCCGCCACATCCCTTGCCGCCATCTTGCCGCCCTCGCCCGCGATCGGCACCAGCTTGGCGCCGCCGGTGTAAAGCTCGGGCGCGCCGCACTCGTCGACCATGACGTGCGCTTCCGGATGGCAATAGATGGCGCCATATGGCGGCGTCAGCGTCGAAAGGGCCAGCGCGTTGGCCGAGGTGCCGGTGGTGACCGGGAAGGCCCAGACCTTGCACTCGAAAAGATCGGCAAAGCGCTGCTCGACCCGCGCGGTGATGGCGTCGGCGCCATAGGACGGCATGCCCCCCTGGTTCGCCTGCTGGATCGCCGCCATGATTTCAGGGGCGACGCCCGCCACGTTATCGCTGCAGAAATTCATTTCTCATCCTTCAGCTCGAACCGGCCGATGAGCCGGCCGCTCTTCATATCCGCGATGAGCACCCGGCGGCAATCGCCTCCGCTGATAAGCCCTGGCCCGCCGATCGATAGAATGAGGCGGTCGCCTTCCACCGCCATCTGCTCCACCCGGCATCCGTCCGGCACCGGCAGGGTGGCGAGGTCGAAGCTCGATTTCCCCATCCGCGCGAGCCCGGCCGCAATGAGGATGCCGGCGGCGGCGATGAGGAGAATGGCGAAGAAGATCACCAATGCCTTGAGAAAGCGCATCTGCCGGGGTACTTCCCTCGTGACTTCACTCATCTGGCACCCCAATGACCCAAAAATTAGAGCTCAGCATTCCGGACCAAGCCGCCGGCGAACGCCTCGACCGGGCGCTGGCAAGCCTCCTGCCGGAGATGTCCCGCTCTCGCCTCAAGGCCTTGATCGAGGCCGGAAATCTGACATCTTCCGAGAGCGGGGCGACCATAACCGAGCCCTCGTTCAGGGTCAAACCGGGCCAGCTCTTCGCGCTCCATGTGCCCGATGCCGCTCCGCCCGAGCCCCTGGGCCAGGATATCGCCCTCGACATCGTCTATGAGGATGCCGACATCATCGTGGTCGACAAGCCGGCCGGCATGGTCGTCCATCCCGCCCCCGGCAACCTCGACAGCACGCTGGTCAACGCGCTCATCAGCCATTGCGGCGACAGCCTTTCCGGCATCGGCGGGGTGAAGCGTCCCGGCATCGTGCACCGGATCGACAAGGATACCAGCGGCCTCATCATCGCCGCCAAGAACGATGCGGCGCACCACGCGCTTTCGCGGAGCTTCGCCGCGCACGACATCGCGCGCGCCTATAAATGCCTGGTCTGGGGCACGCCGAGCCCGAAATCCGGCACGATCGAGACCCTGCTCGGCCGCCACCCCACCCACCGTCAGCGCATGGCGGTGGTGTCGCGTAACGGCAGGCACGCCATCACGCATTACCAGGTCGAGCAGAGCTTCGGCCTGGGTGCGGCCCTGGTCGAATGCCGGCTGGAGACAGGCCGCACGCACCAGATCCGCGTGCATATGACCCATATCGGCCACCCGCTGATCGGCGATCCGACCTATGGCCGCGCCACCATCGCGCGGCGCGCCCAGCTTTCCGAGACCGCCCGCGAGGCCGCCCGAGGATTCCCGCGCCAGGCCCTCCATGCCGCCCTTTTGGGTGTAACCCATCCACGCACCGGTGCGTATATGGAGTGGGAGTCGGAACTTCCAGCCGACATGCAGGAACTCATCCGCCGCCTCGGAACGAAGTAACCTGTTGATCTGTTGGATAAATCGGCAGGCCTTGAAGATCCGCCTGGTTAACCTATCTTAACTAGACCGATAACCGACCCTTTCACTCAGTCTTTGCCATAAAGTGGTCAAGATCTGCGGTCAGGATTGGTGCATCGACAGAAAGATTGGGGAAAAGATGGCGACTGTAACGAACACCCTTCCCGCCTTGGTTGGCGAGAACAGTCTCGGGCGCTACCTCTCGGAAATCCGCAAATTTCCGATGCTGGAGCCCGACGAGGAGTTCATGCTGGCCAAACGCTGGCAGGAGCATCAGGACCCGCAGGCAGCTCACCGCATGGTGACGAGCCATCTCAGGCTCGTGGCCAAGATCGCCATGGGCTATCGCGGCTACGGCCTGCCCATGTCCGAAGTCATCTCCGAAGGCAATGTCGGCCTGATGCAGGCCGTCAAGCGCTTCGACCCCGACAAGGGTTTCCGCCTCGCCACTTACGCGATGTGGTGGATCCGCGCCGCCATCCAGGAATACATCCTGCACAGCTGGTCGCTGGTGAAGATCGGCACGACCGCCTCGCAGAAGAAACTGTTCTTCAACCTCCGCCGCGTCAAAGGCCAGATCAAGGCGCTGGAGGAAGGCGACATGACGCCGGAGAACGTCAAGGAGATCGCAACACGCCTCAACGTCTCGGAAGAAGACGTGATCAACATGAACCGCCGCCTGATGGCGCCGGACCACAGCCTCAATGCGCCCTTGCGCATCGACGGCGAGGGCGAGTGGCAGGATTGGCTGGTCGACGAGACCGAGAGCCAGGAAACGCGCGTCGCCGACGACCAGGAATTCGGCCGCAGGAAAAAGCTGCTCGACAAGGCGATGCTGACGCTCACCCCGCGCGAGCGCAAGATCCTGGTCGAACGGCGCCTCAAGGACGAACCCACCACACTCGAGGACCTTTCGACCGAATTCGGCATCAGCCGCGAACGCGTCCGCCAGATCGAAGTCCGCGCCTTCGACAAACTGCAACGCTCGATCCGCAAACAGGCGATCGACGAGAAGCTGATTGGAGAGATGGCGTAAGGGTTTCGGCGGCGATCGAACGGGACTGAAACCAGCCCCCTCCCGGCCTCCCCCCCTGGAGGTGGGAGGGGTTTTGCATCGAAGCCGATCAACCAACCTCGCTCTCATCTCCTCCCACCTTCAGGGGGGAGGTCGGGAGGGGGGCCGCATTCGCCGGGGAACTTTGCGGGCATGAAGCCATAGCGGCAAATGCCTGAAAGGAATATTTCCGCCCAGGCTGTGGCGGGTGCGGCGATTTGGCTGGGTCTTGCCGGCCCGGTGCGGATTGCCGACGGTGCCGGTCGGCCATATAATTTCGCCGTGCTGTTTCACTGTATAGTTTCGAATGTGGAACGCCAATCTGGAGCGGAAGGGTTGGTCTTGCCGGGATCGTTCCGAAGGGAGCGCCTTTATCGCCACGGGCAGCGCTGGCTGTCGGTGCGGTGTTGCCTGTTCCTTTTCCTGACCGTCGCGGTGGCGCTTTCCGGCATCGCCCATGCGTCGCCGGCCCGCACCGGGCCATCGCCTGTCCATGCCGCGATGGCCGGCAGCCATGACAAGCAGGATGGGCCGTGCGCGCCGGGCCACGCCGGCAAGGCGCATGGCCAGGATTGCAAGATCGCGAGCAGCTGCCAGCTCTGTCTGCCGCTGGCCGTCGCCATTTCCCCGATGCCGCGGATCGCCGGCATCGCCGGATCCATTCACAGCAGCCCGATTTTCGGGCGCGAGCCGCCGCCCGTTTCCCGCCCTCCGAAGCCCTCGACCGACGCGTGAACCGATGCGCCCCTGGCGCATTGATCCCGATCGGACCGACCGTGTCGGGAGAGTTTTCCAGTCTTCGGTCATCGCCAGTCTTCTGGTGTCATCAGTCTTTGGAGGTACGTTTCATGTCCATCTTGTCCCGTCGCCAATTCATGGCCTCGACCGCGCTTGCCGCGGCGGTTGCAGCGACATCCGGTCTATTCAGTTCCCGCGCGGCCCTGGCTGAAAAGCTGCCCGGGGCGGGCACTGTCTTCACCGCGGACGAACACGGCAATTCGCTGAGTTCGGTCTCGCTCGCAACCGGACGCGTCACCGTCACGCCCATTCCCATTGCGCCGCATAACGTGCAGATCACCGCCGATGGCGGCCGGCTGCTGGCGGTCGGATCGCCCGGCATGGACGATCATGGCCACAATGCCGCGCATGGCGCCGAAAGCGGAGCGGAGGCCAATGGCCGGCTGCTGATCCTCGATGCAAGCGACCCGGCCGCCGGCCTTGTCGCCGATATCGAGGTCGGGCCGCACCCCGCCCATGTCGTCGCCGAGCGTGCCGGCAAGCGCGCCTTCGTGACCAATGCCGGCGACAACACAGTCAGCGTCGTGGATCTCGACCGGAAGACCGTGGTCAAGACGATCGGCACCGGCCTCTATCCGCACGGCCTGCGCATGAGCCCGGATGGAAAGGAGGTCTACGTCGCCAATGTCGAAAGCGGCAGCGTCTCGATCCTCGACGCCCAGAACATGACGGAGCTTGCCCGGATACCGGTCGGGAAGGCGCCGGTCCAGGTCGGCTTCACGCCGGACGGAAAACGGGTGTATGTTTCGTTGCGGGACGAGAATGCGGTCGCCATCCTCGACGTTGCCACCAGGAAGGTTCTGAAGACGGTTGCGGTCGGACCGAATCCCATCCAGCTTCATGCAACACCCGATGGCCGATTTGTCTATGTCGCGAACCAGGGCACGGAAGACCGGCCGGCCGATCATGTGTCGGTCATCGACACCGCCACCGAGAAGGTCGTCGCCACGATCCGCACGGGCATGGGTGCCCATGGCGTCAGCGTCAGCCAGGATGGCGCGTTCGTTTTCGTGACGAACATCGTCGACGCCACGGTGTCGGCCATAGCAGTCCGTTCGCAGACGGTGGTGGCGACCTACAGCGTCGGCCGCGGTCCCAACGGGATCACCTACCGGCCGGAACCCTGAGGTTCCGCCATCCGCGATCCGGCACGATACCGGATCGCGGGTGGCGACCGCTTCGCATCCCCCGCGAGAGGAGACGAGCATGCCCGGTCCAGACCACGCGCATCGCGAACACGCCAAACACGATGGCGCTCCGGCGTCAAGCGGCGCTACCGCGCCGCCGCGCGTCACCGGCACGGTCTATACCTGCCCCATGCATCCGGAAATTCGCCAGGCCGGCCCGGGCAATTGCCCGATCTGCGGCATGACGCTGGAGCCCGAGCAAGTCGCAACCGACGAGGCGCCGAGCGCGGAGCTTGCCGATATGCGGCGGCGTTTCTGGATCGGCACGGTTCTGACCGTTCCGGTCGCCGCCCTCGAAATGGGCGGTCATCTGACGGGCTTGGATCATCTCGTCGACCAGCAGCTTTCCAATTGGATCCAATTCGCCCTCGCGACACCGGTCGTGCTCTGGGCCGGCTGGCCGTTCTTTGCACGCGGCTGGCGGTCGCTGGTAACGCGCGCGCTCAACATGTTCACCTTGATCGCCATGGGCATCGGCGTGGCCTGGGTCTACAGCGCCATCGCGACAGTCGCCCCGACGGTCTTCCCGCCCGGCTTCCGCGCCCCGGGCGGCGCGGTCGCGGTCTATTTCGAAGCGGCCGCCGTCATCACCATTCTGGTCCTTCTCGGTCAGGTCCTGGAATTGAAGGCGCGGGATCGGACGTCGGGCGCCATCAAGGCGCTGCTGCGCCTGGCGCCGACCAGGGCCAGGCGCATCAACGAAGACGGCACGGACGAGGAGATCGACCTGGAGCAGGTGAAGGTCGGCGACCGGCTCAGAGTCCGGCCCGGCGACAAGGTGCCGATCGACGGCAGCATCGCCGACGGCCGCTCCAATATCGACGAATCGATGATCACCGGCGAATCCATGCCGGTCACCAAGGAGGCCGGATCGAAGGTCATCGGCGGCACGATCAACGGACAGGGTTCCTTCATCATGATCGCCGAGAGGATCGGCCGCGACACGATGCTGGCGCAGATCGTCCAGATGGTGGCACAGGCGCAAAGATCGCGCGCACCCATCCAGCGTCTGGCCGACACCGTCTCCGGCTGGTTCGTGCCGGCCGTGATCGGCATCGCCATCCTCGCCTTCGCCGCATGGTCGATCTGGGGACCGCCGCCGGCCATGGGCTATGGCCTCGTCGCCGCTGTGAGCGTGCTGATCATCGCCTGCCCCTGTGCCCTGGGCCTGGCGACGCCGATGTCGATCATGGTCGGTGTCGGCCGCGGCGCCCGGATGGGCGTCCTCATCAAGAATGCCGAGGCGCTGGAGCGCTTCGAAAAGGTCGATACGATCGTCGTCGACAAGACCGGCACGCTCACGCTGGGCAAGCCGCGCGTGGTTGCCATCCGTCCCTTCCCCGGCTTCGACGAAGCGGCAATCCTGCGCCTGGCGGCGAGCCTCGAAAATGCCAGCGAGCACCCCTTGGCGGCCGCCATCGTCGCCGCGGCACAGGAACGTTCGATAGCGCTCGTCAACCCCGGCGCATTCGATTCACCGACCGGCAAGGGCGTGGTCGGCCGTGTCGAGGGTCGCGGCGTATCGCTGGGGAACGCGGCTTTCCTGCTGGAACTCGGCACGGATGTCTCGGCCCAGCAGGCACAGGCCGACGAACTGCGGCAAGGCGGCGCCACGGTCATCTTCGTCGCCATCGACGGCGCCGCCGCCGGCTTGATTGCCATCGCCGATCCCATCAAGGAAACCACCCCCGCCGCCATCGAGGCGCTGCACCGGCAAGGCATCCGCATCGTGATGCTGACCGGCGACAACCGCACCACCGCCGAGGCGGTGGCCAAAAGGCTGGGCGTCGAGGAAGTAGAGGCCGACGTGCTGCCGAACAAGAAGGCGGCGGTCGTCGAGGAATTGCGCCGCGCCGGCAAGGTCGTCGCCATGGCGGGGGACGGCGTGAACGACGCGCCGGCCTTGGCCGCGGCCGATGTCGGCATCGCCATGGGCAGCGGCACGGACGTCGCCATCGAAAGCGCCGGCGTCACCCTGTTGCGCGGCGATCTCACCGGCATCGCCCATGCGAGGCGCCTGTCGGAAGCCACCATGAGCAACATTCGGCAGAACCTCTTCTTCGCCTTCATCTACAACGCCGCCGGCGTGCCGGTTGCGGCGGGCCTGCTCTATCCGGCATTCGGCCTGCTGCTATCGCCAATCATCGCCGCCGCCGCCATGGCACTGTCTTCGGTCAGCGTCATCGCGAACGCGTTGCGACTTCAATCCATCCGGTTGTAGCTCTCGCGCAACGGCCGGTAGGCAGATGGCACGCGTCGCCGCCGACCATGTTGACCTGTTACGCATGTCCCCGGTCTATACCCGCTTGCGGCCCCCCACCCAACCCTCCCCCCTGAAGGTGGGAGGGCTTTATAGTGAGGTGGTCGCAACAGCTACTCCTCCCACCTCCAGGGGGGAGGGCGGGAGGGGGGCAGCGCCGGAGTATAGACTGGGCACAGATTGCCCCGCCGCCCCGCCGGCGCATGTCGGCATTCGCCGACGGGCGGGGTGAGGGGCAGCAATCATGCCTCATGAGCGCCTGCACAAAGCGCACGGCTCCTTTCCTTGACCGGCCCCACGGCCTGCCATATGACACTTTGTGACGCTCTGCGTATCTGTTTTGGACACAATAGTACCGGCCGCCAGCCCAGCTCTACACGAAGCAGGCCAGCCGCCGCGAGGAGATGAGTGATGCCTGCCTATCGTTCCCGCACCACGACCCATGGCCGCAATATGGCCGGCGCCCGCGGCCTGTGGCGCGCCACGGGCATGAAGGACGGCGATTTCGGCAAGCCGATCGTCGCCGTGGTCAATTCCTTCACCCAGTTCGTGCCGGGCCATGTGCATCTGAAGGATCTGGGGCAGATGGTGGCGCGCGAGATCGAGGCGGCGGGCGGTGTGGCGAAAGAGTTCAACACCATCGCGGTCGATGACGGCATCGCCATGGGGCATGATGGCATGCTCTATTCCCTGCCCTCGCGCGAACTCATCGCCGACAGTGTCGAATACATGGTCAATGCGCATTGCGCCGACGCCATGGTCTGCATCTCGAATTGCGACAAGATCACGCCGGGCATGCTGATGGCGGCCTTGCGCATCAACATCCCCGTGGTCTTCGTTTCCGGCGGCCCGATGGAGGCCGGCAAGGTCGTGCTGCAGGAAAAAACCGTGGCGCTCGATCTGGTCGATGCGATGGTGGCGGCGGCCGACGATAAATATTCCGACGCCGAAGTGGCCTCGATCGAACGCTCCGCCTGCCCGACCTGCGGCTCCTGCTCGGGCATGTTCACGGCCAATTCGATGAACTGCCTCACGGAAGCGCTGGGCCTGTCGCTGCCCGGCAACGGCTCGACGCTGGCGACCCATGCCGACCGCAAGAACCTGTTCCTCGAAGCCGGTCGCCTCATCGTCGACATCACGCGCCGCCACTACGAGGAAAACGACATGAGCGTGCTGCCGCGCAATGTCGCGACCTTCAAGGCGTTCGAGAATGCGATGAGCCTCGACATCGCCATGGGCGGGTCGACCAACACGGTTCTCCATCTGCTGGCCGCCGCCCACGAGGCCGGAATCGACTTCACCATGGAAGATATCGACCGTCTGTCGCGCAAGGTGCCCTGCCTGTGCAAGGTGGCGCCGGCCAAGTCGGACGTGCATATGGAAGACGTGCACCGTGCCGGCGGCATCATGGCGATCCTGGGCGAACTCGACCGCGCGGGGCTCCTGCATGGCGACGAGCCCAGCGTGCATACGAAAACCATGCGCGATGCGCTGCGCCGCTGGGACGTCAAGCAGACGAACAGCGAAAGCGTGCAGAAATTCTTCATGGCGGCGCCTGGTGGCGTGCCCACGCAAACCGCCTTCAGCCAGGACAAGCGCTGGAAGGAACTGGATCTCGACCGCGAGAAGGGCGTCATCCGCGATGCGGCTCACGCCTTTTCGAAAGATGGCGGCCTTGCCGTGCTGAAGGGCAATCTGGCCCTCGACGGCTGCATCGTGAAGACGGCCGGCGTCGATGAAAGCATCCATGTCTTCGCGGGCCCCGCGCGCGTCTACGAAGCGCAGGACGATGCCGTCTCCGGCATCCTGCTGGGCGACGTGAAGGAAGGCGACGTGGTCGTGATCCGCTACGAAGGTCCGCGCGGCGGGCCGGGCATGCAGGAAATGCTCTATCCCACGAGCTATCTGAAGTCGAAGGGCCTCGGCAAGGCCTGCGCGCTCATCACCGACGGGCGCTTCTCGGGCGGCACCTCGGGCCTTTCCATCGGCCATGTCTCGCCGGAAGCGGCCGAAGGCGGACTCATCGCGCTCGTCGAGAATGGCGACCGGATCGAGATCGACATCCCCAGCCGCACCATCAAGCTGGCCGTGTCGGAAGAAGTACTGGCCGAACGCAAGCGCGCGATGGAAGCCAAGGGCAAGGATGGCTGGAAGCCGGCCCATGCGCGCAAGCGCAACGTCTCGCCGGCCTTGAAGGCTTACGCCGCCTTCACGACGAGCGCCGCACGGGGCGCGGTGCGCGACGTGGATCAGGTGAGGTGAGGCGGCGAAAGCGAGACTGAAACCGCCCCCTCCCACCTTCAGGGGGGAGGGTTAGGAGGGAAGGCCGCGGCCCTCAGCCCTCGCCTTCTTCTTTCCCGACCGGCCGCACCGCATAGATCCCGCGCACGGCTTCGCCCCAATCTTCGACGAGGCGGTCCTGGTCCTTGGTGAGGCTGCGGACTCGCAAGGCGGTCTGGGTCTGGGCGATCTTGCCGATGATCGAGGGCATGAAGCCGAAGACGACCCAGCCGATGCCGGCGCCGAGCAAGGCGTAGAGCCAGCCGAAACTGTCGGCCAGGGTCGGCTGGATATCGCCCATGCCCTGGCCCGCGGCCCAGATCCGGTTCACGAAGTAGAGACAGCCGATGAGGTTGAAGCCGCCCACGGTAATGGAGAGGCGCTTGCCCTGCGACGTGTCGACGACGCGCGCCACCAGGGTCGGAATCATGCCGATGCCGACGACAATGGCGGTGGGCAGGAAGACGAGGCCGATCAGCAGGACCGGGATGACCAGGACCCAGGGCTTGATGCCGGCCTGGCCGCCCGCATTGGCGCCGGCATTACCAGCCATGACGAATATCCTTCATCGCCGTCTCCCCCTAGAACATCACGGCATAGAGGCCATAGGCGGCAAGGCTCGCCGAACAGGCCAGCGTCGCCGTCATCGCCGCCGCCTTGTGCGCGATGCCGCGCACGCGCGTGGTGTCGGTGAGGCCGCCATTGGCGAGCCAGGTACGGCCGCGTTCGAGATGGGCATATTCCTGCACCGCCTGCGCGAAGCCGTCATTGTCGGCACGACGCAGCGAGCCTTCGCCGTCGAGCAGCAGCAGCATCTCGTCGAAGCGGCAATCCTTGGCGAACCCATCGACCTGGCCGCGGATATGCTCGCGCATGCCGGTATTGTGGAAGGCGGCGATGACGGGCTCCAGCATCTCGATGACGACCTGCGTCAGGCGCGGCAGCTCGTATTGCTGATTGACCCGCTGCACGATGGCCAGCAAGCGCAGGATCGCGGTGCGATAGGTGATGTCGTCGGCGCGGTTGGCCAGCCCGATCAGCTCGTTATCCATCGAGCGCTTCATGTTGGTCGCGATGAAGGCGGCGATATGCCGGTCGATCGGCAGGGTGCCGTGCGGTGCCCCTGGAATCGCGGCATCTATCGCCGGCAGCAGGTCGGCGATATCGACCACGTAATAGTCGGCGATAAGCGGCGATTTGCACGGCGTGCCGCGATCGAGTTCGTAGAGCACGCGCTCGATGCCATAGCCGGGTGCCTGCCGGTCGATCACCTTGTCGATGATTTCCAGCGAGCGCCGGAGCTGCATCTGCTCGGGACGCAGGTTGGGCTGTTCCTCGAACCAGGCATGCGGCAGGCGCGCATGCATCATTTCGGCGATCTGCTGCACCTGCTCCTTGCGTTCGTAATAATGCGACAGCATCGAGCCCATGCCCATCAGCGTGGTGCGGATGTCCTTGTAGCAAAGCGGCAGGTGCCCGCCCATGTGGATGATGAAGCGCGCCACGGTGCGGTCGCGGATACCCGATTGCGAACCGTAGGCGGCGGAGAGGCCCTGGATGCGCATCATCTTGTCCGGCGCCTTCTCGTCGCCGAAACCGCGCTTGTACCAATTGTCGAAATCGCCGCCGGCCAGCAGCACGATGGCATCGTTCCAGTGCCGCGACATGGCATGCGCCAGGGCCGGCTTGTTGAGATATTCGCCGCCGCAGAACTTCAGCGGCCGCGAAGAACGCTGGGGAATGCTGGGCAGGGTCGGATTGAAATGCGCGCCCGTCATCCAGCCTTCGAGATGCTTGATGGTCCAGCGGTCGGAGACCTTGTCGCACAGCATGCCGCGAAACATTTCGGCAAGGCTTGGCGCCAGCTTCTCGCCCCCGGCCATGGTCGAGAAGGAGCCGGAATTGATCTTGGCGTTGATGATCTGCTCGTCACTGAAGCTGGCGACCGGATCGCGCCCCAGATAGAGCATGAGCGCGGTAACGCCGATCGCATAGATATCGTCCGCGATCGACCCGATGCCGCGGCCGATCGGGTCGGACATGGCGCTGTCGACGGTCTCGAAGGCCACCGGCTGGGCGCCGCCGGGGGGCGATGCCAGGCAATCGCCGAACATGACGTCGCCGGCATTGCCGCTCTGGAAATAGATGTTCTGCGGGCGGATGGCGCGGTGCGGGCAGTTCATCAGCACCAGGTCGCGCAGCAGCTGGATCGCCGGCTGGATGAAATTCTTGAGCAGCTGGGATTCGTTGAGCTGTGGAATCTGGCCGTTGGCGCCCAGCAGCTTTTCGCCGACCGGGACCGAATAGATGAAGGCCGGGCGCCGCCCCCAGAGGATTTCGCCGCCCTCGACGCCTACCGGCCAGTCGACGATGCTGGCTGCCACCGGCCACATCAGATAGGCGCCGGCGGCATTGCGCGTGGGCGCGATGCCAAGGCCGCGATTGGGGAGATGGCCCGGGGCGATGAGGGCAAAGATCTTGCGCGAGGCATCGACCCGGTCGGTCGCCGCATAGGCTTCGGCCATGCCGCAATCGTGGGCCGGCAGGCGCTGTCCGGGCGCGATCTCGTAGCGATCGCCCAGTTCCACCACTTCCTTGAGGCTCAAAGCCGCCATGCGACCTACTCATCCAGGCAAAAACGACCGCCGCCCGGACGGCATCCGGGAGCGGTCCAAGCATATATGCAGATTTGATGCCGGAGTGGTTAATAAGGGGTTAGGCGCAGACCTGAATCCTAGGACCGTTCGGTCATTTGCCGACCGCCAAGGTCAACTTGGCGACACCGGCCGCGACGTTGACACCGACGCTGCCATTGACGGTGACGGGCTGCAGGGCGATCTGCCGGGCGCTGCCGCCGAAGAGGGCGTTGGCCCCGACGCCAAGGCCGGCCGCCACGTCGGCGCCTGCGCCGGCATAGGTGCCGGCAAGAGCGCCCCGTTCGACATGGCCGGGGGCCAGCACGCCCCAGAACATGCGCGATTCCCGGCTGAAGCCGATATCGAGGCCCCAGCGGCGGATTTCGCCGTGATAATGCTCGACCGTGCCATCGGCGCGGTTGAAGTCGCAGGTGACGGCGCGGTTCGAGCCGATGATGTACCCCACACCCTCGCCCACCCGGCAGTCCAGGACGCCGACATTGACGCCGTCGGCGGCCTGGGCCGGTAGCAGGGCCGTGGCGGCAAGGGACGCAGCCAGGACGGTGGCGGCAAGATATGGTCTGAAATTCATGCTCATTCTCCGCGAATCGGCATCCGGCTCCCCGTACCCGGGCGCAGTGTATGCCCCGCTCCGGCGGCTCAACAGGCATTTTCGGGGGAAGTTCCCAGCGTAGCGTTCGCCGATGGCGCTCTCCGGGGCGGTGGCGGACACAATCGATTAGCTCGGCCGAATCGATTAACACTTGGGTGCAACCCGCGAGGAGCCTCCCGATGCCGCTCGAACTCAACCGCCGCGCCGACCTGACCCTCGATGCCTACCGGCGGGTGGCCTGGGAGGGTGCCGGCGTGCGGCTGGGACCGGTTGCGCAGAAAGCGATGGCCGAGGCGCGACGGGCCTTCATCCACCTCCTCGACACCGATCCCGACATCACCGTCTATGGCGTCACCAGCGGCTATGGCCAGCATGCCAATAAGCGCTTTACCGGCGAGGCAAGGCGTTCCCACGCCCAGCGCCCGCCGCGCAGCGCCGCCGTCGCCTTCGGGCCGCCGGCGCCGGAACGGGTGGCGCGCGGAATCGTGCTGGCGCGGCTGGCCAATTTTATCGAGGGCCACGCCGCGATCACGCCTGCTTTGGCGGACCGGGTAGCGGGATTGCTCGATGCGGCCCTGCCCCAGGTTTCCCTGAGCGGCCAGGGCGGCGCCGGCGAGATCCTGTGGATGGCGCCGCTCATCGTCGACCTCGCCGAGGAATTCCCGCTGGGCGAGAAGGATGCGCTCTCCCTCATCAACGGTTCGCCCGCGGCGAGCGCCCTCATCGCCGACGCGGCACTGGCGATGCGGCGGCGGCTGGACCTTGCGGAACGGGTCTTTGCCTTGTCGGCCGAAGCGATCAAGGCGCCGCTTGAAGCCTACGATGCAGCCTTCGACGGTCTGTGGGGCGATCCCTACGAGGCGCAGGCCCTGCAGCGGCTGCGCGATCTGCTCGCCGGCGGCGCCACGGAGCGCCGGCCTTATCAGGCGCCGGTCTCCTACCGCATCCTGCCGCGCGTGCTGGGCCAGATGCGCCGCGCCGTGGCACTGGCCGAGGAGATCGCGCAAGGCTCGCTGCAATCGGTGACGGACAATCCGGTCTTTCTGATGCCCGACGCCCAGCACCCTCGACCGCGCGTCTACAGCAATGGCGGCTATCACAATGCGCGCGCCTATCCGGCGCTCGACAATCTCGGCGCGGCGGCGGCCGATCTGTGCATCCTGGCCGAGCGGCACAATACCAAACTGCTCGACGGGCGCTATTCGCTGTTGCCCGATCAGCTGCAGGCGGCGGACGAGGCCTATATCGGCATCGTCGGCTTCGTGCAGGTGGGCTATGCCGAACAGGCCAGGCGCGCGGCGCAGCGCACGTTCCTGCCCGGCAGCGAGGCCGGCGGCTTCGGCCAGAACGATGTTTCGCCTCTCACCGGCCTTGCCTGGAGAGGACAGGAGGAAGTGGGGCAATGCCTGGAAGCGGCACTCGCCATGCTGGGCGTCGTCGCCTCGCAGGCATTCCATATGACCGGGCGCGCGGCGCCCCCGGCCCTGGCGGAGACGCTGGCGACGATCCGCAGGCATTTCCCGCCGATGACGCAATCGCGCGTCTTGGGGCCGGACCTCAAGGCGCTGGCCGATTGCTTCCGCGCCGAGATCTACCGAGGCGTCCCATGAGCGACGTTCTCTATCTCGACGATCTGAAGGTGGGTCAGGTCTTCGTCAGCCCGACGCATGCGCTGGATGCGGCGCAGATCAAGGCCTTCGCCCGTGCCTTCGATCCGCAGCCCTTTCATCTCGACGAGGAAGCGGCCGCGGCGACTTTCTTCAAGGGCCTTGCCGCCAGCGGCTGGCACACGGCGGCGATCACCATGAAGCTGCTGGCATCGACCGAGCCAGGCATCGCCGGCGGGCTGATCGGGGCGGGCGCCGAGATATCCTGGCCGCAGGCGACGCGGCCGGGCGACGTGCTGCAGGTGACCAGTGAGATCCTTGAGGTCGTGCCCTCGCGCTCCCGGCCCGAGCGCGGCATGGCGACGATGCGCAGCCAGACGCGCAATCAGCGCGGCGAGGTGTTGCAGATCCTCACCTCGAAACTGGTCGTACCGCGGCGGCCCGCCGGCTGATCAAAGGCGGCGGAGCGCCGCGCAATCCATGATTTCCAGCCGGCCGCGATGCAGCGACAGAATGCCCTCCCTGCGGAAACGGCGCAGAACCCGGCCGGCGTGAATCGAGGTGAGCCCCAGCGCGTCGGCGATATGCGTCTGGCCCAGCGGGAAAAGCATCGGGTTGCCGGTCGGGAGGCCCTTCGCCTCCATGCGCGTCACCAGTTCCAGAATGAGCCGGCCGACACGTTCATAGGCCGACCGGCGCCCGAGATCCGTAAGGCGCTCATCCGCCGCGGAGGCGGCGGCATAGCAGCTCGCATGCGCCTGGCGCGCCACCGCCGGATGCTCGGCCACGAAATCGGCAAAGCTGCCGCGCTCGAACGAGCAAGCGGTAACCGATGTCAGCGATTGCACCGAGAAGGACAGGCGGTCGTTGCTGAGCAAAGGCAGGCTGATCGGATCGCCCGGCAGAAGGAAAGAAAGAATCTGGCGCCGCCCGCCGGCCAGCAGCTTGAAGCGGAACGCCCAGCCATCGAAGATGATCAGCATCTCCGGTGCGATTTCACCCTCGCGGTAGATCGTGCGCTTGGCTGGAAAGTGCCGGTGCCCGGTACGCAACCCCTCCATTTCGATAAGGGTTTGTTCTTCACTTCGATAAAAGGCCGTTTTCAACCGTGGGCATTGCACACAAGAAATCGGCAGGGCGGACATGACCGTCATTCGAAAAACTCGCTCACATTTGCGGAAAAGGCCGCATCAAAATCGCGAACAGCTCTATTCTACTGTCGTACAATTTTGAAATCGTTACCGGGGGCAACAATGTCAATGTGACAATTGGTAAGTCCACTAGCGGTTTACATACCTAAGTATGACATCTGGATTATCATCATTCTCCTAAAATTTGAATCAATTCTCATTATCATGCGAATGATAAAGTAATAACAATCAGGCCCACTACACCTGGTTGATGACATTCAATATGGGCACCGAAGAGATGTAGCGCGCCGAAGCGCCCCCTCCCACCCCCCTGAAGGTTGGAGGAGATGAGAGAAAAGCCCTCCCACCTTCAGGGGGGAGGGTTGGGAGGGGGGCGGAAGCGAAGACTGCTGCCCTCAATCCGCGAACGGATCCTTCACCAAAATCGTGTCGTCGCGTTCCGGGCTGGTGGAGAGCAGCGCCACGGGCGCTTCGATCAACTCCTCGACGCGGCGGACATATTTGATCGCGGTCGCCGGCAGCTGCGCCCAGGAACGCGCGCCTTGCGTCGATTCCTGCCAGCCCTCGAGCGTCTCATAGACCGGCCTGGCGCGCGCCTGCAGATCGGCGGCGGCGGGGAGATAGGCATAGGGCCTGCCGTCGATCTCGTAGCCGGTGCAGATCTTCAGTTCCTTCATGCCGTCGAGCACGTCGAGCTTGGTGAAGGCGATGCCGCTGATGCCGGCGACCTTCGCGGCGCGGCGCACGAGCGCGGCGTCGAACCAGCCGCAGCGGCGCTTGCGCCCCGTCACCACACCGAATTCCTTGCCGCGAGCCCCCAGCAACTCGCCGATCTCGTCGGTGAGTTCCGATGGGAACGGACCGGAACCGACACGCGTCGTATAGGCCTTGGTGATGCCCAGCACATAGCCGATGCCGGAGGGGCCGATGCCCGAACCGGTCGCTGCCTGACCCGTCACCGTGTTCGAGGAAGTAACGTAGGGATAGGTGCCGTGATCGACGTCGAGCATCACGCCCTGCGCGCCTTCGAACAGGATGCGGTCGCCGCGGCGGCGCGCGGTATCCAGCATTTCCCACACGGGCCGCACAA
This sequence comes from Dongia sp., assembly GCF_041918875.1. Taxonomy (GTDB): domain Bacteria; phylum Pseudomonadota; class Alphaproteobacteria; order Dongiales; family Dongiaceae; genus Dongia. The sequence goes on from NZ_JAYRUV010000004.1 coordinate 130,566, forward strand.
ACGGTGCGATCTGCGGCGCGATGGCGCGCAGTTTCGCCAGCAGTTCGGCGCCGTCCACGGCCGGCGCCCCCATGCCCTTCAGCAGCGCATTGTGATGGCGCAGCAGGTTTTCGACCTTGGCATCGAGGCCCTTGCTGTCGGCGAGGTCGCAGACGCGAATGGCGCGGCGCGCCACCTTGTCCTCATAGGCCGGGCCGATGCCGCGTCCCGTCGTGCCGATCTTGGCGGTGCCTTCGGCGGCGCCCTCGCGCAATTTATCCAGCTCGCTATGCAGCGGCAGGATCAGCGCCGCATTCTCGGCCACGACCAGATTGTCCGGATTGATGGTCACACCCTGCCCGCGCAAGGCTTCCATCTCCTTGATGAGATGCCAGGGATCGACCACCACGCCATTGCCGATGACCGACAGCTTGCCCGGCCGCACGATGCCCGAGGGCAGCAGGGAGAGCTTGTAGGTGATGCCGCCGATGACCAGCGTATGGCCGGCATTGTGGCCGCCCTGGAAGCGCACGACGACATCGGCGCGCTCGGAAAGCCAGTCGACGATCTTGCCCTTGCCCTCGTCGCCCCATTGCGAGCCGATTACCGCTACATTGGCCATGATATTCCTCTAAGGATCAGTTGCCGGTGGCCGTGACTTGGCCATCCTGCAGGAAATGAGAGCAACGCAGACGCGTGGCTTCAGCGCGCGCGTCGGCGGATTGCAGCCCCTGCACCGTTACCCAGCCATCCGCGCGCAAGTGCAAGGCCGCCTTGGCGTCCGCACCGAAAGGCACGAAGACGCGCTTGGATCCCGCCGGCATCGGCAGGGTGGCGAGCAAGGTATCGAGATAGAGCGAGAAGCCGGTCGCCGCTTCGCCGGCATGATTGACATAGCGCCCGCCGCGCCCGAACTCGCCGCGCACGCCCCGCCCCAGCAGAGTGAAGGCGATACCGCTGTGATATTCGAAACCGCGATGGTCGGTGACGTCGATGGTGAGCGTCAGACCCGGCGCAGCCTTGCGGATGAGCGCGATGGTGGCGGCGAGATTGGCGCGCACCTCGGCGCCTTGTGCCGGCAGGCTGAGGCTTTCCAGCACCGGCAGGGCCGTCTCGACCGGTCCCACGGCGCGCAGCAATCCTTGGAGCAGCGCCGACTGCTCGCCGGCGCGCTCGGCCACGCGCGCGGTATCCTTGCGGTCGAGCGCCGCAATGAGGTCGCCCCGCTGCGGTGCCGGCAGATGCTGCAGAATGCTCGGCGCCAGGCGCGGCACGTTGAGGTCGACGGCAAGGTCGGGGACACCCAGGCTCGTCAGAGCCTCGACGGCAAGAAGCACCACTTCGGCATCGGCGGCGGCGCCATCGGCGCCGATCAGTTCGACGCCGACCTGGCCCAGCTGGCGTTCGGGCCGCATCTGCTCGCCCTTCACGCGCAGGACCTGGCCGGCATAGGAAAGGCGCAAGGGGCGCGGCATGTTCTGCAGGCGCGAGGCGGCGATGCGGCCGACCTGCGGCGTCATGTCGGCGCGCAGGCCCATCATGCGCTGCGAGATCGGATCCATCAGGCGGAAGGTATGCGCGGCCATGGCTTCGCCGGGGCCGGCGAGGAGCGAAGCCTCGAATTCGATCAAGGGCGGTTTGACGCGCTCATAGCCCCAGCGCGCGAAGCTTCCGACCAGGCGCTCGACGATGGCGGCCTCGAACCCCGCTTCCGGCGGCAGGCCGTCGCCCAGCCCCGCTGGCAGCAGGAACTTCTCACCTTCATTGTTCGTGGGCGTGCTGGTCATGGCTCGTTCGGGCTCGGCAAATCCGCAAGGTGAGCCCAACCGAGGTGCGAGGGCAGCGAGCCCCCATCGCATGACCGCTTGGGCAAGGGCTATTAGCGCAAAGCCTTTCGCGGTGCAAGAGCAGCCAGGGAAACGGAGAGGGGCTCGCGCGGCGCTGGCCGGCTACTCCCTGTCTCTCGCCGTAAGTCTTTAATTTACTTCTATTTCTCCACTGAGCACACAGACGGCGTGACCAGCGATCTTGAGCCGCTCGCCGGCCAGGGCGAGCCACAGGTCGCCGCCCCGCCGCGAGACCTGCCGAGCGTGGAAACTGTCCTTGCCCAGCCGCTTCTTCCAATAGGGCGCCAGCACGCAATGCGACGAGCCCGTGACCGGGTCTTCCGGAATGCCGTGCAGCGGCGCAAAGAAGCGGCTGACGAAATCGACACCCTCCTGCCCGCCTTCGGCCGTGACGATGAGATCGCGCCCCAGCGCTTCGATGGCGGCAAGGCGCGGCGTCGCCGCGCGCACGGCGGCCACGTCGGCAAGCCGCGCCAGATAGGCATCGTAAACAGGGCTGACGACGACTTCGACCGGCTGCTGGCCAATCGCCTCGGCGATGCGCCCCGGAAGGGTCGCGTCCGTGTTGGCTTCATGGCTCAGCACCGGGAAATCGAGTTCGAACCGCGCCCCGTCCACCCGCACATTGAGCGGCCCGGACAGCGTGTCGAAGCGCATCGTCGTGATCGCGGGATCGATCAGCCGGGTGAGCACGAAGGCCGATGCCAGGGTGGCATGGCCGCACAGCTTGACCTCGACCGTCGGCGTGAACCAGCGCAGATGATAGCCGCCATCCTTCGGCACGAAGAAGGCGGTTTCGGCCAGGTTCATTTCGGCGGCGATCGATTGGAGAGCTTGATCGGAGAGCCAGGTTTTGAGCGGCATCACCCCGGCCGGATTTCCGGCGAAGGCGCGGTCGGTGAAGGCATCTACCTGGAAAATCGGGTACTTCATGATCAAGGCTCTCCTTTATCGGTCATCGCCAGAAGGGGCGCGAGATTTCGGCTTCGACGTCGCAGCGGCTGATGCCGATATCTTTCAGCATGCGCTCGTCCAGTGCTTCCAGCGCGCGGCGCTGGCGGCGGATCTCCAGGCAATCGAAAAGGAAGGCGAGCAGGCGACGCGGCAGGGAAGTGGCCCCGCCATGACTAGATCGGCCGAAATGCGGCAAGTCCGCGAGGGCTGGCAATTTGTATCGAGACATTTAATTCTCCTATGCTGACATATTGCTTGATGCACGGGGCATTGTTTAACATTGTACCCGTCATCGCATAATTGTTTTGACACAGAACCAAGTCAATCGCTACATTGTCACCATGACAAACTGGCAACCCGATCTCTCCACCTTCCCCGGACCGCGCTATCTCGCGATCGCCGATGCGCTCTCCGAAGACATCCGCCAGCAGCGCATGGCGCCAGGCACAAGGCTGCCCACGCATCGCGAGCTGGCCTACCGGCTGGGCGTCACGGTCGGCACCGTCACGCGCGCCTATGCCGAAGCCGAGCGGCGCGGCCTCATCGGCGGCGAAGTCGGGCGCGGCACCTTCGTCCGGCCGGATGTGCGCCGACGTCCGGAGATGCCGTTCGACCGCGAAGTCGAGGTGGATGCCGGCGGCTTCATCGACCTCTCCATCAACTTCCCGACGCCGCGTGCCAATGACGCCCTGCTCTCCACTGCCCTGCAGCGCATTGCGGCCCGGCCCGGCATCGACACCCTGCTCGACTATCATCACCATGTCGGCCTGCCGCGGCACCGCGCGGCCGGCGCGCATTGGCTCTCCGAACAGCGCTACCCCGTCTCGGCCGAGCGCGTGATCGTGACCGCCGGCGGCCAGCATGCGATGACGGCGGCGCTGGGCGCCATCACCGAGCCGGGCGATGTGGTGGTGACCGAATGCATGACCTATCCGGGCCTCCGGCGCCTTGCCGACTTCCTGCGCATCCGCCTCCACGGCGTGGCAATGGATGCCGACGGCGTCGATCCGGAAGCGTTCGAGATGGCCTGCATCAACCTGCGGCCCAAGGCGTTCTATTGCGTCGTCAACATGCACAACCCGACCGGCATCGTCGTGTCGGTGGAACGGCGCCGGGCGCTGGCCGAGATTGCGCGCCGCCACGGCGTGAAGATCGTCGAGGACGATGTCTACGGCTTCCTGCTGGGCACGCGGAATATCGAGCCGCTATCGTCGCATGCACCCGAACTGGGGCACTATTTCACCAGCGTCTCCAAATCCATGGCGCCGGGCTTGCGCGTCGGCTATCTCGCCATTCCCGAAGGAGCCCTCGACGGCTTCGCGCAAGTGGTCCGCTCGACCACCTGGATGGCTGCACCCCTGACGGCGGAAATCGCCGCCGACTGGGTCGAGGACGGCACCGGCATGGATCTTGCCGAAGCGCACCGCATCGAAGCGATCGCAAGGCAGCGCATGGCGCGGCGGATCTTGAGCGGCCTGGAGATCTGCGGCGATGAATCGAGCTATCATGTCTGGTTGAAATTGCCGGAGGCCTGGACCTCCGACGGCTTCGCCCTGCAGGCGCGATTGAAGGGCGTCGGCGTTTCGCCCGCCACCATCTTCTCATTGACGCGCAACGCCCCCAACGGCGTGCGGCTGTGCCTCTGCGCGCCGGCCGACCGGCGCATCCTGGAAGTAGCCCTGCAGCGCATTGCGGAGATATTGCGCACGCAGCCCGGCGGCTCCTACGGTATCGTGTGAATCCCATGACCGATATCGCCAAGACCGACCGCAGCATGGCCGGAGCGGAGTTCATGCGCGGCCTCGCCGCCACCTTCCCGCTCATGGTGTCGGCCATTCCCTTCGGCATCATCTTCGGCACGCTCGCCACCAATGCCGGACTTTCGCCATTGGCCGTGATGGGCATGTCGCTGTTCGTCTTCTCCGGCTCGGCGCAGTTCATCGCCATCCTGCTGCTGGGCACCGGTTCGGCGCTCGGCGTGATCTGGCTGGCCACACTGATTCTCAACCTGCGTCACCTCCTTTACGCGGCGACGCTGGTCGACCATGTGCGGCATCTCAATCAGACCTGGCGCTTCGGCCTATCGGCGCTGCTCACCGACGAGACCTTCGCCGTGATGGAACGCCGCTACCGCGAGGAAGGCGGCGGGCCCAATGCGCATTGGTACTATTTCGCCTCGTGCCTGGGCATGTATCTCAATTGGCAGTTCTGGACATTCATCGGCATCGTGCTCGGCACCGAATTCCCTGCGGTGAGGAATTGGGGCCTCGAATTCGCCATGATCGTCACCTTCACCGGCATCGTCATGCCCGCCTTGCGCTCGAGCCCGTTCGTGCTCGCCGCCATCGTCGCCGGCACGGTGGCGACGCTCGGCAACGCGCTGCCCTACAAACTGGGCCTGATGCTCGGCGCCCTTGCCGGAATTCTCGCCGGACTGGTTGCGCAGGAATGGCGCCGGCGCAGATCGCGCGGCGAAAGGGTGCTGTCATGAGCGCGCTTGAAATCGCCCTGATGATCGCCGGCATGGCGCTCATCAACCTCGCCATCCGCTGGCCGGTCTATCTCTTCGCCGACCATGTACGCTTTCCACCCCTGGTCGAACGCGCGCTGGCTTTCGTGCCGGTCGCCGTGCTGACCGCCATCATCGTGCCGGCAACGCTCTATCCCGACGCCGATCAGGGCATTCAGCTGACCTACATGAATCCCTATCTCGTCGGCGCCGTGGTGGCGGCGATCGTGAGCTGGAAATGGAAGAAGCTGATGCCGACGATCCTCATCGGCATGGCGGTCTTCTTTCTGACGCGGTGGATGGTGGGCGTTTAGGAAACTTCAGTGTCCCAATTCATACCCCTCACCCGCCCCTCTCCCCGCAAGCGGGGCGAGGGAGTTTCGAGCGAGAACGGGATAAAGCCCCTCGCCCCTCCGGGGAGAGGGGTTGGGGTGAGGGGCTAGTGAATAACACCGCCCTTATCTATCCCGGATCATCGCGGCGAAGGTGGCTTCGGCGACGACCTGGCCGTCGACCTTGGCGGTGCCCATGAAGCGCCAGACCGGACCGCGGGCGCGGTCCTTCTTCACCTCAAGGCGCAACTGATCGCCGGGCGTCACCGGCCGGCGGAAGCGGCAATCGTCGATGCTCATGAACAGCACGATCTTGCCTTCGGCTTCCGCGCCCAGGGCATGCACCGCGATGACGGCCGCCGTCTGCGCCATCGCCTCGACGATGAGCACGCCCGGCATGACCGGGGCGCCGGGGAAGTGGCCAGGAAAGAAGGGCTCGTTGACCGTGACGTTCTTGATGCCCGTGGCGCTCTCGCCCGAAACAACATCGATGACCCGGTCGATGAGCAGGAACGGATAGCGATGCGGGATCATGCGCATGATCGACGCTATATCGATGACACCGCCCGCTGGCACTTGCTCCGCCATCCAGAAACCCTTCCCCGAATCCCCGCAAACAATCCGCGCCGCCCAAAGTGGCGGCGCCAAGCATGACGGGCCGTTGCGGCCCGACCTCTGCCAGCTACATTTTAACCGCGGGCAGAACCTTGTTCAGCTGCGCCAGGGCCGAGTCACTGATATCCCAGGCTTGAGCACTGACGATTACGACAGATTTATTAAGAACCAAGGTCAGCCGCTTCTGAACGGCGATATCGCCAATCACCTTCTGCAGGGTCTCGAAGATCGTCTTCTGCGCTTTGTTGTAGGAAGTCTCGAAAGCCTTCTGCTTCTGCTCGGCTCCCTGGCGCCAGGCATTGAGCTTCTGCTGGAACGCCTGCTGCTTGGCCGTGAAGTCTGCGGGGCTCAGCGTGGCGCGCTGGGCGTTGATCTGGTCGTTCTCGGCACGCAGCTTCTTCTCCTCGGCCAGCAGATCGGCCTGGTTCTGCTTGCGGCGGGCATCTGCCTGCTTTTTCAGCGACTGGCCGGCGGTCGATTTGGAAACGACCTGCTGCACATTGACGATACCAATGGCAACCGGAATGGTAGCCGCCGGCGCCGGAGCAGCTTCCTGCGCAAACGTCGGCTTGAGCGGCGACATCACGACCAGCGCCGCGGCGAGGACCAAGGCGGCCTTCGTCATTTTTGGGAATTTGAACACGCGCGTAACTCCACTAAACAAACGATTAAAACTTAGAACGAGGTACCGACACTGAAACGGAACCATTCCGTATTGTCGTAACTCTCCTTCATGAGCGGATAGGCCACATCGACGGCAATCGGCCCGAATGGCGACACCCAGGTGAGACCCAGACCGGCCGAGACACGCAGGCTTGCATCGTCATCAATGTCGACATTGCTGCTTAGATCCGTCTCGGTCAGCGTACCGAAATCGGTGAAAGCGCGGGCACGGACGTTGAATTCCTCCGGCAGGCCGACCGGAAAGCTCGCCTGCAGCGTGCCGTCGAAGAGCAACTGGCCGCCCAGCGAGTCATTGGTATCCGCATCGCGCGGGCCCACGCCCGACGATTCGAAGCCGCGCAAGGTCTGGCCGCCCAGGGTAAAGGCGTCCGTCACGCGTACGCTGCCGCTGCCGAGCGGCCTGATATAGCCGGCTTCGGCCGACAGGCCGATCGAGACATCGTCGGTGATCGGATAGAAATAGCCGCCGCGCACCACGGTCTGGAAGTTGAATTCCTGATCCTTGAAATCCGGATGGATCGAAATCAAATCGTTCGACAGAGCCAGGAAATAGCCATCGCGCGGATCCATCGCATTGTCGCGGCGATCGTAGATGATGTCCGAGCTCAGGGTATTGCGCAGCGTATAGCCCTTCTCGTCCTGAATGGCCTCCGAGAGGTCGTTGTCGACATCGGAAATCTTGTCCGCGCTGACGCGGAAACCCAGGGTCTGGCGGGTATATTCCGTCAGTTCATAACCCATGCGCAGGCCGAAGCCGCTTTGCGCCAGATCGTAATTGTCGCCGCGCACATCGTTATAGCGGCGATGGAACAGGTCGACACCGGCCGACAATTCCTTGTCGAGAAAATAGGGGTCGGTGAAGCTGACATCGACCTGCGAGCGCTTGCCGGACAGGGTGAAATTGGCCCTGAGATCCTGGCCCTTGCCAAGCAGGTTGCGCTCGCGCACGCCGACATTGCCCAAGGGACCGTCGGCGGTGGAGAAGCCGGCGCCGAAGGTAAGTTCGCCGGTCGATTGCTCGGCTACCTTGACCTTGATGACGGTCTTGTCCGGCGCACTGCCCGGCGTCGTCTGGATGTCGACCGCCTCGAAGAAGCCCAGATTGCGCAGCCGCTGCTCGGTCCGTTTCATCTTCGCGGTCGAGAAGGCATCGCCTTCCGCCAGACGGAATTCGCGGCGGATCACCTTATCCTGGGTGCGGATGTTGCCAGTGATCTCGATGCGCTCGACATAGACCTTCGGCCCTTCCTGAATGTCGTAGGTAAGGTCGAGGACATGGTTCTCGGCATCGCGCTTGATGCGCGGGCGCACATCGACGAAAGCGTAGCCCAGGCTGCCGACCTGATCGGCGATCGCCTGCACCGACTTGTCGACGAGGGTGGCATTGTACCAATCACCTTCCGCCGTCAGCACCTCGGGCCAGAGGGTCTCCGGATCGAGATCCTTGAGGGTCGATTTGATTTCGACCTTGCCGAGCTTGTAACGCTCGCCCTCTTCCACCGTGAAGGTGATGAAAAAGGCCTCCTGGTCCGGCGACAGCTCCGCCACGCCCGAGATGACGCGGAAATCGGCGTAGCCTTCCTCGAGATAGAATTTGCGCAGATTCTCCTTATCGACCGTCAAGCGGTCGGGATCGTAGGTGTCGCTGCTGCTGAGGAAACGGAACCACGCGCTTTCGCGGGTAATGACCACATCGCGCAGATCGCTGTCGTCGAAGACCTTGTTGCCGACGAAATCGATGCGCTCGATATCGGTCGTGTCGCCTTCGTTGATTTCGAAGACCAGATCGACGCGGTTCTGGTCCAGCTTGATGACCTTGGGGTCGACCGTCGCGGCGAAGCGGCCGTTGCGGCGGTAGAGGTCGAGGAGCCGCTTCACATCCGACTGGACGCGCTGCTGCGTATAGACCACGCGCGGGCGCAGCTGGATTTCGGTCTGCAGCTGGTCGTCTTCCAGCCGGTCGTTTCCTTCGAAAGCGATGCGGTTGATGATCGGGTTTTCCGTCACCTGCACGATCAGCGAATTGTTCTCGCGCCGGAAATTCACGTCGGCGAAGAGGCCGGTGGCGAACAGGTTCTTGAGCGCCCGGTCGATGGCCTTGGCGTCGAACGGATCGCCCGGGTTGATCGCCATGTAGCTGCGCACCGTGTCCGGCTCGATTCGCTGGCTGCCCTCGATGCGGATTTCCTGGATCGGGTCGCCGGCGCTGATCGACTGGGCCACCGCCGCGCGATCCACCGCACCCAGGCTGGTTGCCAGCAACGCCACCAGCAGCAAGGCCCGCAGAACAGTGCGGGAAGTACCGGCAATCCCTCTCGGGGCGCAAAGCAGCGTACGCAAAAAAGCCATTTTACGCATCATCCGATCAGGTGAAGAGCCCATGGAAAAAATCGACGACTTTCAGATAAACCAAGTCATTCCATGTGGCAAATAACATGAGGCTAAGTACCATGGCGAGGCCGATTTTCAGGCCCCATTCCTGGGCGCCCTCGCTCAATGGCCGCCCTCGCGCCGCCTCGACCGCGTAATAGGCAAGATGCCCGCCGTCCAGCATCGGGACGGGGAAAAGATTGATCAGCCCAAGATTGAGGGACAGCATCACCGCCCAAATCGTCAGTTCGTAAAGGCCGATGTCCGCCACGGCGCTGGAAAGGGTAGCGATCCGCAGAACACCGCCAATCTCGCTGGCGGGCCGAACGCCCGAGATCATCTGCCACAGTCCCTGCAGCATGTTGATGGTCTGGTTGTAGGCATAGCTGACCGCCGCGCGCGCAGCCTCAAGCGGCCCGAGTTGCACTTTCGGTCCACCATGCTTGCTTATCACGCCGAGACGCGCCACACGCACGTCCCGGCCCATGATGTCCTTCTGCACGATGATCCTGGGCGTGGCCGCCATCGTCTGCTCAGCCCCGTTCCGCTCAACGGTGACCCGCAGCGGCTGGTCGAGATTGAGCTGGATGAATTCGGCAATCTCTTCGAAGGTCGCAATCCGATGGTCGTTGAGGGCCACGATCCTGTCGCCCGGGAGCAACCCCGTTTCCTCCGCCGCCGAACCGGGGCTGATCTCGTCGATCAACGGCGATGTCGATTGCTTGCCGAAACCCCAATAGAGGGCCGTGAGGACGAGGATCGCGAAAATGAAATTGGCGGCAGGGCCGGCGGCGACGATGGCGGCGCGCCGGCCGACGCTCTTGTGCATGAAGGAGACCGCCTTTTCCTCCGGCAGCATGGCAGCCGGCTTCTCGCCGCCTTCCAGCTCGTTGGGTGCCTGGCCGAACATGCGGACATATCCGCCCAGGAGCAGCAGGCTGAATTTCCAGCGCGTCCCATGACGGTCGGTAAAGCCGAAAAGCTCGCGGCCGAAGCCGATCGAAAACACCTCGACCCTCACCCCGCACCAGCGCGCCACCAGGAAATGGCCAAGTTCATGGACGAACACCAGCGGCGTCAAAAGAGCAAGAAATATCAAGCTTTTGGGCGAGAAAATCTCGACGATGTCCATGCCAACTTCGCTCCCTGCTACCGTAACCCGTTATGGGACAGCTTTCTGACCTTTGCCTGTCAGAAAATCTGTCCGTCTCGCCACTGGCTTAGCCGATCCGGCCTAGCTGTTTTTGCGCCGCGCCGCCACCTCGGCCCCGGCCACCTTCCGGGCCTCGCCATCGGTTGCCAGCACATCGTCGATGCTGGTCAGCGTGCCCACCGGCAGCTTTTCGAGAACCGTTTCGACCACGGCGGCGATGTCGGTGAAGCGGATCTCGCTCGCCAGGAAGGCTGCCACGGCAATCTCGTTCGCCGCATTGAGGATGGTCGGTGCCCGCCCGCCGGCCCTGAGCGCCGCACGCGCCAGCCGGAGTGCTGGGAATCGTTCAGGATCAGGCGCTTCGAAAGTGAACTGCGCGATCTTGACGAAGTCCAGGCGCGCCGACGGCGCCTCGATCCGGTTGGGCCAGCCGAGCGCGTAGGCAATGGGCGTGCGCATGTCGGGGGTGCCGAGCTGCGCCAGCACCGAGCCGTCGCGATAGGCGACCATGGAATGGATGACCGATTGCGGGTGCACCAGTATGTCGATCTGCTCTTCCGGCAGGCCGAACAGATGATGCGCCTCGATGAGTTCGAGGCCCTTGTTCATCATGGAAGCGGAATCGACCGAGATCTTGGCGCCCATCGACCAGTTGGGATGGGCGACCGCCTGGGCCGGGGTCATGGCCGTCATCTCGGCGAAAGATTTGGTGCGGAACGGACCTCCGGAGGCGGTAAGGATGATCTTCTCGATCGCCGGAATCTTGTCGAAGTCGAACACCTGGAAGATGGCCGAGTGCTCGGAATCGACCGGCAGCATGGTGGCCTTGTGCTTGGCCACCTCCTTCATCATGAGCGACCCGGCGCAGACCAGCGTCTCCTTGTTGGCCAGGCCGATGAGGGCGCCACGGCGGACGGCGGCCAGGGTCGGCTCAAGCCCAGCAGCACCGACGATCGAAGCCATCACCCATTCGGCGGGGCGTTCGGCCGCTTCGATGACGGCGGCGCGGCCGGCGGCGGCTTCGATGCCGGTTCCGGCCAGGGCCGCTTTCAGCTTCTCGTAATTCTCCGGATTGCCGGTGACGGCCAGGCGCGGCTTCAGCCGCAGGGATTGTTCGATCAGCAGATCGACATTGTTATGGGCGGTCAGCGCCTCGACCCGGTAGGCACCTGGATTGCGCTCGATCATGTCGATGGTGTTGCAGCCGACCGACCCGGTCGAACCCAGAACCGTGACGCTGCGGGGGCCTATCGCCGGAGCACGGAACTCCGTCACCGTTCCAGTCATAACCATGAGAGCACACTACCTTCGCCAAAATAGTCCAACGCCGCCACGGCAACCGATACCGCGAGCAAGCCATCAACCCGGTCCAGCACGCCCCCATGCCCCGGGATTATATGGCTGCTGTCCTTCACGCCAAAGCGCCGTTTGAAGGCGGATTCGAGAAGGTCGCCGATCTGCTCTATCACAGCCAGCCCGCCGCTCAAAATCATTAATTTCCAGGGACTTGAGAGATCCAGCCACAATCCGGCGATAAACCCGACAATGGCTGCCGAAACCATGCCGCCGAAGAGCCCCGCCCAGGTCTTGTTGGGCGAGATGGCCGGGGCAAGCCTCGGCCCGCCGATCGACCGGCCGGCGGCATAGGCGCCGGTATCGGTGACGATGACGAGGGCCAGGATCCAGGCGAGGAGCTCGATCCCCTGCCCCGTCACCGGATCGTCGCGAACCCAGAGGATGGCCATGGATGGAACGGCGACATAGAGGATGCCGAGCCCGAACCAGAGTGCCCGAAGCCGGTGCTTGGGCCCTGTCACCAGAACGGCAATAACGGCACCGATGAGAATCAGCTCCCAGCCAGGAATGCCCAAGGGGAAGATGTCGGGAAAGCGGTCGATCAGCAGCGCAGCAAGCACGATGCCGACGGACAGGAGACCGGCAGACGCCCAGTCGCTCACCTGCAACCGCGCCCCGGGGCTGGGATCGTCCGGGTTGCGTCGTCTGCCGGCGATGCGGGCCCATTCCCAGGCCATGACGGCGGCGAAGAGGATGACGAGGGCGTCGAACCAGGGGTGGCCGAAATAGGCGGCGACCAGGACGACCGGGATCAGCACCAGGGCCGACGCGATGCGTACGGCGAGGTTGCTGGCCTTCTTACTCGGTGGCGCCATAACGCCGGTTCCGGCCATGGAACTCCGCGATGGCGGATTTCATGTCGTCCTGGCCGAAATCGGGCCAATGCTTTTCGAGAAAGACGAATTCGGCATAGGCGCATTGCCACAGCAGGAAGTTGCTGATGCGCTTTTCGCCGCTGGTGCGGATGAGAAGATCGGGGTCCGGCATGTCGGCGGTGAAGAGAAAACGCTCGAAACGCGCTTCGTCGACATCCCCGGCCTTGAGTTCGCCACGCTGCACGGCTTCGGCCAGGCGCTTGGCGGCGAGGACGATTTCCGCGCGCGCGCCGTAGCTCAGCGCGATGGTGAGGGTCAGCCTGGCGTTGCCGGCAGTGCGGGCTTCGGCCGCCTCGATCAGAGCCACCACATCGGCGCCCAGACGCGAGCGGTCGCCGATGACCTGCATGCGGACGCCGTTCTGGTGCAGTTCCTCAATCTCGCGCTTGAGATAGAGCTTCAGGAGCCCCATGAGGTCGTCGATTTCGGCGGTGGGACGCTTCCAGTTTTCGGACGAGAAACCGAACAGGGTCAGATATTCGACCCCGCAGGCCACCGCCCCTTTGACCGCCTGGCGAACCGCCTCGGCCCCGCTGTTATGGCCGACCGTGCGCGGCAATCCACGCGCCCGCGCCCAGCGGCCATTGCCATCCATGATGATGGCGATATGGCGCGGCGGGCGCGCCCCGCCATTGGCGGTTTGGCCAACCGCCGCGACCGGTTCGGCTATGAGGCGGGGCTGGCTCACATCAGACCTGCAGGATTTCCTTTTCCTTGCTCGCCAGCACCTCGTCGACCTTCTTCACATGCTCGTCGGTAAGCTTCTGCATCAGGTCGGCGAGCTTCTTGTGCTCGTCCTCGGTGATCTTGTGGTCCTTTTCCTGCTTCTTCAGGAAATCCATGCCGTCGCGGCGGACGTTGCGGACGGCGACGCGGCCCTGCTCGGCATATTTATGCGCGACCTTGGTCAGTTCCTGGCGGCGCTCCTGCGAGAGTTCGGGAAGCGGTACGCGGACAGTGGTGCCGTCGGAGGCCGGGTTGAGACCCAGGCCCGCATCGCGGATGGCCTTTTCGACCGCGCCCACCATGCCCTTGTCCCAGACCTGGACCGTGATCATGCGCGGTTCGGGCACACTCACGGTGCCCACCTGATTGAGCGGCATGGAACTGCCATAGGCGCTGACCTGGACCGGGTCCAGCAGGTTCACCGAGGCGCGGCCGGTGCGGAGCCCCGCAAACTCCTTGCGCAAGGCCTCCAGCGCGCCGTCCATGCGGCGCTTGTAATCTTCGAGACGCGGATCGCTCATGGAACCCTCCCCTACCCTCTAGCTCTCAAATCTTTTCGTGCCGGTTGCCGATCACCGTGAAGCGGCCGCGATCCTGCAGGACCTCGGCCATCATGCCCGGCGCGTGAATCGAAAACACGATGATCGGAATACCGTTGTCGCGCGCCAAGGCGATCGCCGTCGCGTCCATGACCTTGAGGTCGCGCGCCAGCACGTCCTGGTGGCTCAATTGCTGATAGCGCTCGGCATCCTTGTGGAACTTCGGGTCGGCGCTGTAGACGCCATCGACCTTGGTCCCCTTGAGGAGCGCCTGGCAGCCCATTTCCGAGGCGCGCAAGGCGGCAGCCGTATCGGTGGTGAAATAGGGATTGCCGGTGCCGGCGGCGAAAATGACGACGCGGCCCTTCTCGAGATGCCGGACAGCACGCCGGCGGATATAGGGTTCGCAGACCGACTGCATGGGGATCGCGGAAAGAACGCGGGTATCGACGCCCAATTGCTCAAGCGCGTTCTGCATCGCGAGCGCGTTCATGATGGTGGCCAGCATGCCCATATAGTCGGCCGAGGCGCGCTGCATGCCTTCGGAGGCACCAGCGATGCCACGGAAGATATTGCCGCCGCCGATGACCAGGCAGCATTCGACGCCCAGCGCGTGGACCGCCTGTACTTCCTTGGCGACGCGGTTGACGGTCGCCGGCTCCAGGCCGTAATCGCGGCTGCCCATCAGGGCTTCGCCGGAGATTTTCAGGAGGACGCGCTTGTAGAGAAGACCAGGGGGCGGCGATGCAGGCGCGTGTGCAACCGACGGATGTTCACCTTCAGCGACCGTCGACGATGCACCAGCCTTGGACATACGCAATTCTCCCTGCGTCATTTGCACTCAGTGGCCAGGCCCTGGGGCCGGGCAGCTGCTCTGGCAGCAGCAGGCGGGCGATACCCTCGGATATCGCCCGCCGAACTATACCCCGATTCGGCGGCGCAGGAAGCCCGCCGAAACTGAGGTTCAGGCGCGGAGCTGGGCCGCAACCTCGGACGCGAAGTCCTTTTCTTCCTTCTCGATGCCCTCGCCCAGCGCCATGCGGGCAAAACCGACGAGCTTCACCGGCGCGCCGATCTCCTTGGCGGCCTTCTCGACGACCTGCTTCACGCGGCTTTCGCCGTCGATCACATAGAGCTGCTCGAGGAGGACGACATCCTCGTAGAATTTGCGCACGCGGCCTTCGACCATCTTGCCGATGATCTCTTCGGGCTTGCCCGACGCGCGGGCCTGCTCGGTCAGGACGGCGCGCTCACGCTCCAGGCTGGCCGGGTCGACTTCGGCGATGCTGAGCGACTGCGGGTTGGCGGCAGCCACATGCATGGCGAGCTGCTTGCCCAGGGCCTGGAGCTTCGCAACATCGCCGGTCGATTCCAGCGCCACGAGCACGCCGATCTTGCCCATGCTGGGGGCGGCGGCGTTGTGGACGTAGGAAGCGACGATGCCGCTCCCGACGGCAAGGCGCTGCGAGCGGCGCAGGTTCATGTTTTCGCCGATCGTCGCCACCAGATTGGTGAGCTTCTCGGCGACCGTGCCGCCTTCGGGATGCTTGGCGTTCTTCAGCGCTTCGATTTCGCCGTGGCTGAGCGCCAGGCGCGAAACGGCGGAGACGAAGCCCTGGAACTGTTCGTTGCGGGCGACGAAATCGGTTTCCGAGTTCACCTCGACGAGGGCGCCGACATTGCCTTCGGCAACCGCGCCGACGAGGCCTTCGGCGGCGATGCGGCCGGCCTTCTTGGCGGCGGCGGCAAGGCCCTTCTTGCGCAGCCAGTCGATCGCCGCTTCGATTTCGCCATTGTTCTCGGCCAGCGCCTTCTTGCAATCCATCATGCCGGCGCCAGAGGCCTCGCGCAGCTCCTTAACGAGTGCCGCAGTAATCTCGGCCATGGTCTCTTCCTTCCGTCTAAAGTCGGTATCTCAAGGTGATATCAGATGTGGCAATGGGGTCCGGCGCAGGCAATGCCCCGGACCCCATTCAATGCCGGGGCGTAATTACGCCGACGCCGCGTTTTCAGCGCCGTCAACCGACGGCAGCTGTTCGACCGGCAGTTCCTCGGCTTCGCCGATATCGGCGCCCGAGGAGATCGCTTCCTGCTGCAGACCGTCAAGCACCGCGCCCGAGAACAGGTCGCAATAGAGCGAGATCGCGCGGATCGCATCGTCATTGCCCGGGACCGGGAAATTGATGCCTTCCGGCGAGGAGTTCGAGTCTAGGATGGCGACGATCGGAATGCCAAGCTTGTTGGCTTCCTTGACCGCCAGAGATTCCTTGTTGGTGTCGATGATGACGAGGACGTCGGGCTGGCCGCCCATGTCCTTGATGCCGCCAAGCGCCCGCTCGAGCTTGTCGCGGTCGCGGGTCATCATGAGGAGTTCCTTCTTGGTGAGGCCGACGGTGTTGGTCGTCAGCTTCTCCTCGATCTCGCGCAGGCGCTTGATCGACTGCGAGATGGTCTTCCAGTTGGAGAGCATGCCGCCCAGCCAACGATGGTTGACGTAATACTGGCCGCAACGCTTGGCGGCTTCCGCGACCTTGTCGGCGGCGGCGCGCTTGGTGCCGACGAACAGCACGCGACCGCCAGCCGCGGCGATGTCGCGCACGGTCTTGATCGCCTGTTCGAGCATCGGGGCGGTGTATTCGAGATTGATGATATGCACGCCGTTGCGCACGCCGAACAGATAGGGGGCCATCTGCGGGTTCCAACGACGGGTGTGGTGACCAAAGTGAACGCCAGCTTCCAAGAGCTGACGCATGCTGAATTGTGGCAGCGCCATTCCAAAAGTCCTTTTCCGGTTAAGCCTCTGCGGGTTTTGCGGCCCCCAGAAGGGACCACCGGAGCGAAGTCTGACGGGATGTCTCCCCACCAGCGCGCGAACCCGCATGCGGTTTGTTAGCGGCGCTTAGGTACTAGGTTCCGGTGGAAATGGCAAGGTTTCCGGGAACGGCGTCGCCCTATCGGCTCAATGCATTGATTTCCTTACCTTAATTATGTCCGCCGACGCGGGATCGCTTGGCCGGTACGCCGGATGGCTGCCTGCCGCCCGAAGGGGACCGCTCACCCATCGGTCCGGGGGGATCGGTTTCCCCAACCGATCCGCGGGGGAGCCGGTCATCCTGCCGGTCCTGGAGAACCGGCTGTCCCGCTCGGTCCTGGGGGGATCGCTCATCCATCCGATCCGGGAGGCCGGTTAACCACCGGCCGAGGCGCTCCGGCCGGGACCGCGAGTTCCCGCCATTGCATGGGTCCGGCTTTCCCGCCGTGGGTGACCAAACGATCCCGCCTCGGCGGAGAGGTGTGCACACTTTCTTAGTATCATATTCCTAATGTGGCTGTCAAGAACAAAAAGGAAACCTCTTCAGCCCTGTCATGCCCCGCTTCAGGCGGGGCATGCGCGAGTTGCTTTCTTCGGTCGCCGACAAACTCGTGGATGGCCCGCCTGCGCGGGCCATGACAAGGGAGCGTAAGGCGACAGCCCACTCACCTATCCGAACAGGCCGTCGAACAGGTCATTCCAGTTAGGATTATCCAGCGCGATCAGCCGAACCTTCCAGGCGCGCGGCCATTTCTTCAGGCGCTTCTCTCGATGGATGGCAGCGTTGATATCGTCGTGCGGTTCGAAATAGACGAGACGCTTGAGGCCGTAGCGCTTGGTAAAGCCATCGATTTCTCCGGCGCGATGCTGCGCCACCCGACGGATGAGATCCGTCGTTACGCCGACATAGAGCGTGCCATTCGCTGCATCGGTCATGATGTAGACAGCAGCGTACATTTCCCCCCATTGCTCAATTGTCATGCCCCGCTTCAGGCGGGGCATCCACGAGTTGCTTTCTTCGGTCGCCGACAAACTCGTGGATAGCCCGTCTGAAGCGGGCCATGACAAAATTTTCGCATGGTCACGTATCCATCACTTCAGCAACCCCGTGCATGGCGCGGATGGCGCCGCGGAGGGCGGGGGTTACGGCTATGTGGTCGCGTAGCACAATGTCGACTTCGCGTTTCTGTTCGGGGATGTCGATGACGAATTCGATGCGGCCCCTGCCCCTGCCCGCCTTGCCGAGGATTTGCTTGATGGAATCGACGGGCGTCGCGTCCTTCAGAAAAATCTTGAGGCCGGCGGCGGTGGCGGCGGCCGCTTGATCGAGGCTGGAGACCTCGTTCACCATGAGGCGGAGGCCGCCTTCCTCGTCCTGGCGGCAATCGACATTGAGGAGCAATGCGCGCCCGGGTTCCAGCATTTCGCGCGCGGCGGTGAGGCGTTCGGAGAAGATCGTCGCCTCATACATGCCGCTGGCATCGGTCAATTGGATGAAGGCGAAGCGGTTGCCCTTCTGCGAGGTACGTTCCTGCTTGCCGACGACGAGGCCGGCGACGCGGGCACGGCTGGCGCCCCTCCCTTTCAGCCATTGCGGCAGGTCGGCAAAGGAGACGACATCGAGGCGCTTCAGGCTGGCGCCGTATGAATCGAGCGGGTGCGCCGAGAGGTAGAAGCCGATGGCGGCGAATTCATGCTGCAGGCGTTCCGTCGGCAGCCAATCCTGCACCGGCGGCAAGGTGAGGCGCACCTGGGCCGTCTCGGCGAACATGCTGGATTGGCTGCTGCCCTTGGCCTCGTGCGCCGCCTGCGACTGGCGCAGCATCTGTTCGACGCTGTCATGCACCTGGCGGCGATTGGGATTGATGCTGTCGAAGGCGCCGGCCAGCACCAGATTTTCCATCTGCCGCTTGTTGAGGCCCTTGGGATCGATGCGTTCGCAGAAATCCTCGAGATTCCTGAACGGCCCGCCTTCGGCGCGCACCTTCACCATCGCTTCGACCGATCCAAGGCCGACATTCTTCACCGCACCCAGCGCGTAGCGCACGGCAAGGCTGCCATCGGCCTGGGCTTCGACGACGAAGGTCGGTTCCGATTTGTTGACGTCGGGCTGCAGCAGCTTGATGCCGATGCGGTTGAGTTCCTGGCGGAAGGCATTGAGCTTGTCGGTATTGCCCATGTCGTAAGTCATCGACGCGGCGAAGAACTCGACCGGGTAGTTGGCCTTCAGCCAGGCCGTCTGGTAGGAGACGAAGGCGTAGGCCGCGGCATGACTCTTGTTGAAACCGTAACCGGCGAACTTGTTGACCTGGTCGAAAATCTCGGCGGCCTTCTCGGCCTTGACGCCGCGTTCGACCGCGCCGTCGACGAACAATTTCCGCTGGGCTTCCATCTCCTCCTTGATCTTCTTGCCCATGGCGCGGCGCAGGAGATCGGCGCCGCCGAGGCTGTAGCCGGACAGGACCTGGGCGATCTGCATCACCTGTTCCTGATAGATCATGATGCCGAAGGTTTCCTTCAAGATTCCTTCGAGCGATGGATGGAGATAGTCCGGCGCCTCGCGGCCATGCTTGCAGTTGATGTATTTGGGGATGTTGTCCATCGGGCCCGGGCGGTAGAGCGCCACCACGGCGATGATGTCCTCGAAACGGTCGGGCTTCAGCTTGCGCAAGACGTCGCGCATGCCCGAGCTTTCCAGCTGGAACACGCCGGTCGCGTCGCCCTTGCCCAGCATGGTGAAGGTGTTTTCGTCATCGAGCGGCAGATGGTCGATGTCGAGTTCTATTCCGCGCTTCCTCAGCAGATTGTCGGCGGTGCGCAGCACGGAGAGCGTCTTCAACCCCAGGAAGTCGAACTTCACCAACCCGGCCTTTTCGACATCCTTCATGTTGAACTGGGTGACCGGCATGTCCGAGCGCGGGTCGCGGTACATCGGCACCAGTTCGTCGAGCGCACGGTCGCCGATAACGACGCCGGCCGCATGGGTCGAGGCGTGGCGGTAGAGACCTTCGAGCTTCTGCGCGATTTCCATCAGGCGCTTGACGCTGGGATCCTCGTCCATCGCATCGCGCAGCTGCCGCTCGCCCTCGATCGCCTCCTTGAGGCTGATCGGGTTGGCGGGGTTGTTGGGGATGAGCTTGGAGAGCCGGTCGACCTGGCCATAGGGCATCTGCAGCACGCGGCCCACGTCGCGGACGGCGGCGCGGGCCTGCAGCTTGCCGAAGGTGATGATCTGCCCGACCTTGTCGCGGCCGTAGCGTTCCTGCACGTGGCGGATCACTTCTTCGCGACGGTCCTGGCAGAAATCGATGTCGAAGTCGGGCATCGAGATGCGTTCGGGGTTCAGGAACCGCTCGAACAGCAGGCCCCAGCGCAAGGGATCGAGATCGGTGATGGTGAGCGACCAGGCGACGACCGAACCGGCGCCGGAACCGCGGCCGGGCCCAACGGGAATGCCGTGTGCCTTGGCCCATTGAATGAACTCGGCGACGATGAGGAAGTAGCCGGGAAAGCCCATCTGGATGATGACGCCGAGCTCGAACGCGAGGCGGTCGCGATAGGGTTTCTGCGCTTCCTCGCCAGTGAGGCCCATCGCGGCAAGGCGCTTGTCGAGGCCCTTTTGCGCCATTTCGCGCAGGGCCTCGTCCTCGCTCTTGCCGTCGGAAAAGGCCGGCAGGATCGGCTTCCGCGCCGGCGGCATGTAGGCGCAACGCCGCGCGATGACCAGGGTGTTGGCGATCGCCTCCGGAATATCGGCAAAAAGCGCCGACATCTCGGCACCCGATTTGAAGCGGTGCTCGCGCGTCACCTTGCGGCGGCTGGTTTCGGCGACATAGGTGCCGCCGGCGATGCACAGCAGCGCATCGTGCGCCAGATACATGCCCTCGTCGCTGAAATAGACGTCGTTGGTGGCGACCAGCGGCAGATTGTGCGCGTAGGCCAGATTGATGAGGCTTTCCTCGATGCGCGTTTCCTCATCGAGGCCGTGGCGCATCAGTTCGATATAGAGGCGGCCGGGGAACATGGCGGCAAGGTGCCGCAGGGCCGCTTCGGCAGCGGCATCCTGTCCTTCCTGCAGCAGCCGACCGATCAGCCCCTTCGGCCCGCCGGTGAGCGCGATCAGCCCTTCGGTATGTGCTGCAAGATCGTCGAGCGAGACCTGCGGGGCCGTGCCCGGCTCGCTCTTCAGGTAGGAATCGCTGGAGAGCTTGGTGAGATTGGCATAGCCGGCCTCGCTCTGCGCCAGCAGGACGATCTGGTCCGGGGCCGGCACCTGCATCTGGTGCGGGTCGCGCTCACGCGCGAGGCCCAGCTGGCAGCCGATGATCGGCTGCACGCCCGCATCCTTGGCGTAGCTCGAAAATTCCATCGCGCCGAAGAGATTGCCGGTATCGGTGACGGCCACCGCCGGCATCGCATTGCGCCTGCACAGATCGACCAGCTGCTTGTTCCTGATCGCCCCTTCCGACAGCGAATAGGCGGAATGAACGCGCAAATGGACAAAATCGGCATGCGCCATGGGGATCTCGGGACCGGCTGAGTCGTGGGATGTGGGGGGAGTCTAGTGGGATTCATCGGGGGATGGAAGCGAGGGGGGATGGCAAAGATCCGTCACCTGGCGCCCCCCTCCCAACCTCCCCCCTAAAGGTGGGAGGAGTTTTGAGCGAGGTTGCTGCAACAGTTACTCCTCCCACCTTCAGGGGGGAGGTTGGGAGGGGGCTGATGCCAGTCTCGCTATCCGAAAAAAAGAAAAAGCCCTCCGTGGACAGGACGGAGGGCCAGTGAGACCGAGATTCATCGTTCGGGGGACTATCTCGGCTTGACCCGGCGAACCTGCCGGGACGGGAAAGGGCAATAGAGGATATTACTGCCAGGGTTGCGAGAAGAGCGCCGCGAGGCCAGCCGGCATCTGTTCCGCAGCCGGCGTGCCGAAGCCGTAGCTCATCGGCGCGTCCTGCTCGGTCCAGGCGAAACGGCGGGCCTGCGGATAGCGGTGGTCGCCTATATTGGGCGGCGTCAGATCCAGGGTCAGCGGCTCGACGCCGCCGGTCGAGATCATGCGCAGGCCGCCGCTGGCCCTGTGCGGCGCCAGAGCGAAGATGCGGCGCAGGGGTGTCGCACCGAGGCGCAGCGCGTCGCGCCGCACCTGCTGCACATCGCGCGCCGGCACCACGGGGATCCATTCGAGGATACCGTTGGCGACGAAGCGGGCCGCCGCGACTTCACCCGTCTCGATGAGGGCGGCAAGACTGAGCTGCCGCTCCAGGGCGCGCGCGGCGACGACGCGGTAAAGGAAGATTTCGGTGCCGATATCGACCGCATAGGCCAGGCCGTTGGCGACATCGACCAGGGCGGTGCCGATGCCCAGGCGCTGGCGGGCCAGCCGTTCCCAGGCAAGGTCGACATCGCGGTCGGACCGGTTGCGTTCGGCGACGCCATGCAGCAAGGGGCTGCTTTCCGGCTCGTCGAGCCAGCGGTCGCGGCGCAAGGCGACGATTTCGTGGAGACCCGGAGACAGGCCAATAGCGGGACTGGCCGATTTGCTGTCGATTCCGATGACTTTGGATTGCACGGTCATGACGGCACCTCATCCGATCCTGCGATGCCCCGGCCCCGGCAATGAACCTCGACGATCCGTTGCCGGGACCAGGCACCCTCTCTAAACAGCATCGTGACCGATTCTGGTTGCCAGCCCTTTGCAGCGGGATGACAAGACGATGACCGAGCGCAATTGTCTCAACCGCCGATCTCGCCCCCACCCTGCTTGGTGATGGCGACGACGGCGGGACGCGGCAGGCTGTCCGCGCCGAAATCGGGCCAGCGCGTGGTTACCTTGTCGAGCGTTTCGGAATCCTCGGCCGGATGCTGAACCGACACGAACAAGGTCTTGCCGTCCGGCGTGAAGGCCGGGCCGCAGAGTTCGGCACCGGTGGGACAGGCGAAGAAGAAGCGCGGCAGCGCGCGGCCGTCGCCCAGCGTGTCGGCTCCGTAGAGACCGTCGGCGATGCCGAAATCGTTGGCGCCGTCGCTGGCGATCCAGATGCGGCCCTTGGGATCGAAGGCGATATTGTCGGGGGCCGCGAACCAGCCATCGGCGCTGATGCCTTCATTGTACTTGGCGCCCTGCTCCGGCTTTGCCGGGTCGCCGGCGAGCAGGAACACATCCCACTTGAAGGTATCGGCGGCGTGGTCGGCCGCCTTGCCCTCGCCCGGCGGCACCATTTCCAGAATGTGGCCGTAGAGATTCTCGGCACGCGGATTGGCGGCGTCGATCTCCTCCGCCTTGCGCTTCTTGTTCTTGGTCATCACCGCATAGACGCGGCCGGTGACCGGATTGGGCTCGATATCCTCGGGCCGGTCCATCCTGGTGGCGCCGACAGTATCGCCGGCGAGGCGCGCCTTGATCAGCACTTCGGCCTGGTCGGCAAAACCGTTCTCCGGCGTGAGGCCGTTCTGGCCATGCAGCAGCGGAATCCAGGCGAGCGTGCCGTCAGGCTCGAACCTGGCGACGGAGAGCGTACCGTCGTCGAGCAGCTTCTTGTTGGCGGCGCGGTTCGCTGGATCGAATTTGCCGCTGCTGACGAAGCGGAAGATGTATTCGAAATAATCGTCATCGCCGGTATAGACGACGATCCGGCCATCCGGGTTGACGATGCAGGTTGCCGCCTCGTGGCCCATGCGGCCAAGCGCGGTGCGTTTCACCGGGATCGCATCCGGCTCATAGGGGTCGATCTCGACCACCCAGTCGAAGCGGTTGGGTTCGTTCGGCTCCTTGTCGAGGTTGAAGCGCTCCTCGATGCGGGCGAAGCCGTAATAGTCGGAGCCGTCATAGGCATAACGTTCGAGCAGCTTGGGATCGCCGCCCTTGGCGGGATCGCCACCGAATGTGTCGGAAAGGCCTTCCTCGCAGGTGAGGATCGTGCCCCAGGGCGTAACGCCGCCCGAGCAATTGTAGCCGGTGCCGAAGACCTTGGTGCCGGTCGGGTCGGCCGATGTCCGCAGCAGCTCGTGGCCGGCGGCGGGACCGGAGATGGCGATTTCCGTGGTGCCGGTGATGCGGCGGTTGAACTTGCTATCCTTCACCGTCCGCCACTTGCCGTCCACTTTCCGGACCTCGACGATCGAGTGGCCCCAGGATTCGAAGGCCGCCCTGATCTGGTCCGGTGTCATCTTCGTCGGCGCGTCGTCCTCGGTCATGCCGGGGAACATGACATGCGGGTTCGGATATTCGTTGTTCACGCAGAGCAGGCCGTGCTCGCTATTGTCCGAACCCAGCGGCAGCGGCATATAGCCGATGAAGTCGCAATTGTAGCCGAACTGCCTGGCCTGGTCGGCGGCGTTCTGATTGGCGGCGTCAAGCTCCTTGCCGCCCGCGACGATCGCCTCGCCCCAGCGCACCAGGATGTCGGCATCGTAGCCTTGGGCGACATGATGCGTCTGGTCGTAGACCTTCTTCAGTTCCGGGAAGGTCAGCGTCGAAGAACCGGCGGCAGCTCTTGCACCCGGCAGGCGGAAGGACATGGCCGACGCAGCAGCGGCCCCGGCCGCACCCAGCAGCATCGCGCGGCGCGAAAAGCGCGCGGCGATCAGTTCGGCGTAAGTGGGTATCGATAGTTCGCGCGGTGAGTCCGGCATCGAAGCCTCCTGTCATGCATGGGGAGGCATCTGCGTAGACGGCGCCTGTGACGGGTAACGCGCCCGACTCATGAAGGATGCATGACAGAAAAAGCCCGGCCGGAACTGGGTTCCGGCCGGGCGATTTCCTCACAACCGGGTCATGTCAGGCGCCGATTTCGCCGCCATCGTCCTTGGTGATCGCAACGACGGCCGGGCGCGGGGGCACGCCGTCCTTGAAATCCGGCCAGCGCGTGGTCGGCGCCGCGAAGTTGCTGCCGTCTTCGTCGCCCGGATGCTGGATGGAGACGAAGAGCGTCTTTCCATCCGGCGTGAAGGCCGGGCCGCAGAGTTCGGCGCCGCGCGGGCAGCCGAGGAAGTGGCGGGTGATAGCCCGCCCCTCGCCCTCCGTCTCGGTCACCCAGAGACCGTCATGGACGCCATGGTCGGGGAAACCGTCGGTGGCGATCCACAGGCGGCCGGCGGCATCGAAGGCCACGTTGTCCGGATTGGCGAACCAGCCGGCATCGGTGACGGCACCGCCATAAGCGGCACCCTGGGCGGCATCGCCCGGATTGCCGGCCTGGATGAAGGCGCTCCAGGTGAAGGCGGTGGCGGCATGATCGGCTTTGCCACCCGCCGTCGGCGGCACCATCTCGACGATGTGACCCCACTTGTTGTCGGCGCGCGCGTTGGCGGCATCGACCTGCTCGGCCTTGCGCTTGTCGTTCTTGGTGAGGACGACATAGACCTTGCCGGTCTTGTCGCTGGCTTCGATATCCTCCGGACGGTCCATCTTGGTGGCGCCCAGCAGATCGCCGGCGCGGCGCGCCTCGATCAGCACATCGGCCTGGCCATGGAAGCCGTTGGCCTCGGTCAGTTCGCCCTGCCCGTGGACGAGCGGCATCCAGGTGACGTTGCCGTCGGCGTCGAACTTGGCGACGTAAAGCGTGCCATCGTCGAGCAGGGCAGAGTTGGCCCGGCCCTTGGCAGCGTCATAGGTGCCGTTGCTGACGAACTTGTAGACATATTCGAAACGCTCGTCGTCGCCGGTATAGACGACGAGGCGGCCGTCACCGTTGATGACGGTCGTCGCGGCTTCGTGCTTGAAGCGGCCGAGCGCCGTGTGCTTGACCGGCTTGGTGGCGGGATCGTAGGGATCGACTTCGACGATCCAGCCGAAGCGGTTCGGCTCGTTGGGTTCCTTCGAAATGTCGAAGCGATCCTCGAACTTGCCCCAGGCATAGGAAGGTTCGCCCTTGATGCCGATGCGCTTGGCATTGGCGGCTTCCGGTGTGCCGGCCGGATCGCCGCCGAAATACTGGTGCGTGTTCTCCTCGGCCGACAGGATGGTGCCCCAGGGCGTCCAGCCGCCGGCGCAATTGTTGAGCGTGCCGAACACTTTCGTGCCGCTGGCATCGGCCGAGGTCTTGAGACGGTCATGGCCGGCAGCCGGGCCGACCAGTTCCATTTCGGTGGCCAGCGTGATGCGGCGGTTGAACTTGCTGTCCTTCACCACCGCCCAGCCGGACGCTTCCCGCTTGATTTCGACGACGGAGAGGCCGTGCGCGGCCTGCTCGTAGGCCGCCATTTCCGCCGTGGTGGCGGCCAGCGCCGCCTTGCCGTCGGCAAAGCCCGGGAAGATCAAATGCGCGTCGGTATATTCGTGATTGACGATCAGCAGGCCATGATCGCTGGCGTCGGAGCCTTCCGGCAGCGGCGCGAAGTGAACGAAATCGTTATTGTAGCCGAACTGCTGCGCCTGGGCCGCGGCATCCTGCTTTGCCGGATCGAAGTCCGGCGCGCCGGCAACGATCGGATCGCCCCAGCGCAGGATCGGATTGGCGGTGTAGCCAGCGGGAATGTGCAGGTTCTCGTCATAGCCATGCGGAATTTCGGAGAATGAGAGGCTCGCCGCCGCCTTGGCCGGGCGGGCCGCGAGACCGCTACCGACACCGATAGCGCCGATGGCGGCACTGGCCAGCAGACCCTTCAAGGCCGTGCGGCGCGACATGCGCTGGGCGATGAGGTCGGTCATGACCGGACCGGCACTCGGATTCGACGGGTGGGAATCGTCTTCGTTGTTGATGGTTACCGGCATGCGGTAATGACGGTCAGTCATCGCGTGAGCCTCCTCTGTCAAAAGCGATCAGGGCGCTATAACGGCGTTTCATGACAGTTTCGGGTCCACTGCGTGACGAGGCGGTGACCCTGTCTATCCCATTCAGGCGGCGACCAATTCTCCATCGCGCAATGTAATGATCCGGTCCATGCGCTGGGCGATTTCAAGATTGTGTGTCGCGATCAGCGCGGCAACGCCGAAGTCGCGTACCAGATGGCCGAGCATGCCGAACACGTCTTCCGAGGTGTGATGGTCGAGATTGCCGGTGGGTTCGTCCGCCAGCAGAATCTTGGGCGCGTTGGCAAGCGCCCGGGCGATGGCGACGCGCTGCTGCTCGCCGCCCGAGAGCTTGCCTGGACGGTGATCCAGGCGCTTGCCGAGGCCGACGCGGGTCAGCAATTCGACGGCGCGCGGCGTCGCCGCCTTGCGCGATTTGCCGGCGATCATCTGCGGAATGACCACGTTTTCCAGTGCCGAGAATTCCGGCAGCAGGTGGTGATGCTGATAGACGAAGCCCATGGTCTGGCGGCGCACCGCCGTCTTGGCATCGTCGCTTTCGGCCGTCATCGGCTTGCCGGCGATGACGATCTCGCCGGCCACCGCCTTTTCCAGCATGCCGGTGATGTGCAGCAAGGTCGATTTGCCGGAGCCCGAAGGGCCGATCAGCGCCACCATCTCGCCGCGCCTGAGCGTGAGGTCAGCGTTGCGGATGACTTCCAGCCGGCCTTCCGCCTGCGGAAAGCTCTGCCGGATGCCTTTCAGCTGCAGCACGACATCGCCGTTGTTGGCGTGGCCCTTACTCATAACGCAGTGCCTCCACCGGATCGAGCCGTGCCGCGCGCCAGGCGGGATAGAGCGAGGCCAGCAAGGTGAGGACCAGCGACATGGTCGAAATGAGCACGACTTCCCACGGATCCACGATCGCCGGCAGCTTGGAGAGGAAATAGATGACGGGATTGAAAAGATCGACGTTGAACAGGGCTTCGAGGCCGCGCCGGATGGTTTCGATGTTAGCGGCGAATGCGACACCAAGGAGGCAACCGAAGATGGTCCCGATGACCCCGATGCTGGCGCCAGACAGCAGGAAGATGCGCAGGATCATCCCCTGCGTCGCTCCCATCGTGCGCATGATGGCGATGTTCCGCGCCTTGTCCTTCACCATCATGATCTGGCCGCTGATGATGTTGAAGGCCGCCACGACGATGATGAGCGTCAGGATCAGGAACATGACGTTCCGCTCCACCTCGACCGCCGTGAAGAAATCGCGATTGGCTTGCTGCCAGTCGCCGATGTGATACCCGGCGCCGATGGAGGCCACGATTTCGTCCTTGGCCTGCGGCAGATTGTTGATGTCCTTGGCCATCACTTCGATATTCGTGGCTCCTTGGCGCACCTTGAAATAGATCTGCGCCATTTCGAAGGTCGAGAAGGCTATGGTGTTGTCGTACTGGTACATGCCGACATTGAAGATGCCGACGACCTTGAAGGTCTTCATGCGCGGGATGGCGCCGCCGATCGTGACATTGATGTCCGGCGAGATGGCGGTGATTTCCGTGCCGATGCCGGCGCGCAGCGCGCGGGCCATCGCATGACCGATGACGATGCCGTCGCGGTCGCGCAGCCCGTCGAGCGTGCCGGCGACCATGCTGTCGGCGATCAATGCCTTCAGCTTGAGATCTTCCAGGCGCACACCGCGCAGGATGGCACCGACGCCGCCGTCACCGCCCGTCAGAAAGACCTGACCCTCGACGATGGGCGTTGCCGACGCGACGCTGGGCAAGGCGCGCAGGATATTGGTAACCTTGTCGTATTCCTGAACCGGCCCGCCATCGGCGCTGATCGACAGATGCGCATTGAAGCCCAGAATGCGGTCGAGCAGTTCAGCCCGGAACCCGTTCATCACGGACATGACGACGATGAGCGTGGCAACGCCGAGACCGATGCCGAGGAGCGAAAACAGGGCAATGACCGAAACGAAACTCTCCTGACGGCGGGCGCGCAAGTAGCGCATCGCCACCAGGCGCTCGAAGGCGGAGAAGATCATGCGCCGAGCTTCTTCAGCGCCGCTTCGGCAGAGATTTCCTCAACGGCACCGGTCTTGCGGAGCTTGAACTCGACCTCGCCCTTCGCCGCGCCGCGCGGACCGACGACGAGCTGATAGGGCAAGCCGATGAGATCCATTTGCGCGAACTTCTCGCCGGCGCGAACGTCGCGGTCGTCATAAAGGACGTCGATACCGGCTTTTTTCAGCTTGGCGTAAAGCGCATCGGCCATCGGCGTGGTGACGGCATCGCCGGCCTTCAGGTTGATGAGGCCGACTTTGAAAGGTGCGACGCTTTCCGGCCAGATGATGCCCTTGTCGTCATGGCTGGCTTCGATGATACCGCCCACCAGGCGCGAGACGCCGATGCCGTAGGAGCCCATATGCACCGAGACGGGCTGGCCGTCCTGCGCCTGTACCTGGGCCTTCAGCGGTTCGGAATACTTGGTGCCGAAATAGAAGATGTGGCCGACTTCGATGCCGCGTGCTTCGACCTGGCGGTCCTTGGGCAACGCGCCGAACTTCGCCGCATCGTGCTTTTCGTCGGTGGCGGCATAGTCGGTCGTCCATTGCTGGACGATCGGCTCGAGGTCGCCGTCGTAATCGACATCCATGGAGAGCACGTCGCGCTCGATGAAGCTCTTGTCGCAGAAGACCTGGCTTTCGCCGGTATCGGCGAGGATGATGAATTCGTGGCTGAGGTCGCCGCCGATCGGACCCGTGTCGGCCGCCATCGGAATGGCCTGCAGGCCCATACGGGCGAAAGTGCGCAGGTACGAGACGAACATCTTGTTGTAGGCGCGCTTGGCACCGGCCTTGTCGAGGTCGAAGCTGTAGGCATCCTTCATCAGGAATTCGCGACCGCGCATCACGCCGAAACGGGGACGCACCTCGTCGCGGAACTTCCACTGGATATGATAGAGCATCTTCGGCACGTCGCGGTAGCTCTTGGCGGCGTTGCGGAAGATCTCGGTGATCTGTTCTTCGTTGGTGGGACCGTAGAGCATCTCGCGCTCGTGGCGGTCGGTGATGCGCAGCATCTCCTTGCCGTAATCGTCGTAGCGGCCGCTTTCGCGCCACAGGTCGGCCGACTGGATGGTCGGCATCAAGACTTCCTGGCAGCCGGCCCGGTCCTGCTCTTCCCGCACGATGCGCTCGATATTCTTCAGCACCTTGAAACCGAGCGGCAACCAGGAATAAATGCCTGCACTGGCCTGACGCACCATGCCGGCACGCAGCATCAGGCGGTGCGAGACGATCTGGGCTTCCGAGGGGTTTTCCCGAAGGGTCGGCATGAAGAACTGGCTGGAACGCATGGAAAGACCTTGCTTTGAGAGGGGCGTCGATTGGCGGGGGACTTTAGGCAAAGGCCCCTTTCGTGTCCACAGGGGCGGCGGTCGCCAGGGTCGGCCACGGGCTATTGGGCCGGGAATTGCTCGCGGCAGAGCTGTTCGAGGGCGGCGCTTTCGGCATCGCCGAGGAGCTGCCCTTCATAGAAGACCTGGTCCCCTTTGACGGTCACTACCCCGACCTGGGCCTTGGCGTTCCACAGCACCGAATTGGCGGGGATGTGGAACCGATCCTGAATGAGGACTTCGATTGGAATGACGATCGTTTCCGGGGGTTTGATCTGGTAGCCCCCGCCCAGATCGGCGGGCGCCACGGGCTGGCCATGCGCGTCGATACCGGGCTGATATTCAACCCCGGGCGGCTGCCGATATTTGACCAGACGGTCGCAATCCTGCCGGGAGACGGAAACATCCGCGTTTGCTGGCAATGGCCCGGCGAAGCAGGTAAGAATTAATAGCGCAGCGTTAACAATCGCGACTCGGAACAGGGCGATCGCCGGGGTGGGGGCAGCCTGATTCTGAAAGATGGGTGACATGCCTGCAGTCTAGCAGCTTGCCGCCCGGTCGCGAATAACGCTCGGGTGATGAACGAATATTTCCGTCTTTGCTCCTGCGATAGGGGCAGAGATGCGGGTGTCGGGGAAGCTGGAGATAGCGGGATGGCAGGTCCCTTTTCGGAGGAGCCAGCGGCCAATACGATGACGCGGCTACGCCAGATTGGCCTGGCGACGGCCGCCTTGGGCGTGATGATCGCCGATTGTCTGCCGATCCTGCGGCCCGAACTGGGACCGGAGCCCTTGCCGGTGGCAATCGCCTGGCTGGCCCTGGCTTTTCCATTGCTCGTTCCGGCCAGCCTCATCGACCGCCTGCCGGCGCTGAAGGTCATCGCGCGGCGCGATCTGCTGGTCGGACCGGCGATCATCCTGGCAATGGTCATCTTTCCGATCCTGGCCGCCTTCGGCTGGCCCGGAATTGCCATCGCCGGGGCCCTCACCGCCGTGGCTCTCATCGACCATGTGTTCGCCTGCATCGAGCGGTACGGGATCGATCTGCTCTGGTTGTGGATCGCGGCGATCGTCCTGGCCGGCATCGCCATCGCCCAGTTCGCTGCCCCTCCGGCCATGGATGCGGCGTTCAGCTACTGGGTCGGCGTCCTGGAGGGGCCAGGCCTGGAAAACAATCCGCGCATCATCCTGCTGGTCGTGGCGCTGCCCTTCCTGGTGGCCGGTCTCGCCATGGCGGGAACCCTGATCGGCAGCACGCTGCGCGAACATAGCACGACCACGATCGTCGCCCTGCTGATGGCGCTGTTCCTCGCGGTGACCTTGCCATCGCTTGGGCTCGGCCCCAGCCAGCTCACTCATGGGACATTGCTGGTCGCCGCCGCCGTCCTGGTTCTCGGCATCGCACCCCTGTTCGTGCTCGCTGCCGACGGCACGGCCGAACCGCCCGTGCCCGAGGCCGTTATCTGGGGATTCGCGTTGACGCTGGTGCTCATTCTGTCAGCACTCGACGGCGCGATGGGGCTCACCTGGGGAATCGTGCTCCTCGCCTGGATCTATCGGCACTATGGGTTTCGCGCGCGCTTCTTCCAGATCATGCTGGGAGCCGCCTTCGTCCTCTGGGCCGGCATGGAGACGTTCATGGGCCACTGGCAGATGCTGGAGGGGGCGATACCGTTTCGAACGCCCTTCCCCATCGCGATGTGGGAGGAAGGCCGCACCGCCGCCCTTGCCGGCAGCCATGTCGTGGTGATGGCGACGCTGATGCTGACGGCGCTCGGTTTTCAGCGTGGCGCCAATGACGTGCGCAAATACGCCATCCTCACCCTGCTGGTCGCCATGGTCGCGATCGACCTGCTGGTGCTGGTGGCCGGCCTTGTCGAGGGGCAGGCCCTGCGCTTCGTCGCGGCCGCGGGCTGGCTCGCCATGCCGTTCCTGCTGGCCGAGCTGCTGGCGCTGCTGCCCGCCGGGCCGATCGTCTATCTGTTCGGCCGGCGCGACGGGTGGCTTACACGCGGATGACGTGGATCTTCGTCACCGGCTTCTTGTCGAACGCCTTCTGATACCAGCGCCGCGCAGCCAGACGCGCGGCCTCGCCCAGTTCCGCATCGTCGCTTCGCTTGGCCTTGGGCAACTCGTCGATCGCGTCGGCGATGGCCTTGCCGATCCTGGCGATCGCCTTTGCGGCATCCTCGCTCTCCAGCAGGCCTTCGAGCGACACCTGGGCCGGAGCGAGCATGCGCCCGCCCGCATCGACCACGAGCGAGGCCATGATGACACCATTGAAACTCAGCCGATGACGATGGCGGATGGCTTCGCTGTCGGCGGGCACCAATGCCTTGCCGTCAAGGGCGAGCCGTCCGGCTGGAACCCGGGCTATGATTTCGGCGGGTCCCGGCGCCAGCCGGATCAACGTGCCGTTTTCCGGCGCCAAGGCTTCGGGCACCTGGCACTGGCGCGCAAAGGAAACATGTTCCTGGATATGCCGCGCCTCGCCGTGAACGGGCAGCGCGATGCGAGGCCGCACCATCTGGTACATTTCGGCCAGCTCGTCGCGCGCCGGATGGCCGGATACATGCACATCCTCGTCGTGATCCGTAATGACCTCGACACCGCGCCTGATGAGATCGTTGTGCAGCCGGTTGATCGAAATCTCGTTCCCGGGAATGACGCGCGACGAGAAGATCGCCGCATCCCCCGCCTCAAGCGACACATGCGGATGCTCGCCGCGCGCGATCCGGGTCAGCGCCGAGCGCGGCTCGCCCTGGCTGCCAGTGCAGATCATCAGGACATTCTCGCGCGGAAAATAGCCGACATCATGTTCGGTGACGAAGCGCGGCAGATCGGTGAGATAGCCGTTCTCCTGCGCCGATTCCAGCATGCGCCAGAGCGAGCGGCCGATGAGCGCGCAATGGCGGCCATGGGCCTCGGCCACGCGCGCTATCGTTTCCACGCGCGCGAGGTTGCTGGCGAAGCAGCCGATGGCGACACGGTTCTTGAGCCGCCCGACGACATCCATGAGCGAGCGACGCACATCGGCCTCGGAACCGGATGTGCCGGAGACGAAGACATTGGTGGAATCGCAGATCATGGCCAGAACGCCGCCATCTCCCAGGCGACGAAGCGCCGCGACATCCGTCGTCTCGCCGACCAGCGGCGCGGGGTCGAGCTTCCAGTCGCCGGTATGGAGGACCGCGCCGTGCCTGGTGCGGATCACGACGGCGTTGGGTTCGGGAATCGAATGCGTGAGGGTGATGAGTTCCACGGTGAAGGGACCGATCTCGCGGCTGCCCGACATCGGGATGATGGTGATCCTGGCCTCCTTTTCGAGGCCGACTTCAGCGAGCTTGCGGCGCAGGACGGAGGCCGTGAAAGGTGTCGCATAAAGCGGGCAGCGGAATTTCTGCCAAAGATAGGGCACGGCACCGATATGGTCTTCGTGCGCATGGGTGAGTACGATGCCGACAAGATCCTGCGCCCGCTCGGCGATGAATTGCGGGTTCGGCATGACGACATCGACACCGGGCATGCTGTCGTCGCCGAACGAAATGCCAAGGTCCAGCATCAGCCACTTGCCGTCATGGCCGTAGAGATTGAGATTCATGCCGATCTCGCCGGACCCGCCCAGGGGCAGGAACAGCAGCTCGTCGATACCTGGCTTGAAGGGGTCCGTCATGCGCGGTTACGGCGATAGATCTCGACCAGCCCGCGCATGGTGATGTCGGGATCGAGATGCGTGATGACCGGCGTCGTGCCGTGAAAGAGCGGGGCCAGCCCGCCCGTGGCGACAACGTCGAGGGGGC
This sequence comes from Dongia sp., assembly GCF_041918875.1. Classification (GTDB taxonomy): domain Bacteria; phylum Pseudomonadota; class Alphaproteobacteria; order Dongiales; family Dongiaceae; genus Dongia. The sequence goes on from NZ_JAYRUV010000004.1 coordinate 164,248, forward strand.
CGCCGAACTCGTCGGAGATGCGCCGCACCATGCCTTCCACCAGCCCGACATAGCCCCAGAAGATACCGGATTGCATCGCCTCGGTCGTGCTCTTGCCGATAATTCGGGCCGGACGCTCCACGACGATGCGCGGCAGCATGGCGGTGGCGCTGTGCAGGATCTCGACGCTCAGCACGATACCGGGCGCGATGGCGCCGCCGATATAGTTGCCGACCTGATCGACGACGTCGAAGGTGGTCGCCGTGCCGAAATCGACGACGATCAGCGGCCTGCCATTGTAGGCGATGTGGCCGCCCACGGCGTTGGCCAGACGATCGGCGCCGACGGTGGACATGGGGATGTCCATCTTCACCTCGATGCCGAGCTTGACCGCCGGATCGCCGACGACCATGGGCCTGGTGCCGAGATGGCTCTCGCACAGCATGTTGAGATGGAAAAGAGACTGCGGCACGACGGTGGCGATGATGGCGGCGTCGATCGATTTCAGGGACAGGCCTTTCATCGTCATCAGCTGGTTGAGCCAGACCACATACTGGTCGGCAGTGCGCCCCGCTTCCGTCTTGATGCGCCAGTCGCCCACCGCCTTGTCGCCGTCATAGACGGCGAACTTCACATTGGTGTTGTTGGCATTGATGGCAAGCAGCATCGGCTTGGTTCCCAATATTTACGAGCGTGAAATTTACGAGCGTGCAGGCATGAATATGTCGCCGGCCGCCAGGCACCGCCGCGATCCGTCGGCCAGGGCCAGAACCAGCGTACCATCCGGGTCGATATCCTCGAAACGCCCGACAATCTCTTCCCGTTCCAGGCGCGCAACGACGTTTTCACCCAGACCGCTGCAATGCGCCAGCCAATCGGCACGCAAGGCGCCGAAGCCGCTCCGCAGCCAGACCTCGTAAAGCGGGCCGAATTCGCCCAGCAGCAGATCCATGGCCTGATCCGGCGTCAGCGACGGTCCACCCGCCGCAACAAGGTCGGTTGTCGGATAGAGGCCGCCTTCCGGATGATGGTGGAGATTGACGCCGATGCCCAGCACCAGCCAATCGACCTTGCCACCGACGATGCCGCCCGATTCAAGCAGGATGCCCGAGATCTTGCGGCCGTCGACCAGGACGTCGTTGGGCCATTTGTGCTGGACAGGGACGGTGACGAGCGCCCGCAACAACCGCCCCAATGCAATCGCCACCACAAAACCGAGCGTCGCCGCCATTGCCGGCGGCTTGGCCGGCCGCAGCAGAACCGACATGTAGAGATTGCCGGCCTCGGAAACCCAATGCCGCCCGCGCCGCCCCCTGCCGGCCGTCTGCACATCGGCGCGCAGGACGAGGCCTTCCTCGGCACCGGCAATTGCGCGATGCTTCAGCGCTTCGTTGGTGCTGTCGATCTCCGCAATTCGCTCGGCGCGGAAGATCGGGCTCATTCGGCGAAGAGCACGCTCGCCGCGTCGGCCGTTATGTCGAAGAAGGGCGAGCCGGCCAGGAAGCCGAAGGAAATGACGAAGACGGTTGCGACCAAGATGACGCGCAATGTACCCCCCACCCGGTCGAAGCCCTCCGCCGGCTGGTCGAAGAACATGACCTTGATGATGCGGATGTAGTAGAAGGCCGACACCACGCTGGCCAGGACGCCGATGACGGCCACAACATTGAGCCCGGCCTGGATCGCCGCCATGAAGACGAACAGCTTGCCGAAGAAGCCGGCAAAGGGCGGGATGCCGGCCATCGAGAACATGAAGATGGCGAGCGCGTAGGCAAGGCCCGGCTGCGAGCGGCTTAAGCCCGCGAGATCGCTTATCGCCTCGACCGCCTGGCCCTTGCGGCGCATGGCGAGAATCACGGCGAAGGAGCCGATCGTCATGACGATATAGATCGCCATATAGGTGAGGAGCCCCGAGATGCCGTCCTGCGTACCGGCGGCCAGACCGACCAGGGCGTAACCGACATTGCCGATCGAGGAGTAAGCCATCAGGCGCTTGATGTTCGTCTGGCGGATGGCCGCGACCGCGCCCAGAATCATCGAGGCCACGGAGATGAAGATCACGATCTGCTGCCACTGGCCGACCAGGTCGCCGAACGGCCCCACCAGGACGCGCGTGAAGAGCGCGATGGCGGCCATTTTGGGTGCCGCGGCAAAAAAAGCGGTGATCGGCGTAGGCGCCCCTTCATAGACATCCGGCGTCCACATGTGGAACGGCACGGCCGAGACCTTGAAGGCAAGGCCCGCACAGAGGAAGACGATGCCGACGATCAAGCCGAGACCTGCTTCGCCCGCGAGCGAGCCGGCCAGAACGGCGAAATCCGTCGAGCCGGTGAAGCCGTAGATCAGCGACGAGCCATAAAGCAGCATGCCCGAGCTCAACGCGCCGAGGACGAAATATTTGAGACCGGCTTCGGTCGATTTCACCGTGTCGCGGCGGATGGCGGCGACGACGTAGAGCGCCAGCGATTGCAGTTCGAGGCCGACATAAAGCGAGATGAGATCGTTGGCCGATATCATCAATGCCATGCCGAGGCTGGCCAGCAGCATCAGCAGCGGCAGTTCGAACCGCGCCATGCCTTCGCGTTCGGCATAGTCCAGCGACATGACGACGGCCAGCGCCGCGGCCCCAAAGGACAGCACCTTGGCGAAGCGCCCGAAACCGTCGGCGATGAACAGGCCGTTGAAGGCCGTCCCGCTCGCGGTATCCGTCACGGTCAGCACGATGGCGACCAGCAACGCCACCACGCTGGCCCAGGCAACGATACGCATGTGCTTGTCGCCGAGCGAAACGCCGATGACGAGCAGCACCAGGCTGGCGATGGCAAGGAAGATCTCCGGCCGGGCGAGACCTAGATTGAGATCGATGAACGACGTCATGACGGGACTGTCCTTGCCTTACTGAGTGGTTCCGGCGGGGTCCGCCGCACCAGGAAGCGTCGAGGGGGGAAGCGTCGAGGGAGAAAGCGCCGATTGGGCTTCCATGCGCGGCGCGTAATCCTGGATGAAATCGGTGACCGTCGGGCCGAAGATCGAGGTGAAGCTGACCGGATAGATACCCATCCAGAAGACGAGCAGGAGCAGCGGCGCGAAGACGATCTTCTCGCGCAGCGACAGGTCAAGCATGGTCTTGAGGTCTTCCTTCACCAGTTCGCCGAAGATGATGCGGCGGTAGAGCCACAGCATGTAGGCGGCACCGAGGATCACACCGGTCGCAATCAAGAACGCCACCCAAGTGTTGTCCTTGAAGACGCCGACCATGACCAGGAACTCGCCGATGAAGCCGCTGGTGCCGGGTAGACCGACCGAGGCCATGGTGAAGATCATGAACACGACGGCATATTTCGGCATGCGGTGAACGAGGCCGCCATAGCGCGCGATCTCGCGGGTATGCAGGCGGTCGTAGATGACGCCGACACAGAGGAAGAGTGCGCCAGAGACGATACCGTGCGAGAGCATCTGGAACAGTGCACCTTCAAGCCCCTGCTGGGTCATCGAGAAGATGCCGGCGGTGACGAAACCCATATGCGCCACGGAGGAATAGGCAATGAGCTTTTTCATATCCTCCTGCGCCAGTGCGACGAGCGAGGTGTAGATGACCGCGACGATGCTGAGGCCGTAGACAAGCGGCGTGAAATAAGCCGACGCCTCGGGCAGCATCGGGATCGAGAAGCGCAGGAACCCGTAAGCGCCCATCTTCAAGAGCACGCCGGCCAGGATGACCGAGCCAGCGGTCGGCGCTTCGACGTGGGCGTCGGGCAACCAGGTGTGGACCGGCCACATCGGCACCTTGACGGCAAAGGAAGCGAACAGCGCCAGCCACAGCCATTTCTGGACATCGAGATCGAAACCGTAAGCCATCAGGGTCGGGATGTCGGACGTGCCCGTGATGCCGTACATGGCCAGGATCGCCAGCAGCATCAGCACCGAACCCGCCAGCGTGAAGAGGAAGAACTTGATCGAGGCATAGACGCGGCGCGGTCCGCCCCAGATGCCGATGATGAGATACATCGGGATGAGGACGGCCTCGAAGAAGATGTAGAAGGTCACGAAATCGAGCGCGCAGAAGGTGCCGACCATCAGCGTCTCGAGACCGAGGAAGGAGATCATATATTCCTTCACGCGCTTCTCGACCGCTTCCCAACTGGCCAGGATGCAGACCGGAGTCAGCAGGGTCGAGAGCAGCACGAAGGTCATCGAGATGCCGTCGATGCCCATGCGGTAATTGATGCCGAGGAGCGGCAGCCATTCGGCCTTTTCCTCGAACTGGAAGCCGACGATCGAGCGGTCGAACTGGAACCAGATGACCAGCGATACGGCAAAGGTGATGAGCGACGTCCACAGGGCGATATAGCGGGCATTGCGCGTGACCGCAGCTTCCTCGCCCCTGAGGATGAGGATGAGCGCCGCGCCCACAAGCGGCAGGAAGGTCGTCAGGCTGAGGATGGGCATGCTGCCGCTCATCGCGTCTCTCACTTACCGAAGGCGAAAATGTACCAGCTGACCAAGGCGACGATGCCGATCAGCATGACGAAAGCGTAATGGTAGACATAACCCGATTGCAGGGCACTGGCGCGCTTGGCGAACCATTCCCCGGTGAGCCACGCAAAGCCGTCGACGGCGCCATCAACCACGGCACCATCGCCTTTCTTCCACAGGAAGCGGCCCAGCGCCTTCGCCGGGTTGACGATAAGGGCGTCATAAATCTCGTCGAAATACCACTTGTTATAGGACAGGAGGTAAAGCGGACGGAACGCGCCGGCAAAGAAGCCCGGCAAGCCGCGCTGGACCAGATACGAATATGTCGCAAAGAGAATGCCGAAAACGCCGGCCGCCAGCGGCAGCAGCTTCACCCACATCGGCACGTCATGGGCATGATGCGGCACTTCGTTGGTGGCGGCGAAATGGATCGCCTCACCCCAGAAACGCTCCATCTCCAGGCCGACAAAGCCTTCGTGCCAGATGAAGCCCGAGAAGATAGCCCCTGCTGCCAGAACAAAGAGCGGGATCAGCATCACTTTCGGGCTTTCATGCACGTGATGCATCACGTCATGCGACGCGCGCGGCTCGTTGTGGAAGGTGAGATAAATGAGACGCCAGGAATAGAAAGCCGTCATGACCGCACCGACGATGCCGAGCCAGAAGGCATACATGCCGACGCTGCTGTGGGCGGCGAAGGCGGATTCGAGAATGCTGTCCTTGGAATAGAAGCCGGCAAAGCCGAAGACACCTGGAATGCCGACGCCGGCCAGGGCGATATTACCGATCCACATCAAGGTATAAGTGGTGGGGATCAGCTTGTAGATGCCGCCCATCTTGCGCATGTCCTGCTCGCCCGACATCGCATGGATCACCGAACCGGCGCAAAGGAACAGCAGCGCCTTGAAGAAGGCATGCGTGAAGAGATGGAACATCGCGGCGCCATAGGCACCGACGCCGGCCGCGAAGAACATGTAGCCGAGCTGCGAGCAGGTCGAATAGGCAATGACCCGCTTGATGTCGTTCTGAGTGAGGCCGACCGTCGCCGCGAAGAAGGCGGTCGAGGCGCCGATGACGGTGACGACTTCCTTGGCATAAGGGGCGTATTCGAACATCGGCGACAGGCGGCAGACCATGAAGACGCCGGCGGTCACCATCGTGGCGGCATGGATGAGGGCGGAGACCGGGGTCGGGCCTTCCATCGCGTCCGGCAGCCAGGTATGCAGGAAGAGCTGCGCCGACTTACCCATGGCGCCCACGAAGAGCAGCAGGCAAAGCGTCGTCAGGGTATCCACCTCGTACCCCAGGAAGTCGAAGGTCGGCGGGGTCCCGCCTGCGATCACCGCTTCGAAGATCGGCTTGAACTCGACTGTGTCGAAGACCAGGAAGCAGCCCATGATGCCGAGCGCGAAGCCGAAATCGCCGACGCGGTTGACCAGGAATGCCTTGATCGCGGCCGCGTTGGCGCTGGGACGGTCGAACCAGAAGCCGATGAGGAGGTAGGAGCTGAGGCCCACACCTTCCCAACCGAAGAACATCTGGATGAAATTGTCGGCCGTCACCAGCATCAGCATGCAGAAGGTGAAGAACGACAGATAGGCCATGAAACGCGGCACCGACTTGTCGTGGTGCATGTAGCCGATCGAATAGACATGGACCATGGCCGACACGGTCGTGACCACGATCAGCATCACGGACGAAAGCTGGTCGATGCGCAGCGCCCAAGCGGCGCGGAAGGTGCCGGTCTCGAACCAGGTGAAAAGCTGCGTGGTGCGTACATTGCCGTTGCCGGTAACGTCGAAGAAAGTCATCCACGAGATGACCATGACGACCAGCATCAGGCCGGCGGTGATCCATTGCGCGGCATGATCGCCGATGCGGCGATTGCCGATGCCGGCTATGAGGGCGCCCAGCAGTGGAAGGGCAACGATGGCGACGTCGAGATTCATGTCAGCCCTTCATCACGTTGACGTCCTCGACGGCGATGGAGCCGCGAGTCCGGAAGAAGACGACGAGGATGGCAAGACCGATGGCGGCCTCTGCCGCGGCAACGGTCAGGATCAGCATGGCGAAGACCTGCCCCACCATGTCATTGAGATAGTGCGAGAAGGCGACCATGTTGACATTGACCGAAAGCAGCATCAACTCAACCGACATCAGGATGATGATGACGTTCTTACGGTTGAGGAAGATGCCGAAGATGCCGATCGTGAACAGGATCGCCGACAGCGTCAGGTAATGCTCGATGCCGATCGCCATCATTTGACACCCCCAGTAGCACCCTGCCCGGTCTTGACCTTGGTAAGCTGCACCGAGCTGCGGCTGCGATCGACCTGAGCGGCGATGCGCTGGCGGCGCACACCTTCACGCTCGCGGTGGGTCAGCACGATGGCGCCGATCATGGCCACCAAGAGCACCAACCCGGCCACCTGGAACAGGTAGAAATACTGGGTATACATGATGTTGCCGAGCGCTTCGGTATTGCTGGCCTGGTCCATTGGCGGCGTCGGCGCCGAGACCGCCGCGGTGCCGAGGCCCGTGCCGGCCATGACGAAGATCAGCTCGGCCGCCAGGATCACGCCGATGATGGCGCCGATCGGCAGATAGCGCACGAAACCCTGGCGCAATTCGACGAAATTGATGTCGAGCATCATGACGACGAAGAGGAAGAGAACAGCGACCGCACCGACATAAACCACGACCAGCATCATCGCCAGGAACTCGGCGCCGATGAGGACGAAGAGTGCCGCGACATTGAAGAAGGTCAGAATCAGGAACAGCACCGAATAGACCGGATTGCGGTTGCCCACCACCAACAGGGCCGAAACGACGGCCACCGCGGCGAAGACATAAAAGGCGATGGTCTGCACGATCATCTAGATTTTCTCCCCCACCCTATCCGGGCTCAGCGATAGGGTGCGTCGGCGGCGATATTGCCGGCGATTTCCGCTTCCCAGCGCTCGCCGTTCCGCAACAGTCTGTCCTTGTTATAGAACAGCTCCTCGCGGGTCTCGGTGGCAAACTCGAAATTCGGTCCCTCGACGATCGCATCCACCGGGCAGGCCTCCTGGCAGAAGCCGCAATAGATGCATTTCGTCATGTCGATATCGTAGCGCGTCGTGCGCCTGCTGCCGTCGTCGCGCGGCTCGGCCTCGATGGTGATGGCCTGCGCCGGGCAGATCGCCTCGCACAGCTTGCAGGCGATGCAGCGTTCCTCGCCATTGGCATAGCGGCGCAAGGCGTGCTCGCCACGGAAGCGCGGGCTGAGCGGCCCCTTCTCGTAGGGGTAATTGATCGTCACCTTCTCCTTGAACAGGTACGAGAAGGTAAGCGCCATGCCGGAAACGAGCTCCTTGAGGAGGAAGCTGTTGAGCGTGCGGCTGATCGCGGACATTTGTCGGCTCCTCAATTGCTGGCCGGCGCGGTCTCTTCGACCACGGGGGCTGGCAGGATGTTGCCTTTCCTCGGCAGGCTGTCCGTCGCGATGAGCACACCCGCGGTCAGGATCACCATCACCAGGGAAAGCGGCAGGAAGACCTTCCAGCCGAGACGCATCAGCTGGTCATAGCGGTAGCGCGGGAACGTGGCGCGCACCCAGACGAAGCTCGCCGCGATGAAACTGGCCTTCGCCGCAAACCAGATCCAACCCGGGACCCAGGTGAAGGGCGCGACATCGAACGGCGCCTGCCAGCCACCGAGGAACAGGATCGAGGTCATGGCGCTCATCATCCAGATATTGGCGTATTCGCCGAGGAAGAAGAGCGCGAAAGTGAAGGCCGAATATTCGGAGAAGTAGCCGGCGACCAGTTCCGATTCCGCTTCCGGCAGATCGAAGGGCGGGCGGTTGGTTTCGGCAAGGCCGGAGATATAGAAGACCACGAACATCGGCAGCAGCGGGATGCAGAACCAGACATTGGCCTGCGCCTTGACGATGTCGTTGAGGTTGAGCGAACCGACGCACAGCAGCACGGTCACCAGCACGAAGCCGATCGAGACTTCGTAGGACACCATCTGCGCCGCCGAACGGAGGGCGCCCAAGAACGGATATTTCGAGTTCGAGGCCCAACCGGCGAGTACGATGCCGTAGACGCCCAGCGACGAGATGGCGAAGAGGTAGAGGATGCCGACATTAAGATCGGCCAGCACCACGCCGTCATCGAACGGAATGACCGCCCAGGAGATGAGCGACAGGATGAAGGTGATCATCGGCGCCACGACGAAAGCGACGCGGTTGGCGCCCGACGGGATGATCGTTTCCTTGAACAGCAATTTGACGCCGTCGGCGATCGGCTGCAGCAGGCCGAAGGGGCCGACCACGTTCGGGCCACGGCGGATCTGCATCGCCGCCATGATCTTGCGTTCGGCCAAGGTGAGGTAGGCCACGGCCAGGAGCAACGGCACGATGATGCAGAGGATCATCAGCACCGTGAAGATCGTGGTGCCGAGATAGGTCCCGAAGGTCGATGTGAAGAACTCAGCCATGGGTGCCCGTCTTTCCGCCCGCAGCCGGTTGCACGAAACGTTCGGTGCATTGCGCCATCGTTGCCGAAGCGCGGCTGATCGGGTCGGTCATATAGTAGTTGCTGATGGCGGAGCGGAAATGATCGCGCCCGACTTCGCCTTGGCCGCCGAACTGGCCCCAGGCCGCCGGCTCGATAACGCCGAGACGCTGGAAGCGCGGGAAAGCCTGATAGAGCTTCTTGCGCAGCTGATCGAGCGAGTCGTAGCCAAGCTTCTTGCCCAGCGTTTCCGAAAGTGCCCGCAGGATGCTCCAATCCGCCTTGGCATCGCCCGGCGGGAACACCGCGAGGCGGCCGAGTTGGGCGCGCCCCTCGATGTTCATATAGGTGCCGTCCTTCTCGGTATAGGCGGCGCCCGGCAGGATGACGTCGGCGCGGTGCGCGCCACGATCGCCATGATGGCCCTGATAGATCACGAAGGCCTTGCCGAGACGGTTCGTGTCGATCTCATCGGCGGCCAGCAGGTAGACCAGGTCGATATCGCCCTTCTGCGCACCGTCGAGGATGCCGGCGACATCGCGGCCACCGGCCTGCGGCACGAAGCCAAGCTCAAGACCGCCGACGCGGGAAGCCGCAATCTGCAAGACGTTGAAACCGTTCCAGCCGTCGCGCACGACATTGCAGCTTTCGGCCAACTTGCGCGCGAGGCCTAGAATGGCAGCACCATCCGGCCGCGCCAGAACGCCCTGACCGACGATGATCATCGGCGCCTTGGCGTTCTTGAGCGTCTCGGCAAAGCCGTTGACGCCCGAAGCAATCTGGCTCAGCGTCTCGCCGCCGGCACCGAGCATTTCGACCGGATAGGTGAGTTCGCCGACGCCGCCGACGGTGGCGACCTTCAGGCCGCCCTTGAGGTGACGCTTGCGGATGCGGGCATTGAGGACCGGCGCTTCCCAGCGCGGATTGGATCCCACCAGCAGGATCACATCGGCCTTGTCGATGCCGGCGATGGTGCTGTTGAAGAGATAGGAGGCACGCACATTGGCATCGACCGCAGCGCCATCCTGGCGGCAGTCGAGGTTGGGCGACCCCAGCGCCGCCATGAGCTCCTTCAGCGCGAACATGCTTTCGGCATCGCATTGATCGCCGGCGATGGCGGCGATGCGCTTGCCCTCGACACCCTTGAGGCGCGCGGCGATGGCGTTGAACGCCTCGCCCCAGCTCGCTTCGCGCAGCTTGCCGTTCTCGCGCACGAAGGGGCGATCCAGGCGCTGGCGCTTCAGGCCATCGACCCAGAAGCGGCCCTTGTCGGCCATCCACTCCTCGTTCACGTCTTCATTGAGGCGCGGCAGGACGCGCAGCACTTCGCGGCCGCGGGAGTCGATGCGCACATTGACGCCGACCGCATCGGCGACATCGACCGATTCCGTCTTGGCAAGTTCCCAGGGACGCGCGGTGAAGGCATAGGGCTTCGAGGTCAGCGCACCAACCGGGCAGAGATCGATGAGATTGCCGGAAAGCTCCGAGGCAATGCCCTTCTCGACATAGGTGGTGACTTCCATATGCTCGCCGCGCGAGACGGCACCCAGCACCTCGACGCCGGCCACTTCGGTGGCAAAGCGGATGCAGCGCGTGCACTGGATGCAGCGCGTCATCTCGGTCTTCACCAGGGGGCCGAAATCCTTGTCGGTGACGGCGCGCTTTTCTTCCTGATAACGAGAGAAGCTCTTGCCGAAGGCCATCGCCTGATCCTGCAGATCGCACTCGCCGCCCTGATCGCAGATCGGGCAATCCAGCGGATGGTTAATGAGCAGGAATTCCATGACGCCCTTGCGGGCTTTTTGCACCAGCGGGCTGTCCGTCTTGATCACCATGCCCTCGGCAACGGGCATGGCGCAGCTTGCCACGGGCTTCGGCGCCTTTTCCTGTTCGACCAGGCACATGCGGCAATTGCCGGCGACCGACAGGCGTTCGTGATAGCAGAAGCGCGGGATTTCCTTGCCGGCGAGCTCGCAGGCCTGCAGGACGGTAATGCCTGCCGGCACCTCGATCTCAATTCCGTCGATCGTCATCTTCGGCATGATCTTGGATCCCTACTCCCCAGCCCTTATTCCGCTGCCTGGCGGCCACGGAAGTCGCGCATGCGCTGCTCGACCACCGGACGGAAATGTCGCATCAAACCTTGGATCGGCCACGCCGCCGCGTCGCCCAGCGCGCAGATGGTGTGACCTTCGATCTGCTTGGAGATTTCCAGCAGCATGTCGATTTCGGACGGGTCGGCATCGCCCTTCACGAAGCGCGTCATGATGCGGAACATCCAGCCGGTGCCTTCCCGGCACGGCGTGCACTGGCCGCAGCTTTCGTGCATGTAGAAATGCGCGAAACGCGTGATCGCCTCGATAAGGTCAGTCGACTTGTCCATGACGATGACGGCCGCCGTGCCGAGGCCCGACTGCACCGCGCGCAATGAATCGAAATCCATCAGCACATCGTCACAGATATGCTTGGGCAGCATCGGCACCGAGGAACCGCCGGGGATGACCGCCAGCAGATTGTCCCAGCCGCCGCGCACGCCGCCGCAATGCTTATCGATGAGTTCGCGTAAGGGTATCCCCATTTCCTCTTCAACATTGCAGGGCTTGTTCACATGGCCCGAGACGCAGAAAAGCTTGGTGCCCACATTCTTCGGCCGGCCGAGACCGGCAAACCAGGTGGGACCGCGCCGCAGAATGGTCGGCGTCACAGCGATGGTTTCGACATTGTTGACCGTGGTCGGGCAACCATAGAGACCGCAAGCCGCCGGGAAAGGCGGCTTCAAGCGCGGCTGGCCCTTCTTGCCTTCGAGGCTTTCGATGAGGGCCGATTCCTCGCCGCAGATATAGGCGCCGGCACCGCGATGCAGATAGACGTCGAAATCATAACCCGAACCGGAAGCGTTCTTGCCGATGAGGCCGGCATCGTAAGCTTCGTCGATCGCCGCCTGGACGTGCATCGCTTCCTGATAGAACTCGCCGCGCACATAGATATAGGCCGCCTTGCAGCGCATGGCGAAGCCGGCGATGAGGCAGCCTTCGATCAGCATATGCGGATCGAAGCGCAGGATCTCGCGGTCCTTGCAGGTGCCGGGTTCGGATTCGTCGGCATTGACGACGAGATAGGACGGACGGCCATCGGACTGTTTGGGCATGAAGGACCATTTCATGCCGGTCGGGAAACCGGCGCCACCGCGGCCGCGCAATTCCGACGCCTTGATGTCGTCGACGATCTTGTCCGGGCCGGCTTCGAGCAGCGCCTTGGTATTATCCCAGATGCCGCGACGGCGGGCCCCCGCCAGACGCCAATCGTCCTGGCAGTAGATGTTCTTAAAAATGCGATCCTTGTCCTGCAACATCGCTTCAGTCTCCCGCCATGTCGTAGGTGATCGGAATGTCCTTGAGCGTCGTTGGGCCGTCTTCGTTCATCGACGCGCGACGACCGTTCTGCGGACCCTTCTTCGGCTGCCTGCCGGCGGCAAGATCGTCGAGTACCTTGCCCAGGGTTTCGGGCGTCAAATCCTCGTAGAAATCGTCATTGATCTGCACCATCGGCGCATTGCAGCAGGCGCCGAGGCATTCGACTTCCATCATGCTGAAGAGGCCGTCCTTGGTGACTTCCTTCATGGCGACGCCAAGGCGCTTCGTCAGATAGCCGGTGAGGCTGTCGGAACCCCTCAGCCAGCAGGGCGTCGTGCGGCAGACCTGGATCAGGTATTTGCCGACCGGCTGCAGATTGTACATCGTGTAGAAGGTCGCGACCTCGTAGACGCGGATCGGCGCCATGTCGAGCATGCCGGCGATGATATCCATCGCCGCGCGCGGAACCCAGCCATGCTGGCGCTGCGCCAGATCGAGGAGCGGCATCACCGCCGAAGGCTGACGGCCTTCCGGATATTTCGCGACGATCTTCTTGGCCTTTTCCAGATTCTCCGCGCTGAAGGCGAAGCTGTCCGGCTGGACCATATCGGTGTTTGCGTTAGCACTCATCTGTCGATCTCACCGAACACAATGTCGAGGGAGCCGAGGATCGCCACCGAATCCGCCAGCATGTAGCCCTTGCACAGGAAGTCCATGGCCTGGAGATGCGGGAAGCCCGGCGCCCGGATTTTGCAGCGATGCGGCTTGTTGGTGCCGTCGGAGACGAGATAGACGCCGAACTCGCCCTTGGGCGCTTCGACGGCCGTGTAGGTTTCGCCCGCCGGCACGTGGTAACCTTCAGTATAAAGCTTGAAGTGATGGATCAGCGCTTCCATCGAATGCTTCATTTCGCCGCGGCTGGGCGGGGTCACCTTGTGATCGATCGAACTCGCCGGCCCGCCCGGCATTTCCTTGATGCACTGGCGCACGATCTTGAGGCTCTCGCGCATTTCGGCGACGCGCACGAGATAACGGTCGTAGCAATCGCCATGCTTGCCGACTGGGATATCGAAATCCATCCGGTCATAGACCATGTAGGGCTGCGACTTGCGGAGATCCCATGGCACGCCAGAGGCGCGCAGGACCGGACCGGTGAAGCCCCAGGCAATGGCATCCTCGGCCGAGACCGGGCAGACATCCACGAGACGCTGCTTGAAGATGCGGTTCTCGGTGAGCAGGCCTTCCATGTCGTCGACGACCTTGGGGAACTTCTCGCTCCAGGCCCAGAGGTCATCGAGGAGACCCGCCGGCAGGTCCTGATGAACGCCGCCGGGCCGGTAATAGGCTGCATGCAGACGCGCCCCGGAAACGCGCTCGTAGAACTCCATCAGCAGTTCGCGCTGCTCGAACACCCAGAGGAACGGCGTCACGGCGCCGACATCCATGGCATAGGCCGGGATGTTGAGGAGGTGATTGAGGATGCGCGTCACCTCGTCGAACATGACGCGGATATACTGGCCGCGTAAGGGAACTTCGAGGCCCAGCAGCTTTTCGACGCCGAGCACGAAGGCATGCTCCTGGCACATCGGGCTGACGTAATCGAGGCGGTCGAAATAAGGAATCGCCTGGGTGTAGGTCTTGTATTCGATCAGCTTCTCGGTGCCGCGATGCAGCAGGCCGATATGCGGATCGACCCGGCGCACGATTTCACCATCCATCTCCATGACCATGCGCAACACGCCGTGGGCCGCGGGATGCTGCGGCCCGAAGTTCATGGTCATCGGTTTGATATGCGTTTCGGCCATCAGTTTGTCTTCCCAGCCGGGCCTTCGCCGGCTTTTTCGTCACCCGGCAGCACGGGGCGCGGCTGCAGCATGCCTTCCCAGGGGGAGAGGAAATCGAACGAGCGGAATTCCTGCGTCAGCTTCACGGGTTCGTAGACGACGCGCTTCTGCGTTTCGTCGTAGCGGACCTCGACATAACCGGTAAGCGGGAAGTCCTTGCGAAACGGATGCCCCTCGAAACCGTAATCGGTGAGGAGGCGCCGGAGATCCGGGTTACCGTCGAAAAAGATGCCGTAGAGGTCGTAGGCTTCGCGTTCGAACCAGCCGGCGCCGGGATAGACGCCAACGACACTCGGGACCGCCTCATCCTCGCCGATCGCAACCTTGACGCGGCAGCGGCGATTGTGGCTGACGCTCAGCAGGTTATAGACGACGTCGAAACGTTCGGCCCGGTCCGGATAGTCGACGCCGCAAATGTCGATCATCATCTTGAACTGGCAATTGGCGTCGTCGCGCAGGAAACCAAGCACGCGCTCGATGCGCGCCGCAGGGACATAGACCATCAATTCACCCAGGGCGATTTCAGTGCGCAGCACCGCATCCCCGAGGGCGGCGGCGATATATTCGCCGAGCTCGCGATAAACGTCCGTCATGATGGTATTGTCCCTACCCTTCCCCTAGTACGCTGCTTCGATCCGCGGGTTTAGCGCGCGATCGTCGAGGTACGTCGGATCTTCTTCTGCAATTGCAGGATGCCGTAGACCAGCGCCTCGGCCGTCGGCGGGCAGCCCGGAACATAGACATCGACCGGCACGACGCGGTCGCAGCCGCGAACGACGGCATAGGAATAGTGATAGTAGCCACCGCCATTGGCGCAGGAGCCCATGGAAATAACCCAGCGCGGCTCCGCCATCTGGTCATAGACCTTGCGGAGCGCCGGGGCCATTTTGTTGGTCAGCGTGCCGGCCACGATCATCACGTCCGATTGACGCGGAGATCCGCGCGGCACGACGCCGAAGCGGTCGAGGTCATAGCGCGCCATATAGGCATGCATCATTTCGACGGCGCAGCAGGCCAGGCCGAACGTCATCGGCCAGAGCGAACCGGTCCGCGCCCAATTCACCAGCTTGTCCATCTGCGCGACGACGAAGCCCTTGTCCTGCAACTCGTCGGTGACCGCGGTCAGCACCCGGTCCTGGGCTGGACCCGGACGCAGGATTCCGCTGGCTGGCACTGTCTGGGGCTGGCTCATTGGCTTACTCCCACTCCCCTTATTCCCACTCTAGGGCGCCCTTCTTCCACTCGTAGATGAAACCCACGGTGAGGACGCCAAGGAAGATGATCATCGACCAGAAGCCGAAGAGACCAATATTTCCCAGCGACACCGCCCAAGGAAACAGAAAGGCCACTTCGAGGTCGAAGATGATGAAAAGGATCGAGACGAGGTAGAATCGAACGTCGAACTGGCGGCGGGCGTCGTCGAACGCCTCGAAACCGCATTCATAGGGCGACAGCTTTTCCGAATCCGGGTTCTGCTTGCCGAGAAACAGCGAAGCCGTGACCATGACCAGCGTCAGCGCCGTCGCGATGATCAGGAAAATCAGGATCGGCAGGTATTCTTTGAGTAGGTCGTCCATCCCGCGATTTCCTACGCTCCATCACACCGTTCACCCCGCGCCCGGCCGGCGGCCGATGAGCGGGCTTCCACACCCCGGATTTGCAGCGGTCCTTTACGCCAATTTTTCGCAGCGCAAAAGACCCTGATCGCAAACAAAGTTACGACTCCGGGCGGGCCTCACTATAAAGACGTAAATGCGGCCAAGGAAGGGTAAAAACCACCAAAAAGGAGCGTGAATTAAGTCCGAGACGAGACTTAACCGCATGAATACACTACGCTTTTCTGAAAAGGAAAGTGGCGCGAGTGACGGGACTTGAACCCGCGGCCTCCGGCGTGACAGGCCGGCGCTCTAACCAACTGAGCTACACCCGCGCAAGACAGTGTCGGGGCCGGCGCGCGGCCTCGTCTGTTCGGCGGGGCAGCATGTACTGCAATGCCCCGTTGGCTGTCAACACGCATGCGCCGAATTATTGCCCGCGCCGGAATCGCGGCAGGCAGAATCTTCTGATGCGGTGCAACACTTTGCCATAATTTGCCGCTATGTTGCTCCAGCGCAGGGTTTGGCGGCGCTGCTCGTGTAAGTCAGGACGTACCGTGCCGGCGATTTGCCCCCACCGCCGGGCATAAACGTAGGATTCACGCCGCCTTGCCCGCTTTTGATTCGGATAGCCGACAGACAATGATCCAGCCGAAAAGACGCGCCCATCTGCCCCGCATCCTGGCCCTGCTGACGCTGGCCGCCCTGGCGGCGGCCTTTTACTGGGGCCGCGACCGGCTGCCGGAGGGTCTGGTTCCGGCAAGCCTGCTGCCCTCCTCCGCAGCCGCGCCGATCCCTGGGGCCGGCGGGGCCACTGCACCCGTCGCGGTCTATGTCGCACAGGCAACCTCCGAGACACTGGTTCGGCAGTCCCGCGCGGTCGGCACCCTCACCGCCTCCGATACCGTGACCGTCAGCCCCGAAATCGCCGGCCGCATCGTCAGCGTCTCCGGCGCGCAAGGCGGCAAGGTCGCCAAGGGCGACGTGCTGGCGGAATTGGACACCACCATCTACCGCGCCCAGGTCGCCGAGGCCGATGCGAAGCGGAAGCTGTGGCTGGCCAACTCCGAACGCGCCAGCAATCTGATGGCCAAGGGCGCCGGCACGCCCAAGGCCGTGGACGAGGCGACATCGGAACTCGGTGTTGCCGAGGCAGCCCTCAATCTGGCCCAGGCCAATCTGGCAAAGACGCGCATCACGGCACCTTTCAGCGGTGCACTCGGCCTGCGCCAGGTAAGCGTCGGCGAATATCTCTCGCCCGGCCAGTCGATCTTCATTTTGTCCCGCATAGATCCGCTCTATGTCGATTTCGCGGTACCGCAGACGGAGCTCTCCGTGCTCAAGGAAGGCACCCGCGTCGACATCGCCACCGACGCATTTCCCGGCGAGCGCTTCGCCGGAAAGATCCTGGCGATCGATCCGGAACTCGACCCGGCGGCGCGCGCCGTTTCGGTCCGTGCCGAAATCGCCAATCCAGACGATCGCTTGAAACCCGGCCTCTTCATCGAAGTCGAAATCAATGCCGGCACCATCGACAATGCCGTCGTCATCCCCGAAGAAACACTCGTTGCTCGCGGCGACCGCGTCTTCGTCTATGCGGTCGAAGGCGACAAGGCCGTGATGAAGCCGGTGAAAACCGGTTTGCGACAGCAGGGCAAGGTGCAGATTGTCGACGGCCTTTCGGTCGGCGAGACGGTCGTGACGGATGGGCAACTGAAGCTCCGCCCCGGCGCCGATATCGAAATTGTCCAGCCATAGGGAGCAGCCGGCATGCGTCTTCCTGAGCTTTGCATTCGCCGGCCGGTCTTTGCCACGGTCATCAACCTGGTCATCCTGCTGATCGGTTTCATCGCCTATCAGCGCCTGACGGTGCGCGAATATCCCGATATCGACGAGCCGGTGGTCAGCGTCTCCACCACCTTCCGCGGCGCCTCGGCCGAAATCATGGAACTGCAGGTGACGCAGGAACTGGAAGAGAGTCTCTCCGGTATCGAAGGCATCGACTTCATCAAATCGGCAAGCCGCGCCGAATCCTCGCGCATCAGCATCACCTTCCGCCCCAGCCGCGACATCGATTCAGCCGCCGCCGATGTGCGCGACCGCGTCTCCCGCGCGCGCGGCAAGCTGCCGGACGATGTCGAAGAGCCAGTCATCGCCAAGGTGGAGGCTGACGCGCAGCCGATCATCTGGATGGCCTTCACCAGCGACGTCGATTCCTCGCTGCAGATCTCCGACTATGTCGACCGCTTCGTGAAGAACAAGCTGCAGACCCTGTCGGGCATTTCCGAAGTGCGCATTTTCGGGGAACGCAAGCCGGCCATGCGCATCTGGCTGAAGCCGGAGCGCCTCGCTGCCTTCCGGCTGACGGTACAGGACATCGAAGAAGCGCTCCGCGCGCAGAATGTTGAAATGCCGGCCGGCACCATCGAAAGCCAGGCGCGGGAGTTTTCGGTCCTCTCCGATACCGGCGTCGCCTCGCCGGAGGAGTTTGCCGCCATCATCGTCAAGAAATCCACGCAGGCCCTGGTTCGACTGGGCGACGTAGCAGACGTCGAGCTTGGCGCCTATGACGATACGATCCGCACAAGGATCAACGGCAAAACCGGCGTCTCGCTGGGCATCATCAAGCAGTCGACCGCCAACCCGCTCGACGTCTCGGCGGAGATCCGGGCCAATCTGCCGGCCATCCAGGCCAGCCTGCCCAGCGGCATGGCGCTGGAACTGGCCTACGATTCGTCGACCTTCATCCGCACCTCGATCGACAATGTCTATCGTGCCATCGGCGAGGCCGTCGTGCTGGTGCTGCTGGTCATCATCTTCTTCCTGCGTTCGTTCCGTGCCACGCTGGTTCCGCTCGTCACCATCCCGCTGTCGTTGATCGGCGCCTGTGCGATCATGTATGCGCTGGGTTTCAGCCTCAACACCCTCACCATGCTTTCCTTCGTGCTGGCGATTGGCTTGGTCGTGGACGATGCGATCGTCATGCTGGAGAACATCCACCGCCATATCGAGGAAGGCGTCGGTCCTTTGCGGGCGGCTCTCATCGGCAGCCGCGAAATCGCCTTCGCCGTGCTGGCGATGACGATCACCCTGGCCGCCGTCTACGTGCCGGTAGCCCTGCAGAGCGGCCGTACCGGCAAGCTCTTCACCGAATTCGCCCTCACCCTGGCCGGTGCGGTGCTCGTTTCCGGCTTTGTGGCATTGACCCTTTCGCCGATGATGTGCGCCAAGTTCCTGCCCGACCGCGAGCATGAAAAACACGGGCCGATCTACCGTGCCATCGAGTATTTTCTGACAAAATTGACGAACGGTTACGCCGCGTCCCTGCGCTTCTGCATGGCGGCACGCTGGCTGGTCGTGGCCTTGGTTGTCGTCGTCGCCGGCGCGGCCTATTGGCTGTTCCTGGGCCTGAAGCAGGAACTGACACCGGTCGAAGATCGCGGCATTCTGTTTGCTTCCGTGACCGGGCCCGAGGGTGCCACACTTCAATACACTGCCGGCTATGTGCAGCGCGTGGAGAACATCTTCGCCACCGTGCCGGAACTTAACAGCTATTTTACCGTGACCGGCAATCAAAGTCCGTCGCAGGCCATGGCGCCGATGCGCCTCAAGCCCTGGGACGAGCGCACCCGCTCCTCGAAGCAGATCGCCGCCGACCTGCGCAAGCCGCTCTCGCAACTGCCCGGCGTCAATGTCTTCGCCAACGTGCCACCCTCGCTGGGCCAGAGCCCCAATACCAAGGCAGCCGAGCTGGTCGTGCTCAGCACCGGCACCTATGAGGAGCTGGACGAGGTCGTGCAGGCGATCCTCGACACGGCACGCGACGATCCGCGCCTGGCCAATCCGGATTCGGACCTGAAGCTATCCAAGCCGGAAATCCGCCTCACCGTCGATCGCGACAAGGCCGCCGATCTTGGCATAAATGTCGAACGGGTCGGCACCACCATCGAATCGCTCCTTGCCGGCCGCGACGTCACCCGCTTCAAACGCGAAGGCCGGCAATATGACGTGGTGGTCAAGGTTGATAACCGCGCCCGCTCGACACCGGACCAGGCCAAGCTCATTTATGTGCGTGCGTCCGGCGGCGCGATGGTCCCGCTCTCCAACATCGTCAGCCTGCGCGAAACGGTCTCGCCCAAGGACCTCAACCGCTGGAATCAGCTGCGTTCAGCCACCATCTCGGCCAATGCGGGTCCTGGCTACACATCCGGCGACGCGCTTGCCGCCTTGCAGCAGATTGCCACCAGCCAGATGCCGAATACGATGCAGCTCGACTATGCCGGCCAGTCGCGCGAACTGCGCGCATCGAGCCAGAGCGGCCTTACAGTCTTCATCCTGGCGCTCGCCTTCATCTATCTCGTGCTGTCGGCTCAGTTCGAGAGCTTCCGCGATCCTTTCATCATCATGCTAACCGTGCCGTTGGCGATGACCGGCGCTCTGCTTGCCATGCAGCTCACCGGCGGTACGCTCAATGTCTACAGCCAGATCGGCCTGGTGACGCTGATCGGCCTCATCACCAAACACGGCATCCTCATCGTCGAATTCGCCAACCAGCGGCGCGCCACGGGCCTCGGTTTGGTCGATGCCGTGATCGGAGCGGCGGTCTTGCGCCTGCGCCCCATCCTGATGACCACGGGCGCCATGGTGCTCGGCACCATTCCCCTGGCAATGGCGGAAGGAGCCGGCGCGGAATCGCGCCAGGCCATCGGCTGGGTGATCGTCGGCGGTCTCAGCTTCGGCAGCTTCTTCACGCTTTTCGTCGTTCCGGTCGCCTACACCCTGATTGCCGCCAAGTTCAGCGAATCAATTGATCGGCAACTGTCTGATCCAGCCCCGACTGCGCCAGATGCTCGCGAAAGCGCGCCAGCCGCGTGAAGACATCCTCGTATCCGATCTGCTTGCCCGACCGGTCGGTATAGATCAGCGAGCCGCGCGTGACGAAGAAGGTCGTCATGCCGCGTTTTTCATCGGCAACCAGCGTGTGCACTTCTCCCGGCGGCTCGTAGATGAAGCTGCCGGTATCCGCCAGCCAATCATGCTCCAGGTATCGCCACGCCCCTTCGACGACGAAGGCATGCACCGGCGCCGTGTGATAGTGGCAGGCAAGGCTGCCGCCGGGGGTCACTTTCAGCAAATTGGACCAGGCACCGTTTGAACAGTCGAACATCAAGGGTCGCAATTGCACCTGGTCGGTGAGCGGCACCCAGAGCGGATCGTCCTCGGTCACGTGCTGGACGATTTCGGTCATGACATTGACGCTGTCGAATTTCATCGGCTCGCTCTCAGGTTGCTGGCATGCTGTTGTCGGGTGCGGCGCGGCGCAAGGTGACGGCGGCAATCGCCCCCAGAATCAGCGCGCCGCCAAGGAAGATGCTGGCGCCCGGTATCTCACCGTGCACCAGCCACACCCAGAACGGATTGAGGAAGGCATCGGCCAGCGAAATCAGGACCATCTGTACCGCCGGCACATAACGGGCGCCGCGCATATAGAGGACGAGCGGCAACGCCAGTTGCACCGTCCCCATGACGGCAAGAATCAGGAATTCGTTGAGGCCGATCGGCGCCAACCCCTGGGTCAGCGACACGGCAATGAAGATACCGAGTCCGCCAACGATGAGCGAGGGCGCCATTTCGACCGAGTGATATCGGCGCAGGGTGACGCTTTGTCCGGCAAAACAGAGGGCGACCAGAAGGGCGATGAGCGATCCCGTGAGACCGGTCAAAGAGGCCCCGCTTTCGCCGAAGGCCACGACGGCAACGCCGACCAGGGCAACGAGGATCGCCACCAGCACCATCAGGCGCGTGCGTTCGCCGAGCCAGACCCAGGCAAGCAATGCGGCAAACAAGGGCGACGTCGCCGCGACGCACGACACCGCCGCCACGCTCGCCTTCTGCATCGCGAGAATGTAAAGCGACGAGCCGATCCCGAAAAAGCCGGCCGTGGCAACCAGCGGCACCAGCGTCGCCTGACGGAAATGACCGATCGTCTCGGCGCGGTAGCGCAGGAGCATCCATATCAGCAGCGCCACACTCATGCTGCCGCCGCGATAGGCATTGAAGGTCCAGGCATCTATCTCGGGCACGTATCGGATGAAGACGCCGCTGAGGCTCCAGCCAATCGTGGCGCCGACGGCCAGCAGCACGCCCTTCATTTCATTCGACATTATCGCCCCGATCCCCAGATGCCGGGCACAGTACATTAACGTTCCTGAATGATCCATTAACGGTTGGCGGCGGCGCTGTTTCCACCGGCGCAAGACGGTTGCCGAGCGGACGTGCATTTGATATTGTCCATACATGTATATACAAGTTAACTCATTGAGGTGACGACCATGAACGCGCCCGCCGCCAACCAGCGGATCATTCGCGCCCCCCGAGGCACAAAGCTCAACGCCAAATCCTGGGCGACCGAGGCTCCCTTGCGCATGCTGATGAACAATCTCGACCCCGACGTGGCCGAGAATCCGGGTGAACTGGTGGTCTATGGCGGCATCGGCAAGGCGGCGCGCAACTGGGCCTGCTTCGACAAGATCGTCGAGACGCTGAAAAAGATGGAAGGCGACGAAACGTTGCTCATTCAGTCCGGCAAGCCGGTCGGTGTCTTCCGCACGCATGAGAATGCGCCGCGCGTGCTGCTGGCCAATTCCAACCTGGTCCCCCACTGGGCAACCTGGGAGCATTTCCGCGAACTGGATGCCAAGGGCCTGATGATGTACGGCCAGATGACGGCAGGTTCCTGGATCTACATCGGCAGCCAAGGCATCGTTCAGGGAACCTATGAGACGTTCGTCGAAGCCGGGCGCCAGCATTATGGCGGCGATCTCAAGGGCCGCTGGATCCTGACCGGGGGCCTGGGCGGCATGGGCGGCGCGCAGCCGCTGGCCGCGACCATGGCCGGCGCTTCCATGATCGCCGTCGAATGCGAACCCTCGCGCATCGAAAAGCGCCTTGAGACGCGCTATGTCGACACCAAGGCGGCCTCGCTCGATGAAGCGCTTGCACTCCTTGAACAGGCGAAGAAGGAAGGCAAGGCCATCTCCATCGGCCTGCTCGGCAATGCCGCCGAAATCTTCCCGGAGATCGTCAAGCGCGGCATCCGTCCCGATATGGTGACGGACCAGACCAGCGCACATGACCCGCTCAACGGCTATCTTCCCGCCGGCTGGTCGCTCTCCAAGGCGGCCGAGATGCGGCAGAAGGGCCCGGCTGCCGTGATCAAGGCCGCCAAGCAATCCATGGCCGTCCAGGTGCGCGCGATGCTCGAGTTCCAGAAGATGGGCATTCCCACTTTCGATTACGGCAACAATATCCGCCAGATGGCCAAGGAAGAAGGTGTCGCCAACGCCTTCGACTTCCCCGGCTTCGTGCCCGCCTATATACGCCCCCTCTTCTGCCGCGGCGTCGGCCCCTTCCGCTGGGTCGCCCTCTCCGGCGAGGCGGAGGACATCTACAAGACCGATGCCAAGGTGAAGGAACTCA
Organism: Dongia sp.; assembly: GCF_041918875.1. Lineage (GTDB taxonomy): Bacteria > Pseudomonadota > Alphaproteobacteria > Dongiales > Dongiaceae > Dongia. Next base: position 187,473 of record NZ_JAYRUV010000004.1, read on the forward strand.
TTCCGGAGGACAGGCACCTCCATAACTGGCTCGACATGGCCGGCAGCCGCATCAAGTTCCAGGGGCTGCCGGCGCGCATCTGCTGGGTGGGCTTGGGCCAGCGCATGCGCTTGGGACTCGCCTTCAACGGAATGGTCCGCAACGGTGAGTTGAAGGCGCCGATCGTCATCGGCCGCGACCATCTCGATTCCGGCTCCGTTGCCAGCCCCAATCGCGAAACCGAAGGCATGAAGGACGGCTCGGATGCCGTTTCCGATTGGCCCCTGCTCAACGCCCTCCTCAACACCGCATCGGGCGCCACCTGGGTCAGCCTGCACCATGGCGGCGGGGTCGGCATGGGCTTCTCGCAGCATTCGGGCATGGTCGTCCTCTGCGACGGCTCGGCGGAGGCGGACAAACGGCTGCGCAATGTGCTGACCAACGACCCCGGCACAGGCGTCATGCGCCACGCCGATGCCGGCTATGAAAGCGCCATTGAATGTGCGCGCGAGCAAGGGCTTAATCTGCCGATGCTCAACAAATAGCCGGCACCTCCATGACCTGGGACCTCCTGCTGACCGATTGTCGCGCCGCCACCATGAGCGACAGCGGCCAACCCTACGGTGCGATCGAAGACGCGGCCATTTCGCTTCGTGGCGGCAAGATCGCCTGGATCGGACGGCGCGGCGACCTCCCCGCCGGCGAGGCACGAGAGACCGTCCGGCTCGGCGGACGCTGGGTCAGCCCCGGTCTCATCGATTGCCATACGCACCTCGTCTATGGCGGCGACCGGGCGGCCGAGTTCGAGTTGCGCCTCAAAGGCACCAGCTATGAGGAGATCGCCAAGGCGGGCGGCGGGATCGCCTCGACCGTGACGGCCACCCGGAGTGCCGGTATCGACGAGCTGGCAGCCAGCGCCTCCAGACGCCTAAACGAACTGGCTTCCGAAGGCGTCACGACCATCGAGATCAAGTCCGGCTACGGCCTCGATCTTGAGAACGAGCGCAAACAGCTGGCTGCGGCCAGGCGGCTGGGCGAAATCCACCCGGTCGCGGTACGCACGACGTGCCTCGCGGCCCATGCCTTGCCGCCCGAATTCGCGGGCGACAGCGACGGCTATATCACGCGCGTCTGCGACGAAATCCTGCCGGCCTTGGCGCGCGAGAAACTGGCCGATGCGGTCGATGCCTTCTGCGAGAAGATCGCTTTTTCGCCCGCGCAGACCCGCAGGGTGTTTGAAACGGCCAGACGCCTAGGCCTGCCGGTGAAACTGCATGCCGAGCAGCTGTCGGACCAGGGCGGCGCGCAGCTCGCCAGCGAATTCGGCGCTCTCTCCTGCGACCATCTGGAATATGCGAGCGAGACCGGCATTGCCGCCATGGCCAAGTCCGGCACCGTTGCCGTGCTGTTGCCGGGCGCCTTCTATGCGCTGCGGGAGACGAAGTTGCCGCCCATCGACGGGTTCCGCAAGGCGGGTGTGCCGATCGCCGTCTCGACCGACCACAATCCCGGCACATCGCCCACCCTTTCGCTGCTGCTGATGCTCAGCATGGCCACCACCTTCTTCCGATTAACGCCGGAGGAGGCATTGCTGGGTGCCACGCGCCATGCCGCGAAGGCTCTCGGCCTGCAGGCCACGCATGGCCAATTGCGAGCCGGGATGGCGGCCGACCTCGCCGTCTGGTCGATCGAACGGCCGGCGGAACTCAGCTATTGGTTCGGCGGCAATCCCAATGCAGGCATCGTCCAGAACGGTTCGTGGGTGAAACGATGCATGTGACTTCGCTCAGCGCCAAGGATTACCGCCGCATGCCGTGGAAGAATGGCGGCGGCTCGACGCTCGAACTGCTGCAGGACCCGGCGCCCGATGGCGGCTTCAACTGGCGGCTTTCCATTGCCGACGTAGCAACACCCGGCCCCTTTTCGGCCTTCGACGGTATCGACCGGCAAATCATGCTGGTCAGCGGCAACGGAATGGTTCTGTCCTTCAATGGCGACGCGCCGCCCGCCGTCATTTCCAAACCGCTGCGCCCGCTGGGCTTCAAGGGCGAATGGGCGACGGATTGCCGCTTGATCGACGGCGCCATTCAGGACTTTAATGTCATGGTGCGTAGATCCTGGGGGGCGGCGGCCGTGAACGGCTTCGATCTCGTCAAGGACCAGCGCCTCACACTCGCCGTGGCTCCCTTGGTCGTTCTTCACTTGTTCAACGGCAGCATCGATTGCGCGGGGACGAAGATGCTGGATGGGCAGACGCTACGCCTGGAGAGCGGCACCAACGAACTGGCCGGCCTCACGGCCCTCAGCCCGCAGGCACGGCTGATCGTCGTTTCCTTGAAGGCGCACTGAACGATGCTGCAAGCGTACGACATCATCGCCGGGCCCTCGCCCCTCCTCATCAGCATGCCGCACGCCGGCACGGAACTGCTGCCCGAGGTCGCAGCTGGCCTTTCCGACCCCGCCAAGGGCCTGTGCGACACCGACTGGCATCTGCCCATCCTCTATGACTTCGCGCGTGCCATGGGAGCCAGCCTGCTCGTCGCGCGCTGGTCGCGTTTCAACATCGACCTCAACCGGCCGTCCGACGACAAGCCGCTCTACGCGACGACGACCACCGGTCTCTATCCTGACGAACTCTTCGACGGCCAGCCACTCTTTGCCGCCGGCAAGGTTCCAGACGCAGCCGTCCGCACCCGCGCGTTGACGGAAATCTGGGGACCCTATCACCGCCGCATCGCCAACGAACTTGCACGCATCAAATCCCAACACGGATATGCGGTATTGTTCGATGCCCATTCGATCAAAGGATTTATTCCGCGCCTGTTCGATGGGCAATTGCCGGACTTCAACATCGGCACCAATGACGGCAAGAGCTGCGCACCGGGCCTGGCGACAGCTCTCGCCGCCGCCTGCGACGTGCCGACCTATGCGCATGTCGTAAACGGGCGTTTCAAGGGTGGCCACATCACGCGCCATTACGGCGATCCCGAACAAGGCATCCATGCAGTCCAGCTCGAACTGGCCCAGCGCACCTATATGCGCGAAGAACCGCCCTTCGACTATCAGCCGGCCCTGGCGGTCCGCGTTCAGGCGGTCCTTACCCGCTTCGTCGAAACCATGATGGACTGGCGTCCGGCCTGAAGGTCTTGCTCCAACCCCGCCAGCCGCGTAGACAGCGCAGATGCGGGGAAGACGGGCTTTTCGATCCTGGTCGCGTTAGCGATCGACTGTCTGACGTCGAAGTCAAAGTCGCAGCAAGTATAGCTCCGCATGAACCACCGGCAGGCCATGTCGGGCTTGCCGGTGGCCGCGCCGCGTTACATCGGGCGCGAGATCGTCACGTCCTGATAGAAGCCGTGCCCGCCGGGTCGCCCGCACCAGGATCCGTAGCGGAAAGGTTCAAGCTGCATGCCGGCGCTGGCCCACATCTCGGCGATCTGCTCGGAATCGTAGGCCGCCACGAATTCCGGATTGCCGTCCTTGGCTGCATAGAAGCCATCGCCTTTAAAGCGGAAGTTCCGGGAAGTCAGCTTGCGACCCGTTTCCTTCTGCAGGCGGTATTGGCTCCGCGCGAACTCATCGTTGATGAATGCCGTTGCGAACAGCCGTCCATCCGGTTTCAGGACGCTGCGGATAAGGTTGAGGTAATGCCGCACATGATGCGGGTAGAGATGGGTGAAGAGGCTCACCAGTATGACGACGTCGAACTTCTGCCCATCCAGGAAGTCGAAATCGATTTCTTCCGTCTGCTTGCGCCCCTTGGGGTTGTAGGACGAGCTGTGCACGTCGAGATGATAGAATCTAAAATTCGGATGTCGCGGTGCATATTCCTTTTGCATCCAGTTGATCGCGCGCTCGACAATGTCGACGCCGACATATTGTGCGTCTGGCCCCAGAACCTTGGTCAGGCCATAGGCCACGCGACCGATGCCGCAACCCAAATCGAGTATCGCCGAATTCGCGGTGAGGCCGGCATATTCCCGCACCAAGCCGACAATTTCGTCGGCTGCTTCGAACGTGGCGCTGTTGTGATTGAGAGAACGAGGCGGCACCAGTGGCTGCCGGCGACCCAGCACCATATCGACGGCATCGAGCGCATATCGTTCAGCACGCCGGTTGAATTTGCGTAGACGTCTCTTAAGATTCACGCTTTCTATCCTGATGTCATAGGTTTATCGGCGCGGGCCGCAGGAGGAAGCGCCCTTCTTTTGTCTTTAAATCAGATTCTCCGCCCTGCAAAGGTCAGATTGCGGCCTCTATCGCAGCGGCAAAGGCCCTGCCGGCCTCGATTTCGTTGCCATGCCGGCCGTCCTGAACGACCCACTCGCCACCGACCATGACGTCCTTCACCATCCGGTTGAGGCCGGCAAACAGCCAGCGTCCGAGAATATCGTCGCCGCTGATATGGGCTAGCAGCGGATGCTGGCCGTCGAGCACGACGAGATCGGCCCTATTGCCCACCTCGATGGCCCCCATTTTCTGCCCCAGGGCCTGCGCTCCGCCAGCCAGCGACGCCCGGTAGAGATAGCCGGCGACATGCTTGTTGCTGTCGTGAAGCCGGTTGCGCCGCTCATGCTTGAGTCGTTGGCCATATTCCAGCCAGCGCAATTCCTCCACCACGCTCAGCGAAACATGGCTGTCGGAACCGATGCCGAGCCGGCCGCCTTCCTGGAGGAACTCCAGCGCCGGGAACAATCCGTCGCCGAGATTGGCCTCGGTTGTTGGGCACAAGCCGGCCACCGCCTTGCTTCCCGCCATCGCCGCCACCTCGCCGGCGTCGGCATGCGTTGCATGAATGAGGCACCAGCGCGCATCGATCCCGACATTGTCATAAAGCCATTGAATCGGCCGGCGGCCGCTCCAGGCCAGGCAATCGTCGACTTCTTTCTGCTGCTCGGCGATATGGACATGGACCGGGCGGTCGTCCCCGGCACCGCCCATGACGGTCTTGATCTGCTCGAGCGTCACCGCGCGCAGGGAATGAAAACAGAAACCCAGCCGGCGCCCCGGCACGGCGCAGTCCCTGGCAAGAGCTTCCTGCAGCTTCAGGTAGGAATCGGTCGAATTGATAAAACGCTTCTGCCCATCGCTGGGCGTCTTACCGCCGAAGCCGCCATGCGCATAGAGGACCGGCAGCAACGTGATGCCGATGCCGGCGCGTTCCGCCGCATGCAGCACGCGGCGCGACATCTCCGCCGGATCGGCATAGGGCTTCCCATCCGGCCCGTGATGCAGATAGTGGAACTCGGCCACCGCCGTATAGCCGCCCTTCAGCATGTCAATATAAAGATAGTGCGCGATATCCTCGACCTGTTCGGGCGTCAGGCGGCCAACCAGACGGTACATGAGTTCGCGCCAGGTCCAGAAACTGTCCTCCGGATTGAGGGCGACTTCGGCCAACCCTGCCATCGCGCGCTGAAACGCATGCGAATGCAGGTTCGGCATGCCCGGCAAGACCGGCCCACGGCATTGATCGGCGCCGGCAGGTGCGCTAGCACCCTTTTCCACCTTGATGACATAGCCGTTCCGGTCGAACTCAATCAGCACGCGCTCGGCCCAGCCTTCCGGCAGAAGCGCAACGGGCGCAAAAACGGTCCTTGGCATGAGGGCTTTCCGAGTAGCTGTCTATACATGTATATATATCTGGGATTTCGGCGCCGCTGTCGAGTCCTCTCGCCCCAACTGTCAGGCCCATCATGAACAAAGAGATCGTCCCGCACTATCAACGTGTTAAGCGCATGATTGCAGAGCGCATCGCAGCGGGCGCCTGGAACGCCGGTGACCGCATTTCCTCCGAGGCGGAGCTGGTCCGCGAATTGGGTGTCAGCCGGATGACCATTAACCGGGCCCTACGCGAACTGACCCTCGAAGGCATCCTGACCCGTGTCCAGGGCGTCGGCACCTTTGTCGCCACAGCCAAGCCGCAGGCGGCTCTGTTCGAAGTACGCAACATCGCCGAGGAAATCGCCGAGCGCGGCCATCGGCACCGGGCCGAAGTGATCGGCCTGAAAGCCGAACCGGCGCCCGAAGACATCGCCGCCACCTTTGGCGTCAGGCCCGGCACGCGGGTCTTCCATTCCGTGCTCCTGCACCGGGAAAACGAACTGCCGGTTCAGATCGAGGACCGCTTTGTTGATCCGCGCCACGCGGCCGATTATCTCGATCAGGATTTCACCCGACAGACCCCCTATGTCTATCTGACAGCGATCGCGCCGATTTCCGAGGCGGAACACATCATCGAGGCAGTCCTGCCCAGCGCAGCGGAACGCAAGCTGCTGAAAATAGATGCGCACGAACCCTGTTTGCAGCTTACGCGCAGAACCTGGTCCGGCGGCAAGCCGGTAAGCCATGTCCGGCTGATCTATCCGGGCAGCCGCTACCGCCTATCGGGGCGTATCGCGCCGAAGGGCTGAACCGTCAGGCCCGGATCACCAGCAGGGTCTGCCGAATGCCGTCAATTTCGGTATGCGTCAGCGGATCGAAGCTGATCTGCGCATTGGGCGCGTGGCGCCGTGCGATCTTCTCCAGCAGGGTTTTCGGGCTTGACCAGGCAAGGCCGGAAAGCTGCCGCCGCTCCGCCGTCTCCGGGAAGTGGATCAGCGCGATGCTGCCGGCGGACATAAGCGACACGATATTGCCGATATAACTGTCGAGGCGTGCTTCGGGCACCTTGGAACAGACATGCCAGGATCCGATCAGGCGCGGCTTGTCGGCCCGTACCTTGGCCAGCGTTTCCGGATTGATGACGCCGAGCTTGGGTGCCTTCTGCTGCAGCCAGGCGGGATCCATCGCCTCCAGCCCCAGCTTGTAGAATTCGTCTGTGATGTCGACGCCCCAATATCTGCCGGGCTCGAGATAGTCGATGACGGCGCGCCCGAGACGCAGCGAGCCGCACCCATAATCTACTGCAACATCATTAGGTTGAAGGCCATATTTCTGAAGAAACTCCAGCAGCTCCGAATGCTGGCGCACCGGTCGCGACGCGGATCCGATAGCCGGATGTCCCGCCCCGTCACGGATCTTCTTCATCACGGCATGGACATAATAGTCTTCATAGGGCGCGAGCGGATGCGTGACGCGCCAGGCGAGATAGCGCCTGAACTTGCGCCACCAGCGCTTCGGCGTGAATTCATAGGCCACGGAGGACTCCCACTCGAACTTGCTTTTACAGGGCGGCGAACCTAACCAGATTCCCTGCTCCCGCCAAGCTGCGAATAGGCCCGGCAACCTCCAGCCGGGTACTCTGCCTGATTGTGACCTCAGTCACAGACGGCCGGACCGAGGCTGCCTAGATTCTCTTTCATGAAGCGGGGTTCACCCAACCGTCCCCATCTCCGCTTCAGAGCGCGGGCGTCCGGTGCCATCCCCACCGGGCGCCCGCATTCGTTTTGGGCGCCTGCAGCTAGGTGGGGGGGGCTTTGGGCAAGCCTGCCGAGAAAGGCTTGCCCTGGACTGCGGCTGGAGGTTAAAGAAGCGCGATCAAACGCCAGGGCCGGCATAGCACAGTGGTAGTGCAGCGGTTTTGTAAACCGAAGGTCGGGGGTTCAAATCCCTCTGCCGGCACCACTCCGCCAATTGTCCGGCCCGGACACATGGGTAACAGGCGGTTCGAATGCTTCTCCGGCTCCGCGACCGCCGACGCCTCAGCGCCGGGCGAGCCGCCACAGGACCGGCAGCAAGGCGCAGGCCAGCGCCACCTTCACACCCTCGCCGGGCAAAAAGGGCAGCAACCCGGCGTCGAGCGCCTTTTCAAAACCGATGAGCAAGCTGAGCCACCCCGTTCCAAACATCAGAATGACAGCTTCACCAGCCAGGAAGGCCACGAGCGTGGTCACGACCGAGCGGCCATGACCGCGGTCGGCGAACCAGCCGACCAGGGTCGCCGCGACCAGGAAGCCCGCCAGATAGCCTGCAGTCGGGCCGGCCATGTAGGCAAGGCCCGTGCCGGTCGCAAAGACCGGCAGGCCCAGGGCGCCTTCAGCCAGATAGGTCAGCAAGGTGACGGCGGCCAGCCGCGCACCGAAGGCAGCGCCGATCATGAGTACCACAAAGGTCTGCATCGTCATCGGCACCGGCCAGAACGGCACCTGGATCTTGGCCGAAATGGCGAGGACCAAGGTCGCTGTAAGAACCACGACAATCTTATGCAGGCGGCCGACGGCAAGACCGGTCCAGAGGGACTCAGCGAGGGTCATATTCATGAGCGGGAATCCTGATGCATCGATGGCAAGATTGGCGAGGATTGGTGAGCCGGGCGGGGTTCGAACCCGCGACCCTCTGATTAAAAGTCAGATGCTCTACCGCTGAGCTACCGGCCCTCACCGTGAATGCGGCGGCGATGAAATCCCATTATCCAGGTGAAAAAGCAAGCACCATCGGCGCCTGGGCACACCGCCTCGCTGATGTACACGCAGGTAACTTAATGTTTTAATTTCAGAAAGTTACCGGCCATCGCTGAAAATCTTCTTCAGATAATCATTGACCCGCGGCGAGACGAACTCGTCAATTCGCCCGCCAAGCCTGCCGATCTCCTTGATGAAGCGCGAGGAGATGAATTGCTGGCGTTCGGATGCCATCAGGAAGACCGTCTCGACATTGGGGTCGAGGCGCGCATTCATGCCCGCCATCTGGAATTCATACTCGAAGTCCGAGACGGCACGGAGGCCGCGGATGATGAAATGCGCCCCCATCTCCTCGACGAAGTGCATCAGCAGATTGTCGAAGGCACGGAGCTCGATCCTGCCATGCTCGAGGCCGTTGCGGGGGTCGGCGAGCTCCGCCTCCATCAGCGACATGCGCTCGCCGATGGTCAGCAGCGGCCCCTTCCCGGCATTGGTCGAGACGGCGATGATAAGCTGGTCGGCGAGCAGGCTGGCGCGCCGGATGATGTCCATATGACCATTGGTAACGGGGTCGAAAGTACCCGGATAGACCCCGATCCGCTTAGCCATTCTCCCCCTCCCCGCTAGCCGGACCGGACTCCGTTCGGCCGGATTCGATCGGCGTTTCGGCCGTTGCCGGCGCGTCCCCTTCGGCGCCCTCGGCTTCCTCGCCCTCATCGCCGATGTCCGGCATGTGGGCAACGGCCACGACCTGCTCATCCCCGGCCACCTTGAAGACGGTGACGCCCTGGGTCTGGCGACGGGCGACGCGGATGTCGTGGACCGGGCAACGGATCAGCTGGCCGCCATCGGTCACCAGCATGATCTGGTCCCGCTCCGTGACCGGGAAGGAGGCGGCAACGGTGCCGTTCCTGGCCGAGGTCTCGATATTGGCAATGCCCTGACCGCCGCGCCCGGTGACCCGGTATTCATAGGCCGAAGTCCGCTTGCCGAAGCCCTTGGCCGTGATGGTCAGGATCAGTTCGTCCTTGGCTTCCAGTTCGGCGACGCGTTCGGGCGACAGGGTGATGGTGGTTTCCGCCGGTGCCTCTTCAGCCTCGACCGCTCCCTCTTCCGTGCCGCGCCGCTTCTGGGCGGCGAGGCGCAAATAGGCGTCGCGCTCCTCGGTCTCGACCTCGATATGGTTGAGGACGGACATGGAGACGACATTGTCGCCAGCTTCGAGCTTGATGCCGCGCACACCGACCGAATCTCGGCCGGCAAAGACGCGTACATCGGTGACCGGGAAACGGATCGCCTTGCCGCTGCGGGCGGCCAGCAGGATATCGTATTCGTCGGTGCAGACGGCGACGCCGATCAGCTTGTCGCCTTCCTCCAGCTTCATGGCGATCTTGCCATTGGCCTTCACATCGACGAAGTCGCTGAGCTCGTTGCGGCGCACATAGCCGCTGGCGGTGGCGAACATGACATGGCTGTTGCGCCAGGTCGCCTCGTCCTCAGGGAGAGGCATCAGGGTGGAGATGGTCTCGCCATCGCCCAGCGGCAGCATGTTGACCAGCGCCTTGCCGCGCGCCTGCGGGTTGCCCAGCGGCAGGCGGTAGACCTTGGTCTTGTAGACCATGCCCTTGGTGGAGAAGAACAGAACCGGGGTATGCGTGTCGGCGACGAAAACCTGGCTGACGAAATCCTCGTCCCTGGTCGACATGCCGGAGCGGCCCTTGCCGCCACGCCGCTGCGCCCGGTAGGCCGAGAGCGGGACGCGCTTGATATAGCCGCCATGGGTCACGGTGACGACCATGTCCTCGCGCTGGATCAGGTCTTCGATATCGTGCTCGAATTCCGAATCCTCGATCGTGGTCTTGCGGTCGGAGCCGAACTGCGCGCGGATCGCCAGCAGCTCGTTGCGCAGGATCGTGAGGCGCTTCGGGCGGCTTTCCAGCGTTTCCAGGTGATCGACGATTTCCTTGGCAAGGCCGTTCAGCTCTTCGGCGATCTTGTCGCGTTCGAGGCCCGTGAGGCGCTGCAGGCGCAGATCGAGGATCGCCTTGGCCTGGGCTTCGCTGAGCCGGTAGGTCTCGTCCTCGGCGATGGGGTGTTCCGGATCGTCGATGAGGCGGATGAGCGCTCCCACATCCGCTGCCGGCCAGGCACGCGACATCAGGCGTTCCTTGGCCACCTGCGGGTCGGGCGCGGTGCGGATCGCCTGGATCACTTCGTCGATATTGGCAACGGCGATGGCGAGGCCCACCAAGACATGCGCGCGCTCGCGCGCCTTGCCGAGATCGTAGATCGTCCGCCGCGTGATGACTTCCTCGCGGAAGGCGACGAAGGCCGCGATGATCGACTTCAGCGTCAGCATCTCCGGCTTGCCGCCATTGAGTGCCAACATGTTGACGCCGAACGAGGATTGCAGCGGTGTGAAGCGGAACAGCTGATTGAGAACGACATCCGACATGGCGTCGCGCTTCAGCTCGACCACCACCCGGACGCCGTCGCGGTCGCTCTCGTCGCGCAGGTCCGCGATGCCTTCGATGATCTTCTCGCGCACGCATTCGGCCATGCGCTCGATCATGCGCGCCTTGTTCACCTGATACGGGATCTCGGTGATGACGATGGCTTCGCGGTCCTTGCGGACCTCTTCCACATGGGTGCGGCCGCGCATGACGACCGAGCCGCGGCCGAAATGATAGGCCTCGCGGATGCCGTTCCTCCCCAGGATGATGCCGCCGGTCGGGAAATCCGGCCCCGGCACCAGGCGCATTAGATCGTCGATGCTGATCTCGGGGCTGTCGACATAGGCGCAGCAGGCGTCAATCACTTCGGAAAGGTTATGCGTCGGGATATTGGTCGCCATGCCGACGGCGATGCCACCGGCGCCGTTGACCAGCAGATTGGGGAAGCGGGCCGGCAGCACCACCGGCTCCTGCTCGCGCCCGTCGTAATTGTCCTGGAAGTCGACCGTGTCCTTCTCGATATCCTCGAGCAGGGCCTCGGCCGCCTTGGAAAGGCGGGATTCCGTATAGCGCATCGCCGCCGGCGGATCGCCGTCCATCGAGCCGAAATTGCCCTGGCCGTCGACCAGCAGCACTCTGAGCGAGAAATCCTGCGCCATGCGCACCATGGCGTCGTAGATCGATTGGTCGCCATGGGGATGGTATTTGGCCATCACCTCGCCGACCGCGCGGGCCGACTTCTTGAAGCCGCTGGAGGAGGAGAAACCGCCCTCGCTCATGGCGTAGAGAATGCGGCGATGGACCGGCTTCAGGCCGTCGCGCACATCGGGCAGCGCGCGGCTGACGATCACGCTCATCGCATAGTCGAGATAGGAGCGTTTCATCTCCTCTTCGATATTGATCGGCGCGATATCGAATCCGGGTGTGGCGGGCGTCTCTGTCACTGGAAATTATGCCTTGTGCTTCAATACTTTATAGGGCAGCGCGGGATCCCCCGAAACCGCGCCCGGAAGATAGCAGATCGGCCTCGCAGCCACAACAAATGCCGGGCGCCCTTCACCTGAAAAAAGCCAGCAAAAACAAAGGCCCGCCGCGATCTGGCGAAAGCGGCGGGCACAAGTCAGGGATGTTAGGGAAAAGGTGGCCTGAAACCGGTCCGTTTCAGGCCCTTCGAAGGGTCGCTGGACGGTCCCTTTCAGGCCGCTCGCGGGCCCTCGAACTTCGTCGTGTCGTAGGCATAGAACTCTGCCGGTGCGCGCATCAGATGGTTCGCGGGATCGCGCAACAATCCCATGTCCTGCAGCAGATGCTCGTCATAGTCCGCGAGTACTGTCTCAAGTTTCGGCGAAATCGCCTTGGCACGGCCGCGCAGGAACAAACGGGTCAGCATGATCGGTCTCCACATCGTTTAGCTACACTCTGACGTGCGCCCTCATTCGGAGGCCCATGTCGCTCTGCAGCATTTGTTTCGTGGAGGTAATTTAGGGCGGGAATGGCCCGTTGACACGCGATATGTATTAATGAATATGTTTAGTTATGCTAAATCCTTCACGACGCCTTGCCGCCCTCCCTGGCCTCCGCGCCTTCGAAGCCGTCGCCCGCTTGGGCAGCGTCCGCCAGGCAGCCGCCGAACTGAACGTCACCCCGGGCGCCGTCAGCCAGCAGGTGAAGGCATTGGAAGCCGAAATCGGCAGCGCCCTGGTGCAGCGCCAGGGCACCGGCATCACCCTTACCCGCATGGGTCAAGAGGTGAAGGACGACCTCACCGCCGCCTTCCGCCTGCTCGGCCGAGTCTCGGACCGGATGAGGAAGGGCCTCAAGGGCCTGTCGCTGCGCCTGCGAATCGAGGACCCGGCGCTGGCGGCCAACTGGCTCCTCACCCGCCTGCAGCACTACCGGGCCCGGCCCGACAGCGTCGATGTGATCCTGGAAACGGCGACGAGCTGGACGCAGTTGGAACCGGACGCGTTCGATTTCGACATCCGCTTCGGCCTCGGCGACTGGCCGGATGTGACCGCCCATCGCCTCTTTGCCGACGAAGTCTTCCCGGTTTGCAGCCCGCGCCTCCTCAAGCAGCATCCCTTGAACGAGCCGCGCGACCTGCAGCACCACACGCTGCTCCATCTCGATTGGACCGGGCAGTCGGTCATCTGGCCGGATTGGCCGGCCTGGCTGCGCGTGGCGGGTGTCTCTGATATCGGCACATCGCACGGCATCCATTTCACCGATTTCGCGCTGTGCCTGCAGGCCGCGGTCGCCGGCCAGGGCGTGGCGCTGGGCACCACCGGCGCTGTCGCCGATCTGCTGGCTGACGGCCGGTTGGTCTCGCCATTCGAGAAAAGCATCGTGACGCCCTTCGCCTACTACATTGTCCATGCACCGGATGTATTGAAGCGCCCGGAGGCGCAAGGGCTACTCGACTGGATCCTCGAAGAAGCGCGCATGACGGAGGTGTGAGTTCAAAAGTCGTCATCCCCGGGCTTGACCCGGGGATCGGGGCCGACTGGGTTTTGTTTTTCAGTTGCGGGCTGATGCCTGGGCTTGACCCGGGCATGACGCGAGAAATTCAGGAAACCAACGCCACCAGCTTCGCCGCCATCGCCGGCGCATCGTCCGGCTTCAGGCGCGGCCACTCCTCGCCGAGCAGCGCCTTCAATGCGGCAGCAGTCTTCTCGGTGAAGATGACCGTGCCGTCCTTCTCGATCGCGGTGATGCCGTCGAAAGCGAGCGCCGCGGCATTGACGCCGAGCGCCTGCTCCAACATCCATTCGCGCGGCAGATCGACGGCGACACCCTTGCGGCTGATATTGACCGGGTAGCCGCCGACAAGACCGTTGGGCGCTGGCGCATGCAGCGCATAAGGTTCATCGCTGAGCAGGGAAGCGAGCACATCGAGCGCTGCCGAGGCGGTGATGCGGTTGATCTCGGCATCGTGCTCCACGGCCATCTTCACGCTGCGCAGCTTGTCCTTGACGGCCAGCGAAATATCATGGCCATGCCAAAGCACCTGCAGCAGGAACGGCGGCAGTTCCTTGATTGCCTCGTCCCGGTAGAACGACGACGACAGCGCATGACCGCCCACCAATTTGATGACCAGTTCCGGAATGGGTGCATTCGTGTGCTGGCTGGCCAGAAAGCGGATCTTGGGCAGGCATTCGCTGATATTGCCGATGCCGATGCTGGGCCCCTGCCCGGTCATGTGCAGGATCGCATTGACCACATCAGGATAGGTGCCGCCGACCCAGGGGCAATGCAGTTCCGATTTCTCCCAGGCGGCGCGCAAGGTGAGCATGGGCGCCAGATGACAGGCGAGCCAACCGGCAAAGGGCAGTGCCTTCAGCTTGGCATTGCCGCTGGCCGCCACCTTCCACCAGGGCAGATAGGTTGGTGCCGCGAACATCAGATCGGGCTGAATCTTGCGTAAGATTTCTGGCGCATTGGGCGCGTTGAAGTCGAAAGCGACGACATCGATGCGCGGATACTGCCCTTCCAGCGCCGCGCCGATCCTCGCTGCATTGGCCTTGGCGCGGGCATGGGCGATATTGCGGGTGGCGACGATGATATGCGGGAAACGCCCATCCCGCGCCGCCGCCTCCAGCACCGCGCCCCCGAGCTTTCCCAGCGATATCAGCAACAGCTTGCTCAACCGGCCCCCGACTCCGCCGAGATGGCGGACACGGGAGAGCCTAACTTGCCAATGTTACGTTGGCGAGAGGAAGGCCCCCTCACCCCAACCCCTCTCCCGCAAGGGGCGAGGGGCTAGTGCCACGCACCTCCGACGAGATCTTCAGGCCAGATCGAATATTGCCGGCAGATCTCATCCCCTCTCCCCTTGCGGGAGAGGGTCAGGGTGAGGGGGCGTTAGTTAGTGACAGACCCTTACTTCTTGATCCCCGCCTTTGCCAGCGCCGCGGCCATGGCGCCGCCAAAGAGGGAGTCGGGTTTGGCGGCCGGCTTGTTGTCCTGCATGAACTTGCGTTCATTGCGGCCCATCGGGCGATCCTTCGGCGCGTCCGTGTTCTGGCGGTTCTGCGGCGTGTCGCCGGAGCGCATGGTGAGGGAGATGCGCTTTCGTTTGATGTCGACTTCGAGCACGCGGACTTTCACCACGTCGCCGGGCTTCACCACCTCGCGCGGGTCCTTGACGAAACGGTCGGCCAGAGCCGAGACATGGACCAGCCCGTCCTGATGCACGCCGATATCGACGAAGGCGCCGAAGGCCGCCACGTTGGTCACGACACCTTCCAGCTGCATGCCGGGCTGCAGATCCTTCATCTCCTCGACGCCTTCCTTGAACGTCGCCGTCTTGAATTCAGGGCGCGGGTCGCGGCCGGGCTTTTCCAGTTCCTTGAGGATGTCGCTGACCGTCGGCACGCCAAAGGTCTCGTCGGTGAACTCCTCCGGCTTCAGTTTGCGCAGCAAGGTGCTGTCGCCGATGACGGCACTCACCTCACGCCCCGTCACCGCCATGATGCGTCGGACGACCGGATAGGCTTCCGGATGCACGGATGACTGATCGAGCGGGTCTTCGCCGTCACGGATGCGCAGGAAGCCTGCCGCCTGCTCGAAGGCCTTTGGCCCCAGGCGCGGCACGTTCAGCAACTGCTTGCGCGATTTGAACGGGCCGTTGGCATCGCGGAAGGCGATGATGTTCTGGGCGAGACTTTCGCCGAGACCCGACACGCGCGCGAGCAGCTTGGCCGACGCTGTGTTGATTTCCACACCCACCGCGTTCACGCAATCCTCGACCACGGCATCGAGCGCCTTGGAGAGGCGGAACTCGGCCACGTCATGCTGGTACTGGCCGACGCCGATGGATTTGGGGTCGATCTTCACCAGTTCGGCCAGCGGATCCTGCAAGCGGCGCGCGATGGAGACCGCGCCGCGAATGGTGACATCGAGTTCCGGCAATTCCTTCGAGGCATATTCGGAGGCCGAATAGACGGAGGCGCCGGCCTCCGACACCATCACCTTGGTGAGCTTCAGTTCCGGATGCCGCTTCATCAGATCGTCGGCGAGCTTGTCGGTTTCGCGGCTCGCCGTACCGTTGCCGATCGCCACCAGCTCAAGTTTATGGCGATGGCAAAGGGCCGCCAGGATGGCGATCGATTCATCCCATTGCCGCTTCGGTTCGTGCGGATAGATGGTGGCGAATTCCAGCACCTTGCCGGTGGCGGCGATGACCGCGACCTTGCAGCCGGTGCGAAGACCCGGATCGAGACCCAGCGTCGGCCGGCCGCCGGCCGGCGCCGACATCAGCACGTCCTTGAGGTTGGAGGCGAACACGCGCACGGCCTCGTCCTCCGCCGCCTGGCGCAGGCGGCCCATGAGGTCGAGCTCCAAGCTGAGCTTCAGTTTCACGCGCCAGCACCAATGCACCACGTCCATCAGCCAGGCATCCGCGGCACGTCCATGTTCGGCGATGCCGTTCTTGGCCGCGATGATGCGCTCGGCTTCGTTGAGCGCCTTGCGGTCCTCCGGTTCGTCGATGGCGAGGTTGAGCGCCAGGATTTCTTCCTTCTGGCCACGGAACATGGCGAGCGCCCGGTGCGACGGCACCTTCGAGATCGGCTCGGCCGCATCGAAATAGTCCGAGAACTTGGCGCCCGAATCCTGCTTGCCGTCCATCACCTTGGAAACCAGGCGCGCCTTCTCCCACATGAATTCGCGCAGACGCGCCAGCAGGTCGGCGTCTTCCGCAAAACGTTCGGCAAGAATGTCACGGGCGCCCTCGAGAGCCGCCTTCGCATCGGCCACTCCCTTCTCGGCATTCACATAGGCCGCCGCCTCATCCTGCGGCTTCTTCGTCGGGTCGGCGAGCAGCAGGTCGGCCAGCGGTTCCAGGCCGGCTTCGCGCGCGATCATCGCCTTGGTGCGGCGCTTGGGCTTGAAGGGCAGATAGAGATCTTCAAGCCGCGCCTTGGTGTCGGCGATGGCAATCTCGCGCGACAGTTCGTCGGTCATCTTGCCCTGCTCTTCAACGCTCTTGAAGATGGCGGCGCGGCGGTCTTCCAGTTCGCGCAGATACGCTAAGCGCTCCTCCAGCTTGCGCAGCTGGATGTCGTCGAGACCGCCGGTGACTTCCTTGCGGTAGCGGGCGATGAAGGGAACGGTGGCACCGCCATCCAGCAATTCGACCGCGGCCCGGACCTGCTCATCGCGCGCGCTGAGCTCCTCGGCGATCCTTGCTTCGATGGATTTCATGCCTTCCCTCCCGACTCGGTTCCCGATGGCCGCCGGCCTTCAGACTCGGGCGGCGAAAGGCGGGCCTTGTAGCGGAGCCATGACTAGGGTTCAATGGCTTGACTTCCACGCCACCCCGACTTTAGCCCGCCAACCCCCTGAATTTCCAGCTCCCTGACTTTATTGAAAGATCACACGAATGCCCCCAAGCACAACATCGTCACGGCCAGCCGCCGTCGGCACCGTCCAAGTGGACAATGAACGCGTGGTCGTCACGGAATGGCGCTTCGCCCCTGGCGCCGAGACCAGTTGGCACCGCCACGGCTATGACTATGTCGTGGTGCCCATGAAGACTGGTCGCCTGCAGATCGACGACGGCAAGGAAAAGCGCATCGCCGAACTCGTCGCCGGAAAGTCCTATTATCGTCCGGTTGGCGTCGAGCACAACGTCATCAATGCCAACGATTACGAGTTTGTCTTTGTCGAAATCGAATTCAAGGCGGCCCAGTAGGGTTGTTTCGGGTTTGAAGGAAGCCCCATCACCCAGGCCATCGGCGGCGGGGCAAGGGCTTTCAGGCAAGCGCGATCGAAACTCCCTCGCCCCGCGATAGCGGGGAGAGGGGCGGGGCGAGGGGTGGTTATGACGCGTTCCAAAACGACCGGCGACAAGACAATCAAGCCGAAGCCATCGCGCGGGCCGCGCAAGGATGCGCGAGCCGCGCGGCGCGATGCTGCCGAGGCGGCGGGCATAGGTGACAAAGGCAAAGGCGGAAAGGGCAAGGCCGTTCCCTTCCCGACCAAGGAACAGGTGCTGGATTTCATCCGCACGTCGCCAGTTCCGGTCGGCAAGCGCGAGATTGCCCGCGCCTTCAACCTGCGCGGCAGCGACCGCATTCCGCTGAAAAGCCTGCTGAAAGAGCTGGAGAAGGCCGGCGCCGTCGATCGCGGCCGCGCTCGTCGTCTGGCGGCGCCCGGCGCTCTGCCGGAGGTCGCTGTCATCCAGATCATCGGGCCGGATGCCGACGGCGATATCTGGGCGCGGCCGATCGACTTCCCCGAGGACGATGCCGAACCGCAGATCGTCGTCGTCGAGGACAAGAAGCTCGACAAGCCGCTGACGGCAGGCGACCGGGTGCTGGCGCGCCTGGAGCGCACGGACGCCGATATCTATGAAGCGCGGCCGATCCGACGTCTCCACGCCCGCGCTGAACGCGTCGTCGGCGTGTTCGAGAAGGGCCAACATGGCAGCGGCCGGCTCATTCCCACCAGCAAACGGGTCAAGACCGAATTCGTCGTCGATGCCAAGGATGCGGGCGGCGCCCGTGCCGACGAGATTGTCGTCGCGGAAGTCGAACCGGCGCGCCGCCTCGGCGCGCCGCGGGCGCGCATCGTCGAGCGCATCGGCCGCGTCGGCGAGGCGAAATCCGTCAGCATGATCTCGATCGCCGAACATCACATACCGTTCCAGTTCCCCCCGGCGGCCCAGGAACAGGCCGAAGCCGCGACCTCGGCCCCGCTCGGCAAGCGCACCGACCTGCGTCGGATTCCGCTGGTCACCATCGATGGCGACGATGCGCGCGATTTCGACGATGCGGTTTGGGCGGCACCCGACGATCATCCAGACAATCCGGGTGGCTGGCGCCTGATCGTCGCCATCGCCGATGTCGCCTGGTATGTGCGTCCGGACGACGCGCTCGACCGCGTGGCGCGGGAGCGTGGCAATTCGGTCTATTTCCCGGACCGGGTCGTGCCGATGCTGCCGGAGGAGCTCAGCAACGGCTGGTGTTCGCTGCGGCCCTATGAGGACCGCCCGGTGATGGCCGTCGAAATGACCATCGACACCAAGGGCCGCAAGCTGCGCCACCATTTCATGCGCGGGTTGATGCGCTCGGCAGCGCGCCTTACCTACGAGCAGGCGCAGGCGGCGATGGACGGCAATCCCAACGATCTGACGGAGCCGCTGCTGGAACCGGTCATCAAGCCGCTCTACGGTGCGTTCAAGTCGTTGCTCAATGCGCGCGAAGAACGCGGCACGCTGGAGCTCGACTTGCCGGAGCGGCGTGTCTTCATCGACCCGGAAGGCGCCATCGACCGCATCGTCGCGCGCGAGCGGTTGGACAGCCATCGCTTGATCGAAGAATTCATGATCGCCGCCAATGTCGCGGCGGCGGAGGCGCTGGAAAAGAAGCGCTGGCCATGCATGTACCGCGTCCACGACCAGCCGGATGCGACGCGCGTCGAGGCCCTGCGTGAATTCCTGGCCTCGCTCGATTTCAATCTCGCCCGCGGGCAGGTACTGCGGCCCAAGCATTTCACGCAGCTGCTGCAGCAGGCCAAGGGCACGCCTTTCGCCGAAATGATCAGCACGCTGGTCCTGCGCTCGCAGGCGCAGGCGGTCTATGCGCCCGAAAACCTGGGCCATTTCGGCCTGGCTCTCGCCCGCTACGCACACTTCACCTCGCCCATCCGGCGCTATGCCGATCTGCTGGTACATCGGGCCCTCATCGGCGCGTTCGATTTCGGCGACGGTGCGCTCGACAAATCGGCCACCGCCGAATTCGCCGACACCGCCGTCCACATCTCCGGCACGGAACGGCGCGCCGCGGCGGCGGAGCGCGATGCCGTCGACCGTTATGTGGCGGCCTTCCTCGCCGACAAGGTGGATGCCGAGTTCGACGGACGGATTTCCGGAGTCGCCCGTTTCGGTCTCTTCATCAATCTGCGCGAAACCGGCGCGGACGGGATCATCCCCATTTCCACGTTGCCGCAGGATTTCTACGATCATGACGAGGGCCGCCATGCCCTGGTGGGCCGGCGCTCGGGGCGGACCTATCAGTTGGGCCAATCGGTGACCGTCCGGCTGGTCAGCGCCGACCCGCTCACCGGCGGCATCACCTTGGAAATGCTGTCAGCCGAGCCTCTGACCGAGGGGTCAGATAAGCATTTTGCGCGGACATCCGCGCGGCAGAAGGCGAAGAAACCGGCGCAAGGCCGGCCCAAGAACATCCGCTTTGGTGGCGACAAGGGACGGGTTGCATCGAAAACAGGAAAAAAACCTGCGAAAAAGGGAAAGAAGCGTCGCTGATTCTGCATGCGGAATCCCTAGCCTAGGGCAGGAATTCTGCTAGATTGACGCCGAACAAGGGGTTACAGGGCGGCGCGGTCGGGGCAACGTGCAGGCTTTGGAATTGTAGCGGATAGCAGCCGATTTGAGTGCGTTTCGTCCTGTGGGTGCGATGACCGGGTGGCCTGGATGGCAGGTGGCACGCCGGCTTGCCATTCTGCCCCTTCTCATCGGCCTCTATGCCTGCGCCAACTCCGCCAGCCGCTCTCCCGAGGATGCGACCGCCGCGCTCGACCGCGACATGCTGGTCACCGGCCTCGACGATATCGACCAGATCTACATCACCAAGCAGGATATCGGTGCCCTGGCCTTGACCGGTCTGCAGCAGCTCTCCAGCCTCGACCAGGAACTCAAGGTCGAAGGCGACACGGACGAGTTGAAGCTGCTGCAGAACGGTTCGCTCGTCGAAGCCGAAACCCTGGACGACGGAGCCGACGCCAGCGCCAAGCAGTGGGGCAAAGCCGCGGCAAAGCTCCTGCGCGAGGCCCGGGCCAGGTCGGCCAAGGTCGCGACGGCGGGCAACGAGCGGATCTATGAAGCCATTTTCACCGGCATCGTTGGCAAGCTCGATGGTTTTTCGCGCTATGCCGGTACGGAAGCCGCCCGCGAAGACAAGGCCTCGCGCGATGGTTTCGGCGGCATCGGCGTGCGCATCTCGGTCGAAGACGGCGAAGTGCGCATCACCGCCGTCATGCACTACACGCCAGCCGAGCGGCTGGGGCTGAAGCGCGACGACGTCATCCTGAAGATCGACGGCAAGCCCGCCGAAGGCCTCACCCAGCAGCAGGTCGTCAACAAGCTGCGCGGCGAGGTCGACAGCCGGGTCGTGCTCACCCTGCTCCGCGATGGCAAGGACGAGCCTTTCGACGTCGGCATCAAGCGCGCCCATGTGGTACCGGAAACGGTGAGCTATCGGCGAGAAGGCGATGTCGCCTATTTCCGCGTCTTCAGCTTCAACTCGGAGACCGCCAATAGCCTGAAGCGCGAAATCAATGACGCCAAGGACGAGATTGGCAAGAAGATCAAAGGCTATGTCCTGGATCTTAGGAACAATCCCGGCGGCTATGTGCCGCAATCTGTGGCGACGGCGAACCTGTTCCTCGACGAGGGCCGCATCGTATCGATCCACGGCCGGCATCCCGACAGCCATCAGTATTTCGAAGCGACAGATGGCGACATAGCCAGCGGCAAGCCGATCGCCGTGCTGATCGACGGCAATTCCGCTTCCGCCGCCGAAATCGTCGCGGCCGCCCTCCAGGACAATGGCCGCGCCGTGCTGATCGGCACCAACTCCTATGGCAAGGGTACGGTGCAGAACATCAAGCCGCTGCCCAACGACGGCGAAATTAAGCTGACCTGGGCGCGCTTCCATGCGCCGTCCGGCTATACCTTGCATCATCTGGGCGTGCTGCCGACCATCTGTACCGCTGGCGAGCACGATTCGGACGATCTGCTTTCTGAACTGCGCATGGGCGAACTGCCCGAAGTGCCGACGGTCAAGCGCAACGCCGCCAAGCCCGACGATACCAAGGCGCTCGACGATCTGCGGAAGACCTGCCCGGCGCGCAAGAACGAAGACCCGGTCGATCTCGAACTGGCGCTGAAGCTCATCCAGCAGCCGAGCCTCTATCAGAGCGCCGTCAATCTCGCCGACCCGCCGGCGGACGCGCAGGTCGACGATGCGGCCGAGGCGCTGCTGCCCTTCGTGCCGTGAACCGGGTTCGGCCCAGCGATGCGGCCGGACTGGTCCTGATCCGCGCCTGCACCAGGGGCGACCCGGAAATCCTCATCGGCCGCCGCCCGGCCAAGATGGGCTTCCTCCCCGGCATTCATGTGGTCCCCGGCGGCCGGGTCGATCGGGAAGATACCGCGAAGACGCCTCACAGCTCGCCCCCGCATCCGGTTGTTGCCGCGCACCTTGCCGGCCGGCGGGAAGCCACCACCTATCTCAATGCCGCCCTCCGCGAGACGTTCGAGGAAACGGGGTTGCTGGTCGGACGCCCCTTTATCTGGCCGGATTCGACCCCGAAAGGGGCGATTTGGGACGCCTATCGGGCAGCCGGCCTCGCCCCTGACTATGGCGGCATGGACTATCTCTGCCGGGCCATCACCCCGGTAAAATCGCGGCGCCGCTTCAATACCCGCTTCTTCCTGGCCGACGGGGGACTGGCCGAAGGAACGCTGGCCGGGAATGGCGAATTGGAGGAGCTGGCCTGGGTGAAATCCGGCCATCTGGCCGACCTCACCCTGGTCGATGTCACCGAATATGTGCTGAAAACGGCGCTGGGGCGCTGGCGAAGCGGTGCCGCGGTCGGATCGCGGGTAGCTAAGCTATTGAATTATAGGAACGATATTCTGACGTTGCGGACCATGGTGGCGCCGGCCCCAATAGCTTGACTTTCGGCGTTTCCCCGCTATTTTGCGCCATCCTTTTGCAGCGACACGCATTTTATTGAGAGACGGCCATGGCCAAGTCAGCGACCATCCTTGTGAAGCTCGTCAGCACCGCTGACACGGGCTACTACTACGTCACCAAGAAGAACCCGCGCTCGACCACCGAGAAGTTCGAATTCAACAAGTACGACCCGGTCGTGAAGAAGCACGTGCCCTTTAAGGAAGCCAAGATCAAGTAATCTGGCGACCACCGAGCTATTCGAACGGGGCGCTTCCCACCGGAAGCGCCCCGTTTGCATTTCAGGCGGCTTTGAGACCCAGCAGCGCCCGCGCCTCGGCAATTGTCGCGGGGTGGCGGTCATACTTGCCGCAGAGGTCGGCGACACGCTTGACCAGCTCAGCATTGCTGGCAGCGAGGCGCCCCTTTTCGAAATAGATATTGTCTTCGAGACCGGTGCGGACATGCCCGCCGCGCTTCAGCGCCCAATGGTTGGCGTCGAGCTGCAGGCGGCCGATGGCGGCGGCGGTCCAGGTGGCGTCCGGCATCAGCTCGGTCAGTTCCTCGAGCATGAAATCGACGATCTTCTCGCGCGCCGGCAGGGCACCGGGAATGCCCAGCACGAACTGCACATGCGGCGGCGATTTCAAGAGGCCGCGATCGACCAGCGCCTTGGCGTTGTAAAGCATGGCGAGATCGAACAGCTCGCATTCCGGCTTCACATCGTATTTCAGCATGTCGCCGGCGAGCTCGTCGATGAGCTGCGGCGGGTTCTCGTAGATGATGGTCGCGAAATTGACCGAGCCGGTGGCAAGCGAGCCCATATCCGGCTTCAGCGCCAGGGCGGCACCACGCTCGGATGCCTCGCGCCCGCGCCCGCCGGTCGAGAATTGGATGATCATGCCGGGGCAATGCTTGGCGATGCCTTCCTGCACCTGGCGGAATTTGACGATGTCCGAGGATGACTTGTCCTCATCGTCGCGGACATGGATGTGAACGAGGCTGGCCCCGGCTTCGAACGCTTCGTGCGTGCTTTCGATCTGTTCGGCGGGCTGCGTGGGGACGGCCGGATTTTGCGCTTTGCTGGGCTGGCTGCCGGTGATGGCGACGGTGATGATCGCGGGTGTGCTCATGATCCCAATTCTTTGCTTGAATGTCAGATGCGTCCCAACCAGCGCGCCATGACCAGGCGCCAGATGTTGAGGCCGGAAGGCGCCGTGCTGCCCGCCGTGAAGGGATCGTAGCCGTGCCGGCGCAACTGCTCAAGCTGCGCGGCGGCAAGACGCCCGGGAAAGAGCGCCGCGACGGCGTTTCGCGGCGGATTTTCGCGCCGCGCCGCAGCAAGGAGAGCTGCAGCGCGGTCTGCGACCTTCTTCACCGTCGGTGCCAAATCCGGCCCCGGCCGCAGATCCAGCAAGCGGTCGCGATCGACACCAGGCAGCATCACGCGGCGATGGCGCGCAAGATAAGGCGTTGCCCGCAGGATGCCGACCAGGCCATAGGCAGTGCCAGCCTGGCGCGCAACGCCGCGCCAATCGGCGGTGGCGGCATCGGTGCAGATATCGAGCGCCAGTTCCGCAAGGGCCCCGGCCGTGGCGGCGGCATAGGTTTCGAGCGCATCGAGGCTTTCGGGCTGCGTCGCTTCGACGTCGCGCTCGCGTGCGTCGACGAGGCCGCGCAGGCGATCGATGCCGAGGCCGCGCCGGTCGACGAGATCGGCCAGATCCTGGACCAGATGGTGGCGGTGCGGCCTGCCGGCAGCGATTTCATCCAGCGCATCGCGCCACCATTGCAGGCGGATGAGGCCCAGCATCGGTTCCGATACCTTGTCGGCGATGCCGGCAAGTTCCAGATTGAAGGCGTAGAGCGTCGCCAAATCGCCACGCAGCGACAACGGTGCCGCGACGGCACACAAGAATCGGTCGCGATCGCCGCGGCGCAATTCCTCCAGCGCGCGAAGCTGGTTCTCACCTTCCCTTATCGGTTCCACAGTAATCCCATAATTTCCCGATGGATTAGGGGGAATCAGTTTCTCCGTCCGATTCCATCCTATAGAATGCGACTCATAGCCACACCGCTTTTGCTTCAGAGGGGTTCAGCAATGAGCAAAATACTTGAGAACTTACACAGGACTTTGGCGGCCGGCGTGGTGCTGGCCATCATCGTCTTCGCCATCGTCAACCTGGGCGGCTTTGAGGTCGGGGCCTATACCGCCTTCCTGTTCCGCTTCATCCATGTCTGGTTCGGCATCCTTTGGATCGGTCTGCTCTATTACTTCAACTTCGTGCAGATCCCCTCGATGCCCAAGATCCCGGACGAGCAGAAGCCGGCCATCGGCAAGGTCATCGCGCCGACGGCACTCTATTTCTTCCGCTGGGCGGCGCTGGGCACGGTTGTGTTCGGCCTCATCACAGCGGCGCATAACGGCTACATCGTCGACGCCCTCACCTTCATGCCGGGCTTCCGCACAATCGGTATCGGCATGTGGCTGGCGCTGATCATGGGCTTCAACGTCTGGTTCATCATCTGGCCGAACCAGAAGCGCGCCCTGGGTATCGTCGATGCCGATGCCGACACCAAGAAGAAGTCGGCCCGCATTGCGATGCTGACCTCGCGCATCAACACGATGCTGTCGGTGCCTATGCTCTATTGCATGGTCGCCCAGCAGCAGGGAATCGGCAACTGATACGATCTGCATAGACCGCCGCGAACGGGGTCCTTCGGGACCCCGTTTTTTTTGTGGGCTATCCGGTCGCAGCCTCGGGAGGGAACCAGGATGTACAAGTTCGGTTCCGTTCCGATAGCAGCCAGTGCCATCACTTCGGTGGCCCGCCACGCTGCCTTTCCCTCGTCAGAAAGGTATTCATCATGGCCAAGATCGCCCTGCCCGACCTTCCCTACGCCATCGACGCGCTCGCGCCGCACATTTCCAAGGAAACGCTGGAGTTCCACCACGGCAAGCACCACAAGACCTATGTCGATACGCTCAACAAGCTGATCGAGGGGACCGAATTCGAAGGCAAGCCGCTGGAAGAGATCGTCAGAAATTCGTCCGGCAAGGTGTTCAACAACGCCGCGCAAGCCTGGAACCATGCATTCTATTGGCACAGCATGGCGCCCAAGGCCGGCGGCGAGCCCGAGGGTGGATTGGGCGAAGCGATCCGCCAGAAATGGGGCGCCTTCGACGCATTCAAGACGGAGTTCGGCAAGATGGCGGCCGACACGTTCGGTTCAGGCTGGGTATGGCTGGTACAGACACCCGCCGGCGAATTGGAGATCAGGAGTACCGCCAACGCGCAGACACCATTGACCACGGCCGACAAGCCGCTGCTGACCTGCGATGTCTGGGAACATGCATATTACATCGACTACCGCAACAAGCGCCCCGATTATGTCGGCGCCTTCTGGAATGTCGCGAACTGGAAGTTCGCTGCGGAGAATATGGCCAGGGGTGCCGTGGAAAAAGCAGGTATGCGCAAGGTGGGGTGAGGCTGCGCGTCGATGGCTGGAGCCGTCGCTCCGGCCCCCCTCCAACCTTCCCCCTGAAGGTGGGAGGAGAAGGTAGCGAGGTGTCCGTTCTTAAGCCTCCCACCTTCAGGAGGAAGGTTGGAGGGGGGCCGCGTTCAGTCTCGTTTACCGAGGCGTTGAACTCAAACCGCGATCAAGGCTGCCGCAACCCGGCGGCCTTCCGCCATCAGGACGTTGAAGGTGCGGGCGGCAGCGCCGGTGTCCATGGGTTCGATGACGACGCCCTGGCCGCGCAATGAAGCGCGTAGATCGCGCGGGATCATGGCGATGCGGGGTCCGCAACCGAGGAGCAGCAGGTCGATGGCGCCCGCCTCAGTCCCCGCGGTTACCGGCGTCAGGGACTCCAAGGAAAGTGCTGCCATTTCCCGAACCGGCCACGGCAGCGTGCGCATGGGAAAGACCAGGACCGACCCCTCGTACAGCACGCTCGTGATGCGAAAACGGCCATCGCCGTAGGTTTCGACGATCTGCCGGCCAACCGGAACCAGGGGCGTCAAATCCATGATGCCCTCCTCGTGAGGAGATGATGGGCCGTCAAGCCTTCTGCACGGTGGGATCCGCGCTCTTGCCCTTGTCCGAGCCGATATTGCGCAAGTTCATGTAAAGCAGCATCGGCGAGGCAACCCAGATCGTCGAATAGGTGCCGATCAGGATGCCCCAGATCATGGCGATGGAAAAGCCGCGCATCGCCTCGCCGCCCCAGAAAGCCAGCGCCAGAACCGAGAGCAGGGTAAGGCCAGACGTGACCGTCGTGCGCGCCAGCGTTTCATTGAGCGCCTGATTGATCAATTGCTGCAGCGGCATGGTCTTGAAACGGCGCAGATCGTAGCGGATGCGGTCGTAGATAACGACCGTATCGTTGACCGAATAGCCGGCGATGGTGAGGATCGCCGCAACCGTGGTGAGGTTGAATTCCATCCCCGTCAGCGCGAAGAACCCGACCGTGGTGACGCAATCGTGGAACAGGGCCAGCACGGCGTTGACGCCGAACTGCCATTCATAGCGGAACCAGATATAGGCCATGATACCGAGCATGGCGAAGATCGAGGCCCAAACGGCACTCGACTTCAATTCGTCGCCCACTTTCGGGCCCACACTTTCGGTGCGGCGATACTGCCATTCGTCGCCCAGCGATTCCTTAACTTTGGCTACGGCGGCCTGGGTTGCCTGCTCGCCGCCATCCTGCTGCGGAATGCGGATGAGGACGATGTCCGGCGAGCCGAACTCCTGCAGCGCAATGTCGCCGAGTTCCAGCCCGTCGAGTTGCGAGCGCATGGCGGCAAGATCGGCCGCGACGGTCGGCGCCTTCACTTCCACGATGACGCCGCCGGCAAAGTCGATGCCGAAATTGAGACCCTTGGTGAAGACCAGGGCGAAAGAGCCCAGCACCATCACCACCGAAATGATGAAAGTCAGCTTGTGCGGGCGCATGAAGTTGATGCGCGTACCGGCCGGAATGAGATGGAGCGGTTTGAACATTTCTTCTTCCCTCGCTTACAACGGCAGCGCTTTGGGCCGGGCGCGACGCAGCCAGATCGAGGTCATGAGACGGGTGACGACCACTGCCGTGAAGACCGAACTGACGATGCCGATAAGCAGCGTGATGGCAAAGCCCTTGATGGGGCCGGAGCCGAAGGCGAACAGGAACATGGTGGAAATCGCGTGCGTGACGTTGGCGTCGAAGATCGTCGCCTGCGCTTCGCGGTAGCCCGCTTCCATCGCATTGACCGGCGAGCGCCCGTGACGCATTTCCTCGCGCACGCGCTCGAGGATCAGCACGTTGGCATCGACCGCCATGCCGAGCGTCAGCACCATGCCGGCGATACCGGGGAAAGTCAGCGTGGCACCAATGGCCGAGAGGAAGCCCAGCATCAGGACGCCGTTGAGAATCATGGCGGCATTGGCGAAGAGACCGAACAGGCCGTAGAGCACGACCATGGCCACCGCGATGAAGGCAATGGCGATGAGACAGGCGCGCTTGCCGGCTTCGATCGAATCCGCGCCGAGGTCTGCGCCGACCGTGCGCTCCTCCAGCACGGTGAGCGGCGCCGGCAAGGCGCCGGCGCGCAGCAGAATCGACAGGTCGCGCGCGGATTCGGTTGTGAAATTACCGCTGATGATACCGCTGCCGCCCAGAATCGCGTCGCGGATGACCGGCGCGCTGATAATCTGGTTGTCGAGCACGATCGCGAAACGCTTGCCGATATTGGCCTTGGTCGCGTCGCCGAACTTGCGGGCACCGACGGAATCGAACTTGAACTGGACGACGGGCATGCCACCCTCGAAGGCCTGCTGCGCGTCGGTGAGGTTCTCGCCCGACACCATGACCGGCTTCTTGATCCAGAGTTTCTGGCCGGGCGCCCCATCCTTGTCGATCACCGGCAACTGGATGGAAGTCGGCGGCGCGCTGCCGGTGGATTCGGCAACTTCGTCCACCATCTTGAATTCCATCTTGGCGGTTTTGCCGATCAGTTCCTTCAGGCGCTGCGGATCGCTGACGCCGGGCACCTGCACGACGATGCGATCATCGCCCTGGCGGATGATGGTCGGTTCCTTGGTGCCGGTCTGGTCGATACGCTTGTTGATGATCTCGATCGACTGTTCGACGGCATGCTTTTTTATCTCGGCCAGTTCCGTTTCGCCGAAATAGACACTGACATTGCCGTCATCGGCGATGTCGAGTTGCATGCCGGTGGTCGCTTTGCGCAAAGCTTCCCGCGCCATTTCGATGGCGCCAAGATCGCGCAGCTTGAAGGCGATGCGGTCGCCCTTTACGCCGAGATCGGTGTAGCCCAGCTTCTTCTCGCGCATGGCGGCGCGGATTTCGTCCTCCACTGCGTCGAGCTTGCCTTTGACGAGTGCGGCGGTATCGACCTCGTAGAGAAGGTGCGAGCCGCCCTGCAGGTCGAGACCCAGGCTGACCGTGCGGGCCGGCAGCCAGGAAGGCAGATTGGCGATATGTGCCGCGCTGAAGACGTTGGGCATGGCCGTATAGAGCCCGGCCAGCAGCACCGCCAGGATCAGCGTGACTTTGAATTTCGAGAATTGCAGCATATCGCCTTACGTCCCAGTAACTGGCAGGGTTCGCGGCCCGCGCGGGTGGCGGGCCGCCGGTTCCACTCAGGCGTCGTTGGCGCCTTCATTCTTGTTTTCGGCCTTGGCTTCCACAGCTTTCCCGCCCTTGCCGGCCGGCATCGGACGATTGAGCACGTCCTGGATGGCCGAACGCAGCACGCGCACTTTGACGCCGGTCGCGATTTCAACCTCGACATCGTTCTCACCGTCAACCGCCTTGGTGATCATGCCGAGGATGCCGCCGTTGGTAACGATCTTGTCGCCCTTCTTCGCCGCGGAAACCAGCGCGCGATGTTCCTTCATACGCTTCTGCTGCGGGCGGATCATGAGGAACCAGAAGACGACGAAAATGAGGACGAGCGGCAGAAAGCTGGTCAGCATATCGGTACCGGCCGGAGCCGCACCTGCTGCCTGCGCGTAAGCTTCTGAAATGAACATGAAATCTCTCCCTGGAGTTCTTGGCCGTCAGGGTCCGGCAAACCGCCCCAACCTTCCCGAAAGGCGGGACTATAACCATCGGGCGAGGAAAAGCAATCAAGCGCTTTTCCTTGTTTTCCAAATGGTTGAAGCATTTTTCGGTTTAGTTTGATTGTTTGGGCCGTCATCCCCGAGCTTGACCCGGGGATCTGTTGGCATCAGCTGGATGGCGGAACTTGATCCCCGGGTCTCCGCCCGGGGATGACGGTCGAGAATTAAGCGGGAAAAGCGCACAACATGTCAGCTGCCTGAATGTCAGCTGCCTGCGCGGCGGCGCAGTTCCTCAAGCAGCGCCTTGGTGGCGAATCCATCCGCCGGGAGCCCCACCTGCTGCTGGAAGGCGCGGATCGCCTTGCGGCTCTTCAAGCCGATGACGCCGTCGACGCTGCCGGCCAGCAATCCGCGGTCAACCAGGCGCTGCTGGATCTCCTCGCGCTCGCCCAGTGCCAGCGGCGGCTCGCCGACCGGCCATTTGCCTTTCACGCCGGGCCCGCCCATCACGCGCTGGCCGAGATAGGCGACCGAGAGCGCATAGGAGGTGGAGTAATTGTATTTGAGGATCGTCTTGAAGTTCTTGGTGACCAGGAAGGCCGGTCCCTGATAGCCCGCAAGAACCAGGATCGACGTGCCGCCGGGAAGAGCCGGCAAGGGCTGACCGTCGACGGTGCGCACGCCGCGCTGCTGCCAATGTCCGACCGGCTTCTCGATATCGAGCTCGGCCTCCTGATAGGGGAAGCCCTGGGGCAGCTTCACCTCGAAACCCCAGGTGAGGCCGCGCTGCCAGCCATCGCGCACCAGATGATTGGCGGTGGAGGCAAAGACATCGGGCATCGAGGTCCAGAGATCGGGAGCACCGGAGCCGTCACGGTCCACCGCGATGGTAAGATAGTTCGATGGCAGGAACTGGCTATGCCCCATGGCGCCGGCCCAGGAACCGATCATCTCCTTGGGCTGCACCTTGCCTCTGGCGGCGATCTTCAAGGCCGACATCAGCTCCGTGCAGGCGAAATCCTTGCGGCTGGTGCCGTAGCCGACATTCGAGAGCGCCTCGAACACGTTCACATCGCCGAAATTGTTGCCGAAATCGGTTTCGATACCCCAGATGCCCATCAAGGTCGCGGCGCCAACGCCGTAATCGCGCTCGACCTCGGTGGCGATGGTGCGCACTTCCGGCAGCTTGGCCTGGCCCTTGGCGATGCGCTCAGGAGAGACGGCACGGTCGAGATAGGTCCAGACGGGGGTGACGAATTCTGCCTGCTTGCCGGCGCGGTCGCGGATCTTCGGATTCTCCGTCACGTCGGCAAAGGCCGTGCGGATGACCGGCTCAGGTTCGCCCTGATGCAGCGCATAGGCGCCGAAGCGAGCCACCCATTCGTCATAGCTGGCGGTCTGGCCGGGGCAGCTCGTCTGATCGATCTGGGTGAAGTCCGGCACGGTCTGTGCGGCGGGGGCGGCAGGTGCCGGAGCCGGTGCAGGTGCCGTGGCGACCGGCGGCTGGGTCGGCTGGGCGGCGCAGCCGGTAAGGAAGGCGGTGAGCATGGCGGCGGACACAAAGCGCCCCCGGCGCGCCGCCAAATTCGCCCTAATCGCCACCGAACCCATAAGCCACCTATGCCGCATCCGAATCGGGAAGGTGAGAATAAGGGGCAAACGTTAAAAAGTCACCGTAAGACAATGTTATCCCTACATCATGAGATAGAGGCCGCGCACCAGATAAACGGCACCCACCGTAACGCCCAGTCCTCGCGTCCACATCAGGAAGGCGCGATTGCTCAATCTTTCCAGCACCAGCCGCGCCAGGGTCGCCCCGGCCACGGCGCTGGCGATGGAAACCCCGAAGACCCAGAGCGGAACGTCGCTGCTGATTTCTGCATGCGTCGCCACCAGCGAGAAGTAGGCCAGCCTGAAAATATGCCCCAGGGTCTGCGCGAAAGCCTTGGTGGCGACGATCTGCCGGCGATCGAGATCGGTGCGGAAGAAGAAGATATCGACCAGCACGCCCGCCACGCCGGAGAGAAGCTGGATGCTCATCACCAGGAAACCCAGAACGGTCGAGGCATAAGGGCGGCGGATGTCCGGTGCAATATGGGCCGGAACGAGGATGGCGATCATCGGCACCGCGCCCAGGCTGATATAGACCCAGGCGGCCGGCGGCTGGAAGCTGATCCAGGTAAAGATCGCAAAGGCTGCGGCGGAACCGAGGATGTAGCCCGGCATCACCCGCCACAGGATGAGACGATGCCACAGCAGGGCGCGCCAGCCATTGGAGGTCATCTGGGTGACGGCGTGAAGGCTCATCGCCGCCGGCACCGGCAGAACCAACAGCAGCAGGCCCATCAAGATGAGGCCCCCCAGCATGCCGAAGATGCCGGACAGGAACGATGTTCCGAGCACGGCGGCGATGACGGCGGCAAGTGTCGCAGCGAAGGTCACGGCGGATCCCCGGGAATTACCTTTCTCCTATGCATCCGGCGGACTTTCACCGCCAGCGCCAATATGCCAGACTAGGCTAAGTTTTTATTGGGGTAGATTAGATTATGACGCCATCGCTGAAGGGTTTGAAAGCCGTGGAGGCTGCCTTGCGCTTGGGCAGTTTCGTCGCCGCCGCAGACGAACTCAATGTCACCCAGACGGCCATCAGTCGGCTGGTGAAGCTGGTCGAAGGCCAGATCGGCCAGACCCTGTTCGAACGTCACGCCAATTCGCTGATCCCGACCCCGGCCGGGCGGAGCCTCGCACCACTGCTCGACGATGCCTTCCGGCGGCTGGAGGCGGCGGTGGACAGCGTGCGGCGCACCACCCTGCCCGGCCTCTCCGTGGCGGCGGGACCGACCTTCGCCATGCGCTGGCTGATCCCACGCCTGCAGCATTTCCAGCGGCAGCATCCGGGGATCGAAGTGCGGCTGGTAACGTCGATCGACGACCATGTGACGCTGCGCCCCGACTGGGCGGCGACGATCCGCCTGAGTTCGGCCCCATTGCCGGGATTGATAGCCGAACCTTTATTCAGCGCCGCGCTCTTTCCGGTCGCGGCACCCGCTTTGGCCGGTAATATCCGCAAGCTCAGCGATCTGCAGCACCACACTTTGCTGGAAGTGGCGCACGCACCCAAGGAATGGCCGCGCTGGCTGTCGGAAAGCGGGCTCGATCCGGCGCGCTTCCGCCGGCGGCTTTCCTTCGACTATTCGACCTATGCCATCCAGGCGGCGCTGGATGGGCTCGGTATCGCGCTGGTACGTGCACCCTATGTGCAGGACGACCTGGCGGCCGGCAGGCTGGTGCGCCTGTTCGACCTGGCTCTCAGCGATCCCGGGCGCGCCTGGCATCTCATCTACCGGGCCGAGGCCCTGCAGGACGTACCCTTCAGCGCCTTCCGCGGCTGGCTGCTCGACGAAGTACAACGCAGCGTACCCAGCCAAAGCTAGCTCCTCGCATATCAGCCATGAGGGTGGCGACCCTTGCCGCCGGTGGGGCGGCCACTATGCTGCGGGCAGTTCCGGGGAGAATCGTCCATATGTCCGACAGTGCCGCATCTCAGCATCGCAAAGGGACCTTGCTGGTCGTGGCGGCCGCCATCTGCTGGAGCCTGGGCGGACTGATCGCACGCCAGATCTCGGCCGAGGCCTGGGTCACGGTGGGCTGGCGCGGCGCCATCGCCGCCATCGCCCTCCTCATCTTCCTGCTGATCCGCGACGGGCGTGGCACCTGGGCGCATTTCCGCAACATGGGGCCGGGCGGCATAGGTGTCGGCATCTGCTTCGCCGCAGCCTCCATCTCGTTCGTGATAGCACTCCAACATGCGACCGTGGCACTCATCCTGGTCGTGCAATCGACAGCGCCGCTCGTCGCCGGCCTGCTTGCCTGGATCTGGATGCGCGAAAGCCTGAGCTGGCCGCGCGTCGCCGCCATGCTGGTGGCGCTGGGCGGCATCCTGCTGATGGTAGCCAAGGCCGAAGGTCATGCCGACGCGCTGGGCATGATCCTTTCCGGCGTCATCGCCGTGAGTTTTGCCGTGGCCACGGTGCTCACCCGCCGCTACAGCCATGTGCGCATGACGCCGGCCACCTGCATCGGCACCGCGATCATGGGCGTCATAGGTTTTGTCATGGCCGGCGCGGAAGCGCTCGACGTTTCGAGCGGCGACCTTTTCTATCTCTTCCTCTTCGGCGCCGTGCAGCTGGCCGTCGGACTCATCCTCTTCACCACCGGCGCCAGGCTCATTCCGGCAGCGGAAGCGGCGCTCATCTCGCTGGTCGAGACCGTGCTCGGCGCTTTCTGGGTGTTCCTGTTCCTGGGCGAGAATCCCGGCATCTATGCGCTCTATGGCGGCGCGCTCGTGCTCGGCGCGGTCGCCGGCAACACCCTCTACGACCAGCGCCGCGCCCAGCGTCAGCCACTGAATGCCGCCTGATAGACGATGACCCAACTCACCCGCAGCACCATTCTGCGCGCCCTCGGCCCGTTCGCCGCCGGCTACTTCACTTCCTATCTATTCCGTGTGGTGAACGCCGCGATCTCCGACGACCTCATCGCCGAGCTCGACCTCAGCAACACCGATCTCGGGTTGATGACGTCGATGTATCTCTACGGCTTCGTGCTGTTCCAGCTGCCACTGGGGCTGCTGCTCGACCGTTTCGGACCGCGCCTGGTGCAGGCCTGGCTGCTGCTGATCGCGGCGATCGGTGCCGGCCTCTTTGCCATGGGCACCGACACGGCAAGCCTTGCCGTCGCCAGATTGCTGATCGGTACCGGCCTCAGCGGATGTCTGATGGCTGCCTTCAAAGCCAACGCCATGTGGCTGCCGCCGGAACGGCTGGCGCTCGGCAACTCCGCCGTGGTCACCTTCGGCGGTCTCGGCTTCCTCAGCGGTACTTATCCCGCCAATCTCGCTGCCGACCTCATCGGTTGGCGCGGCGTCTTCTGGATACTGGTGGTCTTCACGCTCTGCATCGCGGCGGCGATCTTCGTCCTGGTGCCCAAGCGCGACGACGATCACCACCCGGTAGCCCTCAGTACCCAGGTCAGCGGTTATCTCGGCATCTTCAAGGATTCCGTCTTCTGGCGCGTCTCGCCGATGGTGGCAGCTATTTCGGGCACCTTCATCGCCGTGCAGACGCTGTGGGCCACGCGCTGGATGAACGATGTGGCGGGGCTCGATCGGCACGCAGCCGGCCAGCAATTGATGATCCTGGGATTCGCGTTTGCCGTCGGCTCGCTCTCGACGGGGCTCATCGCGGACGCTGCGCAAAGACGCGGCATCGGCCTCAAGACGATCGTCGCGGCTGCGTTCTCGCTTTACGCGGCGGCGCAGCTGGCCATGATCTTTGCCGTGCCTCTGCCCTTGGCGGCAATCTGGGCGGTCTATGGGTTCACCGGCCAGGCCGCCAATCTCGGCTACGCCACGCTCGGCGCCCATTTCGGCCGGCGATTGGCGGGCCGTGCGCAATCGGCGGCCAATCTGCTGCTCTTCCTCGCTTCGGCCCTGTTCCAATCCACGATCGGCTGGACGCTCGACCATCTGGTCACGACCCAGGCAATCGCCAAAGCCGACGCCTATGCAATCGCGCTGGGTAGTCTCCTGGTGCTGCAGATCCTTGCCTTCGCCTGGTACGCCACGGGCCGTTACGCAAATCCGCGCTGAATGCCGCGCTGTGCGATCAGACGATCGAGCGAGAAAGTACCGGCACCGTTCTTGATCAGGAGCAGCAGCGCCACGGCCCAGACGGCGTGCGTATCGAAAGCGGCCGGGTAGACGAAAATCTCGATCACCAAAGTCATTCCGAGCAGCACCAGCGCCGCAAAGCGCGTGCCCAGGCCGGCAAAGAGAAAGATCGGCACGCTCAATTCCATCGCCATGGCGAGCGGTGCCGCCAGTTCGGGCGGAATGAGCGGCAATTGGTATTCGTACTGAAACAGCGCCAGCGTATTGCCGTTCTCCCAGCCATCCAGCTTGAGCAGGCCGGAGCGCAGAAAGACGGTGCCGATGCCGACCCGCGCCAGCACGGCGATGAGGTCGTTGGGTATATGCGAGACATGGCTGAAAAATCGATTGAGCAGCGTCATCGGGTTCAATCCTGAAATTCGTGAAGGCGGAACCGGGTGAATGCGCCCGCGCCCAGCAAGGTGGACAGGGTGGATGCCAGGTCGAGATCGGGCGCTGTCGAATGAAGCAGCGATTTCCCATGCGCGAGGGCATGAAGAAAAGCGGCCTGGCCAGGTGCCAGGGTCAGCGCCAAGACACTTTCCCGGGGCCGCAGGATGAGGACCGTCTCGCCCGGAAGATCGGCCGGGACCGGTCTTACCGCCGCATCGTGGCTATTGGTTTGCCAGATCGACTGGATCGGATAGTCCGAGCGCAGAATCCGTGCCGTCGGATGAAGTTCCAGGACGAGATCCGCCACGCGCACCGGCGGCACATGCGCCAAGTCCGCAGGGACCAGGACCGGCGCATCGAGACCATTCAGCGCCACATGCCGCGCCCATTCCAGCCTTGCCACATCCGGCAAGTAGCGCAAGGAGCGCAGTTCGCTCAGCGACCCGATGAAATCGGCAAAGCCCTCGCCATAGAACATCAGCACCGGGGAGCGCGGGGGCGCCGCCACGACGAAGCGCGCGGCGCAGCCATCGAAACATTCTTCGCCAAGCAGGCGCCGCACCACGGGAAAATGTGCAGCCAGAGCCGACAGCAACCCGCCATGAACATTGTTGCGATGAATGGCGATCCGCATGGCCGGCAGCCAATCAGCCGGTGCCGGCGCACCCTGGCGCCAGATGGAAGCGGCAAAGGTCGCCATGGTGTCATTCAGCCGCAACATGGCGCCTCTCTTCCAGCACGATCTTGTCGGCACGCAGCGCTTCGGCAAGCAGACCGGTCCATTCCGGCAGGTCCCGGTCCCACTCGATCAGGGTCGGCAGGGGACCCGTGCGGCGGATCAGACGGCGATAGAGATTCCAGACAGCGGGATCGACGCGCGCGCCATGCGTATCGATCAGTATTTTCCGTCCT
Source organism: Dongia sp. (assembly GCF_041918875.1). GTDB lineage: Bacteria > Pseudomonadota > Alphaproteobacteria > Dongiales > Dongiaceae > Dongia. The sequence continues at coordinate 224,032 of NZ_JAYRUV010000004.1, forward strand.
TCGCCGTCAATCGCGACGGCGTGGCCGGCCAGATGAACTTCGCCGATAGCATCGATGGGGAACGCCGCGAGATATTGCGTGGCATCGAAACCGCAATTGACCGACGAAACATGGACATTGTTGATGTCGAGCAGCAATCCGCAACCGGTGCGCTGCGCCAATTCGCGAAGGAATTCGGGCTCGCTCATCTCAGCCGCGCCATAGCGCAGATAGAGCGATGGGTTTTCGATCAGTATCCGGCGGCGCAGGCGTTCCTGCACTTCATCGACATGGGAGCCGAGCCGCGCAAGCGCCGCCCGGGTATAGGGCACAGGCAGCAGATCGTTGAGGTAGACCCCGTCGAAGCTCGACCAGGCAAGATGCTCGGAAAAGATCTCCGGCTGATAGCGCCCGAGGAGCTCGACGAGGCGCCCGAGATGATCCGGGTGCGGGCGTTCCCAGCCACCCAGCGAAAGCCCGACCCCATGGAAGGAGAGCGGGCACGTCGCGCGCATGGCTGTCAGTACCCGATGATGCGGCCCGCCGGCGCACATGTAGTTTTCAGGATGAACCTCGACCCAGGCCGGCACCGAGGCAAGCGCATCGGCGTAGTGGGCGGTGCGCAGCCCGACCCCGGCCACGGCCGGGATCGGATGACGCGTCGAATGGTTCGGTCCCAACGGTCTGCCGATCACGATTTGATTGGCGTCAGGGAACCAGCGCGTTCGCTGCCATCGGGCAGTTTCACCATGGTCGTTTCGCAGCTGCCCTTGGGAACCAGCTTCCAGGCCGCTTTGTCATAGTCGACCTTGGACGTGCCGGCGCAGGAATTCGCCCCCTCCGCAGCGCAATCGTTTTGCCCGGCCATGGCGATGCCGAAGCATTTCTCCTTCGCCTCGTCGGCCTGGGCGGGAACCGCGGTCATGGTGAGGGCGGTCAACATGGAACTCGCGATGGCGAGGCTGGCGGTACGGCGATCCATAAGCAATTCCTCCTAGAAAATGGGCTCGAGCGGCCCGACAAAGGCGATTTCGGGCCCTTCAGCCCCGCTGTTACGGTCGCCGGTGACGAAATTCACGCGATTTACCCCGAACCGGGATTTCTTCATGATTGCGCCAACGGTCGGCGTAACAGATGTTCTCGGTCTGCGAATAGACCTATGCAGGGTGTGAAAGACTTGGAAGACGAACTGGCCAGCTTAATGCGCGCGGCGGAGACGGGGGATGCTGCGGCCTATCGCCGTTTGCTGTCGGCCCTGGCCGACATGCTGCGCCGATGGGTGAGGCGCGAGCTGGCTCGTCAGGGATACGAAATCGCCGAGGCCGAGGACATCGTGCAGGAGACATTGCTGGCCATCCACCTGAAACGCGCGAGCTGGGATTCCAGCCGGCCCATTTTGCCCTGGTTGCGGGCGATTACTCGGCACAAGCTGATTGACAATCTGCGCCGCCGCGGCCGGCGGATCATGGTGCCGGTCGAAGACGTGCTGGAAACCCTGGCAGCACCCGAACCGGAGGAAGCATTGTCGACCGAGGCCATCGACCGCCACCTGGCGACCCTGCCGCCAGGTCAGTCGCAGGTCGTCCGCGCGATTTCGATCGACGGCCTTTCTCCCGCCGAAACCGCAAAGCGACTGACCCTTAGCGAAGGCGCGGTTCGGGTTGCGCTGCATCGGGGCCTTGCCGCCCTCGCCAAAGCGGCCAGGAGGAATGCAACGTGAAGACCGAAGATCTCATCATCAGCCTGGTCGCCGACCAGACCAGGCCGCCGGCATCGTCACGGCACATGCTGGGGCTGCTTCTGCCTTTGGCTCTTCTCGTGGCCTTCGGCATATTCGTCTATACCCTCGACATGCGCGAAGATTTCATGCTGGCGCTGGGCGACTGGCATTACCTGGCCAAGATCGCCGTGGCGGCAAGCGTGGCAGCGATCGGCCTGATGCTCGTCGCGCGCGTGGCGCGGCCCGAAATCGCACCGGCAGGGCTGCCCGTCTGGATCCTGGCAGCCCTTCTCCCCTTGGCCGCGGGCATTGCGGTGGAGAGCGTCACATTGCCGACCAGCGAATGGTCCCGCTACGCCATGGGCGAAGCGGCGATCTATTGCCTGACACTGGTGCCGTTGATATCGCTGGCGCCCTTGGCTGCGACCTTGCTGGCTCTGCGTCATGGGGCGCCGCAATCGCCGACGGCTGCCGGAGCCGTCGCCGGTTTTGCCGCCGGCGGCCTGGGCGCACTCATCTATGCGCTTCACTGCAACAACGATTCCCCCTTCTATGTAGCCATCTGGTACCTCATGGCGATCGGCATCGTGACCCTGGCCGGCGCCGTTCTGGGACGGTCGGTGCTGCGCTGGTAAGCCAGCCACTCCGTTCTTGTTGAGTTCCAGCAAGCCGCCGGTTGGCGGCGCCGGGCCTTTCGACTATGCTGCCGGCCATGGGAACGACTCAGACACAATCCATTGAACGCACCTTGCGCGCTTTTGCGTTGCTCGAGGGCATGCCCGAGGCCGAGCTGAAAGCACTGGAATCGCGGTGCCGCTGGCGCAGCTACGACAAAGGCCAGACCATTCTGGACAAGGGCGCCACATCCAAGGATGTGTTCTTTGTGCTGAAAGGCTCGGTTGCGGTCGTAACCTTCTCGCCCTCCGGCAAAGAAGTCACGCTGGCAACTGTGAAACCCAGCGAGTCATTCGGCGAGTTGGCGGTCATCGACGAGCAGCCCCGTTCGGCAAGCGTTACGGCGATCGAGAAGTCCGAGCTCTGTATCATGCCGCCGGAGGTATTCCTCGACCTGGTGCGCAGCCACGCCGCCGTTGCGTTCCGCCTGCTGCAACGCATGGCCCGCATGGTTCGCCAGAGCGGACTGCGCATCATGGAGCTTTCCACCCTGCAGGCAGCGCAGCGCGTCTATGCCGAATTGCTACGTATGGCTCAGCCGGAACCGGCCGTGCCCGGCCTTTGGGTGGTTCGTCCCTTGCCGCCGATGCATGAGATTGCCGGCATCACCAGCACGACGCGCGAAACCGTCAACCGCGCGGTGAGCCAGCTTTATCCAAGCGGCTTGCTGAAGCGCAAAGGCCGCAATCTTTATCTGATGGACAAGGTCAAGCTCGAAGAGCTGGTGCAGACCATCCAGGCGCACCACGCCCATAAGTAGGTCAGCGCAGCACCTTGAGTGTCGTCACGACACGGGTGATCGTGGTGAGCCAGCAGAGTGCGCCAAAAACCCAGGCAAGCATCGCGAAGGCGCCGGGCCATAGCAGCATCAGCGCGAAGACAAGAAGCGTTTCGCCGCCTTCCGTCAATCCGCCCAGATGGGCAAAGCCCTTTTTCGCGCCGGCCTCAATTGGCCAATTGCGTTGCGCTGCAATGATGGCATAGGCGAGGAAGCTGGTGCCGGTGCCGACGAAGCTGAAAATCAGGAAAGCCGCCGGCAAGGCCTCCGCCGGCTGCGCCACCGCGCAGGCGAAGACGAAGCCGGCATAAAATAGAAAATCGAGAACGATATCGAGATACGCGCCCCGATCGGTCGGGCATGTCAGCCTCGCCAGCGCACCATCGATACCGTCGCAGAAACGGTTCGCCAACAGAAACAGAAGTCCCAGGATCGGCGCCCCGGATGCGATGGCCGCCATGGCGAGCAAGCCAAAGCCAAAGCCGATCCAGGTGACCTGATCGGCACAGAGGCCGATCGACCTGGCGGAAACGGCGATTTGTTCGAGGAACGGATCGATGCGCCGGCGCAGGGCGCGGTCGAACATTATTCGTGGTCCGCCTCGATCCCCGCCGCGACCGGCTCCGGAATCGGCCGTTGCGTCTGCAGGCGCCGATGCGTGCGGTAGGAGAAAGGCAGCGTGCAGAGATAGAGCAGCAGTGTGAAGAACAAGGTCGCCCACGGCACACTTACCAGCAGCGAGGCATAAGCCACGACGCCGATCATCGTCGGCAGGACCCAGGCCTGCGTCACGCGCACCCGCTTGAAGGAGAAGGTCGGCAGGCGGCTGACCAGCAAACCCGCGACGACGACAAGAAAGAGGCCGACGAAGACCGGCTGGCGCAGGAAACCGAAATCGAATTCAAGCCAGGCGATGAGCGGCATCAGCACCAGGCCGGCGCCGGCCGGTGCCGGCACGCCGGTGAAGAAGCGACTGGTCCAGGCGGGCAGGTCGGCATTGTCGAGCTTGGTGTTGAAGCGCGCCAGGCGCAGGGCCATGCAGGCACTGAAGGCAAGGGTCAACGCCCAGCCGATGCCTTTGACTTCATGTGTGCTCCACAGAAACATGATCATCGCCGGCGCCACGCCGAAACTGACGAAGTCGCTCAGGGAATCCAGCTCGGCGCCGAACTTGCTGGAGGAATCCAGCAGCCGTGCGATGCGGCCATCGAGCGCGTCGAAAACCGCGGCGATCAGGATTGCGATGACGGCATGTTCCCAGCGATCGAGTAGCGCAAAGCGGATGCCCGTGAGCCCGGCACACAGGGCGAAGACCGTCAGCATATTGGGGATGAGACGGTTGATCGAATGGTCGCGCAGCCGATGGCGTCTGATCATGGCAAACTCCTTCGCGTCTTGGACGCTCAGCGCATCTCGCCGAGCCGGGCCGCTTCTTCGGAACGGAAGTCGGCCAGCACAGTTTCACCGGCAACGGCGAGCTGGCCAACCGCGACCAAAGGCTGAACGCCATCCGGCAGATAGACATCGACCCGGCTGCCGAACCTGATCATACCGTATCGCTCGCCCGCCCGCAGCCTTTGCCCCGGCTTGGTCCAGGAAAGAATACGCCGCGCCACGAGGCCGGCAATCTGCACGACGCAGATATCGTGCCCATCGCCGGTGCGCAGGTGCATGGAGCTGCGTTCATTCTCATCGCTGGCCTTGTCGAGCGCGGCATTGAGGAACTTTCCCGGACGATAGGCGATGGCCACGACTTCGGCATCGATCGGCGCGCGGTTGATGTGGACGCTCAGCACATCCATGAAAACGCTGATTCGGGTGCGCGGCCGCTGATCGAGACCCAGTTCGACCGGCGGGACTGCCGGCTGGATCATCTGCACCACACCATCCGCCGGGCTGACAATAAGCCCGGGACGATTCGGTGTAATCCGATCCGGATCACGGAAGAAATACCCACACCATAGAGTGAGCAACACGCCGACAAAGCCCAAAGGCGCTGCGATCCACCACAGAAGGACGGTTACGGCTGCGAAAATCGCCAGAAACGGCCAGCCGGCACGATGGATCGGGTTAAAGAACTTAGGGGTCAAAATGGTCCCTCGTCGGTGCAATACCTTGAACGCACAGTATCAGCCGCGTTCCGGCTAATATGCTGATTTGCCACAGATCGCCGCGCGCGTCACGAGCGAAATCAGGTGTCGCTGCGACACTTTTTTCGACTCCCCGCCGTTCACTTTTACACATCGTTAAGCGAGACGACCTAGCATCACTCGCAGACGCAATAAGGGATTCGTTAGAGTGACCAATTCGATCCTGCCGATGCTGGCCAATAGCATGCTGCCGCCGGGTGTGGATCACATGCACATCTCGACAGACGGTACGGTACGTCTCGGCCACGGCGGCGAGCTCATCGAATTTGGCTTCAGCTACATGGATGTGCCGTTCACTGCGACATCCCGTCAGATCCAATCCGGCCCGATCATCCAGATTTCCGGCGAAATCGCCCCCCTGCCCTATTCGGCCGAGGGGCTTACGGTGCGCCGTTCGGCCATGGCAATCATCGAAGCCAGCCAGGAGCTTGCACATGCGCGCCTTGCGATCAGCAAGCAGAAGACGATCCTGTGCGTCGGCAAGGCCCCCTTCACGATTCCGGCAACGCCTGTCGATCTCATCGCCGCGGTCACCAGCGTCATCCTGGAAGTGCGCCCGTTTCTCCAAATCCTCGCCGAAATCCTCCCCAGCTGGCCCAAAGCAGCCGCCCAGGGCTGATACGGGCTCTATTCCGGCAACGACAACACCTGCCCCGGATAGATGAGATCCGGGTCGCGCACGCGGTCCTTGTTGGCTTCGTAAATCACCGAGTAGCGCAATCCATCGCCGTAAGTGCGACGGGCAAGACGCCATAGCGAATTGCCCGGCTGCACCACAATCTGCGCTTCGCCCGGTGTCAGCGCAGCGAAATCCGGCTGTTCGACGGGCTGGGCGATGCGCGCGATGACCTTGCCATTGGCATCGACCTGATCGACGCGCAACTCGTGGCGGCCGATGCTCAGCTTCTCCTCCGGCACAAAGCTCCAGCGCCCCTGCGGGTCAACGGCGGCCGAACCTATCAGCTTGTCGTCGAGATAAAGCACCACCTTGCCGTCGGCCCGGGCCCGACCGGCCAAGCTCATCCGCCCTTCCTTGTCGAAATCGATGACGTCGAGCGTCGGCTCCTTCGTCGGTCCTGCTGGCACCGCCGCAACGCCGCCCGTGCTCGGCATGTTGAGGATCTGGCTAGGGCCGTCGCCATTCTGCGGCACGGACAGAGCCAGCGCACCGGCGGGCGCCGCGACGGCATTGCCGGCGATGTCCTTGGCCGGCGCCGGCACGACCACGATAACCATGCGCTCCGAATGCTGTGCCGCGCCATCTTCCTCCTGCGCCTGCAAGGTGAATTTATGCTCGCCCGGCGCCACGGCACTGTTGGGCAGCAAGACCCAATCGCCCCGATCGTCGGCCTTGGCGGTGCCGATCACCTTGCCGTCATCCAGCAAGGTCACGGCGGCACCGGGCTTGGCGCGGCCGGCGATCACCGCATCGCCATTGGGATTGACGCGCACGACATCGAAACTGGGCGCGGCATCGGTACCCGGCTGTGCAGCACTGTTCGCCACGACGGCCGTGCCGCCATCGGCCGTTCCGCCGGTGCTGGCCGTTTCAACGGCATTGCCGCCGGCCGGCGCGGCATTGCCCGCAGATGCCGAACTTGCCGCCGGGGCGCTGTCGGAATCGGCCGAGTCATCGCCTTCCTGCTGGGCGATCGCATAAATCAGGCCGGCTGCGACCACGACCACCGCGGCGCCCGTGACGCCGATCAAGGCCAATCTCGACATTTACCTTCCCCGTTTACCACTTCGGGCCCGACCCCTCGGGCTGTTCGATGTCAAGCTAATCCCATGTCCACGTACCCGCAATCGTCATGCAAATTAAGGCCAGTCGATTTAAGGGCGGGCGATTTAAGGGCGGGCGATTCAAGGACGGGGGCGAATACAAATAACGGTGGGACAATCGGGATGGTCATTGAACTGTCGCCGGAGGCGGTTCATATTATCCCTTAATGAATATGCTGTTTTCCGCCTCCGGCATCGGCCCTCTGCCAACTGCCTGCTTTTTCTCCGGTATCGCCGCGACGAACCGCGGATTGTCCAAAATCAACAGGAGCGCCCCATCGGAATGACTCCGATATCATCCCTTTGCGTCTATTGCGGGTCTTCCCGCGGTGTAAATCCGGCCTTTATTCCCCTCGCCCGCGCACTCGGCCAAGAAATGGCCCAGCGCAAGATCCGGCTGGTCTATGGAGGCGGCCGCGTCGGCCTGATGGGTGCCTGCGCCGACGGCGTCATGAACAATGGCGGCCAGGTTATCGGCGTCATTCCGCAACATCTGCAGGACCGCGAAATCGGCCATAGCGGCATCACGGAACTGAAGGTCGTCGACAACATGCATACCCGCAAGCGCATGATGTTCGACCTGTCGGACGCCTTCTGCGTGCTGCCCGGCGGGCTTGGCACGCTGGAGGAACTGTTCGAAGTCGTCACCTGGCGACAGCTCGGCATGCATGACAAGCCGATCATCGTGCTCAACGCCGAAGGCTATTGGGACAAGCTCGTCGGCATGATCGACAGCATTATCGACGACGGCTTCGCCCAGCCTTCCGCCCGGCAGTATTTTTCGGTCGTCGGTTCGATCGGCCGGCTGTTCGACCTGCTGGCCGCCCCGGCTGAAACGCAGGAACCAGACTATCCGGAACGTATCTGACAGCGCGACCAGGTTTTCACACCAAATTTCAGGTATATGCTCCCAGGCTGCGGCATAGCCGACCAAAGTCTGGGCGCCAAATTCCTTCAAATCGTCCCACCCAGCCACTAGACTGCGCGCGATTTCGCGCCCCTGCGCCGCCCCCGGCGCTCGTTCAGGAAGGATACCCGCCACATGGCAAAGATTAAGGTCAAGAATCCGGTCGTCGAGCTCGATGGCGATGAAATGACCCGTATCATCTGGGCTTTCATCAAGAACAAGCTGATCCTGCCTTATCTCGACATCGACCTGAAATACTATGACCTGGGTGTCGAGATGCGCGACAAGACGGACGATCAGATCACGGTCGATGCCGCCAAGGCGATCCGTCAGCACGGCGTCGGCGTCAAATGCGCGACCATCACGCCGGACGAAGCCCGCGTGAAAGAGTTCAACCTCAAGCAGATGTGGAAGTCGCCCAACGGCACCATCCGCAACATTCTCGACGGCACCGTCTTCCGCCAGCCGATCATCTGCAAGAACGTCCCCCGCCTGGTTCCGGGCTGGACGCAGCCAATTGTCGTCGGCCGCCATGCCTTCGGCGACCAGTATCGCGCGACCGACTTCGTCGTGCCGGGCAAGGGCAAGCTGACCATCAAGTTCGAACCGGAGGATGGCGGCAAGCCGATCGAGAAAGAGGTATTCCAGTATCCCGGCAGCGGCGTTGCCATGGCGATGTACAACGTCGATGAATCGATTCGAGGCTTCGCGCGCGCCTGCTTCAACTACGGCTTGACGCTGAATTGGCCGGTCTATCTTTCGACCAAGAACACGATCCTCAAGGCCTATGACGGCCGCTTCAAGGACATCTTCCAGGAAGTGTTCGACGCCGAGTTCAAGGATGCCTTCGGCAAGGCCGGCATCACCTACGATCATCGCCTCATCGACGACATGGTCGCCTCGGCCCTGAAATGGTCCGGCGCATTCGTCTGGGCCTGCAAGAACTATGACGGCGACGTGCAATCCGACACCGTGGCGCAGGGCTTCGGCTCGCTGGGCTTGATGACCTCCGTTCTCCTCTCGCCGGACGGCAAGACGGTGGAGGCGGAAGCGGCGCACGGCACCGTGACACGCCATTACCGCGAGCACCAGAAGGGCAAGGAAACGTCGACCAACCCGATTGCCTCGATCTATGCCTGGACGCGTGGCCTCTGGTATCGCGGCAAGTTCGACGGGACGCCGGAGGTGCAGAAATTTGCCGATGATCTGGAGAAGGTCTGCGTCGATACGGTCGAATCCGGCTTCATGACCAAGGACCTCGCACTCCTCATCAGCCCGGACCAAAAGTGGCTGTCCACGACACAGTTCCTCGACAAGCTCGATGAGAACCTCAAGAAGAAGATGGGCTAAGACATCATGCTGAAACGTATACTGCTCGTGCTGGCGTTCCTTGTGGGCGCCAACGCGCCGGCCCTCGCCCTCGATCCCGAAAACACGCTCTATCTCGACCTCAAGGACGGGCGGGTGGTGATCGAATTGCTGCCGCAGATCGCGCCCAAGACGGTGACGCGCATGAAGGAGCTGGCCCGCCAGGGTTTCTTCGACGGCACGCCAATCCACCGCGTAATCCCCGGCTTCATGGCGCAGATGGGCGATCCGACCGGCACCGGTACCGGCGGTTCCGGCCAGAACCTGCAGGCAGAGTTCAGCAACCTGCGCCACGAGCGCGGCACCGTTTCCATGGCGCGCGCAAAGGATCTCAACAGCGCCGACAGCCAGTTCTTCATCTGCTTTGCACCGGCCCCTTCCCTGGATGGCCGCTATACCATCTGGGGTCGGGTCGTCGACGGCATGCAGTTCGTCGACCGCATCAAGGCAGGCACGGAAGAAGACGATGGCGTCGTCCTGATGCCGGACAAGATCACCAAGGTCCAGGTCGCCGCCGACGCCAAGTAAGGCGCGGCCTACGGCGAAGGAACCAGGGCGCCGCGATCACGAGGATCGCGGCGCTCTTTTCATGTCTCCCGGAACCACGGTCACCGACGCGCCGCACGCGGCCAGGTCACCAGCGGCTTATAGGCCTGGTCGGGTAGCTTGCGGGCCATGACGATGCCGAAAGATGCCGGAAAGACGGCGATGGCGATGAGCCAGCCGCCTTCGAGAACATCCTCCGACGTTGCCGTATTGAGCCCCACGAGCGCGACAATAACCGCACCCAAAATCAGAAGTCGGCCGATCCAGCGCCAAGCCGCAATGCCGGCGGCATGCGGAGGATGCAGGTCGATATCGGGCCGCGTCCGAAGGAACACTTCGACCATCTCCATGCGCCCGGCCCAGATCGCCGCAGCACCGGAGATGACGATGGTCGTCACGTAGAGGCCGAACAGGATGTGACGCATGCGTTCCGGATCGTCGAAATATTCCTTCTGCATGGCGTCCAAAGCCATCAGGGGGAAATCGTAGAAGCCATGTGCCAGGATGGGCAGGATGAGCGCCAGGAAGATCGCCGCGGGCGGCAGAATATCTTTCCGCCACCACCAGGCCAGGAACACCCCCATCATCATGCCATCGATCGTGTGGCCCGGCACAGCCATCGCGCCGCGGAGAACGCCTGTCATCATCCAATTGTCGGCGTTGAGCAGATAGAGAATATTCTCGAGCAACGCGAAGCCGAGGCCGACCAGCGCGGCACCGCAGAAGAGATCGCCACCGGAATCGCATTGCGGGTGGCGCCGTATGTAGAACCAGACGATCAGGAATTTCGCCATCTCCTCCGGGATCGCGGCGCCGAGCCAGGCCTTGCTGGCGGCGCCCATCAGCCCGTCATGCGGCAGCCCCAGCCGCGAGAGCAGCACCGCAAAACCGATGGCCAACGGCGCCGAAATCATGCCGCCGACGACCGATTTGGCACCCAATCCCAATCCGAGCCGATGCCGGAAATGGGTCAGGAAGAACGCAATGAGAAATAGCGGCGGCAGGATGGCCGCCAGCAGTGTGAACGAGAATATCATTTATGCCCCAGATCCTTGTCAGACACGAGGGTAGTACGTCGCCACTATCTCGCCAAGTGGTGGCGATGTATCGAAGGCGACGTCAGGCAGGCCGCGCATGCCGCAACCGACGGCGCATGACTATGACGCTTGCCACTGCCGCGCCGATAACGGTCGGTATCAGAACGGCCGCAAGCAGGAAATGCGGCACCATCGTTTCGATTTCGGCGGGATCGAGATCCTGGCCTCGCTTCAACACTGTCAGGACGGGAACGATTAGCCCCCAATCCACGGCCGTGTGGCCGGCAACCGCAGCCGCAAATCCAGCCAGCGCCGCGGCCCAGCTGAATCGCGATGCATCTGCCATGCGGGCGAAGAAGATACCCATGAGGCAACCGAGCGACGCATGCAGGAAGCTTGCCGCCAGCGACCGGACCAAGGGCACGATCAGCGGATTGCCAATCTCGGCATTGACCATGGCCGTGACGGCTGTGTTGACGCTGTAGCCGATATTCTCCACCGCCGCGAAGGCAAGTCCGCAGAGGACCGGCAGGCGAAAAGCGGTCGCCCGGTCGATCTGCCGATGAGAGACGGAAAAATGCCGCAAGACGAAAAAGGCTGCCAGGACTGCAACAGTCTTCACGAACTCTTCAGGCAGACCGGCCATGGTCAGGCTGATGAAGAACGCATCGCCCAGGCCTGGGTCCGGCGGCAGGACCAATTTGTCCTTGAGATGAAAGAGCAGCAGCAACGGCAGCGGCGACACAGCACCGAACGCCAGGGCCAGCGCCACCACCCGCCAACTGGTCCGCACGGGCAACATCCATTGCGCCACGAAGACCCATCCGGCCGTGATGCCGGTGACGATGACGAAAGCGGCGATGACAGAGGCCATGATGCCGGCGCCGCTCTCTCTGCCTTGTCTCAGGCCGCTTTGACGCGGTCGCGCAGCAGGTTTTCGATGGCACTCAGCGCTTCCTGCGCCCGGCCTCCGTCGGGGCCGCCGGCCTGGGCCATGTCGGGACGGCCGCCGCCGCCCTGCCCGCCGATCGCCCCGGAACCCGCCTTCACCAGATCGACCGCGCTGAAGCGGCTGGTGAGGTCGTCCGAGACCGCAACGACGATCGATGCCTTGCCCTCGGCGGTCGCCACAAGCGCGACGACGCCGGAACCGAGCTTTTTCTTGAACGCGTCGGCCATGCTCTTCAGTTCCTTGGCCGGAACGCCATCGAGCACGCGCGCCGACAGCTTCACGCCGCCGACATCGACAATGTCGGCACCGCCCGAGGCGCCGCCGGTGGCAATCGCCTTGCGCGCCTCGGCAAGGTCGCGCTCCAGCTTCTTGCGTTCTTCAAGCAAGCTGACAATGCGCGACGGCAGCTCCTGCGGCAGTGCCTTGATCGCAGCGGCCGCTTCCGCGAGCTGTTTCTGCTGCTCGGCCACGAATTTCTCGGCGGACGCACCGGTCACCGCTTCGATGCGGCGCAGACCCGCGCCAACAGCGCCTTCCGACACGATCTTCAGGAAGCCGATATCGCCGGTGCGGTGCACATGGGTTCCGCCGCAAAGTTCGGTGGAGAATTCCTTGCTCTCCTCCTCATCGCGGCCACCCATCGAGACGACACGCACTTCCTCGCCATACTTTTCGCCAAACAGCGCCATGGCGCCGGCAGCGATGGCGGCGTCGGGCGTCATCAGATGGGTCGCCACATCGGCATTGGCGCGGATGCGGTGATTCACTTCATGCTCGACCCAGGCGATGTCCTCGGCCGTCATGCCCTTGGTGTGCGAGAAGTCGAAGCGCAGCCGGTCAGGTGCCACGAGCGACCCCTTCTGCGTCACGTGCGAGCCAAGCCGGCGGCGCAGAGCCTCGTGCAGCAGATGCGTCGCGGAATGATGCGCCCGCAGGCCGGAGCGGCGGGCATGATCGACCTTCATCTCGACGGCATCACCCGCCTTGACCGAGCCCTTGGTCACCTTGCCGATATGGACATGCAGATCGCCAAGCTTCTTCTGGGTATCGGTCACCAGAATTTCGGCACCGCCGGCCGAAACCAGCTTGCCGCCATCGCCCATCTGGCCACCGGATTCGCCATAGAACGGCGTCTGGTTGGTTACCAGCTGGATCTCATCGCCCTGGCGCGCCTCGGCAACTTCCTGGCCGGCCTTGACGATTGTCAACACTTGGCCCTCGGCCTTTTCGGTGCTGTAGCCCAGGAAGTCGGTGGCGCCGATACGCTGGCGGATGTCGAACCAGATTTTTTCGGTAGCGGCTTCGCCGGAGCCAGCCCAGGCGGCGCGGCTGCGCTCGCGCTGCTTTTCCAGCTCGACGTTGAAGCCTTCGACATCGACCTCGATCCCCTTGTCGCGCAGAATCGATTGCGTGAGGTCGAGCGGAAAGCCGCGACTGTCGGATAGGGCAAAGGCAACGCTGCCGGAAAGCTTGCCATCCGCCGTCAGGCCACTCTTCGAATGGATGGCGCCTTCCAATTCCTTGAGGCCCGTATCGAGCGTCTGCTTGAAGCGCGATTCCTCCAGCTTCAGCGTCTCGGTAATCGCGGCCTCGGCGCGGCCCAGTTCCGGGTAGGCCAAGCCCATCTCGGTGACGAGGGCCGGCACCAGCCGCCACATCAGCGGATCCTTGCAGCCCAGCAGATGCGCATGGCGCATCGCCCGGCGCATGATGCGGCGCAGGACATAGCCGCGACCCTCGTTGGACGGCATGACACCGTCGGCGATCAGGAAGGCGCTGGAGCGAAGGTGGTCGGCTATGACGCGGTGGCTGACATTGTGCACGCCGTCCGGCTCGGTATTCGAGGCATTGGCCGATGCCTCGATCAAGGTACGCATCAGGTCGATGTCGTAATTGTCGTGCTTGCCTTGAAGAACGGCCGCCAGGCGCTCCAGTCCCATGCCGGTGTCGATCGAGGGGCGCGGCAGGGCGACGCGTTCGGTCTTCGTCACCTGCTCGAACTGCATGAAGACGAGGTTCCAGATTTCGATAAAGCGGTCGCCATCGGCGTCCGGCGAACCCGGGGGACCGCCTGGAATACCCTCGCCATGGTCGTAGAAGATTTCCGAGCACGGGCCGCAGGGGCCGGTGTCGCCCATGGCCCAGAAATTGTCCGAGGTCGGGATCCGGATGATCTTGGAATCGGAGAGACCCGCGATGCGCTTCCACAGGCCGTGCGCCTCGTCGTCGTCGATATAGACAGTGACGGTCAGCTTGTCCTTCGGCAGGCCGTACTCCTTGGTGATCAGGTTCCAGGCCAGCTCGATCGCGCGTTCCTTGAAATAGTCGCCGAAGCTGAAATTCCCCAGCATTTCAAAGAAGGTATGGTGGCGTGCCGTATAGCCGACATTCTCCAGATCGTTATGCTTGCCGCCGGCACGGACGCATTTCTGGGCCGTCGAGGCCCGGACATAGTCCCGCTTCTCCTGGCCGGTGAAGACGTTTTTGAACTGCACCATGCCGGAATTGACAAACATCAAGGTCGGGTCGTTCCTGGGCACCAGCGGTGACGAGGGCACGATTTCGTGCCCTTCACGGCGGAAGTAATCGAGGAAAACGCGGCGAATATCGTTGGCGGTCTGCATCTTCTGGGTCCGAAACTCTCTACCTGGCACGTCGGAAGCCGTTTTTGCGGCGCGAAGAGCGATTATTTAGAGTTTTTCCAAGGGAAACAAGGCATTTGAGGGCCATTTGTCCTGGCTTTGCCGCGCTGTCGGCGGGCGCGGCGCGCATAGCTGGACCAGATGTCCAAGACCCTGTCGGTTTTGTGGAGGAAATCCGGCCCGAGGCCCCCTATATTCACCATCATGAATGCACCTTCGCCCGCCCCGAGCCAGCCCATGGTCGACCCGTTCGGCCGGCGTATCAGTTATCTGCGTGTCTCCGTGACGGACCGGTGCGATTTCCGCTGCGTCTATTGCATGTCGGAAGACATGACTTTCCTGCCCAAGGCCGAGATCTTGAGCCTGGAAGAGCTGGATCGGCTGTGCAGTGCCTTTGTGACCCTGGGCGTCAGGAAACTGCGCCTGACCGGGGGAGAGCCGCTGGTCCGCAAGGGCATCATGCAGCTCATCCGCGATCTGTCACGGCACCTAGGGACCGGCACCCTCGACGAGCTGACCTTGACGACAAACGGCAGCCAGCTCGGGAAATACGCCCGGGAACTGGCCGATTGCGGCGTGCGCCGGGTCAACGTGTCAGTCGATTCCCTGGACGCGGAGAAGTTCACCCGCATCACCCGCTGGGGTAAGCTGGGTCCGGTCCTGGAAGGGATTGCGGCGGCCAAGGATGCCGGCATCCGCGTCAAGCTGAACACCGTCGCCCTTAAGGGCGTCAACGACGATGAATTCCATCGCCTCGTCGAATGGTGCGGCGAGAACGGCCACGACATCACCTTCATCGAAGTGATGCCGATGGGCGACATCGGGGGCGAGAACCGGGTCGATCAGTTCTATCCGATCTCCCTGCTGCGCAGCCATCTGGCCAAGCGCTGGACGTTGAACGACAGCAGCCACTACAGCGGCGGGCCGGCGCGTTACGTGACGCTGGCCGAGACGGGCCAGCGCGTGGGTTTCATCACCCCGCTCACCCATAATTTCTGCGAAGCCTGCAACCGCGTGCGCCTGACCTGCACCGGCACGCTCTATATGTGCTTGGGGCAGGACGATGCGGCGGATCTGCGCGCACCGCTGCGCCAGAGCGAGTCGGATGAGGTCCTGGTGGCGGCAATCCGCGAAGCCATTCGCCGCAAGCCGAAGGGCCATGATTTCATCATCGACCGCGATCACAGCGGCCCGGCGGTCGAGCGCCATATGAGTGTTACGGGCGGCTGAACCTATTAGTCGATGATGACCTGATGGCAGAATTGCTTGCCGTCCGAAATGGTCACCTGGGTGAAACCCAGCAATTTCAGCAGGTCGAAAAAGGTCGCCTCTTCAGGCTGCGTGTTCTTCTGGAAGAACGGGGTCGAGCGCGCGATGAGCGTCATGTTGGCGAACAGCGCGCGAGCCCGAAAGATGGTATCGAGCGCACCGTCATGCAGGCCGGTGATGATCAGCTTCTGCGCTTCGTCTCCCTTGGCGAAAATGGCATAGTCCGGCGCATATTGTCCGGACGCCAGCTGCCGCGCCATGCCGATCACGAAACCCTGCCGCCGGATCTCATCGCTGTCCGGCAGGGTCACCACGCGGCTGCTGTAATGCTCGACCGTCTGCGGCGTGGGGTAATAGTAGCCTTCGTGATGGTCACCGATTTCGTCTTCGCCAGTGATCTCCAGGGCGACGCTTTCCTGCGCCGCGGCAATCCGCGCCGACAGGCAGGGGCCGCTCGCCAGAACAAAACCGGTCGCAAAAATCCAAGCTACCCGACGCATCTTAGCCCCCAAATCACCCCTGATAAGCGAGGGTTAGACTGCTATGCCCCAGCGGCTTTGGCAAGCGGAGCCGCCCCCGTTATACTGCCGCCCGCCCGCCAACCGGAGCCAGAGCATCTTGAACACCCTCAACACCGCCCCCAGCATCGCCTTTTTCGCTGCCGAATCGCCCGATGCCCGAACCGCTTTTGCCGAGCTGACGGCGCGTTATGGCGCCGGGGACCTGAACCAGGCGGATATCGTCGTGGTTCTGGGCGGGGACGGCACCATGCTGCGCGCCCTGCATCAGACCATGAACCGGCGCGTACGGATCTTCGGCATGAATTGCGGCACGGTCGGGTTTCTCATGAACCGTTATGACGCGACCGGCCTGGTCGAACGCGTGCGGCGCGCGGAGCAAGTCATCCTTCACCCGCTGCAATTGACCGCGCGCAGCAGCGACGGCCAGGAACATCGGCTGGTGGCGATCAACGAAGTTTCGCTGCTCCGCGAAACCGCCCAGGCAGCGAAGATCAGCATCGAGATCGACGGGCGCGAGCGCATGAACGAGCTGGTCTGCGATGGCGTGCTGGTGGCGACCCCTGCCGGCAGCACGGCCTACAATCTCTCCGCCCATGGCCCCATCCTGCCGCTGGCGTCAGGCGTGCTGGCTTTGACACCGATCAGCGCCTTCCGGCCGCGGCGCTGGCGCGGGGCCATCCTGCCGCAACGTGCCAAGCTGCGCTTCATCATCCGCGAGCCGGAAAGGCGCCCGGTCAGCGCCACCGCCGATTTCAACGAAGTCCGCGAAGTGACCGAGGTGACGGTCTGCCAAGACCAGAACACGGCCCTGACGCTGCTGTTCGATCCCGAGCATCATCTGGAGGAACGAATCCTGCAGGAGCAGTTCCAGGCTTAGCGGCTGGACAGCTGGTCTTTCGCGAAAGCACAGATATCGTCGATCAGCCGCTCGATGTTCTCTTTTAACGATGCGAAGCCCTCATGCTTTTCGATGCGGTCCTCGTCCATATAGAGACCGCGATTGACTTCGATCTGCAGGGAGTGGCACCCGGCCAGCGGCCGGCCAAAGCGGGCGACCAGTTCCGCCCCCTTGAAGGGATGATTGATCTGCACCGAATAGCCCATATCGCGCAGCCGCGCGGCCACGAACTCGGTGAAGCCCGGGTCGCAACTCTCCCCTTCCCGGTCGCCCAGGACGAAATCGTCGCGCGGAACGGACTTGCCCCCATGGCGGCCCGTGGTGCGCATCGAATGGCAGTTCACATGCCAAACCGCCCCGAAGACGGCCTGCCGCTCCTCGATCATGGCGGCGAGTTCAGTATGATAGGGCCGGTGGTAGCTTTCGATCCGTGCCGTGATCTCCTTGACCGTCAGCGGGCGGTCGTAGATGTGAACGCGGCCCTTGATGAGCCGCCGGACCAACCCCAGCCCCATCTCCGCTTTTTCACTTGCCCGGATGGGGCGCGGCCAGCGCCCCGACAGCATATCGACGTCGATCTCGTCCTCATGCCGATTGGGATCGATATAGGCGCGAGGGAACAGGGCCTTGAGGAAAGCCGCGCCGGCTTGGGGCGCGCGCTCGTACAAATCGTCGACGAACGCATCCTCCGCCCGGCGAAGCATGTCGCGCGGCACGGCATGATCGAAATCACCCGGATAGTCGTAGCCGCTATGGGGTGAATCGAAGACGACAGGCGCCCGCGCAACGCCCGCCGCGGGCTCGTAACGGACCAGGACACCTGGCAGATATGTCTTGCGTTCCATCCCAGCCAGCCTTGCCATTCCCCTGCACCCCGGTATGCTTTCGGGGTTATGCTTTCCCGGATCGCCCGTCAATAGCGCGGGTCCTGCTTCGTAACGGAGTTCCATCTTGGCGCCACGCCCGCAAAGCCTTGACCTCATCCGCCGCCTGATCGCCTTCGACACGACCAGCCGCAATTCCAATCTGGAACTGGTGGGCTTCGTCCGCGACTATTTGGACGGTTTCGGCATCAAAAGCGAGCTCATTGCCGATACGACCGGCAAGAAGGCCAATCTCTACGCCACGATCGGGCCTGACGACCGGGCCGGCTATGCCCTGTCGGGCCATACCGACGTGGTGCCGGTCGACGGCCAGGAATGGTCGAGCGATCCGTGGAACGTGAAGGAAGCAGGCGACAGGCTTTATGGCCGCGGCACATCCGACATGAAGGGGTTCCTGGGCGTCGTACTTGCCGCCGTGCCGGAACTGGCCAAGCGCAACCTCTCGACGCCGGTCCATCTCCTTTTCTCCTATGACGAGGAAGTCGGCTGTCTCGGCGTCCGCCGGGCCCTCGAAATCCTCAAGGACCGGCCAGTGAAGCCAAAAGGCTGCGTCATCGGCGAGCCCACATCAATGAAGGTCGCCATCGCGCACAAAGGCAAGACGTCGCTGCGCTGCCATGTGCATGGATTGGAATGCCATTCCTCGCTGGCGCCCAAGGGCGTCAACGCCGTCGAGTATGCCGCGGAAGTCATCTCCTATCTGAAGCGGATGGGCCGGCGCTTTGCAGCGCAAGGCCCCTATGACCATGATTACGACGTGCCGCACACCACCGTGCATACCGGCGTGGTCAAGGGCGGCACCGCGCTCAACATCGTGCCCAAGGATTGCAGCTTCGATTTCGAGTTCCGCTATCTGCCGATGCAGAACCCAGCCGAACTGGTTGCCGAAGTGAAGCGCTTTGCCGACGAGGAACTGGCCAAGGAGATGCGCGCCATCAATGGCGAATGCGGGTTCTCCTGGCAGCCGATTTCGGCCTTTCCGGGACTGGACACGGCCGAGGATGCGGAGATCACCGTCCTCGCCAAGGCCCTGACCAAGGCCAACGATACGATCAAGATTGCCTTCGGCACTGAAGGCGGCCTCATCCAGCAGATCGACATTCCAACGGTCATATGCGGTCCCGGCTCGATCGAGCAGGCGCACAAGCCCGACGAATGGGTGGCGCTTGAGCAGATCGCGCAATGCGAGGCGTTCCTGGAACGCCTCACCGCGCGCGTGTCGGCTTAGAGGCTGTGCTTCTTGCGCCAGTCCACCGGATAGAGTGCGTAGCACACGATGGCTTTCTCCCCTTCGTAGGTGATCGGCGTCTTTTCCGGCAGCCAGATGACATCGCCGGGGCCAGCTTCTATGACGCCGCCCGGATGCTTGAGCCGGAACCAGCCTTCGATGACGATGATCATTTCGTCATAGAGCACGGTCCAGTCGATTGAGCAGCCGTCGAATTTGGCGATGCCGACGCCCATGGTGCTCGACATGTCCGGCCCCACGAGCCGGCTGATCTCGGCCTTGCCCGGCGGGCCGCCATAAGCTTCGAACTTCATGTCGGCACGCTTGTAGTGCTTCACTTCTCCCATGATGCGCTCCTTCAGGACAAATGGGCCGCATCCAGCGCCGGGTCCGGTTTCCTTGCCTTCAGCATCTGGATTTCCGACATCACAATACCGGCAATCACCAAAACGCCGCCAGCAACCTGCATGACGCTGGGCGGCGTGCCGGCAATGGCGAAGATGGCGACCGAGACGACAGGCACAAGATTGAGATAGAGGCTGGCAACGACAACGCCGGTCCGCTTGACGCCGAAATTCCACAAATAGACACCCAACGCCACCAGCACGAACGTCATCCAGCCGAGGACAGCCACATCCGTCACCGTTTCGGGCGCTGGAGGGGGAAATTCCGCGGCACCGGAGAGAACGGCGATCGTGAAGATGACCGCCAATCCGACGCCGCCGGTCGTCATCGTCGCGGTCGTGATGCGCAATTGCGACCAGCCACGGCACCAGCGTTGCGCCGCCGTCGAATACCAGGACCAGCAGGCGAAGGCGGTTACCATCAGGATTTCACCGCCGCGAAAATCGAACATGTCTTCCTGGCCGAAACGCACGGTCGCAAGTGCGCTGCCGACGATAGCCAACGAAATGGCGGGCAGCATGCGGTGGTCCACCGGTATCTTCCAGAGGATACGGTCGACAATCGCGGCCACCGCTGGGGAGGTCGCACTGAGGATTGCCGCCGTCACCGGGTGGCAATTGTAGACGCCGATCGTGTAAAGCGTCGCGTAGCAGCCGATACCAACGATGCCGAGCGGCCAGACGCGCCAATCGCCTCCGCCGCCGGCGATGTCGGGACGACGCCGATCGAACAGAACGAGCGCCGCCCACATGACCGGCAATGCGCAGATATAGCGAAAAGCGGCAAGGAAATAAGGGTCCCAGCGCTGCAGGAGATGGGCTACGGTCGGCACCATGGTGCCCCAGAGCAAAGCAAGCAGCAGCAGGCCGAAATAGCCGATCCATTTGGCCATGATTTCGCAATAATCCGAGTCGTTGGCGGGAAAGCGCTGTCAGAATGATGCCTCGACACTATCCCAAAGCTTGCTTAAGTTCGTCATGCAAAGGATGGGAAGCGACCCTTCCCCGAATGCAAAGATCAGCCACGACGAACTGAGCCACAGGCGACCATTTAGGGGAGAGCCCTAAACCAAGAAAACCCCAGGACCGGATTTCCCCAGGAGCTTCTCCATGCATGACGAAGATGCCCTTGACGACAGTGCCATCAAGATCGACGGCGCCATCTCGCGCAAGAGCCCCTATGGCCTCGCTTATGAACCGACCTTTGCCGGTGTCCTATCCTTCATGCGCCGCAGCTATAGCAAGAACCTCAAAGGCGCCGACCTGGTCATCAGCGGCGTCCCGCTCGACCTTGCCGTGACACACCGTCCGGGTGCCAGGCTTGGCCCGCAAGGCATCCGCCTTGCTTCCGCCGAAGTGGCGAGTCTCAAACCCTATCCCTGGGGTTTCGACCCCTTTGAAAAGCTCGCCGTCATCGATTACGGCGATTGCTATCTCGACGTCCACAATCCGATGACGATCCACGATGCGATCGTCGCGCATGCCCGCCACATTCTCAAATCGGGCGCACGCATGCTGACCTTCGGCGGTGACCATTATGTTACCTACCCGCTGCTGCAGGCGCATGTCGAAAAGTTCGGCAAGCCGTTGTCCCTCATCCATTTCGATGCGCATTGCGACACCTGGGCCGATGACGAGCCGAAATCGCTGAACCATGGCTCCATGTTCTACAAGGCGGTCAAGGATGGCTTGATCGACCCCCAACATTCGGTGCAGATCGGCATCCGTACGTGGAATGACGATTTCATGGGTATCAACATTCTGGATGCGCCGTGGGTTCACCGTCATGGGACCGACGCCGTCATTGCCGAAGTGAACCGTATCGTCGGCGACCGCCCGGCCTATTTCACCTTCGATATCGATTGCCTGGATCCGGCCTTCGCGCCAGGGACGGGAACGCCTGTTTCAGGCGGCCTTTCGGCGGCGCAAGGCCTCGCGATCGTGCGCGGCTTTACCGATATCAACCTGGTCGGCATGGACGTCGTCGAGGTCGCGCCGGCCTACGACCAGAGCCAGATCACCGCTCTGGCTGCGGCGCATATTGCCTGCGACCTCATCTGTCTCTTCGCCAAGCGCAAGGCCGAGGGCAAAGTCTGAATGCGCGGGCGATGATCGGTCGAAGGGCCGGTCATCGCCCGCGCAAGATTCGCCATTCCGAGTAGACGATGCCCATCAGCACGAGCACGCCACCGGCCAGCTGCCGCGGATTCGGCTCGGCGCCCTGCAGGACAACCAGGATGGCTATCGCCACAACCGGCGTCAGGTTGATGTAGAGTGAGGCGGTAACGACACCCACGGCGCGGACACCAGCGTTCCACAGCACCACGCCAAGTACCATCACGGTGACGACGTACCAGGCTAGGCTGAAACCCTCGATCGGCACGCGCGGCCAGGCCGGAGGAAACGTGGCCGGCCCCGATATCGACAAAAAGAGATAAAGCGCAGCCATTGCCAGGCCCGATGTCGCCATGGTGACGAAGGTGATGCGCACCTGCGACCAGCCAGGGCACCAACGCTGCACGACGGTCGAATACCAGGACCAGCAGATCACGGAAAGCAGGATCAGCAACTCTCCACCACCGAAGCCAATACCATTCACGCCGGCACCGGGACCGATCGAAGCAAGCGCACAACCGACGGCGCTCGCGACGAGCCCGGGGACCATGAGCCGGTTGAAGGGAAGTCTGAAGAAGACGCGGTCCGTAATGGCTGCAATGGCAGGCGCGGTTGCTGTGACGATGGCTGCCATGATCGGGTCGCTGAACTGAACGCCGACCGTGTAAAAGACGGCAAAGCCGCCATTGCCGAGGATTCCGAAGGTCCATTGCTTCCACGCCGGCACCTGCTCCGGCGCCGGGCGGCCCCGTTCGGACCATTGCATCAGCAGCCACAGAAGCGGCGCTGCACCCAGCGATCTGGCCGCCACGAGGAAATATGGATCCCAGCGCACAAGCTGATATTTGGTGAGCGGAATCATCCCGCCCCAGAAGAGAGCCGCCAAAAGCAGCCCTCCGACCCCGACCCAGCGCCCCATTCCGCCCCCGAGAAGCCCGCTTGATGCCCGTTTCGGGCGCGGCACTTTCCCAGAACGGGAGAGTGGGCGTCAATGACTGCCCCCGCATGGCGACATTGCCCGGGCAACATGGCCGCGCCCGCCCAGATTGACAGCTCAACGCCCAGGCGGGACATTCCCGTCCGTAATCCGCTGTCGAAGGAAGATATCTTGCAACAGCCCAATGCCCTTCCCGCCCAGGCCGATATCGTCATCGTCGGCGCCGGCATCCAAGGCTGCGCCAGCGCCTATTACATGGCCAAAGCCGGAATGAAAGTGGTTCTCATCGACAAATCCCGTATCGCCGGCCAGCAGAGCTCGCGCGCCTGGGGTTTCGTGCGTGTGCAGATGCGCGATCCGGACGAGATTCCGCTGATGGAGGAAGGTAAGAAAATCTGGCGCGGCCTTGAGGCTGAGCTTAACGCCGACCTCGAATGGAATGAAGGCGGCGCCCTTTACGCCAGCGGCTCGCCAGCCATCATGGCCTACCGGGAGAAATGGCTGCAATCGGTAGCGGCGTTCGGATTGGACACCCGCCTCCTCAGCATCGGCGAAGTGAAAGCGTTGCTACCCGATCTCGCCACGCCGGTCGTGGGCGGCCTCTACACCAAGAGCGATGGCCATGCCGAACCCCGCAAGGTGGCCGCCGCCTACGCTTTGCGCGCGCGGGAACTGGGCGCAACGATTCTAGAAGGGTGCGGTGCGCTTGCCCTTGAGAAGACCGCCGGGCGGATCAGCGGCGTGGCGACGGAATGGGGCGATGTGCGGGCGAAGACGGTCCTGGTTTGCGCTGGCGCCAGCTCATGGCGCCTGCTCACGCCGTACGGCGCGCTGCTGCCGCAGTCGTTCGTGCGAGCCTCCGTCGCACGCACGAACATCCTGCCCCCGGTAACCGAGGCGGCCTTCGTCGGCGACGGAATCGCCTTTCGCCGACGCGGCGACGGATCGCTGAACATCGCGTCGAGCATGCATGGCGATGTCGACGTGACGCTCGATCATCTGCGGCTATCGCGTTGGTATTGGAACGCCTACCGGGAAAGCGCCAAGGGGCTGACGCTGCATATTGGCGCACCATTGCTCAAGGATCTTTGCCAACGCATGCCGTGGCGCGAGGAAGCTCGCAGGCCGGCAATCCACGAGCGCGAACCGATGATAGAGCCGCAGCAGGAACGGTTGCAGGATGCCGTACGCCTCCTGGAAAGAACCTTTCCGAACATCGGCCGCGTTGGCCTTGCCGAACAATGGGGTGGCAATATCGATACATTGCCGGATGGAATTCCCGTTCTGGATGCGCCTTCGGCCCACCCCGGCCTCCTGGTTGCCACGGGCTTTTGCGGCCATGGTTTCGCCCTGGGACCTGTCGTCGGCAAGATCATGCATGCATTGTCGCAAGGCGCCGAGACCGGCTTCGATCTGCGTCCCTTCCGTCTGTCGCGCTTTGCCGAAGGCGATGTCAAGAAACCTCTTTCGATCTGGTGAGGAACTGCACGTGAGCGAACTTGATCCGGCAACCAACATTTTCATCGACAATCTCACCTATGATGCAAGCGGGCTCATCCCGGCCATCGCGCAACAGCACGACACGGGCGAAGTCCTGATGATGGCGTGGATGAACCGGGAGAGCCTGCGGGAAACTTTAACCGGGGGACGCGTCGTCTACTGGTCACGCTCGCGTCAGTCGCTGTGGCGCAAGGGCGACAGTTCCGGCCAGATCCAAAAACTGATCGAGCTGCGCGTCGATTGCGACAAGGATTGCCTGCTTCTGCTCGTCGATCAGATTGGCGTTGCCTGCCACACTGGAAGGCGCAATTGCTTCTTCACCGCCATCAGGGACAATAGTCCCAAAATAATCGCGGATGTGCTGGTACCGCCTGAAAAGCTCTATCGGGCTTGAGTTCTGCCCCCGGCATGAACAAGTTGTTAACCGTTCGGGAATAGAGGATAAAGATCGAGAAACGATCGCGTTAAACATGTGGAGTGCGGAGACTGACCATGGGCACCCGTCAGAAAGACGAGCAGCGCGCACTCGACATCGTCGCGGGCCGCGGCGAAGCCGGCGACGATGCCGGAAAGCCAGCCAAATCCGGCCTGGGCGGTATGGAACTGGCGGGGATTGCCTTGTGGCTCCTGGTTCTGATCGGCGGCGGTGCGGGTGTCGCTTACTACTTCCTGTTGGCGCCCAAATAGCGGAACTTGCCCCTTATCCTTCTGTCGCCTAGGCTCCAGGATCTCGTTCCTGCCTTGGCGATTCATGCTCTACGATATTTCTCAGACACTGCGAAACGACCTGCCGGTCTGGCCGGGAGATACTGCGTTCGGTCTGCGGCGCACCTGGACAATGGGCCCTGGAATTCCCGTCAACGTGTCAGCACTGACACTGTCGACGCACAGCGGCACCCACGCGGATGCGCCCTTCCATTATGATGCCGATGGCGTTGGCATCGATGCAGTCGATCTTTCCGCCTATCTCGGGCCGGCGCAGCTCGTTGACGGGCGCGACGCTCATGGACTTGTGAGTGCCGCCCGCATCCTGCCACAGCTGTCGCCCGGGATAACGCGCGTTCTGATCCGCACTTACGAACAGACGCCACAAAGCGCGTGGGACGATCATTTCGCGGCCGTCGACGAGGCTCTTGTGGACGCCATGGCGGGTCGCGGCGTGCGGCTCATAGGCATAGATACGCCCTCACTCGATCCGCAGACGTCGAAGAGTATGGCCGCGCATCTGGCTGTCGCACGCCACGGTCTCGCGATTCTCGAGGGCCTGGTCCTAGACGCCGTTCCGTTCGGCATCTATGAACTGATCGCCCTTCCCTTGAAGATCGCCGGTGCCGACGCAAGCCCTGTCCGCGCCATCCTCCGGAGCCTCTGACATGAGCATGCTCGACCGCGCCCAGTGCGAAGCACTCGACGCCAGCGACCCGCTCGCCGCGGCGCGCGACCGCTTTCATCTGCCTGAAGGCGTTATCTATCTCGACGGAAACTCCCTCGGCGCCCTGCCGAAGGCAACCGCTCGGCGGATCGACGATGTCATCCGCGGGCAATGGGGCGACGATCTCATCACCGGCTGGAACAAGCATGGCTGGGTAGACCTGCCGCGAGCGCTGGGAGCCAAGATCGCCAAGCTGATCGGCGCCGATGCAGATGAAGTCGTCGTGTGCGATTCCACGTCGCTCAATGTCTTCAAGCTGCTGAGCGCCGCGCTGGCGCTGCGACCGGACAGAAGGATCATCCTGTCCGACAATGGCAACTTTCCGACCGACCTCTATATGGCACAGGGCCTCGCTCAGCTGCTGGGCCGCGACCATCGCCTGGAGATCGTGGCACCCGATGCCGTCATCGATCGTATCGGCGAGGACGTCGCCGTGGTCATGCTGACGGAAGTGGATTACCGGACCGGCCGACGTCACGATATGGCAGCCATCAACGCAAGGGCGAAGGCCGCCGGCGTGCATACGCTGTGGGACCTCGCCCATTCAGCCGGCGCCCTGCCGGTCGACCTCAATGGCTCGGGCGCCGATTTTGCCGTCGGCTGCGGCTACAAATATCTGAATGGCGGTCCCGGCGCCCCCGCCTTCCTCTTTGTCGCCCGCCGCTGGCAGGATGCGACACAGCAGCCGCTCTTCGGATGGTTCGGCCACGCGGCGCCTTTCGCCTTCGAGACGGCCTATCAGCCAAAATCCGGCATCGACCGCTTCCTGGTTGGCACGCCCCCGGTCCTGGGCATGGCAGCGCTTGCCTGCGGGCTGGAGACGTTCGACGGAATCGACCTCAACCTTGTCCGGCAGAAATCGCTGGCACTGGGCGATCTCATGATTCGCCTGGTGGCGCAGGAATGCCCTGACTTCGACCTTGCGCTCGCCAGCCCTGTTGGCGCCGAACGCGGCAGCCAGGTGAGCTACGCCCACCCTTCCGGCTATGCCGTCATGCAGGCTTTGATCGCTCGCGGCGTGATCGGCGATTTCCGGGCGCCAAACCTGATACGATTCGGGTTCACGCCGCTTTACGTGCGCTACCGGGACATCTGGGACGCCGTCGCCGCCCTGAAGGCTGTTCTCGCCACCGCGGAATGGCAGAATCCGGCCTTAAACCGTCGGGCTGCGGTAACCTGAACCGCCCATCCGGGGCTGGATTTTGCAACCGCGCCGGGGCAACATGCAGCCGAACCAGCGCAATCAGGGAGTCAAGCTCCATGCGGCCGATCTTCGTCATGGTGAAATGCGAACCGGGCAAGTCATATGACGTTGCCGAGAAAGCGCTCGACACCGTTCAGCAGATTGCCGAACTCTATTCGATTTCCGGACAATATGACCTGCTGGTGAAATGCTACCTGCCGAGCGAGATGGATGTAGGTCGCTTCGTGACATCCGAACTGCAGACCCTTCCGCACGTCAAGGACACGCTCACCATCATCACTTTCAACGCCTTCACCTAAATGCAACGAAGAGCCACAAGGACAGGGGAAACACATGACAACACGGATCTCGCTGAAGCGGGCGGGCATCGCCGCCATTCTCGCCTCGGGCGTCGCACTCGCCGCCTGCGGCGAGGAGAAGAAGGAAGAACAGGCTGCCTCGACGGCCAGCAACGAAACAGCCGCCGCCGCGGCGCCAGCAGGCGGTGATACCAAGGTCGGCATTCTGTTCGACGTGACCGGGCCGATCGCCAGCTTCATTCCGCCGATGATGGATTCGGTGAAGCTTGCCGAAAAGGAAATCAATGAGGGCGGTGGGCTGCTCGGTGGCAAGATGGTGACCGTGATCGGCGACACGACCGGCGCCACCCAGGGCGCCGTCGACGCGGCAACCAAACTGGTCAATGTCGAGAACGTTCCAGTCGTCGTCGGCGCGCTGATGTCGGGCACGACCCTGGCCGCCGCAAATGCGGTGACGATCCCCTCGGGTGTCACGCAGATTTCCCCCACGGCGACCTCGCCCGACTTTACGACGCTGAAGGACAATGACTACGTCTTCCGCATCGTGCCCTCGGACGCCTATCAGGGCGTTGTCTTGGCCAAGCTGGTGCTCGACCAGGGCATCAAGACGGTGGCGCTCACTTACGCCAACAACGATTATGCGACACCGCTGGCGACCGGTTTTGCCACGGCCTACAAGGCTGGCGGCGGCACCATCACCGCCGAGGTGAAGCATGAGGAAAAGCAGCAGAGTTATGCAGCAGAGCTGGGCACGCTCGCCAAGGACAAGCCGGAGGCGCTGGTCCTCATCGCCTATGCCGGCGATTCGGGGACGACCATCGTCAAGGAAGCACTGGAGAACGGCCTCTTCAACCGCTTCATCGGCACGGACGGCCTGCGTGACAACAAACTGATCGAGACGATCGGCGCGGACAATCTGAAGACCTCGTTCTTCACCTCGCCTTCCGCCCCCGAGAGCGATGCGTCCAAGAAGTTCGATGAGCTCTACACGGCAGCCTATCAGACGACGAAGGACAAAATCTTCATCGGCCAGACATATGACTCGGTCATGCTGGCAGCGCTCGCGGTCGAAAAGGCAGGCTCGACCGACCGCAGCAAGGTCCGCGACGCCCTGCGCGAGATCGCGAATGCCCCCGGCGAGAAGGTCTTACCGGGCGAATGGAAGAAGGCCAAGGAACTGATCGCCGCCGGCAAGGACATCGACTATTCCGGCGCCACGGGCGAGATGGAATTCGATGCCAATGGCGACATTCCAGGCGTCATCGGCCATTTCGTGGTGGATGGCAACGGTTACAAGCAGGTTGGCCTGGTCAATCCGTAAGCGGGATCGACTGAGCGGGACGCAGCGGCCTGCCCGGCCCAAACGCGCCGGGCAGGCCGCTATCTTTTGGAGGTATGCGCATGTCGGTCAAAGCCATCCTGTTCGACGCATATGGCACCTTGCTCGACATTCATTCCGCGACCGGCCAGCATCACGGCCGGCTCGGCGCCGCGGCTGATGCCATCTCGGCATTGTGGCGGCAGAAGCAGCTGGAATATAGCTGGACGCTCACCATGGCGCAGCGTTATCGGCCGTTCGACGAACTCACCGCCGTTTCACTCGACTTCGCTCTTGCCCAACATCATGTGAGCGATCCGGCATTGCGTCGCGATCTCCTGGGGGCCTACCGCCACCTGATGCCCTATTCCGAAGTTCCCGCAGCATTGGAAACGCTGGCACGGCGCGGCCTGCGCCTTGGCATTCTGTCGAACGGGGCGGAAGAAATGCTGCGGACCGCCTTCACGACACACGAACTCGACAACCTCCTCAATCCGCTCCTGTCGGTCGACAGTATCAAGATCTACAAGCCGGACCCCCGCGTCTATGCCATGGCGACCCGGCATCTCGGCTTGCCGCCAAACGAGATTGGCTTCGTTTCGTCCAACGGCTGGGACGCGATGGGAGCGGCCGCGTTCGGATTCAAGGTCTTCTGGCTGCAGCGCCAAGTAGGCCCGGTCGAATATGACCTAGCCATGCTGACCGCCCGGATTTCCAGTCTTGCCGAGTTGTCGGTCGCACTTTAACGCGTCACTTGGGGACTTGCGGCGGTTTCTCCGGCACGATGCCCTTGGCAAAGCGTTGCAGCACGACGATCAGCAGGATACCGATCAACAAAGCCCGCATGTAAGACGAGCGCGTGATCCATTCCGCCGGCAGGCGATTGGTCAGCAATTCGGTGCCGGACCAGATCGTCCAGACCAATCCGGCGCCAAGCAGCGCCCCGCGATTGTTGCCGCTGCCGCCGATGATGAGCATCACCCAGACCAGGAAAGTGGTAAGCAACGGTTCGGTGGCGCTCGACCCGATGAATTTGAAATACATGGCCGAGAGAGCGCCGCCCAGTCCCATGACCATTGCCCCCAGGACGAATGCCTCCAGACGGAAGCGCACCACATCCTTGCCGATCGCGGCTGCTGCCAGCTCATTGTCCCGGATGGCACGCATGGCGCGTCCCCAGGGCGATTGCCAGGCACGTTCGGCTGCAACATAGATGACGGCCATCGTAAGCAAAACGAAAGCGAGAAAACAAATATTGCCCCAGGGTTGGCCGAGGCTTTCGAACGGGCGCGGCACGGTGGAAATGCCCATCGTGCCATTGGCCAGCCAATCTTCGTTCTTGAGAACAAGGCGGATGATTTCGGATATGCCGATCGTCGCCATGGCGAGATAATCGCCTTTGAGGCCGAGGCAGATACGACCAATTGGCCAGGCAACGATTCCGGAGAACAACATCGCGACCGGAATTGCCAGCAGAGGCGGCCAGCCGAAACCACCCAGGTAATTTGGGTTTTCCGGCGAGGTGAGAATCGCGGTCGAATAGGCGCCGACCGCAAAGAAGCCGGCAATGCCCGCATTGAAAAGGCCGGCGAAACCCCATTGCAGATTGAGGCCGAGGCAGAGCACGCCGTAGATGCCGAACATCGTCGCCAGGGACAGCGCGTACATGAGGTAGCCGAAGAGCTGCGTATCCATTACAGCACCCGCCCCTTGAACAGCCCGGTCGGTCGCCAGATCAGCATGCAGACCATGACGAAGAAGGCGACTGCGTTCTTATAGGCCGGCGGCACCAGCGGCAGATCGCCGATCCAGGGATAGGTCGCAACTTCCTGCGCGATGCCGATCGCCAGGCCGCCGACGATGGCGCCATAGGGCTTGCCGATACCGCCCAGGATCGCCGCCGCGAACAAGGGCAGCAGTAAATCCCACCCAACACTGGGATGGAGCTTCGAATTGATGCCGGCAAAGACACCGGCTGCCGCCGCGAGCCCGCCGCCGATAAGCCATGTCCAGCGGACGACCTTCTCAGTGTCGATCCCGGAAATACGGGCAAGATCGGCGTCGTCGCTCATCGCCCGCATGGCCTTGCCCATCCGGCTGCGACCGAGGAACCAATGTAGAGCCGCCGCGATCGCCAACGATACTAGAACGATGATGATGTGCTTTTGAGCCATCCGGTATTCGGCGAAGAGCTCGATCGGCTTGCGAATGCCGGTTTCATAATTCAGCACATCCACGCCCCAGAAGAGCTGGATGAGCGACCGGACCACCAGCATCACGCCGAATGAGGCAATGACGACGATGATGCCGGGGCTGCGCCGGAATGGCTTATAGGCCAATTGATCGATCACGACGCTGGCCAGCGCCGCACCGATGATGGCGACGGGCAGAGCCAGATAGACCGACCAGCCGAGACCGGCCACCAGGCTATAGGCGATATAGGCGCCCAAGGTCATCACGTCACCATGGGCAAAATGTGCAAAACGCAGAATGGCGAAGATGAGCGAGATGCCCACGGCGCCCAGCGCATAGATACAACCCACCGCCACACCGGGCAGGAAATAGAGGTTCACGAAATCGGCCAAGGATTCCATCTCATCCACCCAGGAACGACTGGCCGATTTCAGGGTTGCCGAGCAACGCCTCGGCCGTACCGGTGAAACGATTGCGTCCCGTTGCCAGTACATAACCGCGATGGGCGATCGCCAGGGCCTGACGCGCATTCTGCTCCACCAGCAGAATACCGATACCGGCCTGGTTGACGGCCACGATCCGGTCGAAGATCTGTTCCATCACCAGCGGCGAGAGTCCTGCCGTCGGCTCGTCGAGCATCAGGAGCTTAGGCTCGGTCATGAGCGCTCGGCCGACCGCTACCATCTGGCGCTGCCCGCCCGAAAGTTCGCCTGCCGGTTGGCTGGCTTTTTCCTTCAGCACCGGAAACAGTGCAAACACCTGCTCCATCACGCGCGCCTGCGCCGCCGGCCTGAGGAAAGCGCCCATCTCCAAATTCTCGCGCACCGTCATGGTGCGAAAGACATTGCGCTCCTGCGGCACGAAACCCATACCCTCGGCCACCAGGGTATTCGGCGCCGCATTGGCAATGTCGCGCCCATCGAATGTCACACGGCCGGCGCGCAAGGGGACCAGGCCGAACAATGCCTTCATCGCCGTCGACTTGCCCGCACCGTTGGCGCCGATGACGACGACAATCTCGCTCTTGTCGACGGCGAGATCGACACCGTTGAGGATATCCATTCCGCCATAGCCGCCCACCATGCCTGCGGCTTCCAGAAGCGCCATGGGTCAGGCCCTCCTGCCGCCGAGATAGGCTTCGATCACCTCGGCATTCTGCCGGATCTCCTGCATCGTGCCTTGCGTCAGGACCCGCCCCTCCGCCATCACGATCACCGGTGAACAAAGCCTGGCAATCAGGTCCATATCGTGCTCGATGACGAAGAAGGTATAGCCATGGTCACGATTGAGCCTTTCGATCTCTCCAGCGATCTCCGACAGCAAGGTACGGTTGACGCCGGCGCCGATCTCGTCGAGCAGCACGATCTTCGGCTGCCACATCATGGTGCGGGCGAGTTCCACCAGTTTCTTCTGGCCGCCCGAAAGATTGCCAGCCAACTCGTACTTCACATGGTCGATGCGCAATTCCGCCAACACTTCTTCGGCACGTGCTCGAATCCGCGCCTCCTCTTCCCGCACCTTCGGCCAGTGCAGCCAGGCATTGAGGATGCGCTCACCGGACTGTGCGGAGGGCACAGCCATCAGATTCTCCAAGACCGTCATGCGGCCGAATTCATGCGCGATCTGGAAAGTGCGCGCGAGTCCTTGCGCAAACAGGCGGTGCGCCGGCCAGCCGGTGACATCCATGCCGTCGAGTTCGATGCTGCCCTGGTCCGGCACCAGCAGGCCGGCGATGATGTTGAACAAGGTCGATTTGCCTGCGCCGTTGGGGCCGATCAAGCCGGTGATCGAACCTTTTGCAACCCGCAGGGAACAACCGTCGACGGCACGCACGCCGCCGAACCGCTTTACAATATTGTCGACGATGATCATGGCCGCCGGCCGGTACCGCTCATGCTTTCGGTCGCGCCGTCGAATCCGCCGGCAGGTAATTGGAGAATTCCCCTTCGATCGCCTTGGCGTCGAGGGAAATGCCGCTGAACACGCCAGAAGCCATCCCGCCCGGATAGATATCCTCCACCCGCCCCAGCAACCCCTGGATCAGTGCTTCCGCCACTTGTTGCGGCCGCATCTTCATGCCCTCGAAGCCGGGGGTCATCGGCGTATCGACTGCTCCGGGGAGGACGCCCATGACATGCGTCCCCTGGTTCCTCAACTCGGCGCGCAGCCCCTGCGTCAGCGACAGCAAGGCAGCCTTCGATGCCGCGTAGGTGGACATTAGCGGCAGATTGCAGTGCGCGACCACGGTGATGAGGTTCACTAGGCCACCGCCGC
Source organism: Dongia sp. (assembly GCF_041918875.1). Lineage (GTDB taxonomy): Bacteria > Pseudomonadota > Alphaproteobacteria > Dongiales > Dongiaceae > Dongia. The sequence continues at coordinate 257,044 of NZ_JAYRUV010000004.1, forward strand.
CATTCCTGGCGAGAATCGGCTGGAAGGCGCGCGAGACCGCGAGCGTTCCGAGATAATTCGTCTCCATCTCGCGCCGGGCGTTGTCGAGTGAATTGGCGCCGAACAGGCCCTCGTTGGAGTTCCAGCCGGCATTGTTGATGAGCAGAGTCACATCGGCGCAGGCCTTCGCCACCTGGGCAACGCTCTGCGCATCGGCAACGTCGAGCTGAACCGGGATCAGCCGATCCGGCGCCACCGCGGTCAACGTCCGCAAGCTGTCGATCTGCCGCGCACCGCAATAGATCCTGGCGGCGCCGGCGCGCAGCAGCGCGCGTACGACTTCGCTGCCGATGCCGCCATTGGCGCCGCTAACAAGGGCGACTGCATCCTTGACCAGATCCGGCCCGCTACCCATGCGCGCATGCTTGACGGCACCCTTGGCCGGCTCCTGAATCAACGATTGATCATAGGCCAGCACCACCCATTGGAAACCCTGGGCGCGCCGGTCTACGGCAAAGCTCGCATAGGGCGTGAAGATGCCGCAGGTCTTGCCCGCCGCCTTCGCCGCACCCAGGACGGACTGCACGGCCGCTTCGTGCTTCGGTCCGAAATCCGGAAATGTGCCGAGCGACATGGCCAGGTCGAACGGCCCGATGAACAGCATGTCGATCCCCGGCACGGCCGCAATTTCGGCAGCATTGGCGACTGCGGTCGCGGTTTCGATCATCACCGCGACGACGATGTCGTCGTTGGCCGAAGCCATGTAGGTCTTGGCGTCCAGCATCGGGCGCGTACCGCCGCCGGAACGCCCTCCCATGGGCGGAAACTTCGCCGCGCGCACGACGGCACGGGCCTGATCGGCCGTATCCACCATCGGCACGATAAGGGCACGGGCGCCGGCATCCAGAACCATCCCGATGGCATGATCGCTGGCATCGACGCTGCGTACAGCCGGGACTGTTTTATGCCGCACAAGGCCGATCGCATATTCCAGGCCGAGGCGGTCCCACAGCCCGTGCTGCATGTCGAAGACGATACAATCGGGCCCGGATTCCGCCAGCACTTCCGCCACCGACGGCGAGCCCAGCGTCGCCCAATGGCAGCCGATGCACCCACCCGCCGCCAGTTTTTCCTTCAAGGTGTTGCTCATTTACTTGCCCGCGCTTTCCGGCCAGCGCTTCATCAAAGTGTTGGAGGGAAGCTTCTCGTCGAGCAGCTTCTTCGCCGTTTCGGTACCCGCCGTCGGCAAGTCCTTGGGATCGATCAAGCCGATCTGCACCAGCACCGAAGCCTGATCCCAATAGATATGCTCGTTATAGAGTTTGTCGCCGCGGAAACAGACGATGGCGACCAGGGGAATTTCGACATATTTGCCGGTTGGCTCTACGCCCGGCAGCATCCAGTCTATCTCGCGGTCGTGGGTGAAGCAGAACAGCATCTCATCGACCACGCGGTCGGCACCGATCGTGCGCGATATCGGGATGAGCTTGGTGTCAGCCGGGTTGTTGTTGACAAAGTGGTGCTGGTAGAAGCGCGCCAGATCCTTCTGACCCACCCCACCAGTCATGGTCGGGATATGGTTGACATAGGGTTGATCCACCATCGTCTTCATCGTCGCAGCAACATCGCGCGTGGCGAATTCATGATAGCAATGGGCGTCCCACAGAGCCGACAGATCGTAACGCGGCCCCATCGCCTTGCGGAATACGGCGATCGAGCGCGAATGCGCCATGATCGTCGCGGGCTTGTTGAAATGATCGCCCATCGTCCGGGCAAAGGCGTGATCGACGCCGGGATAGGTATAGGTCTCGATCTCCGGCCGGTCCTTGAAGGCGGCGATGATCTGTTCGCGCGCCTCGGCATTGCAATATTGGTCGAGTTCGGCGAAATGCAGCACGGTCGGGCACTTGATCCTCGTGCCCTCGTCGAGATGCGCCTCGATACCGACGCCGTAATAGCCGACCGCCGCATCGACATCGACGCGGGCCGCGGTGAGATAGGCGAGCTTGCCGCCCAGGCAATGGCCAAGCACGCCGACCTTGCCGGTGCATTCGGGCCGCGCGCGCAGTGCCTTCACGCTGGCTGCAATATCCTCAATACCCTTGTCGAGGTCGAACTTCTGGAAGAAACCGAAGGCCTTCTGCCATTCTTCCGGGGAATAGCCCATGTCGACATTGGGCTCCATGCGCCAGAACAGGTCGGGCGCCAGGACCACATAGCCTTCTTCAGCATAATAGTCGGCGGTCTCACGGACATAGGCGTTCACGCCGAAAATCTCCTGACAGAGGACGATACCCGGACCCTTGCCGGATTTCGGCACAGCCAGATAGGCGCGGAACTGCCCCCCATCCTTGGCACTGACATTTATATAGCTGCCGGCCATGATTTTGCCCCCTCGATCCCTTTAACCTCGTTAATGCACGAAAACTGCCCGATTGCCCCCTTCTTGGCAACTATATGTACCAGAAGTGACCCTAATAAGAGTCGGATCGGTGGCAGCCGCAATTCTCGGTCCGCGGCGCGATGCCGCTGGTAATTTTGGGAACGGGCACCCATATAAGCTTCGTCTTTCAAGCCCTCATTGGACGGAATGAGCAAGTGACCGTGGACCGAGCCACCAGCGGCGCGCCGGACGATGCGCTGCTGCGCCCCGAACCGAAGCAGGAAGAGAGCCAGAATGGAACTGTCGGGCTGGGACTGCTTGGCTTCGCGTTGGCGGCAGCTGCCCTCTTTGCCATCTATCTCAGCACACCGATCGATGCCCCGGAATGGCCGGATTGCCCGATCCAGGCGCTTGGCAGCTGCGGCGAACAATAATCGCTAGTCGCCGGCAAGCAGGCGGCGTTTCTTGCGCAACACGCCCGACATGAAATCGATGAAGACCTTGATGCGCGCGGCGCGGCGCAGATCCGGATGCGTCAATATCCACAAGTTGGTGGCGTAGGATCGGTCGACTGCTTCCAGGCGGCGCAATTGATCGCTGCTGTCTCCGGCAAAGCATGGCAAGACGGCGATGCCCATTCCCGCCTCGGCGGCAAAGACCTGGGCCAGCAGCGAATTGCTGCGGTAGGCGAAGACCGGATTGAGCCCGCGATTGCGATAGAATCCGCCAAAGCGGAGAGTCTCGGCACCGTCCTCCCATCCTATCCATGGCAATGCATCCAATGCCTCTCCTCCAGCTACCCGGTCCGCCAGCGCAGGCACCGCGTAAAGCGCCATGTGCAGCGGCCCGATATTGATGCCTGTCATCGCCTCGGGCGCAGCGGCGGTAGGGCGCAAGGCAACATCTGCCTCGCGGCGCGACAGATTGAGGAACCGGTTTTCGACGATCACCTCCAGTTCGATCTTGGGATAACGCTCACGAAAATCGACGAACAACGGCAGCAGCAGACGCTGGACCATGTCGTCCGGCGCCGTAACGCGGATCGTGCCGGTGAGGCTGAGATCGCCACCGGCCATGCGCCGCTCGGCGGCCAGCACCTGCACTTCCATCGCTTCGGCCGCCGCCAGCGCCACCTCCCCGACAGCTGTCAATCCGTAGCCGCTGCGGTGCCGGTCGAAGAGCCGCGCGCCTAGCCGGGCCTCCATCGCGTTAACCTGACGAAAGACGGTCGCGTGGTTGACGCCCAAGGCGCGGGCAGCCGGAGCCAGCCCGCCCGTTCGCTGAATTGCCAGCACGACACGATAATCGTTCCATTCCAGCGTGTTAATTGCCATGCCTGTGCATATTTGCAATGAACATTGACGAATATTCTCAGTTTATATCAGAAATTCAACAGTCAATATTGGTTTCACACCATCGTCACCCTGGAAACCAAAGGAAACCGCATCATGATCGACCAGAAGAATGCCGCCATCGCGGCCTTCGCCCTGCGCCTTTCGCTGGGCGTCATGTACCTCGCCCATTCCATTATCCTGAAATACATGACCTTCACCCTGGTAGGGACGGCCCAGTTCTTCGAATCGCTCGGCCTGCCCGCCGCCCTCGCCTATCTCACCTTTGCGGCCGAAGCCCTGGGCGGCGTCGCCCTCGTCGTCGGCTTCAAGTCGCGCCTCGTCTCCCTGGCCCTCATTCCGGTCCTGCTCGGAGCGTTCTGGGTCCATGCCGGCAATGGCTGGGTCTTCAGCGCGGCCAATGGCGGCTGGGAATACCCGCTGTTCCTCATCGTCGCCTCGGGCATCGTCGCCCTGCTCGGCAACGGCGCTTTCGCGATCGAGTCCGCCTTCGGCAAATCGGCTCAGCCAGTTCGCGCCTGATGCGGGGTGGTGATCGTTTTGGCGCTTATTTTGGCACCAAACCAATCGTTTCTTGATCGCTGGAAGGGAGCCGGCGATCACTTTGCCGCCCGCACCATCTGAAGAATGCGCGCAGCACTGACGGAACCACGTTTGGAGTGCTCCAGGTCATAGACCTCGAATACCAGGGCCATGCGCCGATCGCGGGCCAGGGGCTTCTTCATGTCGTCGAGGACTTCTTCGATGGTCAACGCCCGGAGCGGTGGTATGGGTGCAGCGGACGCTGTCCCGCTGCACCCCGTTCCGCTGGCGCAGCGCTTTTGCTGCCACGGCTGGCCGGGCTTGGTGCCAGTGGAGGTAGCGAGGCCTACGACCCGGCCGGCCTAGCATCCCGAGCGATGTGGCCGAGAAGCTGAAGGCTCTTGAACGGGACAACCGCGAGCTTCGCCAGGCCAACGAGATCCTGCGCAAGGCATCCGCATATTTTGCGATGGCGGAGCTCAATCGCCCATTGAA
>NZ_JAYRUV010000005.1:0-251645 GCF_041918875.1 Dongia sp.
ACTGCAAACGCTCATCCATGACACAGGTCTCTTTCCAAGGCATCGGCAAGTCCCCCTTGCCGACCATGTTGACCTGTTACCCATCTCTCCGGTCCAAACTGTTACCTATCTCTCCGGTCTATACCATTGTCGGGGCCCGCCCCCTGGTCCCCGGCGCCGGGACCGGCCGCCGTCTGGATGTCGATATTGGGGTCGGTCGCGGCGATGACCGCGGCGACGTCGATGGCCTGGCCGTCATTGCCGAGGAGGGTGACTTCCGCCTGGCCGGTCGCTTCCGCATAGCCAAGCAGGATCACGGTAACGTCGCCGACCTTGACCGCCAGATTGCCGTTCTCGCCCAGGCGCGCCACGAGGCTGTCGGAGGGGAAGGGAAGCTGCAGCGTTTCGCCGGGCGTCACCTGGACGCGGACCACCCGTTCCCCTTGCGGGACCTGGATCGGAACGGGCGCGCCGGTCGATTGCGTCAGGCTGCCATGATCGACCTCGCCCTCTTGCAGGGCGCCGCCAGCGGCGTTGGTCGAAGAAATGTTCGTGGTGTCAGTGGCCATGATCGCTCCCCAAGATGACCTGTCGGCCGTGGCGGCCGGATTCACAGTGACCGTAACCTGTGCGTGTGACAGGCCGGCTAATGTCAGACATTCTCACCCAAAAATTCGCGGCTATATTCACTCAGAATGGAATAAAAGTCGCGGGTCCAATCGATGCATTTTTGATAAAATAGTGTGAGCTTTTTAATGTTCTTTTAGCCGAATGGATTGAAGCCGACCGGACTGCCCGTTTTGTATAACAAAATCCTCTGTCTTTGATGCAGATAAGATACATTTATGTATGTTATACCGTTGGATATATAATTTTCTTAATTTTTCTAAATCTATATATTGTGTAGCAAGTTTAGACTGATCCTAAATGTGTACCAATACCAGTGCCAGATGCCAGACCAGAATAACGGTTTTTAGTTGTGGCGGGATCGGATGTTGAGCAGGGCGTGAAAAATGCGGCGATCCGCGCTACACGAGGGGACCGGACGGCGGCGCATACAAAGGATGGCCGCGGAGAACCGGAAGGAGCATGCAGGCATGGCCGGAAACCTCGGCTTCCAGGGGCAGGACGAGGAGGATGACGAGACGTCACCCATTCCTGCCGGCACCAGGAACTACATCACCCCGGCCGGCCTGGCGCGGCTGCAGGAGGAACGGCGCCACCTATGGCGGGTGGAGCGGCCCGAAATCGTGCGCGTGGTCGAATGGGCGGCGGGCAATGGCGACCGTTCGGAGAATGGCGACTATATCTATGGCAAGCGGCGCCTGCGCGAGATCGACCGGCGCCTGCGCTTCCTCGACAAGCGCATTGCGGCGGCGGAGGCCGTGGATCCGGCCAAGCAGGCCCGGCGCGACCGGGTATTTTTCGGTGCCACCGTGACCTATGCCCGCGAAGACGATAGCGAGGTGACCGTCACGATCGTCGGAATCGACGAAATCGACAGCGAAAGGAATTTCGTGAGCTGGATATCGCCGGTGGCGCGCGCTCTGCTCAAGGCAACGGTGGGGGACACCGTCATCCTGCGCACGCCCGCCGGACCGGAAAGCCTGGAAGTGCTCTCCATCAGCTATCCGCCGGCCTGAAGATCAGACCCAGCCGCCGTCGACGGTGAATTCCTGGGCCGAACACATCCTGGAATCGTCGGAGGCGAGGAACAGCACCATGCGCGCAAGATCGATCGGCATGACGCGGCCAGCGAGGCATTGCTGGCGGTCGATTTCCTTTTCCGCCTCGGCATCGACCCACATAGTCAATTGCCGCTCGGTCATCACCCAGCCGGGGATGACGGTATTGACGCGGATATTGTCCTTGCCCACGTCGCGCGCCATGCCGCGCGTCAATCCATGGGTCGCTGCCTTGGAACTGGTATAGGCCGGCATACCGCCCTGTTTCGCCTTCCAGCTGATCGAGCCGGTATTGATGATGGAGCCGGCCTTTTTCCTTATCATTCCCGGCAGCACCGCCTGCATGACGAAGAAGGCCTGCTTGATATTTATGGCGACGCGGTTGTCCCAGTATTCAGGCGTTACGTCCTGCCATTTGTGGCGCTGGTCGTTGGCGGCATTGTTGACCAGGACTTCGATATCGCCGAGCTGGGCGGCTATATCCTTCACCACCTGCCGCACGGCATCGGTGTCGGTGAGATCGCATTTGATGAACAGCGGCTTCCTGCCATATTGCGCCTGCAGGCGCTCGATCAGCTTGGTGCTGCCCTCCACGTCGAGGTCGACGAAGGCAACCTTGGCGCCCTGGTCGACGAAGGATTCGACGATGGCAGCGCCGATGCCAGTGCCGCCGCCGGTGACGAACACCACCTTGTCCTTGAGCGAGGGATAGCGCGCGAGGGTGGATAGATCCATGGAAACACCTGTATTCCGATGACGTTGATGAGAATCCGCACTAGGCCTTGGCGGCACGCGCGCGTTTTGGCGCGGTGCGGGTCACCTGATCGACGACCCGGCCGGTATCGCGCAGCAATTGGCGCACCGCCAGCCGCGCCGCGTTGGGCTTGCGTGTCCGGATCGCCTGCAGGATGCGCTCATGCCCCGGCAAGGTCCGCCCGATGTCGCCGCGCTGGCTGGCGGTATATCTGAACATGCTGCCCAAGGCGGATTCGATCACCAGGCCCAGCGGCACCAGCAATTCGTTGCCGGCCGCGAGCAGAATGGCTTGATGAAACAATACGTCGGCATCGTTCCAGGCCGCCAGGGTTTTCGCCTCGCGCATGGCGGCGAAAGCGGCGTCGATTTCGGCCATTTGCGTCTCTGTCCGGTTGGTGGCGGCCAGCGCCGCCGTCTCCGGCTCCAATATCTCTCGTACCTGCTGCATGTGTATGAGGAAATGCGTGGGATTTGCCGCCGCGCAGTACCAGGCCAGCACGTCGCGGTCGAGCAGGTTCCAGGAAGCGCGCGGCTGCACGCGCGAGCCGATCTTGGGCCGCGACAGGATAAGGCCCTTGGCCATCAGCATCTTGATTGCCTCCCGCACGGCCGTGCGGCTGACCCCGAAGGCTTCGCACCATTCGGCTTCGTTCGGCAATAGCGTGCCTGGGGCAAATTCTCCGTTGAGAATGCGTGCCCCGATATCCTGCGCCACGCTGCGGTGCAGACTGCCACGAACCACCCCGGCGGGTGCGGCGGATGCCTTCCTGGCCTTCATCGTACGGACTTCTCCCCAATTATGAGTCGGGCCTTAATGAGTCGGGCCTTAATATGAGTCGGGCCTTTTTCGCAGAGGACGATCACATTTCTCAAGGCCTGATGTGATTCACCTCAAAGCCGGCGACAGCCTCCCGCGTTCCATTCCCGGATAACGTAAATGTATTTATCATACAAACCAGCGTTGCCGCAGAATATTTTGTATGATAAAAGCCGGAATTCAAGAAGACCATGGCATCCGGAACAAGCAACCGGGTGCGGCCAATGCGACGCAGCCAATGCGATGCAGCCAATGCTCTGGGAGGAGCTGCAATGAGAAACCGGACCACGATCCGTGGTGACCGTCCGGCCGCGAAAGCGGCCACCGCCAGAAATCCCGGAAGATCACCGATTTGTGTGGCGGCGCACTCTGCCGCCGGCATTACCATGCGCCATATTGGCAACCGCTTCGCATGGGGCAAGAAGAGCAGGATCGACCGGCAGTTCAAATGCCAACAAGCCAAATACCAGTAACTCAAATGGGAGGACGCAAGTGAAATCACTGAAGACATTCCTGGCCGCCGCCGCGCTCAGCGTTTTTGCGCTGACGACGCAGGGCTTCGCGCAGGATAAGGGCCTGATCGGCATTTCCATGCCGACCAAATCGTCCGCGCGCTGGATCGCCGACGGCGACAACATGGTGAAAGTATTCACCGAAAAAGGCTACGCGACCGATCTCCAGTATGCCGATGACGACATCCCCAACCAGCTGGCGCAGATCGAGAATATGGTAACCAAGGGCGTCAAGGTCCTGGTTATCGCCGCGATCGACGGCACCACCCTGTCGGCCATCCTGCAGCAGGCGCACGATGCGGGCATCAAGGTCATCGCCTATGACCGCCTGATCCGTGATTCGGCCAATGTCGATTATTACGCGACATTCGACAATTTCCAGGTGGGTGTGCAGCAGGCAACGACGCTGACCGACGCGCTGGGCCTCAAGGACGGCAAGGGGCCGTTCAATATCGAACTGTTCGGCGGCTCGCCGGACGACAACAACGCCTTCTTCTTCTATGACGGCGCCATGTCGGTGCTGCAGCCCTATATCGACAGCGGCAAGCTGGTGGTCCAGAGCGGCCAGATGGGCATGGACAAGGTGGGCACCTTGCGCTGGGACGGCGCCGTGGCCCAGGCCCGCATGGACAACCTGCTGTCCGCCTACTACACCGACAAGCGCGTCGATGCGGTGCTTTCGCCCTATGATGGCCTCTCGATCGGCATCCTCTCCTCGCTCAAGGGTGTCGGTTATGGCAGCGGCGACATGAAGATGCCGTTCGTCTCGGGCCAGGACGCCGAGGTGCCGTCGGTGAAGTCGATTCTCGCCGGGGAGCAGTATTCGACCATCTTCAAGGACACCCGCGAACTCGCCAAGGTGACCGCCAACATGGTGGACGCGATGGCCAGCGGCAAGGAGCCGGAAGTCAACGACACCAAGACCTACGATAACGGGGTCAAGGTCGTTCCGGCCTACCTGTTGAAGCCGGTCGCGGTCGATGCCACCAATTGGGAAGAAATCCTGATCGGCAGCGGCTACTACACCAAGGATCAGATCACGCAATAAACCCTGCGTCGGACGGATGGGCCTCGCGCCGCCAGCGCGGGGCCCATGCCGCTTCCGGAAAACAGGCTTTCGGATTGATGGCGGGGCGCCTGCCCCGGAAATATGCGAGGGCCGACCAGCGAATTGGCCGGCTTTTTTTGTTCCCTGGGTTGCCGCTTTCCTGCAATCTGATGCGGTTCCGGGGTGAGTTCGAGGACGCGTCATGGACACCATTCTAACGCTGCCCATTCTGGAAATGCGCGGGATCGTTAAGACCTTTCCCGGCGTCAACGCGCTCGACAACGTCAACCTGACGGTCCGCGAAGGCGAGATTCACGCCATTGTCGGTGAAAACGGCGCCGGCAAATCGACGCTGATGAAGGTGCTTTCCGGCGTCTACCCGCATGGCAGCTATTCGGGCGAGATCCATTACAAGGGCGAAGAGCGCCGCTTCCGCGACATATCCGACAGCGAGAAGCTCGGCATCATCATCATCCATCAGGAACTGGCCCTCGTTCCCCTGCTCTCCATCGCCGAGAACATCTTCCTCGGCAACGAGCCGGCGAAGAACGGCATCATCAACTGGGGCGAGTCGTTTTCGCGCACCCAGGCCCTTCTCAAGAAAGTCGGTCTCAAGGAGTCGCCCAGTGCCCTCATCACCAATCTGGGCGTCGGCAAGCAGCAACTGGTCGAGATCGCCAAGGCGCTTTCCAAGGAAGTGAAGCTGCTCATCCTCGACGAGCCGACCGCCAGCCTCAATGAAAGCGACAGCGACGCGCTGCTCAATCTGCTGATGGAATTCCGCCAGCACGGCATCTCCTCGATCCTCATCTCGCACAAGCTCAACGAGATCCTGAAGGTCGCCGATTCGATCACCATCCTCAGGGATGGCGCCACGGTCGACACGCTGGATTGCCACAAGGAACGGATCGACGAGGACCGCATCATCCGCGCCATGGTCGGCCGCGAACTGACCGACCGCTACCCCAAGCGCGCGCCCAATATCGGCGAGCCGATCTTCGAAGTGAGGAACTGGCGCGTCTTCGACGCCGTCCATGCCGACAAGGAAAAGATCCGCGGCATCGACATGCATGTCAGGAAGGGCGAAGTGGTGGGCATCGCCGGCCTCATGGGTGCCGGGCGCACGGAGCTTGCGATGAGCATCTTCGGGCGGTCCTACGGGCAGAATATCAGCGGCGAAGTCCTGATGCACGGCAAGGCCGTCGATGTCGGCACCATCCAGAAGGCGATGCTGAACGGAATCGCCTATGTGACCGAGGACCGCAAGAATTACGGCCTCATCCTCAACGACGACATCAAGAGCAATGTCACCCTGGCCAATTTGAAGGGCGTTTCGAAGAATGCAGTGATCGACGATGGGCGCGAGCTGGCCGTGGCAAGCAAGTTCCGCCGCGACCTCAATATCCGCTGTTCCAGCGTCTTCCAGCAGACGGTCAATCTTTCCGGCGGCAACCAGCAGAAAGTGGTGTTGAGCAAATGGCTTTTCACCGAGCCGGAAATACTGATCCTGGACGAGCCGACGCGCGGTATCGACGTCGGCGCCAAGTACGAGATCTATTCGATCATCAACAAGCTGGCCGATGCCGGCAAGGGTGTCATCGTCATTTCCTCCGAAATGCCGGAGCTGCTCGGCATTTCCGACCGCATCTATGTGATGAACGAAGGCCGCATGGTGGGCGAGATGCCGGCCAGGGAGGCTTCGCAGGAAAAGATCATGCGCGCCATCATGAAGTCATGGGAAGATTGAGATGAGCCAAGCCACAGCCACCGACGAGATGGGCGCAACGACCAGCCTGTCGCGCTTCATCAAAAGCAATATCCGCGAATACGGCATGCTGCTCTCGCTGATCATGATCATGGTCTTCTTCCAGTTCATGACCGGCGGCACATTGTTCAAGCCGCTCAACCTCACCAACCTCATCCTGCAGAACAGCTATATCGTCATCATGGCGCTAGGCATGCTGCTGGTGATCGTGGCCGGCCATATCGACCTGTCCGTGGGCTCCGTGGTGGGGTTCGTGGGCGCGGTGGCCGCCGTGCTGATGGTGCAGATGCACATCCATTTCGTCCCGGCGGCGATCTTCTGCCTGGCCCTGGGCGCCGCGATCGGCGCGGGACAAGGTTATTTCATCGCCTATCTGAAGATTCCATCCTTCATCGTGACCCTGGCTGGCATGCTCGTCTTCAAGGGCTTGGCACTCTACATCCTGGCCGGCCAGTCGGTCGGGCCCTTCCCCAAGGAATTCCAGCTGCTCAGTTCGGGTTTCCTTGCCAATCCGCTGCCCAATATCACCTTGAGCGCCGGCGATCCGGCAGCCGGCATGCCGCCGGTGACGCTGCAGACCCTGTCTCTGCTGATCGGCATCATCGTCACGGCGCTGGTGATCTATTTCAACTTCCGTGACCGGCAGAACCAGCAGAAGCATGGCACGGCGGAGGAGCCCGCCATCTTCTTTGTCGGGCGCAACATCCTCATCGCGGCGGGCTTCCTGCTCTTCTCCTATCTGCTCGCCTCCTATAAGGGCCTGCCCAACGTCCTCATCGTCATGTTCGGGCTGATCGTGCTCTATGCCTTCGTCACCTCCTCGACCACGATCGGCCGGCGCATCTATGCCCTGGGCGGCAACGAGAAGGCGGCGCGCCTTTCCGGCATCCGCACCGAGCGCCTGACCTTCCTGACCTTCACCAATATGGGCCTGCTGGCGGGCCTGGCCGGCCTCATCTTCGCGGCACGCCTCAATACCGCGACGCCCAAGGCGGGCCTTGGCTTCGAACTCGACGTCATCGCCGCCGTCTTCATCGGCGGCGCCTCGGCATCCGGTGGCGTCGGCAAGGTGATCGGGGCCGTCATCGGTGCCTTCATCATGGGCGTCATGAACAACGGCATGTCGATCTTAGGCATCGGCATCGACCTGCAGCAGGTCATCAAGGGCCTGGTGTTGCTGGCCGCCGTCTGCATCGATGTCTACTACAAGAAAAAATCCTAAAAGGAATTTCCCATGCGTCTCATCCAGTTCACCCGGAACGGCCAGCGCGGCGTCGCGCGCATCGATGGGGCCAAGGCTGTCGCGATCCCGGGTGCGGCCAGCGTCATCGAGATCGCGCAGGCGGCTCTGGCCGGCAATATCAAGAGCCTGGCCAAGGAGATCGAGAGCCGTGGGCCTGGCGAGGTGCTGGATTATCCCGCCCTGCTGGCCTCGGACAGCGTGCTCGCTCCCGTCGACCATCCGGATCCCGCGCATTGCCTGGTGACAGGCACCGGCCTTACTCATCTGGGCTCGGCCGACACGCGCGACAAGATGCACCAGAAAGTCGCCGGCGACATCGACAGCCTCACCGATTCCATGAAGATGTTCAAAATGGGTCTCGAGGGCGGCAAGCCGAAGGATGCGAAGGTGGGCGTCCAGCCGGAATGGTTCTACAAGGGTGACGGTTCCTGCGTGGCGCGGCCCGGTGCGGCGCTCGAATTCCCGGCCTTTGCGCTCGATGGCGGCGAGGAGCCCGAGGTGGCCGGCATCTATCTCGTCGCACCCGACGGGAAGCCCTGGCGCCTGGGCTTTGCCATCGGCAACGAATATTCCGACCATGTGATGGAACGGCAGAACTATCTCTATCTCGCGCATTCGAAGCTCCGCGCCTGCGCCATCGGCCCGGAACTGCTGGTGGGCGACCTGCCCGACAGCGTCGAGGGCGAAAGCCGCATCTGGCGCAATGGCAGCCTGCTGTGGAAGAAACCCTTCGTCAGCGGCGAGAAGAACATGTCGCACACGATCGGCAACCTGGAATATCACCATTTCAAGTATCGCCAATTCCGCCGCCCCGGCGATCTGCACATCCATTTCTTCGGCACGGCGACCTTGAGTGTGGGTGACGGCATCCAGACACAGCCCGGCGACGTGTTCGAGATCGAAGCGCCGGCCTTCGGCGCCGCCTTGCGCAACCCGCTGGGCGCCCGCGCCAATGACGCGTTCCGCTTGGGCGGCGTCAACGCGCTGTGATGCTGGCCAGCATCGCCTGCATCGCGATCGACTGGGGCACCAGCAACCGCCGTGCCTGGGCGCTGGCGACCAGCGGCGCGGTGCTGGCGGCGCGCGGCGATGACCAGGGTCTGCTCGCGATCGAAGACCGCGACTTTGCCGGTTCCTTGCGCCGCTTTGCCGGCGACTGGCTGAAGGGCCGGCCGCCCGTCATCATGTGCGGCATGATCGGCAGCCGCCTGGGCTGGCGCGACGTGCCCTATCTGGAAGCGCCGGTGCCGCTGCGCGAGATCGGCCGACATCTGCTGGCCGTCGATGGTTTCGACGACGCCCCCTTGCGCATTGTGCCGGGTATCGCCTTGCGCGCGGAAGCCCATGCCGATGTCATGCGCGGCGAGGAATGCCAGATGCTTGGCGCCCTGCTGGCGCGCGGTCGGCGCGACGGCATTTTCCTGCTGCCGGGAACCCATGCCAAATGGGCGATACTGAAGGACGGTGTGCTCATCTATTTTCGCACCTATATGACGGGCGAGCTGTTCGGTCTGCTGCGCAGCTCCGGCTCCCTGTCGCAAGTCATGCCGGCGAAGGGCGAGGCGGAACAATTCGATGCCGGGGCTTTCGATCGCGGCCTCGGGAAAGGACTGGACGGCGCCGGCATCACACATCTGCTCTTCTCGGTGCGCAGCCTGTCCCTCTTCGGCCAGCTCACACCGGCCGAGGCGCCGAGCTATCTTTCCGGCCTGCTGATCGGCGCCGAGATGAAGGATGCGCTGGGCTGGCTCAAGGTGCTGCAGGCCGGCACGCATGTGACCGCGATCGGCTCGGTCAGGCTGCTGCAAACCTATGGCCGGGCCGCCGCGCGCTGCAACATCGAGCTTTCCCGCCTGGAAAGCGACGATATATTGCCGCCGGCCTTGTTCGCGATCGCGCGCGGCGCAGGTCTCATCGCCGAACCGGCCGCCTGATCTTACCGGAGTTGCCCCATGCCCGACCTTCGCCCCTGGCTCAAGGACCTGCCGTTCATCGCCATCCTGCGCGGCATCACGCCGGCGGAGGCGGAAGGTGCGGTCGGCACGCTGGCGGAAGCCGGCTGGCATGTGATTGAGGTGCCTCTCAATTCGCCCGATGCGCTGGAAACGCTGCGCCGCATGGTGAAGCATGCCAGGGACCAACTGGACGGCCGGCTCTTGATCGGAGCCGGCACCGTGCTGAATGTGGCGGAGGTCGACGCCATTGCCGCCGCCGGTGCCAGGCTGATGGTGGCCCCCAATTGCGCCCCCGACGTGATCCGTGCCGCGCGTGCCAAGGGACTGGCCACCGCGCCCGGCGTGGCAACGCCGACAGAAGGCTTCGCGGCACTCGATGCCGGCGCCGATGCGCTGAAAATGTTTCCCGGCGAATTGCTGCCGCCGCTCGCGGTCAAGGCGTGGCGCGCCGTCCTGCCGCCGCAGACCTTGCTGTTGCCCGTGGGGGGCGTCGGCCCGGACAATATCGAAGCCTATCTCAAGGCCGGGGCTAACGGTTTCGGTATCGGCACGTCGGTTTACAGGCCGGGCATGCGTTTGGCCGAGATGGCCAGTGCCGCAAGGAAATTGGCCGACGCCTATCGCACGGCGTCGGCCTAGCCCGTTTCAGTGATTGTCGCGCGGCAGGCCTTTTTCCTGGGCGATGCGCTGATATTTGACGGCGGGCTTCAGCACCATGCCCTGGTCGAGCTGGTCGACCAGCCCACGCTGGATCTCCTGCCACGGCGTCTGATGGGCCGGATATTTATAGCCGCCGGCTTTATCCAGCGCCTCGCGCCGCGATTTCAATTCCGCCGCCTCGACCAGCATATTGACCGTGCCGGTCTTCAGATCGACGCGGATGCGGTCACCGGTCTTGAGCAGGGCCAGGCCGCTGCCCACCGCCGCCTCCGGTGCCGCATTGAGGATCGAGGGCGATCCAGACGTACCCGACTGTCGTCCGTCGCCGATGCAGGGCAAGGACGAGACGCCCTGTTTGATGAGATAGGCCGGTGGGCGCATATTGACCACTTCCGCCGCCCCCGGATAGCCGATCGGCCCCACGCCGCGGATGACCAGCACCGAATGCGCGTCGATGCCCAATGACGGATCGTCGATGCGGTGATGATAATCCTCCGGCCCGTCGAAGACGAAGGCCTTCCCTTCGAATGCATCCGGATCCTTGGGATCCGAGAGATAGCGCTGGCGGAACTCGTCGGAAATGACGCTGATCTTCATGATCGCGCTGTCAAAGATATTACCCTTCAGGACGACGAAGCCCGCCTTGCTCATCACCGGGTTGGCGAAGGTCTTGATGACCTTCTCATCCTCGATGATCGCGTTGCGGCAATTGTCGCCGATGGTCCGGCCATTGACAGTGAGCGCGTCCTCGTCGATGAGGCCCTGTCCCATCAGCTGGTTGACCACCGCGGGCACGCCGCCGGCATGGTGATAATCCTCGCCCAGATATTCACCGGCCGGCTGCAGGTTGACGAGCAGCGGAATGTCGCGCCCCAGATCCTGCCAATCCTGCACCGTCAGTTCGATGCCTATGTGCTTGGCGATGGCATTGATGTGGATGGGCGCATTGGTCGAGCCGCCGATCGCGGAATTGACGCGGATGGCATTGCGGAAGGCCTTCTTGGTGAGAATGTCGGACGGCTTCAGATCCTCCCTCACCATATCGACGATGCGCCGGCCCGTTTCGTAGGCCATCTGCTGGCGCTCGCGATAGGGCGCCGGAATGGCGGCCGATCCTGGCAGCTGCATGCCCAGGGCTTCGGCCAGCGAGTTCATCGTCGTCGCCGTTCCCATCGTATTGCAATAGCCGGTCGAGGGGGCCGAGCTCGCCACCAGGTCGATGAAGCCCTGATAGTCGATCTCGCCGGCGGCAAGAAGCTGGCGCGCTTTCCACACGATGGTGCCGGACCCGGTGCGTTCGCCCTTGTACCAGCCGTTGAGCATCGGACCGACCGAAAAGGCGATGGCCGGCAGGTTGACCGTGGCCGCCGCCATCAGGCAGGCCGGCGTGGTCTTGTCGCAGCCGATGGTGAGGATGACGCCGTCGAGCGGATAGCCGTAGAGCACTTCGACCAGACCGAGATAGGCAAGGTTACGGTCGAGCGAGGCGGTTGGGCGCTTGCCGGTTTCCTGGATGGGATGCACCGGAAACTCGATGGCGATGCCGCCCGCGGTGCGGATGCCGTCGCGCAGGCGTTCGGCCAGCACCAGATGATGGCGGTTGCAGGGCGAAAGGTCGGAACCGGTCTGGGCGATGCCGATGATGGGCTTGCCTGACTGCAATTCTTCGCGCGTGAAACCGAAATTTAGATAGCGCTCGAGATAGAGCGCCGTCATATCCGCATTCTCGGGATTGTCGAACCAGGCGCGCGAGCGCAATTTGCGGCCATCGCCCGAGTTGGTCCCAACCGATCCTTGGGCCGGTTCCTGGCCCGATCCCTGGGTGGTATGATCTCTGAATGGCATCGCGCGATACTCCTTAGGTTCAATCGCAACAGGTTCTGTTCGGCCTCAGCGCCGCCGGGAGGCGGCCGGCTCCCTCATCTGCGCCAGGCCGACCGGCATGTTTCGCACCTGCAGCATGAAATGGCACCGGGCAAGAGCCGTGTCGATGCCGGCTGGAAGCGAGCAAAGGCGGGCTGCGTAGGTTCCACTCCCACAGGCGCTCATGGTCACCTCTGAGGGGTGATTTGCAAGCGTACTGGCCGTCCCATGCATCGCATGGCGACGGTCTTTTTGGAAGGCATATTATAATACAATATAGATGGACTCCGCGATTCTTGTAGCTCGAATGACATAAATCATCTGCCTGTTTGCGGAACGGCATCCGAGGTTTCGATCATATTGCCGGCAGGCATGTGGCGCGCTGCCAACCGAGCCGGTCGGCTATTCGCCGACGCCACCCGCCAGCAGCGACGTCCGGTTCTTGCGGCCGTCCTCGATCACATTCGTCATGGCGGTGGCCGCGGCCGTGGCGTCGCCCCGTGCAATCGCGTCGACGATGGCGGCATGATCTTCCATCGAATGCGTCAGGCGCGCTTCGTCGGCCACCGGCGCGCTGTCGACGAAGCTTGCCATCAAGGCCGCCTCGATGATGGCGCCGATAGAGCGCATGAAAGGATTGCCGGAGGCTGCCGCGATCTCCAGATGCAGCGCCAGGTCGACCTCGGCGAAACTCATGCGCGTATGGCCCGGGCGGCGGAATTCGTCGATCAACGCACGCATGCGCGCCAGGCTCTCGTCGCTGCGGCGGAGCGCTGCCAGGGCGCAGGCCGCCGGTTCGACCGCTAGGCGGATCTCGTAAAGACTGTTGAGGAAGCGAAGATCCATGCCAAGATCGAGGCGCCAGCCGAGCAAGTCTGAATCGAACATGTTCCAATCGACCTGCGATCGCACCTTGGTGCCGACGCGCGTCTTGGATACGACCAGCCCTTTGGCGGCCAGCGTCTTCAACACCTCGCGCAGCACGGTGCGCGAAATGCCGAACTGCGCCATCAGCTCGCCTTCGGCCGGCAGCAGCGCGCCTTCCGGATAGGCACCGCTCAAGATAGCCGTTCCCATGGCGCGGACGATCTGCTCTTGCCCCATGCGCACGCCGCCCATCCGCGATGCTGCCCGGATCGGCCGGTTTTTGTTCTGTGCCACGATCATTGAACGCTCCCCCTCGCACCTGCAGCACGACGCGCGGACGCGGCACGGCGCGCGGACAGGGCGACGAGAATTCTATGCAGCAGAATGAAGGCGAACAAGAGCAGCCCCACCACTATTTTTGTCCACCAGCTCGACAAGGTGCCGTCGAAGGTGATGTAGGTCTGGATCAGCCCTTGGATGAGCACGCCGACGAAGGTGCCGAGTACGAAGCCCTGGCCGCCACTTAAAAGCGTACCGCCGATGACGACTGCCGCGATCGTATCGAGTTCGACTCCGACTGCGGCCAATGAATAGCCGGCCGAGGTGTAAAGCGAGAAGACGATGCCGGCAAGGCCGGAAAGGCCGGCCGACAGTGCATAGACCAGGACCGTGGCGCGGCCGGTTCTCACGCCCATCATCTCGGCCGCCTGGATGTTGCCGCCCAGCGCGAAGACGCTGGCGCCGAAGCGCGTGAAATGCAGCAGCAGTGCGCCAAGGATGAGTACCGCCAGCATGATCATGGCGATGAGCGACAGCCGCCCACCCTGCGGCAACTTGAAATAGAGGCCGTTCAGCGTGCCGTAGAGTTCGTGCGTCACCGGAACGGAATCGGTGGTCAGCAGAAAGCAGGCACCGCGCGCCAGGAACATGCCGGCCAAGGTGACGATGAAGGGCGGCGTCTTCAGATAGTGGATGACCGTGCCCATCGCCGCACCGAACAGGATGGCGATGGCGACGATAAGGGTGAAAGCGACGAAGGGCGGCATACCGGCCCGGTCGATGGCGATGGCCAGGAAGACGGTCGTGAAGGCGATGACGGCGCCGACGGAGAGATCGATCCCGCCTGAGACGATCACGAAGGTCATGCCGATGGCGACGATGCCGAGGAACGCGTTGTCGGTCAGCAGATTGCCGACGACGCGGAAGGACAGCATCTTGGGATATTGCGCGGCGCACAGCGCATAGACCAGCACGAAGACCAGGACCGTGGCGATCAGCGGCAGATGGCGCTTGCTCATCCGCGCACCTTCGCGGCCGGTCGGCGCAACAGGGACAGCCGGTCGACGATGCCGCCCAAGGCACCCGACTGCATCAGCAGGATCGCCAGGATGGCCAGCGCCTTGACGATGAGATTGAATTCCGGCTTGAAGCCCGAAAGCAGAATGCCGGTGTTCATTGCCTGAATGATGAGCGCGCCGACGAAGGACATGATCAGGCGGAAGCGGCCGCCGAACAGGGACGTGCCGCCGATGACCACCGCCAGGATGGCGTCCAGCTCCAGCCACAGCCCGGCATTGTTGGCATCCGCCCCCTTGATGTCGGCGGCGGCGATGATTCCCGCCATGGCGGCCAGCAGCCCGCACCAGGCATAGGCGATGAAGAGGACCAGCGGCGCATGCACGCCGGCATAGACGCTGGACCGGCGGTTGACGCCGATCGCTTCGACCAGCAGGCCCAAGGCGGTAAGGCGGAACAAGGCCACGGTGGCGGTCAACGCCGCCAGTGCGGCGACGACCGGCATGGGTACGCCGAGAAAGACGCCGCTGCCGATTTCGATCAAGGCCGGATCGACGAAAGTGACGATCTGCCCTTCGGTGATGAGCTGGGCGACGCCGCGCCCCGCCACCATCAGGATGAGAGTGGCGATGATCGGCTGGATATCGAGCAGAGCCACCAGCAACCCGTTCCAGATACCGCAGGCAAGGCCCGTCGCCAGGGCCGCGAGAAGCGCCACCCCGGCCGGATGCCCCGCATTCACCAGGGTGGCGGCGACGGCGCCGGCAATCGCCATCACGGCGCCGACGGAAAGGTCGATGCCCTTGGTGGCGATGACCAGCGTCATGCCGATGGCGAGCAGGGCCACGGGAGCGCCGCGATTGAAGACATCGACCAGGCTGCCGAAAAGCCGCCCGTCCTGCAGGCGCAGATCGAAGAAGGACGGGAACACCGCCCAATCCGCCGCCAGCACGACCGCAAGGGCCGCCAATTGCGGCGCGCTGTCCTTGAGAAGTCGGCCGACCCGGTTCATGACGCCGCCGCCGGCTGATGGTCGCGGGCGATGCTCGCCATGATGTTGGCGACGCTGATATCGGCACCTTCCAGCATGCCGACATGGCGTCGGTCGGCCAGTACCGCGACCCGGTCGCTATAGGCGACAATCTCGTCGAGTTCGGAGGAGATCACGACCAAGGCCATGCCCTTGCCACAGAGATCGCGGATGAGACGGATGATTTCGGCATGCGCTCCCACATCGATGCCGCGTGTCGGCTCGTCGAGAATGAGGATGCTGGGCTGCGTCGCCAGCCAGCGCGCCAGCAAGGCCTTCTGCTGGTTGCCGCCGGAGAGGAACTGGAGCGGCTTCTCGATATCCGGCGTGCGTATGTCGAGCAGTTTCACGAAATGATCGGCGATGCCTTTCTGCTCGGCCCGCGACAGCGGCTTCAGCCAGCCGCGCCGCGCCTGCAGCGCCAGGATGATGTTCTCGCGGACCGATAGGGCACCGACGATCCCTTCGACCTTGCGGTCTTCGGGGCAGAAGCCGAAGCCCGCGGCGATCGCATCGCGCGGATTGCGCAAGGTTTCCGCCTTGCCGTCGATCTCGAGCGAACCGCTGTCGGCCGCCTCGATGCCGAAGATCAGCTTGGCCGTCTCCGTCCGGCCCGACCCTAGAAGGCCCGCGATGCCGATCACCTCGCCGGGGCGGATGTCGAGATCGAAGGGCGCCACATAGCGCGATTTGCCGTAACCGCGGAACATGGCCTTGGGCGGAGTTGCCGTGGCGCCGGCAGGCGGGCGCATATGTTCGGCCTCGGCCAGTTCCTTGCCCAGCATCATGCGCACCAGGTCGAGACGCGGCAGGTCGCGCGTCGGCCTTTCGCCGACCAGTCTGCCGTTGCGCAGCACCGTGATGCGATCCGATATCTCGTAGACCTGGTCGAGGAAATGGGTCACGAAAACGATGCCCATGCCGCGCGTGCGCAACGTCCGCACCGCGCCGAACAACAATTCCACTTCATGCCGGTCGAGGCTCGCGGTCGGTTCGTCAAGGATCAGCACGCGCGCCGACAGATCGACCGCGCGCGCGATAGCGACCAGCTGCTGTACCGCCACGGAATAGTCGCCAAGTGCCGCGCCTACATCGATGGCGAGCCCATAGCCCGCCAGCAGATCGCCGGCCGCGCGCCTCATGCGCCGTCGGTCGACGATCCCCAAGCGCGATGGTTGCCGGCCGAGATACAGATTCTCCGCCACCGTTAGATTGGGCAGCAGGTTGACTTCCTGATAGACCGTGCCGATGCCCAAGGCTTGCGCCTCGGCAACGTTGCGCGCGTCTATCTCGGCGCCGCCCAGGCGGATGCTGCCGCTGTCGCGGCGATGGATGCCGGTCAGCACCTTGATGAGGGTCGATTTGCCGGCCCCGTTCTCGCCCAGCAACGCATGCACCTCTCCGGTGCGCAAGCTGAAATCGACCGCATCGAGCGCGACGACGCCCGGAAAGGCTTTCGACACGCCGCGCAGTTCCAGCAGCGGTGATGAAGCAATGTCCTGCATGGAGAATCCGGGTGAAGGATCGGCGGCCCACCTCGGGAAAACAGGCAGGCGAAAGGTGGCGGGCCGCCGCTCACATCTAATAGAGATCCTTGCGCTGCTCATATTCCGCCGCGGCCGTATCCGGCAGATAGAGCTTCGATTCGGTCTGGATCCACTTCTTCGGCGCGGTGCCGTCCTTCTTGAAGGCGACGATCGCATCCAGCGCCGGACCCGCCATGTTCGGCGTCAGCTCGACCGTGGCATTGGCCTCGCCGTCGGCCATCGCCTTGAAGATATCCGGGACGGCGTCGATCGAGATGGTGAGGATGTCCTTGCCGGGCTTCAGGCCCGCTTCCTTGATCGCCTGGATGGCGCCGATCATCATATCGTCGTTGTGAGCATAGACGGCGCAGATGCCCTTGCCGCCATTCTCGGCCTTGAGGAAGCTTTCCATCACTTCCTTGCCCTTGGCGCGGGTGAAGTCGCCCGACTGCGTGCGGATGATCTGCATCTCCGGATGCGCCGCGATGGCCTCGTCGAAGCCCTTCTTGCGGTTGATCGCGGGGCTGGAGCCGACCGTGCCCTGCAGTTCGACGATAGCGCATTTGCCGCCCGTCTCCTTGGCCAGCCATTCGCCGGCCACGCGGCCCTCATAGACCGTGTCGGAGGTGACGGCGGTGAGGTAGAGCGACTCGTCCTTGGCATCGACCGTGCGGTCGAGCAATACGACCGGAATCTCCGCGGCCTTGGCTTCCTCGAGTACCGCATCCCAACCGGTGGCGACGACGGGGGCGAGGAAGATGGCATCGACCCCTTGCGCGACGAAGGAGCGGATCGCCTTGATCTGGTTCTCCTGCTTCTGCTGCGCATCGGCGATTTTGAGATCGATGCCGCGCTTCTCGGCCTCGATCTTGGAAACCTTGGTCTCGGCCGCGCGCCAGCCCGACTCCGAACCGATCTGCGAGAAGCCGATGGTGAGATCTTGGGCGGCGGCGGGCGCTGTCGGCAGGACTGCAAAGGCAAGTGTGGACAAAGCGGTGGCTGCCAGCAGGCGCTGGAGCGTCTTGGCGATTTTCATTGGCGTCTCTCCCTCTACCCGCCGCATGGCCACCTCGGACGGGCGGTCTTCAAGATTGGCGGTTGCCCGATTCAATTGCATAAGTGGGCTACGCTGTGAAGGGATATTATAATACTATATGATAATTCGCAGACGCGAGAATGCTTCGCAGATGCAAAAAAGGCGCGCCATGACAGCGCGCCATTTCTTGCAGATACGAAGGACGGCTTACTTCTGGATGCAGGTGTCGACCGTATCCTTGGTGCATTCATCGAGGCCGGTGAAGACCGGATCGTCGACTTTCTTGCCTTCGATCAGATCGATCATCACCGTCGGCGCCTTGTAGCCCATTTCGAACGGACGCTGTCCGACCAGGGCGGTGACGAGGCCTTCCTTAGCGATCGCCACTTCGTCGCCGATCGTGTCGGCGGCGGAGATGACGAAGCTGCCGTCGGCGATCTTCGCCGCCAGCGGCTTGAACAGATCGCGGTAAGGCTGCGGCGCCCCGAACAGCGGCCAGCCGCCCTCGATCGCGAAGGCATCGAGATTGGGATTGGCGGCAAGGATGTCGGTCATCGCCTGAACGCCCTTGGCGCCATCGTCATTCGTGAAGACCGGACAGCCGTCGACTTCCGTCCAGCCACCTTCGCCCTTCAGTGCCGGCAGGCCTTTCTGTCCGCTCAACGCATCGCGGGTGCCTTGGGCGCGGCGCAGGATATTGTCGGCGCCGGGGTTGCCCTGGATCGAGCAGAAGGTGCCGCCACTGGGCTTCTTCTCCTTGATGTATTCGCCGATGCGATAGCCCATCAGATAATTGTCGGTGCCCAGATAGGTCTTGCGCAAGCCAGAATCCTCGGCCGCGAGATCCGCGTCGAGGGTCATGATCGGCACCGTGGCGTTGGCGGTCTTGATCGTCTGGGCGATCAGCTTGGCATTCGACGGCGAAATCGCCATCGCGACCGTGTCGGCCTTGCCCAGCATGTCTTGCACGATCTGCGCTTCGCCCGCTTCATCGGAGGTCGAGGCCGGACCTGTATAGAAACACTCATATTCGGAATCGGGATTTTCCTTATTCCATTTCTGGCAACCTTGATTGATGGCTTCGAAGAACGGGTTGTCGAGGCCCTTGACGACAATGACCAACTGCTTCTTGGCCAGAGCCGGAGTGGCGCCGAGCGCCAGGACGGCAGCGGCGACGAGTACCGAAAACCTATTCATTCCATTCCTCCCATTGAAACAGACGGGGCGCTTGCCGCCCACAAAACGAGACTTCATTCGGCCTTTCGTCGTCGAAGCGAGACCGGATGATCGGGCATCGCGCTGGATGCCATCGGCCTCTCCGACGATTGCACATGTCATGAGAATTAGTTCTGCAAAGCAGCCGTCATTCAGGCGGCCGGCGCGCACCCTCCCTTTCTTCCGACTTCGCCCGGACGTTCGCCGTCCGATGTCACCGTCGGAATTTTTTTCTTCTCCCGCGATCAGCTAATAACGATGATTTGCCACCGTCAACGATTTTGTCGTACAAAAGGAAATCTTTTGTACGACAATATTAACGACTGAGGTGTTTGAGGTGTTTGCGGTGCAACCGTGCTGTCCGCCAATTGACGCTTGGGATGCGCGTTCATAGAGTTGCCAAGCCGCATCGCAGCATCACGAACCGCGAACTCAACAAGCCGGAGAAACATGCCGGCAGCTTGCTCTGGGAGGAGCGACGGTCGCGTGCCAGTTCTTGAACTTCAGAATATATCGAAGCATTTCGGCGCCATTCAGGCGGTGAATGATGTGTCCTTCTCGCTCGAAGCCGGCGAAGTCGTCGGCCTGATGGGTGACAACGGCGCCGGAAAGTCGACGCTGGTGAAAATGATCGCCGGCAATTTCCGCCCGAGCCACGGCACCATGCGCATGGACGGCGCCGAGCTCGTCATGCATCGACCCGTGGAGGCAAGGCGCCACGGCATCGAAATCGTTCACCAGGATTTGGCGCTGTGCAACAACCTCACCGCGGCGGAGAACGTCTTCTTGGGCCGCGAGCTGCGGCGCGGCGTCGGACCGTTCAGCGTGCTCGACTATCCGGCCATGTACAGGCGCGCGGCGCAGATCTTCGCGGAATTGAAATCCGAGACCAGGCCGCGCGACCTGGTGAAGCAGATGTCGGGCGGCCAGCGCCAGGCGGTGGCCATCGCCCGCACGCGCCTCACCGACGCCAAGATCGTGCTGATGGACGAACCCACGGCCGCCATCTCGGTGCGGCAGGTCGCCGAAGTGCTCAATCTCATCCGACGCCTCCGGGATCACGGAATTGCCGTTGCCCTCATCAGCCACCGCATGCCGGATGTCTTCACCGTCGCCGACCGGGTCATCGTCATGCGGCGCGGCCGCAAGGTCGCCGACAAGAAGATCGCCGAGAGCTCGCCGGAAGAAGTGACCGGCCTCATCACCGGCGCCATCGAAGCCGCCTGACCGGGAAACGCCCATGACCAGCGCCGACATGCCCAACGCCCACGATACCCAATCCAGCACCGACCGCACCATGGACCAGCGCCTGGCGCTGAAGCAGCACGGCTGGCTTTCGTCGCTGCTATCCAACCAGACCTTCTGGGTCTTCATCGCCGTCATTCTCGCCTGTCTCTACCTGACCGTCAGCACCGATTCCTTTGCGACCGCGAAGAATCTCTACAACATCACGCGGAACGTGACCTTCGTCGCCATCATCGCGCTGGGCATGACGGTGGTCATCATCTCCGGCGGCATCGATCTTTCCGTGGGATCGGTGCTGTGCCTGTGCAGCATGGTGCTGGCGGTGACGATGCATGCGGGCTACGGCATCGAAACCGGCATCGCCGCCGCCATCGGCACGGCCTTGCTGGTCGGCGCCTTCAACGGCATCCTCATCGCCTATCTGGGCTTTCCGCCCTTCGTCGTGACATTGGGCATGCTGTCGGTCGCCCGGAGCCTCGCCATGGTGGCGTCGAACAACACGGTCGTCTTCGAATTCGGACCGGATCACGAAAAGCTTCTGGCGCTGGGCGGCGGCGCGTGGCTCTTCGGCATCGCCAATCCCGTGCTTTACATGCTGGTGCTGGCGAGCCTGACCGGCTTCGTGCTGCGCTGGACCCGGTTCGGCCGGCACGTCTTTGCCATCGGCGGCAATGAAAAGGCAGCGACCCTCACCGGCGTGCCGGTGAGGCCGATCAAGGTCGCCGTCTACATGATTTCTGCCCTCTCCGCGGGCATCGCCGGGATCGTCCAGACCGGTTGGCTGGGTGCCGTCACCACGAATATCGGCGCCGGCATGGAACTGCAGGTCATCGCCGCCGCCGTCATCGGCGGGGCGGATCTCGCTGGCGGTATCGGCACGGCGACCGGCGCGCTGGTCGGCGCGGCGCTCATCGAAATCATCCGCAACAGCCTCGGCTTGCTGGGGATCAACGCCTTCTGGCAGGGCGCCTTCATCGGCGGCGCCATCATCCTGGCGGTCCTGTTCGACCGCATCCGGAACTTCCGCCAGAACGATTGACCGCCAAAACCTGCCCCAGAGCTGGCGGGATGGAAAGTTGGCGTCCCCGAGAGGATTCGAACCTCCGACCTACGGTTTAGGAAACCGGCGCTCTATCCTGCTGAGCTACGGGGACGTCGCGGGGTGGTTATAGCAACGCCGCCCGCGGATGGCAAAACACCGATTCAGGCCAGTTTTTCCAGGATACGGATAAGGGCCTGGGCATCGTTGCCGTCGAGCTTCTTGCCGACATGGCGTTCGATCGCCTCGGCATAGACCGGCCACATGCGGTTGATGAGCGCCTTGCCGGCGGGAGCCAGATGGACGATCTGGCGGCGCCGGTCATCCGGGTGGCTGACGCGGTTGGCGAGGCCATCGGCCACCAGCCGGTCGATGAGGCGCGAGGTGGTGCATTGCGTGAGCAGCAGATGCCGTTCGATCTCGCTGGGGGCCACGCCGCCCGGCGCCCGCTCCAGCGCCGCCAGCGCGTCATACCATTGCGTTGGCGGCAGGCCGGCCTGCTTCAGATCCGTCTCGACCGACGCCAGCAAAGTCGGCGCCACCTGCAGCAGGCGCGCCCAGGCCGACACCACGAAGGGACAGATATTCAGCGCCTGCTCGGCCGGCGCGGACAGTTTGCGGGCAGTTTCCATACGGTAACTATATGCACATGCATGGATCTTGACAATATATGCAATCGCATATATTTCTGCCGGCGCCGGCTCGTTCCCCCATCCTATCCGCCGGAAAATTCAGGAGAAACGCAATGAAACTCTATTATTCGCCGGGCGCCTGCTCGCTCTCCCCGCACATTACGGCCCTGGAGGCCGGCATCAATCTCACCCTGGTCAAGGTCGATACCAAGACCAAGAAACTGGAAGACGGATCGGACTTCCTGGCCGTCAACCCCAAGGGCCAGGTCCCGACCCTGATGCTGGACGATGGCGAGATCGTCACCGAAGGGCCGGTCATCGCGCAGATCCTGGCCGACCTCGCGCCTTCCAGCAATCTCGCCCCCGGCAACGGCACCAGGGCGCGCTACAAGCTGCAGGAATGGCTGAACTTCATCACCTCGGAAATCCACAAGGGCTATAGTCCGCTCTTCAAGCCGACCACGCCGGAAGATTACAAGCCGCTGGCCAAGGCGCAGCTCGCCGAGCGCTATGCCTTCCTCAACGAGAAGCTCGCCGGCAAGCAGTACCTCCTCGGCGATACGTTCACCGTGGCCGACGCCTATCTCTTCACGGTCAGCAACTGGGCCAAATATGTCGGCCTCGACCTCAGCCCCTATGCCAATGTCGCGGCCTTCATGGCCCGCGTCGCCGAACGCCCGAAAGTGCAGCAGGCACTCAAGGCCGAAGGGCTGATGCAATAAACCGCGTCCGACCGCCTCTCCCTTCAGGCAGGGCACATGCGATTGCCCTTGCCCTGAAGGGAGGGGGCCTTTTTGAGCGGGGCCGATCGATCACGCCGCGTGCGAGAATGGCCTAAGCCGGCAGCGCGTCCTGCATCATCGCCGACAGGCGCAGCTTGGGCCTGCCGCCGCCGTCGAAATTCTCCGGCGCCAGCCAGCTTTCATAGACGGTGCGGATCTTCGGCCAATCCTTGTCGGTGATGGCATACCAGGCGGTGTCGCGGTTGCGCCCCTTATAGATCGCGGCCTGGCGGAAAAGCCCTTCATAGGTGAAGCCGAGGCGTTGGGCCGCGGCGCGCGAGGGCGCGTTGAGCGCATCGCACTTCCATTCATAGCGGCGATAGCCGAGTTCGTCGAAGACGCGCTTCATCAGCAGATACATGGCCTCGGTGGCCGCCGCCGTGCGCTGCAGGGCCGGCGAATAGTTGATGTGCCCCACTTCGACGACGCCGGCGGCCGCATCGATGCGCAGATAGCTCGCCACCCCCACCGCCTTGCCGCTCGCCCGATCGACGATGGCGTGGAACAGCGGATCCTCCGACTTGGCCATGCTTGCCACCCAGTCGCGATAGACGCTCTCCTGCGCGTAGGGCCCATAGGGCAGATAGGTCCAGATCCGACCCTCGCGGTCGGCCGCATTGGCTGCATACAATTGCGCGGCATGGGTCGCGGCGTCGAGCATCTCGATGCGCGCGAAGCTGCCCTGCAAAGGTGCCCGCGGCGGGCGCTGGCGGGCGGTCCAGCCCGGCACGGGAAAACCGATCGGCTGGCCCAGATCATTCGTGGTCACGAGAAACGCCCCCTTTGCCATCTGGCCCCCCTTGCCATCTGGCACCTGGGCCGGCAATGACCTTATATTATCCGCGACTCGACATTCAATCTCGCGCTCCCGCCTCGTACCGGAGTTCGCCATGCGCGCGTCCATGTTTCCCCATCGCCTGATTCTCGCTTCCCTCGCCTTCCTCCTGTCGGGCTGCGACAAGGCGCCCGAGGATCGGCTGCTTGGCTATGTCGATGGCGATTATGTCTATATGGCGCTCCCCGAATCCGGCCGGCTGACCGGGATTGCGGTGAAGCGCGGCGACCGTGTCGATGCGGGTGCGGCACTCTTCGACCTTGAGACGACCGCCTTCCAGGCGCGGCTCGACCGGGCCAAGGCCGACCTTGCCGAGGCCGAGCGCAACTTGGCCGACCTCAGGACCGGCGAGCGGCCGGAAGAGCTGGCCATCGTCGAGGCGCAGCTCGAATCCGCTCGCGCCTCGCTGATGCTGTCCGAGCCGCGCGTCAAGCGCCGCCGCGAACTGGTGAAGGACAATGTCGTCGGTATCGAGGATCTCGACGCGGCGGAGGCCTCGATCCTGGAGGATCGCGGTCGCATCGCCGAATACACGGCGCGCCTCGCCGCCGCCAAACTCTCGTCGCGCGACGAGCGGATCGCGGCGCAAGAAGCGGCTGTTTCCGCCTTTCGCGCCGCCGTCGCCGAAGCGCAATGGTCGCTCGACGAGAGGCGGGCCTATGCCCCCGCCGCCGGCACGGTGGAGGACGTCTATTTCCGCCTGGGCGAGGAAGTGCCGGCAGCGCAGGCCGTGCTGCAGCTCCTGCCGCCACGGAACGTCAAGCTGAAGATCTATGTGCCGGAACAGCAGCTGAGCTCCTACCGGGTCGGAGAGACGCTGGCGGTCAGCTGCGACGGCTGCCCGCCCGGCCTCCGCGCGAAGATCGATTTCATCGCCGCCGAGGCGGAATACACGCCGCCCGTCATCTACAGCGACACCAGCCGCGCCAAGCTGGTCTTCCTCATCGAAGCGCGGCCGGAACCCGGTGCCCAGGACGCTCAGCCGTCCGGCTTCCAATGGCATCCAGGCCAACCGGTCGAAGCGCGGCCACTCGAAGCGCGGCCGATCAAAGTGCAGTCGGGCGAAGCGCAGAAAGAGCCGGCGACCGGTTCATGAACGACGCGCAACCCGTCATCGACGTGGCCGGCCTGACCAAATCCTTCGGCGGCAAGCGCGTCGTCGATGACGTCTCCCTGCGCGTGGGCAAGGGGCAGATCTACGGCTTCCTCGGCCCCAACGGCAGCGGCAAGACCACCACCTTGCGCATGCTGTGCGGCCTGCTGACGCCGGATGCCGGCAGCGGCACCTGCCTGGGGTTCGATATCCGCCGGCAGGCGGCCGCGATCAAGCGCCGTACCGGCTACATGACCCAGAAATTCAGCCTCTATGAAGATCTCACCATCCGCGAGAATCTGGATTTCGTCGGCCGCGTCTATGGCCTGCGCGACCTGCGCCGGCGCGTCGATGGCGCGCTGGAACGGCTGGGCCTTGCCGGCCGCCAGAAGCAGCTGGCCGGGCAATTGTCCGGCGGCTGGAAGCAGCGGCTGGCGCTCGCCGCCTGCATCCTGCACGAGCCGGAGCTGCTGCTGCTCGACGAACCCACGGCCGGCGTCGATCCCAAGGCGCGGCGCGATTTCTGGGACCAGATCCATGCCCTGGCCGGCGCCGGCCTCACCGTGCTGGTCAGCACGCATTACATGGACGAAGCCGAGCGCTGCCACGAAATTCTCTACATCGCCTATGGCCGCCTCATCGCCAAGGGCACGATCCGGGATGTCATCGCCACGCACGACCTTGCCACCTGGTCGGTCGAAGGGCCGGACCTGCATCTCCTCTCGCGCGAGCTGCAGACGCTGCCGGGCGTCGATACGGTGGCGGCCTTCGGCGCCGTGCTCCATGTCTGCGGGCGTGACGAAGCCTTGCTGGAGAAAAGCATCGCACCCTATCGCGCCCGGTCCGATCTCCACTGGGAAAGATCGAGTCCCAGCCTCGAGGATATCTTCATCCAGCTGATGGCGGGCCTCGATAGCCACAGTGCCGCGCCCGACCGCCGGGCCCCTCGGGGGAGTGCTGCGCCATGAGCCTCTTCTCCTTCAGCCGGTTCCTCGCGATCCTCGCCAAGGAATTCATCCAGATGCGGCGTGACCGCCTGACCTTCGGCATGATGATGGGCGTGCCGCTGATGCAATTGCTGCTCTTCGGCTATGCCATCAACACCGATCCCAAGAACCTGCCTGCCGTGGCGGTGGTGGCGGAACATTCCAACTTCACCCGCTCGCTGCTGCGCGCCATGGAGAATACCGGCTATATCCGCTTCCAAGGACCGCCGGTCGACGAGCCGGCCTCCGACCTGATGCTGCGGCGGGGCGAGGTGCAGTTCGCCATCCACATCCCGCCCGGCTTTGCCGAAGATCTGGTGCGCGGGCGCAGGCCGGCGCTGCTGGTCGAAGCGGACGCGACCGACCCGGTCGCCACCGGCAATGCGGTGGCCGCATTGCAGGGGCTCGACAGCAGCGCGCTCGTCCACGATCTCAAGGGCCCGCTCGCTGCCTTGCAGGAGGATGCGGGCCCCTTCGAGGTGCGCCTGCACAAGCGCTACAATGCCGAGGGAATCACGCAATACAATATCGTGCCGGGCCTGATGGGCGTGGTGCTGACCATGACCATGGTGATGATGACCTCGCTGGCCGTCACGCGCGAACGCGAACGCGGCACGATGGAAAACCTGCTCGCCATGCCGGTGCAGCCGATGGAGGTGATGCTGGGCAAGATCCTGCCCTATATCGCCGTCGGCTATGTGCAAGTCACCATCATCGTCGTCGCCGCGCGCTATCTGTTCGCCGTGCCGCTGATGGGCTCGCTCATCCTCCTCAGCATCGCCGCCATCATCTTCATCGCCGCCAACCTCGCCGTCGGCTTCACCTTCTCGACGCTTTCGACGAACCAGCTGCAGGCAATGCAGATGTCGACCTTCTTCTTCCTGCCGTCGCTGCTGCTTTCCGGCTTCATGTTCCCCTTCCGCGGCATGCCGCAATGGGCGCAGGTGGTGGGCGAGGCCCTGCCGCTGACGCATTTCCTGCGCATCGTCCGCGGCATCCTGCTCAAGGGCAATGGCTGGGACGATATCTGGCCGGATCTGTGGCCGATCCTCGCTTTCCTCGCCGTGGCCGCCATCCTGGCCCTGATCCGCTACCGCCGCACCCTGGATTGACGACCGGGATATGATGAATGGAGCTGGTTCCTTGGCTGGACTTGCGAATCGTTCTCGCCTTCCCGCTACTGGCACCAAGCCCGGTGTGAACTGCGTCACTTGTGATCCGGGGGCGATATCTCTACCTACAAACCGATAGTTGTTCCAGCAAGGAGCAGAGGAAGAAAATGACCGCCATGCGTAAAAAGTCGATCCTGACCCGGTTGCGCCGCTTCGGCACCACGACCATGGTGGCCGGCTCAGTCGGGTTCATCTCCGCCTGCGCGCAAGTGACCCCGGCACCGGCGGCTGGACAGGAACCGCTGGTCATCACCCAGCGGACCAATCTGGCCCTGCAGCAATATCTGCAGAAGGTCGCCTCCAATCGCGGCGGCGCCTTTGCGGTCAGCCCGGACGGGGTCAATTCCTACTATGTCTTTTGTCCGGATGTCGTCTGCAGCCCGGGCCTCTATGGCGGCATCGCCAAGACGCAATGCTATTCGGCCTCGGGCCAGGAATGCATCCTGTTCTTCGTGCGCAACCAGCCGCGCCGCGCCTATACCGTTTCGCCCGACACGACGGTCGGGCATCACGGCTACCGGCGCGCTGTCCCGCTCGACGAATTGCCGATCAACAATCGCGACTAGGCCCGATCAGCGCGGCTGGCGCAATATGGTGCTGACCGCGCCCGACGGGGCCGCCGACAGGGTCGGGTCCGGTGCCCCGGTCAGCAGCAGCAGGATGGTGCGGTCATAGGCCGCATCGTCCAGCGTGCCGATATCGACACTGTCCGCCGCCACCGCGGCCGAGACGGCGGACAGCGATTCCCCCACCGCCTTTTCATCGAGGCCCGCCGCGTCGGGCAATGCCATGATCAGCCGCTGCGCCTGGGTCGGATCGTTATGCAGGCTCTGCCAGCCATGTGCCGCCGCCGCCAGGAAACGCTTGAACGCCTCGACCCGCGACGCATTGCCGAGATCCGCGCCGCGCGCATAGAGTCCGTCTTCCAGCAAGCCCAGATCCATGTCCTGATAGCGGTAGGTGACGAGACCCTTGCGCCCCTCGCCCATCGCCGCCAGCAGCAGGGGCGCGCGATAGGTGGTGGTGGTCATGCAATCGACTTCGTTCTCCAGGAAGATTTCGGCATCGGGCCCCTGCCGGACGATGGTGACGCCGCCACCGGTCGCGAAATAGCTCAAGGACAGTTGCGAAAGCCAGGCATAGAACGAACCCTCCCAGCCATCGAACCAGACGCCGACATTGTGTCCGGCGAGCTTGGCCGGCTTGTCGATCATGCTGCGGCAGACGAGTTCCAGCGTGACGCCCTGGAAGAACTGCGCCACATGCACCGCATCGGCGCCCTTCTCGCGCCGCGCCAATGCGGCCGGCATGGTTTCGACGGCGAGATCGACCTGCCCCTCGCCCAGCGCATCGACCGGCGAATGTCCGTAGCCGAGCTTGGAAAATGTCACGTCCAATCCGACATCGGCGAAGAAGCCGCGCTGCTGGGCGACGAGAAAGCCGGCGATCCGCGTCGGCGGTCCATCCGGCACGGCGACGCGCAAGACGGTACGGTTCCCGTCCGCCGCGGCCGGTGTCGGCACGGCAGCCAGGAGCAGCGGCAGCACAAGTGCGAGGCGCAGCATCGAAGGAAGGCTTGTCATCGGTGGGTCACGAAGGTGATGGGAAGGCTTGATTATCCGGTGCCGGCAGATTACAGGCGGTAGGCCAGTTGCGCAAATGTGAGGGGCATGCCGATGCAGGCGGCCGGAAAAACAGGCGGCATATCGGGCGAATTGAAGCCGGATGCCGCCACCAGGATCGAAACGATCGAGATGCATACGGGCGGAGAGCCGGTGCGCATCGTCACCGCAGGCTATCCGCCTATTCCCGGCCGTGACATTCTGGAAAAGCGCCGCCATGCCCGCGACCGGCTCGATGCCTTTCGCCGCCTCATCATGTTCGAGCCTCGGGGCCATTACGACATGTATGGCGTGCTGCCGGTCGAACCGGATCTGCCCGGCGCCGACATGGCCGTGCTGTTCGTCCATAACGAGGGCTACAGCACGATGTGCGGCCATGCCACGATAGCGCTCGGCCGCTACGCGCTGGACCGGGGTCTCATCAAGGCGGATGCGCAAGGCGTGGCGCGCCTCAAGCTGCAATGCCCCTGCGGCCTGGTCGAGGTCGATGTCACGGCCGACGGCCCCGAGAAGGGCCGCGTCAGCTTCGTCAGCGTGCCGGCCTTCGCCTTCGCCCTCGACCGCGAGGTCGATGTGGATGGCCGCAAGGTGACACTCGACATCGGCTATGGCGGCGCCTTCTACGCGTTCCTGCAGGCTGCGGCCTTCGGCCTCGACGTGCGCCGCTCGCATACCCGGGATCTGGTGGCGGCGGCCAGCGCCGTGACGGAAGCGGTGAAGGCGCAGGTGCCCCTCTCGCATCCCGACGATGCCGACCTCGCCTTCCTCTACGGCACCATCCTCACCGATGGCGGCGACGGCAAGGATGCGCCCACCGCCAATATCTGCGTCTTCGCCGCCGACGAGGTCGACCGCAGCCCGACGGGCAGCGGCGTCACGGCGCGCCTCGCCCTGATGGCCGCGCGCAATCAGGTGGGTATCGGCGCATGGCGCCGCTTCGAGAGCGTCACGGGCAGCATTTTCGAGGGCCGCGTCGCCGCGAACCTTGCCGCCGGCGCCATTCGCGCCGAAGTGGCTGGCCGCGCCTATTATACGGGCAGCTCCGTCTTCACGGTCGATGCCGACGACCCCCTGGCCGGCGGGTTCCTGCTGCGATGAGCATCGAACGCGTCGCCATTATCGGCGCCGGCGCCTGGGGCACCGCCCTTGCCCTCATAGCTGCCCGCGCCGGGCGGCGGACGGTGCTCTATGCGCGCCGGCCCGACCTCGCGGCGACTCTGGCCGCGACCCGGGAGAACCCCGATTATCTGCCCGGAATCACCCTTCCAGGGGCGATTTCGGTCACCTCCGACCTGGGTTCCGCGTTGCTGGCCGATGCCGTGCTCTATGCCCAGCCGGCCCAGCATTTCCGCGCCTTCTGCGCCACCGCCACCCCCCTCTGGCGCAAAGGTGCCGCCCTCGTCCTCTGCGCCAAGGGAATCGAGCAGGATACCGGCCTGCTGCTCCATGAGATTGCCGCCGAAGCCTTGTCCGGCGTGGCCGTTACCGCCCTTTCGGGGCCCAGTTTCGCCGTCGACGCGGCCCGCTTCCTGCCCACCGCGGTCGCCATTGCCGGCACGGACGAGGCGCTGGTCGAGGCCTTGATGCTGGCCCTGGGCCACGGCGCCTTCCGCCCCTACGGCTCGACCGACCTCCCCGGCGTCGAGGTGGCGGGGGCGGTCAAGAACGTGCTGGCCATCGCCTGCGGCATGGTGATGGGCGCGGGGCTTGGCGACAATGCGCGGGCGGCACTCATCACCAGGGGCCTTGCCGAGGTCTCGCGCCTGGCGCTCGCCAAGGGCGGCCGGCCGGAGACGATGATGGGTCTCGCCGGACTCGGGGACCTCGTATTAACCTGTTCTTCGCCAAAGTCGCGCAACATGTCGCTGGGGCAGGAATTGGGCCAGGGCAAGGCCTTGGCCCGGATTCTGGCCGACCGGCACAGTGTCGCGGAAGGGGTGACGACGGCCGCGGCGGTAACCACGCTGGCGCGCCGCCTGGGGGTCGAAATGCCGATCGCCGAGGCGGTGAGCCGCATCCTGCACCAGGGCAGCAGCCTGGGCGCCGAGGTGGAGGCGCTGCTGTCGCGCCCACTCAAGCACGAAGGCTAGCGCGAAGTTTCATGAACGAAGGGACCGCTCCGCAATGACCGTGACCATGGACAAGATCCTCTGCGCCACCGACGGCTCGATGCCTTCGAGCAAGACGGTGACCTATGCGATCGAGCTGGCCCAGCGCCTGGCACTGCCCCTCTCCTTCATCACCGTGGTCGATGCCAAGGAGGGCGATACGCCCACGATCTGGGATTCGGCGGCGCTCCTCGCCGGCAACCTGCCGGTCGACAAATCCCTGCTGATCGCCGTCGAGCACGCATTGAAGGCCGGGCTCCGGCGCATCGCCGCCGTGCGGGCGCCGGGCGCCGACATCGCCAGGACCATCGTCGATTATGCCGAGAAGAATTCCTACCACCACATCGTGACGGGCTCGGCCGGCCTTACCGGCGCCAAGCGCTTCCTGATCGGCTCGGTGGCGGCGGACGTCGTCAACTACGCTCATTGCCCGGTCACCGTGGTGCGCTGATGCGGCAAAATTGCCACGCACGAAAATGTCATTGCGCCGCCATGAATTTTCTATGGATTCAGCGGCCTCGATGCCTTATGTAACCCGGCACTTGCAACAGCCGACAGGCTATTCCATGTCCACCTCGTGTCTCCGACGACGATCGCTGACCACCGCCGGGCTTCGCTCCCTGCGGCTGGCGGAATCGGCTGCGCGAGAGGCATAGGATGCAAGAGGGTGTCGCCTGACGCCCTGGAGATCCGAAGCGGAACGCGGGCCGATGCCAAGGCCTGCACACAAAATTCCAAACCGCTTTATTCGACGAGGATCTCCGACGATGAACCACCTCAACACCCAAGCGCCGACCTTTACCATCAAGCCTGAAACAGCCGCGTTGACCGGAGAGGTCGAGCAGATGCTCGATTTCGTCTTCGGGCCGGCGCGGTTCGACAAGGCTTCCTATCTGTTCCGAGAGGGTGTCGACCCCGTCGCGGAACTGTCCCATGTCGCCATGGCGGGCGGCGAAGTGGTCGGCACCATCCGCTATTGGCCGATTCAGGTCGGCCCGACCCGCCATCCCGCCTTGCTGCTTGGCCCGCTCGGCATCACGCCGCGCCTTGCCGGCAAGGGGATCGGCCGGACTCTCACCTTCCGCACGCTCGAGCGCGCCGCCGAAATGGGCCACGATCTGGTGCTGCTGGTGGGCGACGTCGATTACTATAAGCGCTTCGGCTTCGTGCCGGCGACGCCGCACGGCTTCGTCATGCCGGGCGAGAAGCGGCCGGAGCGCCTGCAGGTGGCCCCGCTGAAGCGCGGCATCCTGGGCGCCGTCAGCGGCGACATCCAGCATGTAAACGGCCGCGTCATTCCTGGTCCCGTGCTCGACCAAGCGACCACGATCACTCCGACGCAGGTCCCCTCACCCCAACCCCTTCCCCCGCAAGCGGGGCGAGGGGCATAGCGCCAATCCCGCTCAAGCCTCCCTCGCCCCACGCAGTGGGGAGAGGGTCGGGGTGAGGGGTGTCTCCGTCAAACGCCGAGACCCGCCGGACCTCATCTACTTCGCGAAGCATTCGACCAGGACCGTGACTGCGGCGGCATGATTCTTCATGTCCGCCGCGGTCACGGCGCTATCGGCCAGGCTGCCCTTCGCGGCCTTGGTATAAGAGACGCCGTGCCGGTCGAGAAAGCCGCGCACCACTTCGGCGCGGATCGCCATGCCGTTGCGCGCATTCTTGGGCGCGTCCTTCTTGACGATGCCGGTGACCGGCAGCTCGGCCGAGACGACGCCGACCACCAGCCCGCTTGCATCCAGCAAGGGGCCGCCGCTATTGCCGGGATGCACCTGGTTGGTGAGGAGCCAGAAATCCTTGGCATCCTTGTCGCTGATCTTGCGGTCGGCCAGATGCCCTTGCGTCATGGCGAAGTCGGGCTCCTCATAGCCGGTGCCGGGAAAGCCGCCGGTATGGAGGTCCACATCCTGGCCAAGCTCGTTGCCTTCGGCGATGGCGGCGGGGTCGCCCAGGGGAATCGTCGTCTTGATCACCGCCAGATCCTTGGCGGCGTCGCTGGCCAGCACCCGCGCCGGCAGTCCCGGCGACACCGCCATCTGCCGGCAGCCCGAAACGACATGCTCGTTGGTCAGCACGACGCCCTCGCCGATGATGATGCCGGAGCCCGATTTCACCAGATCGCTTTCGCGGCCCAGACTGTCGTCGATCGCGATGGCGAACTCGGCCGCATCCCACATGGCATGAGGATCGGCCACGCGCAGGCGCAGCAAGGCGTCCTGGCCGGGACGGTGGTTCTTCAGCGCGGCACGGCTGTACCAGCCCAGGGCGATATCGTTCTTCCCCCGCCCCTCGGCGAGGCGCCCCATGGCCAGCTGCGCCTGCACATGCCCCTTATTGGCGGCCTTGCGGTACAAATCCTCGGCCTTCACCGCATCTTTCGGCCGGCCAAGGCCTTGCTCCAGCACCAGGCCGGCAAGATAGAGCGCCTGAACATGGCCGCTGCCGGCAGCGCTGAGGCAGGCATCGGCCACCTTGACCGCATCGGCGCCGGAATGGAGCTTGCCGTCGAGGCCGAGGCTCGCGGTGCATTGCGCGGCAGCGTCGGCCCGAGCGGGCCCGACATCCAGGGCAAGATCCGCGGCGACGAAAAGAGCGGCGGCACTGAGCGCGCCGGTAAGAGATCTGCCCGTAAGAGATCTGCCGGCGAGAAATCTGATGGACAAGCTTGCGATCCTCGAACTGCGGGCGAAAGCACCCCTGCCCCCGCTCCCCTGCAATTTTATGGCGCAGGCCGGCGTGCCACGCAAAGAAAAAGGGCAGCGGATCGCTCCGCCGCCCTTTCCCGGTATTCGTGCCGCCTGGAATCAGCCCAGATGCATCCAGACCGATTTCGTCTGGGTGACGGTGGTGAGCGTTTCCAGACACTTGTCGCGGCCCATGCCGGATTGCTTGAAGCCGCCCCAGATCGAGGTCATGTCGCCATGGTCGAAGCAATTGACCCAGACGATGCCGGCTTCGATATCGCGCGCCGCCTTGTGGGCGACCGACACGTCCGAGGTCCAGATCGAGGCGGCAAGACCATAGATCGAATCATTGGCGATCTCGATTGCCTGGTCGAGCTTCTTATAGGGGAGGATGGTGCCCACCGGCCCGAACACTTCCTCGCGCGCGATGCGCATCTTGTTGTCAACGCCGGTGAAGAGGGTGGGCGCCACATAGCAGCCCTTCTCCAGGCCCTTCGGCACAGCACCGCCGAGGCTGAGCTTGGCGCCTTCCTTCTTCGCGATGTCGATATAGCCGAGCACCCGCTTCTGCTGTTCCCTGGTCACCAGCGGGCCCATGGTGGTCGCGGGATCCAGCGGATCGCCGGGGCTGAAGCTCGCCTTGGCCTTTTCCAGGAACTTCGCCACGAATTCGTCATGGATCTTGGCATCGACCAGGATGCGCGAGCCGGCATTGCAGACTTCGCCCTGATTGCCATAGATGCCGTTGACCGCATATTGCGCGGCGGTGTCGAGGTCGGGCGCATCCTTGGTCACGATCTGCGGGGTCTTGCCGCCGCATTCCGTGGTGACGCGCTTCATGTTCGACTGGCCGGCATAGATCATCATCAGCTTGCCGACTTCGGTGGAGCCGGTGAAGCCGATCTTGTCGACATCCATATGAAGGGCCAGCGCCTTGCCGGCTTCTTCACCCAGGCCCTGCACGACATTGAGGACACCCGCCGGACCGCCCGCTTCCATGAACAGTTTGGCCAGCAGATTGCCGGAAAGCGGCGATTGTTCGGCGGGCTTCAGGATGACCGAGTTGCCGGCGGCCAGCGCCGGGGCGATCTTCCAGGCGGCCATCATCAGCGGATAGTTCCACGGCACGACGCAGCCGACGACGCCCAAGGGTTGCCGGAGGATGTAGTGGAACTCGGTCGGCGCGGTCGAGGTGACGGTGCCTTCGATCTTGTCGATCGTCTCGCCGAAATACTGGAACGTCATCGCCGCACCCGGGATGTCGATGTTCAGCATCTCGCTGATCGGCTTGCCCATGTCGGTGGAATCGAGGAGGGCGAACTGCAGTGCGTTGTCGGTGATGAGCTGGCCGAACTTGTAGATGACCGTCATGCGGTCGCGCGGCGCCATCCTGGACCAGACACCGGACTTGAACGCCTTCCTCGCGGCCTTCACGGCCAGATCCACATCCGACGCATCCGAGCGCGCGACGGAGGCGATGACTTCGCCGGTCGCCGGGTTGATCGTCTCGAACTTCTTGCCCTTCCTGGCGTCGACGAACTTGCCGTCAATGAAGTTGCGCGTTTCGAATTTCAGCTTGTCGGCGAACTTCTTGAACGCCTTCTTGTCGAGTTGTTTCGCTTGCTCGAGATTCATGGCTCCATCTCCTCCGTTCACAGCCCGATACCTATCAGGCCTTTTCATTGGCTATCGGCTTGACACCGTTTCTTGACCGCCTTGGCTCGGGGGAAGCTTATAGCACCGGCGCCAATTGGGCGGCTAGAGGTGGCGCCGTCCGCCGCATGCGGCAAAGCGCCGGGCTGATGGCAGGGCGCCTATCCCCTTGGGGATAGGCCTCCCGGCTTTGCCGATAGGCTCTAGAAGCCGGCGAAGGCGGTATTGACGACTGCCTCAATCGCCGAAACCTCGTCGTCTCTCAGTGCGGCAAATTCTCTGGATCGACGCTTGCTGCCGAGCGATCCGCCATTCTGCCGGACATGCATGATGAGATCCTGCGCCAAGCGATCCGGCATTTCGACGGCTTCCATGATTCCGGCCAATGCTTCGTCGTACCGCTTCAGATAGTCGATCTCCTTGGGGAGGTTTTCCTCGACAGTGCGCTGCACGCAGCCATAGAGGAACTCTGCCGCGTCAGTACAGTCATAGAAGCGATACAGATCGGCCGTTTCGTTGGTCACCTCGACATTCCCATTTGGCAAGGGGCGCCAGTCGATAAGATCCATGAGCGGCCCCGAATGCGCCTTCAAGACTTTTTGGTAGGCGTCGATCTCCTCAAGCATGACGGCGGATACCGGAAACACCAGGCCAGGTGGCGCGAATTTCCGCTCGGCAAGGACATGATGGATGAGGCAGCGGTGCAAACGGCCGTTACCATCGGCCAGCGGATGGACATAGACGAAGCCGAAGGAAATCGCCGCCGCCTGCAACACTGCATCGACATCGGAGCCGCGCAGACGATTGTTGCACTGATTCAGGCCCGTCATCAGCGCCGGCACGTCTTGCGCACGCGCGCCAATGAATTCAGGCAGCGGATCGTTGTCGTGAGTGCGGCTGCCGAGAAATACCCCGGCTGAGCGATAGCCGATCTCGGTAAAGCGATCGTCACCGATGAGAATGCGGTGCAAGCGATAGATTTCCGTCTGGTTGAGGGGGCGCTTGCCGGCCTCGAGCACGGCCCGGCCCCAACGCTCCAGACGGCTTGCCGCCGGACGCTCGCCTTCGATTTCGAAACTGGCGCGGCTGTCCGCCAGCAACAGGAAACTCGCCGCTCTGGCGATCGACCGGGCGCTCGTTCGGCCGATGATTGTCCTTACTCTGCCGGCCAGATCGAGGGCCATCAGCGCCCGCAACTTGTCGGTCTTGCGGATCGTCGGGCAGAATGCACCATTGCCAAGCAGGTTATCCCATACCCGATGGCGCAACGACATCTTTCGCTCGCCGGTATGGTAGATGTCCGGGTCGAGAGCATCGACGGCAGTGACGACCGGAGCGTCCTTCAGGTCGAGCCGCTTGCCGGTCAGGGTCTCATAGAAGAACCAGGCGCGCCGGGAAACGATGCCGGTGGGCGTCGCCAGGATGAATCGGGTGAGCAGTTCGGTCGGCACGGCATCGAAGACGCGCTTCAGTACGAGCAGGTCGATGGCTTCGTGGCGGAGCGCAAAAGTCAGATGCGCGGCGAAAGTCCCGTCAGCCCGGTATCTTCGGTCATAGATTTCCCAGCGGCCCTCGCGCCGGCGGCTCCCGCCCACATGTTTTTCGGAGACGCAAGAGAGCCATCGCACCGGCGCCTTGACGGCCAGCGCCTGAACGAGCGCTGCCCACCCGATCAACCTGGTGCCGTCGGGCAGCGCCTCGCCTTGGAAGTAATTGGCTTCGGCGAAATCCAACTGCATGCGCGAAATTCCTCCACGAGTATCGATTTTTATTCATGTGAGTTCATGCAGGCGAAAAATCTACACGGAAAATCATCGAAATGCAATCATGGATGTCGAAAAACCATCATGCTTCTGTGTGTTATCGATTTTTATCTTTCGCCCATCGCCATCCGCTCCCGCGCGCGGATGCGTTCGCGGTGCGCGGTATAGATGCCGGTGCAGATAATGACGGCGCCGCCGATCCAGGTGGTGATGGCGGGTAGCATGTCGAACCAGACATAGCCGATGGCCGTGGCCCACACCAGTTGCAGATAGATGAAGGGCGCGATGATCGAGGCCGAGGCGTAGGAAAAGGCCCGGATGACGAGGGTATGGGCAAGGCCGCCGGACAGGCCGAGTGCCGCCAGCAGCAGCCATTCATTGAAGCTGGGCGCCTGCCACAGGAACGGCATGAAGGCGCTGAGCACCAGACACCCCACCAATGCCGCGTAAAAGAGCGAGGTGGCGTTGCCGTCATGGCGCGCGGCGATGCGGGTCAATACGTTATAGGTGGCCCCAGTCGACGCGGAGAGAACGGGGAGCAGGATGGCGAGGCTGACCATGCCGAAGCCCGGGCGGATGACGATGAGCACGCCGATGAAGCCGATCGCCACCGCCGACCAGCGCCGCGTGCCGACGCGTTCCTTGAGCAGGAAATGCGACAGGATGGTGATGACCATCGGCTCGACGAAGGCCACCGCCGTCGCGGAAGCCAGGTCGATATGGCTGACCGCCAGGAAGAAGAGCAAGGTCGTGGCCAGCATGAGCAGCGAGCGCAGGAACTGGAGGCCGGGCTTCCTGGCCCGCAGCATCTCGCGCCAGGGCTGCAGCCAGCTCCGCACCGGCGGCGCCAGCGCCGGCCGTTCCACATGGCGCGCC
Source organism: Dongia sp. (assembly GCF_041918875.1). Classification (GTDB taxonomy): domain Bacteria; phylum Pseudomonadota; class Alphaproteobacteria; order Dongiales; family Dongiaceae; genus Dongia. The sequence continues at coordinate 37,747 of NZ_JAYRUV010000005.1, forward strand.
ACGCCGGCATAGAGGATGGCGAAGACCAGGTGGAAGACATAGCGGCCCCAGGCCACTTCCATTACCGGCATGCCGTTGGTGCTGAGATATTTGACGATGGCATTGAAGAAGGAAAAGACGAAGCCCGCCGTCACCAGGCAGAGGATGCCGAACAGCGGCCGGTCGCCGGCGATCTGCTTTTCCCGCGCCGAGAGGGGCTTGTCAGCCAAGATTGAGGCGCTCCCGGGCCACCTGTTCGATGCGCGCCTTGAGGCCCGCATCGTGGCTCAGCAGCCGGTCGAAATCGCGCGCCTTCAGGGCCAGCAGCTTGCAATAGCCCAGCGCCCGCACATCGGCATTGCGCGGGTGGCCCGTGAGCAGGGCAAGTTCGCCGAAGAAATCGCCCGAACCCAGTTCCACGCCCGAACCGCCATTGGGCTCCACTGCCACGCGCACGGCACCCGAGGCGATGAAATACATGGCATCCCCCTTGTCGCCCCGCCGCACGATCGGGCTGTCGGGCAGGACCAGGAGCGGCGTCAGAAGATGGGCGATGGCCTGTTGCCGTTTGATGTCGAGGTCGCGGAAAATCGGCACGCGCGCCACCAGGTCGATGGCGGAAAGTTCCGGATCGAGCTTGCAGCGCTCGTCAAGGCCGGTCCAATGCTTCTCCAGCTCCGCCTTCAATTCGCGCTCGACCTCGCCGCTCACCACCAGATTGGCGGCCAGGGCTTGATAGGCGGCACTTTCGCGCTGGCGGGCGATGCGGCCCAGATATTGCCGCTGCAGGGCGGCGGCATAGGCGGGGTATTGGAGCTTGAGCGCCAGCAGCGATCCTTCGACAGCTTCGATGCGCCGGGCGGTGAGACGGATGATCTCGCCCGCGGATTCCTCGCCGATCAGGGGCTGCAATCGGTCGCGGGCGAAGGGAACCAGACCGGAGAGGACCTGGCGCTGCATCATCAGGAATTCGAACCGGTCGGCCAGCGCATCGGCCAGCGGGCGTTCGACGCGCAGATTGCGCTGCAGCCACAGCGCAAAGCGCAAGGCGGGCCCGAACCCCAGCCCCCGTTCGGCGGCGGCGACATAGCCCTTGCGGCCCGCGGCGCGCACCGCTTCGCGCACATGCTGCGCCTCGCGCAACAGCATCTCCGCGATACGCCGGTCGACGATGCGCCCGCCCAGGAGGGAGAAACAACGCTCCACCTCATAGGCCGCGGCGACGGTGAGGCCCACTTTCACCATCTCCTCCGCCATCAGCTCGACGCCGCGATGCGAGCGGGCCCGCGCCACGGCCAGGCGCGCTTCCAGGCTGGAGAGGGCGGCATCGGCGACCTCGCGGTCGATGCCCTCATTCTGCGCGATATTGGAAAGTTCGCCGGCCACATCGGTGAGCGTCATCAGCTTGGCGCGGTCGCGAACACCCCGCGCCACCGGATTGAGGCGGTTGAGGCGGAAGAAGCCAACCAGCGGCCGCAAGGTCATGCCGTTGATGAAGAGGGTCATCAGCACGAAGCCGGTGACCGAGGTGGCGATGAAATCGCGCGTGCTGGATGGAACCGCGCCATTCTCGATGACCGCCAAGGCCAGCGCCAGCGAAACCGCGCCGCGCAGGCCGCCCCAGACGATCACCGTCTTGATGCGATTGTTGATGCGCTGCATGAGGCCGGCCCGGGTGAGGAGCGGCAGCAGCACGAACACGGTGACGAAGCGGGCGATGAGCGTCGCCAGATAGACCAGCAGGATGAAGCCGATCTCCTTCAGGCTGGTCCCTTCCATGATGCGCGGCACGAACATGGCGGCCAAAAGGAAGATGAGCGAATTGGCCCAGAAGGCCAGCTGGCCCCAGACGCCCTCCATCTGCTCGAACGTATGGGCACGCATGCGGGTCTTGCCGGTCGAACCCAGGACGAGGCCCGCGGTGACGCAGGCGACGACGCCCGAGACGTGGAAATAATGTTCCGGCACGACGAAGCTCAAATAAGCCAGCGCGATGGTGAGCGTGATCTCCGCCTGCGGCCAGCCGCCGAGGAAGGGAAAGAGCGCGCAGGCGGCGCGGCCCATGAGGAAGCCCGCGAGCGCCCCGCCGCCGAAGCTCACCAGGAACTTCGCGATGGTGCCGCCGATGCTGCCTTCGCCGCCCGAAAGCAGCATTTCGAGGAGCAGCGCGAAGATGGCGATGGCGGCGGCGTCGTTGAGCAGGCTTTCGCCCTCGACCAGGGTGGTGAGGCGCTTGGGCACGCCGACCTCGCGGAAGATGCCGACCACCGCCGCCGGGTCCGTGGTGGCGACGATCGAGCCCAGCAGCAGGCAGGCGACCAGGCCATAGGGCGAGGCGAGGCCCAGCGCGATGCCCACGGTGAGCGCGCAGATCACCACGGCCACGACGGCCAAGGTGAGGACGGGGGCGATATCGTCGATGAGCCGGCGCACGTCGATGGCGATGGCCACTTCGAAGAGCAGGCTGGGCAGGAAGATGAGGATGAAGGCTTCGGACGAGATTTCGATGCTGGCCAGTGCGTCGATCACGTCATGGAGCAGCGGCGAGGGGATGGCGAGGTCCGGCCGCAGCGAGACGATGGCTCCCAGGCTGAAGCCGACCACGGCCAGCAGCACCGAATATGGGAGGCGCAGCCTTGCCGCCAGCGGCGGCAGCAGGCTCATCAGCGCCAGCAGGCTGACAAGGCCGAAGACGACAAGGCCGATCGTGGTCATGAGTGCGCGGATTGCCTTTGGGGGCGGGATTGAACCTGTTTCAGCCCTTATAGCCCATGAAACGGCACCGGGTCCAAAGGGCGAAAGCGGCCTTGGTGACGGCAAGCACAGTGATGGGGCGCACACCATGCCTTGACAAGACGGACCCTCCGGCCCCAATCGGGGGCATGCATATTCTGGGTCTCACCGGTTCCATCGGCATGGGGAAATCGACGGCGGCGGCGATGCTGCGGGCGCTGGGCCTGCCGGTTCATGACGCCGACGCCGCCGTGCACCGGCTGCTCGCCAAGGGCGGCAAGGCGGTGGCGGCGGTGGGGGCGGCCTTTCCCGGCGTCGTCGCGGACGGTGCCGTCGACCGCAAGGCCCTGGGCGCGCTGGTGTTCGGGAAGCCCGCCCAGCTGAAACGGCTGGAAGCCATCCTGCATCCGCTGGTGCGCCGGGCGGAGCGCGACTTCCTCGCCCAATGCCGGCAGGAGCGGCATGATGTGGTGGTACTCGACATTCCGCTGCTCTTTGAGACCGGCGGGGAAAAGCGCTGCGACGGGGTCGTGGTCGTCACCGCGCCACAATTCCTCCAAACTCAGCGGGTAATGAAGAGGCCGGGCATGACGCGGGAGCGCTTCCGCCAGATCCTCCAGAGCCAGATGCCGGATGCGGAAAAGCGGCGCCGGGCGGATTGGGTGGTCGATACGGGGCTGGGGCGCCGACCGACCCTGGCCGCCTTGGGCAGGATCGTGCGGGAGCTGAAATCGGATCGATTCGCTCGATCGAGATAGCGGGGTTTGATCGACAAAACCGATGATTGGATTGTTCGATTCCGGCCATGGCGGCCTTACCATTCTCGATGCCTTGCACCGCCGGCTGCCGCGCCAGGGCTTCATTTATCTGGGCGATCACGCCAACGCCCCCTATGGCCAGCGTTCCTTCGACGAAATCTACGAACTGACGCAACAGGGTGTCGCCGCCCTGTTCGGACTGGGCTGCACGCTGGTCATCCTCGCCTGCAACACGGCCGCCGCCGTGGCACTCCGGCGCCTGCAGCAGGAATGGCTGCCGCATCATTTTCCGCACCATCGGTGCCTGGGCGTGCTGGTGCCGATGATCGAGGAGATCGCGCACAATCCCTGGCATGCCAGCGCCGATGCCAGCGACTGGGCCCGCGCGCCCGAGACGCTGGGCGTCTTTGCCACCCGCGCCACCGTGGCCTCCGGCGCCTATGTGCATGAGGTCGCGAAGCGCGCACCCCGCGTGCGCATCTTTCAGCAGGCCTGTCCGGACCTTGCCGGCATGATCGAGGCCGGCGCCGACGCGACCCTCATCCGGCCGATGGTCGCGCGCTATACCGGCGAATTGCTGGCGCGGCTGGAGGGTGCGACGCTCGACAGCGTGGTCCTGGGCTGCACGCATTATCCCTTGGTCGAGCATCTCTTCCGCGCGGCGCTGCCGGAGAATGTCCGCCTCCTCTCCCAGCCGCAGCGGACGGCCGAGGCACTCACCGCCTATCTCTTCCGCCATCCGGAAATGAAGCGTTTCGGGCCCCTGCCGGGTGAAATCCGGGCCTATACGACGGGCGATCCGGACCTTGCCGGGCAACTTGCCAGCCGCTTCTTTCCTCGGCATCTTGCCTTCCAACCGCTTCCCAATCAGCTGCACCGGATCAGAACCCATGCGTGAAATCGTGCTCGATACCGAAACCACCGGCTTCGACCCGCTGACGGGCGACCGGCTGGCGGAAATCGGCTGTATCGAGCTCGATAACCACATTCCGACCGGGCGCAATTTCCATCGCTACGTCAATCCGGAACGCGAAATGCCGGATGCCGCTGTCCGCATCCATGGCCTGTCCACCGCGTTCCTGGCCGACAAGCCGAAATTCGCCGATGTGGCGGAAGAATTCCTCACCTTCATCGGCGACGACCCCTTGGTCATCCACAATGCCGAATTCGACATGAAGTTCATCAACTTCGAACTCGAAAAGGCCGGCAAGCGCGCCATCCCCTTCCAGCGCGCCATCGACACGGTGAAGATCGCGCGCACCAAGTTCCCGGGCTCGCCCGCCTCGCTTGATGCGCTGTGCAAGCGCTTCAACATCGACAATTCCAACCGCACGCTGCACGGGGCGCTCCTCGACGCGCAGCTGCTGGCCGATGTCTATCTGGAATTGCTGGGCGGGCGGCAGACGGGCCTCGTCCTCGCGGCGGAGGAAACCACGCTCACCGTGAACCTCGATTTCGCCAAGCGCGCCAGCACCGGCAGCCGCGCGGTGCGCGAGCCACGCAGTTTCGCTCCGACCGAGGAAGAATTGGCAGCGCATGAGAGCTTCATCGGGAAATTGAAGAACGCGATCTGGCTGCAGTAGCGGCTGCACCACCTTATTGTCATCCTCCGCGAAGGCGGGCCATGACAAGTGAAGGATCACAAGCCCCGAACGGCTGCCGTGGGTTTCGGCTACAGCTCCTCGTCCACCACGATGACGTGGAGCTTCTTGGGGCCGTGGGCGCCCATCAATAGGATCTTGCCGATATCGGCGCTGCGCGAGGGCCCGGTCACGAAATTGACGGTGCGCGGCAGGGCACCATCGGGACCGCGTTTGACGCGCGCCAGCGCATCCTCATAGGTGCCGACGATCTGGCTTTTCGAGATGACGACCACATGCTGGTCGGGCAGGAAATGCAGCGTCGTCGGCGTCTGATCGGAAGATTGCAGCACGAGTGTGCCGGTCTCCGCGACCGCCGCCACGGCGGGCGTAACGCTGGTCGGGTCCTTGCCATGGGAGCGGCCGGCGGAGATTTCCAGCAGCGGCACCCTGTCCCACGGAATGGAACTGACGCGGATATCGGGCGAGAGGCGGATGCGCGCCTCGGCATTGCTGGCGGCAAGGTATTTCTGCACCGCCGCCGGCACCTCGTCGCGAGTCTTCACCTCATCGAGCGTCGCCTTGGCGGCGACGAGCATGGTGCGGAAGAGGTCCACCACATCGACCCCCGGCGCCGTGGCGCGCGCGGGGATGAGCGGTGCCGGCTTCAAGGGAGCTGCCGCACCCTGGCGCCGTTCCGCCTGCCGGGCGACGCCAGCCTTGATCGAGGCCAGCATGCGGTCGCGGCCGGTTCCGGAATCGCTCATGCGCGGCCTCCCTGCTTCTCTTTCCACAGATCGTGGAAGGTGCGGCCCTGGGGCGCCGGGAGATCGCGATGCCTGGTCCACCCGCCGGCCAGGGGCGCCGAGGCGAGGCGTCCGCGCGAACCGGCCATGGTCTTCAACACCCGCGCGCCGATCCGGGTCGCCAGCCGATAGAGCCTGGGGTGCCGCGCCATGAAGGCCCAGAGGCGCAACCCCGAGCGTTCCGCGGGCGGGGTGATGGCGCGGGAAAATTCCGCCTCGCGCCAATGGCGCAGCATCTTGGGGATGGGAATGCGCATCGGGCAGACCGCTTCGCAGCGCCCGCAGAGCGTCGAGGCATTGGGGAGAGGCTTGGCGTTCTCGACGCCGACGATGGCGGGCGTGAGCAGCGCGCCGATGGGACCGGAATAGACCCAGCCATAAGCATGGCCGCCCACCGAATGATAGACCGGGCAATGGTCGAGGCAGGCGCCGCAGCGGATGCAGCGCAGCATCTCCTCGAACTCGGTGCCGAGATAGGATGAGCGCCCATTGTCGATGAGGACGACATGGAATTCCTCCGGCCCGTCGAGGTCGGTCGGGCGGCGCGGGCCGCTGGAGAAGGTCGTGTAGACCGATTGCTCCTGCCCCGTGGCCGAACGCGCGAGAATGCGCAGCAGGGTCATCGCGTCCTTCAAGCTGGGGACGACCTTCTCGATCGAGGCCAGCACGATATGGATACGCGGCAGGGTCTGTGTGAGGTCGCCATTGCCTTCATTGGTGACGATGGTGGTGGCACCCTCGTCGGCGATGAGGAAATTGGCGCCGGTGATGCCGACATCGGCCTTCAGGAAACCGGCGCGCAGTTTCTCGCGCGCCTCGGCCATCAGGGTCGCGGGATCGTCGAGATTGCGCTTGGGGTCGAGGTCGGCATGCGCCTGGCGGAAGGTTTCCTCGACCTGCTCCTTCGTCACATGCAGGGCCGGGCCGATGATGTGGCTGGGCGTCTCGCCGCGCAACTGGATGATATATTCGCCAAGATCGGTTTCGACCGGTTCGATGCCGTTCGAAAAGAGGAAATCGTTGATACCGATTTCCTCGCCGATCATCGTCTTGCCCTTGGTGACGGTCCTGGCATTCACCTTGCGGCAGATTTCCAGCACCTTGGCGCGGGCCGACTTGCCGTCCGGGCACCAATGCACATGGCCGCCGCGATCCACCACCGATTGTTCGAATTGCAGCAGGTAATGATCGAGATTGGCGATGACATGATTCTTGAGATCGCGCCCGATATCGCGCAAGGCTTCGAATTCCGGCAGCCTGGCCACGGTGTTGAGGCGTGTCTGGATGGAATGCGACCGCGCGATGCCCAAAGCTTCCTGCAGCGGCGCATCCTTCAAGGCGCCGGTCGCATTTTCCTTGAAGGCATTGCTGGTGGGGATATGGCTCACGATTGGGATTCCTCCCCGATCGCCGGCAGATCGGTCATGCCGGCCAGCACTTCCGCCACGTGGCGCACTTGGACCCGGGAGCCGTCGCGCTTCATCTTGCCGGCAAGATTCATCAGGCAGCCGAGATCGCCGGCCAGCAGCAGATCGGCGCCCGTCTCGTTGACCGTGGCGACTTTGCGGGCCGCCATGGAATTGGAAACATCGGGAAATTTGACGCAGAAGGTGCCGCCGAAACCGCAGCAGGCGTCGGTCTCCTGCATCTCGGTCAGCTTCAGCCCGTCGACCTTGGCCAGCAGGGCGCGCGGCGCCGATTTCACATTCATTTCGCGCAAGGACGAGCAGGAATCGTGATAGGTGCAATGCGCCTGCAATCTGGCGCCGAAATCCGACATGCCGCATTGCTCGGCGAGGAACTGGGTAAGCTCGAAAGTGCGCGCCGCCAGGGCCGCCGCGCGCGGTCCCCATGCGGCATCCTCCGCCAGCAGCTGCGGGTAATGGTGCTTGATCATGCCGCCGCATGAACCGCTCGGCGCCACAATGAAGTCAAACCCCTCGAAGGCGGCGACGGTCCGCCGGGCCAGCGCCATGGCCGTTTCGCGGTCGCCGGAATTATAGGCGGGCTGGCCGCAGCAGGTCTGGCTTTCGGGCACGCTGACCCGGCAACCGGCTTCCTCCAGCAATTTCACCGCGGCGAAACCGATGCTGGGGCGGAAGAGATCGACAAGGCAGGTCACGAACAGGGCGACATGGGCGCCCGGCTTTAGCATTGGCTGGGCCGTTTCAGGCTGGCTGGACACGCATACTCACTTCAGGCTGCTGACGATATCGACGACATCGAGAGTTTTGCGCGCCGCGGCGGTCACTGGCAAGAGCATGAACCATCTGCCCGCATTCTTCATGCTGCCGGCAAAGGCCAGGGCTTCCTCGCCGCTGCCCCAGAAGAAATCGCCCCGGACCGGCCCCTTGATGGCGGTGCCGACATCCTGGGCCAGCATCAGGCGGCGCAAGGGCTGGCCCTTCCTGATAGTGCCATGATCGACCGGCCAGGTGGTATCGAGCCACAAAGGCAAGCCCAGCGGCACGAAGGCAGGATCGACGGCGAGGCTCCTGCCGGCGGTGAGGGTGACACCCATGGCGCCGACGGGGCCGTTCTCCTTCACCTCGCGGAAGAAAATGAAGCGCGGGTTGCGGTTCATCATCGCCTGCGCCTTCCCTGGATTGGCGCGGAGCCAGGCGCGGATGGTCTGCATCGAGGCGGATTTCCTGTCGATGATGCCTTCTTCGATCATCAATTTGCCGATGGCGACGAAGGCCTGGCCGTTATTGCCGGCATAGCCGACGCGCATCTCCGACCCGTCATTCAGCTTGACGATGCCCGAGCCCTGGATCTGCAGGAAGAAGGCATCGACCGGATCCTTGAGCCACAGGAATTCGAGGCCCTGGCCGCGCAGGGCGCCCGCCTCGATCTCGGCCCGCGTGAAGGTGACGGGAGCCTTGGGCGCACGGTAGAGCGGATGGATGTGAAGCGAATCGGGCGTTTTCGCCGCTTCGATCTCGGCCTCGTAATAACCGGTGAAGAGCCCCGCCTTGCCGCGCACATCCTCGGCCTGGAACGGTACGAACCAGCGTTCGAAGAAGCCCTTCACCAGAACGGGATCGTTGGGTGCCGCCAATTCCCTGGCGGCGGCGCAGGGCGCCTGCCAGTCGCCGGCCACACCGCCCAGCGCCTTGGGGCCCACCGGCGCGTCATCCTTCTGCTTGGCGATGGCCTTGCAGGAATTGAGCAGCGCCGGAAGCACGCCCTCGAACCCATCCTCGCCCCAACCGGGCAGCATGGAATAGGAGCTGGGACTGACTTTGAGGCCCGGCGGCGATTCAGGCGGGGTGCAGGCGGTTATGAGGGAGAGGGTAAGGAGGGCCAAGAGGCGCCCAAGGGTCTTCCGCAGAACCTCCGGCCGCGGCGGAATCCGATGGCCGGCGGATGTACCCAAGCTCGTCATGCCCGGGCCCAGCGTTGGTCCCTTCTGGCCGGGCATGACGCTGTCGCTATCTGAAACGCCCCCCAACATCCCCGCTTGCTTCCCCCCGAAGCTCGACAGCGCCTTATGACGGCTGGTCGGTCAGCACCAATTGCCAGTTGGGATCGCGCGAGCCGGTGTCGCGGGCGAAGGTCCAGATGTCGACGATGCTGTCGACATGGTTGGCATCGCCTTCGACCGCATTGCCGCTGGAATCCTCGGTGACGCTGGTCTGCTCGCTGACGAACTTCATCGTCACGCGCGCTTCCTTGCCCTTCAGTTCGGCGCCGACGATCTGCGCCTGGGTGATGCCGATGACGACCGTCTTCTGGCGATAGCCCTGGCGCTGCCGATCGGCGATGACGGCGGCAAAGCTTTCATATAGGTCGCGGCCCAGCAGAGATTGCAGCATCTTGGTCTCGCCGGCGGCGAAACCCTGCACGATCATGTCGAAGGCTATCTTGGCGCCGCCGATGAAATCGGCCGGATTGAAGGCCGGGTCAGCCTTGGCGATGGCATCCAGGCCAGCGCGCACAGCATCGGGCGCGCGGGCGATATCGGCCTCGATCTGGCGCCGGTCGCGCGGCGACATGCCGCCACGGGCGGCGGCATCGCGCGCGGGCTCGGCCGGGGCTTCGACATCGGGGCGCACGACGCTGGGCCGGCGCGAGGCGATCTGGACCGGTGCATCCGAATCGTCACGGCCTACATCCCGGCCTTGGCGGCGCGCGGCCACATCCTTCGGATCGGGCCGGGCAAGGGGATCGATGCGGCGCTCGTGGCCGGTACGGCGGCCGAGCACGGAAAAGAGCTTCCAGCCCAGAACCACGGCGACGATGGCGAAAAAGACGATGTCGAGATGTTGCAAGAACCCAAATCCTTGTCGATTCAAATCTGTCGGGTCAAATCCGTCGGGTCAAATTCTTCGGCCCAAATCCTGTCGGTAGGGCGCGGGCTTGCGCGGACCGCCCGAGACCACCACCTTTGCGTCATTCGCCCCAGCCTGTTCCAGGTCGGTCCCAACACAGGTAGACCGGACCGCGGCCTTGGGCTAAAGCGTTGATACGGCATTCTACATAGGAAGTCGGCCCAGTTACAGCAAGTCGCGCGACGCGGCATGGACGATGAACGGGGCCGCGAGGCGTCAGGTGACGGATTTATCGCTCAATATGCCGGCAAAATGCTGGTTTCACATCGATTTTCGTGAGGAATCCACTGGTTCGCCGGCCCGGATTCCGGAGTTCCGCGCATGATGCGGCTGCTGGTGGCCCTGATTTGTCTCCTGCCCTTCCTGGAAATCGCCGGTTTCGTGGTGATCGGCGGACGCATCGGGCTGGGCCTCACGCTGCTGTGGCTGCTGGCGGCGGGCATGCTGGGCCTTGCGCTCATCCGGCATGGCGGCCTCAACGCGCTCCTCAAATTGCAGGTGGCGGTCAATGAGGGGCGCGAACCCGGCCACAGCCTGATCGACGGCGCCGTCATGGTGACGGCCGGCCTGCTGCTGATCGTGCCGGGTTTCTTCAGCGATTTCCTCGCCCTCATCCTGCTCTTGCCGGTGACGCGGAATTTCCTGCTGCGGCGCATGGCGCATCATTTCGAGACACGCATCTATCGCGGCGGCGGGGGAACGGCGGGTGCCAGCCGCACCACCGTCATCGAGGGCGAGTTCGAGATCGTCGAACCGGAGGAAGAGGAGGCGGCGCGCCCCAGGCACCGTCCGACTCCGACCGTCATCGACCAGCGGCCGGACAAATCATGATCCTCATCCGCCACGGCCAATCCGAATTCAACGCCCATCACGACAGCACCGGGCGCGATCCGGGCATCCACGACCCCCGTCTCACCGCTTTGGGGCGCCGACAGGTGGCGGAATCCGCGGCCAGGCTCAAGGATCATGCCCATCCAATTCGCCGCGTGCTGGCCAGCCCCTATACCCGCGCCATCGAGACGGCCGAGATCGTCGCCCGCAGCTTGGACGTTCCGATCGAGATCGAGCTCAGCGTGCACGAACATGCCTATTACCAATGCGATGTCGGCACGCCGCGCAGCATTCTCGCCGAGCGCTGGCCGGCACTGTCCTTCGATCATATCGACGAGGTCTGGTGGCCCAATCTCGACGAGACGCGCGAGCAGCTGGAGCGGCGCTGCCGGACTTTCCACCGCCGCGCCGCCGCACTCGCCGACTGGCGGCATGTCGCGGTCGTGAGCCATTGGGGCTTCATCCTGCAGCTGACCGGCCATTCGGCGGTGAATGCGGAACTGGTGCCCTTCGACCCCACCCGCGAACGCCGCGTGCTGTTGGAGGCGCGGTAGGGATTGCGGTCCTGGCGTCCCTCGAGGCGGCAAGACCTTGCCCTGCTATTCCGCCTTCCCATGCAGTGCATTGGCGACGCCGCCCGAGATCTGCGCATAGCAATGCCGCGTCAGTTCCTTCCTTGAGCGGAAATCGGCGATCGAGATGGGATCGTGGAACTCAACCACGACGCGGGCCGGGCCCAGGCGCGCGAACTGCCACAGATGGCGGCCCAGCGTCATGTCGCCATACCAGGCGAGATAGGCACGGTTGCGGTAACCCATCGGGAGGGAGTTGAGCTTCGTGTAGGTCACCGAAACCGGCTGCACGGTGAGCGTTTCCCCGCGGGCTTCGCGTTCGGCGACACTGAGGAGCGCCGAACGGAAAGGCAGCACGGCATTGCCGTCATTCGACGTGCCTTCGGGAAAGAGGATGAGATTGTCGCCGGCATCCAGGCGCCGCTGCAGTTCGTCGCGCTGGCGGTGCGTGGTGTGGCGGCGGCGATCGACGAAGACCGTGCGCTGCATCTTGGAAAGCCAGCCGAAGACCGGCCAGGAACCCACCTCCGTCTTGGCGACGAAGCTGCCTTCGACCAGGCTGCCCAGCACCGGTATGTCGAAATAGGAGGTGTGGTTGCTGACGAACAGGGTCGGCGCCTTGCGCGACATCGTGCCGCGCACTTCGACGTCGAGGCCGATGATGCGGCAGGTGAGGCGGTGATAGAAGCGCGGCAGCAGGTTGCGGACCCGCAGCCGAAGCAGCAGCAGCAGCAGTTGCGGCGGGCTGAGGGCCATGGTGACGCCGAAATAGGCCGAGAGGCGCAATATGCCGAGCAGATTCGATCCCTCGTCGAGCTCGAAATGCCGGGCCGGCAGATGCCGCCGCCGCGCGCGCACCATGATCAGGAATCGCCGCCGTAATCCGGCCGCGTGTAATGCTTCATGTATTTGTCGGTGACCTCGGCCGTCACCACGACGATCGAGACATCGACCGAGCCGAATTCGTGATCGATCACCGCACCGTCGCCGACATGGCCGGAGAGGCGCAGATAGCCCTTGATCAGCGGCGGCAGCGACGCCAGGGCGCGCTTCTCGTCGATTTCGGCGAGCGGCATCATGTTCATGTCGACATGGCGTTCGGGCAAGGCCTTGGGCCGGAATTGCGGCGGCGCCAGGTGCCGGTGGTGAAGATAGGACAGCGCCATCCGGTGCGCGCTGGGATCGATGCCGGGGAAACTCGCACAACCGAACATGATCTCGACCTTGTGGAACAGGATATAGTCGGTGATCCCCTTCCACAGCAGCTGCATCGCCATCTTGTTGCGATAGGCGGGATCGACGCAGGACCGGCCCAGTTCCAGAATCTCGCCCGTCCGGTTGACCAGGGGCTGGATGTCGTATTCGGCGATCGAATAGAAACGCCCGGCCCGACGCGCCGCTTCCCGGCGCAGCAGGCGATAGGTGGCGACGATGCCTTTGACGCCGGGCCCGCGCTTGCGGTCGACGACGATGAGATGGTCGCAATAGGGGTCGAAACCGTCGAAATCGCGCCCCACCCGCACCATTTCGGCACTGGGCTTGGCGCCCATCTCGCCATAGAAGACGCGGTAGCGCAGCTCCTGGGCGGCGAGGATCTCCGCCTCGGTTTCCGCGAGCCTTGCCTCGAGATCGCCGACGATGACTTCGACCGGCCGCTCGCGCCGGGCCGCAGCGACGATCATTTGTCGCCGCCCGCCGATGGCGAGACGCGCTTGGCCCGGGCGGAAGACGATGCGTCGCCGTCGCCATCCTTGCCCAGCGGCACGGCATAAAGCTCCAGCCGGTGGCCGACCAGCTTGTAGCCGAGTTCGGCGGCGACACCCTTTTGCAGCTTCTCGATCTGCTCGTTGGTGAATTCGATGACGCGGCCTGATTGTATGTCGATCAGATGGTCGTGGTGATCGTCCTTGGCCTCTTCATAGCGCGCGCGGCCGTCGCCGAAATCGTGGCGCTCCAGGATGCTCGCTTCTTCGAACAGGCGCACGGTGCGATAGACGGTGGCCAGCGAAATGCCCGGATCGACCTGGGCCGCGCGACGGTGCAGCAGTTCCACGTCCGGATGATCCTGCGCCTCGGACAGCACGCGGGCGATGATCCGACGCTGGTCGGTCATCTTCAGCCCCTTTTCGATACACAGCTTTTCCAGCCTCGATGGCACGCTTGCCTCGCCTGAAGTTATGGGTTTCGTCAAAAACAGCCTGATCCCGATATAGGTCCCGGACGGTTCCGTTTAACAGGACTGATCGCCTTGGACCAGCCTGCGAAGGTTAGCTGCTGCGACGGGGCCCAATCCGCCAGCATTCCTGGCTAAGGGCTATTGTGCCTTGGTTAACCGTCCCGCGCCAAGAGCCTTGCTCGCCTCTCAATAAAGAGTGGACGGTCAATGGGTTAGCAGGTGGCGAGATGGTGCCGGATGGTTAAGAGGCGGAGGAAGCGGCGTTTTCAGCCACGGCGGCGGGTGGGACGCTTGCGGCCGCCGCGGCCCAGGCCGAATTCGCGCGCCAGCGAGGAGCGCTTCTTGGCGTAGTTCGGGGCCACCATGGGGTAGTCCGCGGGCAGGTTCCACTTCTCGCGATATTGTTCGGGCGTCATGTCGTAGGCGGTGCGCAAATGCCGTTTCAGCATCTTCAGTTTGATGCCGTCCTCGAGGCAGACGAGGTAATCGGGCGTCACCGATTTCTTGACCGGCACGGCCGGCTCCTTGTCGGCCACCAGCACGGGGCGCTGGGCGCCGGCGCCGACCGGTAGGGTGCCGCCGGCATTCTGCGCCAGGGCCGCGCGGGTCTCGGCGATGAGGCGCGGTATCTCGTTCATCGCGACGGTGTTGTGCGACAGGTATGCGACCACGATCTCAGTGACCAAGGGCAACAGGGGATCATTCTTGAGCGCATCGCTCATGGTTCGATTCCTCTTTCCGCGGGCTGGTCCGCTGATCGGATGCGGGGTGGCAAGCCTGTCCGGCCGTTCCGCAATATTGGCGTGGGATACATAGCCAGCGGCCGAAACCTTGGCAATGAAACCAGACTCAATATTTGCAATTCTCACACATATTTCCGTGTTATGTGCTGTATTTGTTTTAAATATTGTTCAATTCCAAGGGTTTCTCGAACATCAGAGCATCCACGCCGCCTGGATAGTAGTGCTTGCGCCGGCCTGAGACCTGGAAGCCCCCACCGACATAACACCCGATCGCGGCGGCGTTCCCGACCGCGACTTCCAGGAAAGCGCGCCGGGCCCCCTTGGCCGTGGCGGCATCCAGCAGCCGCGCCAGCAATTCCTTCGCAAGGCCCTGGCCGCGCCGCTCCGGCAGGATGGCCAGCAGCAGCAGTTCCACCTCATCCACGGCCTGCAGGGTCAGGCCGAACCCCAGGGGTTCATCGCCCGCGGCGGCGATGAGGCCGGCTGCACCCGGCAGGGCCAGGATCTCGGCAAAGGATCTGGCCGACCAGGCCCGGTCCCAGGGCGCCGTGAAACAGCGCCTATGCAGTTCGCCGAGCAGTTCGCCGTCGAAGCCGCCCACCGGCCGGAACTGCACGTCCGCCGGCACCCTAACCGGCCTTCGGCTGCGAAACGTCGGCGGCACGCAGATAGAGCGGCACCGCCTTCATCGCATAACGCTGCAGGGGATCGGCGGCGAGATTGAGGATCGCCTCGGCATCGGCGGCGGCGGGCGCGATCTCGGTGCCCCCGGGAAAGGATACCCGCCACAGCGCCGTTCCATCGCCGGTGACGATGGCCGGCGGGGCGTCGGCCAGATCCGTTGCGATTTCGCCCAGCGTCATGAAGCGCGGCGCCTGCCGGAACCGCAATGCGCCATCGAGCCTGGCGAGGTAGGGCTCGTCGCGCCGGCTGTCGATCAGCACCAGAATGTCGCCGGCGGCGTTGGCGCGTTTTTCCGGCGGCAGGTGAAATGCCGCCGCCTGGAAATTGCTGATGCCGATGACGGGCCTTGCCAAAGCGAGGCCCAGGCCCCGCGCGGTGGAAAGGGCGATGCGCAAGCCCGTGAAACCGCCGGGACCGATACCCACGGCAATGGCGTCGAGCTGGGCAAGGTCGATTGCCGCCTCGGCCATCGTCCGTTCGATCATCGGCACCAGGACGGCAGCATGACCGTGCTTGAGATCGACCTTTTCCCTGGCCAGCACCCGCAGCCCGTCCGTGCCGCACGCTCCCACGGCTACCGAACAGGTGTCGCCGGCGGCATCCACGGCCAGGATCGTGCGGGTCGGCATGGGTGCTTTCGAATCCTCGGCGAGCGGGTGGCGGGAAGTGGCAGAAGCGGATGCAATCTGGTAAAGCCGGTTTAGAACTCTAGCGCTTTGGTGGCAAGATGAGCCTGGTTGAAATCACCTCGACGGCATTCGATGTCGAGATCGCTCTGGTCTATGCGACGCCGCACAATCTCAGCGGCGCGCCGATCTATGCCCATCCCGATTGTTATCTGCATGAACGGGCGGCGGAACTGCTGCGCCATGCAGCGCATCTCGCCCAGCCCCTGGGCCTGCGTCTCAAGATCTTCGACGCCTACCGCCCGTCCGAGGCGCAATGGCGGCTGTGGAACGCCCTGCCGGACCCCGAATTCGTCGCCGACCCCCGGCGCGGCTCGCCGCATACGCGCGGTGTCGCCGTCGACCTCACTCTCATCGACAAGGCCGGGCGCGAACTGGAAATGGGCACCGGCTTCGACGAGGCCGTGCCGCAATCGCATCACGGTTCGACCGAAGTTTCACCCGCCGCCCAGCAGAACCGCTTCACGCTGCTGGGAATCATGATGGCGGCCGGCTGGGACAATTACAGGAACGAGTGGTGGCACTACCAGCTCTTCAACAGCCGCGACTATCCCCTTGTCGAACAGTCGCAATTGCCGCGCCCGATGATGTGATCCGCCCGCCCGTGCCGCGTGGCGGCTGGCTAGCGGGTTCGGCGCACGGCGTTGCCGATCTCGTACCAGTCTTTGCTGGCATTGACGATCTTCACCACCGACAGCATGACCGGAACCTCGATCAGCACGCCGACGACGGTGGCGAGAGCCGCCCCTGAATGGAAGCCGAACAGGCTGATGGCGGCGGCCACGGCCAGTTCGAAGAAGTTGCTGGCACCGATGAGGGCGGAAGGGGCCGCCACGCAATGGGCTTCGCCGCTCCAGCGGTTGAGGAGATAGGCAAGGCCCGAATTGAAATAGACCTGGATCAGGATCGGCACGGCAAGAAGGGCGATGATCGTGGGCTTTGCGATGATCTCCTGCCCCTGGAAGCCGAACAGCAGCACCAGGGTGGCCAGCAGCGCCATCAGGGACATGGGCTGCAGGAAGCCCAGCAGATGCCGGAGCGCCGCCTCTCCGCCGGAGCGCAGCAGGAAGCGGCGCAGGATCTGCGCGACCGCGACCGGGATGACGATGTAGAGCACCACCGACAGCAGCAACGTGTCCCAGGGCACGGTGATCGCGGAGAGGCCCAGCAGCAAGCCGACGATGGGCGCGAAGGCGAACACCATGATCGTATCGTTGAGCGCCACCTGGCTCAGCGTGAAATGCGGCTCGCCGTCGGAAAGATTGCTCCAGACGAACACCATGGCGGTGCAGGGCGCCGCCGCCAGCAGGATGAGGCCGGCGATATAGCTGTCGATCTGGCCTTCCGGCAGATAGGGGCGGAACAGCCAGCCGATGAAAAGCCAGCCGAGTGCCGCCATGGAAAAGGGCTTCACGGCCCAGTTGACGAAGAGGGTGACGCCGATGCCGCGCCAATGTTCGCGCACCCGTCCCAATGCCGCGAAATCGATCTTGGCCAGCATCGGCACGATCATCAGCCAGATGAGGGCCGCCACGGGAATGTTGACCTTGGCGATTTCGGCGGCGCCGATGGCCTGAAAGACGATGGGAAAGAAATGTCCCAGGGCGATCCCCACGACAATGCACAAGGCGACCCAAAGGGTCAGATAGCGTTCGAACGGATTCACGTGTTTTATCCCCGGGACAAGGCGGCTCAGTCAGGCGGACTGGGTGAAATCCCGCCCGATTTCGCTCAGGCGCTTCTGCAGGCTGAGCTTGTCCAGCGCGCGTAGCGGCAGGTTGACGAAAATGCCGATGCGGTTCGTCAGCATGCGATAGGCATCGGCGAAGGCGAAGCGCCGTTCGGCCTCGGTTCCCTCGGCCGCTGCCGGATCCGGCAGGCCCCAATGCGCGCTCATCGGCTGGCCCGGCCAGACCGGGCATACTTCGTTGGCCGCGTTGTCGCAGACGGTGAAGACGAAATCCATCACCGGAGCGCCGTCGGCGGCGAACTCGTCCCAGTTCTTGGAACGCAACTGCTCGACCGGATGGTTCAT
The DNA here is from genome assembly GCF_041918875.1 of Dongia sp. Classification (GTDB taxonomy): domain Bacteria; phylum Pseudomonadota; class Alphaproteobacteria; order Dongiales; family Dongiaceae; genus Dongia. The sequence goes on from NZ_JAYRUV010000005.1 coordinate 55,664, forward strand.
CTTCTTGAGAAGGTCGATGGCGAAGGGATGGACCGCGCCCCTGGGCTGGCTGCCGGCGCTGAAAGCCCTGAACCGGCCCCTGCCTTCGCGGTTGAGGATGCTTTCGGCAAGGATGCTGCGGGCCGAATTGCCCGTGCACAGGAAAAGAACATTAAAGACGTGCTCGGTCATGAGATGTCCCCGGTTTCTGGATGGATCAGCCGCAGCAGGGCGACAGTGCCGCCTTCAGCAGCTTGTTGCAGGCCGCGGATCTGCCGTTGCAGCAATCCTTGACCAGGAATTCGAGCAAGCCCCTGATACCGCCCAGCTCGGCCGCGTAATAGATCGTCCGGCCGTCCCGCTCCGACCGCGTCAGGCCGGCGCGCGTCAGGATGGCAAGATGGGTGGACATGGTGCTGGCGGGCACGCCGAACGCGTCCGCCAGATCGCCGGCGGGAACCCCGCCCGGCAATTGCTGCATCAGGTGCCGGAACACGTCGAGCCGCGTCTCCTGCGCCAGGGCGGAAAGGGCCGCTATCGCCTGTGTTGTTTCCATGTTTCGATAATCACCGAAATATCAGGAGCCTGTCAAGGCGGGCTCCGTGAAACTTCCGTGACAGCCGGCATGCCGCCTTTTCTATTTCGATATTTATGGAAATAGAACTTGACGCAGCCGGCGGCCCCGGGCGATCCTGCTTTTCATGAAAGTCGAAACGGCAGCGCGGCAATTGGCGTCCCTCGGCAATCCGATCCGGCTCCAGCTCTACCGGGCGCTGGTGCGGGCGGGCGACGACGGACTTGCCTGCGGGCACCTGCAGGACAAGCTGGGCCTCGCTGCTTCGACCTTGTCGCATCACATCCGGCAGCTGATGTCGGCCGGGCTGATCTATCAGGAGCGCCAGGGGACCAGCTTGATGTGCCACGCCCACTATCCGGCCATGCGAGGGCTGGTCGGTTATCTGGCCGATGAATGCTGCCTCGATGCCGGATGCAGGCCCGCGAGCCTTGCCAAGGGCGGCCGGGCCGCCTGAACGGCTGCCGTTTTTTGCCGTTATATTTCGACTATCTTGGAAATAGAGGAATCGAAGATGGATGCTCCTGCAAACCTGCCAGTCGCCGTGATCGGCGCGGGTCCGATCGGTCTCGCGGCCGCGGCGCATCTCGCCGAACGCGGAATCAAGGTGAAGGTCTATGAAGCCGGCAAGAGTGTCGGCGCCAACATCCTCGATTGGGGTCATGTGCGCATCTTCACGACCTGGGAGCAGAGCGTGGACGCCGCCTCGCGCCGGCTGCTGGAACGCCATGGCTGGATGCTGCCGCGGCCCGCCGCACCGCCCACGGGTGCCGAGATCGTGCGGGATTATCTGCGGCCGCTGGCCGCCGTGCCGGAACTCGGCGGTATAATCGAAACGGATGCCACGGTCATCGCCATCTCCCGCGCCGGGCTCGACAAGGTCACCAGCAAGGCGCGCGCGAGCAAGCCGTTCGAACTGCGGATCGTTGGCGCCGACGGAAAGCAGCGCATCGATCTTGCCCGGGCGGTCATCGATGCGTCCGGCACCTGGCAGAACCCCAATCCGCTCGGCGCTTCTGGACTGAAGATTCCGGGCGAAGAAGAGGCCGCGAACCGCATCGCCTACGGCATGCCGGACGTGCTGGGCACAAGACGCGCCGATTATGCCGGCAAGCGCGTGGCCGTGGTGGGCGGCGGCTATTCGGCCATCAATGTGCTGCTCGACCTCATTCGCCTGGCGCGGGAAGCGCCCGGCACCCAGGCGATCTGGGTCGTGCGCGGCACCGACATGAACCGGATCTATGGCGGCGGGCCGGCCGACCAGCTGGAGGCGCGCGGCGCGCTCGGCACGCGCCTGCGGCAATCGGTCGAACAGGGCCGGATCCAGCTCGTCACCGGCTTCCGGGCGAATGCGCTGCGCCAGCAAGGCGACGGCCTGGAACTGGTCGGCGCCACCGAAGCCGGCGACGGGGTTCTGCCACCGGTCGAGCGCATCGTGGTTGCGACCGGGCAGCGGCCCGATCTCGACATGACGCGCGAACTGCGCCTCGAACTCGACCCCTGGCTGGAAAGCGTCAAGGCGCTGGGGCCGCTCATCGATCCCAATCTCCATTCCTGCGGCTCGGTGCCGCCCCATGGGCATAGGGAGACCGCGCATCCCGAGCCCGGTTTCTACACGATCGGCGTCAAGAGCTATGGCCGTGCGCCGACCTTCCTGCTGCTGACCGGCTACGAGCAGGCGCGCTCGGTCGCCGCGGCCCTGGCCGGCGATCTGGAGGCGGCCGATGATGTCCATCTCGTCCTGCCGGAAACCGGAATCTGTTCGACGGACGGTGCCGCGGATGCCGCCGGATGCTGCGGCGGGCCGGCACCGGCCGGGACCGGGGCTTGCTGCGTCACCGATGTTGTAGCCAAATCGGCCGGTAAATCCGGATGCGGTTGCGGTGAGGCTGCTTGAATAAAACCATTTCCGGCGCGGCGAGCGTTAAAACCTCGCCGCGCCTCGTCGTTCCAGTTCTCGGTGTGACCCAGATTCTCGCCTGGGGCTCGTCCTATTACCTGCCGGCGGTCCTCGCTCAGCCGATCGCCGCCGATACCGGCTGGTCCCTGCCCTGGATCGTTGGCGGCCTGTCGCTGGGCCTGCTCACCGCCGGATTGGCGGCACCCTTCATCGGCCGCAAGATCCGCCAGCATGGCGGGCGCCCGGTGCTGGCCGCCAGCGCGCTGCTGCTGGCGGGCGGCCTCCTCGGCCTGTCGCTGGCGCCCAATCTCGGCATCTTCCTGCTGGCCTGGCTCGCCATCGGTCTCGGCATGGGGGCGGGCCTCTACGATCCCGCCTTCTCGACCCTGGGGCACATTTATGGCCAGGGTGCCAGGCCGCTGATCGCCGGCCTGACGCTCTTTGGCGGCTTTGCCAGCACGGCCTGCTGGCCGCTTTCGGCCTTCCTGGCCGGCGAACTGGGCTGGCGCGGTGCCTGCCTCACCTATGCGCTCATTCATCTTGGCATCTCGCTGCCGCTCTATCTCTTCGCCCTGCCGCCCGGATCGGCGCGGCGCATCCTGGCGGCACCGCCTGCCCAAGATGCCGTGCCGGCGCCGGCACCGCCCAGGCCCCCGCGCGCGACCTTCATCCTGCTGGCCGCAAGCATCATGATCGGCGCCACCGTTTCGACGGTGATCTCGGTCCATCTTCTCGTCATCCTGCAGGCGCAGGGCCTCGCGCTGGCGGCCGCCGTGGCGCTGGGCGCGCTGGTGGGACCTTCCCAGGTGGGCGCCCGCTTCATCGAGATGCTGATCGGCAGGTATCATCACCCGATCTGGACCAAGCTCGCCTCGGTCTCCTGCGTGGCGATCGGGCTCGGTTTTCTCTGGGGCGGCCTGCCGGCGACATTTCTCGCGCTGATTTTCTACGGGGCCGGCATCGGTCTTGAATCGATTGCGCGCGCGACCTTGCCGCTGGTCCTGTTCGGCCCCGACGATTACGCGCCGATCATGGGCCAGCTCGCCCGGCCCAGCCTCATCGCCCAGGCCGCCGCGCCGTCGGTGGGCGCGCTGATGCTGGAACTTTGGGGCGCCCACACGGCGCTCGGCGTCGTGGCCGGCGTGGCGCTCTGCAATGTTCTTCTGGCCGTCAGCCTCTACCGGCGCACCATGCGCTGAGAACCCGCCGCTATCGCTGGCGGCGGCGGCTGAGCGAATCCGCCAGCAGGCAGAGGATTTCGAACATCAGGGTGGCGCCGACCAGGGCGGTATTGCCGCTGGGGTCGAAGGGCGGAGAAACTTCCACCACATCGCCGCCGATGAGGTCGAGGCCCTGCAGGCCGCGCAGCACCGTCTGCGCCTCCAGCGTGTTGTAACCGCCGATTTCCGGCGTGCCCGTGCCCGGCGTGAAGGCCGGGTCGATGCCATCGACATCGAAGCTGATATAGGTGGGGCCGTCGCCGACCACGCGGCGCGCCTCGGCGATGACCTTCTCGACGCCGATCCTGGCGAACTCCTCCATGTAGATCACGCGCATGCCGCTGCTTTCGGCAAAGGCCATGTCGTCGGCACTGTAGATCGAACCGCGGATGCCGATCTGCACGACGCGCTTGGGGTCGAGCAGTCCTTCCTCCACCGCGCGGCGGAAGGGCGTGCCGTGGGTATAGAGATTGTCGCCGAAATAGCGGTCGTTGGTGTCCGAATGGGCATCGAAATGGATCATGCCGACCGGGCGCTCGCGGGCGATGCCGCGGAAGATCGGCAGGGTGATGAGATGATCGCCGCCCGCCGACAGCGGCACGGCGCCCGCGGCATGGACCTTGGCGTAGAAACTCTCGATGCGCTGCAGGGCATCCATGAGGTCGATCGGGTTGACCGGCGCATCGCCGAGGTCAGCCACCCGCGCCAGCTCGTAAGGCGCGATGCGGCTGACATGATGCACCTTGCGCATGAAGCTCGACATGTTGCGGATTTCGCGCGGGCCGTGCCTGGCGCCGGCGCGGTTGGTCGTCCCGCCGTCCCAGGGCACACCGATGAGCGCGATATCGACCGCCGCCGGATCGGTCAGATGCGGCAGCCGCATGAAGGTGGGAATGGCGCCGAAGCGCGGCACGAGGACGGCATCGACGGGCTGGGGATTGCTGTTGGGGCGAGTCACGGCCTGGCTGTCTCCACATGATGGTCGGGGTGGAGCATACAGGCCGGCCGCCTTCCAAGTCACGCAGCCACGGCAGCCGAAACCTGGGTGGCAGCGCCGTCGGCGCGGGCGGCCTCCCCGTCAGGCGACCCGAGTCAGGCGATGCGGCAGGCTTCGGTGAAATCCAGGCGCGGATTGCGTGGATGCAGCGCCGTCCTGTCGCCATAGCCGATATTGCAGATGAAATTCGACCGCCAGCTCGTACCGGCAAAGAAGGTCGCGTCGACTTTCCTTTTGTCGAAACCCGACATCGGTCCGCAATCGAGCCCCAGCGACCGGCAGGCCAGGATGAAATAGGCGGCCTGCAGGGTGCTGTTGCGCAAAGCCGTCTCCTCGATCGCCGCGGGCTTGCCGGCGAACCAGGACCGCGCCGTGGGATCGTGGAACAGGCGCGGCATCAGTTCGTAGAATTCCATATCCATGGCGAAGATCGCCGTGACCGGTGCCGCCATGGTCTTGGCGCGGTTGCCTTCCGACAAGGCCGGCTCGAACTTCTTCTTCGCCTCCGCCCCGCGCACGAACAGGATGCGCAAGGGCTGGCAGTTGCCGCTGGTCGGTCCCATGCGCGCCAGCTCATAGGCTTGGGCCAGCAGCGTATCGGGCACGTCGCGATCCTGCCATTTCGAATGCGTCCGCGCGTTGCGGAAAACAAGGTCGAGGGCGGCATCGTCAAGCTGGCGTTGATCTGTCGTCATCGTCTGTCCGGTTCAGGCGTTCGGTGAAATGAAAAGGGGCGCCATTCCGGCGCCCCTGTCCCGATCGGGATGAAAGGTTTCAGACCGGACGGACTTCGAGCACTTCCGGCACGTAGTGGCGCAGCATGTTTTCGATGCCCATCTTCAAGGTCGCGGTCGAGCTGGGACAGCCCGAGCACGACCCCTGCATGTGCAGATAGACGACGCCATCCTCGAACGCGTGGAAGACGATGTCGCCACCATCCTGCGCCACGGCCGGGCGCACGCGGGTTTCCAGCAGTTCCTTGATCTGGATGACGATCTCGTCCTCTTCCTCGCCGCTTTCGGCCGGAACCGCCGCACCCTCGTCCAGCATGACCGGATGATTGGCGGTGAAATGCTCCATGATGATTCCGAGGAGGGCGGGCTTGAGCAGCGCCCAATCCTTTTCGTCGGCCTTGGTCACGGTGACGAAATCGCCGCCGAGGAATACGCGGCGAACGCCGTCGACATCGAACAGGCGCAAGGCCAGCGGCGATCGCTCGGCGCCTTCGGCGCGGGCGAAATCCGCCGTGCCCTCACCCATGACGGTGCGGCCGGGAAGAAATTTGAGGGTCGCCGGATTCGGCGTTTCTTCGGTCTGGATGAACATGGCGGAACTCCGCTAAAATGATGAAGAAGCGTCTCGATAGCCAAATTAGCGCGGGACGGCGCACCTTCAACCCTTATTTTGGCAATAGCTTTCATCCCTAGCGTCGATGGGGTTTAGCCGAAGAGGGGTGCCAAGGTATGATTCGGCAGGGTATCGTTGTCCTATCGAATCTTGGGGCCGGATCTTGGGAAAGGCCATGGAAAAGGCTTTATGGCCGGCTCCAGGCACCCCATATACCGCCCACGCAAACTCGAACAAGGCTTGGTAATGGCTACTTCGCCGCAGCCCCACCTTCCGGCCAATGACGACGACCTCAGCGACGGAATGCCGCGCGGCGACATGCAGGCGCGCGAGGCCAGCCCTGCGTCACGGGCAGAGGTGCTGGCGCGCCGCGACGGGCTGGAAGGCGGGCTGCATGCCGATCCCAGCATTGCCTCGCCGCAGATCGTGCCGCTCATGGCGCGGGCCATGGCAGGCGAGGCATGCCTGGGCTGTCCGGCGGTCGAGGCCGCCTTCCGCTGGCTGCTGGATGAGGGGCGCCTTATCGGCGACCTTGGCGAACTGGTGACGTCGCTGGCAACACAGCTCACTGAGAACGGCTTTCCGCTGCTGCGTTTCTTCGTCTCGGTGCGCACGCTGCATCCGCAGATCGCCGCCATCGGCTATGCCTGGAGTCGCGGCGACGAGGTGGCGCGGCGCGTGGCGCGCGACCATGCCGTGCTCTCCAGTCCCGAGTTCCTCTCATCGCCCCTGCGCCGGCTTTACCAGGGCGACGAGCCGGAGATCCGCCGCCACCTTACCGGACCGGAAGCGCGCTTCGATTTCCCGATCCTGGAGGACATGAAGAAGGCGGGCGCCACCGATTACGCCATCTTCGCCATCCGCCTGCCGGGTGGCGTGCGTTCCTCCGTTTCCATCACCACCGACACGCCGGGCGGCTTTCTCGAAACGCAGATGGAAGCCTTCCGCACGCTCATCCCGCTCCTCAGCCTCGTCATCGAGGCGCGCGAATGGGCCTATATCGCCCGTTCGCTCATGCATGTCTATCTGGGCCAGGGCGCCGGTCAGGCCGTGCTTTCCGGCCAGATCCAGCGCGGCGATGCACGCACCATCGCGGCCGCCATCTGGTATTGCGATCTTCGCAATTTCACGCAGATGTCGAACGAGCTGCCGCGCGACCTCGTCATCGCGACACTCAACGATTATTTCGACACGATCGCCAGGCCGGTCGTGGAACGCGGCGGCGAGATTCTGAAATTCATCGGCGATGCCATGCTGGCGATCTTCCCGATGCAGGACGATCTCGACCGCGACAACAAGATCTGCGTCGCCCTCGATGCCGCCATGGGCGCGCTCGACGGGTTGCGCGACCTCAACGAACTCAGGATGGCGACCGGCCAGCCGCCGCTTCATGTCGGCATCGGCCTGCATGCCGGTTCGGTCTCCTATGGCAATATCGGCGCCGTGCAGGGCGAGAATGCGCGGCTCGACTTCACCGTCATCGGCCCGGCGGTCAATCTGGCGACGCGGCTCGAAGGTCTCTGCCCGGTGCTTGACCAGCCGCTCCTTGCGTCGCGCCAGTTCGCCTCCGTCTGCGGCTCCCGCCTCAAATTCCTTGGCACCCATCCAGTGCGCGGCTTCGCTGAACCGCAGGACGTTTTTGGCTTGCCATAAAATTAACTCGAATATAGTTAATTCTTGAATTTTATTGGGCGCTGCTGCGACGCAGCATGTCGTCGGCTTTTGGATATAATATTTATCAATGCGTTAGGTGGATACATGCGAGAGTTATTAAGACAGCATGCAGGTATCATATTGCGTTGCAGTATTTGTCAGACTATATTCAGATCCAGGTTCTGGGAGGCTGCTGAATGAAAACCCAGTTCAAGGACCCGTCACATGCAGCTTCTGTCTACACTTGATCTCGCTTTCCGCCGCTGGCAGCGCTACGGCGAGGTGCGCCGCGAACTGGCGACCTATACCGAGCGTGAACTGGCCGATATGGGCCTCAGCCGCAGCGAAATCCCGCAGATCGCCCGCGAAGCCGCGGCACTCGTGCGCCCGGCGGATGCCGCCCCCGCACCAGCGCCGCGTTTCGCCAAGATCGCTCATACCTGAGGCACCGGCAGCGCATCGGCGGCCGGTTCCCGTCTAGCGGTCGAGCAGGCCGAGATGCATCTCGCCATATCGTAAGCCGGCAATGCTGCCCGGCGGCAACGCGCCGTCCAGGGCAGCAAGCTCGGCCGGGCTCAAGACGATTTCAGCCGCGGCGATATTTTCAAGCAGGTAGCTCTGCCGCTTGGTGCCGGGAATCGGCACGATGAAATCGCCCTTGGCAAGCAGCCAGGCCAGCGCCAACTGCCCGGGCTTGACGCCTTTCCCGGCGGCGATCTCCTGCACCAGTTTGGCGGCAGCCATGTTGGCATCGAAATTGGCGCCCTGGAAACGCGGATCGAGCCGGCGGTAATCGCCTTGCGGATAGCTTTCGGCAGGCTGTGCCATGCCGGTGAGGAAGCCGCGCCCCAACGGGCTGAAGGGGACGAGGCCGATACCGAGCTCTCGCAAGACCGGGATGATATCGGCCTCCAGATTGCGCTCCCACAGCGAATATTCGCTCTGCAGGGCCGAAACGGGGTGCACCTTATGCGCCCGGCGGATGGTCCTGGCGCCGGCTTCCGAAAGCCCGAAATAACGCACCTTCCCCGCCTGGACGAGGCCCGCCACGGTATCCGCCACATCCTCAATGGGGATCGCCTTGTCGACGCGGTGCTGATAGAGGAGGTCGATATGGTCGGTGCCAAGGCGCATGAGCGATGCATCGACCGCCTCGCGGATATGGCTGGGGCGGCTGTCGGTGCCGTTGATCTTGCCACTCTCGATGCGAAAGCCGAATTTGGTGGCGATGGTCACCTCGCAGCGCCGGCCCTTGAGTGCGCGGCCCAGCAGTTCCTCATTCGCATAGGGTCCATAGACCTCGGCCGTATCGAAGAACGTGCATCCTTCCGCAATGGCGCGGTGAATGACGGCAATCGATTCCCGCTCATCGGCCGGTCCATAGGATTGGCTCATCCCCATGCAACCGAGGCCCAGGCACGAGACTTCGAGACCTTGGCGACCTAGTTTGCGCTTGCTCAGCATGTGTGGAAACCTATTCGAGGCGTGTCAGTCGTAGGGATCATATTCTTTCTTTATCGCGTAAGCATGTGTCAGGCCATGCCACGCGTCGAAGGAAAGTTCGAGACGCCAGAGGGCGCCGTAGCTCGATCGAATACACTATCCGGTTTCCAGCATATCACCGCTCGCTGACGATTCCATCTGAAGAGCAGATGGGCCGCCCGTGACGGCAGCCAATTTCTTCAGGACGCCGGAAAGCGACTCGCCAAAGCGGATGCCGGCGGGAAGATGCGCGCGCGGCGCCTCGTTGGCCGATGCCTGCGCTAGCTCCACGACGGCCATTTCGAGCGCATATTCCACTTCGCCGGTCTCTGCTTTTGACGGCACGAACGATTCGATGGCCGCGCCGGCGGAATCTTTAAAATGCATGTTGCATCGACCATATTGTCGCGATGGCAGGCATCGATCTCGTCCTTCGACATGATGGAAAGCAAAGGTTTACCGATGGGGTGATCTCCAATGCGGAACGCATCTTGAGTGTCGTCAAAGATGCTGGCACAGGTTTCGGAATTCGCCGCCAAGGCCTGCGGCAGCGCAGAAAGGAGACAGAGCAGCACAACGACTGATCGACACGCCGTCCTCAAGATACCGCTGATTTGTTGCTTTGGCATTGCTTACTCCACTGGCAAATAGTAGAGCGGATCGATCGTCGTCCGCTGCGCCTTGGCAATTCCGGGATTACCGTAGCGCACCTCGAAGTGTAGATGCGTGTCGGCACGATCCATCTTAGGCTGCCCCGGCTCGGCCGGTTTGTCGATGTTGCCGGTCCTGCCGACCGATTCGATCTTCGGCCCGGTCTTGATTTCGGTGCCGTTGCGGCGAAGGCATGGTTGCATCGGGATCCTATCGACGCTTCACATCGGCCCCTCATAGCCCTTCAGCGCACCTTCGACAGAAATCAGAACGCCGTTTTGGTCGAATGCCAGCAAATAACCCCAGAGAGCTCCGCTGCTGCTGCGTATACAATCGTCTGTAAAAATCAGCAGATGATTTCCATTTTGGCGGAACATCCATTGCGGAAAATCCTCCGGAAGCGCGCGCAGCTTCTTTCCCACTTCGAAGATCGTATCTCCGAACGCAACGCCGGCGATGAGGTCGGCTCTTTTTTTATTTCCGACGGCGGAGTCCTCTGTGTATCCAACGACGTGGTTTTCAATGCCACCGCGGCCAAATTCGACGTTGTAAGCGCCCTTTATGTCGTCGAAGACGCATACGGGCGCTCCCTGGTTTTCGTCAATGCAGACAAGCAGGGCTTCTCTGGACATGAAGCTTAACATCGGCGTGCCAAGCGGGTATTGGCCAATGGCCAGTTTGTCGCCGACATCGTCGTAGATGCGACAATCATCGGCTGCCGTGGCTTGTGACGCCAACAAAATGCTGCCGAGAACGACCATAGTCAGGACGCTTGTCAGGACGCGATGCATTCTCTCACCTTTCTCTTCTGATCGTGATGGGACGATACCGATTCATGGATTCGGCAAGAAGTAGAAAGGATGAATTGTCGTCCGCTCTTTTGCAGAAACGCCGCTGCCGAAGACCCTTACCTCAAAATGAAGATGTGGATCGGCTTTATCGGGAACATTACCCGTTTTCCCTACCGCACCAATCTGTTCCCCGGCCTTAACCTCATCATTCTCCTGAAGCACAATTCCATTGTTTCCCTTCTCATCTTTGATCGCGTTCCCGCGTTCGTCTTGAGCAGGGCCCAAATGCGCATACTGGCTGTAGGTGCCGTCACTGTGCCGGATGATGACCTCATTACCGAAGCCGAAGTTGTTCTCATTCTTCGCCGCGCCCTCTGGCACGTTATTCACGACGCGCACAACGACGCCATCCTTGACCGCGCACGGGAGTTCCGACCGAGGCTGCGATGTCGATGCCGTTATGAATTGTGTGCTCACTGAAACGCGTGTCGCCATATCGGCCGTCACCTTGCCTATCTTTCTCTCGCCGCACATTCAGTCGATGCTCGCCCTCCACGGGCCAGAATTCAGCCGGTTTCAGGTTTTGGATCAGCGCTTCGGCTTCGGCCGCGCGCTTGCCATGCGCCTTCTTTTCGCCGGAATAGGTTGGCTCTGCGGTGCCGGATGGAAATTTAACCTGAGGTGCGGCGAGCTGTGGCGGACTTGTAGGTGACATCGTTCCCGCTTCGCTTTCCGTGCCGGTATCGGCCTGGGCGAGGAGAAGGTCGGGGTTTCGCGAGTAGTCTTCCTCCTTTTTCTCACCCCGCAGGACATCGGAAATGTCTAGGCGCATCTTCGGTGGAACTTCAGTTGGGGTTGTTTCACCCACCAGCCTCGCATTGGAATGGGCTGGCATTGTGGCAGGACTTCGACTGGCAGAGGATGAGCCGAGGAGATGGGCTACTGCTTCGACTGAGTCCGGCAGCACACGTTTGTCGCGATAGGCTGCCTCAATGTCATCGATCCGCTGTCCAGCGAATGCGCGCTGCCGGATGGCGCGGATGGCTGGGCGCTCGATCGTCTTGTCGCTGCCGAAGCGCATCTTGCCGTCTGGGCCGCGATAGGTTGGCGGCAGGCTGCCGCCAAGACCAGCGGCGACGACGCTCTCGGTCCGCGCGTCCATTTCTCGCCCCAAATGCCAGGTCTCCGGATCGATGCCCTGATTGTAGGCGGCGTGATGCCAGGCCGTTCTCGCTTCGGGCGACGTGAAGTCGAAGCGTCCATCCCGCCATGTGCCGAAGACCGCCGGCTGGTCGCCGTCCCGATCCGTGCCGAATGGCGCGCGCCGAGCCTTACTGAAGAGAGCCAAGTGTTTCCTCCTCGCCAAAAAGGGGTATGGAGAAAACATAACACAAGAAGCGTAAATTTATCAAGAACAAAGCGGGAATAAGTGTGCGGATTGTGCCACTTTTGAGTCCGGCAGATACCGCTCGGTAAAGAAAAACGCGCCGCTCGGATGAGGGCGCGTTGTTCTTATTCTCTTCGTCATTCGCCGTCATCGGCGGATGTCGGCATTCGCCGACGGTGGACCGTGACGCCTAAGTATCGGACCCGCGCTTTTACTTCGGCGCAATGGTCATGATCATCTGGCGGCCTTCGAGCTTGGGGTGGGATTCCACCTTGATCAGTTCGTCGAGCTCGGTGCGCACCTTGTCGAGCACTTTCATGCCCAGTTCCTGATGCATCATCTCGCGGCCACGGAAGCGCATGGTGACCTTCACCTTGTCGCCTTCCTCAAGGAAGCTTTTGATCGCGCGCATCTTCACGTCGTAATCATGCTCCTCGATGCCCGGGCGCATCTTGATCTCCTTGACCTCGATCACCTTCTGCTTCTTCTTGGCTTCGTTCTTGCGCTTCTGCGCTTCGTATTTGAACTTGCCGTAATCGAGAATCTTGCAGACCGGCGGAACCGCGGTGGGCGAGATTTCCACGAGATCGAGGCCGGCTTCGGCAGCCATGTTGAGCGCTTCGCGGGTCGATACGACGCCCAGCATCTCGCCATCTTCCTTGACGAGGCGCACTTCGCGCACGCTGATCTGGTGATTGACGCGGGGGCCCTTGTCCTGGGTGGGCGCGGCTTCTTGGGACGGGAACCTAGCTATGGTCTTCTCCTCTTAGTGGTTCGCCAGATTGCTGGCACAAAGCTGCCTCCTTAAAGGCAGCGCACCCGCCGATCGGGCCGATCGACGGGTGGTTTGGTCGCATTATGCCAAAGAAACCCTCATATGGGCAAGCCACCCATATTGCGGCGATTCTTCTCAGTCGCCGCGATCCAGCGGCGAGCGGGCCTCGGCGGCCAGGACCGCCACGGCCTCGTCGAGGGTGAAGGTCTTCTGTCCTTCCTCTCCCAGGCGGCGGATCGCCACGGTCCCGCCTTCCTCGTCGCGTTTGCCCACGGCGATGATGATCGGGGTCTTGGCGAGCGAATGTTCGCGGACCTTGTAATTGATCTTCTCGTTGCGGAAATCGGTTTCCACCGTGAGGCCAGCCTGTTGCAGCTTCCTGGCGACGCTTTTGGCATAGGGCTCGACATCGGAGACGATCGAACATACCACCGCTTGCGTCGGCGCCAGCCAGAGCGGGAATTTGCCGGCATGGTGCTCGATCAGGATGCCGACGAAACGCTCCAGCGAACCGAAAATCGCGCGATGCAGCATCACCGGCCGGTGCTTCTGCCCGTCTTCGCCGATATAGGAGGCGTCAAGGCGTTCGGGCAGCACGAAATCGCATTGCAGCGTCCCGCATTGCCAGTCGCGGCCGATCGTGTCGCGCAGCACGAATTCCAGCTTCGGCCCATAAAAGGCGCCTTCGCCGGGATTGAGCGTGAAGGTGAGGCCGGCGGCCGTGGTTGCGGTTTTGAGCGCTTCTTCCGCCTTGTCCCAGGTCGAATCGGCACCCGCCCGCTTTTCCGGCCGGTCGGAGAATTTGACCATCACCTCCTCGAAGCCGAAATCCTTGTAGACCGAGAGCAGGAAGTCGCAGAACGCCTTGGTCTCGTCGACGATCTGGTCCTCGGTGCAGAAGATATGCGCGTCGTCCTGGGTGAAGGCACGCACGCGCATGATGCCGTGCAGCGCGCCAGAGGGTTCGTTGCGGTGGCAGGCGCCGAATTCGGCGAGGCGGATGGGCAGGTCGCGATAGCTCTTGATGCCCTGGCGGAAGATCTGCACATGGCCCGGGCAGTTCATCGGTTTCAAAGCGAGCTGCTTTTCCGGATTCTCGTCATCGGGTATGACGAACATCGCCTCGCGGAACTTCTCCCAATGCCCCGACTTCTCCCAGAAGGTCCGGTCGAGGATCTGCGGCGTCTTCACTTCCTGATAGCCGTTGGTCTCCAGGCGCCGGCGGATATAGCTCTCAAGCTTCCTATAGAGGCGCCAGCCCTTCGGGTGCCAGAAGATGGCGCCCACGGCCTCTTCCTGCTGATGAAAGAGGTTCATCTCGCGGCCCAAACGGCGATGGTCGCGCTTTTCCGCTTCCTCGAGCTGCAGCAGATAGGCGGCGAGCTGCTTCTCGTCGGCCCAGCAGGTGCCGTAGACGCGCTGCAGCTGCGGATTGTTGGCGTCACCGCGCCAATAGGCGCCCGCGACCTTCATCAGCTTGAACGCCTTGCCGAGCTTGCCGGTCGAAGGGAGATGCGGCCCCACGCAAAGGTCCAGCCACTTCCCCTGCCGATAGATCGAGATATCCTCGTCGGCCGGAATCTCGCCGATCCATTCCGCCTTGAAGCGTTCGCCGATGGCCTTGAAATATTCAACCGCCTGGTCGCGCGTCCAGATTTCGCGCGTGATGGTCTCGTCGCGGTCGACGATCTCCTTCATCTTCTTCTCGATGGCGGCGAAATCCTCCGGCGTGAAGGGTTCGTTGCGGAAGAAGTCGTAATAGAAGCCGGTCTCGGTCGCGGGGCCGAAGGTGATCTGCGTCCCCGGATAAAGCTCCTGCACGGCTTCGGCCAGCACGTGGGCGCAGTCGTGGCGCAGCAGCTCCAGCGCATCGGCGGAAGTTCGGGTGACGATCTCGACCTTGGCATCGGCGGCAATGACAGTGGCAAGATCGCGGACCTTGCCGTCGAATTTGATAGCCAGAGCGGCCTTGGCCAGGCCCGGACCGATGGAGGCGGCCAGTTCCGCGCCGGTCACCGGACCGGGGAACTCGCGCTTTGCCCCATCCGGCAGCGTGATCGTCAGCATGATACCCTTGAAAGTCGTTGATTTGGCTGCATCCTGGCCAAAAAAGGCCCGGAACGGGCGGACTTTAGGGGGATTCCGGGGTGTGTCAAGAAGAGGCGGCGCCGGATTTACGGGATGGCTGCCGTGCCGAGCGTGAAGGCCAGTGCCGGCGCGGCCGCTGCCGGCTGATCGGCCTTGCGCAGCATCAGGGTGAAGCGGGCGCCGCCGCCCGGATTGTCGCTGATGCTCAAGGATCCGCCATGCGTCTCGGCCAGGCGCTGGGCGATGGCAAGGCCCAGCCCCGCGCCGCCGCTGTCGCCGGATCGGCCCTGGCTGTCGCGGGCCTTGCGCCTGGCTCCCTGCCAGAAGCGGCGGAACAGAATCTCGCGCTCCTCCGGCGGTACGCCGGGACCGTGATCGCTCACCGTGACACCGCCTTGGCCATCGACGCCGATCTCCACCTCGGTCCCCGGCGGCGTGAAGCGCAAGGCGTTCTCGACCAGATTGCGCAGGGCCTGGTGGATTGCGTCCCTGTTGCCGCGCACCAGCACCGGTCGTTCGGCGCCGCTGACGCCGACGCTGCGCTGGCGGCGCACGGCAAGCGGCGCGAAGAGCGCCGCCAGATCGATGGCGATGTCGGAGAGGTCCGCCGTCTCGGTGGCATCGATGGTGAGGGATTCCAATTGCGCCACCAGCAGCAGCTGGTTGACCAGCCGCGTCATGCGTTCGACATCGCTCTTCATCGCCTCCGCCCCCTGGTTGCGCGGCAGCGTGTCGAGATGGGCCGAGAGAATGGCGAGTGGCGTCCTCAGTTCATGCGCGGCGTCGGCCAGGAAATCGCGCTGCGCCTGGAAACCGTGATCCAGCCGGTCGAGCGCGCGGTTGATCGCCAGCACCGGCGATTGCAGTTCCGCCGGCAGTTCCTCGGTCGGCAGGCGCAGGCCCGTCTGCTGCGGGCCGATCCGTGCCGCCAGGCGCCGCAGCCGTTCCAGCGGGCGCAGGGCCGAGCGCAGCGACAAGGTCAGGGCCAGCACCAGCACGAGGAGCAGCGGCACCCCCACGGGCACGAATTCGCCCAGCCATTCATAGGCCAGGGCATAGAGGCCGGAATCGGTCGGCGTGTCGACTTCCGCCACTTCCAGGATCAGCGGCACGCCGTCCACGCGCAGCGCCACGGCGATGAGATAGATATTGTCCTCGCTCGGCTTGTCGATGCGCCAGGTCAGGTTATAGGTCCCCTCCGGCATGCCGATGACGCTCTTGGCCGCCGACATGTCGACAATGGCGGCCAGCGTATTCCGGTTGCCGCCGCGCAGGATCTCTATGCCGTCCGGCCGGCGCAGGACAAAGGCCATGTCCTTGGTGAGCGGCGTCTTGGCGACCTGCCATCCCTCCCTGCCCATGCGGTGGATATTGGGCGCGATGAGGTCGATATCGCCGAGCAGGCTGTCGGTCGGCAGTTCCGTATCGTCGGTGCGCGACAGCAGGAAGGTGGCGAGCCCGGTCAGCAGGAAGGCAAAGACGAACACGCCGAGCAGGCGCACGGTGAGCCGGGATTGCAGCGATGAACCGGTACGGGACATGGGAGGAGCCTAGCGCCCGGGCAGGTATCCGGTCCAGCCAGCCTTGTTCTAACCGGCCTGGTCCATCACCATATAGCCGACGCCGCGCACGGTATGCAGGTTGATGTCGGCGCCCAGCGATCCCAGCTTCTTGCGGAGGCGCGAGACCAGCACTTCGAGCGCGTTGGAACCGACCTCGTCGCTGAAACTGTAAAGTCCCTCCTCGATGGCGCCGCGGCTCACCACCTTGCCCGGGCGGCGCAGCAGGATCTCCATCAGCGCCAGTTCGCGCCGCGTCAGGGTCGCGGTACGGCCTTCGATCAGGAAGCTGGGCCCGGCCGTATCCAGGCAGATATTGCCCAAGGTCAGCTGCACGCCCAGGGCGGCGCCGGGGCGGCGCAGCAATGCCTTCACCCGGGCCACCAGCTCCTCCATCGCGAAGGGCTTGGCGAGGTAATCGTCGGCTCCCGCATTGAGGCCGCCGACCCGGTCCGAGAGCCCGTCGCGGGCGGTCAGGATCAGGACCGGCGTGCGGTCGCCCGCCGTCCTTCGTTCCTTGAGCAGCGTCAGCCCGTCGCCATCCGGCAGGCCCAGATCCAGGATCACCGCATCGAACCGGCTTGCGCCGAAGGCCGCCGCCGCTTCCGTGAAGGTGCCGGCGCGGTCCACGGCAAAACCGGCATCGCCAAGGCCCTTTTCCAGGAATTCGGACAGGCGGTCGTTATCTTCGATGAGCAGCAGGCGCATGGTTCGGCTTTCGGCAGGAATTGGCCTTCTGGCGGCCGCGCGAACCCTAATCTGGTGCGCTGACAGGAACCTGACAAGGCTGGCGGGGTGCCTGCGTCGGAAATTTTCGTGCCAGCGTCGGGACTTAGGTGCTATGCAGCAAGGATGATTGCGAAATTCGACCCGGATCTTCCCATTGCCCCGCTGCTGCCCCAGATCGGCGCCGTTCTCGATTCGGCGTCCAATCTGGTCCTGGAAGCCCCGCCTGGCGCCGGCAAGACCACCCAGGTTCCGCTGGCCCTGCTGGATGCGCCATGGCGCGGCGATGGCAAGATCGTCCTGCTGGAACCCAGGCGCCTGGCCGCGCGGGGTGCGGCCGCGCGCCTCGCGGCGCATCTGGGCGAGACGGTGGGCGAGACGGTGGGCTACCGCGTGCGTCTCGACCGCAGGATCGGGCCGAAGACCCGGATCGAATGCGTCACCACCGGCCTCTTCCTGCGCCAGCTGCAAAGCGATCCGGATCTTGGCGGGGTCGCGGCGCTGGTCTTCGACGAGTTCCACGAACGCAGCCTCGATGCCGACCTCGCCCTGGCCTTCGCTTTGGAGGCGCAGGCGAGCCTGCGCCCGGATCTCCGGCTCCTCGTCATGTCGGCGACACTCGACGGGGCTGCCATCGCGCGCCTCCTGCCGGGTGCAAGGCGGCTGACCAGCGAGGGCCGCGCCTTTCCGGTGGCAACGCATCACCTGGGCGACGACAGCAGCTGGATCGAGAAGCAGATGGCCGCTGCCATCCGCCGCGCGCTCAAGGTGGAAGGGGGCGATATCCTGGCCTTCCTTCCCGGCCTTGCCGAAATCCGCCGTACCGAGCGCGAACTGGGCGGCGTGGATGCGCTGGTACTGCCGCTTCACGGCGACCTGCCCTTGTCCGAACAGGACCGCGCCATCCAGCCGGACAAGGAAGGAAGGCGCAAGATCGTGCTCGCCACCGGCATCGCCGAAAGCTCGCTCACCATCGCCGGCATCCGCATCGTCATCGACAGCGGCCTGCGCCGCGTGGCGCGGTTCGATCCGGCCACGGCCATGACGCGGCTCGTCACTACGAAAGTGTCGCTGGCCAATGCCGACCAGCGCCGCGGCCGCGCCGGGCGCACGGGGCCTGGCACCTGCTATCGCCTGTGGAGCGTCAACAGCGAGCGGGCCCTGCCGCAGCAGCCGGCACCCGAAATCCTCGAGATCGACCTCGCCCCCCTGGCGCTGGAGCTTGCCGCCTGGGGCGTCGAAGATCCGGCGGCACTGGCGCTGCTCGATCCGCCGCCGGCCGCGGCGCTGGCACAGGCGCGCGAATTGCTGCGCGAGCTGGGCGCCCTCGATCCCGCGCGCCGCATCACGGCGCACGGCCGGGCGATGGCGGAACTGGGCTTGCATCCGCGTCTCTCCCACATGCTGCTGGTGGCCAAGGCGCGCAGCCTCGGTGCACTCGCCTGCGACATCGCCGCGATCTTGAGCGAGCGTGACCTCATCGCCGGAATCGGAGCCGGAACCGGACGCAGCGCCGATCTGGGCCAGCGCCTTGAAATGCTGCACGCCGGCGGCGGCGACCGGGTGGCACGCTCCCGCATCCAGCAGGCGGCCAAGGATTGGCGCCGCCAACTGGGCATCGGCTCGGACCGCGACGGCAGCCGCGCGCAGGCCGGCAGCATCGTCGCCCTCGCTTATCCCGACCGGCTGGCGCAGCAGCGCGGCGGTTCCGATAAATCGGGCATGGGCCAGTATCGTCTTGCCTCCGGCCGTGGCGCGGAACTCAATCGCGAGGATCCGCTTTCACGCGAACCTTTCCTCGCCGTGGCGACACTGGATGCCGGGCGGAAATCGGCCCGCATCTATCTTGCCGCCCCCATCGCCCTTGGCGAGATCGAGGCGGATTTTGCCGACCTTATCACCAATTCCGAAACCGTCGCCTGGAATGCGCGCGAAGAAATCGTCGAGGCCAAGCGCGAACGCCGCCTGCTCGCCCTGGTGCTGGAGGAAAAGCCGCTGCCGAAACCGGATGCGGAACGAGTGCGTGCGGCGATGCTGGAAGGAATCCGGCAGATGGGCCTCGGCGTCCTGCCCTGGAACGCCGCCACGAAGACGCTCCGCGCGCGCGTTGCATTCCTGCGCCGCGTGCTGGCCGATGGAAATTGGCCCGACTGGTCGGACGAGGCGCTGCTCGCCAGCCTTTCGGACTGGCTGGCACCCCATCTCGACAATGTCTCGCGCCGCGCGCATCTCGACCGCATCGATCTTCATGCCGCCCTGATGGACAGTCTCGACTGGCAACGGCGCCAGGCGCTGGACCAGATGGCGCCGACGCATCTCGACGTTCCCTCCGGCTCGCGTGTGCCGCTCGACTATGACAGCGGCGACCAGCCGGTCCTTGCCGTGCGGCTCCAGGAGATGTTCGGCGCCACGCAGACGCCGCGCATCGCCGGCGGCCGCGCCACCGTGCTCCTCCATCTCCTCTCGCCGGCGCGCCGCCCGGTCCAGGTGACGCAGGATCTCGCCAGCTTCTGGGCGGGCGCCTACAAGGCCGTGAAGGCCGATCTCAAAGGACAGTATCCCAAGCATTACTGGCCGGACGATCCGCTGGTGGCCGAACCGACGGCACGGGCGAAACCAAGGCCGCGATAGCCAACCGCCCCCACCCAACCCTCCCACCTTCAGGGTGGAGGGTTGGGTGGGGGGCGGCAGCGAAGACTCTCGCCAGTGCGCGCCTATTCCGCCCGCCAATAACGATACCGGTACAATTCGCGCTGCAACCCCATGCCGCGATAGAGCTTCAGTGCGATTTCGTTGTCGGCCGCGACCTGCAGGCAGGCGCCGGCGGCGCCGTGTTCGATGCCCCAGGCCAGCATCGCACCGACCAGACGGCCGGCAAACCCGCGGCCGCGCTGGTGCGGTGCGGTGATGAGGGATTCGACGCAGAGCAGACAATCGTGCAGGGCGGCATAGCCCATCGCCACCATTTCGCCGCTGATATTGAGGGCCATGAACGCAACCGGGATTTCCAGTGCGCCGACGATGGCACGGTAGGTCCGGCATTCTTGCTTCTTGAGATCCTTCATTTCCCACATGCGCGCAAGCCAAGCCTCATCCGGCCGTGCCAGAACCGTCACGTCCGGATCGCGCCGCATCGGCGTTGCTGGCAGATCGCAATAGAGGGTCAGCGTCTCGCCTTCCGCCCGGTAGCCGCGGTCGTGCAACGCGGTTTCCACTTCCGCCGGCAGCATCGACGGCACCCGCACGATGGTGGGCAGGCCGGCGCGTGGGTAGGCGGCCTCGGCCTCCATCAGCATCGGCGCGATGTCATGCGTCATGCGCAGCGGATTGGCCGAATTGCCGCGTCGGCTCAATCCGTCCGAAAAGCGGAACACCCAATCGCCATGGACCTTTTCGTTCAGCGACGGCCAGGCAAGATGGCAGACGCGCTCGACGCGCCAGCAAAATTCGTCGGCATCCACGTTCAATGGTCTCCCGTCTCGCCCGGCGGATTGCCGAAGGCGGGAAAATGCACCAGGTGCCGGACGCTGTGGAACTGCGTCAGCGCCCAGCGCACGGATGGAAAGGCAAGATCCTCCCACGGGATGTCCGCATAGTCGAAGAGGCCCACTTCCAGACTCTCAGGTCCCGCGCTGATGGCGGGATCGACCAGGTGCGCACGGTAGATCAGCTGGACCTGGGAGAGGCGCGGGATGGTATAGGCCGCCAGCAGCGATACGATCTCGATCCTGGCATTGGCCTCTTCCCAGGCTTCACGGGCGGCGCCGATCTCGGCGCTCTCATGCAGTTCCATGAAGCCCGCGGGCAGCGTCCAGAAGCCCCGGCGCGGATTGATGGCGCGCCGGCACAGCAGGATTCGCTCGCCTAAGGTCACCACCGCACCCACCACCACCTTGGGATTTTCGTAGGCGACGAAGCCGCAATCGGCACAGACCTGGCGCAGGCGGTTGTCGCCTTCCGGCACGCGATGTTCGAATTTGGGCTCTTTCGCGTCGGGCATGATCGCCTGCAATTTCACAGTCTGCAATTTCGCAGTCTGCAATTTCGTCATGGCTCGACTGTGGCGGAAGGCGGATGACGCCGCAAGCTTTCCTCGCTTATGTTGCGGCTTCATGCAGCCCGCTTCCCCCGACACGCAAGATGCGACCGATTGGAGCACCGATTTCGGCTCGCCCGAAAAGGCGCGCGCGGCCGGCATGCGCGCGGCCATCGGTGTACCCGCCCTGGTCCTGGGGGCAAGCTATGTGGGATTCGGCGCCTTCGTCCATCAATCCGGCCTTACCCTGATCCAGGGCCTCGCTTCGACCACCACGGGCTGGGCGTTGCCGGGCCAGATCGCCCTCATCGAGATTTTCGCCGTGGGCGGCTCGATCCTGGCCGCCGCCATCGCCGTGGGCCTCGCCAATGCGCGCCTGCTGCCCATGGTGGTGACCTTGCTGCCCATCCTGCGCCAGGGCGAGGGCGGGGCGAATCCGCGCCTCATTCATTATCTGAGCGCGCATTTCATCGCGCTGACCGGCTGGGCCGTCGCCATGCAGCGCGCACCCGATATGCCGCCCGGACAGCGCCTGCCTTTCTTCCTGGGCTTCACCACCGTCATCTGGTCGGCCACCGTCTCTGCGACAGCGCTCGGCTTCTTTCTGGTGGGCGTTCTTCCAGCGCCGGTGACGCTGGGCCTCGTCTTCCTCAACCCGCTCTACTTCATGCTGCTCTTCACCGCCGATCTGATGCGCAAGGAACGCGGCCTGGCCCTTATCCTGGGTGCCGCCCTGGGGCCGCTCTTTCACCTCGTCAGCCCCGATTGGGGGCTGCTCGCCACCGGGCTCATCGGCGGCAGCGTGGCTTTCGCCTTCATCCAGCGGTGGCGGCCATGAACCTGTCGGCCTGGTGGTTCATCCTCGTGGGCGCCCTCGTCACCTATGCCTGGCGCGCGGCCGGTGTCGCCCTTTCCGGAAGGATCGATCCCAATTCGGCGCTGATGCGCTGGACCGCCTGCGTTGCCTATGCGCTGCTGGCCGGCCTCATCGCGCGGCTCATCGTGGCGCCGCAAGGTTCGCTCGGCGAAACGGCGCTCTGGATGCGCCTGGGTGCGGCCGGTGTGGCATTGCTGGTCTATTTTCTACGCCGCCGCTCGATTCCACTGGGCGTCGCCGCCGGCGCCGCCTTCCTGATGGCGATGACGGCACTGTTCCAGGATCAGCCCGCCTTCTCCCCATCCCAATAGCCGCGCAAAGCCGCCATATCGAAGACGCAATCCTCGCTGCGCAAGGCGTTGACGGCCATCTTGTTCGATTGCGGGTAGACGCAGACATCATTGGGATCGCGCGCGCCGATCATCAGATAGCGGCACGGGCCGGTGCCGCTGTTCATGAAGGCATGGCCGACCTTCTGCCCGGCGGGAAAGCAGGCATAATCGCCGGGCTTCATGTCGAAGCTCTCATCGCCCAGGAACAGCCGCACCTCTCCTTCCAGGATCAGCGCATGCTCCTCCTCGACCATATGATAGTGCAAGGGCGCCAGACGCTGCCCGGGTGCCGGTGCCTCGATCAGCATGCCGACCCGGTAATTGGCGCCGACGGCGGCATGGGTCAGGTGCTTGGCGCTGCCGCCGAAGCGCGAATCGATATGCATATCGTCGAACGCGACATCATGCGCCGATATCGGCGGATATGGTTTCACCGCTGCCGCCGGTGCCGTGGCCGGCGCATGCGATGGCGGCGTCACGCCCGGCGGCAGGCCGGTATCTTCTCCGTCCCAATAGCCGCGCGACGCGCCAAGATCGAGAATCCGGTTCTGCCCCAGCGCACGCACCATCACCTTGTTGGAATCCGGATAGATGCAAACCTCGTTCGGATTGCGCTCGCCCACAACGACATAGCGGCAGGTGGCGCCGCTATCGTTGATCAGGCAATGCCCGGCCTTCTGCCCGGCGGGAAAGCAGACATAGGAGCCTTCCCGCATCGGATACCGGTCGTCGCCGATGCGCGCGCTGAGCGCTCCTTCCAGGATGAACACATGTTCCTCCTCGAAGATATGGTAGTGCGCCGGCGCGCTCTGCATGCCTGGCGCCAGTTCCTCGATCGCCACGCCGATGCGGTAATCCATGCCGAGCGCGGCGCGGGTCAGATGCCGATAGCGGCTGGCAAAGCGCGGAATGTCCGAAAATTCCTGCCAGGGGATGACGGCCGACGGTATCGGCCTTGGCATGGTGGGGTGTTGCTGCGACATGCGCCGCGCCTTCCATGAAGATCGGTTTTCAGCGCGATCTTGGACCACGAATATCCG
The DNA here is from genome assembly GCF_041918875.1 of Dongia sp. GTDB lineage: Bacteria > Pseudomonadota > Alphaproteobacteria > Dongiales > Dongiaceae > Dongia. Next base: position 79,078 of record NZ_JAYRUV010000005.1, read on the forward strand.
GCCTTCAACAATGCCGTCGACACCGAAGCCCCGTTTCCGCCGCGGGGCAATCGCATATGGCCTTTTGTTACATGTGGCATTTTATAAGTCGTCATCCCCGGGCGAAGACCCGGGGATCCACTGTTGCAGCTGATGGAGTGGATGCCCCGTTTCCGCCGGATCGTTCAAGACCGTGGATGGATATCCCTGCTGAAATGGCGCGATGGAGAATCTAGCCAGCTTCATCGTCGCCGCCGTGGCGCTCACCGGCAGTCCCGGGCCGGCGACACTGGGCCTTGCCGCGGCGGGGGCCGCCTTCGGCCTGCGCCGGGCCTTTCTGCTGATGGTCGGCATCGTCATCGGCGTGATCGCGGTGATGGCGCTCACCGCCAGCGGCGTGGTGGGGCTGGTGCTCGCCCAGCCTCTCCTCGGCACGGCGGTCGCGATATTGGCGGCCCTCTATATGCTCTATCTCGCCTGGCGCATCGCCACGGCGCCGCCGCTCTCCAGCCAGGCGACGGGCGCTGCAACACCCGGACTCGGGCAAGGCGTGTTTCTCGGCCTCGGCAACCCCAAGGCATATGCCGCAATGGCGGCCCTCTTCTCCGGCTTTACGCTGCTGCCGGCAAGCCCCTGGGCCGATGCCGCGGCCAAGGGCGGCGTGGTGACGGCCATCGTCATCCTCGTCAATATCGCCTGGGTCGTGTTGGGGTCGAGCCTCACGCGCCATCTGCACACGCCGCGCCTCGCGCGCGCGATCAACATGCTCTTCGCCCTGGCGCTGGTGGTGTCGGTCGCCCTGACCCTGTTCCTTTAGCGTTTCAACGCCGTGACGCCGGGCAGTTCCTTGCCCTCGAGCCATTCCAGGAACGCACCGCCCGCGGTCGAGATATAGGAGAAATCGTCCTCCGCACCGGCATGGGCCAGGGCGGCCACCGTATCGCCCCCGCCCGCGACCGAGAGCAGCTTCCTCGCCTTCGACAAGGCGGCGGCATGCTTGGCGACGGCGACCGTGCCCTGGTCGAAAGGCTGCGTCTCGAAGGCACCCAGGGGTCCATTCCAGACCAGGGTCTTCGATGAATCGAGATAGCGGTTGATCGCGGCCACCGATTCCGGCCCGACATCCAGGATCATCCGGTCCGCCGGCACGGCCTTCACATCGACGATGCTGCTGGCGGCACCGGCTTTGAATTCGCCGGCCACCACCGCATCGACCGGCAGCACGATGGTGCAATTGGCGGTTTTGGCTTTTTCCAGGATCGCGCGCGCCGTATCGGCAAGGTCGCGCTCGGCCAGCGACTTGCCGACCTCGATCCCTTGCGCGAACAGGAAGGTGTTGGCCATGCCGCCGCCGATCACCAGCCGGTCGACCTTGGTCACCAGATTGCCGAGGAGATCGAGCTTGGTCGATACCTTGGCCCCGCCCACCAGCGCCGTCACCGGACGCTGCGGCTTTTCCAGCGCCGCGGAGAGATGATCCAGCTCCTCCTGCATCAGGCGTCCGGCCGCGGCCGGCAGCAGATGCGCCAATCCCTCCGTCGAGGCATGGGCCCGGTGCGCGCAGGAGAAGGCATCGTTCACGTAAATGTCGCCAAGCCTGGCGAGCGCCGCGGCGAACGCCCTGTCGTTGGTTTCCTCGGCATCGTGGAAGCGGAGATTTTCAAGGAGGGCGACATCGCCATCCCGCAAGGCCGCCACCACATCCTCGGCCGCCTTGCCGATGCAGTCGCCGGCAAAGGCAACCCGTCTGCCCAGAGCCCGCTCCAGGGGGCCCACCAGGGGCTTCAAGGAGAATTCCGGCGCCACCTTGCCCTTCGGGCGGCCGAAATGGGAGAGGATGACGACCCTGGCGCCCTTATCGGCCAGTTCCTTCAATGTCGCCGCCGACCGCTCGATGCGCGTTGCATCCGTCACCTTGCCGTCCTTCATCGGAACGTTGAGGTCGCAGCGCACGAGCACGCGCTTGCCGCTGAGGCTGAGGCTGAGGCTGAGGCTGAGGTCGTCGAGGGTGCGGAACTGAGGCATTGGTTAAGCTTCCCTATCGCTTTCTGGCATACCGGCTGGCGGTTGAGGTGCCATAGACCGGCCGCAATGGCAAGCCGGACGGATCTGGCTTAGGATTCAACCTCGTTCAACCCGAGTCGGACTGAAATGGACTATCTTTCGGCCCTCATCACCGGCGCTTCATCCGGCATCGGCGCCGCCTTCGCCAGGGCCCTGCCGCGCGCCACCGCGTTGCTGCTGCACGGGCGCGACCGCGACCGGCTGAATGCGCTGGCGCAGGAACTGGCCTTGAACGGCCGCCAGGTGCGCACCGTCGTCGCCGACCTCACCGATCCGGAAGGGCGCTATGCCGTCATCGGTGCCGCCGAAAATGCCGGCGTCGATCTCGTCATCAACAATGCCGGCATCGGGCAACTCGGCCGTGTCGTCGACAATTCGGAACTGCGCGAGATGGAGATGGTGCAGGTCAATATCGCCGCACCCGTGGAAATCACGCGCGGGCTCCTGCCCATGCTGCTGCGCCATGCGCATGAGAGCGGCCGGCGCGCCGGCATCGTCAATGTCGCGAGCACCGCGGCCTTCGCGCCGATGCCGCTCTTTGCCACCTATGCCGCCAGCAAGACCTTCCTGCTGAACTATACCGAGGCCCTGGCCGAGGAACTGGCGCAGGAGCCGATAGATGTCCTGGCCTTGTGCCCTGGCGCCACCGATACCCGCTTCTTCGAACGCGCCGGCGCCGGCAATCCGACCATGACGACGATGCACGGCGCCGAACGCGTGGCGCAGGAAGCCTTGCGCGCGCTGGGCCAGGAACGCGTCCATGTGGTTGGCCCCACCAACTACCTGGCCAGCATCGCCATGCGCCTGCTGCCCCGCCGCTTCGTCACCGCCGCCGCCGAGGCGACACTGCAGAAGTGGAAATAGCGGCCCGAACCCCCACCCCGACCCTCTCCCTTCAGGGGGAGGATTGGGTGGGGGTCGCTACCTCCGTCGTTTCAGCAGCACGTAGAGCGCGCCTTCGCCGCCATGTTCGGGGCGGGCTTGCGAGATCGCCAGCACCAGGCGGCGGAAGACCGGCTCGTTGAGCCAGCGCGGGACGTTGGCCTTGAGGATGCCCGATTTCGACTGGGTCATGCCCTTGCCGGTGATGACCAGCAGCTTGCGCTTCTCCTGCGCGAAGGCGCGCTGCAGGAAGCCGAGCAGCGCGTCATGCGCTTCCTCCTGCGTGCGGCCATGGAGGTCGATCTTGCCTTCGATGGGCAGCTGCCCGCGGCGGAACCGCTCGGCCTGGCGCTTGTCGATCCCCGGCATGGCGCCGGGGGCGGGATTGGGGGTGAGCGGCGGCTGGGCCGCGATCTTGGACGATGCCGGCTTCTGGACCGGCGGCGGCCCCTTCGGGGGCGATTTGGGGCGCTTGCCAGGCGGAGAAGGGGTGGGTGGAGAAAGGGCGGCGGGCGCTGCCACGGCCGCCGCGCCGCCCTTCATCGGACTTCTCTTCTTTCGCTTGGGCTTCAGCGGCGCGACCGTGCTGGCGACCGCCTGCCACAAAGCAAGCTCCGCTTCGGAGAGACGCCGCTTGCCCGCCACGTCGGCGCGTTTAGTTGACGGCGCCGGCAGCCTTCTGCGCCTCGGCCTGCTTCAGCATTTCCTCGCGGCGTTCGCGGTACATGGCGACGAAATCGACCGGGTTGATGAGCAGCGGCGGGAAGCCGCCGGCAGCGACCGCATTGGCGATGACCTGGCGGGCGAAGGGGAACAGCAGGCGCGGCGCCTCGATCATGACCAGCGGCAGCACATGCTCCTGCGGCACGCGGCCCAGGCGGAAGAGGCCGGCATATTCGCATTCGGTGAGATAGACGGAGCGCTCGCCGATCTTGGCATCCACCGCCATGAACAGGGTGACTTCGATATCGGGCGGGGTCAGCGGCTTCACGCGTACATCGACCCGGATCATGCCGGTGGGGGCTTCCTTGAGCGCCGAGGGGGTTTCCGCACCCAGCGGGTTCTCGAAGGAAAAGTCCTTCAGGAACTGATGCATAACGACCAAGGCCGGGCCCGCATCGGTGGCATCCTGGGCGCCGTTTCCGGCTTGGGCTGGGTTCTGGTCGGTCATCGCACGCTCCTTGATATCCTGTCTTTCGAAATGGTTGGCGTTCCGCTACCACCCTTTGGCGGGGGAGTGCAACCTGGAACAGCTCGGCTTGACCGGCCGGCGGGCGGCTGCGCAATCTGGTGCCGGGGACGCCAAACGAAGGAAATCGGCAGGATGACCCGCTATGCGATCATCGTCGGCGCCGGCAGTGGCTTGTCCGCTTCCCTGGCGCGTGCGGCCGCGGCCGACGGTTTCAAACTGGTCCTCGTCGCCCGCGACATCGCCAAGCTGGCGCCGCTGGTGGCCGAACTGGGCGCCCGCGCCATGGCCTGCGACGCGTCGGAGGCCGCCGCCGTGGAGCGCCTGTTCGCCGTGGCCGAGCGCGATTTCGGCGTGCCGGAACTCGTCATCTTCAATGCCGGCTACCGCGCCCGCGGCCTCATCGCCGAAATCGACCCGGCCGAGGCGGAGGCCGCCCTGCGCAACAATGCGCTGGCCGGATTCCTCGTCGGCCAGGGTGCCACGCGGGCAATGCTGCCGGCGGCCAAGGGCTCGATCTTCTTCACGGGTGCCACCGCCGGCATCAAGGGCTTCGCCGGTTCGGCCCCCTTCGCCATGGGCAAGTTCGCGCTCCGTGGCCTCGCGCAAAGCATGGCGCGCGAACTTGGCCCCAAGGGCATCCATGTCGCCCATTTCATCATCGATGGCGGCATCGCCGGCACGCGCGGCAGCCGTTCGGCCAATGACGACGATGTCCTGCTCTCGCCGCAAGCGATCGCCGAGACGTATCTCAACGTGCATAAGCAGCATCGCAGTGCCTGGACCCACGAAATCGACTTGCGGCCCTGGAACGAGGCTTTCTGATTTGGGAAGAATCCCCCTGCCCTGAAAGGGGGGCCGCCGATCTCGAACGTATTCCTGGCAAAGCCCGAGCGGACGAAGCCGTTGCGCGTCAAGAGACGTTGGGCCCGGGGCGGTGGGCCAGAGAGGCTTACTTTTGTCGGTCGTCGCCCAATGGCGCGAACCGCCGCTTTCCATCCTCGGTCAAGCCGTCGAACATCGCCTTCGGGCGCGCGAAGGGGCGGCCGTCCGCGGTGAGATAGATGGTGAGCTGCTCTTCCGTCTCGCTATGCGTGGCGTCGAAGAGTTTCTGATAGAGACCGCCTTTGTAATGGCGGTGCGTCGCACGGAAATCAGTCATGATGGCAGCGAATGTCCCCCAATCGACCGCCCCCCCTCGCGGGGAACGTCGTCACCACAAATCCTTGAAGTCCCAGGCGGCGGCGGCGACCACGGGGCCGAATTCGGCTTCGTTGGCGATGATGGCGCAGGCATCGGGCTTGCCGGCGATCTCTTCGCGGGTGAGGCTGATGACCCAGTCTTCCGGCGCGCCGTTCCACTGGCCCACCTTGCGCAGGGAGCGTACGACGTTGGTGGTGATCATATGCCTGCCACGATTCTCGCCGGCCTGGATATCGGTTGCCCCTTCATAGACATAGGTAACCAGCCACAAGCTGGCCGGGACGGACAGGGTGGCCTGGGGCAGTTGCAGATGGATGCCGCCCTGGGCGTCCTTGCCGAGGCTCAAGCTGTACATGGCGTGGCGGCGGTCGGCTTTCTTCAGCGCACCCTCGACCGCCTTGCGGTCCGAACCCACGACTTCGAGAGCGCCGGCGACAACCATCTGCGGCGTGTACATCATGGATTTGCCGCGCGCCGCCGCATAGGCGCGCTGACGGTCGGCAAAGGCGGGGTCGGCGAAGCGGTCCTTCCAGCCGATATAGTCCCAGTAATCGACATGGAAGGAGAGCGGCAGCAGATTGCGCCGCCTGGCAAGCTCGCGCAGATAGTCGTTGGCCGACGGACAGGATGAGCAGCCTTCCGACGTGAAGAGTTCCACGACGATAGGTGCCGGCGGCGTTTCCAGTGCAACCGGCGCCAATACCGGCACGCTGGGTTCGAGGGGCGGCGGCTGCGCTGGCGCGAGCACGCTGGGCGCATCCTCACCCGGCGCCGCCATGCCGCCAATACCGGGGGCGCCGGGGGCCGGGCCGCTCGGGCTGTTGAAAGGCTGCGCGAAATCGCTGCCGCTTTGCGCGGCGGCCAGGCCAGCGGGCAGGATGAGGGCAAGCGCCAGGAGCGCGGCAGGGAGGATGCGATTCAGCATGGTGCCGAATTTAAGGCCGGGCCGGCTGCCCCGCCACTCACTTTCCCGTGCCGCCGCCGGGCTTCAGAAATCGCTGACGCGGCCGTTCCGCTCCCAATCGCCATAGCGGGTCGGTTCCGGACCGGCCGGGCCGCCGAACTCGGCGGGTTTCAGGGCTCCGCCCGGTTTTTTCGCTTCCGCGCCATCGGCAGGCGCCTTTTCCGGTTGGGCCGGTTTTTCATCGTTTTTTGTCATGGGACAGGACGATAGGCCATGCCGGGGCGGCGTCAAGATCTTGATTCCCAGGCGCGGCATGACAATCTTGCCTCCAAGGCTGTTTGTCGGGCGAGATTGTTTATCGGGCGAGGTTATTTGCGATGGGTTACATGCGGACTGCTTTGCTCCTGGCCGCGATGACCGGCCTGTTCCTGGCGGTCGGTTATGTGATCGGCGGCCAGACGGGTGTCATCTTCGCCTTCGGCGTGGCGCTGGCGATGAACCTGTTCGCCTATTGGAATGCCGACAAGATCGTGCTGCGCATGTACCGCGCCCGGCCCGCCGACGGGCATCCGCTGGAAGGGATCGTGGCCGGGCTCGCCGCCCGCGCGGGCCTTCCCAGCCCGAAGGTCTATATCATCGACAATGACCAGCCCAATGCGTTTGCGACGGGCCGCAATCCGGAAAACGCGGCGGTGGCCGCCACAACGGGCCTGCTGCGCATGCTGGGCCGCGACGAGATCGCCGGCGTCATGGCGCATGAACTGGCCCATGTGAAGAACCGCGATTCGCTCACCATGACCATCACGGCGGTGCTGGCTGGCGCCATCGGCATGCTGGCCAATTCGCTGATGTTCATGGGCCTCATGGGCGGGCGCGACGATCGCAACAACCCGTTGGGTGCCATCGGCAGTCTGGTGGTCATGCTGCTGGCGCCGCTCGCCGCCATGCTGGTGCAGATGGCCATTTCGCGCGGCCGCGAATACGAGGCCGACCGCGTCGGCGCCGAAATCTGCGGCCAGCCCCGCGCCCTGGCCAGCGCCCTCAACAAGATCAGCCAGGGCGCCGAGGCGATCGACAACGACATGGCGGAGGCCAATCCGGCGACCGCCCATCTCTTCATCGTCAATCCGCTGCATGGCCGCGCCGGCGACAGCCTGTTTTCGACCCACCCGCATGTCGCCAACCGCATCGAGCGGCTGCTGGCGATGGAAAGCGGCGGCGCGACACCCGTCACCGCCACCACCGCGTCCCCGCGCGCGCCCACGCGCCGGTCGTCGATCCCGGCCGTCGACCGCCGGCGCGGGCCTTGGGGCTGACCTCCGCCCGGCTTACCGCGACATCGCCGTTCGGCGGCCTAACGCCCGGAAAGGTGCCTCCTTGGCGCGGAGTTCCCGCTTTCTTCCAGGCATCCTCGTTTCCGGCGCCGCATTGGCCGTTCGTGAAGCTTCTGTTATGGTGCCTCATATGCACACACCATGCACACACCTGGCCGGCCAATGAAGCCCCGATCGATAAAGCCTGGCGGCGCCTCGGTCTTTCTGGCCGGGCGCGCGGTGCGCCTGTTCAAGCGCGGCGACCGGCCGACCCGCTTCTGGCAGGCGGCGTTCCGCCGCCCGGGCCGGGCGCGCCCGCTGGTCAAAAGCACCGGCCAGGCCACGCTCGAAGCCGCCAGGAGCTGGGCTCTTTCCTATCTCGCCGCCCTCAACCCGCCTGTGCCGGAAAAGCCGGCGGCCCAGCGCGACAATCTGCTGGGCGCCTATCCGTTCCCCAAGATCCGCCAGGAAAAGCGGCATGTGGAGCGCGAACTGGCGCTGCGGGTTCTTGCCGCCTACCGGGCCGATCCGCTCCTGTCGCAGCGGCGCCTGGCGCTGGCGCTCGACGTGTCGCTGGCCGTGGTCAACGCCTATACCGCGCGCGCTGAAAAGACCGGGTGGCTGGCCAAGCTGGATCGGCCCGAAGGGCGCGGCAGCGGCTATCGCTATGTGCTGACCACCGCGGGCCGGGCGCAGTTGGGCGCGCTGCAAGGCGCGTACCTTGCCGAGCAGATGCGCCTTTACCGGCATCTGCGGCAGAGTTTTGCGGCCTATCTCACACAATATGAGGGTGCCGGAATCGTCCTTTTCGGGGCCGGGGAGATGGCCGAAATCGCCCGCTCGGTACTGGCCGACCATGGTATTGCCCCGCTCGCCCAGATCGAGGGCGACGATGTCGAGCCGCTCACCCGCCATGCCGTGAAGCGCCACCGGCGCCATGCGGTCCTGTGGCTGGCCGTGCCCGGCGACACCGAAGCCTATCGCGATATCGCGGCGCGGCATCTTCCCGGCATGAAGGTCCTCGCTCCGGCTTTGATTTGACGGGGTGCGGAATCAGGCGGCCGTTTGAATTAAAAACATTGAGATGGGCCGCGAACGCCCCGTAACGTCGTTACCGTCACTTTCAAGAACGAGGGGGCCTGGGACATGTCGATGGATCTCAAGACGATGCAATCGCTGGTGACGCGCGGCCGCATGGGCCGGCGCGACTTCATGCAAATGGCGCTGGCGGCCGGCGTCGCCGTGGGCGCGGCCGAGACGCTGTTTGCCAAGGCGGCGCGCGCCGAACCGAAGAAGGGCGGCAAGTTCCGCGCCGGCATCGGCCATGGCCAGACTTCGGACAGCCTCGATCCCGCGACCTGGGCCAATGCCTTTTCGGCCGATGTCGGCTTCGTCATCGGCTCGTGCCTCACCGGCATCGACCAGAAGAACAATGCGGTCCCCGACCTTGCCGAAAGCTTCGAGGCCGCCGACGGCGCCAAGACCTGGGTCTACAAGCTCAGGAAAGGCATCGAATTCCACAACGGCAAGAGCCTCAAGGCCGCCGACGTGGTGGCGACCTATAACTATCACCGGGGTGAGAATTCGAAATCGGCGGCGAAATCGGTGCTGGAGGACATCACCGACATCAAGGCCGATGGCGACGGCACGGTCATCTTCACGCTGAAATCCGGGAGCGCCGATTTCCCCTACATCACCACCGATTACCACCTGCCGATCTTCCCGGCCACGGGCGAGGGCGAGATCGATTGGAAGGCGGGCATCGGCACCGGCCCGTTCGTGATGGAAAATTACCAGCCCGGCGTGAAGTTCACCGCCAAGCGCAACCCGAATTTCCACAAGGACGGGCCCTATTTCGACGAGATCGAGATGCTGGCCATCGTCGATGTGGCGGCAAGGCAGAATGCGCTGCTCACCGGCGATATCGATTACATGGACCGGTGCGACCTGAAGACGCTCAACCTGCTGGAGCGCAATCCGGGCGTGATGGTCACCGACGTCACAGGCTTTTCGCATTACGTGGCGCCGATGGATGTGCGCGCCAAGCCCTTCGACAATGTCGATGTGCGCCTGGCCTTGAAATGGGCGATCGACCGCGAGGAGATCGTGAAGAAGGTGCTGCTGGGCCATGGGCGGCCAGGCAACGACGATCCGCTGGCGCCGTCGATCAAATACGCGACCCAGCCGGAGCCCGCTTTCGCCTACGATCCGGAGAAGGCGAAGTTCCATCTGAAGAAGGCGGGGCTTTCATCCTTGAAGGTCGATCTTTCGGCGGCCGACGCCGCCTTTGCCGGCGCCGTCGACGCCGCGGTGCTGATGAAGGAATCCGCCGCCAAGGCCGGCATCGACATCAACGTCATCAAGGAAGCCAATGACGGCTATTGGGACGCGGTGTGGATGAAGAAGCCCTGGTGCTTCTCCTATTGGAGCGGCAGGCCGACCGCCGATTGGATGTTCACCACGGCCTACGCGGCGGAGGCGGCCTGGAACGACACCTTCTGGAAGAACGACCGCTTCAACGAATTGCTGCTGAAGGCCCGCGCCGAAACCGACGAACCCTCGCGCGCCGCCATGTATGCCGAGATGCAGCAGATCCTGCACGACGATGGCGGCATCGTCGTGCTGATGTTCAACAATTTCACCTCAGCCCACACCAACAAAGTCGCCCATGGCGATCTCAACACCAATTACGACCATGACGGCGGATACATCTTCGAACGCTGGTGGTTTGCTTAAGGATCACTCAGGATGCCGAAGAAAACCCTCGCCCCTCGCGGGAGAGGGTGGCGAGCGCATGCGAGCGGGTGAGGGGGTCCATCAACGAGTCCGTTCTCACCACCCCCTCACCCTGGCCCTCTCCCGCGAGGGGAGAGGGAATGCGACTCTCATGCAGCACCGCGCTTGCAAGACGTCCCACCACATCTCCCCGCCACAGCCATCGCGCGCAAGGGCTCTTGCCAAAATGGGCCGAGCCGGTTATGTTCTTCTCCTCATCACCACTTGCCGGGAGGCACGCATGCGTTACGCGCTCGCATTTACATCCCCCGGCCTGATGCCGTCGCGACTCGAACGTTAGGTCGCATCGACGGCGTACAGGCCAAGTAACGGCCTGTACTCAGCCCATCTCTCTCCATTTGCGTTTCATATAGCCGGAACGAGTCCGTTTCGGGGCCTGGCATCGGGACTGTCGCCGCCTGCGGCGCCGTCTCTCGCTTTCGCCTCCCCGTTATTTTCCTTCCGGAACAGATCAGAGGCGGTGAATCGGCAGATTCACCGACAATGCCATGACCGATATAGCCCAGGTGCCGACGCCAAACGTCGGCGCGGGAACGAAGAAACCCAATAAGCGCAGTGCTTTCTCCGCGGTCTTCGCCTTTGCCTTCACCTATTGGCGGCGGCAGGTGCCCCTCGTGCTGGCGACCGGCGGCACCATCATGATCGCCACCTTGATGGATATCTGCATCCCGCTTTTCGCCGGCCATCTCATCGACGCGGTGAGCCAGCCGCGGAGCGAGAACACCCTGCGCGAGGCGGCGGTGGCGCTTGGCAGCATCATGTGCCTGGGGTTTGTCGCGGTGACGTTCCGCTTCCTCGCTTTCGCCGGCATCGTACAGCTGACCTTGCGCAACATGCAGCGCCTGCTGCAGGAAAGCTTCTGGCGCGTGCAGCGCTTCGCCACCGATTGGCATGCCAACACGTTCGGCGGGTCGACCGTGCGCAAGGTGACGCGCGGCATGTGGGCGCTCGACCAGCTCAACGATACCGTGCTGCTGGCTTTGTTCCCGGCCATGATCGTGCTGCTGGGGTCGAGCCTGCTGCTGGCCTGGCACTGGCCGATGATGGGCGTCATCGTGCTGGTGGGCGTCGTCTTCTATATCGCCGTCGCCGCAACCTTGTCGGTGAAGTTCGTGGGGCCGGCCGCCTCGCTCTCCAACCAGTGGGACACGCGGGTGGGTGGTGCCTTGGCCGATGCCATTACCTGCAACGCGGTGGTCAAGAGCTTCGGCGCCGAGGCGCGCGAGGATGCGCTGCTGGCGCGCGTCGTCGCCAAATGGAAGAAGCGCACCGCGCGCACCTGGATGCGCGGCACGATGAACGGCACGCTGCAATCGCTGATGCTGCTGGCCTTGCGTGCCGCCATCATCGGCATGGCGATCTATCTGTGGTGGAACGGCCAGGCGACACCGGGCGAGGTCACCTATGTGCTCACCGCCTATCTGGTGATCCATGGCTATCTCTACGATATCGGCTCCTATATCCGCGACCTGCAGCGTAGCGTGAACGATATGGAGGAGCTGGTGGCGATTCACGCAACACCCTTCGGCGTGAAGGACGGCTATTGGGCAAGGCCCATCGCGATCACGCGCGGCGAGATCGCGTTCGACCGCGTCACCTTCCATTACGGCGGGCACCAGAATCCGCTCTACAAGGATTTCTCGCTCACCATCCGTGCCGGCGAGAAGGTGGGTCTGGTGGGCCTTTCGGGATCGGGCAAGACGACCTTCGTCAAGCTCATCCAGCGGCTTTACGATATCCAGGCCGGGGAGATTCGCATCGACGGGCAGAATGTGGCGACCGCCCAGCAGGCGAGTCTCAGGTCGCAGATCGCGTTGGTGCAGCAGGAGCCGATCCTGTTTCACCGGTCCCTCGCCGAGAACATCGCCTATGCGCGGCCGGGGGCCACGTTGGCCGAGATCGAACAGGCGGCACGCCTTGCCAACGCGCATGATTTCATCGCGCGCCTGCCCAAGGGTTATCAGACCCTGGTCGGCGAGCGCGGGGTGAAGCTCTCCGGCGGCGAGCGCCAGCGCGTGGCCCTGGCGCGCGCGTTCCTCGCCGATGCGCCGATCTTGATCCTCGACGAAGCCACGTCGAGCCTCGATTCGGAATCGGAGCATTTGATTCAGGAGGCCACCGAACGCCTGATCGAAGGCCGCACCGCCATCGTCATCGCCCACCGCCTCTCGACCGTGCGGGCGCTGGAACGCATCATCATCTTCGACCAGGGCCGCGTGGTCGAGGAAGGCAGCCACGCATTGCTCATCGGCCAGGAAGACGGCATCTACCGTCGCCTCTTCGACCGCCAGGTGCTGGGGCTGATCGATGAGGATGAAGCGGCGTGAAGACCTGACCCGGTCGGACCACCCCCTCACCCCGACCCTCTCCCGCGAGGGGAGAGGGTAAGAGGTTCCATTGGCAGCGGTCATTATGACTGAAAGTTATTGCACCTTGCACACCTGGCCCCTCTCCCCTCGCGGGAGAGGGGTTGGGGTGAGGGGGGTGCAATTGAAGAATATCCGACCGCGAGATTTTAAGACCATGCTGACCTTCCTCCTCACCCGCACCCCCGCTATGATGCGCGAAAGTGCTGTGGGAGAGATTGCGATGAACAAGCCGCTGAAGACCGAGAGTCAGCATCCGCGCGGCACCGAGCCGACGGAGCCCTTGCTGCCGCGCGCGAGTTGGCCGCAGGTCTATCGCGACAGCATCGTCTGGGACGCGCATGCCTGTTTGCCGCTGCTGCCCAATTACGATTGCCGGGCGCTCGAGCGGCACCGGGCGGCGGGGGCCACCTTCGTCTCGGTCAATGTCGGCATGGATTTCAATCCCCTGGGCCAGTGCGTCCGCGTCATCGCCGGTTTTCGCGATTGGATCGGGAAGCATTCTGACCATTATATCCTTGCCGAGACCCTGGCCGATGTGACGCGCGCCAAGCGCGAGGGGAAGCTCGCCGTGGCGTTCGACCTCGAAGGCTCGGCGATGATCGAGGACGATCTCGCCATGATCGGCCTCTACCGCGATCTCGGCGTGCGGCAGATGCACCTTGCCTATAACCGCGACAACAACATCGCCGGCGGCTGCTTCGGCAAGAACATGGGGCTATCCGATCTCGGCCGCGCGGTGGTCAGGGAATGCAACCGCGTCGGCATCCTCATGGATTGCTCGCACTCAAGCCGCGCGACCAGCCTCGACGTGATGGAAGTTTCCACGAAGCCCGTCGTCTTCTCCCACAGCAACGCCAAGGCGCTCTGCGACCATCCGCGCAATATCGACGACACCCAGATCGCGGCCGCGGCCAGGACCGGCGGCCTCGTCTGCATCACCGGCATCGGCCCGTTCCTGGGTGCCGATATCGAGACCGACACCCTCATCCGCCATATCGATTACATGGTGGAAAAGATCGGCACCCAGCATGTCGGCATCGGCATCGACTATTCCTTCGACCAGGATCATAGCGATCTCCCCGCAGGCGAAGACCCGGCTTTGTGGTGGCCCAAGGTGCAAGGCGTCGAGTTCAACTTCTCAACGGTGAGGTTCGTCTCGCCGGAACGCCTGCCGGATATCGCGGCGGGGCTGCTGCGGCACGGCTACAAGGATGCAGATGTCGCCGCCATCATGGGCGGGAACTTCATGCGCGTGGCGGGGGCGTGTTGGAGGTAGGGCTAGTCCGTATAGGACACAAAGACTGGTTTCTGAAAAATTGACCCGAACGAATGCGGTACTATTTTCTTAGCAAATTCGAACTGCTTGTCATCATCAAAGAGCACTATAAACGGCCCACTTGGCCGACGAGAATTTAAAACGATCTCCCCGATTGTCTTGCTCCAGAGAGCCGGGTTTGCTTCAGCAGACTGATAGCTGTGCAAACCGAGCTTTCCAAATAGATCCACATATTCTGCATTATGTGAGGAGAATATCTTTAGCGCATGCTGCCGATTGCCGGCAAGCAAGTCCATTCTAGGCGTTACTCTAACGTCGATAATCCAATTGGGGCGGGTAGAATTTAGGACGTCAACGAAGCGCCCAAAATTCAGTCGGCGTACGTCAAGCAACAGAACTGAAAAAGCATCATGATAGGGTAGGGCAAGTTGACCCTGTGCGCTCTTACTCTCCGCGCTGTGGGCAAGCAAACTCACTTCGTGGTCAGCTTCAGTATTAGAGCTTACCAGCTTTAAGTGAGATACGATTCTTTCGCCAATCATTCTGCCTACTGCTGGGCCTTCATAAGCGTGGTCTCCATTTGAGGGTAGCTTACTCGCAGCGGCTCATTTGCGCCATTCCCTTCTGGCGGACCAAATTCCGCCAGAAGACCACCATTGAAATTATCCTTCAACTCTCGGTCCTTATAGAAGGCTCGCCGATAAAGTCGAGGGGCAACACCTGTGAAGGGGCGGAAAAGGACTTGTCCAGGTTCATCTTTTCCTTTTCTCTTCAATGCGCTCGGCGATGCCCATTTGTCCTTTGAGGTGGTGATCGCGTCGCCATGCAACGGTATCGCCTTGCTTTTGAGATACGGCTCGATGAACTGCACTTCGTCGACACCGGCTGCAACAATGTGTCTAGCGCAGTTATGGCAAGGAAAGGTCGTTACGAAGAGCCTGCAGGCCATTGGTGACTTCCCTTGTCGCGCGGCGGACAGTAACGCGTCCATCTCCGCATGAACGGACCGGCTAAACTCAATTAACTGTCCAATGCGGCTTTTGCGTACGCGTTTTATGAGATCATTATCTAACTTAATCGACTTCAATTCAGCGATAGAACTAAATAGTTCTTTAATTATTTCATTCTGCTCTCGATTATTTCGACAATATCCTCCGTGCACATAACACCGATGATCATGATCTGGCGTCGGGTCCGCTTCCGAGCCAGAAAGGAACACGCCTCCATACACACCACCGCCAGCCCGAGGAACTTCATTGGTCCCTGTTGCCACCACATTACCTTGCTCGTCAACAATAGCCGCACCGACCTGGCGAGAAAGGCACGCGCTCCGCATGCGAGCGCCATAAGCGTGATTCATCGCTGTTTCATTGGCTCGCGGACGCACTATTTTAGAATGCGCAAGCAAGTCGACCAAGCGGCCCAGTTCTTCTGGCACTGTCCACTCGGGGTTTGATTTTTCAACTTTGCCCGCACCATGAATAAGTCTGTCGGCTGTGTTATCAACAAAGAAGTCGGCCAAGTGGAATGTATCCGCTACCTGCTGACCATACTTGTGCTCGGCCTTCTCATCGCGATCCATAAATTCTTCGATTTGATCCTGACCTGCGTCTTTATATTTCTGAGTAAGACGATCCTTTCTCAGCTCCTCTTCGCAGACAACCGCTATAAGGCAGAACGCTTCGGCATAAACGCGACGCAACAGCATCGCTTCTGCAGGATTCCTCAGTGAATCGATTATGTAGGCGCGCTTTTTCCCGTCGGGCTCAACCACAGTATCTATTTCAAGTTTTTCACCTTTTTGTCGAGCGCGCTCGTTCCTAATGCTCTCCACAAATTTGACGGCAATTGCGGAGCTATCTTGCTTGCGCATCTCGTCACCAGCATTTTGGAGCAATACTACTTCCTCCATCTTCTTGCCGGCCGTGACTTGAAACCCTGTCGCCTTAGCCCACTCGACAATGATGTCTCTTGCCTTAATGAGGACTGTTTCATAACCTTTCTGCCTAAGAAGTTGCTCAAGCGCAGTGGCTATGGTCGACGTTCCCGATCCCACGGGCCCTACGACACCAAAGACCAGTTCGTTTGATACGAACTCACCTACAATGGATTGCGCGCTGTTACTCTTACCCGCAGGAGCAATCTTGAGGATATTTGCCGTCTTTTCAGACATGGGCACAGTCCAGTTATACGGTTTCTAGCGTGTAAAGAGTATATCCGTCATTTGCATCCGAATCTACACCTTCGACGATTTTATCGTCCGGCGATCTCCAGGACTTCTTATGCCTCCCATCCGCATCAAAGACTCCCGCATCCTTTCCGACGATTACTATCTGCTGAAGAAGACGACCTTCGAGATCCAGCGGCGGGATGGGTCTTGGGTGACGATGTCACGGGAGACTTATGATCGGGGGAATGGGGCGTGCATTTTGCTTTATGACCCCACCGCCAAGACCGTGCTGCTGACGCGGCAGTTTCGTTTCCCCGCCTATGTGAACGGGCACCCTGAGCCGTTGATCGAGGTTTGCGCGGGGCTGTTGGATGAGGCTGACCCTGTGACCGCCATCGTCAAGGAGGCGGCGGAGGAGTGTGGGGTGGTGGTGACGAAGCCTGCCCGCGTGTTCGAGTGCTTCATGAGTCCGGGGTCGGTCACAGAGAAGCTGACCTTCTTCGTCGCGGAATATTCGCCCCAGTCGCGCATCGGGGCCGGCGGGGGATTGGCGCATGAGGGCGAGGATATCGAGGTCGTCGAGATGAGCTTGGCCGAGGCATTGGCCATGGTGGCGGACGGGCGCATCTGCGACGCCAAGACGGTGATGCTGCTGCAATATGCGGCGCTCAATGGACTGATGGGGTAGAGGCACGTCGCTTCAAACACCCCTCACCCCATCCCCTCTTCCCATTTCATGGGGCGAGGGGCCAGAGGCGGGCTCGTTCGGAACTCCCTCGCCCCGCTTGCGAGGAGAGGGTCGGGGTGAGGGGCGCCTTGTTCTTTCCGTCATCCCCGGGCCCTGTCGGCGCATGCCGACATGCTTCAACGAAGACCCGGGGATCAGGTTTGACTGGGCTCTGTCTTTCAGTTGCTGGCTGATGCCCGGGTCAAGCCCGGGCATGACGGAATAATAGATAGCGGGGAAGCATTCCTTGCCCTCCCTTAAGCCCGCAAGCCCCGCATCAATTGCGCCACGTGGCGGCGGAGGGTCGCCTTGGCTTCGGCGTCGAGGATGCCGCTCGTGGCACTCCCTTCGCCCGCGCGGAGGCCCGCGAGCCAGCGCAAGAAGTACCAGAGGTTGAGGGCGCCCAGCATTTCGGCGGCGGCGTCGCGGTCGGCTGATTTGTCGATCTTGCCTTGGGCGGCCAAGACCGCGAGGAGTTTGCGGAACTGGTCGACGCGCATCAGCTCGTCCGAGACGAAGGCCGAGGAAAGGCTCGATTGGTCGGTGAACGACGCGCCGAAGAGGGACGACCAGACGGCGCGGTCGAGATAGCCGATCTCGGTTTCGAAATCGGTTTCCATCATGCGGCAGATGGCATCGACCGGGTCGGCGGGCGGGTTGGCGATGACCTCGTTCGTTGCCGCATGCACCAGGTCGCGGTCGGCCTGGTAGATGGCAAGGCCGATCTCGGCCTTCGATTTGAAATAGTTATAGACCGTGCCGACCGAGAGTTCGGCGGCCTGGGCGATGTCTTCCATCGAGGCGGCGTTGAACCCCTGGGCCTGGAACAATCGCGCCGCAGCCATCATAATCGATTGTTTTCGCTTCTCTTTTTGTCTTTCGCGCAAGCCGATCTCGGCCATCCTCAGTTTCCTTGATTGACTGTAATTTTGAAATGACTATAATATTTTTCTGACTTCAATAATAGCGCATTCCACGCGCCATCGGGAGAAGCATCATGGGTAGCGGCCATCTCGCCATCGCCAGCCTCGACCAGGTCGATCCAAAGGATATCTGGCAGAAGGACAAGGACCATTTCGTCCATCCCTGGACCCATTTCGACAGCTTCAGACGAGACGGCTCGCTGGTGATGGGCCGGGCCGAGGGCGCCTACGTCTATGACCTTTCGGGCAAGCGCTATCTCGACGGCATCGGCGGGTTGTGGTGTGTCAATATCGGCTATGGGCGGCGCGAGATCGTCGATGCGATCGCCGCACAGGCCGCGCGCATGGCCTTCTTCAATCCGTTCGTCGACACCACCAACGTGCCGGCGGCGGAACTCGCGGCCAAGCTCGCGAGCCTGGCACCGGGCGATCTCAACAAGGTCTTCTTCACCTGCGGCGGGTCGACCGCCAACGACACGGCCGTGCGCATCGCGCATTATTATCACGCCAAGCGCGGGCATAAGTCGAAGAAGCACATCATCAGCCGCATCGACGCCTATCATGGCTCGACCTACCTCACCGGCTCGATCACCGGGCGGCCGGGCGACCGCTCGCCTTATCTCCATTTCATCGAGGAGTGGATTCATCACGTCTCCTCGCCGAACTACTACCGGGCGCATGAAGTGCTGCCGAACGGTGTCGGCAAGGATATTACCGAGCAACAGTTCTGCGACTATCTCATCGCCGAGCTCGAAGCCAAGATCATGGAAGTCGGCCCCGACAATATCGCCGCCTTCTTCGCCGAACCGGTGATGGGCGCCGGCGGTGTCATCGTGCCGCCCAATGGCTATCACAAGCGCTCGCTGGAGCTCTGCCGCCGCCACGACATTCTCTATATTTCCGACGAGGTGGTGACGGCGTTCGGGCGGCTGGGGCATTTCTTTGCCTCCGAAGCCGTGTTCGACATCGTGCCCGACATGATCGTGACGGCGAAGGGTCTCACCTCCGGCTATCAACCGCTGGGTGCGGTCATCTTCTCCGATCGCGTTTACGATTCGATGTCGGCGGCCGACCCCGATGGCTGGTTCACCAACGGCTATACCTATTCCGGCCATCCGGTCGCCTGTGCCGCGGCGCTCGCCAACATCGCGCTGATGGAGCGCGAGGATCTGAATGGCCATGTGCGGGAGATGGGGCCGTATCTGGGCGAACGGCTGCGCAGCCTGCTCGACCTCCCCATCGTCGGCGAGGTGCGCGGGCGCCAGTTCATGATGTGCGTCGAGAATGTAATGGACAAGGAGACGCGCGCGCATTTCCCGGATGAGGTCAATATCGGCAAGCGCATCTCCGATCATTGCGAGCGCCTAGGACTCATCGTGCGGCCGCTGGGCGCCCTCAACGTCATCTCGCCACCGCTGACACTCAGCAAGGAAGAGGTCGACGAACTGGTCAGCCTGCTGCGCCAGGGCATCGAAGCGACGCTCGCGGATCTGAAGGCCGAGGGGCATTACAAGGGCTGATCAACTAACTCGGTCCGCCCCGGCGCCCACTTTCCCTCTCCCCTCGCGGGAGAGGGTTTTCATCGCGATGAGATAGATCTGGCGCTCACTCAGTGCCTGAAATGCCGCATGCCAGTCAGCACCATGGCAAGGCCTGCTTCGTCGGCGGCCTTCACGATGTCGGCATCGCGCATCGAGCCGCCGGGCTGGATGACCGCCGTGGCGCCGGCCGAGGCCGCCGCCAGCAATCCGTCGGCGAAGGGGAAGAAGGCGTCGGACGCCACCACCGAACCCTTGGCGAAGCTTGTCGCGGCACCGGCGGCCTTGGCAGCTTCATCCGCTTTCCAGGCGGCGATGCGGCTGGAATCGACGCGACTCATCTGCCCGGCACCGATGCCGACCGTGGCGCCGGCCTTGGCATAGACGATGGCGTTCGACTTCACATGCTTGGCGACCCGGAAGGCGAAGAGCAGGTCGGCTATCTCCTGGAGGCTGGGCGCGCGCTTGGTGACGATCTTCAGATCCTTTTCCGTCACATGGCCGAAATCGCGGTCCTGCACGAGGAGACCGCCCGCCAGCGACTTGACGACAGCGCCGCGCGCGGTCGGGTCCGGCAGGCTGCCGGTTTCAAGCACGCGCACATTGGGCTTCCCCGCCAGCACCGCCTTGGCCGCGTCGGAAATCTTCGGCGCGATCACCACTTCGGCGAAAAGCTTCACGATCTCGACAGCCGTCGCCGCGTCGAGCGCGCGGTTAAGCGCGATGATGCCGCCGAAGGCCGAAACCGGATCGCAGGCCAGCGCCCGCGCATAGGCTTCCGCCATGTTGTTTTCGTCATCGACGCTGGCGACGCCGCAGGGGTTGGCGTGCTTGATGATGGCGATGGCGGGCCGGTCGAATTCCGCCACCAGCTCGAAGGCGGCGTCGGTGTCGTTGAGGTTGTTGTAGGAAAGCTCCTTGCCCTGCAGCTGCAGGGCGGTGGCGACACCGGGACGCGCGGGGCCGCTGCGATAGAAAGCCGCCTGCTGGTGCGGGTTCTCGCCATAGCGCAGCATCTGCACGCGGCTGCCGGAGAAGCTGATGCTCTCAGGCAGCGGATCGGCCGCCTGCGCACTCATCCACATGGCGATGGCGCTATCGTAGGCGGCCGTGTGGGCGTAGGTCTTCCTTGCCAGCGCGCGGCGGAAGACCAGCGACGTGCCGCCCCCCTGCTCGTCCATCTCGGCCATCAGCTTTGCGTAATCGGCGGGGTCGGTGACGACGCTGACGAAATCATGGTTCTTGGCGGCACCCCTGAGCATGGCGGGTCCGCCGATATCGATATTCTCGATGCAATCCTCCCACGACCCGCCCGCCGCCACCGTCCTGGCGAAGGGATAGAGATTGACCACGAGCAGGTCGATATCCGGAATGTCGTGCTTCACCTGGGCCGCCACATGTTCGGCCGAATCGCGCCGCGCCAGCAGGCCGCCATGTATCCTGGGGTGCAGGGTCTTCACCCGCCCGTCCATGATTTCCGGGAAGCCGGTATGGGCCGCCACTTCCCTGACCGCGATGCCGGCACTGGCGAGGGCCTTGGCCGAGCCGCCGGTGGAGAGGATTTCGACGCCCTTCCCGGCCAGGAACCGGCCCAATTCCTCAAGTCCCGTCTTGTCGGAGACGGAGATCAGGGCACGGCGGATGGGGCGGCTGGTATGGGGCATGAGCTGGGTTCCGGCTGGCTTTGCGAATGGGGCAGGGCTTAAAGCCCGATATCGCCACAGGCAAGCTCTTTATCCCCTCCCAACCTTCAGGGGGCGATCGTATTTTCCCATTTTCGTCATGCCCGGACTTGATCCGGACATCTGTCTGCAGGCGACGCGCCTCACCCAGTCGCACCTGATCCTCGGGCCAAGCCCGAGGATGACGATTTATGGCGTTTGCCCTGCCTGAAGGTAGGAGGGATTCGAGGGAACACCTATTTCTTCCCGCCTTCGCGCTGCAGGAGCCAGCGGATCTGGGTCTGGTCGCTGTCGATCGTGCCGATGACGACGATCTGCTGCGAACGGCGCACCTGGCCGCCGAGGCCGATATGGACGCTTTCGGCCAGAGCGAGGTCGGCGCCATCGACGCGGAGGCGCCAGCCGGAGCCCTTGGGCATCTTGATGAAGGCCGCCTGGCCGTTCTGAGTCACATTGACCGAGACCTGCGGGTGGAGGTGGAAGCGGAGCGCATAGCTATTGCCGCCGGGACCCACCAGATGTTCCTCGCCCATGAAATCGTGACCGTCGGCGGAGAGATAGAGCTTGCGGCGATGCACCAGGCCGAAGCCTTCCTCGTACCCGTCATGGGAGGTATCGAGCCAGATCTGCCCGTCCGTCTCCTCGCGCCGGCAGGTTACAATCTCCGGCCGCAAGGCCAGACCGCCATGCGGCAGCAGCATGGCCGAATTGGTGTTATCGACGACAAGGGTCGAATGCGCGGCGGTCGTGCGCTGGACCTGGCCCCATTCCTTGCTCCAAGGATGCGCGCCGCAATTGACGATCATGCGTTCGTCATCGAAGGAAAGCTCGAAGGAGAGCGTGCCGGCATGGGCGTGGGCGTCGAGCCCGTGGCGCGGCGGTGCCCCGCAATCCATGATGACGACCGTCTTGCCGCGATCGAGGCGCTGGAAGCCGGTCAAGGGCAGCTGGTTGAGCGGGCGCAATTTGTCCCCGGCGCGCTCGAACACCTGCAGGACATGGATGGGTTCCAGCTCCGGCGTGTCGTTGAAGCCCGCCAGGACCGCATCTCCATGGCTCAGCATGAGGAGGACCGAGCCCAGATTGTTGATGGCGATGGAAAGACCGTCGGGCAGCTTCATCCCGGCCGAAATATGCACGTCCCTGAGGTCGATGAGATGCTGCAGCAATTCCAGCATCAATTGCGGCGAGCGTTCTACATGGCCGCCATCGGCCAGGATCTGTGCCGCCAGGGTGGGACCGAGCAGCGCCTGTCCCTTGGCCAGCCATTTTTCGCCCCTGGGCAGGATGAGCCCGGCCAGCATCAGGCTGATGATGGCCTTTACCAGCGCCGCGCCCGCCAAGCCGTCGGGCAGTGCGCGGGCGAGATGTTCGGCCTGGCGCGAGAGCGAGAGCAGCAATTGCGAACGGAAGAGCGCGTCGCTGTTGACCTCGAGATAGGTGTGGTTGAGGAGGATGTTGCGCAGGCGCGCGGCCAGGATATCGGCGCGCCAGGCGAACTCGCCGTAACGCTCGTTCTCCTCCATCCAGCGCGTGGTGAGCTGCTTGGCAAGCGCCCGGGCCGACGGGCCGCCCACGGAGCGAAGATCGTTGAGCCAGGCGAAGGAATTGACGATTTCGCGCCAGCCATCGCTCATGCCGATCGGATTGCCGAGCGGCTTTGGCCCCCGCACCACTTCGCCGGCGAAGCGGAACTCGTCGCCGAGCAGCAGCAGGCCCGCCTGCGGATCGCCCGGCCAGGGTTCCGGCGAGGGAACCTGCAGCTCGCCCGCCGAACGCTTGCCGAGCGTCAGGTGATAGAGGCCGCTCCCGTAGACCGGCTGCATCAGCCGGCGCTTGCAACGTTGCCAGATGAGGCTGCCGGGCAGCGAAAAGAAGGTCTGCAGGCGCGGGGCAACGAGTTTCGGGCGCTGGTTGCCGCGGCGCTGACCGCCTTTTTTCACATCGCTGTTGCTGCCCTCGGCCATTGCGGCGCCGGGCCCGGTCTTAAGCGCGCAGGCCGGCAATATTGCCGGCGTAGGATTCGGGACCGCCCCTGAAGGTCGCCGTTCCGGCCACCAGCACATCGGCGCCGGCCGCCACGACTTGTTTCGCCGTCTCGATGTTGATGCCGCCATCGACTTCGAGGTCGATGATTCGGCCGCCCTGCGCGGCACTTACCTTGTCGATGCGGCGGCGAATCTCGGCGATCTTTTCCAGGGCCGAGGGGATGAACGCCTGGCCACCGAAACCCGGATTGACGCTCATCACCAGGACGAGGTCCAGATCGGGCAGCAAGTAATCGAGTACGTCGATCGATGTCGCCGGATTAAGCGAAATTCCCGCTTTCTTGCCCAGGCTCCTGATGAGCTGGACGGTGCGATGGGGATGGGGCCCTGCTTCCGGGTGGAACGTGATGATATCGGCCCCCGCGGCGGCGAATTCGGTGACGAAGGGGTCGACGGGGGCGATCATCAGATGCACGTCGAAAGGAATGGCGGCATGGGGCTTCAGCGCCTTCATGACGGCCGGTCCGATGGTGATATTGGGCACGAAATGCCCGTCCATGACATCGACATGGACATAATCGGCCCCGGCGGCCGCGATGGCGGCGACTTCGGCGCCCAATTTGGCGAAATCGGCCGACAGGATGGAGGGTGCTATCTTGGTTTTCTGCTGCATGGCAGCCTAACTAGCATCCGCCCCGAGTTGCAATCAAGGATGGGGCAAAACGAACCCCCCTCTCCCCCGAAGGAGACGAGGGAGGTGTTTCGCCACCCCCATGCATGCCACCCCCGCATTCCTGGCCCTTTGCCCGGGAGCCGGCTTCCCTATATTGCTGAACGCAACAGTTCTGCCCCGAGGAAGCCCAGCGCCGATGGCCGCCACCCATTCCCACGCCCGCCAGCCACAGGCGGGTGGTGATACCAACCAGCATACCCAGATGCAGGCACTGCGGGCCCTGCTGCCCCATTTGTGGCCCAAGGGGCAGTGGGACCTCCGCGGCCGGGTCATCCTGTCGGTGCTGTGCCTGATCATCGCCAAGGTGGCCAATGTCTACGTGCCGATCCTGTTCAAGCGCATGGTCGACGCGCTGGGACCGCAATTGGGGACGGCGGGCGCCACCGCCACCAGCCTGGTCGGTATTTCGCTCGGCCTGCTCATCGCCTATGGCACGGCCCGCATCGTCAGTCAGGCTTTCGCCGAATTCCGCGACGGCATCTTCGCCAAGGTGGCGCAGCGCTCGATCCGCGCCGTGGCCCTCGACACCTTCCGTCATCTTCATTCGCTGTCGCTGAAATTTCATCTGGAGCGACAGACCGGCGGCCTCAACCGCGCGATCGAACGCGGCGCCAAGGGCATCGAGTTCCTGCTGTTCTTCGTCCTGTTCAATGTCATCCCGACCTTGATCGAGATCGGCATGGTCTGCGTCATCCTGTGGTCGCTTTACGACTGGATCTATGCCGCCGTCACCTTCGGCACCATCGCCATCTACATCTGGTACACGCTCAAAATCACGGAATGGCGCATCAAGTACCGCCGCGACATGAACGAAAGCGATCAGATCGCCAACACCAAGGCCGTCGACAGCCTGCTCAACTACGAAACGGTCAAATATTTCGGCAATGAGGAGCATGAGGCGCGGCGCTATGACGTGGCGCTGCAGGCCTATGAAAAGGCGGCGATCAAGAGCCGCACCTCGCTCGCGACACTCAATGTCGGGCAGGCCGCCATCATCGCCATCGGCCTTGTCCTCATGATGGGCCTTGCCGCGCGCGGCACGGCCACGGGGCACCTGACGGTGGGCGATTTCGTCCTGGTCAACGCCTATCTCATCCAGCTCTATCTGCCGCTGAATTTCCTCGGCACGGTCTATCGCGAGATCCGCCAGTCGCTCATCGACATGGAAGCGATGTTCGCGCTGCTGAGGGTCGATATCGAAATCGCCGACAGGCCGGGCGCCAAGCCGCTTTCCATCACGGCGGGCGAGATTCGCTTCGACAATGTCGAATTCGGCTACGATTCCAGGCGGCCGATTCTCAAAGGGGTGAGCTTCACGGTCCCGGCCGGGCACAAGCTCGCCATCGTCGGACCGTCGGGTGCCGGCAAATCGACGCTGTCGCGCCTGCTGTTCCGCTTCTATGACGTGAATGCGGGCCGCATCCTCATCGACGGGCAGGATATACGCGAGGTGACGCAGCAGAGTTTGCGCGCCGCCATCGGCATCGTGCCGCAGGACACCGTCCTCTTCAACGACACGGTCGCCTACAATATCGCCTATGGCAAACCGGGTTCGTCGCAACAGCAGATCGAGCAGGCGGCGGACCTTGCCCATATTCACGATTTCGTCGTGAAACTGCCGGACGGATATCGGACGATGGTCGGCGAGCGCGGGCTCAAGCTTTCGGGCGGCGAGAAGCAGCGCGTGGCGATTGCCCGCACGATCCTCAAGGACCCGCCGATCCTGCTCTTCGACGAGGCGACGTCGGCCCTGGATTCCCATACCGAACGCGAAATCCAGGACAATCTCGCCGAAGTGGCGCGCGACCATACCACGCTGGTCATCGCGCATCGCCTGTCCACCGTCATCGATGCCGACGAGATCATCGTGCTGGACGACGGCCGCATCGTCGAACGCGGCCGTCACGACGCATTGCTCGTCCAGGATGGCCAATATGCGGCCATGTGGCGCCGCCAGCAGGAAGCGGCAAGACGCGAATTGCTGGGCGAAAGTGCGGGCAGTAAAGTGCCGGCATGAGTTCTGCTAGCGATTCGACCGTCGCCACCCATTGCGCCAGGATCGTTGCCGGCGATCGCCGGGCGCTGGCGCGCGCCATCACGCTGATCGAATCGACCAGGGCCGATCACCGCCGCACGGCCGAGGCGCTGATCGAGACCTTGCTGCCCAAGAGCGGCAAGTCCTTGCGCATCGGCATTTCCGGCCCGCCGGGTGTCGGCAAATCGACCTTCATCGAAGCCTTCGGCCAATATGCGATCGAACAGGGGAAGCGCCTCGCCGTGCTCGCGGTCGATCCCTCCTCGCGCCTTTCCGGCGGGTCGATTCTGGGCGACAAGACGCGCATGGAGGCCCTTTCGCGGGCGGAAGCGGCCTTCATCCGTCCCTCCCCCGCCGGCCTTACTTTGGGCGGCGTCGCCAGGCGCACGCGCGAAGCGCTGCTGGTCTGCGAGGCGGCGGGGTTCGACCTCATCCTGGTCGAGACGGTGGGTGTCGGCCAGTCGGAGACGGCGGTCGCCGAAATGGTCGATCTCTTTCTGCTGCTGCTGCTGCCGGGCGGCGGAGACGATCTCCAGGGGATCAAGCGCGGCATCATGGAACTGGCCGACCTCATCGTCGTCAACAAGGCCGATGGCGATTTCAAGGCGGCGGCCGAGCGCAGCGCCGCCGATGTCGCCAATGCGCTGGGCCTGATGCAGCCCAGGCATCCCGGCTGGCGGCCCGAGGTGCTGCGCTGCTCCGCCCTCAGGAACCAGGGCATCGACGCGATCTGGGCCCGCAGCCAAGCCTTCGCGGCTTCGCTCAAGAAATCCGGCACCTTCGACGCCCAGCGCCGCGACCAGGCCAAGGCCTGGCTGTGGCACGAACTTTCCGACAGCCTCCTTGAGGCGCTGAAGGCCGACCCGCATGTGGCGGCCAAGCTCGGGACCCTCGAATCCAAGGTCGGCGCCGGCAAGATGGCGCCGGGCACCGCCGCCCGGGAGTTGCTGGCTGGATTCCTGCGCAACTAACGGTTTTTATTGAGCAATATGATCTAATTCCCGGCGGAATGATTTGAATTCGGCAATTTTTCCCTGTAATCCGCCGATTTTCCCACGAAATTAACTATTCATATACTAGCCGATCTCTACATTCCAAAACTTGTCATACAAATGTGCGGCATCCCGGCAGATCGTTTATGACGCCGGCGCCGCTATGATACGGCTTTAAGAATTTGGGGATTGGGTGACGAAATGGGGAAGTCGTTCGGAATTGCCGCCAAACTGGCGCTGGCCATCGCGCTCTTCACGCTGCCGGTCGGGTTCACGATCAAAGAACTTTACGAATCCCAGCAGGTCGCGATCGATTTCGGCAACAAGGAAGAACAGGGCAATCTTTACTTGCGTGAGTTGCGCAAGGCCCATGGCGCGCTGCGCGATGGCGAAGATTCCGGAAAGATTGCCGGCACGATCACCGAGGCCGAAGCAGGCTTCGGGGCCGACATGGTCACGGCCGAGCATGTCGAGGCTGTGACTGCGGCGCTCAAAAGCGGCGACCGCGACGCCAGCGCTGCCGCCATCCGCGCGCTCATCGTGCAGGTCGGCGACAAATCGAACCTGATCCTCGATCCCGATCTCGATTCCTATTACGTGATGGATCTGGTGCTGCTCAAGGTGCCGGACCTGCTGGATCGCGTCACCCAAGTGGCTGGCTACACACGCAGCCATCAAACGCCGGCCGAGGGCAGCTACACGATCAACGACGTGGCTGAGTTGCTGAAATTGGATGGCGGGTTCCAGACGGTGGTCGAAGCGGCCGCCGGATCGCTGGGCTCCGCCTATAACGGCAGCAAGGTGAATCTTTACGGCCTGGAAGGCATTCTCCCCGACCGCCTCGGCAAGACCTATGACGCAATGACAGCGGCCCTGACCGCCTTCGCCGCCACCTATATGAACAGCGAGCTGGCCGGCGGCAAAGAGAAGCTGGATGTCGCCGCCGTCACCGCTGCCGAAAAGAACGCCCGCGAGGCGATCCTTGCCTTTGGCGATGCCAATGACGCCGTCTTGGCCGAATTGCTGGATGCACGCGTCGGCAGCTTCGTCACCAATCGCATCGTCACTTTCGCCATTACCGCGCTGCTGTTCGCACTCGCCATTTTCGGCACCGTCTGGTTCATCCGCCGCAATGTGACGCGGCCCGTGGTGGAGCTGGCCGGCATCATGGACAGACTGGCCGAGGACCGCACCGATATCGACGTGCCGCTGGTTGCGCGCGGCGACGAGCTTGGCCGCATGGCGCGCGCGGTCGAAACCTTCCGCGTCGGCATCGGCAAGCGCCTGGAACTGGAAGGCGCCGCCCGGGCCGAAGCGGCGCGGCGCGAGGCGCAGATCCGCGAGATTCAGACCCTGTGCAGCGATTTCGACCGGACCTTCGTCTCGACGGTGGGCTCGATGATGGGAATCGCCGGCGATCTGCGCCAGGAATCGCAGGTGATGCGGGAAGCCGCGCAGACTTCGGGCGCGCAGTCCGAGGAAGTGTCGCGCCTGGCCGCCACCGCCGCCGGCAATGCGCAATCCATTGCCGGGGCGATCACGGAAATGTCGGCCTCGATTTCCGAGATCGGGCGCCAGGCGGAAACCGCCACCGTCACCGCCGAGACGGCCGTGGCGCGCGCGTCCGAGATCGGGCGCATCGTCAACGGGCTGACCGAGGTGGCGGGCCGGGTTGCCGGCGTGCTGGGCCTCATCCGCGATATCGCCGGCAAGACCAACCTCCTTGCCTTGAATGCCACGATCGAAGCGGCGCGCGCCGGCGATGCCGGCAAGGGCTTTGCCGTGGTGGCGACCGAGGTGAAGAGCCTTGCCAACCAGACGACCGACGCCACCGCCGAGATCGAGGCGCAGATCGCCGGCGTCCAGCAGACCGCGCAGGAAGCGGCGGCCGCCATTTCCGAGATCACCGACGTCATCCACGGCATGAACGAATCGACCGGCGCCATCTTCGCCGCCGTCACCCAGCAATCGGCGGCGACGCAGGAGATCGTGCGCAACGTCACCGAAGCCAGCGCCAAGACCCAGGAAGTGGCCAGCGTCATTTCCGAGGTGAAGGCCGCCGCCGATACGACGGGCGAGCGTTCCAGCCATGTGCTGGAAGTGGCGGGCTCGGTCAACGGCCAGGCCGGAACCCTGAAATCGGTGGTCGAGCAGTTCCTGGGCCAGCTCATCTCCACCGCCGGCCGCGATCCCGCCCAGCGTTCGGCCTAGGAACCGGCCGCGATCGCCATTTTCAGCCAGCGGCGCAGATTGGCGAGCGGCGCACGGCGCCCGAGCGGTTCGCGCCAGTGCAGGCGGTATTCGCCGAGCGAGACCGGCGGCAGGTCGAACGGCTGCAGCAGGCGTCCCGCCGCCAGCAGATCAGAAACGAAGCGCCGCTCGACCAGGGCTACTCCAGCGCCGGCCATGGCGGCTTGAATGGCGGCATCGTCGATGTCGAAGCGCGGGCCGCGCGACAGCGGTTTCCGGCCCAATTCCCGGTGAAGTCCCTGGAGGCCGGCAAAGCGCTGCCAGTCCCAGGCGTCCGGCGTGCCAAGGACGAGCGGCAGCCGCGCCAACTCCCCGACCGGCAGCGGCACCTTGCGCCGCCCCAGCAATGACGGCGCGCAGACCAGGATCGAGCTGTCGGCGAAAAGACGTTCGCTATGGCATCCGTCCTCCCGGGTCTCGCCCGTCCCCGCTTCGTCGCCACGGTGGAAGAGGATGGCAAGGTCGGCCTCCTCCCGGCTGATGGCCGTGCTGACGATGGCAAGGTCGAAGGCCGCCCTGGGCAAGGCCGCGCGGAGGTCCGCGTAGCGCGGCAACAGCCAGCGCAGATAGAAGGAGGCGGAGACATGGAAGCGGAGGCGGCGCCCGTCCTCTTCCACCATCGCCCGCGCCAGGAGCCCGAATGCGCGCGCCGCCGTGGCGGCCAGGCGCCGGCCGGCTTCGGTCAGTTCGACGCCGTGCGCCAGGCGTTCGAACAGCGCCGCCCCCATCGCCGCCTCCAGAATCCGCACCTGGCGGCTGACCGCGCCGGGGCTGACGCCGAGTTCGGCCGCGGCCGGGGCAAAGCCGCCCCGGCGCACGGCGGCATCGAAGGCGCGCAAGGCATTGAGCGGCGGCAGCGCGCGGGATGGCGGCGCCTCAGGCTCAGTTTTCCTGAGCCTTGCCGATTTTTTTGGCGGTTGCGGATGGTTCGTTCTTTTTGGCATGACGGCATGATGCTGAGCCAAGGAGGAAACGGTCAATCGTGAACTCGACCACCCATGCACCCGGATTTGCCATCCATCCCGCCCTTGGCAGCCTGATGGCGGTCGCCGCCGTGACCGCCGGCGTCGGCATGGATGTGCTGGCCAAGGTCGCCGCCTTCGATGCCAGCCCCGCCCAGGTGACGCTGCTGCGCTGGATCTACGGACTGGCGACGCTCATCCCCGTCCTTGCCATCATGCGGGTGCGGCCCGGCCCGGTCTGGCGCCCGATCCACCTGGCCCGCGCCGCGCTCAACCTCGTCGCCAGCTTTTCACTCTATTACGCCCTGGCGCATCTGCCGCTGTCGCTGGTGGTGGCGATCTTCTTCCTGGAGCCGCTGGTGGCGCTGACGCTGGCGGCCTTGTTCCTGGGCGAAAGGGTCAGCCGGGTCTGCCTTGCCGGCATCGGCATAGCCGCCCTGGGCATCCTTGCCATGACCCTGTTCGACGGGACGGGTCTTTCGGATTGGCGCCTGGACCCGGCGCTGCTGGTGGCATTTCTGGGGGCCCTTGCCTGGGGCACGATGCTGGTGATGACCCGCTCCGTCGGCCGCCAGGAGCCGGTCCTGGCGCTGATGTTCTGGCTCTCCGTCCTCACCTCGCTCGGCATGGCGCCGATGGCCCTGCTCGACTGGCGGCCGCTCGGAGCCGAGGCGCATCTCCATATGTTCGGCGTGGCGCTGCTGGGGACGCTCTATGGCGTTCTCGGCATCACGGTGCTGCGCCTGGCGCCCGTCCGGGTCAAGGCCGCCAGTTCCTTCCTCAGCCTGCCGCTGGCCTTCCTGGCCGGTTTTCTGTTCTTCGGCGAAATTCCCAATGCCGAAGTCGTGCTGGGTGGTTTACTGGTGGTTCTGGGCGTCTATCTGGCCCTGCGCCGGCCTCGACCGGAACGGGTTCCGGCGCCGGAATCGCCTTGACGCCAAGGGCTTGGCCACGTAAAAACCGCCCCGAGCTGGCCGGACCCTGTTGTCTCCGGCCCCTTTCTTTTGGTTAAGTGTTTGACTTAGAAGGATTACCGCCATGTCCCGGCGTTGCGATATCACTGGCAAGGGTGTGCAGACCGGCCACAATGTGAGCCATGCCAACAACAAGACCAAGCGCCGTTTCCTGCCCAACCTGCAGGAAACCAAGCTGCTTTCGGACACGTTGGGCACCCAGGTCCGCGTCAAGCTCACCACCCATGCCCTGCGCTCGATCGAGCATAATGGCGGCCTCGACGCTTTCCTTGCCAAGACGGCCGACAAGAACCTGCCGGCGGAAGCCAAGCGCCTGAAGCGCCGCATCGAGAAGGCCGCCGCCAAGGCCGCCGCCTGAAGTTTCTCGTCCTAGCGACGATGCGCAAAGGCCCGCATGCAGATGCGGGCCTTTTTTTATCCCCGCAAAGATGAGGGGCCCACCCCGCGCCCGGCGCGGGTTGTGAGAGCCACGGGGGCTGGCTAGATTCTCCGTCAGCACAACGCCATCAGACGAGTTCGATCATGAGCAAACCGGCCCCTTACCGCCTGCAGCAGACCCTGCCCGCCGATGCCCCGGTGGTGGCAGTGCCGATGTGCGTCAAATTCATCGACGGGCAGAACTACCATACGGTGGGCGAGAAATACCTGACCGCCCTCATCGAGGGATCGGCCGTGTATCCGCTGTCCTATCCGGCCCTGGGCGCCGCCATGCCGGTCGAGGCGCTGCTCGACCATGTCGACGGCGTGCTTTTTACCGGCAGCCCCAGCAATGTCGCGGTCGAGCATTACAATGGCGATCCGGACCGGGACGACAGCCCGCAGGATCCGGGCCGCGATGCCGTCACCCTGCCGCTGATCCGCGCGGCGCTGGCGCGCGACATTCCGCTTTTTGCGATCTGCCGCGGCTTCCAGGAACTCAATGTGGCCCTGGGCGGCACGCTCCATACCCGGATTCACGAATTGCCGGGGAAACTGGATCATCGTGGTGCCGACGGTTCCTATGACGAGATCTACAAGCCCGCCCACAAGCTCGAGCTTGAACAAGGAAGCAGCTTTGCCGGAATCCTCGATGCGCGGGAAATCACCGTCAATTCGGTACATTGGCAGGCGGTCGACCGCCTGGGCACCGGACTGGCGGTGGAAGGTCGCGCGCCCGATGGGGTTATCGAGGCGGTGCGCGTTCAGGGCAAGCGTTTCGCGCTGGGCGTGCAATGGCATCCGGAATATCGCTGCATCGACAATGCGGATTCGATGAAGCTGTTCCGCGCCTTCGGCGACGCCGTGCGGGCCTATGCCGCCCTGCGCCGCGGCAAGACCAGGCCGCAAAAGGGTGCGGCCGCCTGAGGCCGCGACATTGCCGATCGTCCGCTTCCGGCGCCGGATGCACCGGCGAAACTTGATCATATTCCCGTGAAGCGTGGATTCGCGCGGCGATTCCAAATACTTCCGAGTTATGCAGCGCTGCATGCCAGAATTGCATTCTTTTGGAACCGCACCCCTTGAATTCGGGTGTATCAGGATCATCTAAGTTCCATGCGAATGGCGGCAGTTGCAATGATTGTCGCCAGCACCGGAAGCGGTCTCCCCCACCGTAACCGGACTCCGCTAACACGGAGTGTCGAACGCCCGGTCCTCCCCTGACCGGGCGTTCATATTTTCCGGGCGTTCATATTTTCCGGGCATGGCATCGCCCATTCCTGTGCAGGTGTTCAACTATCGGGGCCGCGCTGGACGCGCGCCGATTCGCCGTGCAATTCCAGCCTTCTCGCGACACCTCATCCGCCGGACGGACCAACGATGCGCATCGCCACCTGGAACATCAACTCATTGCGCCTGCGCATCGACCTGTTGCGCCGCCTGGCGCAGCAGGAAGGACCCGACGTCATCTGCCTGCAGGAGATCAAGGTCGAGGACGGCCTCTTCCCGCTGGATGCGGTAACCGCATTGGGCTATCCGCATGTGCGCTTTCACGGCATGAAGGCCTATAACGGCGTCGCCATCCTTTCCAGGATTCCCTTCCGCGTGATGGACCCCAAGGATTGGTGTCTCAAAGGCGATGCGCGCCACGCCCATGTCGTGCTGGACGGCGATGTCGAACTCCATAATTTCTACATTCCCGCCGGCGGCGACATTCCGGACCCGGACGAGAATGTCAAGTTCGCCCACAAGCTGCGGTTCCTCGATGAACTGCGCGACCATTTCGCGGCCCATGCCAAGGCCGGCGCCTCGGCCAAGGGCAAGGCGATCATGGTGGGCGACCTCAATATCGCGCCGCTGGAAGAAGATGTGTGGTCGCACAAGCAGTTGCTGTCGGTGGTCAGCCATACGCCGATCGAAGTCGAAAAGCTGAACGCCGTGCAGAAGGCCGGCAAATGGATCGATGCCGTGCGCCAGGTCACGCCGCCGCCGATCAAGCTCTTTTCCTGGTGGAGCTACCGTTCGGCCGACTGGACCAAGAACGACCGCGGGCGGCGCCTGGATCATATCTGGGTGACGCCGGCCATGTCGAAGCGCGTGCGCCATGCGACGATCCTCAAGGACATGCGCGGCTGGACCCAGCCCAGCGACCATGTCGCCGTCATCGTCGATATCGATTGAGAAAATGGGGATGGCTTACGGGCCATCCCCTTCAGGCGTCACAGGGTACGGTGGTCGGGGTAGAGAGAGGTTCGGTGCTCCCGGTCTTGGTCGCTCAGGTCAGCCGCAATTCCTCGTCGATCCGCTCCATCAGATAGAGCGCCACCGAGAGGTGGCCAGGTTCGCGCAATTGCTGCCGGGCGAGCTTCACCAAAGGCAGCAGGCGCTCATGCGCATCGGGCGAAGCGCAGACATAGGTCATGGCGCAATCGCCCGCCTTGATGAAGCTCTCCACCATCTGCGCGCGCGCGCCGACCCAGTCGAGATGACGCCCGAGCTTCCGGGCCCGACGCAGGTCGCGCGGCTGGTCGTGAATCCGGTCGAGCAGGCGTTCGGCAATCAGCGCGTACAAATCCGCCAGGGCCTGCAAGATCCTGGCAACGTTCTGGGTGTCGATGGCGAGGCTCTGCATGCCGGCGCGGGAAACGACCGGCTGCCTGCCGCCCGACAGCGTCGCAAGGACGCCCTTCGCATCGAATTTCCGGCTGGTCTGTCTGACTTGTACGCCCATGTTCCTTCCCCATATGGTCCGCAGACGATCCGATCTGCAGGCACAGCATCGTATGGGGTCTTGAATAACTGAAGCGAAGCCTGTGATTCTTTCCCGCCAATCTCTACCCGATTCACGACAATATCGAGCCCATGAGCACGGCACGCCCTACTTTCACATCTGCAAGATTATTTTGATCGGCCAAGCCGGTTTTCGCGCCAGACATAAGCGAGCAGCGTTGCGAAAATGAGGCCGCCACCAAGCAGGGTCGGCGCACTCGGCGTCTCGTTGAATAGCAGCCAGACCCAGAGCGGTCCCAGCGGTGTTTCGATGGCACCCAGCAGCGCCGCTTCGCTGGAGAGCAGCCGCTGCGCGCCCTTGGCGTAAAGCACGAAGCCGACGCCCGAGGTGATCGGCCCGAACATGGCGAGCCAGAAGATATCATGCGGCGTCACCGCCAAGGGTGCCGCGAAGGGCAGCGCCATCGATGCGGTAAGCAGGCAGCCGCAGGCACCCACGGCCACCATGGGGAGATCCGGATGACGCCGCACATGCACCGTGATGAGTGCCATGAGGAAGGTCATCGAGAGCGCCAGAACATCCCCGTAAATATTGCCGTCGAGCCCGCCCGCCGTGCCGGCGCGGAAGGAAGGCGTGACCATGATGGCAATGCCGATCGCGGCGGCAAGGCTGGCTATGAGCGCGCCGAGGCTGGGCCGTTCGCCAAGCATGAGGAAGGCCAGCAGCGCCGCGGCGAATGGCGCGGCGGCATAGATCAAGGATACTTTGGCGACGCTGGCGAGGCTGAGGGCGGCGATGAAGGCCAGCATCGCCAGCGCCGTCAGGGTGACGGCGGTCCAGAAAGGTGCGCGCGCCACATGCAGAACGCGCCAGCAGACAGGACCGTCACGCAAGCGCATGAAGATGAAGAGCGCGACGGCGCCCAATCCACCGCGCCAGACCAGCATGGTCCACAGATCCGCATCGACGACCCGCGTGAAGAAACCCGCCGTGCTCCAGGCCAGGGCCGCGCCCAGCACCAGCCAGATGCCGCGACGCCGCTGGGCCCGGACCTCAATGCGCTCTTCGTCCAGCTCCTGGGCGATTTCCATGGGAAGGGCTTGCTCCCGGAACCGATGACAATCGAGAGCGGACAATCTGGCACGGACCGGGTCCGGCGGCCGAGCCTGCACAATCGTGCAAATCCGACAAAGGATAGCCGGATCAGGTCAGGCCAGTTCGCGCAAGATGGATTCGCGCAAGACAGACGGGCAGGTCCGCCTTGGCACCGGCCGGCAATACCACCAGCCAATCGGCACCGCGACGGATCGCGGGCAGGGCACGGCGGCGCAGGGAGGCAAGGTCATGCTTCTGCCCATGCCAGGGACAATGCCATTGCCGGTCGCGGCAATCGTAATGACCCAGGGCCAGCGGCCCGCCACGATGCGGGCAGCGGCCGGGGACGATGGCCGGTGCGGCACCCGGAGCGCTGAGCAGGAAGGCGCGCGTCTCGCCGCACCAGATTTCGCGCTGGCCGCGACCGAGTTCGACAAAGAGATAGCCGGTGCCCGCCGTCATGGCCGATCCTTATGAACCCGGTCCTTGTGAGCAATAAGGATGTCTTCGTAGAGCGTGTCGGGGGTCGGCAGTTGCACGACCCGGTCGAACCCCGCCGCGCGCAGGAGATCGGCGAGCTCGCCAAGGTCGAAGAGATAGGATTGGCGCACCTGTTCATAAGTGCGGCCCTCGATGGTCACCATGTTGACCCAGGTCTTGATGCGGCTCTCCCAATCGTAGCTCATGTTCCAATGCGCCTCGGCCTCGCCGGCGCCAAGGCGCATCCGCCCGACGAACATCGGGCAGTAGCTGTTATCCTTGCGATTGTTCTTCTGCAGGCCGATGAAGAAGCGCCCGTCCGCCTTTGTCACCGCGTGGAAATTGCGCAGGACGCCGACGATGCGGGCGAAGATCGCGGCCTTGCCCTGGCGCATGGCGCCTGGAACCCAGCTGTCCATGAAGCCGATCGCGGCATCGACGGCGAGTACGCTGTCGAAGCGGCGGCCGATGCGCCGGGGCAGTTCCTGCCAGCGCGCGCGGATGAGCTCCGGCTGCCACTGCCCCGGATCCGCCCGGCTTTGCAGCGCCGCGCGGAATTTTTCCAGCAGCTCGGCATCGGCATCGGCACCGGTGAGATCATCGAATCCAAGCGTGTGCAATTCGATCAGCGGGAAGCCGGTGCCGCAGGCGGCATCGAGGATGGATTGCGCCGGCGTGCCGAGCGCCTGTGCCAGCAGCGCGCCGAATTCACGGCGATAGGCTGGCGTGTGCAGCAGCTGTCCGCTGATCGACCACATTTCGGCGAGCGGCAGCGCCTCGTTGCCGGCGCGGCCCGCGATCGGGGCATCGGCCGTCATGCAAGCACGCCTTCCGGCTGATGCACGAGTTCCGCTGCCGTGCGGCGCAACAGCGGCAGTAGCGAGCGCAACGACGCTTCGTCGACATTCTCGCTCATCACCTGCGCGCGCAGCCAATAGGCGCCACGCGCCACGCAGCCGGTGAGATAGGCGTCGGGGCCAGCGGCGAGCCTGTCTCGGATCCGGCGATTGAGCCGGTCCGGCGTCGCTGCACCCAGCCCGAGCGGCGCATAGCGGAAGCAGACCATGTTGAAGGCGGGCCTGCCCAGCGTCTCGAAATCCGGCGCCGCATCGAGTTCATGGCCAAGGAACGCCGCGAGGTCGCAGGCCCGGTCGATGCGCGCACCCAGGCCGGCGAGGCCATAGGCCGAAATCGCGGCATAGAGCTTGAAGGCCGCAAAGGTGCGCGTGCAGGCCAGCGTCCAGCGCAGCGGCTCGGCGCCGTCTTCCATTTCGGCAAGGGCCGCCGGATCGGGGATGACGTAATCCGCCCGGCCCAGCCCGACGGCGAGACTGGCGGCGAAAAGCGCGCGGTGGCGACAAAGCAGGACGGCGCAGGGTGCCGAGACGAAGAACATCTTGTGCGGATTGATGATGATGCTGTCGGCGCGCGCGAGGCCGGCAAGCAGCCCGCGGCGACGCGCGCTCAGCAGGGCGGCACCGCCATGGGCGGCATCGACATGCAGCCAGATGCCGCCGGCCGAGGCGAGGCCGGCAATGGCATCGAGATCGTCGAAGGCGGCATTGGCCGTGCAGCCGGCATTGGCGACGATCGCCATCGCGGTCCCACCGGCGCGTCGGATCGCATCCAGGCGATCCGCCAGGGCTGCCACATCCGTGGCGAGATCGGCACGGCAGGGAACGGTAACGATCCTGTCCGGCGCGAGACCCAGGATGTGATGGGCGCGGGCCAGCGTGTAATGCGCATGCTCCCCGACGACGAGATGCAAATCGCGTGCGGCCCGGCCCGCCGCCAGGGCGCGGTCGCGCGCCGCCAGCAGAGCCGTGAGATGCGCTTCCGCCCCGCCATTGACCAGGGTGGCAACCGCGCTTGCGGGATAGCCCGCAAGCTTCTTCATCCAGCCCAGCACGCGCTGCTCGACGGCGACGGCGTAAGGGCCGCCTTCGAACATGCCGACGGTGGGGTTGAAGGCGGCGGTGGCGAAATCCGCATAGAGGCTGGCAAGGCTGGGTGCCGGACGCTGGTGGCCCAGATGCAGCGGATGGCGGTAGTCGCGGGTGAAGGGCAGGAACTCGTCGCACAGGATCGCGCGCAGGCGTGCCACGCCGCCGCCGTTTTCGGGCGCATCCGGTGGCAGCAGCGCATCGATGCGGGCCCGCTCCAGCGTCGCCACCGTCCGTGGGGCCGGCGCGTAATGGCGCGCGGCCAGCAGGTCCGCCGCTTCCAGCAGCAGTTCCCGCGCTGCCCGCTGCGGCAGCTCGAACGGCGTGGCGCCGAAATCGGCCCGGCCCGGGCAGTTCAAGCCGCCACCTCAGCCATCGGCGCCCGTGTCAGGCCGGCCGCCGCCTCGGCCGGCAGGATCGGCTGGTGATAGAGGCAATCCACCGACGTGACGACCGACCCGTGCAGCCGGCCCCGCGGAATGAAGAGACAATCGCCGGCGCAGAGCTTCACCGCGACGCCCGCCGATGGATGAAACGTCATGGTGCCGCTTTCCAGCAGCAGCAGGCGGTCATCCGGGTGGATGTGCGTCGTCGAGCGTTCGTCGAGACTTTCATGGAAGGTTTCGCTCCGCAGTGCGCCGGCGCGCCAGGCGGCGATGTGCGGTTCGAGCCGCGGATCGTTGCGCGCGAGCGATCCGGCCCAGGCCAGCTGGCTTTCCAGGTCGCGGTCGGCCTGGGCCTGCAGCAGGCGGAATTCCTCGAACCCCCGCAGGATGCCGGCGATGGCGCGGGCGCCATAGGCGGCGATGGCGGGTTCGATGAGGCGCGCCAGCACCATGCCGCGGTGATGCCGGTCGATGTGGCGATGCTCGTCGAAATAGCGTGTCTCGACACGTTCGCCGAAGATGCGGCGCAAGGTCCGGCTTTGCCGGCCCGTGATGTTGACGAGGCTTGCCTCGGTATAAAAGAGCGCTCCCAGATAGCGGAAGAAATGGCGCTTGTTGGCGGCGACGAAATGGAAGTAGTTGCTGAGCGCCAGGCTGCCGGGCTGGTAGAATTGCCAATAGGCATGCGGCCGCGGATCGAGGCCGCAACTGGCCATCGTGGCGGCGAAGAGCGAGGAATGCTTGGCGGCATGGACGGCGGCGCCATATTCGTCGATGAGGATGTTGAAGAGGGCCGATTGCAGCGGCCCATAGGCGCCGGGCGCCAGCCGCGCCATGGCCGAGGCTTCGGACAGGAAATCGGGCGCCATCTGTACCAGATAATGCCGGGCCGCGGCTTGGGGGTCCCGCGCCGACAAAAGCGCCGTCATGACCGGATCGCCCTCATCGCACCCCGGGGCGCGCTCTTCGCGCGCCAGGAAGTCGCAGAAATAGGCCAGGGTCAATTGCGGCGACCAGGAACCTGAAAGCTCGACCTCATCCTCCAGCGCGGCAAAGGCCAGGCGTTCCAGATGCGGGCGCGCGGCGGCGGCGCAGGCAGCCGTTTCCGGACCGTAGAATTCATCGAACCGGCGCCAGTCCGGCGCCGCGTCCGTTCCGGTATCGGGCAGGAACAGGAGGTCCGTCTCGAAGGCATTGAAGAGCAGCCGGTGCAGGGCCAGGGACATGTTGCTGGCGAGGCGGTCCATTGCCAGCGGCTGGTCCAGCGCGACGAAGGAAAGATCCCTGGCCCGCGCCGGCCGGCGGAAAGGATCGCCCGCGATCACGAGTTCTCCTGCCTCGGCTTCGTTCTGCCAGGCAAGGGCGGCGAAGCGCGCAATGGCCGTGGCGGGGCATGCGATATCGGCGGGCATCGGCTGTCTCCGTGAAGGTTTTTTCAACCGAAAGAATTATTTTTCTATTATACGCGCGCCGGATTCATGCACCACAATCAGAAGGCGCAAAATGCAAGGGCGGATGCCGGCTCCATATTCCAGATGCCCGCATTTTCCAGATGCGCCGTGGGCATGGGGCGGACATAATTTTAGACCTTAGCCTTGCCCTCCAGCGTCAGGCCCGCCGATCGCCCATGACCAAGGCCCCGAAAGTGCAGGCCCAGTCCTTTTCGGCCGCGACCCGTGCAGCGATCGACGCGCAATGGTTCGACGTCGATGCGGTGCCGGTCCCGGTGCTGGTGGTGCCGATCGACTATCCGACCGACTGGCATATCGAGCCGCACAGCCACCGCAAGGCGCAGCTCATCTATTGCTGTTCGGGCGTCATGACCGTGGAGACGGCGCGCGAGCAATGGGTGGCACCCCCAAATCGCTGCATCTGGGTGCCGGGCGGGCTGACGCATGAGATCCATGTCAACCAGGCGGCCGCCATGCGCACGCTCTATGTCGAGCCTGGCGCGCGGGCGGGCCTGCCCGGCGAACCCTGCACGCTGGGCGTCTCGCCGCTGCTGCGCGAACTGATCCTGGCCGCCGTGATCACGACGACCGCGCCCGACCCGAGCGATTTCGCGCCGGGCACGCCCAACGCGCATATCGCCGACGTGCTGCTCGATCAGATCGCCGCGATGCCGACCAGCGACCTGCACATTCCCCTGCCCAGCGACCGGCGCCTGCTGCCGATCTGCGCCGCCTTGACCGCCAATCCGGGCGATCGGCGCAGCCTCAAGGATTGGGCATCGCAGGTCGGCACGTCGGACCGGACGATCGAACGCCTGTTCATGCAGGAGACCGGCCTCACCTTCCACCGCTGGCGCGAGCAGATGCGCGTGCTCAAGAGCCTCAGCCTGCTGGGCAGCGGCCGCGCCGTGAAAAATGTCGCCCTGGAACTGGGCTTCGCCAATCCAAGCACCTTCATCGCCATGTTCCGCAAGATCATGGGTGCGACGCCGGGTGCCTATCTCAAGGACGAACCGTAGATCAGGCGGCATCCTCGCGCGGGGCGGGCTGCCGTTGG
The DNA here is from genome assembly GCF_041918875.1 of Dongia sp. Lineage (GTDB taxonomy): Bacteria > Pseudomonadota > Alphaproteobacteria > Dongiales > Dongiaceae > Dongia. Next base: position 119,587 of record NZ_JAYRUV010000005.1, read on the forward strand.
ATCGCGGGCTTTTCCGCCGGCTGTCCTGGATCGGGTTTGGGTGCTGGCTCGGCCGCGGGCGGGCGCGGGTGCAATTTGGGCGCGTCGCCGATGACGTCGAAATCGTAGCGGGTCATGTCCGGTCTCCTAGGGTGAGACCGCCTTCCCTCAAGATCGGCGCCCGGATGATCCACTGGCTGGAAAAAACGAAGGCCGCCTGGTGGAAGGCGGCCCTGGTTTTCAAAAGCGAAGGTGCAATACCTCTCAGGCCGCCGATATGTACCGGCGGTACCAAAATCGCTGGCCGAGCGAGGCGGCAGCGGAGAGGGTCAGGTTCTTGCTCATGTTTGAAAGTCTAGCGGACGGCGCCAGATCCCGCAAGAGGAAGTCGTTCCGGCGACAGCGACGAGCGCGCGAATAAGACCAGCATGGACGCGGGAAAGAACGAGGAGGCGCATATGTCACCTGCGACACATGGTAGCTGTCTTTGCGGCGCGGTGCATTACCGCGTCACCGGCCCGCTGCGGCCCGTCATTGCCTGCCATTGTTCGCAATGCCGCCGCGCCACCGGCAATTACATGGCGGCGACCGCGGCGATGCGCGACGATTTGAAGATCGAGGGCGGCGAGAACCTCGGCTGGTTCGCATCCTCCTGCACGGCCAGGCGCGGTTTCTGCCGCATCTGCGGATCGAACCTGTTCTGGGAAGGAAAAGACCTGCCCTATGTCAGCATCACCGCCGGCTCGCTCGACAGCCCGACGGGCCTCACCCTCGCGCGGCACATCTTCGTCGCCGACAAGGGCGACTATTACGAAATCGCCGACGGTGTCGGCCAGTCGCAAGCCTTCGAAGACTACGACCCGACGCCGCCTGGCCCGACGCCGCCTGAAAAGTGAGGCGAGGCACGGTGTCGGCCTCGCCTCGCGCGCCCTTCAATTGGCCAGCACGTTTCCGGATTTGACGGACTTCAGCTTCAGCGCCTGTTTTGGCGACAGCGGGATGCCGGGCGTCATGGTGTCGGGCGCCGACAGCAGGCCCGTGACGGCGCTGTTGCGGTTCTTGCCCGTGCCCGTGCGCTCGGGCGGATAGGCGGTGCAGCCGCCATCGTCACAAAGGATGATCCAATCGTCGTAGAGATATCCGTTCACATCGCCGCCCATATCGCCGACCGGCATGCAGCCGGATGTGCGGTTGCAGATATCCGAGAACTCCTTGTCGGTGACCGGCAGGTCCTTCGCGGCCAGGGCCGCGCCGGCGCCGGCGCCAAGGCCGAGGATGGCGAAGGTGATCATGGTCAGATGAGAGGTTGGCGAACGCATGATAGGCCTCCTTGCGACCGGTCATGGGCATCGGACCCCGTGGCCCCGCCATACCGGGCTGTGGCGCATGTTGCATCGTGCCGGCGGTCGGGAAGTGACGGGCGTCACGACCCCGGCGCACCCGCGGCTCACGGCTCGGTGAAGTCACGGATGGCGCGCATTTGTGGCGTTTTCAGGGGGCGACAGATGTGGCGATTTGGGTTAGATGAGCTTGCATGCTCGACCCCGCGCTCGACACATTGTTCCTGCCCCTTGCGACCGGCGCGCTGACCTGGCCGCGGAGCGGCGAGATACTTTTCCTGCGCGCGCGCATGGGACAGGCCCTGCTGGATCGGGATGTGCCGCGCGACCGCTTTCTTTGCCGGCAAAGCTTCCTGCCCTTCGCCAAGGATCTCGCCCTGGCGCATTTCCCGCGCGATCATGGGCCGGAGGCACCGGATGGCCCTTTCCCGCTCGTTCTCGCCTTGCCGCCACGCCAGCGCGACGAGGCGCGCTTCGTGCTTGCCCAGGCCGTCGCCCGGGCCGCATCCGGCAGCACGGTCGTGGCCGCCGCCACCAACAATGAGGGCGCACGGTCGATGGAAAGCGACCTGGCCGAGCTGGCCGGCAATGTCGCCTCGCTTTCCAAGCATAAAGCCCGCGTCTTCTGGGCCCGCATCTATCCGGCCACCGTCAACCGACCGCTGCTCCAGGAATGGCTGGCGCTGGGCGCCCCGCGGCGGCTTGCCGAGGATGCGCGCTTCCTCAGCCGGCCGGGTCTCTTCGCCTGGGACCGGATCGACGCCGGCTCGGCGCTCCTGGCGCGGCATCTCCCCGGGGACCTCGCCGGACATGGCGCCGATCTGGGATGCGGCTTCGGCTATCTGAGCGCGGAGGTGCTGGCGCACTGTCCCAAGGTGACGGCGCTCGACCTCTACGAAGCGGAACGCGTCGCCCTCGATCTCGCCTGCGAAAACGTGACGCCGCTCGGCCACGGCGTGCGGCTCGACTTCCTGTGGCACGACGTCACCACGGGCCTGCGTGCGTCTTACGATTTCATCGTCAGCAACCCGCCCTTTCATACCGGCCGGGCCGACCGGGTCGATCTCGGGCAGGGCTTCATCGTCGCCGGCGCCAAGGCACTGAAACCGGGCGGGCGCATGTTCATCGTGGCCAACCGGCACCTGCCCTATGAAGCAACCATCTCCGCCTATGTGGCACGGCACCGCGTGCTGGCGGTCGAAGGCGGCTATAAGATCATCGAGGCCGTGAACATCCAGGCGGTAACGTGACGATGAAACTGATCAGGCATCTGGCCAATCTCGGCTATGGCAGCCGCAAGGAAATGATGGCGCTGATCCGCAACGGACGCATCACGGATGCCGCCGGCAACGAGCTGGACGAAGACAGCGATATCGCCCATGCCGACATCCGTTTCGACGGGCGGCGACTGGATCCCGATGCCGCGGCGGTCATCATGCTCAACAAGCCGCTGGGAGTGACCTGCTCGACCAAGGACCCCGGCCGCATCGTCTACGACATCCTGCCGATGCGCTGGCGCTTCCGCAAACCACCGATCTCGCCCATCGGAAGGCTGGACCGCGACACGTCGGGCCTGCTGCTCTTCACCGCCGACGGCGCCTTCCTGCATCGGGTGATCTCGCCAAGGTCGAACGTGCCGAAGGTCTATGAGGTGACGCTCGCACGGCCGCTCAAGGGCGACGAAGCCGCGCTCTTCGCCAGCGGCACAATGATGCTGGAATCGGAAACCAAGCCGCTGCTGCCGGCCGAACTGACCGTCACCGGCGAGAAATCCGCGCGCCTCGTCCTGCATGAGGGCCGCTATCACCAGGTGCGCCGCATGTTCGCCGCCGCCGGCAATCATGTCGAGGCGCTGCACCGTTCCACCGTGGGCGGCCTGACATTGGGCGACCTGCCGGAGGGCGAGTGGCGCGAGTTGACGCGGGCCGAGATCGACCGCGTCATCCTGGCCTGAAGCGTCCGGGCCTGAAGCATCCGGGCCTGACGCCGGGCACCTTCAGGCGAAATAGAAATAGTCGATCACATAATGGGCAAAGCCGATCGGCCAGAGCGAGCCGGTGCGGCGGTAGCAGATCATGGCAAGAACGCCGTAGATCGCCGCCGCCAGCATGCCGGCCGGCGCCCGCCACCAGTGATAGAGGCCGAAGAGGATGGCGCTGACGATGATAATGCGCCAGAAGCCCCAGCCGAACGCACGCATTACATGATCGGCGAGCTTGCGGAAGACCAGTTCCTCATGAAGCGCCACCAGCGCCAGCCCCAGGGTGATGTCGAAGGCATAAAGCAGGCCCTTCGGGCTGGGATAGGAGCCGAGCGGACTTTGCGGGAAGTAGCTGGCCAGCATGGCGTCGAGCGGCGTGGCGTGAAACAGCAGGACGATGCCCAGCACCCAGGCGCCGGCTTCAAGCGTGCCTACCTTGAGATCGTCCTTCCGCCGCAGGCACCAGCGCCCGGCCGGTAGGGCCAGCAGCACGCCGATCGCCATCAGGCGGCCGGCATAATCGGCCAGCAGCCAGGGCAGGGCCTGGTCGGCGCCCAGCCGGTAGACCTGTGTCGGCAGCATCGCCAGCGCCGCCAGGATGAAGCACGATAACAGTGCCTGGCGCGGCATCGCCGCGGCAGGATTTTTGCGGCCGGCAAGGGCCGCCTCGATATCCGTCATGGCGACGCCCCCCAAAGGCATGCCAGATGTTGCCGTCCCTGAAAGGAAGAATGCCAGGACTCGCGGCTGCCAGACTGTGACGCCCGTCACATTCCGCCCCCCGCCCGCCACGCCTTGCCAAGATTGCATCGCCTTGCCATATTGCACGCACCGATTGTTCCCGATTTATCCCCAGGCTCTTACTCCTTGGTCCCAGGCTGAAAACATGGTCGCCCGCGTTAGAACCGTTGCTTTCGAGGGCGTCGATGTGCGTCCCGTGGATGCGCAGGTGCAGGTCTCGGGCGGCATGCCGGCCTTCACGCTCGTTGGGTTGCCGGACAAGGCGGTGGGGGAGAGCCGGGAGCGGGTGCGGGCGGCGTTGACGGCCATCGGCCTGGCCCTGCCGCCCAAGCGCATCACGGTCAATCTGGCGCCGGCTGATCTGCTGAAGGAAGGCTCGCATTTCGATCTGCCTATCGCCCTGGGGCTGCTCGCCGCCATGGGCGTCATCGAGGCCTCGGCGCTCGACAGTTTCGTCGTGCTGGGGGAATTGGGGCTCGACGGGTCGGTGGCGGCCGTGGCGGGCGTGCTGCCCTCGGCGCTGCATGCCGCCGCCAACGATCTGGGCCTCATCTGTCCCTCCGCCCAGGGCGGCGAGGCGGCGTGGGCGGGCGAGATCAATGTGGTGGCGCCGAACAATCTGCTGGCGCTCATTCATCACCTTAAGGGCCAGCAGGTGCTGCGGGCGCCCGAACCGAAGATGGCGGACGATCACGGTTCGGTGCTGGACATGAAGGACATCAAGGGACAGGAAAGCGCCAAGCGCGCGCTGGAGATCGCGGCGGCAGGCGGCCATAACCTGCTGATGATAGGTCCCCCGGGATCGGGGAAGTCGATGCTGGCGCAGCGCCTGCCGGGGCTGCTGCCGGGCCTGTCGCCCGCCGAGGCGCTGGAAGTCACCATGATCCATTCCCTGGCCGGAAATCTCGCCGAGGGGAGGTTGCTGCGGCGGCGCCCTTTTCGGGATCCGCATCATTCGGCCTCGCTGCCATCGCTGGTGGGCGGCGGCATCCGCGCGCGGCCGGGCGAGATTTCCCTGGCGCATCTGGGCGTCCTGTTCCTGGATGAGCTGCCGGAATTCCAGCGCTCCACCCTGGAGGCCTTGCGCCAGCCGATGGAAACGGGCCGCGTTTCCATCGCCCGCGCCAATGCCCATGTCACCTATCCTGCCCGTGTGCAGGTCGTGGCGGCGATGAATCCCTGAGGTTGCGTTGCCAAAGAACCATCATTTAGCGAAGGCGAATAGTGTAGGTAGTTCAAGTCGATATCGACTTGGTCTTTGCCGACCGTGATCCGCTCGGTGATAGCTTCGATAATCTGCCGACGCTCCTCTCTCGATAGGTTGGGCCATCGGGTATAGAGGTCTTTGGCTTCGTTAATAATCTCTTCGCTTGAGAGGTGGTTAATCTTCATGAGGTCGATTTCGGCCTGAAGGGCCGGGAGCTCATCATCGATCTGCTTCACCCGCTCTTCGAGAGACCGATATTTCCCGCTAAACGCATCCTTTGAAATGCCCTCGTCCATATAGAGGCGATACAGACGATCCATTTCCCGGGTACTACTCTTTCGGTCGCTATCGAGGGCTTGGAGCAACGCTTCCTTTTCGCTAAGCTGCTTATCCGCCTGCTGCATGTAGGCGGCAATGTCCGAGGGCGAGAATAGGAAGCTCTTGAGCTGCTCGTGGAAGATCCCTTCAAGATCAACAATCGGTATCTTGGTCCGGCAGCGGGCGCAAATGTACTTTGGGCTATTGGATGGCACATACATCCGCTCTCCGCATGAGCAATATGTGAAGCCGGCGAAGAGATGAACGGCGCGCTTTGAGGGCTTTGCCCGCCCGTTCGACTGGCTTTCGAGAATGGCGTTCGCCTGATTCCATATGTCTTCGGAGACGATAGCCTCGACTTCGCTGAAGACCCATTCGCTCTCTGGTTTGAGCTTCCAGGCCTTCTTGCTGTCAGAGGTCCGGGTGTAGTTTGCCCGCCGCAAACCTTTGGCGGTCGGATCTTTGAGAAGGCGAACTACCGTCGTATCTGAGAATGGCGATCCGTTCCGCGTCCGGAAGCCGCGCTCGTTAAGAATTTTGGCGACGGTCTTCTTGCGCCGATGCTCCAGGAAGAGGTCGTAGAGAAGCTTACGTACCGGTGCTTCCGTTGGCTCCGGTATCAGCCGCTTATCAATCCACTGGTAGCCATAGGGAGCTTGTCCGCCCGTAGGCTTGCCAAGCTTAGCGCGTATCGGCACAGACACGGCAACGCGCTCCGATATCTCTTCGCGCTCCCATTGCGCCATTGCCGCGATCATTGTGTAGAAGAGGCGGCCAGCCGGCGATGTTGTATCAATCGCTTCTTGGAGCGATATGAGGTCGGCGCTGTGTTCACGGAAAATGTCGGAGAAGTCGAGAAGCTCTTTAGTATTTCGGGCAAGGCGGGCAAGTTTCGAGAAAATGAGCCCAGAAATGTGATCCCGTCCAATATCGTCGAGCATCCGCTTCGCTTCTGGGTGCTCCATGACCGACTTTCCGGAGACCCCGGAGAGATCATACAGCTCGCAGACTTTCCAGCCCTTCGCTTCAGCATATAGGCGTGCGCGTCGCTCGTGGTGTGCCGGGCTTTCCCCGCGGGCCTGATCCTCGGTCGAAACGCGAATCCAGATGCCTACGGCCTTGGCTAGCATGCTCTCAGTTGGGCGCGATGCCACTACTCAATCTCCCGCTCTGAATCAATTCATCGCGATAACTGCTGCCAGCTATTCAAGCTGGCCGCTACTTAGGGTCTACCGCTAGAGCCTCACAAATTGATATTGGCACATAAACGCGTCATTCTTTTCGATATCAATACGAAACGTCAGTTCGGTCGCAGCCAATCTCTACAGAAAGTTCGCATATGAACCTCCTTACAAATTTGATGCGGTACCGAGCAATTCGGCGGCCCATCCTTGTTTCCATATCGTCTGCTAAGCCCAATATTTTTGTTCTGAAATGGTCCAGAGAGTATTCTTTGTCACTCAGATGTCTTTGCGCACCAAATGGATCTTCGGTGTCGTAAAGCGCAGACTGCATAATACCAGAAACGTAGAAGGTCCGCGCTATTCCAATAGCACCTAACGCATCCAATCTGTCGGCATCTCTCAATATTCTGGCCTCTAACGTCTCGGGCCTTTCATTACCAGAATAGCTGTGTGCAATGATGGCGTGATGAACATTAGCAAGCTTTGATTCCGGAAAACTCATTCTCTTCAGCACTTGAATCGCTGCATCGGCCGAGAGTCTTGCTGCTGACTTACGATTGGGATGATCTTTGGGTAAGTTAACGAGATCATGAAAGAAGGCACCAGCGAGCAAGACAAGACTATCCGCAGGGCCATCGCATCTTTCAATAGCTTTGGCATTCTCCCATACTCGACATAAGTGAGAATAGTCATGAGCTCCATCAGTCTGCGTTCGCGCGCGCGATTCGCACTTAAGCTTTTTCTCCCAGCGACAGAGCGGGGTGAGTTCCTTTCCCGGCAACCTCGCGCATGAACTTGCGGACTCGGCAATTCTCATAGATGTGCCTCAAGCATATCATAACCACAGGCACTCATTATTCTAGGAGTTCACAAACCTAAGCCAATCCTTCGCGATCACATCCAGCGAGAAGGGAGACATCTCGTGCACAACCCCCGGCAAGTGCTCCCCTGGCTTCTTTACTAGGAGCATTGCGGCAAGGAACAACTCTGAAAAAACAAGATCCATAATTTCAATCGGTCTGCTGGGAACTAAGAAGTTTACTGCCACGCCGTCGTTCACGACCAAGACAGCTCGGGAATTAGGCAATATGTATTTCTTCAGATTTGGGCTGACTTCCGAGGCTTCTAGTGCTTGTTCGCGGATAGTGCGAATATCGAATTCCGTATCTCTAGACCCAACGCTGACGAGGATTACATTGTCTTTACATTCCTCAATGTCAGCAAATGAAAGTGCTGTGTCTGCGGTTGCACTAAAGATGATATCCGCACTCTTAAGGAGATCCCGCTTCGCGTAAATCCGGAAACCATCTATGTAAGCACTAAGGTTTCGATTGTCGTGCCTATCGTAGACATAGACGTTCAGATCATTTGCGCGGAGACTTCGAGCGACATTCTTTCCGATCATTCCATATCCGATAACCAGCGCATTTCGACCGGCGATTGTTACGCCATGCCGACGAAGAATCGTATCGACAGCCGCAACGGCATCGCGGCCAACGAAGCGTGCTTCAATTTCCTTGAGGCTACTTCGTGCTACTGAAAACACTGGCACGCCAATGTTTTGTATACATTTGATATATCGGTTGTGTCCGAAGGTTGTGTCTTCGACAACGCCTGAGATGTGTCTGAGGCTGTCGACGGGTAGCCTTGCCAAAGGGGCCGCGAAGTATCCGCCTACATCAATGATTACTATCTTCTTCCCGTCCACATCCGACTGTGACATCGCAGATTGTATCAATTGGTCGAGGTACGATGTGTCGTCCAACTCCTCGTAACTCTTGCGATGAATACAAACACCGCTTTCAATCAAACGATTTAAGACGGCACCATCAATTGAGTATGGTTTTGCCAAAAGAGCAAATACCTCACCACCTGCCGCAACTAGATGACGGACAAATTCCTCAGTAGTTGGCAGAATATGCTCAAGCAATAAGAACCTGGTTAGGTTCAAAGCAGAGGCATTTCGCTCCTGGCGTGCATATTTTCTGAGAACGCGCAGTTGTACATCATGCAAATGATACGGCACGGCCGCCCCCTTCGCAGATCACTTTGAAAGGCACATTTGACGCTACTACCAAAAGGCGTACTCTTCAAGGAACACGTATCTTTTGGATACCCTTTGTGGAATGGTTATCAAGAAGATACGGCAACAACTGGCTTTTGTGTTGTCAGTCAGCCCTGTTTCTCCGGTCACAAGATCCTCTGTGGATTCGCTGGCAAACTTCAAAAAAGGCCCCAGCGCTATGGCTGGGGCTTACATACTAAAGAACTGGCGGCTGTGCCGAGAACACTCACTCAACCTTGCGGCGCTCGGGTGATCCACCGATAGGTTGAAGCCGATCGAGATAGTCCGCCGCATTCGCCGCTTTGCTTGCTGCTGTGAACAAAGCTCGCTTGTCATCCTTGAGCACCGCGAGCCAAGACGAGATATAGGCGGCGTGATCTGGCCGCGGCGTACTTGAGACTCGGAGATCGGCGCACAAAAACGCTGCGCCAAGCTCCGCGACGAGCTCCTCCATTGCATACGCTTGCTCACGAAACCGAGTACTGAGGTCTCTGTCAAGCCGGGCCTTGTGGCCGGTCCAATGCGTCAACTCATGGAAGAGCGTTGCATAGTAGGACTCCGTTGCCTTGGTCGAAGTCGTTCCCGTGAAGCGTTCCCGGTCTGGCATTTGAACGAAGTCACCCGCCGGCTGGTAGTACGCCCGTTCACCCCAATGTCGGATATCGGCCCCGACATTCTCGACAAAGAACTGTGCAGCCTCAACTGTCTTGATGAGATTTTTCTCTGGCAGATCGGGCGATCGCCAACCGTCTACCTGATCTGAGTTGAAGACGAACGACGACTTTGCGACGAGCTGTCTTTCTGTCGATGACTCGTTCTCAGTCTCGCCATGCACTTCTCGTTCGAGTTCCTTATAGAACACGATGGTCGTGCCATGCTCGCCCTTGCGCACCTGAGCATCAAGCATTCGCCATTGCTTGTAGGTTCCCCAGTACCGAGAACCAAAGCCCGACGACTTTGCCGCGACCCAAAGAGCAAGAACATTGATTCCCCGATAGGCCATATCGGTGTATGCATTGACCGGTCTGCCGAGGGTCGCCCCGCTCCGATACCACGGCATATTGAACATAGGCGCACCATGTTCAATTTCTAACGCGATCTTATCAGTGATGCGCCGATACACATCACCGCCACGCGGCTCCGCAAACGACTCTGACATATGACTCTCCTCTTCACTGCGGGAACATCGGACTATTCCGGTGCTCCCGAGTACCGAGGAGGCGTTTGCTAGAGTTGACGTTCAGGAACCGCATCCAGATGAAAGTACGTGAACGCGAGTGCTACTGCATCAAAGAGCCACATGCGAGCGTCCTCGCTCATCCAGGGTTGACGAAGCGGTGGCCGGCGATGCTCGAATGAGGGAATGGTCTTCGCAATGATAAGCGCTATGTCGTCCTTCGTTGTTCCGCCAAACCGAGCGAACGTCTGTCGAATCTGAGAACGACCGTAGCGATGCACTGCGATTCCATGCGCTTCAGCCCAGACAATTAGGCCGTTGTACAGTCTCCGAATGCGCGCGACGCGGCGTGAGTCGATAGCTATGGCATCTTCAATTATGATTGCCTGTGGTTTGTATCTCTCAATCAGGCCGATCATCGCCTTGAGAGTGTCTGCATTTCTTTTCTTTCTATCAAAGCGCTTCACGCCCCAATCGAAAGGGGATAACGGTCCTTCGAACATAGCAAAAGCAAAGCCAGCGGTCGTTGCATAGAGGGAAAGAATGAAGCAATGGCAGAGACTCTGCTTCATGGTTCGTTGTGGTTATCAGTTTTCTTCATTCCCCTGCGAAGCATATCTCTGAGAAGGGCACACTTGCGCACCGCCTCAGGGCTCTTCTCAGATTCCAGCTTCTGAAGCAGTTGATAGGCGCGCGTCAGAACCTCCTCCTCGACGCTTGAAAAAACAGATGGAAAGAGTTTCTGCGGCAACTCACCAAAAATCGCCTGGAACGCGAAAATGGCATAGAGTCTTGGGGTGCTTTTGAGCTTCTCGTAGTTCGAGACCGGTGTGGCGCTTTTCCAGCCTAGAAGGAAAGCGACTTCATCCTGGGTTAGACCCCATTGCCGCCGGAAAGTTCGCAGATAGTTGATAACATTCTTGTGCATATGATTTTGCGCTCGCAGACGGGGCGTACGCGGCGAACGGCTTAATGATCGCGGAACAACCGGAGTGAACAAAGAAGCAGGAATTTGCCGCCATAGTGAAAATGGTACCGAGCAATAGGCGGAAGCGGGAGGGCAAAACCCTCGATGAGGGGAGAATATGTTGACAACTAGTGGAGAAGCACCGATGCGCCACGCTTTGCACCATTTGTCTAGTTTGGGGACAAGGGGACATGGGGACGTTGTGCAGATACTACAGTATCGTGCCGTCGGTGAATGCAGCGGGGGCTTAGCCGTTATACGGCTCGTCGCCTTGGGTTATTCAGAAGTCCCCACGTCCCCATGTCCCCCGACCCCCTCCGTTGGAGACCCTGACCTGGCGTCCCCGATGCCGTATCGCTCCCATAGCAACTGGAGCTTTGCCATCTCGGACCTCGGCACGACATAGATTCCATGCATCTTCCAAGTCATGATTCGAAGCTTCCGCCGAAGCAAGTTCCCGACCCAGCGCGCCGTGATCGGGCGCTCGTAACGGGCGGCGAACCGCTCGGCCATCTTGGAGCTTAGGTCTCCGACTGAAACCGAGTAGCGACCGTCGGCCATCAATTCCTGCAACACTTCGAGCACATCTGCTTCAGGAGTGAAGCCACGGTCGGCAATCAACGCCTCTTGGTAGCCTAGGGCCACTTGCCGCAACTCGGCCCGGAGGCTTCGATCATCGACGACACTAAGGAGCGGCACAAGAATCTGATTCAAGCGTGGCTCCAGCCGGGGATCGATCATGGTTGGATCTATCTTCGCCTGAGCGAGATTTCGGAATCGGTAGAGCAAGAGCTTGTTGCGGAGGGATTGTGCTTCAACTCTGTAGGCATCCGGAAGATTGATCGGAACATCACTTCGCAGTCGGCGTTGCCCCATCTCCTCGGTAATGAAACGGCTTTCAAGCGCCCGGTCGTCGAACGAGCCACGCGCCGCGACAATTTTTGGACCAAACACCTGAAAGGCGCGCGGATTGAATTCCCGCTGATTGTTCATAACTGTCCTGAGCACGGGAAGCCCCCGGACGTTGCCATTGTTGAGAATCTTGATGATATCAGTCTTGGCATCGCTAAACCGAAAGTCGGCTTCATCAATGATGAGGGTGCCATGAAAAGCATCGAGGGTATGAAAGAGCGGTGAGACGGTTGAGGCACCGCTTGCAAATGTCGCCTTGTAGCAGAGCGACCCGATTGTCAGAAGCGCCCGGGTCTTCCCAGTGCCGTAGTCGCCACGAAGGCGCAAGTACGGGAGCTCGTTGAAAGCGTCATAGATCCAAGTGAGCAATACGTAGTAAGAAGCCACCTTTTCGAATAGTGGGCTCACATCGAGATAACGATGCAGATATGTCGTGATATCGCGGAGCAACACTTCCTGCGATCCGTACTCTTCGGTAGACGATGCCAACAGAACGATTTCGTTCCGTATTAGATTGTTCTCTGGGGAGAATGGGTAAACCATCCCCAGCGCACCGTCTGTCAGCATGTCTTGAAAGGTGAGCGTATCGTTGTGCCAGACGGAGAAAGATGTCATTTTGGCTTTCGAGTCATAGATGAGTTCCGCAATAGATCCATCGCCAAGCACTTCGGAGGCGCTTACTCTCTTTCGTGCAGATTTGTTCGTCTCATGCATTTGAGAAGCTTAGATGGCGCACGAGGGCGTTCTAAGAAGGTGAAAACCGTTATACCGAGAACTTTCAACGCCGTTCGATAGCCGGCACCAAATGAGATTGTTGAGTTGCGCGATTCGCTGGACTAAGTGAAATGCGCTAGATTCAACCCATATGCGATATTTCGTCTATTGCCGGAAGTCGTCCGAGGCAGAAGACCGACAGATACTCTCTATCGACTCCCAGAAGGAAGAGCTACGCCGGGCCTTTGAAAAGGTCCCGGGGATTGAGATTGTTGGCGCGTTCGAGGAAGCGTTCAGCGCGAAGGCGCCTGGCCGTAAAATCTTCGATGAAATGCTGAGGAGAATAGAGCAAGGAGAGGCAGAGGGAATAATCACCTGGCATCCTGATCGCCTAGCGCGCAACTCGGTGGATGGCGGTCGGATCATCTATTTGCTCGATCGAAAAATTCTAAAGGAACTGAAGTTCGCAACTTTCACTTTCGAGAACAACTCGCAAGGTAAGTTCATGCTATCGATCATATTCGGGTATTCAAAATACTATGTGGATAGTCTGAGCGAGAATGTGAAGCGGGGCAATCGAGCGAAGATTGCCCGAGGGTGGCGGCCAAATCATGCGCCAATTGGGTACAAGAACGACCCCGCGAGCAAAACAATTGTAAGAGATGAAGATCGCTTCAACATGGTTCGTCATGTGTTCGACCTGGCGCTTTCGAATACACGCTCACTAAGGGGTATGGCCCTCGAATCTCAAAGATGGGGACTTAAAACGATGCGCCGCCATCGTATCGGCGGTCGATATCTCGGGGTAAGTGCCATCCACAACATGCTAACTAACCCCTTCTATGCCGGCATCCTCTCTTGGGCAGGGGAAATGTACCCCGGAGCGCACGAGCCGATGGTGACTTGTGAGGAGTTTGATCGTGTGCAACGCAACCTCGGCCGCGTGGGGAAGCCATCTCCAAAAAAGCATTTCTTTCCATACACGGGGCTTATCCGGTGTGGTGAATGCGGGTTGATGATAACGGCTGAGCGCAAGATCAACCGCTATGGCTACCAATATGTCTACTATCACTGCACTAGGAAGCGTCTGGACTTGCGATGCACCCAACTGTCGATTACAGCACCCACCCTTGAAAGCGCTTTTACTCAGTTTCTCGGCTGCATTTCTATTCCGCTAGAGCTGCATGAATGGGCGCTGAATGAGATTGAATCTCGAATGGCTTCGGGCGAACTCGGGATCAAAGCGCTGATCCATAGCGGCCAGAAAGCGCTGGATGCCACCAAAAGAGCGCTATCGAATCTCACATCACTCCGAGTGAATGAGATGATAGACGAAGACGAGTTTTCCACAGAGCGAAAGCGGCTTGTCAATGAACGCAGGCAACTCGAACAGCGCCTTGAATCAATCAAAGAGTCTGGCGAGTGGCTCGAACCTGCTAGAGCTTTGCTATGCTTTAGCAGTAGAGCGCTGGAATGGTACCGCGATGGCCTGGATGATACGAGGCGCCAAATTATTCAAAGCGTCGGCTCGAACCTCGTCCTAAGAAACAGAAAATTGAGCATTGAGGCCAGAAAACCGTTTGTCATTGCGACGAGCAGTGGTGTTCGTTCTGAGCTGCTGGCTGCCTTGAACGAATTCCGCAACCTTTTTCAAGCTCAAGATGCGGAAACACTTGATACGGTTGAATGCGTCAAGTCTATCATCTCCAAGTGCGACAAGCAGAGTGAGGTGAAAAAAGTTGCATGAGCAGAATTACTTCTGCTTCTTTTTTTCTTCTATCTCGCGCGGTGTCTTTTTAATCAGCAATGCGTAGAGCTCAAGGAGATTTGAAGCCATTTCGCGTGCTTCATCATTTTTAATTTCTGTCGCAAAACTCTCTCTCCAGAGCGCTTTAAATTCTTGCAGTGAGCGTTCATTAATCTGCATAGAATTGAGATTAGTGGCGAACCTGGGTCGTCACACGACCGAGGAACCTGTCGGGTTCGTAAGAGTTAAGGTCACATGCTAATGATCGAAGTGGGGCTGTCCACGGCTATGAACAGGCTCAATTACTCCCGGCCAATTGCACTCTATTCCAGAGAAAAATGATTATCGGCAATCGGAACAATCGATCCGTTGCGGAATGGATATAGATCGATTTGACTCGACTTTTTCGAGATTGAATGTAACAATTATGCAACGGATGACTGACTTCTGACGGGTTGCAAAATGTCGGAACGGATTGCATTCCAAGATATTTCTATAGCTCGCCGCTCTATGATGAGCGGCAAGGAGCTTTGGTGGAAATGTCGACGAAACCAATACAAATTGTTAAAAGCGGCGCCGCTTATTTTTGTTTAAGCGGCTTTTTTTAACTTTAAACATTCGGGAGAGGTGTGCACCCGAGTTTCTAGAAAGAAAAGAAAAGCCCAAGATCCCGGTGGAACGAGATCTTGGGCGGCCACACAAACTGATGAACTTTACGGAGCAATCAGATGTGCAGCGAGCAGGCGTACTTTGGCCTTCTGTGGCTAATGCTTCGGGCTGAAGAGTCGGATCGCAGATTGGGGCACAGCCCATCTGCCAAAAAAGTAGCATCCGACGTGTCGAGTGATGACCCCAACAGCTCAACCCCCTTGGCCGCGAATCCTTTAGAATTATACAGAACTAGCCCTTTAAATCAAGGGGATAAGACGCGCCCTTGATTGGCATGGTGATGCCCCGGCTGAAGCGAAAGCGCGAGGCTGCTGCCATCAAACAGCGTCTGATAGCCGGCGAACATCGCCGGAAGAAATGAATTTCGTTCTAACAACGGAATTCATAACGCTAACCAGTAAAGGAGACAGCCATGGGTTGGTTTGGTTTCGGATCTGGTGAAAAGAGTGACGGCGAAACCGGAAAGGTTTCGGATGTTCAAGTGAACACGAAGACTGACCGTGCTGACCGAGTGACTGACGTGCTTGTTGCCCGGTCTGGTGACAACGCCCACAAGAGCCATGATCACTACTATGAAAAGAGTAATGGCTTCTGGGGCAAATCGAGTAAGGGTAAGAGCTAGTGGCTGCGATGCTGGGAAGATTGTTCCAACTCAGAAGCTCGACCGCTGAGGTCTTCCCAGTTTTTTATCCCGCTCGGATGCTCAACTGGACGATAGCCAAACACGACAAATAGATAGAACTCAGATAGGAAGTCCACGATGTCCTGATCACGCCGCGGTGCATCGTCATTGTTGATGCTGACGAGCATTTTAGCCACGTCTGCCGAATTCCCGCGTTTGGCGTCGGCGATCAGTAGCTTCACAAGCTCCACATACAGCTTTCTTGTCATATATTGGGAAAGTGACTTAATAGTATAACGCTTACAAAATTCTCTAACTGGCCTTTTTCTTTTCAGCAGGTTTCGTTACGAGACTAATACTCGTGGAGCCACAGGTGCATCGCAGCCCTTCACGCGACCCTCGTTCTGGTGTGACATAGTAGAGCCCATGACAGTCCGGACAAGAAAATGCCGTGATGAGCTCCTTGAATGCCGCTACCACTGGCCTGAAGTCGTTGGGGCCGAGAGCCGCCCATTCATTGTAGTGGACGGCGGGATTGATCTGCCATTGTTCCACGTTGGACTTCCCTGCCAAATCGGAGAAAGCCTTTTCACGCTCATCGACATTCGTATGGATATCCGTTTTGCCCCAAGACTGAGCAGCCTCCTTTCCGGCCTTTAAAGCTCTTCGCATCCCAGATATTGCCCCAGGCATGAGCGCACCGAGCTCAAACTGAGCATCTCCTCGAAATTCGACTTGGGCACGTAAGCGATGACAAGCCTCGGCTGAAATATATTCTAAATAGTGGCGCAAGAGTGCCGCGGCCGCCCGTACGTCGTTCTTCGCGAGATCATTGTCGATCTCCTGCCAGAGATCCAACTGATCCCACTCTGTCGGCCCTTGATCCACCGTCCATTTTCGGAAATGAGCTGCTGATGACGAGGTGATAAGACCCGCCGTCTTCATATGGCGGAGCCAAATGTGATCATGTGTGGTGAAGATAAACTGCGTCTCTGGGAATTTCTCTTTGAGCAGTCTGCAAACCTCTCGCCGATGCCCGGAATCCACTGACATGAGAACGTCGTCAAGAACAGCAAAAGTAAAACCGGCGCCTAGGAGATGCTTCATAAGAGCCAGATAGAGGCATAGCCCCATACTGTCTTGGTGGCCTTCGCTATGATATGCACCAGGAGGGAAATAGCCGCGACCATAAAAATCGACATCGAACCCGAGCTTCCCGATTGAAGGCGTTAGCTGGGCACGAAAGTCGCCTTCATCTTCCTCATTGATAAAGCGATAGAGATCACTAAAGTCCCTCTCAACTTCTTTATATATTCCGTCCAATACGGTAGTGCTGACCTTCGCGTAGGCATCGAAAATGCGACGCGATAACTCTGCTCGCTCCTCTGCTTGCTTGAGACGGAGAGATACGGAACGATAGGCCTCCAAGCGTTCTTGACTAATCGTGAGATACTCACGGGCGGCATCTTGTTGAGTTGGCTCCGGCAACACCTTGATCGCAGCATCAATATCGGAAATCAGACTACGCACCTCTGCGGGAACTACAGTGAATGCGCCAATCGTAGAGATTGAAGAACTAATCGGAAGAAAGTCTGCGAGCCGTTTCGCCCAATCGCGAACCTGGGTAAAGTATGCACCTAGAATTTTAGTATCGATTGGTGGCTTCAGAGATTTTCCGTAACTCGCCGCGACCTTTAACGCCTCGGTGATCTCTTCCAAGCGCCCGATGATCGGCTCAAGCAATTCCTCAACCGCAGCTCGCTTCTTCGATATCTCTTCCAAGTGCGTCAGTTTAGCATCGACGATTCTCCGAAATTCATCCGGAGTCCAAACCGTGTCGCAAACCGGGCAAACCTTTCCATCGAACAGCTCAATTGCCGTGGTCAAGAGTTGCTCACGCGTAACACCGCTGGAGATAGCGGGATCAGCGTTCAGGGCATTGAGTTGTTCAAGGATTATCTTGATTTGATCATTGGTCTCCGTGCTTTCAAGTTTTGTAAAAGCATCCTGGAGCTTCTTCAAATCTGCGATCGCCTGGGCCTTCGGGACTTGCCTGGACAGCTCTGCCGCCGCAGTTGTCATGCCGTCTTTGAGGGATGTTGCCGACGTTAATTCGGTGAGCGGCGGAAGGTCCAAGATGGCGCGCCACGCATTGGCTGCACCGAGCAATTTTTCCCCACTTATTTGCGGAATATCCAGAGCTCCGAGTAACTGGTCTGACGCTAGAGTCTTTTCGCGCTTGAGCGGGTTCACTTCCTTTCCCGAAGCGTTAGAGATTTTCTGTAATGATGTTCGGACATCTTCGACTTGATCCAATCGAAGTAAGGTCTGAACTTCCTTGGCTCGGTCACCGGGAGTGGAAAGGATGTAGCGTATGAGCTCGCGACGGGAGAGAACGAACTCTGGATGGTGTTCAAGTTCACGAAGAGCCTTTAGAACATCTGCATCATTGGGTGTAATGGTTGGGGTAGACGGATCTTTGACGCTTCGCTCTATAGTCGCCGCTTTTTTCAGTGAAGGAATTGAAGCCGTGAGTATGACCTTCGCTTTGTCAGGTCGATTCCTACTATCAACATGAGGGCCATGATCCTTTATGGAGATGCCACCTGTTCCTCGGCCGGCCAATCGTGAAATGCTGCCCGTCAGGGCAAACTCGATAGCGTCGACAACACCACTCTTCCCGGTTCCGTTTGGTCCACAGACAGCAAAATTGCTCGCTTTGAGGTCGAGTGTCAGATCTCGGATACCCCGGAATTCTTGGATTTGTATTTTCTCTACGCGGATCATGATGCTTCTTCACCAGGAAAAATGGCCTTTAGCAATTCGCGGTCGGATAGCGTTCGATTTACTACGATCGCTTTCCTGAGCCGCTCAATTAGCTCTTTGGATTCACCGTCAGCTTCGAGCTTTTTGATGAAGCTCTCGAAGACTTGGGTAGGCACATCCCCGGACTCTGGTTTTGCTACCATCGACCCTTCCTTCAAATCTCGTGGGGCGGTCGTCATAGAGACATTCTAATCCCATGGTTGTAGGAATGCCAGACGGTCAGTTCTGTTGAAATTGCTTGGCTGAGGTATTTGAAGGTCATGCGCCTCGGCGCCTGGATTTGTAATGTGCCGAGATGCATACAACTCCATCAAACAAGATTTCTTATCTCGGCCGAAGCAACTATCGAAATGATGGCATCAAGTTCGGAATTAAGCAGGGCGATCGTCTTTCTCATATCCACATCATCGGGAAGACCGGCACAGGAAAATCCACTCTGATCGAAACCTTGATCCGTCAAGATATTGAGGCTGGCCGAGGCTTTGCGCTCATTGATCCGCACGGGGATTTGGCCGCCCGAGTCGCAGCCCTCGTCCCGGAAGGGCGGCATTCCACTTTCACCTATCTGAACGTGCCGGACCCGACGCAACCTTTCGGGTATAACCCGCTTCGCCATGTGCGGCCGGATAAGATACCGCTCGCAGCGGCGGGCCTCATTGAAGCGTTCAAAAAGATCTGGAGCGACGCCTGGGGCGTCCGCATGGAGCACATACTTCGCTGCGCTCTGTACGCACTCTTGGAGCGTCCGGGCTCAACGTTGAACGACATCCTCCGGATGCTCTCAGATCGAACTTTCCGCAAAGAGGTTGCTGAACCGCTCTCTAATCCGCCGGTACGGGCATTCTGGCTGCAAGAGTTTGAGAAATACTCGTTCGGCTATCGCTCCGATGGTGCTGCACCAATCCAGAACAAGGTTGGCGCCCTACTCGCTAATCCAACCTTAAACCGTATCCTAACGAAACCAACCGAGGACATCCGCATCCGCAAGATCATGGATGATGGTGGCATCCTCGTCGTAAACCTCGCGAGAGGCCTCATTGGAGAAGATAGCGCGACTCTTCTCGGCGCCCTCATCGTAACGACCATAGGGCTCGCCGCCTTCAGCCGGGCCGACATGCCGGCGGCCCAGCGCTGCGACTTCTTTCTCTATATAGACGAATTCCAGAACTTCACGACGCTGGCGCTTGCAAACATGGCATCAGAGCTCCGTAAGTATGGCGTCGGCCTGACCTTGGCCCACCAGCATCTTCATCAACTGGAACCCGATATCCGTCACGCAATCATGGGCAACATGGGCACGCTCATTTCGTTCCGTGTGGGGCCGGAAGACACCGCCATCCTTACTAAGGAGTTTCTGCCAAAATTCGACACCGAAGACCTCCTCAATCTGCCGAACTACCAAATGTACCTGAAGCTCATGATCGACGGCGTACCCTCACCACCCTTCAGTGCTGTAAGCCTTCGCCCGTCGGAGGCCTCATGATTTGTAATCGGAGGGCCTTGAGGTCATAAGGCAAATCAGAATATGCGCTTGTATCGTGCATGGTCCGGGCAAGCACCGAATAGGCACCGGATTTCTGTGCCGCAGGGGGCCGGATTAACTCAGCGGTAGAGCAGTGGTTTTGTAAACCGAAGGTCGGGGGTTCAATCCCTTCATCCGGCACCATCTTATGTTCAACCATGATGTCCGATCCCCGAAGGGCCTGGCGTTGATTCTCGCAGCGCTCCGACGGGGTCAACCCCTCAGGCACGCGTAAATAAGCATCTTCATCGGTCCCAGATCACCTCATAGGCAAGGTATTCGCTAAAAACACCACGAACCATGATGCTCCCGGCACCCACGGTCATGTATCTGTATCGCTCATCTTGAACGAGGACCCATCCTTCGGAATAAGCCCCATCAGCTATTACGAGGCGCTGCATCGCCCTGCTCCCGACCTCTGGCCATACGCCAGTATCCGGCGGTGTCTCAAAATGCTCACGCTGCAAGTCATTGAGGGTCGGGAGTGGAGCCACGAGCATGTGATCGGGTTCGGACAACTGCGGCTCGTTCAGCTCGTAGGCAGCATGGCACCGTGCGAGCTTGAGGGCGACCCGTCGGAACGGGTCTTCCTCTGGGTGCCATGTTATGATCCTGCCGCCGCCCAAAGTTTCCGCCTCCCGTTTCGCCCTTTCGATCCGACCGCGCAAGCTTCCGTTCCTGCGGAGGGCCTTCGCCACCTTATCTCTGTCCAGAATGTCTGGGTCTGTTGTGCCGCGGACCACGCACTCGATGAAGCAGGCGACGTACTCCTCATCAGCGGAGAATCCGTTGTTGCAGATTGTGCAGCTCGGAACGGTCGGCCGGGTGAGCGGGTAAGGCAAGTCAAGGAATACCTTAGAGGGCGCGTGGTCCTGCGTCTCGGTCGGGCCACCACAGTGGACGCAAAAGCCGACTTGTCGTTCGTCGCCGAAATTGGGGAGTTTTTTCATTTCATCGGCCGTTGCCGAGCTCCGTGGCTATGGGACTGCTTCGATCCACGCGAGCCATCTGGACGGAACACGGCAACGGCTCAATCTTCTTCCTTTTCCTCGATTTCACCTTCGACAGGCTCGGGTGTTTCGTTCTCCATAAGATCGATATCACCACTTTCCCATGCGTCGACTAAGTCTTCGCCTCCGACCGTCACGTCGACGGTCCGTCCCCCGAGATTAAAGTCAAGGATGCACATATCGCCCGGCTCGGCGCCAAGGCGCTCTAAGGGCTTTGCCAAGCTCCAAACGAAGTTGTTCCGGGCCTTCAGGACGGTTCCGAACGCTTTCCCGTCAATGCGGATTTCCCACTCCTTGCCTTCGACCATGCTCGTCGCAAACGCCGGCAAATGGACGGCGCCGCTCGTCAGCATGCTCCGGTTAATCTGGATCGCGCACCAAAGTGTGCCACGGCTCGTCCAGCCGGAGTCGGCGCGCCGCCGCGATCTAGAGATTTCAGCAGCAATCTCTTCTACGACGCCGGGTTCTATCTTCGAACCGACAAGCGCGTACACGCCACGAACAACCCGGGTCAGTATCGGCGATATCGACATATAAATGCCGGCGGTTGTTGGGTTCATGCCAGCGGCTATACAAAGTTCCTGCAAACGGTCCCATCGAAGAACAGGACCATGCGTCTTGAAAACACGAAGGAACGTGTCCTCAGCCGATCCGGGTTCGATGGCGTCGGCAAATGTCTGCTGGGCGACCACCTCGTCCCCTGAGACGTGCGCCAACCCATTCGCGTCGAGAAATTTAGCAAGCACTTTCGTCGGCGGTACCGATTGCAGCCGCCGAGATTTGGCGGCCGCTCGACGTAACTCGCCGAGATGGATAGTAGGACAAACGAAAAGCGCTTTAGAAACGACGTTCGACAAGCGATTGCGCGTGGTTGCCTTCGAAAATAACCACCGGCGCTCATCATCGAGCCATATATTGGCCCCGCTCTTCGAAATCATATAGCGGACGCCGTCACGCTCGCCCTCGGGCACACCAAGCTCGTCGCACATCGCGTCGAAATTGGCGCAACCGCGAGCCGCAGTCAGTCTTTTGCAGAGCCTGAAAAGACCGTGCAGCCTGGCAAGTCCAGGTTCTTTGCCGTAAACAAGCTGCCCACTGATTGTTCGACGTTCTAGGCCGAATTCGATCCCCAGTTCCTCGCACGCGGCTTCAAGCCCGGACGGGTCGAAATCGGTCCGGCTGATCCTGGCCTTCCTCAACAGCTTCGCCAGCTCTTTCGGCGTAAGAGGGCCGACTTGCCGCGCCGCGTTAACGGCACGAGTAAGCCAAGGAAAGTCGATCTTGTTGGCCCTGATTTTGTTGGTCGTCTTGGCGGCGATCTGTCGGACACGCTCGCGTGTGATGCCGTACTCTTGGCCGACGGACTCGAGCGTGCGCCGGCCGGCACCGGACCATCCCAGGAGCTTGACGACCATTTCCGCATTGCGCCCATCAATGACCGCCGAAACGACACCGCTCAATTCCTCTTCTAGAGAGGACGCCTGAATTTCCGGGACGACTGTTCTTTGCGCTTCCACTTGGGCCGCTTCGAGCGCCGCGCTCGGTTCATCGTATGC
The DNA here is from genome assembly GCF_041918875.1 of Dongia sp. GTDB lineage: Bacteria > Pseudomonadota > Alphaproteobacteria > Dongiales > Dongiaceae > Dongia. The sequence continues at coordinate 142,124 of NZ_JAYRUV010000005.1, forward strand.
AGTCTGGGCGACCTTACGGTCCCAATCGGCTATCTCTGTTCCAAATGAAAGACCGATGGCCGCCAAGCGGCTCTCTATCTCGGCAACGGAATGTTTGCCACAGCTTTGCAACTTACCTATCTGTGCGGCCGTCCTTCGCACCAGCTCGCCAACGTAGGAGATATGCGCCGCGACCAACACGTTGCTTGCGCGTACAGAAAGCCGAAGATCCGACACGCGAAGAAAGAACTTGGCCTGGGTCTGCCCGTCGTAGTCTCGCAGGTTCTTTGAGGGTGCAGCCTCTCCCAGCGGCGGCGTCACCGAGGCTTGAGAGCTTCCGAACCGCAATCCGTGAACCGTCAGCACTTCCCGCAGTTCGGCGACGGACTTCCTTCCGCAATTTTGAAGACCCATAAGGCCGGCCTCCGTCCAGGTCACCAAGTCCCCGAGATAAACGATATTGGCGTTCTTCAAGACGTTGGAGGCGCGAACACTCAGCGCGAGCGTCGACACGGGGATCGCAAGCGGCCCGCCGACCGCCTCCAACACACCATGCTCGAGCTCAATTGCCTCGGTCGCCGTCATCATGGACCTTACGCTTTGTACAAGCCCGCGGCGGAACGCGAGATGCGGTTCAAAGTGTCGCGAATGTCGAATATCGGATCGTTGATATCGATATACTGTTCGGCGGCCGCGAGTTCCGAAGCCAGCGCAATCGCGTATTCCGAAAAGGCGACTTCGTAGGACAGCCGGCGAAAGGCGATGTCCTCTATTCCGCCGATAGACTTAGCGTTCGCTATCTGCGGATGATCCAAATTGATGTAAATCGTCCGCTCGTCGTGAACATACTTCGCTCTGGGCTCGTCGGCTCCCATATTTCTGAAATCGACATGGAAGCCGCCCCCGGCCGAAGGTCGACTTTTGTTTCGAGTCTTCGCCTTGGTTTCCGTCTCTTCCGCCGACCGTTCAAGCGCCGGCGTCGGCTCGACCTGCGTGGGATCGGGATTCGGACTGGGGTTGGGTTCGGGGTCCGGGACGTATTCCGACTCGGTGGTCGTCACTTCATTCGTTGCAACCGCAGAGAACTCGTCGCCCTTTACGATAGCTTCGCCGATTTCGGCGACCGCCTTGGCTTTTTCGATCTTGTCTTTCCCGCCGGGCACTTTAGCCATCGTGCTTTGCACCTGCTTATGCCAAGCGTCAAAGTCTTGGTTGATGATGCGGGCGATTTCGCTGGCCTCTTGCTGCAGCTTCTGGTTATCGCGTTCGCGCCGACGCTCTCGATCCGCTTTCTCGATCTCGCGGCGCACGCTCTCGATATGCGGCCCGATGAAAGCGAAAATCGCGGCAACGAGTTCGTTTTTCGGATTGAGCTGCATCGAGCGGCTCATATCGAACGCCGGGATAAGGGAGTTATCTTTGCTCAGACGCTCCACGTCGATTTCGCCGAAGATATGGCTGGCGAAAGGCTTGTTCTCGCAGCCGGCCAGACTGGTCGAATGCCAGACGGTATCGGACAAAATAGCGATGCCTTGCCATTCCGGCTCCAAAGGGGCTTGCGCAATTTTGACGATGAGCTTCGTATCGCCGAGCAAGGCCTCGAAGGGTGTGCCTTTGGTGGGGAACTCTTTCGCGCTCGAATAGGAAGGCTCGACAACATTGCATTCCTGCCGATTGACGACAACGCCGGCATTCGGCCACCGCGCGATGTGGCGCTCGACGTGCCGGACAATGGCGCCGATATCCAGTTTCTTGAGATAGATGCCTTCGATCTCGATGCGAGTACCGTTGGGCTCGCGGGTCGGGACCTCCTCTTCGAGAACTTTCACCGGGATGCTGTCGCCGTCGTCCGCGGCTTCGATATCTTTCCGCTCCAATTCGACTTTGGAGCGCTTGCCGTTACGAACGGTCGTAAGGCGAAGGGTGGTGCCGATCCCAAATGCTGCGGACTTTCCGGTGCCGAACATGCCGCGGCCCGCCCTGCCGGCCTTCCGGTCGGTATTCTCGCCGTGCATCTGAAAATACCGGCGCAGGTCCGCAGCGGTCATACCGCGGCCGTTATCTTCGATCACGATTTTATGCGCCTTGGCGTCGACCTCGACGTTGACGACGGGCTGCGTACCAGGATCGATGTACTGCAATCCGTTCGAGACATATTCCCACACGACGTTTTGCTCAGTCTTGAAAAGGGCAGCGCTTTGTAGCAAGTCGCGTGCGACGTGACTGGTGACTTTCAGGGCTGAAACACTCATTTCTTGCTCCTTACCAGTTGCGCGGCATTGGCGACCGCAAGGCTCAATTTCGGATCGTCGTGAAAAGCATTCTCGGTCTGCGCGAGTTTGCGCTCTCTCGCCTGACCTACGACATAGTCATCTAGGCGGAAAAATCTTTCGGCTTCGGGAACGGTGACTTCGACGGCGCGGCCTTCGGCGACCTTTTTATAGGCCGGTTCGGAAAGCATTCTAACGCGATCGCGCTTCATACGTTGCTCGTCCGCTTTGGTCAGGCGAACTTTACCGAGGTTCATTCGCTCTACAGTCTCGACGGTTTTTTCGGCAAACGTCGTGCCCGCAAGGGTCAACATCCATCCCTCGTTTTTCGTCCCAGTGACATAGGAGCCATGATCGGGCTTCGTCAGATCCCAAAGGTGCTTGTAGATAAGTTCGAGGTCGATCTGCTCCTTGTATTTGCGCCAGGTGAAGCGACCGGGCGCAATCTCGTTCGCCTTGACGGCGATATCTTCCATGTCGACGCGCTTTTTTGCTGCACCGGCCATATAGGCGGCGATGGCGACGATATCGCTTTGCGCCATGGTGGCAGTGCCGTTCTGTTTCTCGTTTTTTTTCGCCATTTCCCCTCCTACTGCCCACCGACTAGCCTTCAAAATTGATTGTGATCTTGATGGCTTCCACCGGCACGCCGGCCGCTTCCGCAATCCGTTTGCGCGCGTTTTCGACTTCCGCCTTCACATTGCCGGTGCCGTTGCGCGTATCGATGCGAGGAGCCGTATCGACGACCGGAGAGGTTTTCAGTTTGTACCGCTGCCACTTACGAGCATAGTCGTTGGCTTTGCCTGGACCGCCGGCCTTGAACCAGAGATTCCAGGTCTTGTTGTCGCCGCCCGTTTTCGGGTTTCCGTCGAGCCATTCCTGATGGGTGCGACGCGCCTCGGCCTCGACTTCGGTGGTGGGGAGTAAATAGCAATCGACGTTGCCCGGCGTGCGCTCAACTTCGGGCATAACCATAAGAATCCAGTCGGTGCCCTCGATATTCAGCTTCGCATCTGCGGTCGGGCGGTCGCCGACGACGATCAGGACGTGATCGTTGCAGGTCCGCATCCGGACCGTTTCGCCGTTCGAAAGGGCGTACAGCATCGCGCGCCCCTTGCTGGGCTGCCGCGTGAGCGGCTTGGCGGCCGCGTTCATGGCGGCAAGTCCCGCCTCTACCAAACTGGAACTTTCTACCTTTTCCACCTAGATACCCCTACAGCGCTTGTATATGACGTATATACTTTCATATACTCTACGTTACAAGGGGTATTTAGATGTGTAAAACTATTTTCGGGATTTGAGGCGACTGAACGTGATCGGCGCCTTGAGGCGGCGATGAGGATGCCGGCGATGATCGCGGGAGCCGCTGAGCGGGGAACGGGGCCTGCTTACCTGGAGCGATAGGCCCGGACGGCTTTCGGGTCCAAGTCATCGGCGGGCGCCAGCTTGTAGTGACGCCGGCAACACTCGAAAATTCCCTCGCACACTACGGTTGAGTAGGTATAATCACGCACTAACAACGCGTGTGGGGAGAAAACGACAGTCGGGGACAATCATGAAACTATTGCTTCGCCGGAATCAGAAATCCGGAATGCTTTCGAGCTCTATCACGTTCACGCTCGACGCGCGGGCTGAGCTCGCAGACGCCGAGTCGGAGGCGGTCAAAAAGTATAAAATGGGCAAGACCATGCTCTATCAAAAGATGGAGCTCAAAGATCCTGGCTCTGGACTAATGGGGCTCGCTTCGCGCCTTGCCTTTAAGATGATGAATATCACCGTGACGGTCGATGAGCTCGTGAGCGGCAAGCATATCGAGTGCAAAGACATCATCGAAATGCGCGCCGTCGAGGAGCAGATCAAGGAAGCCTGCGAGAATTTCAAGGCGATACTCGACACCGCCGCCCATTTCGGTGGCGAAGAGGTGCTCGAAATCTAGCGGCCCCATTTCCGGCGCCGCCGTGGCAAAATCGATCTTTGGCGACATTATCGCCAGCCTCAAGAGCGGGTGGAATTTCCGATTCCCCTGGTACTCCTCCGCAAGCGCCGTTCGACGGGGTTTCCGGAACCCCTTCGTTACCGAGGCAGAGCGGGAGCGGGCGGAAACGCAAGCGCTCTTTGACACCACGCGACGCGAATTCGCCGCATCTCCATATGCAGTTGAGGGTGCAGCCGATGATTTCATTTACGCGGTCGTCGTCGAGGCGTGTGAACGCGCCGCCGTAACTCCCTCAATCGTTCTCGGCGAAGCATTGTGGATCTGCACCCGAGAATTACTTATCGCGGAAGGCTCGATATTCGGGTTTGCAGACATCGATCCACACGCGTCGCTGACCCTTGAAGAGGGCCATGCGCTTCGGGACTACCTCAACCGCAAGCGTCGCTTCTTGAGCGATCACGTTCGGCTCATCGAAATTTGGCGGGAAAAGGTAATACGGATTTTCGAAGGAATTCTCGGATATTGCCCAGCTGTCGTGCTCGACGGCGATGAAGATGAAGCGCCGGCACCGCAATCGGGCTTCACCGCGTCGCTCATCGATCTCTGCGAGACACCTCCTGAGGTCATTGAGCGCACGCTAATGACAATGTTTGACGATGATGTTGCAAATGCGCGCCTCTTCGATCCCATCAGAGAGGTGCTTGACCGGAACGCGCTCGCTGCATCCGGTATACCGCCTGATCGATCGCACAGTTCGAGTAAAGCCATTGTTCTGCCAACGGCTCAACGGAAGAAATCGAGTGCCGAGCTCACCGCCGCTTTCCTTGGGAAGACTCCGTTCGGGGAGCTCTTCGAGAGCCGCTTCCCGTTTGATATTCCGTACCCGGTTCGCTTCGAACATACGCTCGTTGTCGGCGGGACCGGTCATGGCAAGACGCAACTGCTGCAACTCCTCATTCACCATGATTTGGCGAAGGCGCGAGAAGACGGTCGATCGATTGTCGTTCTCGATAGCCAAGGTGATCTAATCCGTACAATCGCGCATCTTGCGGAATTCTCTCCGGGGGTGGCTGATAGCCTTTCCGATAAACTTCTCATCATCGATCCGAACGACGTTGAGTACCCGGCGTGCCTCAATATGTTCGATTGGAATCGCGAGCGGCTCGGAAGCTTTAGCCCAGTTGATCGCGAGAAGGTACTGAACGGTACGATTGAGTTGTACGAATACCTCTTCGGCGCCCTCCTCGGTGCGGAGCTCACCCAGAAGCAGGGCGTCGTATTCAAGTACCTTGCCCGACTCATGATGGAGATACCTGGTGCCACGGTTCATACCTTGCGCCAGCTCATGGAGAATGGGGAGCCGTTCCGTCCATACATTGCAAAGCTGCCAGGCACGGCGAGAAGTTTCTTTGAGACGCGCTTCTTTGATCGGAGCTTCAATGAAACCAAGAAGCAAATACTCACGCGACTGTGGGGCGTTCTGAGTAACGTCACGTTGGAACGAATGTTCTCGTATCCGAAAAGCAGAGTTGATCTCTTCGAGGCAACCAACAGCGGCAAGATCATTCTTATCAACACGGCGAAGGAGCTCTTGAAGCAAGAAGGGTGTGCGATCTTCGGGCGGTTCTTCATCGCCCTCATTGCCCAAGCGACGATACAACGCGCGGCACTTCCCGCACACGAGCGACGCCCGACGTTCGTCTACATCGATGAAGCCCAGGACTATTTCGACCAGAACATTGAACAACTGTTGAATCAGGCCCGAAAATACCGGGTTGGGATGGTGCTTGCGCACCAGAACCTAGACCAGCTTGCATCGGGCCTGCGCTCTAGCGTCATGGCAAACACCAGCATTAAGTTTGCCGGCGGCGTGAGTGCCAAGGATGCTTCAACATTCGCCTCGGAGATGCGGTCCGATGCCCAGTTCATCCAGGGATTTCGGAAGCGAAGGGGAAAAACAGAGTTCGCCTGTTTCGTCAAGAACCTGACGCCGCAAGCGATCGGTGTGGAGATTCCGCTCGGTCGGGTCGAGAGCTTATCGACCGTTTCCGATGACGACTATACAGCCCTGATTACCCTCAATCGTGCGAGGTATTGCGCACCCGTTGCGGCAATCGAAGCGCTTGATCGACAATCACAACAAAAGACTATCAGCCCGGGTGCGTCGGATAGGCCATCGGCAAATCACACGAAGGTACCGCGCTCTGTCGACCGTGGAGACGAGAGGAAAATTGAGCGGACAGTATCAGAAATGATCACGCCGCTTGGAACGGTACCGTTTGAAGAAGCGAATGCAGTGCGTCTAACTACAATCAGGCCGGAGAGGTCGCGGGCACCGGTACGAGCAGAGCCGGCGCCCCTCGGCCGTGGGGGAAAACAGCACCGATACCTCCAGGAGATTATAAAGCAAGCCGCCGAAGAGCGAAACTTTAGAGCGATCATCGAAGAACCTATTCTTGACGGCGCGGGGAAGGTCGATGTTTCGCTGACGCTCGGCGATCACCGGATTGCCTGCGAGATTTCGGTAACGACGGACTATGAACACGAGCTTGGTAATATCGAAAAGTGTCTTGCCGCCGGATTCAATGAAGTTGTTCTCTTAGCTCCCCAGGAGCGCCGACTTGCGGCTCTTCGGAAATTCGCCTTGCTGCAAGTACCCGAGCCGGACCATGGCCGCATCCGCTTTCTTGTCCCGGAAGATTTGATCGCTCATCTTGACCAACTCTCTGCCGCAGCACTTACGACGGAGGGAGCAGTGAAGGGGTACCGGGTCCGCGTAACGCGCAAAGTAATGACCGAAGCCGAAACGCTAATGCGCCGGCAGGCTATCGCAGCAGTGATCGCACGGTCTTTGAAGAAAGATAGGGAACGGTAGCTTTTGCAGGCTAGTGGCCGGCGTCGCAGCGTGTTGCCAAGGCTATGCGAGCACCATTTCTCGCAGCGCCGCCTCGATCTCATGCTGGCTGCGCTTCCGCGCCCCAGATTTTCGGTCTCGCCGGCCGATGACCACGGGGACCTCCCAGAACGCAGCTGCTGCGCCCATTTCGAGCTCAAGGAGCTTGGGGTCGCCGAGAGATATCGTCTCTGTCGGGCGGCGAGGCTTGTGACCAGTAGCCCTTAGTACTTGCGAAGCGATTGCTCTCGCGAGCGGCGGTGGGACCGCGTTTCCAATCTGGCGAGCCCCGTGCCATTTGGTGACGTGGAATCGAAACCAGTCGGGGAACCCATGCAGCCGGGCCATCTCACGAACGGTTACGCAGCGCGCGTATTTATAGTGAATCGGTCTGGGACTTGTGAAGGCACCTCGCGCGGAATCCGTGCCTGCTCGAAGCGTGTTACTTACGCCGTTCGCCGACAGCCGAAAGAATCGGCTGATCGGTTCGACGCCAGCGTTTTCGGTCTCCGCAAACCGACGCCGCGATATCGGCGTATGGTCAGTTCGTGTACTTGAGGTAAGCAGTCCCGGCACCCACTTTCGCACATAACCATAATGCCAAGAATCGTCCGTCAAACAACGAAGCTCCCGAGCATAGGCGCTTGGCCTACTCCACCTGGACACCTTCACTGAGTCAGACATCAAGAGGGCTTCGAACATTTCAGCATCCGGCAGATCGCCCAAGGCATCCGCGCACGTAGGTCCAATAGGTAGGCTTTCCAGATCGTCATCATCGTTTGCGGAGCGTGTGATCGGCGCCGGATACGTTGGGAGTGTAAGTCCCTTGCGAGCGCCAAGGAGAAAAAGGCGTTCGCGATCCTGCGGCACGCCGTAGCGAGCGGCATTCAGAACTTTCCATGGCGCAACATTGTAGCCTTCGGCCTTAAACTCCGAAATGAGCTCTTCAAGAAATGCCCTGTGCCTGCCAACAGTAAGGCCTTTGACATTTTCGAACACGAAGTACCGCGCTTCTAGTTCGACGACTATCCTGACAAACTCGCGTACCAGTACGTTTCGCGGGTCGTCGAGCGCCCGCTTACCGATCATGGAGAATCCCTGGCAAGGCGCGCCGCCGAACACTACGTCGACTTTTCGCGAGCCGATCCCAGCAGCGTCCCGAATTTCTCTGCCGCTTAAGCCAACAACCGACTTCGGCAGCACGGCGCATCGGGGAAAATTAAAGGCGTGCACGGCCGAATGAACGGGGTCCATCTCAACCGCAGCGACAACGTCAAAGCCGGCTTGTTCGAATCCGAGTGATAGTCCGCCCGCTCCTGCGAACAGATCGATGCCAATCGGCCGCTGCATTGTTGATCCCCGGCTAACGCGACTCGGAATTTCGCGAACATTATTCGAAGGGAGCCTACCTCATCAGAATCGGACTGTCGATCGAATTTTTCTGGGTGTGCCCAGAAATCGTATGGCCCGATGCACGAGGACATCAAGGTTCGCAGTTTCACACTGCCAGATGACGAGCACCTTCCAGCCGAGCTTGCTGAGGGCGGCTTCGTTTCGAGTATCGCGAGCGCGATTGGCCGCGATTTTTGGCCCCCAATAGTCGAGACGGCTCTTCGGCAAGCGGCCTTTGCGGCATTCGTGGCCGTGCCAGTAGCAGCCGTGGATGAACAGGATCTTACGCCGCCCCGGAAATACGATATCGGGGGAACCGGGCAGATCCCGGAGGTGGAGGCGATATCGGTAGCCGAGCCCGTGGAGCATCCGCCGCACGACCATTTCCGGACCGGTGTCCCGTGTGCCTACCGACTGCATGATCTTCCGACGCTGCGCGGCACTCCGGGTATCCGTCATCGTGAAGCACCCAACGGGTCAATCCTTCGGTTTTTTCTGCCGACGCGAACGATTTTGGCCGGTACCAGACTCACCGTCCGCTGGATCGGTTGCCGCTAGAAAGCTGTACCGCCGCTCTCGTTTCACCTTTATGGCATCGCCATCTACTCCGAGCTCGAATAGGTGAATACGCTTGTCCGGTAAAAATTGAGCTGAAACCGGCCGCGCCTTTAGCGACGCAAACTTCTGGTGCGACGCGCAAAATGCGACATCCTGTTCGGTCTGAACAATCGACATCTTGTCCTTCTTACCCTTCGCCTGGACCGGAACGACATACCCCTGGCCTTCGCTATCTTGGCCCACATAGAGCTCGTCGATTTCGATCTGACCAACGCCTTCGACCGTGGTTCGGAGGTGGTTCTGAAGGCTATGTGCGGTGATGCCGAGGAAGAGATCGATGAGCCGGTTGTATCGGACCTTCGCGAGTAGCGCTTGTTCGTCGTCGAAGGAGTACTGGGCGATGATCTCCGGAGTGGCTTCGTATATCTGTACTTCCGGCGCGTTATCGTCCGGAACGATGTATGGCGATGGCCCCAGCACGAACTTATACTTCCCCTTGCCCGTGAGCGTCAGGCGCCAGAAGAGATTCTCGCCGGGCGTTTCGGTCTCCCGAATCTCTGGAGGCATGGGCCGCCGGAATCGGTAGTCGTAGATTACCGCGCCGATGTTCTTGTGCTTCTCGATTGATTTGCCAGAGGACTGGTCGTCCTCAAGAGGCTCTTCGTCGCTCTCCTCTTCGATTTTTTTCATCGCGGCTTTGAAAATCTCGGGCCTCTCCCGCTTCACCTCCTCAAGCGCCCAATCATAGTCGTCGCGAGCAAACTCAATTTCGGTAACGCCTTCACTGTAGTTTCGGAAGAAGAGCTTCACGATCACGAGACGATCAAGACCGACCCGCCTCGGTTTGCCGCTTCCATCCCCGCTCTTATGCTTCTTGCCCATGCCGACCGACTCCTCCTGCTCCGGTCAATCATTACTTAAAATTGGCGGTACGGGCTAGATGCTCAATCATCTGTTATGCTCACAGACCGTCGCACGCGATCATACCGGGTCACCTTCCCCGAACAGTCCCTGGCGGTCAATTTCGGCGTTAAGACCTTCTCGACCGAAGCGGTTGCCCATCTCGGAGACCATTTCCCGGAGAACTCTGCCCATTCGATCAACTGGCTCGGCACCGGACTCGACCGATGCGCCGACTATGACCGGGGCGAACTCTGCTAACTTCCGGTACTCCACATACTCGGCGGCGAGCGAAATCAGGAATTTCTGACGTTTCTTGACCCGTTCGCGCCTTGCCTCGTCCTTACGTCGGCGCTCGTCTTCCTCTGCCTTGAGCCTGGCCCTCTCCATCTCCTCTGCCCTTCGAACCTTCACGGCCGCTGCTGCTGTAATCAGGGCGATCATCACTTCGCCGAGCGCCTCCCCGAGACTCTTGCTTGTTCGATCATACCAGCGCCCTACCAAATTGACGTTGTTGTAACGATACTGAGACGGATCAGTGAGTTCGAGAGCGAGGCGACCGGAGGGATAATAGTCGTAGGTGGGCCATGCTTTGCGGTCCGCTGAATATACTTCTGGCATCCGCTGATGGTCATCGTTGTATCGAGACTGCTGAACGAGCTCATCCTTCGTCGGCGTATGAAGCATCTTGCTCTTAGTTTCATAGACCCGAAGTTCGAACGGTATTTCCTCAATCACGACGTGGATGGTATTGCCATCCATAGTGAGGGCATTGCTGCGCTGCACTAAAGCACTGGCCAATGTGTCTAGCAGGATTTCTACTCGCTCGATCGAGCTCGGCCCGATCTGAATGGGTGGCCAATAGCCACCAACGAATGTCACCAGGCCCGAACTATCCGGCCGGGCCTTCCGAAGGGCCTGACCCACGGCCGCCGCAACCGAATGGAGTTTCGCTGGCCGCGCTGTCGGAACCTGGATTTTGCGTTCTGGACGTGCTTCCGCTGCAACCGCCGCCTCGTGGGCCGCCGCGACCGGCGCCGGCATCACCTTCGGTGTCCGGCCGGATAGATCGATCTGGTCCTCAATGTCGTCCCGCAACGGCGGGAGCGCGGGCTGACGCACTTTCTTGCCATGCGCGAGCTTCGCCCAGTACCCGAGCGGCGGGGTCGGTACATCGTGCTTCACACAGATCTTCCGCAGCCCGACGTCCGAGAGACCGAAGCTCTTTGCGAGGCGAATCATTGGCGTTTCCCAAACCAGGGCATAGAGTTCGGCGCGTGTCATTGGGACTCCTAATATTCCTTTCGGGTTGAAGTACTGTCTGGGGGAGTGCGAGGCGCAGCCGATGCCGCTTCCATTTGCTGCTCGTTGCGATCTCACGGTCTGATCGGGTGCAAGCGGCATACGTACTGGCAGGTCCTAAACAGCCATAGCTGCCTGCCTGTCTTCCGCTACATGTCCCTTCCAGATCCAACACCTCCGATTAGCGAAAAATCGATTCGACACACCTCTCTTTATATATTATCATTTATAGTTGAATTGTTGGAGGCGGGCCATGCACGCAGTTCGCAAATGGTTGCACCTTGCGTTGGTATGGAGACAGAATGCCTCCAAGTTTAAGCGCCAAATTGCAATTTCTGCGCTTCTTGTGCTGTCGGGCTGCGCCTGCTGGTCAAAGCCAAGTTCCATTGGAGAGTATCAGTTTAGTGTTTTGCATCCGAGAGCGGTCTCCATATACAAGCCCGTTGCTGGCCTTCCTCCGAGCGATGACCGCCTGTTCCTTTATTTAGCCCTTCAGAACGATGGACGGCCCGAGGCACCCCTGTGTTTTGCCTGCTGGAGTGAAGACAGCAAGCGTTGGCAATGGACGCCTTTTAAAGATCTAGTCCCAGTGATTTCAGTAGTTTCAGAAGATGCCCCTATTATTGGGACGCCCGAAGTTCGGATGGCAGGAGTTAGTGGGAAGACGATCACCCCAGGGGGACGCTTTCCAGAAATTATTCCTGATCCAACTGACTTTCCTTATAATGAAGCCAACTATTCAAGGGATTTCGCAATAGTAATTCATCCCGACCGAAGCCAGATCGGTGCTACGGGATATCTAGCAGTTACAGTTTCCGTTGCGCGCCGTGACCAACCGGAATCGGGAGATGGGTTAGCGCAGATTGCGTCCTTTCGTATTCCAGTGACTGTTGTCGATCAATTTCGTCCTGAAGCAATGACTCCAGAACCATCGGAGCCACCGCTATGAGCGTGAATGGTGGTTTCGGGGTAATGGTTCAGATCTCCGAGCAAACACTTCAGGAGGCAGTCGAGTCCTTCGTTTCTACTCAGGCGAGGCTTTTCAAGGTTGACATAAATCGGACCATCCCATTATCCGAGTACGGCATCGAGCATTCATTGATCCTCGCCACCCAACTCGCTAATCCGAAAATCAGCCTGCTCACTCCCGACGCCATTGACCTAGTATTCACTGTGGGCGCGATTGCTCGATATCAAACAAGAATGGTTGCTGTACCTGGCGGGCCAACGCCGACACCGCCACCTGAACTAGATGTCATGCTGCAAGGTCAAATTCATGTGCGGGTCGCTGGTGCGTTCGTTGTTGCGGCAGATCACAAGTATATGGCGCTTGACTTGCGTCATTTGGAGATTCGATCGTTCGCCATTTCGGTCGGATCCTCTAATGTCCAGCTGCCGGCAAGTGCTACTGCCGTACTCTCGGCTCTTGCAAGGCGCTCAGCAGTTTATGCTCTGTCAAAGAATGTTGGGCGAATACCTGTTTCGTGGACACTGGGGACAGACATCCCGATACTTGGACACCTTAATTTACCAATAGAATTCTCGTATAGAGTAGTTGCCCAAGGAAATGAAAGGGCTCTCGCCTTACTGCTCCGCGTGATGAATGAACCAGTAGATCTAGATAGCGTCCGCTACGCTTTGGACGAACCATCTGATACTGGGGTTTTCCTTGAACTAAGCCTCATAAACTACGCCCTCGGAAGGTTGGGCCAGGCATTAGAGGGCTACCAAATCTTCCCAGACAGCGGTGGCGTAAAGGGTGATCTAATTTTCCATGACGCGCACCTGCATGTGGAGCCAGGGTCGTTTGTTCTAGACAACATTGAAGTTCAATCGCGAACATTGCAGCAAGTAGAACGCCTCATAGAGAAGTTGATATGTACAGCCATTGATCCCTGTGACGCGTACTGCGAATCTGTGTTCGAGACAGTATTGGAATGGGTGCAGTTAGATCAGCTTGCAAATGCCCACGGAAGATTCAGCCCATACATCGATAGCGGACATTTTCGTGTGGACGCGAGCGGAATAAGCGTGAATCTCGCGGCCCCCGTTGCCCTGCTTGTCTTTCTCGCCGCAGACAGCCTAATCCCGTTGGGTGGTGTAATAAGCGTTGTCCTCATGGTTGTCGGTAAAGTACTTGCCGATAGAGCCGTAGAGAACATGATCGATGAAAAAGACTGGCAGCTCATTATTGATCAGCCAGTTCCTGGCACTGGGCTGCAAGCTCGCGCTATTCCACGATTAGTAACTTGGCCCGATGGCGCGTTTGCTGTTATGGCCGAGCTCCACCTCACTCCTGTATCATGAGCGCAGCCATGGCCAACGCTCCATCGATCTTGAAACGCAACCCCGAGTACGATTTGCAGGTCGGCGTAAGGGAAGCATTTTTGAATGATGCGCTGGCACTCGCAATGTCCACAGGAATCGTGCCGTCCAAGTTCAATTCATCACTTTTCATTGTCGAGCCGACAATTGATGCACGAGTCAGTACTACCGTCACCCTTCAGATCCTGAAAGCAGAGCTATTTTCTGCGCCGGCGGCTGATCGTACGATCGGTTTAAGAGTTGAGTACGATGGAAACATACGCACAGAAGTAGATTTAGCGGAGTGGACATTTCAGGGACCAAGTGGGGTCTATATTGACCCTGGAATAGATGAAGACTTCGATATCCCGTTTAAGGGTACCTTCGAAGTCACGGCCGATTTGATAGTTGCCGAAATTGACGATTCTCATTTGCTGACGATCAATTTTGGGAGACTTACGCGATTCGATCTCCACAATATTGGTGACCTGGCACTTGGTGCTGACTTCAACGAGTTAGTGCGACGTATCTTTGAACGTATAGGCATAGTGAAGCTGCGCGAAAAAATTAGATTCCCAGGACTAAATGGACTGGCTGGGTCGCTACCGGCGCCGCTTAAAGCTCTGCTGGACTCTGCCTCTGGCCAACTCGGGCTACTTGACCTGAAGATTGTTGGCGGAAGTTCTGTGCAGGACCCGGATGAGGTTCATATCTTGCTCCAGGCTCAGCAAAATCTCGGGCATCAGTCCTACGCTGACGTACAGTCCCTTTCTAAAGATCAATTTGATGTTGCTGCGGCCATTACGCTGAGGTGGCTACAACAGATCGAACAAGACTTCTGGCTCGGCGACGTAATTCCTCGTCGTTTTAATGACAAAGGCCGACCAGATCAGAATGGAAAAATTGACGTTCTTCGCCTGAGTGCCACATTTCTAAAGACAACAATTCAGGTGAGAACGAGTCTTCAGAGAAAGCTGGTTGGACTGCCGATCCGTGTAGATGCGACGCTTGAATTTCGGCCGCGCATAGACGGTGGCCTTCTATTCGTCGACTTAGTCTCATCTGATATTGATTTGGGTCTTGGTTGGGCTCGAAGCACTGGTTGGGGTCTGGCGTTCTTCGTCTTTCGCGAATTAGCGGGCCGACTTCTGCTCCGTGCAGTCAATGTAGCACTTGAACCGTGGGTGAATGAGCAGATTGAACAGTTCCTCGACGGGCGCGGCGTCGATCTTCGCCGGAGAATACTATGGACTGGAACACCCTTCAGCGTAGATCTCGTGCCCAGTGTCGCGATGGTGTCACCTCAGCAATTGCTGCTTGGTGCAAGACTCCAACTTCAAAAGTGATGAGCTAACACCATGGAAATCACGATAAATGACAAATCCTCAAGAAAGACTGCCCAACCGCAAGGTCCCGAACCAGTGGATGTCTTTGGCTTTGGGTTACTAACTTCAGGTAGCATTGCGGGAGGAAAGCTAACGATTGTCACGCTGCTTTCCAATCGGTCTACATCCGACGTAGCCGTGGAATGGAAGGACAGCCACATATTCCACGTATTGATAACCGATGCTCAAGGCGGAAAATTTGATGTCGGTACAATCCTACCCCCACCAATTCCACAAGCGCCGACCAATATTCCAGCGGGGACTGATTTTACGATTGTCTTTCCTATAGACACAGCAAAACCGCCGTACGCGGGCAACATCTCCTTCGACCCCATCAAGTCACCTTATCGTTTTGATTTCGAGATTAACGCGACGAATTTTACGTTCTCAGCTTCGACGTTGTTGGTGGTGACGTAATTTTACTGTGGCGCATGGCCTTGCCGTTCTAGAGGTTCTGTCGATGGCTAGACTCGTTGTTCCTGAATTGCAAAGAGGCCGCCTTGCTGCGCAATCGCCTGAAGACATTCCACCGGATAAATACAAAGATCGTTTAATTAAGTACGTTCCGGCTGAGTCGATAGCTTTCTATGCGCTGACGGATAGGTTTCTCTCAAGCTACTATGGCCTAGATCCATCCGGCGCTACCACCACTCGACCTGCGGATAATTTGATGTTCGCGGTAAGTTGGGCACTATTGCTCTTAGGCGTGCTTGGAACTCCGTTTTACCTTTGGAGGCAACGTCTTCCGGGTCAACCATGGAAACTCCACGTCATCTTGTCGACGGTCGCCTTTCTATTTTGGGCTTATACTTTGGGCGGCACAATCTTCGTCCTCCACGGCGTCTTTAGCGTACTTCTGGCCGGTATTGTCGCGCCGGTCTTCACATTTATCGCCGGTGCATTTGAACCAAGACATTTGTAAGGAACGGGTGTGGCAACTTACGACGATTTACGTGCGTACTTTGAAGAGGCACGCGGGCTGCGAGAAGCCGCTAAGCAATCCGCGCAAATTCCGATCGTGACGGGCTTCACGTTAGACGTCCATCCTCTATGGATACTACTTTACGATATGCATGAGGGTTTAATAGATCAGCGGTTAACTAATGAGTTATACGATTGGATTCGCTTTATAGAATACGAAACGCCTTTCAGCCGGTGGCCATGGGCAGCCCAATGGAGCCATTTGATAAATCGAGTTACGCGCTACCAAGGCTTTCGCAAGCGCGATCTACACAAGCGCATTCCTGAATGGGACAATTGGGTTCAGCGCAATGAAGGTCGCAGCAAGGCGGAACGCTCGCCGGTGATAATGACTATTGTGCACCGCCCACTCCTCTCTCCATTGCTAGATGACGAGTCGGAAAAAGATACAGATCAAGAGTTACTAAAGCGTCTTATCGAGATATCTGCTGGGGCACGCGGCATTGTTTTGGTTGACGAACGGCCGCGGGCATCTTTTGCATTTGCGGCTGGCGATGGCATTCAGACGAGCGCCGGACGCATGGGCACCTTAGGAGGTGCTCTCCGAGAGGTGAAGTCCGCTAAAATATTCGGAGTTACATGCGCGCACGTCGCGTCGACAGGTGACATAGTATCAGATCAGCATAGCATTGGTCTTGGCCCCTGCGTAGCGCACACTCCAATAGTGGCGTTGGCGCCGGGCGCTTCGGCAGACCCACTGAGCTATCCACCGCCGGGTCCTTATCCAAACAATGGTCCGAATATGAACATGCTAGATTGCGCATTGGTTGCGCTATCAACGGCGCCAAAAATGCCGTCGGTTGGTGGTACGGCTTCGCAGCTGTCGACTGGTCAAGCTGTGACGGTTACTGGTGCTCAGACTTCCGTTCACTGCAATCTAGGTTCGCTCGCCATTAGCTACAGTTTTAGGGCTGGGCACCAGGATTACTGTTTTCGAGACACAATCGAACTGATACCCCAGTCCCGTTTGCCGGTAGGTGGGCGTATCAGCCGGCTGATGGCTAACTGTCCGACGCAAGGCGATTCAGGTGCTTGGGTGTTAACGGACGATGCATCTCCGATCTGGGCAGGAATGCTGTTTGGGGAAGACGGTACTCGAGGATTTGCAATACGTGCATCTTGGATCAAGGCTTGGGCGGAAAAATCGGTCGGAAGCGCGATGATGATATAATGCACTCTCATCAATCGTGTTGTGCTCGCACAACAGGCCAAGTGATCATCAACTCAACGTCCGCGCAATTGTGTATCCTAACTCTGACTATGAATTGGAAGATCGGGTAGACCTAAGCCCGATAAGCAAGCGAATGAGAGAAAGACGCCGCCCTTTCGGCGTCCATTCACCGCTTTCATATCGTCGCAACGTTCCTTCATTGAGGCTAAGCCGAAGCGCCATAGCGGCCTGCGAGAGGCCGAGGCCCCGGCGTTTCGCTTTGAGAACACCGGCAATGCCCGCTTCGGCTGCAATCGGGTCATAGCCGAGCAAATCGATGATCCGAGGAAGCATCCGAACCGAGGGTTTCTTCCGATCATGCTCCCAGCCGAGGTAAGTCCAGGCGTTAACGCCGAGCCGAGCGGCCGCTTCTCTTTGGAAGATGCCAAGCTCGGCGCGTCGTTTGCGAAGGTGCTCACCGAGTGTTTGCGGGTGCTCTTTGTATGGCTTCAAACGAAATGATTTCAAGGTGATAGGCCCGAATGGCAAGAAGGCAACGCGGAGATGCCGCTGCGGGCATCTGGGCGATCCGGCGCTGGGTTGCGGCAAGGCACCCAGATGCGCGCTGGATTATCAGTCGCGCATCTCCGGCCCGCTGTTCGACCGTATCGATCTGCATGTCGAGGTGCCGGCTGTCTCCGCCGCCGATCTGTCGCTGCCGCCACCGGCAGAGGGCAGCAACGAGGTGGCGGCACGCGTCGCGGCGGCACGCGCCCGCCAGACCGAGCGCTATGCCGCGCATGGCCTGCGCTCGAACGCGGAAGCCGATGGCGAACTGCTGGAGAGCCTCGCCGGCCCCGATGCCGAAGGCCGCCGCATCCTCACGCAGGCGGTCGAGAAATTCCGCCTCTCCGCGCGCGGCTATCACCGGGTCTTGCGCGTGGCGCGGACCCTGGCCGACCTCGCCGGAGCCACGGACGTCACGGCGCTGCACATCGCCGAGGCGCTCTCCTATCGGCGGATCGCGCCCAGCAGGGCCGGTTAGAGAATGGTTCGGCTAGCTGCCGAAAGCCTTGGCCATGTCGTCGAAATGCTTTTCCATGTCCTCGATCCCTTCGAGGGCGCGCAGCATATCGATGAGAGCCCAGAGTTCAGGCTCCGCGCCGGCATAGTTCGGGTCGACCGCCTCGCCCAGGTCGAGCACGCGGTCGGTGACCTTGCCCAGCACAATGACGGCGGCGCGGCGGCGGCCCTTCGTGTCCTTGGCCTTCTCCCAATCCTTGTCGAAGCGGTCGCGCTGATTGGGCGGCAGGCGCTTGCGGATCTTGGCGCGCAGCTTGTCGATTTCCTTGCGGATCTGTTCGGCGGTCTTTCCCATCACATCGGCCAAGTGGCGGTAGACCGGACCAAGATTGGGTTGCGGCATGGGCTGTGGCTCCTCATCTGTTCTTCACGCAGGACAAAACGCATGAATGGGAGGCCGGCAAAGGATGGCGCCCGGATATCGCCGATATCCGGGGCACGATCGATCCTGCTGTCAGCTTGGTCGCCTGAAACGATGCGGGACTTGGTGGGCCGGAGTCAAGCCTGGGGATTCCGGCCGCGAGCCTGGCTCCGGCTCCTGGCGGCCTTTTCCGCCACCTTCTGCCCGAAGCGGTCCCAGCGCACGATGGCACGCTGATGGCTTCCCTCGCCGATCAGTTCCATCTCGTCCTCGGCACGGACATGCCAGGCGATGCGGCGGCCGTCGATCCTGGTGCAGGTGACGTGAACGCTCACTTCCATGCCCGGCGGGGTCGCCGCCAGATGGGTAACGTCGATATGAACGCCCAGGCTGCCTTCGCCTTCGTCGAGATGGGGTTTCAGCGCATCGATGCAGGCCCATTCCATGAGGCCAACCATGAAGCCGGTCGCGAAAACCGCCGGCATGGACCGGAAATCGGGCGATTCGGGATAGAGCGCCGGCACCGTCTTCGCGTCGGTGACGCGGAAGCGGAATGCGTGCGTATCGCCCACCTTCAGCGTGTCCTTCATGTTCTGGGCGCCACCAGGGGAATATGCGGAGCGGCATGGCGCGGCAGCACGCCGGTGAGGCGCGGGTCTTCCTGCACCTCGACCATGAAGGCATAGGGAACGAAGCCGGCCCGTTGGTAGAAGCCCAGCGCGTTGGGGTGGTCGAAGGTGCAGGTATGGACCCAAAGCCGCTCGATGGGCGCCTTGCCTCCCGCTTGCCCGCGCCCCCGCTGCCAGGCCAGGTGGATGCCGCGATCGATGAGATAGCGCCCGGCACCGGCACCGATCGCCTCGGGCACGACACCGAAGAAGGACAGTTCGCACTGGCCTTCCTCGCGGAAATCGAGTTCCAGAAGCCCCAATACCGCGTCGCCATCCATCAGGCGAAAGAGGTCGACCGCATCGCTTTCCAGGATCGCCCGCAGCTTCTCATCCGCCATGACGAGGCGCGAATACCAGAGCCAATCCTGTCCCACGCGGCGAAAGAGGTCGCGGAAGGCGGCGATGTCGGCCCGCCACGGCACCAGGCGGAAACGCGCGTCGCCGGGCCTGGCCGCGCGCGGTGCCGGCGGCCCCCGCATTTCGAGGCAGGTAACGACATTGGCGATCTGGCCGGGGGCGAGCGGCGAGTAGCCGAGCGGTAGAACGGGGTTGGTCATGAAAGGCGGCGCGATCTGGTTGCGTGGCCGTCATCTCTAGCCCCGTTGCCGGCTTGCTTCAAGCGCGGGTGCCGGCCGATCCTATTTGACAACCGTCACCGGCGCGGTCGCGTGACTGACCACGGCGGTCGCCACCGAGCCCAGGAAAATGCGCGCCAGCTCGCTGGTGGTGTTGGTGCCCATGACGATATGGTCGATCTTGTTCTTGTCGGCATAGGAGACGATCGCGTCCGCCACGTTGCCGCCATTGGCGACGATGCAATCGTAATTGTCGAACTTCGCCGCCTTGGCCGACTTGACCGCCGCGGCGAGCTGCTTGTCGGATTGCGCCGCCGCCGCGTTCATCGATTCCGCGTCCCAATAGTGCGTGCGCCGCGCCCGCGTCGGCACGACGTTGACGGTAAGAAAAGTCAGCTTCGCCCCCGTCGCCTGCGCCAGTTCGACGGCACAGCCGGCGACATGCCCGGTGATCTTCGACCCGTCAACGGCACAGAGAACTTTCTTGATGGCCATGATGCGTCTTCCTCCGTTAGCGGCGGGCGCATTGCCCTGCCCATCAGAATGATGCGCCTTCGGCAGGTATGATTGCTTGACCTAAATCAACTGGAAACCGGTCGATATTGGACTGAAAGAACGCGTGCCAGCGCGCTTCGCCTCATTGCCTGATTGCCCGACGCGGAGCGGGGGCA
Source organism: Dongia sp. (assembly GCF_041918875.1). Taxonomy (GTDB): domain Bacteria; phylum Pseudomonadota; class Alphaproteobacteria; order Dongiales; family Dongiaceae; genus Dongia. The sequence goes on from NZ_JAYRUV010000005.1 coordinate 162,535, forward strand.
AGTTTTTCGTTAATCTCTTAGGTTGTTCGTGAATTCGATTTACTACCATATATCTATCGCGTTACAGTTCATTTGTTGTCGACACTGACTCCTTTTACGCGTGGTCCGGTTGCCCGCCGCGTTGTAGGTGGGCAGTCCTGCGCGGATGTAGCGGGGACAGCCATGAGCGATGGAACCAAGCGACTGATCGTCTGCTTCGACGGGACCTGGAACACGCCCGAGGACAGCACCAACGTCATCCGCCTGTTCCAGGCGGTGGCGGATGAGCAGTCCGGCGCCGAGGAGCAGCTCAAATTCTATGACATGGGCGTCGGCACCGACACCGAAACCAGGTTGCGGGGCGGCCTGTTCGGCGCCGGGCTGGGGGAGAATATCCGCCAGGGCTATGCCTGGCTCTGCCGCAACTACGCGCCTCTATCGGCGTCGGTCGATGCCGAGGGATTCGTCGATGGGCCCGATATCTATCTGTTCGGCTTCAGCCGGGGCGCCTTCACCGCGCGCAGTCTCGGGGGTCTCATCGCCCGCTGCGGGCTCGTCCGCGCGGGCTTGTTGCGCGGGGCGAAGATCGACAAGGCAACACGCTGGAAACCTGGACGTTTCGACAGGGAGCAGCGCGACGATCCGCGCGTCGCCGAAGCTTGGAGATTGTACCGGCAGGATTTGGCGCAGGGCCGCGACGATCCCAGCGTCGTGTCCTTTCGCCGGGCCAATTGCCACAATGTCCGCATCAAGATGATCGGGGTCTGGGATACGGTGGGCGCTCTCGGCGTTCCGACCATCAGCACGGTCACTCAACCCATCCGCCGGCAACGCTACAGCTTCCATGACCTGTCGCTCAGTCCCTTGGTCGAGAATGCCTACCACGCCATGGCGATCGACGAACACCGCGCCGATTTCAACATCGCCCTTTGGGATTCCTTCGACCCGCAACACACCCGCGACATCGAACAGCGCTGGTTTCCCGGCGCGCATGCCAATGTCGGCGGCGGCTATGAAGACGACAATCTGGCCGACATCTCGCTCAACTGGATGATCGGCAAGGCGGCGGGCCTCGGCCTGCGGCTGCAGCAGCAGCCCTGGACCGACCTGCGCAGCGCCGGCCCGCCGGCAGCGAAGAACGAAATCCCCAGCTACCTCTCCTTGCGCGGCGACGAATTTGCCGACCCGGTGCGCGATTCCTATGCCGAATTCGCTTACGGCTTCTACCACCGCGTGCCACTCGTCAAGCGCCTTTACCGGCCGATGCTGACCATGGGCGTGCGCGAAACCATCGATCCGTCGGCGCTGGCAAAGTGGAATTCCGATCCCGGCTATCGTCCGTACAACCTCGCCCTTGCCGGCAGCGAGCGGAAGAATCGGGACAGCGTTGAAGCCGTGGCGGGAGATTGAGCCATGACCTTGCCTGCCTTTGTCGAACTCGCCATCGGCCTCTCCTTTCTCTATATGATGCTGGCGATCCTCAGTTCCTCGCTGCTGGAGTATCTGGCGGCGAAGCATGGCTGGCGCGGGCGTTGCATGCGCGCGGGGCTTCGGCGCTTGCTGGAGGATCGCTGGATCTACATGGCGGTCATCCGCCATCCCACTGTGGCTGCGCTTTACCGGGATGAAGGCGGCCGCTTCCCGCCCCCATCCTACATGCCGCCGGAGAACTTTGCCGAGGCGCTGCTCGATGTCCTGCTGCAGAAGGCGATCGAGCTTGCTCCCGGCGCGGGCCTGGCGCGGGGACCGCAGCAGACGATCGGCAGCTATCGGCAGGCGGCGCAGATTTGCGCCGATGCCGGTTACGCCTCCGGCGGTGCCGCCATACCGTTGCTCGATCATGCCGGTTCGGTCGAGGAGGCCAAGGTCTCGCTCGGCAAATGGTACGACACGACGATGAACCGCATCAGCGGCAATTATAAGCGCGACAGCCAACAGCGCCTGTTCTGGATCGGACTCGCCGTCGCCTTGCTGCTCAATGTCGACAGTATCGCCGTCACCGCGCAGCTCTTGAAGTCGAGCGGCACGCGCTCGGCCCTGGCCGATCTTGCCGCGACGACGCTTTGCACGACCACGGAGGACGGTATCGACTGCGAGCTGCCGGCCAGCGCCGCGCCGGAGGATCTCAAACAGGTCAAGGAAGCCGTGTCGAACGCCCATGTCGAAATGGGTCGCCTGGCCGATGCCGGCCTGCCCATCGGCTATGCCTGCCTGGGCGGCGTCAAATCGGGTGCCAACGCGCTCACCGACGATCTTGCCGGCGCATTGGATTCCTGCCGCGGCTATTGGCAGCAGGCTGCCGCCGTCACGACGGCGGCCGATGGCAGCGTCACCGGCGTCAGCTTCAATTGGGCGATGTTCGGCGAACTCATCTTCCGCATCGTCGGCTGGCTCATCACGGCCGGCGCAATCAGCTTCGGCGCCGAGTTCTGGTTCGGCCTTGCCACGAAGTTCATCAACCTGCGTGGCAGCGGACCGAAGCCCAAGGCAATGGCGAACGGGAGCTGACATTGCCGGGTCCGTCTTTGCAGGAATCCCGGAAGAGCGTGACGTAAAAGGGGGACAATATGATTTCTGGGCGTTTGACTATCCTGGCGGTGTGCGTGTTCACGGCGGGCTGCCAGAGCTGGGGCCGCATGGTCGAGGAAGATCCCAGCACGGCCGGGGCGCGGCTGCTCAATATCAATTACGAGCAAGTCGATCTGATCTCATTGCTCGACCCTGAGGGCATGGCCCGCCAGAAATACACACCCGAACCGGGGCAGCCAGCTTGGGAAGCGTTACCAATTGGACGGCAGATCGACCTTGCCTTCGATGCATATCACAAGACCGAGGCCAAGCTGGAACTGGACGAACCCGCAAAGAAGCGTCGGCGCGATCAAGTGCAGGAGCGGTTGCTCGGCGCGTCGAACGACATGTGTTATAGATACAAGAGGTTTTTGCAGAATGTTCATTCCCACGGCAATTTCTTTTTCGGTGCATTGACGACGATTGCCGGCGCGGCCGGCGCCATCGTTACCGGCGGCGGTTCGCAGATATTGGCCGGAACGGCATCGGCGCTTTCCGGCATAAGGGCCGAGTTCAATCAGGACTATTTCAGCAACCTGACCGTCGCCACCGTTTGGAAGGGTATCGAGCTGCGCCGCGATCGCGCTTTCAACACGATTGCGATCGAAGGACAGGAAAAGGACACGTTCGTCTATCCAGTCGAAGCCGCGGTAAAGGATGCCATCAACTATCACGCGGAATGCAGCCTGGTTGCTGGCGTCGAAGAACTGGGCGACACCGTGCAGCTGGCGAAGGATCCGGGGCTCGATCAGGTTTCGAGAACTTTGCTCAAGCTCAATATCGCCCGCAAGATCGTCGAAACACAATCGACGGACCCCGGCGACCTGCTTGGCGATGCCACGCCCGGATCGCCAAGCGCCGCTCTTCTCGAATTCGGCACGCCGCGCGGGGATGGCAGGCTCAGCAATGACAACGATCCCATTCTGGCATTCGGCGAGACATTGAACATTATCAGAAAGCGATCGGAGGCAGCACTCGCCAAGGTCAACCAGCTGAAATACTGGCCCGAAGGCGTCACCGATATAGATGGCGCACAAGACACGTTTCGGAAGTTGGCGGTGACGCGCATCGCGGAGCGGAGCCAGAAAGCGGCTCAGCAGGTATCGGCGTGCAAAGATGTGGCGGTGGCCAAGTCGACTGAGATACTTGAAGCCCAGGCAGCAGCCGGGACAGCTACCGCCGAAGCGCAACGAACCGCCTTGGCGAAGGTTGAAACCGCGCTGCTCGAAGGCCAGGCGCTGGCCAGCAAGTTCACACCTGCGCAAACATGGTTGAGCGCCGATCTCGATACTTTCCTAAGGGAACTGTCGGCTGCTGAAATCGCAGCCAAGAACAACGAAAGTAAGCGGATGGACGCGACCGTGGTGACCAACGCAGCCGACAAACTCTCTTTGTCCACAAAGAATTCCGGCGCTCTCGATTGTGAGGCTGTGGTCGCTCCGGTAACGGACCCGGAGCCCCTGGGACCTGCGGAGGAAACTACGCCGCCGGCTGACGAGCCCACGACGGAAGAGCCCACGAACTAAGCGGTTGGCGGAGGAACAGGGCCCACCGCTTACCGGCGGCGGGCCCCGAAATTCCCTCGCCTTACGAAGCGGCGAGATTCCGCAGCACATAGGGCAGGACGCCGCCATGGCGGTAATATTCGACCTCCTCGGCGGTGTCGATGCGGCAGGTGACGATGATTTCTTCCGTCTTGCCGTTCGAGCGGGTGATACGGACCGGCACGTCCATGCGCGGCTTGATGTTGCCGTTCTTCCCCGGGCCGGCAAGGCCGCCGATATCGAAAACTTCCGAACCGTCGAGGGCGAGGCTCTTCCTTGTCATGTCGCCCTTGAACATCAGGGGCAAGACGCCCATGCCGACGAGGTTCGAGCGGTGGATGCGTTCGAAGCTTTCCACCAGCACCGCCTTGATGCCGAGCAGCAGCGTGCCCTTGGCAGCCCAGTCGCGGGATGAGCCGGTGCCATATTCCTTGCCGCCCACCACGACCAGCGGCACGTTCTGCTTCTGGTATTTCATGGCGGCATCGTAGATCGACATGGCCTCGCCAGAGGGCATGAAACGGGTGACGCCGCCTTCGGTGCCCGGCGCCATCTCGTTCTTCAGGCGGATATTGGCGAAGGTGCCGCGCATCATCACTTCGTGATGGCCACGGCGGGCGCCATAGGAGTTGAAGTCGGCCGGCTGCACGCCGTTGGCGATGAGATACTGGCCCGCCGGCCCGTCCTTCTTGATGGAACCGGCCGGGCTGATATGGTCGGTCGTGATCGAATCGCCGAGGATGGCGAGCGGCCGCGCGCCCTTGATGTCGCCGATCGTGCCCGGTTCCTTGGCCATGCCCTGGAAGTAAGGTGGGTTGGCGACATAGGTCGATGCCTTGGGCCAGGTATAGGTAAGGCCCTTGGTCGTCTTCACCTTGCGCCAATTGGCGTCGCCCTTGAAGACGTCGGCATAGCGCTTCTTGAAATCGGCAAGCTTCACGGCCTTGGCGACCGTATCCGCCACTTCCTTCGTGGTCGGCCAGATGTCCTTCAGATAGACGGGCTTGCCCTTCTTGCCGTAGCCGATCGGATCCTTGGTGATGTCGATCTTCATCGAACCGGCCAGGGCATAGACCACGCACAGCATCGGCGAGGCGAGATAGTTCGCCTTGCAATGCGGGTTGACGCGGCCTTCGAAATTGCGGTTGCCGGAGAGGACGGCTGTCGCCACCAGATCGCCCTTGGTGATGGCGTCGGCAATGGGTTCCGGCAGCGGGCCGGAATTGCCGATGCAGGTGGTGCAGCCATAGCCGACGAGATTGAAGCCCAGCTTGTCGAGCGGCTTGTTGAGGCCGGCATTCTTCAGATAGTCGGTCACCACCTGCGAACCCGGCGCGAGGCTGGTCTTGACCCAGGGCTTCACGGTGAGGCCGAGCTCGACCGCCTTCTTCGCCACGAGACCCGCCCCAAGCATCACGGACGGGTTCGAGGTGTTGGTGCAGGAGGTGATGGCGGCGATGACGACGGCGCCGTCCTCAAGCTCCCAATCGGCGCCCTTCACCGAAACCGCACTCTCATTCCCTTTGCGGCCGAAGACATCGACCAGGTTCTTCCTGAAGCTCTCGGCGGCGGTGTTGAGCGGCACGCGGTCCTGCGGACGCTTCGGACCGGCGAGGCTCGGCTCGACGGTCGAGATGTCGAGGCTAAGGGAGTCGGTGAAGATGGGATCCGGGCTCTTCTTGTCGCGCCACATCCCCTGCGCCTTGGCATATTTCTCGACCAGCGCGATGCGGTCGGCCTTGCGGCCGGTCGATTTCAGATAGCGGATCGTCTCGGCATCGACGGGGAAGAAGCCGCAGGTCGCGCCATATTCCGGCGCCATGTTGGCGATGGTGGCACGGTCCGGCAGAGCGAGATCGTCAAGGCCCGGGCCGTAGAATTCCACGAATTTGTTGACGACGCCCTTCTTGCGTAGCATCTGCGTCACGGTGAGGACGAGGTCCGTGGCCGTCGTGCCTTCCTTGAGCTTGCCGGTCAGCTTGAAACCGACCACTTCCGGAATGACCATCGAGATCGGCTGGCCCAGCATGGCCGCCTCCGCCTCGATGCCGCCCACACCCCAGCCCAGGACAGCCAGGCCGTTGACCATGGTCGTGTGACTGTCGGTGCCGACCAGCGTGTCGGGGTAGGCCACCGTCTTGGCGGGAACCTTCTTGCCCTTCTTAGCCGGTTGGGCAGGTTCCTTCATCGTCCAGACGACCTGGGCGAGGTTCTCGGTGTTCACCTGATGGCAGATGCCGGTTCCCGGCGGCACGACGCGGAAATTGTCGAAGGCCATCGAGCCCCAGCGCAGGAACTCGTAGCGTTCGCCGTTGCGTTCATATTCGAGATCGACGTTCTTCTTGAAGGCGCCGGCCCCAGCGAAGAAATCGACCATCACCGAATGGTCGATGACCAGATCGACCGGCGACAGGGGGTTGATCTTCTTCGGATCGCCGCCCAGCGCCTTCATCGCATCGCGCATGGCGGCGAGATCGACCACCGCGGGAACGCCGGTGAAATCCTGCATCAGCACGCGCGCCGGCCGGTAAGCGATTTCGCGGTCGGAGCGTTTGTCCTTCAGCCACTTCTTGACGGCCTGGATGTCCTTCACCGTGACACTGCCGCCGTCTTCGTAGCGCAGCAGATTCTCCAACAGCACCTTCATCGAATTGGGCAGGCGCGTAAGGTCGCCCAAGGTCTTTTCAGCCGCCTTCAGGCTGAAATAGTCGTAGGATTTCGACCCGACCTTCAGTGACTTGCGGGTTTTCAGACTGTTCAGTTGAGGCACGGAACCACTCCCAGTTTGCGGCGCAATATGAGCGACCCCACTCCCTGGTGCAGCGACATGCGCTCTTTGGCTGCGGAACGCGGCTGGCATGATGGGCCGACCGCCCAGGCTAGCAGGACATAGAACCTAGACACGACCCCACCCCAGGATCGGGCTTGAGAATAAGCCGAGTCGAATGCTGGCTAATTTACCATGAAGGGTTTGTCCCAGCGAGGGGCAATGGTCGGCAAAGTCCCGGAATTCCAAGGGAAATATTACCTAATTGTCCGCGCCGTGCCGAGGCGCCCTCTGTCGGCGGTTAATCCTTGCATTAGATGGATTTAGAACAAATCGGGCAGTTGCGCAGCCAGAATTTACGGACCCTAGCCCAAGAAAAAGTTGGTCTTCAGATGGGCAGCCGATTTCTCCGACAGCGTCGCGGCGGGGACGCGCCGAGGCCAATTCCTTATTCTCGCCACATTCCCGTCCTAAACGGGACACAGGGCACGTGAAGAGTGCTGTCGGGGCCGGGAGGCCATCCCCCTTCCCGCCCCATTGCGACCCAGGCGATTGGTCGGCCCATTCGCCCGGATGCCCCTCGAAGGGCTTTTTCGGACCGGTGCCCGCGCGCCGGAAAGCGAAGCCCAGGCCGAGAACCGCGCCAGTCCCTACCCCCGAATGGCGCGGTGTGAAGGGCAGGCCGCCGCGCGCCATCCCCATCCCCCGGCGCGCGGCGCCGCCTTCTTAGGGCGGTGACGCGCGCCTTCGGTTAGTCCATGGGCGCGGCGCCGCCTTCTTAGGGCGGTGACGCGCGCCTTCGGTTAGTCCCAGGGGCGCGGCGCCGCATGGTTGGATCGAGATTCGCAACCGCCACACTGAACCGCGCACCTTCCAGGGAGCGCGGTTTTTTTTGATGCGAAACCCTAAATGGCTTGCGGCTATCCGGCGGCCTCTGCTTATCATCCGGTAATGATTCACAATTCCGATGCACCCATTCCCAAATGGCCGGGACTGGCCGGGCGGCAGATTGCCTGGGCCCGCGCGGAGGATTTCGCAACCGACCCGCTGCGGCGTATCTTCGCCTGGTGGTCCAGCCATGCCGGCAGCGGCCTGCCCCGACGCGAGGATTTCGATATCACCGCGTTCGGCGACATCGCCGAGAATCTCTACATCGTCGCCGGTATCGATGGCGGCTTCGAGCTGCGCCTGGCCGGCGAGGAATATATCCGCCTGTTCGGCCTGAAGAAGGGTTGGGTCTGGCGTCAGGATGCGGCCGACCCCGTGATACGCGATTCGGCTTCCCTGCTGGCCTTCGTGGCGCAGGCCAGGCGGCCGCTGCGGACGATCGGCCATCTGGAGCTGATCGAGCGGCACTGGATCGAACTTGAAGCATTGGTCTGTCCGCTGGCGCCTGCCGCCACCGGCGCTGCGCAGTTTCTCGGCTGCACGGCGGCGATTCCCAGGAACTGACTGCATCGGGATCGCGGCCGATCATTCGGCGGCGCTGCGCGCTTCCTTGTCGGTGCAGAGCGGCAGGTGCAGGGTGACGACCGTCCCCCGGCCCACCTCGCTGTCCAGATGGAACGATCCGCCGGAGAGGTCCGTCAGCGACTTGACGATGGGCAGGCCAAGCCCGGTCCCGGATTGGCGCCGCTGCAGGGCGCCATCCACCTGGACGAAGGGCTTCAGCACTTCGGCGATATCGTCCTTGGCGATGCCGATGCCGGTATCCTTGACAAGAATCTCGGCCTGGCTGCCGTCGAGGCGGCGGGCGATCAATTCGACCGTGCCGTCCTTGGGTGTGAACTTCACGGCGTTGGAAACGAGGTTGGTCACGATCTGCTTGGTGACGCGCAGGTCGGCGAAAAGCGGCGGCAGATCCGGCGCCACCTCGGCGCGCAGGGTGACGCCGCCATTCTTGGCGCGCTCGCGCATCAGGGTCATGGCGGAATCGAACACCTCGGCCACCGGAACGGGTTCCGGGTGCAGCTCCATCTTACCGGCCTCGATCTTGGAAAGATCGAGGATATCGTTGATGAGCGAGAGCAGCATCTTGCCGCTGTCGAAGATGTCCTTGGTGTAGTCCTGATAGCGCGGCGTGCCCAGCGGTCCGAACAGCTCCATCTTCATCACATCGGAGAAGCCGATGATGGCATTCAGGGGCGTCCGCAATTCGTGGCTGACATTGGCCAGGAATTCCGATTTGGCGCGGTTGGCGAGTTCCGCCTGGTTCTTGGCCTCGCGCAGATTTTCCTCGGCGCGGATGCGCTGGGTGACGTCGCTCATGATGCCGACGAATTGCAGCAGGCGGCCTTGCTCGTCATAGATCGGGCTGATCGCCAGCTCGTTCCAGAAAGTGCGGCCGTCCTTTCGGTAGTTGCGCAAGGTCACCGTGATGGCGCGGTGCTGCACCAGCGCGCGGCGCAGTCTTTCGAGCGCTTCGGGATCGGTGTCGCGGCCCTGCAGGATGCGGCAGTTGCGACCGATCATCTCTTCCGGCCGATAGCCGGTCATGCGCGTGAAGGCGGCGTTGACGAAGGTGACCGGATGGTCGGGCCTGGTCGCATCGCAGATGACGATGCCGCTGGAGACGGCGCCCACCACCGTGGCCAGGACCTCGTTGCGCTGAGCCAGTTCCGTGAGGCGCATCTCGCGCCCCTTGATGGCGGTGACATCCGTCATCAGGCGCAAGGTGCCGCCTTCGGCCGTCTTGGATTCGATGACCAGCAAGGTCCGTTCGTCCGGCCCCGGCACCTCGACCCGCCATGGCAACTGCCTGTGGCGCGCCAGATGATCGGCGATGGCGGCTTCCGGATCCGGAACCGACGTCTCCTGCCGGCTTTGCCCGCGCAAGACGGCCGCGCGCACCAGGTCGGCATAAGTCGTGCCGATCACCAGCAGGTCCGAAATGAGCGCATTGAGCCGGCGGTAGGTCGCATTGCAGGCGACGAGCCGGTCCGCCGCGTCGAACACGGCGACACCTTCGGGCAGGTCGGCGATGGTGCGGCTGATGAGCGGGGCGGCCTTCAACTCCTCCTCGTTGCCGACGGCCGGTTTCTCCGTGGCCTCGCGCAGATCCTGGGCTAGCAGGCGCGACATGCCGAACAAAGCGGGGCCCTGCAGCAGAACAGCCAGCACACTCAGCGCCATCGCCAGCGGCGTGCCGGTGAAGGCCGCCGGAATCAACAGCAGGGAAGGCAGATAACCAAGGCACGCGAACGACCGGTCGTCGCGCAAGGACGGCCAGCGGCGAAATGCGGCGGGCGCCAAGGTGGCTGTCAGGGCTGACAGCAGCGCAAGGCCGCAACCCGGCCAGCCCAGAACTGGCACGGAAAGCAACGCCATCGCGATCGCGGCGAGGCGCCCCATCAACGCATCGAGCCGCAATGCCGCGAGCAAGGGCAATAGAAACGGCGCCATCAGATAGGCGCTGTCGCGCCAGACTTCCCAGGCAAGTGGATCTGCGGCAAGTGGATCTGCGGCAAGTGGATCCGCCGCCGGCAGAGTGACGCCCAGGCGCGCCAGGCCGAGCGCCGCCATCGTCGCCGCACCGAAAGCGAGACCGGCGCCAGCGCGTCCGAGGCGGCCATAGCCGCGCCAGCCAAGCAGACCCGCCAGGCGAAAAGCCGCCACCGCCGTCAGCGCGAGCGCGAGATCGGTAAGGCCCAGGATCGGAGCCGCGCCGATGAAAAGGGAGTGGGTGCCGTCGATCACTGTCGGGAGTCTTTCCGGGATCAGCTGAGGTCACCAGGGTCGGCGCAGCTTATACCCGGCTCTGCGACTCGGGGCAATCTTAACAATATCAAGCATTTGAGACAATTTTGCGGGGTCGGGCTTTTCCCTCAGTTTCGCGCCGAGGAATTTTTGCTTGAGGAAAATTTCCGCCAGCTCTTATTGCTGGCTTTGGCGGCGGCGTCGGCCAGGTCCAGCAAAGGCTGCGCCGAGTCGGATTTCCAGCGGCGCCCGCCGGCCCAGCGCATCAGATCGTCGATGGTGGCACCGCCCTGCCAGCCGCCGGCACGAAGTTGCGCCCAGGCGACAAGATCGCCCATCGCACCGATCGCGTCTTCGCGCCGCGACGGATCGCCGGCGAGATGCTGGACTTCCAGCTTGTCCTGATCCGGCTGCAGTTCGCGAAAGGTGAAGGCGCCGCCGCCGATTTCGAGATCGGTCAGAAAGGCGGGCGCCGCCGCCTGCAGATAATATTCCACCTTCACGACGCGCGCCGCTTCGTTGGCGAAAGACGGCTGGCGATGGCCGGCTTTGCCGAGCGCCTGCACCAAGGCCGAACCCGGCTGCGATTTCAAATCGATCAGCGCCTGCCCATCCTTGCCGCCATTGCCCTTGATGAGCGCCACATAGCGCGGGCGACCCAATGCGCCGAGACCGGCCACCCGTTGCGCCACATCGAGAACTTCAAAAAAATCCGGATGCGCGCGGCGCCGAGCAAAGCGGCCGAGTGCCGCGATGACGGCGGCGGCCTCGCCCTTATCCAGCTTGATCGCCTTGCCGGTATCGAAACGCAGCTTGCGCCGACCGTTCTTCATTACCGTGCGCTTGTCGAGGAGATCGGCCTGGCTGCGGCGTTCCAGATCGCCCAGCAGATCGCCGATGGCACCGCGTGCCGTGCGCCGTTCCAGCCAGCGCGGCTTGCCGTCGGCCATCGCGGCCCGGTAGCGCTCCAGCCCGTAGGCCGCGAGGCTCCTTGCCTCCTTGCGCGCGATGCCGAGTTCGGGGGCCGCCAGGATGGTGCCGGTCAGGAAGCGCAGCAGGTCGATCGTGGCCGGACCGCGGCAGGCGTCGTCGAAATCGCCTACGTCGAAATAAGTGAGGCGGTTGTCGCCGCGATATGTGCCGAAATTCTCCAGATGCAGATCGCCATTGAGCCAGACCGACGGCGCCTTGACGGCCAGGACCGGTTTCAACCATCGCGCATAGAAAAGTTCGGCAGTGCCGCGATACCAGGCGAAGGCCGAATCCAGCATCTTGCGCCGCTTCAGCGCGGCCAGTTCCGCCGTGATGTCCTTGCGTTTCATGAGGGCAGTATGGCCTCAAGCCGCGGAGTCGGTCCAGCCGAGCCGCAATCATGGCAGAAAATGCACGATGATTGTCATTGCTGCCATCGTCGCCCAGGCGCAGCATGATGCCTGCATTCAGGTATCCGAGGCGCCGCCATGACCAGAAATATCCGCCGCAAGGCACCGCGCGAGATTGTGATGTTCGTCTTTCCCGGCGCGCATCTCCTCGACATTTCCGGCCCCATGTCGCTGTTCGCGGCCGCCAACGATTTTGCCGGATATCGCGCCTATGAGGTGAGCCTGGCCGCGACGCGGCCAGGCATCGTCACCACATCGTCGGGCCTGGGCATCGCCGCCGCCCGCCGGATCGGCCGCGTCCTCAAGGGCATCGATACACTGCTCGTCGCCGGCGGAATCGGTATCGATGCGCAGATGCGGGAGTGCACCGTTATCCGCTGGCTGCGGGCGCAGGCGCCGCATTGCCGCCGCGTCGCATCGGTCTGCAGCGGCGCCCTGCTGCTGGCGGAAGCGGGCCTCCTCGACGGCAGGCGCGCCGTCACGCATTGGGAGCGCTGTGCGCGCCTCGCCGCCGACTATCCGAAGATCCGTGTCGAACGCGACCCGATCTTCGTGCGCGACGGCAGATTCTATTCCTCGGCCGGAATCAGCGCCGGCATGGATCTGGCCCTGGCCCTCGTCGAGGAGGATCTTGGCACCGATGTCGCCGCGGATCTCGCCCGCGAATTCGTCCTCTACATGCGCCGCAGCGGCGGACAGGCGCAGTTCAGTCCGGCCCTCAAGGCACAGGAAACCGGGCCGGGCCGGATCGCCGAACTGCAGCAATGGATTCTGGCGCATCTCGAGCGACCGCTGACGGTCGAAGATCTTGCCGCGCGCGCGGCGATGAGCCCGCGTCATTTCGCGCGGCGCTTTCTTGACGAGGCCGGCATGACGCCCGCCGCCTTCGTCGCGGCGGCGCGTGTCGATGCGGCGCGCGCTGCCCTTGCTGCCGGCCGGGAGCGGATCGAACAGGTGGCAGCGCGCCTGGGCTTTGGCAGCGCCGAGCGCTTGCGCCGCACCTTCCAGCGGCATCTCGCCGTGACCCCCAGCCAGTTCCGCCAGCATTTCCACACTTCGGGAGAAGCCTGAGATGAAGACGATCGCCCTGCTGCTGTTTCCGGATGTCGAGGTGCTCGACTTCGCCGGACCGTTCGAGGTGTTCTCGGTGGCCGGCGAGGTGCGCCGGCCGGCACCTTTCCGCGTCATCACCGTGGCCGCCGACAAACGGGCGCTGGCGGCCGTCGGCGGACTGAGTGTGGCGCCGGATTTCACGCTGGAGGAGGCGCCGCAGGCGGATGTGCTGCTCGTTCCCGGCGGCAAGGGCAGCCGCCGCCTTTTGCGAGATGCGCGGACCCTTGCCTGGATCGGCAAGCAGGCGGCGGGCGCCGAGATTGTGGCCAGTATCTGCACAGGCGCGCTGCCGCTGGCGAAACTCGGCCTGCTCGACGGCCTCAAGGCCACGACCCATGCCGGCGCCATGGCGGAGCTGCGCGCGCTCGGCCCGCGCATCGACGTGCGGCCGCAAGCCCGCTTCATCGACAATGGGAAGTATCTGACTTCCGGCGGCATCACCGCCGGGATCGACATGTCGCTTTATCTGCTGCGGCGCCTGACCGACCAGGCGCTGGTCGATCTGGTCTTGACCGAGATGGAATATGATTGGCGGATGCGGGCAGCCGGTTAAGGCCACCCGCACCCGTCACTCCCCCTTGGAACCTCAGATCGCGCGGACGCGCGAAATGAATTCGCTGACCGCGCCGCTCAGCACATTGGATTGCTTGCCGACATCCGAAGCGGCACCCAGCACCTGACCGGCGGCGCGGCCGGTTTCGCCGGCGGCCTCGGTGACCCCCTGGATATTGCCGGAAACCTCGGTGGTGCCCTGGCTGGCCTGCTGGACGTTGCGGGCGATCTCGTTGGTCGCCGCCGCCTGCTCCTCGACCGCCGCCGCGATCGTGGTCGAGATATGGCTGATCTCCTCGATCACTTTCGAGATATCCTGGATGGCGGAGACCGAATGGTCCGTCGCCTCCTGGATTTCGGCGATCTTGCTGCCGATCTCCTCTGTCGCCTTGGCGGTCTGCGAGGCGAGGTTCTTCACCTCCGATGCCACCACGGCAAAGCCCTTGCCGGCTTCGCCGGCGCGCGCGGCCTCGATCGTCGCGTTCAAGGCCAGCAGGTTGGTCTGGCTGGCGATGTCGTTGATGAGGCGCACCACGTCGCCGATCGCCTGGGCCGCGGTGGCCAGGCCCTGGACCTGGGTGTTGGTGAGGGCCGCCTGCGTCACGGCCTTCTGCGCGATGTTGGTGGACTGGCTGACCTGGCGCCCGATCTCGCTGATCGAGCTGGTCAGTTCCTCGGTCGCCGCCGCCACGGTCTGCACATTGGCCGTGGTCTGCTCGGCCGCCGCCGCCACCGCGTTCGACTGCTGATTGGTCTGTTCCGCCGTCGCCGACATGGACTGCGCCGAGGATTGCAGTTCCGATGCCGCCGAGGAGAGCGTGCCGACAAGGTCGCCGACCTGGCTTTCGAAGCCGCGGATGAGATTGTCCAGTTCCTGCGCCCGTTTCAGCTTGGCTTCGGCATCGGCCCTGGCCGCGGCGTCGGCCGCGCGCTGGGCGATGAGGGCATCCTTGAAGATGACGACGGTGCGCGCCATGTCGCCGATCTCGTCCTTGTTCTCCTGGGCCGGAATGGACGTTTCAAGATTGCCCTTGGCCAGTTCGGCCATCGTCTCGGTCATGTTGCGCACCGGGCGCGAGATGCTGCGGCCGATGAGCCAGCCAGCCAGCACGCCGACGGCCAATGCGACAGTGGCGACGGCGATCAGGATGGCGATGGCCATGGCGATCGTCGACAGCACCGTTCCCTTGACGTCCTGCATGCTGGCGAGCTGCGAGTCGAGCACCGCTCTGGAGACTTCGGCGAAACGGCTGGCCTCCTCGCTCATCGTCTGGTCGAGCGTGCCGAGCTTGGCCGCCATGTCGGCCAGGGCGACCAGGTTGGCGCCATATTCCTTCATGCTCTTGGCGACCTCGAGAGCCCGGGCCCGGTAGACCATGTTGGCGAGCTTTCCCTGCAATGCGGTGGCGTCCATGCCGAAGAGGGAGACATATTTCTGCGCCGTCTCGATCAGCTTCGTATCGCCCGTGGCGGTGTAGCGCGCCGCGGCGATGCGGGCGGTCAGCATTTTCTCGATCGCCTGTCCGGCGAAGGCGGCGCCGACGAAATCCTCGCTGTTGAGCGCCGCCGAGAGCAGGTCCGACATGGTCTTGCCGGCCGCGGCCCCCAAGGTTGCCATCTGTTCGTTCTGCATCTTGTCGCGCTCGGTCTTGAGAGCGACGGCGCTTTCGAGGTTGCCGGCGTAGGAATCCACCAGCTGCGCCATTTCGGCAAACATCGCCTTGCGTTCGGCCGACTTGGTCGATTCGACACGGCTGGCGATGTCGGTCTTCAGCTGCGCGAGCAGGTCATGCGCCCGGTCGAGCGCTTCCGGCGTGCTGTCCTTCATGAAGACCAGCACGTTGCGGCGCAGCCCCACCACGTTGCGGTCGATACGCTGGACCGTCATCGCGTTTTCGGAAATGCGGACATATTCCTCAAGGCTGCCGCGAATGTCCCGCAGCGAGAGGAAGCTGAACAGAATGACGCCGGCCAGCAACACCAGCACGACGCCGAAACCGAGTACGATACGGGTCCCGATGCGCATCTGCGCCAAGATGGATTGAAACATGACGAGCGACCCTCTGCGAATTCCTGGAAGTGTTTGTCGGCCCAACGCGGACAGGTTTCTCAGGAACCGGATCCGTTTAGGCTTTTGATCTGCACTGGACAGAGGCTCGTTCAGAAATTCCAAAGATTCGTTAACGCGGGCCCGGTTTTACAAATTTATTGTGTACCTCACATTGCGGTATAAGGCCGGTTCTCCGGCGCCCGGCTTGAAGTTCAGCTGGGGCGGGCTGTGTTCAGATGGCGCGCACCTGGGCGATGAACTGGCCGACCTCGCTGTTGAGCGTCGTCGATTGCTGGCCGAGTTCCGTGGCGGCCCCCAGCACGGCGCTGGCGGCCTTGCCGGTCTCGCCCGCAGCCTGGGTCACGTTGACGATGTTGCCGGATACTTCGGTCGTTCCCTGGCTCGCCTGCTGCACGTTGCGCGCGATCTCGTTGGTGGCGGCCGATTGCTGTTCGACCGCCGTGGAAATTGCCGTGGAGATCTGGCTGATTTCCTGGATGACGCCGGCGATGCCCTGAATGGCGCTGACCGATTCTTCCGTGGCCTTCTGGATTTCGGATACCTTGGTGCTGATTTCTTCGGTTGCCTTGGCGGTCTGCGCGGCAAGGTTCTTCACCTCCGACGCCACCACGGCAAAGCCCTTGCCCGCATCGCCGGCGCGCGCCGCCTCGATGGTGGCATTGAGCGCCAGCAGATTCGTCTGCGCCGCAATCTCGCTGATGAGGCTGACCACGTCGCCGATGGCCTGGGCTGAGGTGGCAAGGCCCTGCACCTGGCTGTTGGTGTGCGCCGCCTGCGCCACGGCCTTCTGGGCGATGCTGGTGGATTGGTTCACCTGGCGGCCGATCTCGCTGATCGAGGAGGTCAGTTCCTCGGTCGCCGCCGCCACGGTCTGCACGTTGGCGGTGGCCTGTTCGGCGGCAGCCGCCACGGCGTTGGATTGTTGGTTGGTCTCGGCCGCGGTCGCCGTCATCGACTGGGCCGATTGCTGCAGATGGCCCGAGGCGCTGGAGAGCGAACTCACCAGATCGCCGACCTTGCCTTCGAAGCTGGCGATGAGGGCGTCCAGCGCCTGGCTGCGGGCAAGCTTGGTTTCGGCGTCCAGCTTGGCCGCGGCATCGGCGGTGCGCTGGGCCAGGAGGGCATCCTTGAACACGACGAGCGTGCGCGCCATGTCGCCGATCTCGTCGCGGTTGGCGAGCGCCGGAATCTCGACATCCAGGTCGCCCCCGGCCAGATCGCTCATCGTCGCCGTCATCGAACGCACCGGCACCGAGATGGAACGGCCGATCAGGAAGGCGGAGAGAATGCCGACCGCAAGGGCCGCGCCGGCGATGACCAGCATCAGTTGCAGCGCACTGGCCACCTTGGACGAGGTATCGGCGGCCACCTGCTCCATCGCCGCCTGCTGCAGGGCGGTGATGCCCTGGGCGAGTTCGCCGATATGCTTCGATCCTTCCGCCATCTTTTCGTTGAGCAAGGTGTTGAGGTCGACGGCCAGTGCCTTGAGGTCGCTCAAGGTCATCGAATATTTCCGCATCGTCTGCGCCGCTTCCTGGGCGAGGCGCCGGTCCTGCTGGACCTTGAGCTTGCCCTGCAGGGCGGCGATGCTGGAGGAGAAGATCAGCACCGAACGGGCGGTCTGTTCCAGAAAGGCCGGATCCTTGGTGGCCACGAAACGCTCGGCGGCGATACGGCCGGCCAGCAGCTTCTCCGCGGCGGCCCCGGTATAGGCCGCCACTTCGAATTCGCTGTTGGAGATGGAATTGGCCAGAATGTCGGACATGTTCTTCGAGGCCTTCTGACCCAGCCCGCTCAGCTCCTCATTCTGCAGCCAGTCGAGATCGCCCTTCATCTTGACCGCCTGTTCGAAATCGGCGGCGTAGGTGTCGAGGACCGCGACCATCTCGTCATATTTGGCCTGCTGCTCCGGCCCGCTGTCGCTGCGCTGGGCGGTCAGCCTGTCCTTGAGGGCCGGCAGGAGCCGGCGCACCTCGTCCAGCGATTCCTGCGACCCGTCGCGGATGAAATCCATCACATGGCGGCGCAACGCGACGACATCGCGGTCGATCTGCTGGGTGGCGATGGCGCCGTTCGCCATGCCGGTGAAGCCGCCGAAGCTGGATTTGGCTGCCGTCAGGGCGAAGTAGTTGAAGCCGAGCACAGCCACCAGCACGGCAAGGACGATGACGAAGCCAAAGGTGATCCGGCTGCCGATGCGCAGGCGAGCCAGGGCGGATTGCAGCATTGGAAAGCCCCACTAAGTCGTTTTTCACACGGAGACCGGCTTAAATGCCGCCCCGATTTTGCTATGCGAACTCAGAAGGTATTTTTTCCATGAAGTCTAAAGAAGACGTTACCGTTTTCCGGCAACCTCACATTTTCACGTGCAAAAGGCTCATGCCATCATAAGGACAAGGAAGAGCGCGCGTCGGGGGCAGGGTTAGTAGCCGCGCACCCGATCGGCGACGTGCTGCAGCGCGAGGCCCGCCTGGTCGCGCGCGATCTGCCGGGCGATCTCGCTTAAGCCCCCGGCGGGGTCGGTGTCGCTGGCATTGTGCGGCGTCATGAAGATGCGGTTGTGGCGCCAGAAGGGGTGATCCCCGGGCAGCGGCTCCCTGGCAAAGACGTCGAGGCTGGCGGCCAGCAGCTGCCCGCTCCGGAGGGCTGCCAGCAGATCCTCTTCGACCAGGTGGGAACCCCTGCCTGCATTGATGAGGGAGGCGCCCGGCTTCAACTGCGCAAAGAGGTCGGCATTGAGGATGCCGCGCGTGGCATCGGTCAGCGGCAGCAGGCAGATGAGGATATCTAGCCCCGCCAGGAAGGCGGGCAGTTCGTCGAGGCCAGCGAAGCTTTCGATGCCGGGATTGCCCTTGCGGTGGCGCGACCAGCCGCGCACGGGAAAGCCGAATTCGGCGAGTTTCGCGCCGGCCGCCTGTCCAAGCTCGCCCAGCCCCAGGATGCCGACCGGACGTTCCCATGCCGCCGGATACCAATGCGGCGCCCAGCGGCCTTCCGCCTGCGCCTCCTCCAGCTCCCAGATGCGGCGGTGATGGCGCAATGTCTGCCACAGAACATATTCGCTCATGCCCTGGGTGAGGCCGGGTTCCACCATGCGCACGATCGAAATGGCCGGCGGGATGTCGGCGCTGCCCAGCAGGCGTTCGACCCCGGCCCCGAAACAGAAGATGGCCTTGAGATCCGGCATCGCCGCCGCAAGGCCGGCAACGGGGCGCCACATCAGCAGATATTCGATCCCCTCGAGGTCGAGCTGCGGCCGATAGGGCACCAGCTCAATCTCAGCCAGGCTGCCTGCCGCCTGCTGGAAGGATGCCAGATATTCATCGGCGCCGGCGAAGAGCAGCTTCGTCCCGGTCATTGCCGCACCGCGCCCTGATCGAGCGCTTCGTGATGAAGCGCTGCCGAGAGCAGGGCCTTGGTATAGGCCTCGCGCGGCCGCTCGAATAGGTCGGTGGCGGTCCCCGCCTCGACCACATTGCCCTGCTTCAGCACCATGACGCGATGGCTCATCGCCCGTATCACCCGGAGATCATGCGAGATGAAGAGATAGCCAAGCCGGTGGCGCCGCTGCAAGTCCCTCAGCAGGTCGACGATCTGCGCCTGCACCGACATGTCGAGCGCCGATGTGGGCTCGTCGAGCACGATGAGCTTGGGTTTCAGGATGAGGGCGCGGGCGATGGCGATGCGCTGGCGCTGGCCGCCGGAGAATTCATGCGGATAGCGATGCCGCGTTTCCGGGTCCAACCCGACTTCGCGCAACGTCTCGATGACGATTTCCTCGCGCTCCGCCGCATCGCGGCCGATTCCATGGATGCCGAGCCCTTCCGCCACGATTTCGCCGATGGAAAGCCGGGGGCTGAGCGAACCGAACGGATCCTGGAAGACGATCTGCATTTCCCGCCGCAGCGGCCGCATCTCGCCGCGACCCAGCTGGTCGATGCGGCGACCGTTGAAGTGGATCGGTCCGTCGCTGTCGATGAGGCGCAGCAGCGCCAGCGCCAGCGTGGTCTTGCCCGAGCCGGACTCACCGACGATGCCGAGCGTCTCGCCCTCGCGCAGCTGCAAATCGGCATCGACCACCGCGGGCACATAGCCGACGATGCGGCGGAAGACGCCGCGCTTGATCGGAAAGCGCACTGACAGTTTCTCGGCGCGCAGCAGTTCCGGGGCGGTATCGGCCAGCGGTTCGACCGCGCCCCTGGGCTCGGCGGCCAGCAGATGCCTTGTGTAATCGTGCCGCGGCTCGGCAAAAACCGTGGCCGTGTCGCCCTGTTCGACGATCCGGCCATGCTGCATGACGGCAACGCGGCTGCTGAATTTCCGCACCACCCCCAGATCGTGGGTGATGAGCAGGATCGCCATCCCCAGACGCCGCTGCAGGTCCATCATCAGCCCCAGGATCTGCGCCTGGATGGTGACGTCGAGCGCCGTGGTCGGCTCGTCGGCGATGAGGAGATCCGGCTCGTTGGCGAGCGCCATGGCGATCATCACGCGCTGGCGCTGGCCGCCGGACATTTCGTGCGGGAAGCTTTTCAGTTTCTGCGGCGCGTCGTCGATCTTGACCAGTTCAAGCAGGTCCAGGGCGCGCTTCCTTGCCGCCGCATCGCTGGTGGGCCTGTGCAACTGGATCGTTTCGACCAGCTGCCGCTCGACCCGGTGCAGCGGATTGAGCGACAGGGTGGGTTCCTGGAAGATCATGGCGATGCGGCCGCCGCGAACCTGCCGCAGGCGCCCGATCGGCGCGGCGAGGAGGTCTTCCATGCCGCCATTCTCGCGGGCGAAGCGGATGGCGCCGCCGGGATGCGAGGCGACCGGGTAGGGCAGCAGGCGCAGGATCGAGAGCGCCGTCACCGATTTGCCGGAGCCGGATTCGCCCACCAGCGCCAGCGTCTCGCCCTTCCCTATGCCGAGGCTTACGCCATGCACGACTTCGCGCGCGCCGAAGGCTACCGACAGATTCTCGATTTCGAGCAGCTTCCCCCCCATTAGGCATTCCCTTTACGGGGGTCGAACGCATCCCGGATAGCCTCGCCGATGAAGATGAGGAGGATGAGCATGGCGCCGATGACGCAGAACCCCGTCAGCCCCAGCCATGTCGCCTGCAGATTTTCCTTCCCTTGCGCCAGCAATTCGCCCAGCGACGGCGAACCCGGCGGCAGGCCGAAGCCGAGGAAGTCGAGCGAGGTCAAGGTCGTCACCGATCCGCCCAGCGTGAAGGGCAGGAAGGTCAAGGTCGCCACCATGGCATTGGGCAGGATGTGACGCTGCATGATGCGCCAATCGCCCAGGCCCAGCGCCTTGGCCGCGCGCACATATTCGAGATTGCGCGCGCGCAGGAATTCGGCGCGCACGACGCCCACGGGCCAGGTCCAGCTGACCAGCAGCATGATGCCGAGCAGCGTCCAGAAGCCCGGCTCGATGATGCTGGAAAGGATCATCAGGATGTAGAGGAACGGGAGGCCGCCCCAGATTTCCAGGAAGCGCTGGAAGGTGAGGTCCGTCCAGCCGCCGAAATAGCCCTGCACCGCGCCGGCGACGACGCCGACGATGGTGCTGAAGATCGTGAGGATAAGACCGAACAGAACCGAGATGCGGAAGCCGTAGATGACGCGGGCCAGCACATCGCGCGCCTGGTCGTCGGTGCCCAGCCAGTTGACCCCGTCGGGCGCGGTCGGTGCCGGGCCCGGCAGATTGGTCACCACGGTGTCATAGGAAAAGGGAATGGGCGGCCAGACCATCCAGCCGCCGCCTTGCGCCACGCGCTCGCGCAGGAACGGGCCGGTGAAATCCGCCGTGAGGCCGGCGACCCCACCGAAGACTTCCTCGCCGTAATGATGGAAGACCGGCCAGTAGAGCTCGTCCTTGTAGGAAACGAGGATCGGCCGGTCATTGGCAATGAACTCGGCCGGCAGGCTTAGCCCGAAAAGAATCAGGAACAGGATCAGCGACCAGAAACCGCGGCCGTTGGCGCGGAAATTGCGCCAGCGCCGTGCCGTGAGCGGCGACACCTTGGGTTTCGGCAGGCTCATGTCTCGCGCGCCTCGAAATCGATGCGCGGATCGACCAGCATATAGGTGATGTCGCCCACCAGCTGCATGACAAGGCCCAGCAGCGTGAACATATAGAGCGTGGCAAACATGACCGGATAGTCGCGGTCGATCGTGGCCTCCCAACCCAGCAGCCCAAGACCGTCGAGCGAGAAGATGATCTCGGTCAGCAGCGCTCCGGTAAAGAGGATTCCGACGAAGGCGCTGGGAAAGCCGGCAATGACGATCAGCATGGCATTGCGGAACACATGCCCGTAGAGGACGCGCTTCTCGCTGAGGCCCTTGGCCCGCGCCGTCGTCACATATTGGAGGTTGATCTGGTCGAGGAAGGAGTTCTTGGTAAGCAAGGTGAGGCCGGCGAAGCTGCCGATCACCAGCGACAGGATCGGCAGCGTCATGTGCCAGAAATAATCCACGATGCGCGCCGGCCAGGACAATTCGTCCCAATTGTCGGAAACGAGGCCGCGCAAGGGGAACAGGTCGAAATAGGTGCCGCCTGCAAACAGCACGACCAGCAGGATGGCGAACAGGAAGCCCGGTATGGCGGAACCGACAATGACGGCGGTACTGGTCCACACGTCGAAGGGCGACCCGTCGCGCGCGGCCTTGGCGATGCCGAGCGGGATGGAGATGCCGTAGATGATCAGCGTCGTCCACAGGCCCAGCGAGATCGATACCGGCATCTTTTCCAGAATAAGTTCGACCACCGGCCGGCCCTTGAAGAAGCTCCTGCCGAAATCGAAGGTGAGGTAGCTCTTCATCATCATCAGGAAGCGCTCGTGCATCGGCTTGTCGAAGCCGTACATGCGCTCGATCTCGGCGACGAATTTCGGGTCCAGGCCGCGGGCGCCGCGATATTTGCTGGCGCTGTCAACAGGCGTCCCTTGCGACTGGGTTCCCGTCATCACTTCGCTGCCGCCGCCACCGGTGATGCGCGCGGTGGAATCGATTGCCGTCCCTTTGAGCTTGGCAATGGTCTGCTCGACCGGCCCGCCGGGCGCCGCCTGGATGACGATGAAGTTGATGACCATGATGCCGAGCAAGGTCGGGATCATCAGCAGCAGGCGGCGGACGATATAGGCGATCATGGGGCGAGGACCGGGGCTGTGGCGATGCCCCCTCTCCCTAACCCTCCCCCACGTTGGGGGGAGGGGACCGGACCGAGTCCCTTCTTCTCCCTCCCCCCAACGTGGGGGAGGGTTAGGGAGAGGGGGTGGATCGACCGGACCCGCTCCATCGAGATCACTTCGCCTTCTTCCGGCGCAACACGGCGGCTACGATCAGCAGGACGATCAGCGCGCCGCCGCCATAGAGGACATATTTCAACGGTGAGCCGCCGCGGTCGGCCGGTGCGGGTGCCGCTGCCGCCGGTTCGGTCGGCACCGCATTCGTCGCCGCGGGCACCGCCGGTGCCTGCGCCGTCTTGGCGGCGATGGCCTTTTCCTTCGCCGGGTCGATCCACCAGCCGGAGAGACCGATGCCATAGGCGGGATCGGGCAGTTTGTCGGGTCGGCCGAACTTGTCCCAATAGGCGAGGCGCGTGGCGCTCATATGGAAGTTCGGCACCACGTAATAGCGCCACTGCAGGATGCGATCGAGGGCGCGGCAATAGGTGATGAGATCGTGGCGGCTGGGCGCTGCGATGAGATCTTCGATCAATTGGTCGATGACGGGGTCCTTGATGCCGATCTCATTGCGCCCGCCAGGGGAATCGGCGGATGCCGAGCCCCAGAATTCGCGCTGCTCATTGCCGGGCGAGGGCGATTGCCCGAAGCCCGAGACGATCATGTCGAAATCGTAATCGTCCGTGCGCTTCTGATATTGCGCCGTATCGACGGGGCGCAGATCCCCCTTCACACCCAGGCGCTGCAGCGATTTGACATAGGGCTGAACGATGCGGTCGAAGCCATCGCCGGCCTGCATCAGGAATTCGAACTCGAACGGCTTGCCGTCCTTCATCCGCCGGCCGTTTTCAAGCTTCCATCCCGCCTCCTCAAGCAGGATGGCCGCCTTGGCCAGATTGTCGGTGTTGCTGCCGCTGCCGTCGCTGACCGGGGGATTGTATTCGGTGGTGAAGACCTCGTCCGGAATCCTGCCGCGCAAGGGTTCCAGGATCTTCAGTTCCTCCGGCGACGGCAAACCCTTCGCCTCCATTTCGGAATTGCCGAAATAGCTGCGCGAACGCGTGTATTGCCCATAGAACAGCGTCTTGTTCGACCATTCGAAATCGAAAGCGAGGATCATCGCCTGACGCACCTTGGGATCCTGGAACAGGGGGCGGCGCAGATTCATGGCGAAACCCTGCATGCCATCCGGGTTGTCGTCATGGATGAGTATTTTCTTGATCCGCCCATCCTTGAGGGCCGGCGAATCATAGCCGGTCGCCCAGGTCTTGGCGGAGTTCTCGGCGCGGATATCGAAGGCGCCGGCCTTGAAGGCTTCCAGCAAGACCGTCGGATCGCGATAGTAATCCGTGCGCAGGATATCGAAATTGTTGGTGCCGATATTGACCGGCAGATCCTTGCCCCAATAATTGGGATCGCGCTCCATCGTGATCGAGCGCCCGGCCTCGAAGCTTTTGAGTTTGTAGGGACCGCTGCCGAGCGGCGGGTCTAGCGACGGCTCCTCGAAGTTGCGCCCTTCCCAGTAATGCCTGGGCAGAACCGGCAGTTCGCCCATGATGCCGGGCAATTCGCGATTGTTCTTGGTGGCGAAGGTGAACTTGACCCTGGCGGTGTCCAGCGCTTCGGCCTTTTCGACATTGGCATAATAGAAGCGATAGAGCGGCGCGCCCTTCTCCTTGAGGATGTTGAAGGAAAAGACGACGTCTTCCGGCGTGATCGCCTTGCCATCCTGCCAGCGCGCCTCTTTTCGCAACGTGAAAATAATCCAGGAATTGTCCTTGGCCACTTCCATGCTTTGGGCGATCAGGCCGTAATTGGTGAGCGTGTCGTCGTCGATGCGCGTGGTAAGCGTCTCGAACAGCCCGCCGAGGCCGGCGGCATCGCCCCGCACGATATAGGGATTGAAACTGTCGAAGCTGCCGACCGCCGCCGTCCGCAGCGTGCCGCCCTTGGGGGCGTCCGGATTGACGTAATCGAGATGCTTGAAGTCGGCCGGATATTTCGGCGCGTCATTCACCGTGACGGCATGGGTCTTGTAACTGTCTTGCGCGACAGCCTCAAAACTGGACAATGGCTGCGCCCAAAGAGCGAGCATCAGCACAAAGGCAGCAATCATTTTCGACATGGAAGGCCTTCCCGTCACGCGGCAACCGGTTTTGCGGCGAGCATAGCGGAACCTTTGCACGCTCGGAAAGCCTTGAATTTATCGAGGTTTAGCCGTTAAGAACGGCCAGCGCCTGGTCTAGCACGCGCCGGTCGCCCGCCGCCACGACTGCGTCGCCCGACCTGGTGTGGAGAGGCTTGCCTTGCCAGTCGGTGATGAGCGCGCCGGCACCTTCCAGTACCGGCACCAGCGACAGGTAATCGTAGATGCCCAGCGTTTTTTCGACGACGAGGTCGATGAAACCCGTGGCCACCATGCCGTATTGATAGCAATCGCCGCCATAGGTCGCCGATTTGGCACCGCCGGCGAGCTTGTCGTGGCGGGCGCGGTCGGCACCCTGGAACATCTGCGGCAGGGCGGCGGAAAAATAGGCGTCCTTGAGATCGGCACAGGCACGCGCCCGGACCGGGGCGCCATTGAGCGTCGTCTCGTGCCCCTTCGCCCCCAGCCACAGATCGGACAGGACCGGCATGTCGATGATTCCGAGGATCGGCTGGCCGCCCTGGGTGAGGGCGATCAGTGTCCCGAAGGTCGGCCGGCCGGTGACGAAGGCGCGGGTTCCGTCGAGCGGATCGAGCACCCAGACGAACTCCGCATCCGCACGCTCGCTGCCGAATTCCTCGCCGATGATGCCATGGGCGGGAAAGGCCTTGTTGATCGCCGCGCGCAAGGCCGCTTCGCATTCGCGGTCGGCCTTGGTGACGGGACTCTCGTCACCCTTCGAGACGATGTCGAGCCTGGTGCGGTAATAGCCGCGCAGGATCGGCCGGCTGATTTCGACGAGGCCCTTGGCCAGGGACAGGAATTCGGCCGGCGCCGATTGCACCGCAGCGGATGCCATGGTTTGACGCCTTATTGCGGCAGCGGGGCGGGCGAATCCGACTGATCGCGCAGCCAGCGCAGCAGAGCGGCGCGCTCTTCCGGCTTCTTGATGCCGGCGAAGCTCATCTTGGTGCCCTTGGCATAGGCCTTCGGGTTGGTGATGAACTGGTCGAGATGATCGTAATCCCAGGTGATGTTGAGGCCCTTGATCACGTCGGAATAGGTGAAATCATCCTTATGCGCCGAGTGGCCGCCCAGGACGCCCCAGAGATTCGGGCCGACGCGGTTGGGACCGCCGCTTTCGAAGGTGTGGCAGGTCTTGCACTTGCCGGCGACCTTCTCACCGGCCGCCGGGTCGGCAGCGGCGATGAGCGGCACCGAGGAAACCGGCGCCGCCTCCGGGGTCGCGGCAGCCGGCGCGGGCGCTGCGCCGCCTTCGGCGCCACCCTCGACGGCGGCATGTTCGGCACCGGCACCGGCCGGCGCACCATAGATAATGTTGGAGACCAGGCCGACCGAAAGGGTCAGCATGCCGCCGACCAGGACCGCGGCGGCGATCTTGTTGGCTTCCAAAGACATTCGACTTCATCCCTCATGGCTTGTGCGCAACGCTGCAGCCCCAGCGCCCGATCCGGGTCCGGGACTTACCCCGAGCGTGCACGATATATTCTGGCAGTAAGGGGCCTTAACTCGGCGCGGAATTTAACTGCTTCCGGCGTCCCTGTCCAATACCGGTGTCCAATAGGCGCGCGTCAATACCAAAGCGCGCTTCTCGGATATTTCGTGCCAATCTGGAGCGGTTCTGCCAAGCATTCGCATGCGGACGTTCGCGGCCCGCTTTGATTTCCAAGCCTTAGCGGCATAATGTCGCGGCCCCCAGGGTGGTCGGGAGGGTGGTCGTGGGGGCGGCCGGCGGGGCAAGGTGCGCCGCTTCCGCTCTGCCGCCCGCCGAACCCCGAACGACTCCGTGTGGACATGACTATCGCCCGAAATACCGACCGACCGGCCCGACCCGTCATCCTGATCCCCGCCCGCATGGCCTCGACACGCCTGCCCGACAAGCCCTTGGCCGATATCCATGGGGCACCCATGATCGTCCATGTCTGGCGCCGGGCGATGGAAGCGAAGATCGGGCCGGTCTACGTCGCCTGCGCCGAAGAGAGCATCAAACAGGCGGTCGAGGCCGCCGGCGGCCAGGCGGTGCTGACCGATCCCGGCCACCTGTCCGGGTCGGACCGCATTTTCGAGGCCCTGTGCAAAATCGACCGCGACGGCAGCTTCGATGCCGTGGTCAATGTGCAAGGCGACCTGCCGACGCTCGATCCCGCCCTCATCCGCCGCGCCCTCGACCCGCTGGCCGAGCCGGCCGTCGACATCGCGACCCTCGCCGTCGAGATTTCGCGCGAGGAGGAACGGCACGATCCCAACGTGGTGAAGGCGGTGGCTGCCTTCGCGCCGGGCGGCAGCGGCATCGCCCGCGCGCTCTATTTCAGCCGCGCCACGGCGCCGGCCAATGCCGACGGCAATGTCGGGCCGCACTACCATCATATCGGTCTCTACGCCTATCGCCGGGCGGCACTCGAGCGCTTCGTGCGCCTCGAGCCCGGCATCCTCGAGAGACGCGAGAAACTGGAGCAGTTGCGGGCGCTGGAGAACGGCATGCGCATCGACGTGGCGCTCGTTGACACCCTGCCGCTCGGTGTCGATACTCCGGCCGAACTCGAACGGGCGCGCAAGCATCTGGCACCCGGCAGATAGCCTTCCCCCACATCCGACACAGGTAGCAGCGGTTTTGACGAACAACACCATCGCCTTCCAGGGATTGCCCGGCGCCTACTCGAATCTTGCGTGCCGCGCCGCGTTTCCCGACATGACGGTCTTGCCCTGTCCGTCGTTCGAGGACATGTTCGCCGCCGTCCATGAAGGCCGCGCGCGCCTCGCCATGGTGCCGATCGAGAATTCCGTTGCCGGCCGCGTTGCCGACATCCATCACCTGCTGCCGGATTCGGGCCTGCATATCGTGGCCGAGCATTTCCAGCGCGTGAATCACCAGCTGCTGGGGATCAAGGGCGCGAGGCTCGCGGACATCAAGACCGCATCGAGCCACATCCAGGCGCTGAGCCAGTGCCGCAACAATCTCAGGGCGCTGGGTATCAAGCCGGTCGTGCATGCCGACACGGCGGGGGCCGCGGCCGACCTTGCCCAGCGTGGCGACGCGCACACCGCGGCCATCGCTTCGTCGCTGGCGGCCGAGATTTACGATCTCGACATCCTGAAGCCCGACATGGAGGACGCCGCGCACAACACGACGCGCTTCGTGGTGATGGCGCAGGAACCGATCGATCCCGATCCCGCCAAGGGGCCGATCATCACCAGCTTCGTGTTCCGCGTGCGCTCGGTGCCGGCGGCACTCTACAAGGCGCTCGGCGGTTTCGCCACCAACGGCATCAACATCACCAAGCTGGAAAGCTACATGCTCGACGGCCATTTCTCGTCGACGCAATTCTATGCCGATATCGACGGCCATCCGGACCAGCGCGCCGTGCGCCTCGCCCTCGAGGAACTATCCTTCTTCTCGCGCGAGGTGCGCATCCTCGGCGTCTATCCGGCGTCCGGCTTCCGCCAGCAGGATTGAGCCCAAGGCCGCCGCTCGCTTCAAGACAAGCGGGCAGGGCATCAATCCAGATGCCGCCAGCGCCTGACCAATTCGATGAGGTCGGGGGCGTCGAGCTGGTCCTTCTGCCAGGCCGTGTCGAAGGGCGCCGTGCTGCTGCGCGGCCGGTGTTCCTCGGCCAGGCGGTCGAAATCGATGCGGGTGGGCAGCGGCACGCCCTCGCCCACCGCGATGGCCTGGCCGTTGCGCAAGGAGGGAAGCTCGCTCATCAGGCCCTGGCTCGATTCCGGTAGGGCCGCCGCCAGGAATTCCTGGTCCTTCTGGCTGGTCATGCGCAGGGCGAAGATCGTGCTGCATTGAGAAAGCACGCTGGTCGCCAGTTCCGACGGGCGCTGGCTGATGAGGCAGAGCGAGACGCCGTATTTGCGCCCTTCCTTGGCGATCCGGCCAAGCGCGCGCTTGGTCGGCTCGAATCCGGCATGGGGGTCCGCCGGCGCATAGCGGTGCGCTTCTTCGCAGACCAGCAGCACCGGCGCCTTCTGCTCGCTCCACAGCGCGAAGTCGAAGCTCATGCGCGAGAGCAATGAGACGACCACGTTGAGGATTTCCGCCGGCACGCCCGACGTGTCGAGCACCGTGATCGGCTTGCCGGCCACCGGCACGCGAAAGAGCCGGCCCAGGATCTTCGCCATGTTGTCGCGCGTGACCAGGCCCTGCAGCGCGGCGGAGTTGCCGGCCCCCGGAAACATGAAGGCAAGGCGCCGGTCGGCCTGCATATGCTGAAAACGTTCGCGGATACGGTGATAGGCCGCCATGTCGGCCGGCCGGTCGAGCTTGCCGAGAATTGCGTCGATGATCTTGGCGATGTCGGAAAGGCGATAGGGCACCGGCGTGTCGATCGTGATCTGGGCCGCGGCTTCGAGGCTCGGTGCCATGTTGCGCTTGGCCTGCGTCACCACCTGGTTGAGGAGCACGGCGTCGGCATCGGGCTGGGGCGAACCCGTGCCGATCACCATCTCGCGAAGCTCTTCGAAATTGAGCAGCCAATAGGGCAGCTCCAGATCCTCCGGCGTCACGATCTCGGCCTGGTCCTTGAAGGCCGCGGCATATTCGTTGTGCGGATCGAGCATGATCACATGCGCATGGGCATGCTGGCTGAGGATCGCGCGCATGATGGTGACCAGGGCGCAGGACTTGCCCGAACCCGTCGTGCCCAGCACCGCGAAGTGCTTGCCCAGCAACTCGCTGGCCAGAATGTCGGCCGGTATGTCCTGGTCCTGATGCAGCGTGCCAATGCGTGCGCTGCGCTGGCCGGCACCCAGGCGCCGCGTGAAGACGCGCCTGAGATCGTCGCTGCTGGCGCGCGCCAGCTCGTCGTCGAGCGCGGGAAAAGCCGTGACACCACGCTGGAACGGCGCGTCGGCGCCGCCGCGATGATCGATTTCGCCCACCATCTCCATTTCGACCTTGCGCATTTCCTGCGGCTGGCCCGGATGGTCGGTGCAAAGCGCCGTGACGAAACCGAACACGGTCGAATGCTGGGTCAAGATCTTGACCAGTTCGCCGATATAGGGGCCGCGGGCACCGCCCTTCTCCCTTTGCAGCAGGCCGGTGACCCTGGCACCCGCGACCGCCATGACCCGGCCGAGCTGCCGGCTGCCCGGCTCGGTTGCGCTGGTTCCGATGCTTGTCAACGATAGGGCGCTCATCTCGTGCTCCCAGGATGAAGTCCGGAGGGTGAGGATTCCACGAACGTCTTATCAGGCGCTCTCTCGTGCCTGTAGCAAAGCCAGGCGCACAGTACAACGATATGTATTTAAACTCTATTTATCGAAAACACATAATATTGTGTCGATAGGACGATAATGATAATCACGCTCACCCCGGCGGCTTGCGGAGGGGCGGATTGCAATCGAGAGGGCTACGACATCATGGCGCCACCGCCCGATAACCGGGTCATCAAGGACAAGCGAATCAGCCGCGAGGCGCTGCAGCGCCTGGGCAAGCTGCATGTCGACTGGGTTGTCGGCCGGCCTTCCGGCAAGCGCGCCATGCTGGAGAATTGCAACTTCAGCGGGCTCGATCTCAGCCATATGAATTTTTCGGACGGTGTCTTCATCTCCTGCAAGTTCAGCGATTGCGAAGGGCGCGGCGTCAAATTCACCAGTGCCATCCTGCGCAGCGCCTGCTTCGACCGCGCCGACCTCACCAACGCCGATTTCCAGCGCGCCGATCTCAGAAGCGCATCCTTCGAAGACGCCACCATGATCGGCGCCACGCTCGACCGGTCCGATATCCGCCGCGATGCGCATAGCGAGGAAGTGTCGTCCTTCAAGGGCGCCATCCTGACGCGCGCCAATTTCGCCGACAGCAAGATGAAGGGAGCCGATCTTTCCGGCGCGGTGCTCGAGAAGACCAATCTCAGCAACGCCGACCTGCGCGGGGCCTCCTTCCGGCAGGCCGAAATGACAGGTGTCGTCCTGGCGGGCGCCACCATGGCCGACAGCGATTTTTCGGGCGCGGTACTCGACAAGAGCATGGAAGGCAAACTCGACTTCACCGCCAAGGCGCCGGTGCGCAAGAAGCTCGATGAAACCAAACTCAGCCTCGTGCTCGACGAACATCATCGCTGGGTGCTTTCCCTCGGCACAGAGGGCAAACGCGCCAACCTCGCCGGCCTGGACCTGTCCGGCGCCGATTTTTCCGGGCGCAATCTCGCCGCCGCCAATTTCAACGGCGCGACGCTTGCCGGCACGCGGTTCGAAGGGGCCTGGCTGATGGCGGCGGATTTCCGCGCCGCCAATATGCTGCGCGCAAATCTCACCAAGGCCGATCTGCGCGGGGCTGATTTCACCCAGGCGCATCAGCGCGACATCGACGTCAAGGAATGCGTGATCGGCGCCCTGCCCGGCTGCGATCTCATCACGCGCGGCCTGCGGGCAAAGGCCGCCGCTAAAGCTTGACCCAATCCTCGATCAGCCGGCGCGAGATGGAATCGGCGCGCGGCAGGCGAAAGGTTTCATTCTCCGGCGAATTCAAAAGCTCCATGCGCGTCATCCAGCGCGCGGATTCGATCTCGCCATCCTGGAGGTCGAACGCTTCGCTGTCGCTTTCGGCCGTGAAGCCCAGCATCAGCGAGGCCGGAAACGGCCAGGGCTGCGACCCGAAATAGCGGATGTTCCGGACCCGCAGGCCGACCTCCTCGAACACTTCGCGCGCCACCGCATCTTCCAGGCTTTCGCCCGGTTCGACGAAACCCGCTAGAACCGAATGCATGCCCTGCGCCCACATGCCCTGGCGCGCCATCAATATGCGGTTGCCGCAGGTCACGCGCATGATCACGGCCGGATCGGTGCGCGGAAACTGCACGGTCGCACAGGCGCGGTCGGTGCATTGACGCTGATGCCCGGCGGCTTTCACTTCCGTGGGCGCGCCGCACACACCGCAATAGCGGTGGCGCTGATGCCAATAGGCAAGGCCGCGAGCGTAAGCAAGCAGGGCGCCGTCGCGCTGCGGCAGCAGGGGACCGATGCCGCGCAATTCCTGGAATTCACCCAGTTCCATCGCCGCATGTTCGTCGAGCACCGAAAGATCGAGCGCGAAATGCGCCACGCCGCCATCGACGCCGAGCAGAATCACCGTTTCCGCCCGGGCGATGAGATCGGCCTGCGCGATGGGATCCAGCAGCCGCAATTGCGGGATTTCCGCCGATTCGACCAGATGCCGCAGGCGCCAGACCGGATAGAGCCGGCTATTGGGATCGGCAAGGCGCGCGCGCAGCCAGCCCTGATCCTCGCGGCGCTGGGCGCTGCGGTCGAAATTGCCGGTGGCATAGAAGTAAGTCTGCATTTTGAAAATTCGTTAATCCCAACTGCGCGATTGTCATATTCCCGTTTACGCATCTTGACGATGCGTGTGCCTCGGCACATTTACGTTAACGGTCAATATACCCTGTTTGACCTTTTGCCCACTTCGGCGGATCATGCCGCCACATCCGGACCGACTTGGCCGGATATCCACTTTGACCAGAACCATATGCCGAAATCCTATGTTTGACATGAGCGTTTCGCGTCGGCAATTGCTCTCCACCGCCTTGCGTCATGCATTGGCTGCAACGGCGGCGGCTGCCTTTTTCCTGCCGATCTCGACATTGGCCGATTCGACCTCGATCAACACCTCGTCGGGTGCCACGCAATCGGCTTCGGCCGAAGCCGGCTTCCCCTTCGCCCCGCCCCGCGGCCGCTTCATCTACACCATCACCCGTGACGGGGACCCGATCGGCACGCAGAAGCTTGACTTTCTGCAGGACGGCAGCAATCGCCTGACCGTTATCACCGATGTCGAGATCGATGTGCGCATGCTGGGCCTCAGCTTCTATAAATTCACCCAGCATATCGAGGAGCATTGGGTGGACGGCGAATTGCAGGCGATGCTCTCGGAAACCAACGATGACGGCGAGGAGCGCACGGTCGATCTGACGCGCAAGGGCGATCGCCTGCAAGGCAAGTACAACGAAAAAACGCGCGACATTCCCGGCGACATCATCCCTTCGACACTGTGGCATCCGGATGCGATAAGACAGAAGACCGTGCTGGATACGGTGCGCGCACGCCAGCATCAGGTAGTGGTCGACGACAAGGGCGAAGTGCCGCTCATCCTGCCCGTCGGACAGGTCGAGGCGCGTCATTATTCCTTCACCGGCGAACTCAATCGCGATGTCTGGTACGGGCCCGACGGCATCATCCTGCAGGCCGAGATGAAGGCCAAGGACGGTTCCGTCATCCGCCAGCAATTGCTGGACCGACCGTAGCGGATTCCCCCTTCGGAATCCGTTCCAGGGCGGCGAGATTTATCCGGGTTGCGGAAGCAACGATCTGAATCGCAACGATATTCTCCCACCGTGATTCTTCGGTTGCGCAAACGGGGCTGGATTTTGCTATAAGCTCGCCCGGGAGGTTGGTGGCGGACGCATGTCTCGCCAACCCGGTCAGGTCCGGAAGGAAGCAGCCGTAACGAGTTTGCATGCGGGTCGCAGGCCAGCCTCCCACCTCTCCCTCGCGATTAAGATCGCTGGAAACTCGGCGCGATATTTTGTACCACCTCTGGAGCGTTTCTTCCTCCGGGCGAAGACCAGTGCATGAGTGATCAGGACGGGCAGATTCAGGCGGCCGGTGGCGACGCCGACGGGCATTACCGGGTCCTCGCCCGCAAATACCGGCCCAGCGATTTTTCCGGCCTGGTCGGCCAGGACGCCCTGGTGCGTACCCTCACCAACGCGATCGCCGCCGGCCGCTTGGCGCATGCCTTCATGCTGACCGGCGTGCGCGGTGTCGGCAAGACGACGACCGCGCGCATCCTGGCCCGCGCCTTCAACTGCATCGGCCCCGACGGCAAGAGCGGCCCCACCGCCAGCCCCTGCGGTTGTTGCGAACATTGCCTGGCCATCGCCGAGGACCGCCATGTCGATGTCATCGAGATGGACGCCGCCAGCCGCACCGGCGTGGGCGACATGCGCGAGCTTATCGAAGGTGTGCGCTACCGGCCGGTCAGTGCGCGCTTCAAGGTCTATATCATCGACGAAGTGCACATGCTCTCCAACAGCGCCTTCAATGCGCTCTTGAAGACACTGGAAGAACCGCCGGGACATGTGAAGTTCGTCTTCGCCACGACCGAGATCCGGAAAGTGCCGGTGACGGTGCTCTCCCGCTGCCAGCGTTTCGATCTGCGGCGCATCGAGGCCGACGTGCTGGCGGCGCACTTCGCGCGCATCGTCGCGGCGGAGAAGGTCGCGGTCGAGCCCAGCGCGCTGGCGCTCGTCGCCCGCGCCGCCGACGGGTCGGCGCGCGACGGCCTGTCGCTGCTCGACCAGGCCATCGCCATGGCCGAAGGGGCCGTCACCGAAGCGCAGATCCGCGAGATGCTGGGTCTTTCCGACCGCACGCAGCTGTTCGACCTCTACGATGCGGTGATGGGCGGCGAGGCATCGCTGGCGCTCGACCTGCTGGGCAGCATGTACCGCGCCGGCGCCGATCCCATCGTCATCGTGCAGGATCTGCTCGACCTCACCCATCTCGTCACGCGCGCCAGGATTTCGCCCGATGTCCTCAACGCCCCCACGATGCCGGAAGCCGAACGGAAGCGCGGCGCGGCACTGGCGCAGAAACTTTCCATGCCGGTCCTGGCGCGCTGCTGGCAGATGCTGCTGAAGGGTCTCGGCGAAGCGCAGGCGGCACCGCAGGCCCTGGCCGCCGTCGAGATGGCGCTCATCCGCCTGATGCATGTGGCCGACCTGCCGACACCCGGCGATCTGGTCAAACGCCTCTCCAGCGGCCAGCTTCCGGCAGCGCCCGCGGCCGGCGTGCCGATGCGCAACGGTGCCGGCAACGGCACCGCCTCGGCCATCGCATCGAGCTATGTCGGCGGCGGCAATGGCGGCCCGCGCGCGGCGGCGCGGCTTGAAATCGTGCCGCGGGAAGCCCCACCGGCACGCGGCCACGCGGCCGCGCTGGCCGATGCCCCCGACCTGGCCGACGTCCCCGCCCTGGCCGATCCCCGGAATTTCGACGAGCTTGTCGCCCTCTTCCGCGCCAGGCGCGAGGCGATCCTGCTTGCTCATCTTCTTTCCGACGTGCATCTGGTGCATTTCGAGCCGGGCCGGCTGGAATTCCGCCCATCGGAGCGCGCGCCATCCAATCTTGCCAACCGCATCGCCGCCTGCCTCCTCGACTGGACGGGCAAGCGCTGGCTGGTCTCGCTCAGCAACGCGGCGGGCGAGGCGACGCTGAAGCAGCAGGAAGCCGCCGCCATCGCCGAACGCAAGGCCCGCGCCGCGGAACATCCGCTGGTGCAGGCGGTCCTCAGGGCCTTTCCCGGCGCCACGATCGACGATGTACGCGACCTCGGCGGCCCGGAAACCGAGCCCCGGGCGGAATCGCACGAGCCCGAGATGGCGGTCGATCCCGACACGATCCCCGACATGGTTCTTGGAGACGATGAGTTATGAAGAATCTCGGCCAGATGATGAAACAGGCCCAGCAGATGCAGTCGAAAATGGCGGAAATGCAGGCCGCCCTCGAACAGGCCATCGTCACGGGCGAGGCTGCCGGCGGCATGGTCAGCATCACCATGACGGCAAAGGGCGAGCCGCAGCGCGTGAAGATCGACCCCGCCCTGGTGAACCCGGCCGAGATCGATGTGCTGGAAGACCTCATCAGCGCCGCCCTGCGCGACGCGCGCACCAAGGCCGACAAGCATATCGCCAACGAAATGGGCAAGGTCACCGGCGGCCTGCCGCTGCCGCCCGGCTTCAAACTGCCGTTCTGATGTCGGCATTTAGGTTTCCCATAGAGTATTCAGTTGCGCCCCCTCTCCCCGGCCCTCCCCCACGTTGGGGGGAGGGAGTTATCGGCCACAACAACCTCGCTCCTTTTCCCTCCCCCCAGCGTGGGGGAGGGTTAGGGAGAGGGGGCCTCTCAACCAACTCGACCCCTCCACCCCCATGAACGATATCGACAAGCTCATCCAGATCATGGGGCGCCTGCCTGGACTTGGGCCGCGATCGGCGCGCCGCGCCGTGCTGCATCTACTAAAGAAACGCGAGACGCTGCTGCATCCGCTGATCGAGTCCCTGGGCGATGTGGCGGCGCATGTGAAGACCTGCGGCATCTGCGGCAATCTCGACGCCGCCGATCCATGCGCCATCTGCCGCGATGCCGGGCGCGACACCAGCCAGCTCTGCGTCGTCGCCGATGTCGGCGATCTTTGGGCATTGGAACGCATCGGCACCTTCAAGGGCCGCTATCAAGTGCTGGGCGGCGTGCTTTCGGCGCTGGACGGGATCGGGCCGGAACAGCTTGCCATCGCCCCGCTGCTCCGGCGCCTCGAAGGCGGCGAGGTGAAGGAAGTGATCCTGGCGCTCGGCGCCACCGTCGACGGGCAGACCACCGGCCATTATCTGGCCGACCGGCTGCAGCCGATGGGCGTCGCCGTCTCGCGCCTCGCCCACGGGGTTCCGGTCGGCGGCGAACTCGATTACCTGGACGACGGCACCCTGATCCAGGCCTTGAAGGCCCGGCAGAAGCTTTGAGCCTGGATGAACTGGCCCGAAACGAACTGGCCCGGGGTGAACTGACCCGGGGCGAACTGGCCTGAAGCTTGCATTTCCAGTAAGCTGGATACTGAAAAAGCCAAGGAATCCGCCATTGTCGGAGCTCGAACCACCCGTCCCACGCAAGGAAAGGCGCGCGCGCAAGCGTCCCTTGCCCCTGCCGGAGGTGAAATTCGTGCCGGCGGGCAACCCATCCTTGCCCACCTTCGTCAGCCTGATGCTGATGATCACCACCTTCATGATCGTGCTGACCAGCATTTCGCTGCACGAGAATACGCGCATGCATGAGTTGCTGAGCGGCGTCAAACAGACCTTCGCCCTGTCAGGTGCCGGTAGCGCGACGGAGAAAACGGAAGGCGAGATCCTGGGCGCCGCCGCCAAGGGTTTCCGCACCGCCCTGCCCATGGCCGAGGTCGAGACCGAGAGCGGCGGCAACAGCCTGCGCCTCGCCTTGCCCGTTTCGGTCGCCCTCGACACCACGACGCAGGCGGCAACAACCCAGATGGAAGAAGGGTTCGCCGCCCTCGCCGCCGCCTTGGATCGGCTGCCGGCCGAAACGGGCTACGAGATCGAACTGCGCTTTGCCGACGCCGTCCTCGCCGCTGGCTTTGCCGGCATCCTCGGCCAGGCCGCGATGAACCGCGGCATCGACCCGAAGCGCCTCTTTATCGGCAATGGCCCGGGCGATCAGGATCAGCTCAACCTCTTCGTCAAGCTGGCGCCGCCACCTGCCGACTTCGTCCAGCCCCTTTCCCAGCCTGTCGAGGCGCAATAGCATGTCCGGCGACGATTTCATCCGCGCCGGCGAGGCGCCCAGGCACGAGATCAAGCAGCCTGTCTGGCTCATGAGCTTTGCCGATTTCGCCGGCTGCCTGCTGGCCAGCTTCGTGCTGCTCTATTCCCTGGCCCAGACCGATCGCGCCCGCATGCAGGCGGCGTTCGGCATCGAAACCGTCGAATCCGACATCGATGCCGAGGAAGGCACCGCCGAAAAATCCATGGCGGCAAAGCCCGCACCGGAAGGCCGCGATACCGATTACCTGGCGACGCTGCTCGCCACAAAGATCGAGGCGGCGCCGGCGCTCAAGGACGTGCTGGTATTGCCGCGGGAAGGCAGCGTGACGCTGGAACTGCCGATGGAACGCATCGACGCCGAGGCGGCGCGGGAGGAGGATCTGCTCTTCGCGCTGGCGGGCCTCCTTGCCGTGACGCCCAACGAGGCCGCGATCAGCGCCGACATGCCCGAAGACGGCAAGGCCGGAAATTGGGGCAAGGGCATCGTCCTTGCAAACGCCCTGGTCACGCGCCTGCAGGATGCCGGCGCCCCCGACACGCTCACTGCCCGCACCGGCATCAGCACCGACGATGCCCCCCATATCCGCGCAGTCATCTTCCGCGAGGCGGAGGAGTAGTATAAAGCCGCGCCATTGGCGGGCGCACCGCACGCAAAAGTGATCCCTGTCGCTTGAGCGTCACCGCCTTGCCGTCATAGTCTTGCCGCATTCCGTGACAAAATGTGTTCCGTCAAGAAGACCCCTCATCCGAATGAAGGATTCCCCCATGCGTTCCCTGCTCGTTGCCGGCACCGCCCTCGCCCTCAGCCTGGCCGCCTTCTCCGATGCGTTTGCCGAGACGGCGGTTACCACCGATAGCCAGACCGGCCTTGCCGTCACCATCTACAATCAGGACCTCGCCCTCATCCGCGATTCGCGCAAGGTCACCGTGGCGGCGGGCGAGAACGACATCGCCTTCATCGATGTCTCGGCAATGATCCGGCCCGAGACGGCTCTGCTCAATTCCGCCGGCGGCGCGCTCGACGTGCTGGAGCAGAATTTCGACTTCGATCTGCTCACCGCCCAGAAGTTGCTGGAAAAGTCGCTGGGCCAGACGATCCGCGTCATCCGCACCAATCCCGAAACCGGCGAGGACAGCAGCGAGGAAGCCGAAGTGCTCTCCGTGGCTGACGGCCAGGCGATCCTCAAGATCGGCGACCGGATCGAAACGGCGATTCCCGGCCGCCTCGTCTATTCCGGCGTGCCGGCCAATCTGCGCGCGCGCCCGACACTGGTCGTCAAGACGCTAAGCGAGAAGGCGGGCGAAGTGCCGGTCGATCTTTCATATCTCAGCCGCGGTCTTTCCTGGTCGGCCGATTATGTCGTCGATCTTTCGCCCGACGAATCGAGTGTCGACATCAACGGCCTCGTCACCCTCACCAACCAGAGCGGCATCACCTATAAAGACGCCAAGCTCCAGCTCGTCGCCGGCAATGTGAACCAGGTGCAGCAATTCATGGAACGCGCCGCTGGCGGCGTAATGGCGATGGACGCCATGCCGGCGGCACCCAAGATGGTCGAGCAGGCGGCCTTCGAATATCATCTCTATTCGCTGCAGCGCCCGACCACGATCAAGGAGAACCAGACCAAGCAGGTCGCCATGCTGGCGGCCGACGGCGTGCCGGTCGTGAAGCAGTATCTCATCGCCAACAGCGCCAATGTCTGGGGCAATTACGGCTACAATTTCGGCGAAGGCCCGCGCCAGAATGCCAGCGTAAGGCTCAAATTCAAGAACGAGGAAAAATCGCATCTCGGCATGCCGCTGCCGGCCGGAATCGTCCGCGTCTACAAGAAGGATGCGCAAGGCAACGCCCTCTTCGTCGGCGAGGATCATATCGACCACACGCCCAGGAACGAACGTATCGACCTCACCCTCGGCGAAGCCTTCGACATCACCGCCCGCGCCAAGCAGACCAACTACACCAAGCTCGCCGACGATCTCTACGAGAATTCCTACGAGGTCGAAATCAAGAATGCGAAGAAGGAAAAAGTCACCGTCGATCTGCGCGAAGCCTTTCCCGGCGAATGGAAGATGCTCGACGAATCGCAGAAACACGAAAAGCTCGACGCCAACACGGCGCAATGGCTGGTCGAGGTTCCGGCGGAAGGCTCGACGGTTATGACATATTCCGTGCGAATCAAGATTTGAGCGGGCTACGCGCTCGAACACCCATCGCCTGCAGCCCCCCTCCCGACCTCCGCCCTGAAGGCGAGAGGGGGGCGGCGTTCAGTCTCGGACTCACTGCACCAGCGTCTTCCCCTTGAACTGGCAGATATCCGCCACCGCGCATCGCGCGCAATCGGGCTTCCTGGCCTTGCAGACATAGCGCCCATGCAGGATCAGCCAGTGATGGCAATGCAGCTTGAATTTCTCCGGCACGCGTTTTTCCAGAGCCAGTTCCACAGCCAGCACATCCTTGCCCGGCGCCAGGCCGGTGCGGTTGGCGACGCGGAAGATATGCGTGTCGACGGCGATGGTCGGTTCACCGAAAGCGATGTTGAGCACCACGTTGGCGGTCTTGCGCCCGACGCCTGGCAGGGTCTGCAGCACGGCGCGGTCGCGCGGCACCTGGCTCTTATGTTCGGCGATGAGCATTTCGGACAATCTGATCACGTTCCTGGCCTTGGTGTTGAAGAGGCCGATCGTCTTGATATGCGCCTTGAGCCCGGCCTCGCCAAGCTTCACCATTTTTTCCGGCGTGTCGGCGATCTTGAACAGCTTCGCCGTGGCCTTGTTGACACCGGCATCGGTGGCCTGGGCCGACAACACCACCGCCACCAGCAGCGTATAGGGATTGACGTAATCCAGCTCTCCCTTGGGCGTCGGATTGGCCTGCCGCAGGCGCGTGAAAAAGGTCTCGATCTGGTCGCGCTTGAGCATGGCTGGCCTGTCGGGGAGTGATGGCTGGGCTGGTTGTGCGGCACGGACCAGAGATTATACTCGCGCGCATGACAGCGGAAGAGTCGCAGAACCCCAGCGAAGCCCGGAATGCCGGCGACGAGTTGCCGGTCTTCGAAGCCCTGCTCTATCCCCACCGCTCGCTGGGGCGGCGCGGCTATCTTATCCTCATCTTCGGCACGGCGCTGATCATGGGAGCCTATGCGCTCACCTTCCTGCTTGTCGGCGCCTGGCCGATCTTCGGCTTCATCGGCGCCGAATGGCTTTTGTTCTGGTTCCTCTTTTCGCGGCATCTGCGCGGCGACCGGCGCGCCGAACGCCTGCGCCTCTACCGGGACCGGCTGATCGTGGAACGGCTGGATGCCAAGGGCCGCTTCTCCGCTTTGTCGCTGCAGCCCTACTGGCTGCAGGTCGTGCTGACACCCGGCCCAGGTTCGCGGACCGCCGATATCGGCAACGCGCTTTATCTGCGCAGCCATGGCAAGGAGGTCGAGATCGGCGCCTTCCTCTCGGGCCCCGAGCGGCGCGATTTCGCGGGCGAGCTTGCCCGCGTGCTGGGCCGCCTGCGCGACGGCCAGTACAAACCCGAACCCGTCTGACGCATTGTCATGGCCGCTCCATCCCCTCAGGCCCTGCGCCATCCGGGCCTTCTCGAGTTCGGCCTGCTGCTGCTCCTGGCGCTGGTCTGGGGCTCGTCCTTTCTTTTCATCAAGGTCGCTGTCAGCAACGGCCTGCCGCCCTTGAGCCTTGCCACCTTGCGCATCCTCATCGGCGCCATCGTGCTTGTCGGCGTCGCAAGGCTCAGGGGCCAGGCCTGGCCGGGGCGTGCCGCATCGGCGACGACGCCGGGTGGCGCCGCCCTCTGGCTGCGCCTCGCCTTCCTCGGCGTCATCGGCAATTCGCTGCCCTTCTTCCTCATCGGCTGGGGCGAGCAGTTCACCGCCTCGCAGCTGGCGGCGATCCTGATGGCGACGATCCCGCTGCTCGTCCTCATCCTTGCCCATCTGATGACGTATGACGAAAAGCTGACCGGCCCCAAGATCCTCGGCGTCGCCTGCGGCTTCTGCGGCGTCGTCGTGCTGGTGGGGGTCGATGCGCTCAAGGGCCTGGGCGCCCAGGTGATCGGCCAGATCGCCATCGTCGGCGGCTGTCTCTCCTACACCTTCTACGGCGTCAATGCGCGGCGCCTGCCGCAGATGGGCGCTGAAATGACGGTCGGCATCATTCTGGTGCTGGGTTTCCTCACCATGCTGCCGGTCTGGCTCTATGTCGACCGCCCATGGAATCTCGCGCCGGCGGGCAGCGCCTGGTTCGCCATGCTGTGGCTGGGGCTGCTCTCGACCGCTTTCGGCAACTGGCTGTTCTTCACCCTGATGCGCCGCTCCGGCGCCAGTTTCGCCGCGACCAACAATTTCCTGGTGCCCATCATGGGGCTGGGCTGGGGCTATTTCGGCTATGACGAAGTGCCGGGGGTCAACGCGCTGGTGGCTCTGGTGCTGATCCTGGTCGGATTGGCCTTGCCGAGGCTCCGGCGGAGATAACACCCACACCCTACCCCTGAAGGGAGAGGGGTTGAGGTGGGGGCCGGTTTCAGTCTCGCTCCGACTTACGATGCACTCGCCGAGGCCCCGACACTGAAGCCCAGCACATCCTTCATCGTATAGAGGCCCGGCGTCTTGCCGGCGGCCCACAGCACGGCCTTCACGGCACCGCGGGCGAAGATTTCGCGGGACGAGGCTTTATGGGTCACTTCAACCCGTTCGCCATCGACGGCGAAGATGACGGTATGATCGCCGACCACATCGCCGCCGCGCAGGGCGGCAAAGCCGATCTCGCCCTTGGCGCGGGGGCCGGTCTGGCCGTCGCGGCCGCGCTTGGCGACCCGGCGCAGGGTGGTGCCGCGGCCCCTTGCCGCCGCTTCCCCCAGGATGAGGGCCGTGCCGGAAGGGGCATCGACCTTGTGGCGGTGGTGCATTTCGACGATCTCGATATCCCATTCGGTGTCGAGGATGCGCGCCATCTGCTCGATCACCTGTTCCAGCAGATTGACGCCCAGCGACATGTTGGCGGCCATCACGATCGGCGCCTTCTGCGCCGCACGCGCCACGGCGGCCTGCTGGTCGCTGTCGAGGCCGGTCGTGCCGATGACATGGGCGGTGCCGTTCTTGGCGGCAAAACCGGCATGGAGGGCAGTAGCCGCCGGATTGGTGAAATCGATCACGACATCGGCGCTGTCGAAAAGAAGCGCCGGATCGTCGCCCACCGTGATGCCGAAGGGCTCCGTCCCGGCCAAGGCGCCAAGGTCCATACCCAAAGCGGGGGAACCGCGGCGCTCGGTGCCGCCGACCACCAGGACGCCCGGGGCCTGGGACAGCATCTTGAGCAGCATCTGGCCCATGCGGCCGGCGCAGCCGGCGATGCCGACGCGGATCGCCCCGTTGAGCTGGCGCTTTGGCCTGGGACCAGATACCTGCGGCCTGGCGGCGGGCGGCGCGGCCTTGACCGGCGCCGGCACTGGCTTGGCAGCCGGCGGTTTGGATTTTTTATCGTTTTCGGGCAGAGGCTTACCCTTTCCAGCCGGCACCTTCGCGGCAGCCGCCTTGGGCGCCGGGGTGGATGCCGTCTTGGTGGCGGCCTTCACCGGTGGCCGCTTCGCCTGCGTCTTACCCGCCATGTATCCCCCTGAACCGATGTTGCGTGAAATCTAGACGAGGTTGAGCGGGATGGGCAACAGGGCTTGGTAAACGCCAGGTTTATGCCGCGATCAGCCTTCGGCCGCAGTACCGGGTCGCACCTGGGCGGGGAAGATGGCGGCTATGTCCGTGCCCTGGTGCGGGCGGCTGAGGACGCTGAGGGTGCCGCCATGCAGCTCGACCAGGTTCTTGACCAGGGCAAGGCCCAGGCCGGTGCCGCGATGGTTCTGGGCGATCGAACTGTCGATCTGGCTGAAGGGGTCGAGCGCCCGGGCGATTTCATCGGGGTTCATGCCGATGCCGGTATCGGAGACGGTGATGGCACTGCCCGCCGGATGGTTGTCGATGGCAAGCGTCACCTTGCCCCCGGCCGGGGTGAACTTCACCGCGTTGGAGAGAAGGTTGATGACGATCTGCTTCAGGGCGCGGGCATCGCCGAAGACCGGCCCGGTCTCGGCGGCGATGTCGGTGAGCAGCGTCACCGACCCTTCCCGCGCCATGCCGGAAATGAGGCGGATGCTGGTTTCGGCGAGCTCCCGCGCATCGATCGGGGCCGGGCGCAATTCCATCTTGCCGGCCTCGATCTTCGAGATATCGAGGATATCGTTGATGAGGTCGAGCAGCAGCCGGCCGCTTTCATGGATGAGTTCCGCGTAATCGCCGTAACGCCCCGGCTGTACCGTGCCGAAAGTGCCGCGGCGGGTCACGTCGGAAAAGCCGATGATGGCATTCAAGGGGGTACGCAGTTCGTGGCTCATATGCGCCAGGAACTGCGACTTCGCCCGGTTGGCGCTTTCGGCGGCATGATGGGCTTCGCGCAGCTGGCGCGCCTGGGCTTCGAGCTTGGCGCGGCTGGCTTCGAGTTCGGCCTGATATTCCTTGGATTCGGTAACGTCGATCTCCGAGACCAGCCAGGCCGGCGCCCCGGTGGCGGCATCCTGGCAGGCGCGGGCGGTGATTTCGTGCCAGCGCTTGCCGCGCGCCGTGCGCACGGGAGCGACGATCCGCGATTCGCCCTGCCCGGCCAGGCCCACAATCAGGCGGGCATGATCGTCGATATCGACGAGGCGCTCCAGCAGGGGCGCGGTGCCGTCGGCGCCCTTGCCGTCATCACGCTGTGGCAGGGCGGCGCTGCGCGCCGCCGGGTTGCTGTAGAGGATATGCCCATCGAGGTCGTAGAGCGTGATCATGACGGAGGCGTGCAGCAGCGCCTCGGCGCTGCGCAGGGCTTCGGGCGTGTCGTTATAGTCGGCCAGGCCTTCGCAGAACATGGCCATGCGCCCGTCCTTCAGGCGGATGCCGCTAAAAAGGCAGCGCAGCGATCGCGGCTGCCCTTGCGGATAGAGCGTCCACACTTCCGAGAAGGTAGCGCCGCCATTTATGAAATCTTCCTGATACTGCCTGAGCCGCGCCGCCACCGCCGGCGACATGTCG
Organism: Dongia sp.; assembly: GCF_041918875.1. GTDB lineage: Bacteria > Pseudomonadota > Alphaproteobacteria > Dongiales > Dongiaceae > Dongia. Next base: position 206,944 of record NZ_JAYRUV010000005.1, read on the forward strand.
CTGGCAAGGTCGCGGGCACGGAGGGTCTCGATACTGTCGGCCCGCCACACCTTGAGGGCGGCCTGATTGGCCCAGATCACCCGCGCCCGGTCGAAATCGTAGATCCAGAGCGCCGTGCGCAGGCGGTCGGCCAGGCCGCGCTCGAGCGCGTCCGGCAAGGCAGGCATCGGCAGCGGACAGGTGTCGTCCCCGATTGCCGCTTCCTGATGCCCGTCATCGCCCATCGCATTCCCCCAGAATCGATTGCCCCTAAGCCGATTACCCCTAAGCCGATTACCCCTAAGCCGATTACCCCTGAGTCGATTACCCCCGTACAAATCGGGGCAGAGAAGAGGCCAAGCGAGGCTCAACCGTCAAGAGATGATCGGCAGTCGTCGCAAACTTTCCCGGCGTAATCCTCCACTCTTGCCGGTGGAAGCAGCACCTTCCTCGATCATCTGGCTTCAGGCAAAGGCTGAAGCCAGATGGTCGAGAACGGCGCGCACGATGGGGCTCCGCTGCAGATCCTCATGCACCACCAGCCAGATGTCGCGGCTGATGTCCGGCATGCCGGCGGGCACGGCAACGAGGCCCGGCTGCCCGTCGGCCAGAAAACTCGGCAGGACGGCAACGCCGATCCCCGCCAGAACGGCGGCCAGCTGCACATCGGCATCGGCCGAGCGCATCACGATGCGGCGGCCCGCCACCACCTGCGCCAGCCATTGCTGCTGGGGCGATTGGGCCATGTCGCCTTCATGGGCGATGAATTCGTAGTCCGCCGGCGCCCGCACCGAGAGATAGCCGGCGGCGGCGTAGAGCCGGAAGGGCTGGCTACCGATGCGCCGCGCCACCAGGCCGGCTCCCTCCGGCCGGCTGAGGCGCACCGCGATATCGGCTTCGCGCCGCGCCAAGGAAGCCAGCCGTTTTTCCGCAATGAGGTCGATGCGGATACCTGGATGCCGAACCTTCAGCGCCGCCAGGTGCCGTACGATGACGGCGCGCAGCATCGCGGGCGGCGCGCTCAGCGACACCTCGCCCACCAGGCCTTTCCGGCCGGCCCGCGCGACACGCTCGATGGCGAGGATTTCGGCTTCGACCCGGCCGGCAATGGCCGCGATCCGCTGGCCATCCCCCGTGAGCGCATAGCTGCGCGGCCGGCGATCGACCAGCTTCAGGCCCAAGGCGGCTTCCAGCCCGGCGACGCGGCGCGCCACCGTCGCGTGCTCGACCTGGAGTGCGCGAGCCGCCGCCGAAAGCGACCCCTCCTGCGCGAGGGCCGCGAAATGACGCAAATCTTCCCAGTCGAACATGCGCTATTTTATCACATATGATGGGAGAAAATGGGTAATTTCACCCAATCAGTCCATGCCTCATCCTGCCCGCCGCAACAAGGGAGGCTGGCATGGAACATGTCGTTAGAATCAAGGCAGCGGGTGGCATCGAGCAGCTGGAATATGCCGGCATCACCCTGCCGCCGCCGGGGCCTGGCGAGATACTGGTGCGCCATGAGGCGATCGGGGTCAATTTCCTCGACACCTATCATCGCGCCGGGCTCTACCCGCTGCCCTTGCCGGCGGTGCTGGGGGCGGAAGCGGCCGGAATCGTCGAAATGCTCGGGCCTGGCGTGGCGGATCTCGCGGTAGGCGACCGGATCGCCTATGCGGGCCATCCGGTTGGCGCCTATGCCAGCGCCCGCATCCTGCCGGCGGCGCGCGCCGTCAAATTGCCGGCGACGGTCGATGCCAGGCTGGCGGCGGGGTCGCTGCTGAAAGGTTTAACCGCGCATATGCTGCTGACCCGGATCTATCCGGTAGTGCCGGGAAGCACGCTGCTGGTGCTGGGGGCGGCCGGCGGGCTCGGCAGCCTGCTGACGCAATGGGCCAAGCGCCTTGGCGCCCGGGTCATCGGCACGGTGGGATCGGAAGCCAAGGCCGAGGTGGCGCGCGCCAACGGCGCTGATGCCGTCATCGTCGGGCGCGATGCGGATCTGCCGGCAGAGGTGCGCAAGCTGACCGACGGGCGCGGGGTCGATGTCGCCTATGACGGCATCGGCGGCACCAGATTGCCGCAGACCTTGGATTGCGTGCGGCCCTTCGGCCTGGTGGCCAGCATCGGCCAGGCGGCGGGACCGATACCCCCCTTGGCCGTCGAAGCCCTGGGCCCGCGCCGCTCGCTCACCTTCGCACGCCCCAGCGTCATGGCCTATGCGGCGGAGGCTGCGACCTATGCAACGGCCGCCGCTGCCGTGCTTGAAATGTTGGGCGCAGGCCTCGCGCCCACGCACACACAGCATTACGCCCTGGCGGATGCCGCCAGGGTGCATGCCGAACTGGAAAGCGGAAAGAGCGCCGGCAGCATCATTCTGCTGCCGTGACGAGCAACTTTATCCGATATCGTAGCAGTACCGCCTAATGCACCGCCTAATGCCAGTTCGACAATCGATACCTAGTCCTGGAAAGATCCGAGTAGGCGCCTTAGTTTTTCTTGGGACGATAGTCGCGAGTATCAAGGCATGCGTCGTACGTTGCCCTATCTATACGTATCCAGTCGGTCTTATCGATTCCACGCACGTGTTTAGTGGTTGGGCTGAATGGATATGCGGAAGCAACTTTAAGCCATCTATCCTGCTTCTTTGCGATATATCGAAGCTCTTCTGCAACTTCGGAAAAATCCTGGTCGCGACAAAAAAGCAATGCCACGTCATACGCAGCTTCATGGGCCAACCTTATGACATCCAGCGCAATTCGAACGTCTATCCCCTTTTCATCACCATCCAAGAAAGAGTGAATTGTGCCGTCTGGCAACTTCACCTGCTTGTTTCTGTAGCGTAGAGATCTCGTAAAAAGGTGAACGCCCTGCCGTCCCATCTGGGCGCCTTTGGCTGTCCAAAAATGGTTCCAGAATGCGTTGTCGGAGGCGTCGGGTACACCGGTATAAAACCGAACTCCTTCGCACTTCCAGCCTTGGTCGACGCACACTCTTTCGGCAAGCAGTTTCACGTCAAAGTTTGGAAAAGTATATCCAAAGGCCGACTTAGCGCCGTGAAATAGATTCTGCCCATCAAAGAAGGCTATGGCACGCTTGACTGCCGGAATGTTAGCCATAAAAAAAGCCACCCCCATCACGACTGAAAGTAGTCTGACGGACGCGGCTCATTTTAGCAATAACCTCGCTAGAGGCCAGTTAAGGCGTGTCCAGAGAGGAAAAAGTAATGAGACAAATATGGGCCGTATGGAATCGAAGTCAAGGACTTTGAGTCGATTCGTGGACTCAAAATAAGCGTAGAGTCAATATCCATGTATGCGTAAATTCTCAACACGTTGTGGCTTTGTCCCAACTTCCTACCACATCACGTAACGCTTTCCGACTAATCACCGCTGAACCCTCTACTGACTTATGGCCCCTCAACAGTCAATCAACACACCATCCCGCAAAGCAACGTTCCTCCGCAGTCTACAGATCTTATTAGTTCACGCTTCCAAAGGTTGTGTAAGGACCGCGCTGCTGTCTGTCGTCATTCCTTGTGGCTGTCGAAGAACTCCTTCACCCGGGCGAAGAAGCCTTCGCTTTGGGGGGAATGGTTGCCGTGCTTCTTGCCTTCGGCTTCGAACTGGCTGAGCAGTTCCTTCTGCTTCTTGCTCAGATTGACCGGGGTTTCGACGGAGAGCTCGACATACATGTCGCCGCGCGATTGGCTGCGCAGCACCGACATGCCCTTGCCCTTCAGGCGGAACTGCTGGCCGGTCTGGGCGCCGTGGGGCACGGTGACCTTGGCGCGGCCACCATCGACCGTGGGGATCTCGATATGCCCGCCCAGCGCCGCCGTCGCCATGGCGATGGGCACGCGGCAATGGATGTTGGCGCCGTCGCGCTCGAAGATGCGGTGCGGCTTCAATGAGAGGAAGATGTAGAGGTCGCCCGCCGGTGCCCCCATCATGCCGGCCTCGCCCTCGCCGGCGAGGCGGATGCGCGTTCCCTCCTCGACCCCGGCCGGGACATTGACCTGCAGCGTCTTTTCCTTGGCCGTGCGGCCGGAGCCGTGGCAGGACTTGCAGGCCTTCTCGATCACCTTGCCGGCGCCGCCGCAATGCTGGCAGCTGCGCTCGATGGTGAAAAAGCCTTGCGTCGCGCGCACCTTGCCATGGCCATGGCAGGCCGGGCAGGTGATGGGCTGCGCACCCTTTTCGCCGCCCGTCCCATGGCAATCGTCGCACATGACGGAGCTGGGCACGCGGATGGTCGTCTGCTTGCCGTGGAAGGCCTCCTCGAGGCTGATTTCCATGTTGAAGCGCAGGTCCGAGCCCCGCCCGCGCGCCTGGCCGCCGCCACCGCGCCGGCCCATGAAGTCGCCGAACATCTCGTCGAAAATATCGGCAAAACCCGACGCGTCGAAGCCGCCGCCATTGCGGAAACCGCCACCGCCACCGTGGCCGTTTTCGAAGGCGGCATGGCCGAAGCGGTCGTAGGCGGCGCGTTTCTGCTCGTCTTTGAGGACATCGTAGGCTTCGTTCAATTCCTTGAACTTGCCTTCCGCCTCGGCACTGCCGGGATTGCGGTCCGGGTGGAATTCCATCGCCTTCTTACGAAAGGCCTTTTTGAGGGCGTCGGCATCGGCACCTTTTTCAACGCCGAGCGTTTCGTAATAGTCGCGCTTCATGCTGCAATCGTCTGGCCAGAATTGATGTCGTGTCCACTTGGACAAAGGGAGAGGCCGGAACCGGTATCTTGGGGGATACGGGCGCCGACCTCTCTATCTACCACGCGTCTTTCAGGAACGCGCTAGGCGATCAGGCGCTCTTGCCCTTGCGGTCGTCGACTTCCTCGAAATCGGCGTCGACCACCTTTTCGTCATTGGCGGAAGCACCGGCGCCCGAGGCTTCGCCGGCATCGGCACCCGGCGCGCCGCCTTCGGCGGCCTGGGCCTTGTAGAGCGCCTCGCCGACTTTCATCAGCGCCTGTGTCAGGGCCTGGGTCTTGGCCTCGATGGCTTCGACATCATCGCCATCCTTGACGGCCTTGAGGTCGGCAGCGGCCGCGTCGACCAGGGACTTGTCCTCGGCCGAGACCTTGTCGCCGGCATCCTTCACCTGCTTTTCGGCATTGTGCACGAGGGCGTCGGCCTGGTTGCGGGCCTCGACGAGCTTCTTGCGCTTCTCGTCCTCGGCCTTATGGGCCTCGGCGTCCTTCACCATCTTTTCGATGTCGGTGTCGGTGAGACCGCCCGAGGCCTGGATGCGGATCTGCTGTTCCTTGCCGGTGGCCTTGTCCTTGGCGGAGACGTTGACGATGCCGTTGGCGTCGATGTCGAAAGTGACCTCGATCTGCGGCACGCCGCGCGGGGCGGCGGGCAGGCCCACCAGATCGAACTGGCCGAGGATCTTGTTGTCCGCGGCCATTTCACGCTCGCCCTGGAACACGCGGATGGTGACCGCGGTCTGGCCGTCCTCGGCGGTCGAGAAGACCTGGGACTTCTTGGTCGGGATCGTGGTGTTGCGATCGATGAGGCGCGTGAACACGCCACCCAGCGTTTCGATGCCCAGCGACAGCGGGGTCACGTCGAGCAGCAGCACGTCCTTCACTTCGCCCTTCAGCACCGCGCCCTGGATGGCGGCGCCGATGGCGACCACTTCGTCAGGGTTGACCGAACGGTTCGGTTCCTTGCCGAAGAACTCCTTCACCTTTTCCATGATCTTGGGCATGCGGGTCATGCCGCCCACGAGGATCACTTCCTGGATGTCGGAGGATTTGAGGCCCGCATCCTTGAGCGCTTTCCGGCACGGCTCCATGGTGCGCTCGATGAGATCGTCAACGAGGGCTTCGAGCTTGGCGCGCGTCAGCTTGATGATGAGATGCTTGGGGCCCGTCTGGTCGGCCGTGATGAAGGGCAGATTGACCTCGGTCTGCATCGCAGACGAAAGCTCGATCTTGGCCTTTTCGGCAGCTTCCTTGAGGCGCTGCAGGGCCAGCTTATCCTTCTTGAGGTCGATGCCGTTCTCTTTTTTGAACTCGTCAGCGAGGTAATCGATGATGCGCGCGTCGAAATCCTCGCCGCCGAGGAAGGTGTCGCCGTTGGTCGACTTCACCTCGAACACGCCATCGCCGATTTCCAGCACCGAGACGTCGAAGGTGCCACCGCCAAGATCGTAGACCGCGATGACGCCGCCATTCTTCTTGTCCATGCCATAGGCAAGGGCCGCGGCGGTCGGCTCGTTGATGATGCGCAGCACTTCAAGGCCGGCGATGCGGCCGGCATCCTTGGTGGCCTGGCGCTGGCTGTCGTTGAAATAAGCGGGCACGGTGATGACCGCCTGGGTCACCTTTTCACCGAGATAGGCTTCGGCCGTTTCCTTCATCTTGCCGAGGATGAAAGCCGAAATCTGGCTGGGGCTATAATTCTTGCCATGGGCATTGACCCAGGCATCGCCATTGTCGCCCGAGACGATCTTGTAGGGGACGAGGTCGATGTCCTTCTTGGTGGTCGGATCGTCGAAGCGGCGGCCGATCAGGCGCTTGATGGCGAAGAGGGTGTTTTCCGGGTTGGTCACGGCCTGGCGCTTGGAGGCTTGGCCGACGAGGCGTTCGCCGGACTCCGTGAAGGCGACCATCGAGGGGGTAGTGCGGGCACCTTCCGAATTCTCGATGACCTTGACGTCCTTGCCTTCCATCACGGCGACGCAGGAATTGGTCGTGCCGAGGTCGATACCGATAACTTTAGCCATGGGCGTTCATCCTTTCTTGCGGCAAATCCCGCTCCCGGGCCTTCTTGACCGAAGCACCCTTTCCGGGGATCCCCGACTTAGCAACAACGTAAGATCAGAAATGCCCGGGCACAGCCTTGCGCCCTTAGGCATTGGTTTCGAGGGGATATATAGGCGGTTCGCACAAGCGCGCAAGGTCGCGCTGGCGGAAATCTTAACGATTGTGGCAGGTTGAAGCGGTTGCCGACTGTTTTAGTCAACTACCCACATCTGACAGGCGTCCGCGAATCGGCTAGAATGGCCCGATGGGGACTGAAAAATCCGTTTTTCGCCAATGGCTCTCAAGTGCGTGGCTCTCAGGCGCGCGCCCACCTGTCGGGAAGGACGGGGATGGCAATGCCGGGCGGGCAGGCGACGCGCCGGCGCGGCCCGGCCTGATCGCCAAGGCGATGACGCCGATGGGCAAGGCACAGCGCAACAACATGCTGGTCATAGCCCTGCTGGGCCTGGATATCGTCCTGGGCACTACCTTCGGGGTGGCCGGCTATATCGCCCTGGAAAGCGACGGCATTGCCCTGGCCGGGGCCGCGATGGCGACGATCGGCCTGCTTACCCTGGCGGCGTTCCTGGCCTTCGGCCGAGAGAAATAGCCGCCCGAAAACAGCAGATGGGGCCTATTCGGCGGGCTGCAGGCGCATCGCTGCCTGGTCTTCGCGCTCGCGCGGCGCCGCATGAACGAACCGGCCGCCGCCGTCCCTCAGCCGGTCGCGCAGGGCGGCCGCCCGTCTTTCGGCAAGCAGCGCCACGATGCGGGCCGCGACCATGTCCAATTCCTGGGTGATCAGCGGGACCAGATCGGTGCGCGGCGGATGGGGATCGGCGAGGCGCGCCACATGCCGTTCGCGCAGCAGCCGGCTCATGATCGTCGGCACATAGCGGGTCGGCTGGGCCCTGGCCCGGCGCACCTCCGCTTCGAACCAGCGGTCGAGCCAATCGGCATCCAGGCCGCGCACCAGGCGCATGTTGCGGCGGCGGCCGACCCAATGCGCCAGCGGCCAGCTGGGCTGCCAGAGCGGGCGGGGGCGGATGAGGGGCAGTTCGAACAGGCGCACTTCACGCCCGGTCAGCGCCGCGTCGGCCACCATCGAGACGCTGTCATTGGTGACGATGAACGCAGCGCAGCGCGCCAGCAGAGCGGGATAGGGATTGCGCGCGCCGATACCCGCTTCGAACGGGAAGAGCCGGTGCGGCGCCGGCAGGCCCGCCTTGAGACGGTTCACGATTTCGGGCGGCGTGCGCGGCGAGGTGGCGACGAGCAGCGTGCCCTGGCGCCGGTCGGCAAAAGCCAGCGCCTCGGCCAGCAATCTTTCGCCGTCTTCGGCCCCGAACGTGATCGGGTTGGACGGGCCGCCCACCAGGACGCCGATCGGAGCACCCGGAATGCCGGCAAAGACGGGCGCGAAGGAATGAGCGGCGGCGGCCAGGCTTTCCGCCTTGCGCGCCGTCATCGGCAGGCTGAGATGCAGGACATTGGGTGCACTGGGAAGGCCGTATTGCGCGGTCGTCACCAGCAGATCGACGCTTTCGTAAGGGTCCTGGAAACGGCCGAGCTGGATGTGAATGGCATAGGGTGCCGCCCGCATCCTGATCCAGCGCGCGACCGGCGCCGCGCGGCGGCCGATGGCGATGACGATATGCGGCCAGCCATCCTCGCCGGTGGCCGTGAGGGAATCGCTCCGGTCCAGGATCACATGGTCGATGCCGCGGGCGGGATCGCTGCCGGGGACCGGGCCGGAGCGGAACTTCAGCTGCTTGACGACCAGCTGCCAGCCAAAGCGGGCCTCGAGTGCCGCACCCAAGGCCAGGACCTGCTGATTGTCGCCCAGCCGCGCGCCCTGGAGCAGCCAGACCACCGCCTTGGTCCGGCGGGAATGGACAGTCGGTGTCGCGGCGGCGGTATCGGGCATGGTCAGCTCGGCTGGTAGGACGGGATTGATAACCGAACACTAGCGTGAACTCGATGACAAATCTCTGTCGTCCCCATTTCCGGAGCATGACAGGGAATGCGCGTCCTGAGAACGCCTGCTGGATGACGCAGGTCCAGCGGGGGACGATCCAAGAGAGGGACGCTCGCAACGATGCCGGCAGGCGGAGAAGCCGGCTCCTGTTCAAGCCACCGCCAAGTTATCGCGGCGCCGGGCCAGAAGCTCGGAGGGGCGTTCGCCGAAGGCGCGGTGGAATTCCTTGGCGAAACGGCCGAGATCGCCGAAGCCGCAGGCAAACGCCACGTCGGTGACGGTCGTCGCCGGGTGCGGATGTTCCAGCATCCGGCGCGCATGGTGCAGGCGCAGGCGGCGGGTGAATTCCATCGGCGTGCAGCCGCGATTTTCCTTGAAGCTGCGAAAGAGCGAGCGTGCCGAGGTGCCGCAGGCCGCGACCAGATCCTCGATCGCGATCGGCTTGTCCCAATTGGCTTCGATATGCGCCTCGGCCCGGCGCACCTGCCAGGGCGAGGCGCGGCTTGCTCTACCCTCCAGCAAGGCGCGGCCGGAATGGTCCGCCGTTGCCAGAAACGTACCTATAAGCGCCTGTTCCAGCTCGGCAACGACAAGATGAGATGCCGGCGCGCTACTGCATTCCACAGCCCGCAGCAGGCAGTGGAACACCTGCTTCAGCATGGCGCCCGCCGAGGAAGTGAGGTCGAGCGACGGCGCAAAGGTCAGCGCATAGCCGATCGGCCGTCCGATCATCAGCGAAAGCTTCTGTTCGAGCTTGCCTTTGGGAATGCGCCAGGCCAGTTGCTCGAAATCCTCGGCCAGATCAATCTCGATTTCGGCACGCGAGATGCAGCCGAATTGTTCTGTCACGGGTGCGAGCCGCCGCCCCTGCCAGGTGCCGCCGACGCCACGATGCTGCAACTGCAACCTCAGATGATCGCTGTCAGGAAACTTCGCCGAAAGCGGTGTCCCGAAGATGCAGTACCAAAGCTCGCTATCCTTGAGCCGGGCGCAGTTGATGGTCGCATTGACATGACCGGCACCAGGAAGCTCCGCAATGTCCGCCCCGAACTGTGCCTCGAGAATGCCGGCGAGCCGGTCGAAGTCCGACACGGCGAATGCCGGATGGCCGCTGAGCGGCCTGGATTGAGAGACAATGTTCACCGACATCACATATCCTTGCCGAAACCGCAGCGATATCGCAGCGATTCTGCGAGCCCAACATTTCCGAAAGGTTAAGTTAATGGCCCTTCAGGGGTTGGCGATAGCATGTCTTTCGTATAGTGCCGCCGGTGGGGCGCTGCGCCATGAATAACATGATACATGACCCGCCTGGAATTCGGTATTTAAGAAATGCCATGAAATACACCCTTCGTGGCTGTATCTACTAAGCGTAAGAATAATTTCTTGAATATACGGAGGTATTTCCGTGCTCTGTCTTGCACGACTTACTCGCAGTCAGGTTTTTGGCGGTTTGCGCGCAGGACTGGCACTCGGCGCGGAGCGCTGCGCCGAGCGAAAAGGCATTCTGCCGGCGTTCGAAAGAGCCCGCCTTTGGGCGCGCATCCGAACAATGAGAAGGAGCTGATCCTCAAAGACATGCCTTCACATCGCGCAACGCCGAGCTTGTTGCCGCTCGCGCCCTATCAGCATCGGCCACCGGTCTGGGGTGCGCTTGGCGAGGAGGTGGCAACAACCTACGCCGTGACCGTCGGCGAACCGTCGACAGACTTCACCCTATTTCGCGAACTCACAAAGGTCTTCAGTCAATGGATATGATGTCTAGGTCGAAGTTTTCCGAAGCCGATGAACGGGCGGTTCGCCTCGATTTCCATCAGATCGACGATGCTTCGCGCCAAATGCTGCGCGAATTCTGGCCCGCTGTTGAAAAGGTGCTGCCGCAGATTCTGGACGGCTTCTACAGCCACATCACCGGCGTCGGCAAATTGGCCGGCATGGTCGGCACGCAGACGCCCCGCCTGAAGGCGGCGCAAGGCAGCCATTGGAAGCGTCTGTTTTCCGGCACTTTCGACGACAGCTATTTCCAATCCATCCGCACGATCGGCCTGACGCACAATCGCATCGGCCTGGAGCCGCGTTGGTATATTGGCGGCTATTCATTCGTCCTGCGTCGCTTGCTGGTACTCGCCGCCACCCAGTTCCGCATGGCGCCGGCGAAGACCGGCAGATTGTCCGCCGCCATCAGCCAGGCGGTGCTGTTGGACATGGATCTGGCCATCTCGACCTATCAGGACGCCATGCTCGAAGAACGTCAGATGCGGCAGGCCAATATGAACGCGGCAATCGACACCTTCGGGACGACGATGGACACGTCCCTGAGTGCGGTCGACGGTGCCGCCCGTCAGCTCTCCGATACCGCCAATATTTTGGCGGCAAGCGCCACGCAAACCTCGACACAGGCCGATCTGGTCGCCCAGGCGGCCGACCGCGCAACGCAGAACGTGCATGCCGTCGCCGCCGCTTCCGAGGAGCTTTCATCCTCGATTTCAGAGATCAGCAACCAGGTCATTCAATCGACACAGATCTCGCAGCGGGCAGTCGTGGAAGCCCAACGCACGAACGAAAGCGTGCGCGGATTGACGGCCGCCGCCGACAAGATCGGCGACGTGGTCAAGTTGATCAGCGACATTGCCGGCCAGACAAACCTGCTGGCCCTCAACGCGACTATCGAAGCTGCCCGCGCCGGGGATGCCGGCAAGGGCTTTGCCGTCGTCGCTTCGGAAGTGAAGAATCTTGCCACGCAGACAGCCAGAGCGACCGAGGAAATCAGCGCGCAGATCGGCCAGATCCAGGAAGAAACGAAGAAGTCGGCTGACATGATCACCGGTATCGTCACCACGATCGGCGAGGTTTCCGAAATCACGACGGCGATCGCCGGTGCCGTTGAGGAACAATCCGCCGCGACGCAGGAAATCGCTCGCAATGTGCAACAGGCAGCCGACAGCACGACGGCTGTTTCGAACAATATCGCGCAGGTGACGTCAGCCGCGGCAAATACCGGCAAGGCATCGGCCGACGTGCTCTCGGCTTCCAGCGAACTCGGGCATCAGGCTCAGACAGTACGGACCGACGTGGCGGCCTTCCTAAAGGAAGTCGCTGATAGCTGATAAGTTGCAAGAATAGCGACATCACCTGACGATAGCCGTGGGTACGGCGCCGGTCCTTCGCTCGCCAGATCTGGCAGTTTGCGCGCAAGGCTGGCGGTTGGCGCGGAGCGCTGCCGGCCGAAAGCGATCATGCTCGACGCAAAAGAGCGACGCCGCCGCCCGCACTTGCCAAGAGGAGCCGACCGTCATGCCCATCCTTCACCAGCGTAAGTTCCACCGGCGTAAATTTCTGCAGAGCCTTGCCATCACCGGCGCGCTTTGTCCGATCTGTTCGGCCCTCGGCGCCAAGTTCGCCGCCGCCCAAACGACGCATGCCGGCCCGCACTGGACCTATGAAGGCGAAGGAGGCCCGGAACATTGGGGCGAGCTGTCGCCCGACTTCAAGGTCTGCGAGCTGGGCTTCGAGCAGACGCCGATCGACCTCACGCGCGCGGTCAGCGCGCAGCTCACTGGCGTCATTCCGCAATTCCAGCCGATGCCGCTGAAGATCCTCAATAACGGCCACACCGTCCAGGTGAATTGCCAGCCGGGCTCGCGCTCCCTCATCGACGGCAAGAGCTTCGAGCTGCTGCAGTTCCACTTCCATCATCCCAGCGAGCATCTGCTGTCCGGCCAGAGCTTCGACCTGGAGCTGCATTTCGTCCACAGATCGGCGGAAGGGCAATTGGCGGTGCTGGGCGTCTTCATCCGCGCTGGCGCCGAGAATGCGGCATTGGTCCCGGTCTGGGCCGCCATGCCCAAGGAAGCGGCGGAGGAGGCGGATGCCGGCACGACGATCGCGCTCGACGGCCTGCTGCCGGTCGGGCGCGGCTTCTTCCGCTATCAGGGATCGCTCACCACGCCGCCCTGTTCGGAAGGCGTGCTGTGGACCGTGTTCAAGGATCCGATCGAAGCCTCGACGGCGCAGATCGGCCAGTTCGCCGCCCTCTTCCCCAATAATGCGCGACCGGTGCAGAGCCTGCATCGCCGCTTCCTGCTCGATTCACTCTGAGCGAAAGACGGGAGAACCGCCATGTCACTCATCGCCACGCAGAACAATGCCGTGCGTCCCGGCTTTTTTCAGAACCTCAAGATCCTGACGAAGATCGTCCTGGGGTTCGGCGCGGTGCTGCTGATATTGGCCATCGTCGCGGCCGCCGGAATCGTCGGCTTCAGCCGAATCAGCCACGACCTCGCTCGCTACATATCGGCGGTCGAACTCTATGGCGATGCCGCCGACATCGAAGGCGACCTGCTCGATCTGCGCAGCCATGTCGACAATTACGTCCGCACCGGCGACGCCGCGCATATCGACGAGATTCATGAGCTGGAACAGGCGATCGCCGCCGATATCGCAGACGGCGTCAAGGCCGCCGGCACCGACGCGGAGCGCGCCGATCTCACCGCCATGGCCGAGAAGCTGAAGATCGTCGTCGACGATTTCGAGCAGGCGGTGGAGCTTGAGAAGGAGCGGACGAAGCTTGCCAGCGAGACGCTGAACGTGGCCGGCCCGAAATTGAGCGCCGATTTCGAGACCATCCAGCGCCAAGCGGTCAAGGCCGGCAACAGCAATGCCGCGATCCTGGCCGGCGACGCCCTGCGCCAGAGCCTGCTGGCGCGCCTTTATGTCAACATGCTGCTCGACCGCCACGAAGCGGCGGCGGCCGAACAGGCGGAGACGGCCTTCCATGGCCTCGCCAAAAGCCTGGAGCAGCTGGAGAAAGTATCGGCCAACGCGGATTATGCCGCGCAGCTGACCGAGGCCAAGGCCCTGGCGCCGGCCTATGAGGCGGCCTTCAAGGCGGGCGAGGAGATCGACGAGAAGCTGGAAGTCCTGGTTCACGAAAAGGTCGCCGAAGCCAGCGAGGAGATCATTGCCGAAGCGGAAAAGGTGAAAGTCGAGGCGAAGGCGGAGGAGAATGAGGTCGCCGCCGAAATCACCGCCGTCGTCGTCGAGAGCGAATGGATCGCCATCGGCTTCAGCCTGGCCGGCTTCGCGCTGGGCATGGTGGTGGCCTTTGTCATCGGCCAGGGCATTTCCAAGCCGATCAGGATCCTCTCCGCCCTGATGCTGCGCCTTTCCAATGGCGAGCGCGACATCGCCATCGCCGGCGCCGAGCGCAAGGACGAGGTCGGCGAAATGGCCAATGCGCTGCACGTCTTCAAGGAGAACATGATCGCCGCCGAACGCCTGCGTGTCGAACAGCAGGCCGAGCAGGACCGCCAGCTGGAACGCGGCCGCCGCATGGGCGAGGCGGTCAGCAATTTCGACAAGGTCATCGCCGAAGTCGTCAATGCGCTCAGCACCGCGGCGACCGAGCTGCAAGGCACCGCCCAGTCCCTGGCGGCGACCGCCGAGGAGACGGCACAGCAATCCAACACGGTTGCCGCCGCCGCCGAACAGATGACGCAGAACGTCTCGACCGTGGCCTCGGCCACCGAGGAGCTTTCGGCGTCGATCCACGAGATCAGCGGCCAGGTGGCGGAATCGACCCGGATCGTCACCCAGGCCGTCAGCCAGGCCGAGGACACCAATGGCCGCGTCAGGCAATTGGCGGAAGCGGCGCAGAAGATCGGCGCCGTGGTGACCCTCATCAACGATATCGCCGGCCAGACCAACCTTCTGGCGCTCAATGCGACGATTGAAGCGGCCCGGGCGGGCGAGGCCGGCAAGGGCTTTGCGGTCGTGGCCTCCGAGGTCAAGCAGCTGGCGACGCAGACCGCGCGCGCCACCGACGAAATCGGCACGCAGGTGCGCGCGATCCAGGAATCGACCGAGAGTTCGGCGGGTGCCATTCACAGCATCAGCCAGACCATCAACCGGGTCAGCGAAATATCGACCGCGATCGCCTCGGCGGTCGAGGAGCAGGGAGCCGCGACCCAGGAAATCTCGCGCAATGTACAGCAGGCCGCGACCGGCACCAGCGAAGTCACCACGAACGTCCTAGGCGTCACGGAGGCGTCGCAGCAGACCAGCATCGCCTCGACCCAGGTACTCTCGGCGGCCAACGAGCTCAGCCGCTACGGCGAGACCCTGCGCAGCGAGGTCAACAACTTCCTGCATACCGTCCGCAGCCTGTGAGGGCGTGCGGCGGCAGCATCCGGGCGAGGAACGTGCCGCATGAACCGGGCATCGGAGAAGATCGATCGCGACACGCTGGTCCGGCTGAGAATCACCGCCGCGCGGGCGATGGAAACCTCGCTCGATTCCTATCGGCGGCTGATGGAGAATGGACGGGCTTCGCCGCCGCCGGAAACGCCATACGGGCACGCACCCTTATTCGCCGCCATTGCCGAGGAAGTGTCGCGCCTGACCATGAGCATCGCCGACGAATTGCTGTTTCTGTGCCGCCTGTCGATATCGGCCGGAATCATGCACGGCGATGTGCGCCGGAAACTGGCCGATATGCTGGGCGGGACCATCCGCGATCCACGGCAGCCGGTCGATCTGCGCCGGCAGCGTATCCGCCGCATGCCGGCGGGTGACGGCCTGCACATCGTCATGGATAGTCTCGATTCCATGTGCGACCAGGTGGACGCCCTGATTGCCTCGCTGCCGGCCGGTGGGGATGGTCGCCGGGATGCCGCTATTCGGCCTTGAGGTCGAGTTTTTCCAGCTGCTCCTGGGCGGCGCCGGCGACATCGGTCTTCGGCGCCACTTCCAGGACGCGCAGGAAATCCTTGCGCGCCGCGTCCTTGTCGCCGTTCAAGGCATGAAGGCGCCCGCGTTCCAGCAGCGCCTGTGGATAATCGGGTGCTATCGCCAGTGCCTGGTCGAGATTGTCGGCGGCGATATCGAGTTGGCTCAGCGAGACATAGGCCGAAGCGCGATAGGCATAGATGTCCGGCCGGTTGGGCGACAGGTCCGCAGCCGTGTTGAGATCGTCGAGGGCTTCGAAATACATGCCGCTTTCGCCATAGAGGCGCGCGCGGTCGATCAGCAGTTCGACATTCCTGGGGCTGAGCGAGAGGCCCTGGTTGAGATCGTGGAGCGCGCGCTGCGACTTGTCCGCCAGCATCCAGGCATAGGCCGCCTGGCCGAAGACTTCGGAAGCGATCGGCGCCTTCACCTGCGGCATGGTCTCGGCGATGCGTTCGAGAAGGACGCCGGCATCTTCATATTGCTTGAGGCCGATATAGGCCAGCGCCTGGCAATGCTGGGCGGCATCGGCGCCACCCTGCTTCTCCCACGCGACGGCGCTTTCCAGCGCTTCGGTCGGGTTACGGTCGACCAGCGCCATGCAGGCGGCATATTGCTGCTCGTTCTCGGCGCTGGTGAGCTTTTCCTGGGCCCCGGCCAATCGCGGCATCGCCGCCGCCCAAAGTCCCACGAGGAGCCCCGCCAATAATACCGTCAATCGCATGGTTGATGTTTCCGCTGCCGACCGTTAGGACCGGATTGATGAAACCCCGGACGCCAATTTGCAAGCCTCATCGGGCTGCCTGCTGCCGCGACGGGGCAATTGTGGCACGAAGCGAAGGCGATGAGAGCTGACATGCGTGTGAACCAACGCCGGCGCGGGCTGGAATCGGGACATCTTTTCTGCTTCGGGCTGGGCTTTTCGGCCCTGCACCTGGCCGACAGGCTGCTGTCCCTGGGCTGGCGCGTGTCCGGCACCTGCCGCACGGCGGAAAAGGCGGCGGCGCTGCGGGCGCGCGGCATTGATGCCTATCCGTTCGACCGTGACCGTCCGATGGCGGATCTGGCGGGACGTCTTGCGGATGTGACCGACCTTCTCGGTTCCGTGCCGCCCGATGCCGCCGGCGATCCGGCGATCGACCGGCACGGGGCCGAGATTGCGGCCGCTGCGCATCGCCTTTCCTGGATCGGCTATCTGTCCACGACCGGCGTCTATGGCGATCGCGGCGGCGGCTGGGTCGATGAAACGAGCCCCCTGCGGCCCAGCGGCGAACGCGGGCGGCGCCGGCTTCTGGCCGAACAGGCATGGCAGGCATTGCCGCAGCCGGCGCATCTCTTTCGCCTGGCCGGGATCTACGGCCCCGGTTCCTCGGCGCTCGATACCGTGCGCGAAGGCCGGGCGCGGCGGGTGGTGAAAGCGGGCCAGGTCTTCAGCCGCATCCACGTCTCGGATATCGCCTCGGTGCTGGTGGCATCGATGGCGCGGCCCAATCCGGGTGCCGCCTACAATGTCTGCGACGATGATCCAGCCCCGCCGGCGGAAGTCGTCACCTATGCGTGCGAGCTGCTGGGCGTGGTGCCGCCGCCAATGGTGCCCTATGAAGAAGCCGATCTGTCGCCCATGGCGCGCAGCTTTTATGACGACAACAAGCGCGTGCGAAACGATCGCATCAAACAGGAACTGAGCGTCAGCCTCGCCTTCCCGAACTATCGGCCGGGCCTGAAATCGCTGTTCGATGCGGGGCTCTAGGACAGTTCCTCGATCGTCATGATGAGGCGTTCGAGGTCCTGCTGGCGCGAGAGACGGTGATCGCCATCCTTCACCAGGGTCACTGCCACATTCTGCGTCACCAGATGATCGGCCAGGCGCAGCGACACGCTGAACGGCACGTCTTCGTCGGCCTGGCCGTGAATGAGACGCACCGGGCGGTCGATATGAATGGCGCCGCCCAGCAGCAGATGCTTGCGGCCGTCCTCGATGAGGGCGCGGGTGATGACGTAAGGATCGTCGCTATAGGCACTGGGTTCTTCGACGCGGCCTTCCTGCATCAGGCGCTGCTGCATGCCGGCATCCATGGTCTGCCACATCAGCTCCTCGGTGAAATCGGGTGCTGGAGCGAGGCCGATGAGGGCGTGAACGCGGTCGGGCCGCGCCAACGCGCAAAGCAGCATCAGCCAGCCGCCCATTGAGGAACCGATGAGAATCTGCGGTCCCTGCGTCAGCTGGTCGACGATCGCCAGCGCGTCGTCGCGCCACGCGCCGATCGTGCCATCGACGAATTTGCCGGACGATTGGCCGTGGCCGCTATAGTCGAAGCGGACGAAGGCACGACCTGTTGCGGCGCAATAGGCATCGAGCGCCATCGCCTTCGTGCCGGTCATGTCCGAGGCAAATCCACCCAGGAAGACGATGCCCGGCGGGACTTTGCGCGTATTTACGCCATCGGCCTCACGGTCGTTTGCGGCGAGGTTGCGCCGGTGATACGCAAGAAAGCGCCCGCCCGGAAGCTGCAACCTTTCGGCCTCGGCGCGTATTGGCACCATCACGCGATCGTGGCTGGCCCCGATGCCGCCGCCTTCCCCTGGCGCTTGCAATCCTGCGGTGGGGCCTGATAATGGTTGCCAATGTTGCGACTTGTTTAATTGTGAATTTCTGGCGACCTGTGGGTTCTTGATGGACTGCATCGGCGAAGCTCTCCCCGGATAAGAGATGTCAATCGACACCGTTTCCGCGCCACCTCCTTTTACCACTCCCGCCTCGGATCGAAAGGCACCATCTGTGTTGCAGCTGGTCGCGCATTTCGACGCCGGCGGCGCATCGCGCCTGGCGCTGGAGATCGGCGGCGCGGTCGTGGCGGCGGGCGGGCGCGCATTCCTTGCCAGCGAATCGGCGCTGGTCTCGACGCATGAACTGCCGCGCATGGGCGTCAAGGCGGTCGAGATGAAGCTGGCCAGCCGCAATCCGGTGACGAATTTCAACGTCGCCCGCCGCGTCGCGCGCTTTGTTGCCGAGAACGGCATCGACATCATCCACGCGCAGAATGCGAGCCTTGCCGTCATCGGCCACGCCGCCGCGAAAAAAGCCGGCTGCCGGCTGGTGACGACCTTCCATGACGGTCCCTCGAGCGTGCAGGCATTGAGCAAGCGCAGCCGTGCCGCCTTCGCCGAATCGGATCTGGTCGTTACACTCTCCAACGCCACGGCGCTGGAAATCGCCAAGGCTATTCCCAGCCTCGGCCATCGCCTCAGCGTCGTGCCTTACGGTATCGACTTGACGCGCTTCGATCCCACCCAGGTGACGGCGCCGCGCGTGGTGCAACTGGCCAATCAGTGGCGCGTGCCCGACGATTTGCCCGTCATCATGGCGCCGGCGGCGTTCGAGCGCGGCAAGGGCCAGTCACTGCTGCTGGAGGCGCTGGCGCTGATCCGCGATCTCGATCTGCGCTGCATCCTGGTCGGGCCGGAAAATGATGGCGGCGCCTACCGGGGACAGTTGCAGAAGGAAATCGTGCAGCACCAGCTGCAGGACCGCGTGCTGATCGCCGAGGAGGTGAAGGACATGGCGGCCGCTTTGATGCTGGCCGACCTCATCGTCGCCCCCTATCTGGAGCCGGCCACCTATAACCGCGTCATCATCGAGGCACAGGCTTTGGGAAGGCCGGTCGTGGCCAGCGACTTCGCCAATGCGCGCGAGGTGCTGGACGGCAGTTCGATGGCCTGGCTGACGCCGCCCGGCGATGCCATGGCCCTGGGCTGGGCCATCCGCGACGCGCTCTCGCTGCCGCTCGACGAGCGCGAGGCGCGCACGAGCCAGGTGATCGACAATCTGCGCCAGCGCGCGGACCGTTCGGTCATGACCGAGAACATGCTGTCGCTCTACGGCCACCTGGTCGAAGCCGACCAGGCGGCCTGATCCTTTTCCCTAACCCAGCTTGGGCGTCACCCGCGCACGCATGAAGGCCAGATACTCGGCCTCCGATGTTTCGCGCCGGGCTGCCACCAGCGGCTTGATGTCGTCCGTGGCGACATAGCGCATCCGGTCCGTGCGATCGGTGGCGGCGGCGTAGATCACTTCCGCCACGTCCTCGCTGGTCGCATTGGCACGTGCCGCTCGGAGATCCGCGAAGACCGCATTGCTGGCGGCCACAAATGGCACGTAGTCGGGAATGGCGGCGGCGGCGGCCGCTTCCGTGCCGCTGCGCTGCCCGAACGAGGTGCTGGTGACACCGCCCGGCTCGACGATCTTCACGCCAATGCCGAGACCCGCAAGCTCGTAGGACAAGGCCTCGGAAAAGCCCTCAAGAGCGAATTTGGAGGCGCAATAGAGCGAGATCATCGGCAAGGTGAAAACGCCCGCGCCCGAGCTGATATTGACGATGGTCCCGGCGCGCCGGGCACGGAAATGCGGCAGCAGGGCGCGCGTAACGTCCATCAGGCCGAAGAGATTGACCGCGAACTGCTCCAGCACCTTTTCTCTCGCCGTCTCCTCGAATACCCCGAACAGGCCGAAGCCGGCATTGTTCACCAGCACGTCGATCTGGCCGAAACGGACCAGGCCTTCAGCGAAGGCGGAATTGATGCTGGCCGGGTCCTGGACGTCGAGTCGCGTCACCAGCACGTTGGGAAGATTGCTGAGGCCCGCGTCCGCTTCCGGCCGACGCATGGTGGCGATGACATTCCAGCCGCGGGCGGCGAAGAGGCGTGCCGACGCTTGGCCGAAGCCGGTCGAGCAGCCGGTGATGAGGATCGTTTGGGTCATGAGGCGTTCCTTGGTTGGGGCTGCCTATATGACCGTATCGGATTATTGTGATAATCTGCTCAATCATGCATGTAATCATGCACAATATCGAACAATGCTGGATAAACGCCGTGAGCCTCGCCCTCAATGAACTCCATGCCTTGGCGGCGGTGGCGGCCCATCGCAGCTTTCGCGCGGCAGCGGCCGACCTCAATGTCTCGCCTTCCGCGCTCAGCCATGCCGTGGCCAGTCTGGAGCGGCGCCTGGGCGTGCGGATTTTCAACCGCACGACCCGCAGCGTATCGCTGACCGAGGCCGGTGAGAATTTCCTGGCGCGCATCAAACCGGCCCTGCGCGAGATCGAACATGCGGTCGAGACGGTCAACCGGTTCCGCGACACGCCGGCAGGACTGCTGCGCCTCAACAGTTCGGAAGGTGCTGCCGAGCGCGTGCTGCCGATCGTGCTCGACTTCTTGGCGGCCTATCCGGACATGCGCGTCGATCTGGTGAGCGAGGGCCGCATGATCGACATCGTCGCCGCCGGCTTCGATGCCGGCCTGCGGCTTGCGGAATCAGTGCCCCAGGAAATGGTATCGCTGCCGCTGGGTTCAGAGGAGGAATTCGCCGTGGTGGGAACGCCCGGCTACTTCAAGGTGCGCGGCGTGCCGAAGGTGCCGGCCGATCTCTTCGCCCATGAATGCATCCGCGCCCGCATGCCCAGCGGCGCCATTTACCGCTGGGAGTTCGAGCACCAGGGCGAGGAGAGCCGTATCGATCCGCCGGGGCGCCTGACCCTGGGCAGTCACGGCCTCGGTCTGCAGGCTGCGCGCGCGAGTGCGGGCCTTGCCTATGTCACCCGGAAATCGGCGGAAGCGGATCTGGCGGCGGGTAGACTTGTGCGTGTTCTGACCGAATGGACGCCACCCTTTGCCGGTATCTGCCTCTATTACCCGCAGCAAAGGCTGCCCTCGGCGGGACTGAAAGCCTTCATCGCGCATTTCCAGAAGGCGCGGCGGCGCTAGACCCTAGAAATCGAGGTCCGCGTAATGCGGTGGCGGCTGGGTGCCGGGCCAGGTGTCGGCCAGGATCTGGCGGAAGCTGGGCCGCGATTTGACGCGCGCATACCATTCGGCGGCTTCGCGATGCTGCTCCCAGGCGACATCGCCCAGATAGTCGATGGCGGAAATCTGGGCCGCGGCAGCGATGTCGGCCAGGCTGAAATCGTCGCCGGCCAGCCAGTTGCGGCGATCCGAGAGCCAGGAAATGTAATCAAGATGGATGCGGATATTGGCCTTGCCGGCGCGGATGGCGCCCGAATCCGGCCCGCCTTGACCGAGGAGGCGCTTCACCATCTTTTCATGGAGCAGGTTCTGCGTGACCTCGCGCTCGAACTTGCCGTCGAACCAGGCGACGAGGCGCCGTACCTCCGCCCGGATGACGGGGCTGCGGCCCAGGAGCGGTGTCTCGGCATATGCTTCCTCAAGATATTCGCCGATGGCGTAGGCGCCGGCGATGACGGCGCCGTTTTCCTCGACCAAGACCGGCGTCTCACCGGCCGGGTTGAGTGCCAGCAGGCCTTCGCGCCGCTCCCAGGGCTTTTCCGCGAGCGCCTCGAAATCGAGCTTCTTCTCGCGCAGGTGAATGCGCACGCGGCGCGATTGCGGCTGAAGCGAAAAATGGTGCAGCGAGCGCATCTTGTCTCCGAATCGGCGGCGGAGACTATCACTGGCATCCGCCCTCGGCTAGGCTTGGTGACGGAGATATTTCCGTGACCCGCCGATCGGGGAGACGACGTCAAATGCGCGCGGCATTCTATGAAAAACTGGGCCCCGCCCGTGAGGTCCTGCGGGTGGGAACGCTGCCCGACCCCAGCCCCATGGCGGGCGAGGTCCGGGTCAGGATCGCCGCCTCCGGCGTCAACCCGTCGGACGTGAAGATGCGCTCGGGCACCGGCAGCGCCGCCAGCCAATATCCGCGCATCGTGCCGCATAGCGACGGCGCCGGCATTATCGACCAGGTCGGTGCCGGCGTGCCGGAAGCGCGCGTCGGCGAGCGGGTCTGGGTGTGGAACGCGCGCTGGAACCGCCCCTTCGGCACGGCCGCCGAATTCGTCACCCTGCCGGCCGAACAGGCCGTGCCGCTGCCGGACGGAACCGATTTTGCCGCCGGCGCCTGTTTTGGCATTCCGGCGCTGACCGCATGGCAGGGGGTCGAGACCGATGGCGGCGTGCAGCAGGGCGATTGGGTGCTGGTCAATGGCGGTGCCGGCGCCGTCGGCCATTACGCGGTGCAGATGGCGGCACATAAAGGCGCCCGCGTCATCGCCACGGTGAGTTCGGCCGCCAAGGCCGCGCATGCGCGCGCGGCCGGCGCGGAAATCGTCATCGACCGCAAACTGGAGGATGTCGCCGAGCGCATCCGCAGCGTCACCCATGGCAAGGGTGTGGCGCGCGCCATTGAGGTCGATTTTTCCGGCAACATCGCCTGGCTGCCCCAGGCGATGGCCGATTACGGCCTCATCGCCATTTACGGTTCCAGCCAGCGCGAAGGGACGGTGCCGTTCGGCCCGTCGATCCTGAGCAATATCGGCTATCGCTTCTTTATCGTCTACAATCAGCCGCCAGCCCTGCGCGCGCGGGCGATTGCGGCGCTGAGCGGCATGCTGCGCGAGGGCCGTCTCAAGCACACGATCGCCGCGACCTTCTCGCTGGCCGAGATCGCCAGCGCGCATGAGGCAGTGGAAAAGGGTATGACGATGGGCAATATCGTGGTGACGCCATGAAGACACCGGACAGCAGGAACGGAAAGAAGAACGGCCGGAAAGGACTGGCCGACCACATCGCCCCCTACCGCGTCGAGAGCGGCAAGGGTTTCCGCCTCAAGGATTTCGCGACGGCGCCGGGCAACGGCAATGCGGGCAAGGCCGAGAACGAGGAATTGCTTGAGGCCTGCAGCAAGGAACTCAACAGCCTGCAGGAACGGCTGCATGCGGAGGGGCGCTGGTCGCTGCTCCTGATCCTGCAGGGCATGGATGCCTCCGGCAAGGACGGCGCCATCAAGAACGTGATGTCGGGCGTCGATCCGCAAGGCGTCGACGTGACCTCGTTCAAGGCGCCAGCCGGCATGGAACTGGAGCACGATTTCATGTGGCGCTGCAGCCTTGCCATGCCGCGGCGCGGCCGCATCGGCATCTTCAACCGCTCCTATTACGAGGAAGTCGTGGCGGTGCGCGTCTATCCGCATTTCCTGGATGGGCAGCGCCTGCCGCGGCAGGCGGTCGGCAAGAACATCTGGGACGAGCGGCTGTCCGATATCGCGGCCTATGAGGATTATCTGGGGCGCAACGGCATCGTCTTGCGCAAGATCCTGCTCAACATCTCGCCGGCCGAACAGAAGAAGCGCCTGCTGGCGCGGATCGAGGATCCCGACAAGATCTGGAAATTCTCGCCCGACGATCTGCGCGACCGGCAGCGCTGGCCCGACTTCATGAACGCCTACGAGGCCGCGATCAAGGCGACAGCCAGCAAGGCGGCACCCTGGTTCGTGGTGCCGGCGGACGACAAGCCTTTCGCGCGCCTCACCGTGGCGCGCATCGCGATCGATGCATTGCGCGGGCTGGGTCTCGCCTTCCCCACCGTCGGTCCCGAGAAGGCGCAGGCTGCCAGGGAGGCGGCCGCCAGATTGGTGGCGGAAGCTGGATTAGGAAACAACTCCTCGAAAAAGCCGAAATGAATACAAGGAATATTCCTATATCGGGAAGCATTCTTAATAATACTTCCACTAAATATTAGAGATCCGAGGCTAATTAACTACCAGCACTGGAATCTTTAAGAATTCTATGGTTAACTTCCGGTCTTGTTGGGGAAGCAACGAGACCGAACATGGATATGGATATTCTCAGGGCCACGCTGGTCGCGCATCGGCGTTGGCTGCGGCAGGAACGCGGCGGCAAGCGCGGGGATTTGTCGCTGGTCGTCCTCGAGAATTTCGGCCTGCCCGGCGTCGTGCTGACGCGCGCCAAGCTGACCGGCGTGCAGATCCTGAATTCGGACCTTACCGAAGCCAAGCTGGACGAGGTCGATTTCTTCGCCGCCAATCTTGCGGGTTCCATCCTGCTGCGCGCCGATTGCCGCGGTTCCGATTTCCGCGGCGCGCACCTGCAGGGCACCGATTTCAGCGAGGCGGTGCTGAGCGGTGCCGATTTTCGCGACGGCTCGCTGATGGTCAATGTCGGCGGCCATACCCAGCCGGCCGAGCGGGCCGTCGTCGCCACGAGCCAGGACCGCACCGGCATGACGCGCGCCAATCTGGAAGGCGCCAGGCTGCATGCATCCGTCGTGCGCAAGGCCGATCTTTCGGGCGCCATTTTGCGCAATGCCGATTTGAGCCAGGCGGACTTCACCGGATCGTCGCTCAAGGATGCCGATCTGCGCGGCGCCAACATGCAGGGCTGCAATCTCAGCGGCGCCCTCCTCAACCGGGCCGCCATCGAAGGCGCCAGGCTGGACGGCGCCATCCTGAAGGACGCCAATATTTTCGGCGTCGAAATCGAGAAGGCCTCCTACACCAACCTCGACCTTTCCGAAGCGATCGCCGTCGACGATTCGGTCGAGGCGGCGCTCAAGATCGGCGATCTGGTGCTGGCGCACGAGCAGTGGGTGGAAAGTTCCGGCGCCATCGGCGCGCGCGCCGATTTCTCCGCCATGGATCTTTCCGGTGTCGACTTCACCGGGCGCAATCTGTCGGCGGCCCTTTTCGTGCATACGCGCCTGCGTTCGACCAAGTTCGTCAAGGCGATCCTCGACCTCACCGATTTCAGCCATGCCGATCTTACCGGCGCCGACATGTCGCGCGCCGACCTCCGCGGCGCAAACCTGAGCGAGGCGATCCTGCGGCGGACCAATTTCAGCGGCGCCGATCTCAAGATGCAGACGGCGCACCTGCCCAACGGCATGACGCGCGAATTCCCCGTCACCTTGCGCGGCTGCCGCTTCGGCGAGACGAACTTCACCGGGGTCGCATGCGACCGGCTGAAGACCAGCGGCGTCCCGCCCGCCGGCATCATCGCCGAGGAGCATTTCAGGGCCCTGTTCGCGGCAACGGCTTGATCGGCGGGTGATCCAGCGCCGATAATACCGCGTAACGCTCGCATCCCCGAAGGAGCAGCATGAGCGGCCGCAAAAGCAGGACCTGGTCTTGGACCTTCCGGAATCCGCCGGCTAAAATCTGGCCGCTTCTTGCCGATACCGCGCGCTTCAACGAAGCGGCCAAGCTGCCGCGCCATGAGATCGTCGAGATCGCGCAGGCCGACGGCAGCGTCGCCTATCATGGCGAGGCAAAGCTGGGCCCGCTGCATCTCAGATGGCGGGAGCGGCCGGTCAATTGGATAGCCGAACAATTCTTCGAACATATCCGCGATTTTTCCAGCGGCCCGTTCGGCGAACTGGGCGCCCATCTCGCCTTGTCGGCCGATCCCGCGACGGGCAACGCCATCGGCACCTATACGCTGAGTGCCGCCCCGCGCAACTGGCTCGGCCGGCTGCTGCTCGCCACGAATTTCTTCAAGGCATCGGGTGAAACCTTCGGCCGCCTGGTCGGGCAAGCCGATCGTTTCGCGAGCGGCGAGACGCCCACGATCTTCACCTATACGGCCCCCGAGGCTGGCGCCGACGCGAAAGCCAAGGTGGCGCTGACGGTGGCCGATATCGAGGCGACGCCCAACGGCCATGGGCTGGCGCAGCGTCTGGCCGATCATGTCCTGACGGCGCAGGAGGTCGATCTGTGGCACATCCGCCCGATCGGTCTGGCGCGGCTCTGGCAGGTGCCGGAGCGGCACGCGATCGAACTCTGCCTGCAGGCGGTGAAAGCGGGCCTCCTCGAACTGCGCTGGGATCTGCTGTGCCCGCGCTGCCGCGTCGCCAAGGCCTGGGTCGGCGGACTCGACCGGCTGCCGACAGGGGCCCATTGTTCGTCCTGCAATATCGATTACGAGCGCGACTTCTCGAAGAATGTCGAAGCGAGCTTCCGTCCGGCAGCGGCGATCAGGCCGCTGGAATCGGGCGAATATTGCATGTGGGGGCCGATGTCGGTGCCCCATGTGCGCGCGCAGATCCATTTGCAGCCCGGCGAAGTGCGCGACCTGCCCGGCCATCTCGCGGCCGGTCCCTATCGCCTGCGCACGCTGGAACCGGGACCGGCCGCCGATATCGAGCATGACGGCCTCTCCTTCCCATCGCTCATTCTGGAGGAGGATGCGGTGAACGTCGGCGCTGCCCAGCCGGCAGGCACGCTGCGCTTTGCCAATATGAGCGGAAGGCCGCGCATCGCCGTGATCGAAAGCCGCCACTGGCTGGCCGATTGCCTGACCGCCGACCGCGTCACCGCGTTGCAGACCTTCCGCGATCTTTTCTCCGACGATGTGCTGCGGCCGGGCGACGAGGTATCGGTGGGCCGCGTCGCCTTGCTCTTCTCCGATCTCAGGGCATCGACCGCGCTCTATCAGCAGATCGGCGATGCCAGCGCCTACCATCTGGTGCGCGATCATTTCGCCTTCATGGCGGACATCATCCGCCACCATGACGGTGCCGTGGTGAAGACCATCGGCGATGCGGTGATGGCGGCTTTCGCCAACCCGCGTGACGCGCTGGAAGCCGCGCTCGACATCCAGCGCCGTATCGGCGAAAGCGGTACGGCGGGCGGTCGCCGGATCGTCATCAAGCTGGGCGTGCATCAGGGACCCAGCATCGCCGTCACGCTCAATGACCGGCTCGACTATTTCGGCTCGACGGTCAACATGGCGGCGCGCCTGCAGGGACAGAGCCAGGGCGGCGATATCGTCCTGTCGCAGGAAATGCGCGACGATCCCGCCGTGGCGCCGACACTGGCCGGCCTCGATATCCGTGCCGAAAGTGCCACGCTCAAAGGTTTCGCCGAGAAGCTGACCTTCTACCGGATGACGCCATGACTTCCATATTTTAACCATAACCGCGTGCCGTTCCGCGCTATCCGCTTGACGCGGCGGGCCTTTTTGGCCAATGAGGATTCATGACTGCGACCCAAGCCCAGCCGGATCCGGAGCAGGCCGCCCGGCGCTTTCGCGAACTCTCCGCGCGCGCCGCGGGATCCAATGTCAACGAAATCTCGCTGCTCGCGACCGACTATCTCAATCACATCAACGAAGTGATCATGCTGCTCGAGATCGTCCCGGACGCGCCGGAATGTCTCGACGATTGCAAAGCCTGGCAGCCGCTGGAATATGCCGAGCATTTCCGCCATTCCGGTATCGCCGACAGGGAGCTGGCGATCGAGGCCTATCCCTTCTCGCCGCCCCAGTACAAGGAACCGTTCGACCGGCTGGTACGCGAGATGAACCGGCTGGTGGAAATCTCGATCAAGCGGCTCGACCTGGTACTGGCGGAAGGCAATGAGGACCAGGCCCGCCACGTGGCCGCGCGCGCCTCGCAGAATCTGCAGGATCTCATCGGCCAGGCCTCGGCCGTCATCCATGGCGACAATCACGTCGTCGACCAGGCGCAGATCGACGCGCTGATGGATCTCTAGGGTGTCGGGGGATTTGCTCGTCAGCCGGAAGCCGGACTTAATTCCCGGTCACCGCAACCGTCGCCTTCGGCATTGGGTGTCGAGAGGAACGGCCAATATCCCCTGAGCCATAGCAGGAAGGCCGTTGCCCAGGTCACTGCAGCCAGGGCGTAAGGCGGACCGGGCGGCCAGGGCAGCACGCCCAGTTCGGGCAGCACGCGCAGCAGCACGGCGGCTGCCATCAGCACCAGCGCGATCACCGCCAGACGCGGCAGCGGCAGGCGGCGGCCAGTATGCATGAGGCCGGCGATGGCGAAAATGCTCAGCACGCCGATGCCCAGTCCCCCCATCAGCGCCAGATGAAGTGCTGGAGTCTCGGAAAAGGGTGCACCCAGCCGCGATGCCCCGACCAGGATCAGCCCCGCGCCACTGAACATGCTGGAACATGAGAGCGCCACGATTTCCGGACGAAACGCCTCTTTCCCAACAAAGGCCTCGGCCACGCGGTCCATAAAGGCCGCGCCGGATGCGATGAACAGGAAGCCGGTCACTGCGGGAGAAAGACCCGCGATCTGCGCCAGGACCACCACCAGCACCAGTCCGGGCGCCAGGTTGATGCGCCCGGGATGCGGCCGATAGGGCGAGGTCACCTCGCTGGGGTCGAGCACCAGGTTGGTGACCGGCACGGTGACGCGTGCCAGCACGACACCGAGCAGGCCGAGGAACATCAGGCCGGCGATCAGGATCGTTTCGTGAGCGAGGGCGGCATCGCCCAGCGCGAAGGCGGCACGCACCACGATACCGGCCGCCGCCAATCCGCCGAGCCAGAATAGCGGCGCGAAGAGCCGCACATGCGGCCGCGCGATCCAGCTGCGCGCAACATAGGCCACCAGCGCCAGCAGCCACAAACTGTCCGCCAGGCCGCCGAGGATGCCCAGCATGTCGTTGCCGATCAGACCCGCAATGCGCCCCACGCCCCACAGGCCGGCCAAGGCGAACAGGGTCCGTCCTTTCGGCCGCGGCCTGTCGGTCCATTCCGGGATGGCGGTGGTGATGAAGCCGATCAGCGCCGCGCCGTAAGTGCCGAAGATCATCTCGGTGGCATGCCACAGCGACGGCGGCATATCGCCGCCTACCGGCATGTCGAGGCCATAGAGAACCGTCCACAGGAATGGCCATAGGGCCCCATGCAGCGCGGCCGGCGGGAAGAACAGCCGCAGCCCTTCATCGCCCATGATCACCGCGAGCCGTGGCGCGGCGGCCGATTCCGCAAGCCTCACGAGATCCGCCTTTCATCGATATCGTGAATGTGGCGGAACAGCGGATCCTGCGTGACGAACTGGTTGACCAACCTGAACAGATCGCCTTCCGTGCGGTCGCCAGGGCGGCCGGGAACCGTCCGCTCGCCGAGGATACCACCACCATGCGCATCCATCACGACGATCCGGTGGGCGATGCGGGCCGCTTCCGTCAGGTCATGGGTGATGAACAGGGCGCTGAAACTGGCATCCCGGCTGGCCGCGATCACCAAATCCTGCATACGGCGCTTCAGCGCCACATCGAGGGCGGTAAAGGGTTCATCGAAATAGACCAGGTCCGGCTGCATGGCGAGCGCACGGGCAATGGCGGTGCGCTGCCGCATGCCGCCCGACATCTCGACTGGAAACTTGTCGAGGTCGAGTGGATCGAGAGCGGCGCGGGCAGCTGCCGCCCGCACCCTCTCATCCCGCTCGCCACGGCCGATCCGGCGATGGCGCAACGGATAGGCGATGTTGTCGCGTGCCCTGGCCCAGGGCAGCAGCCGCGGCTCCTGGAACACCATGCCATGCTGATTGTAGCGCCGCTCGACCCGGCCGCGCAGCGGATTGACCACGCCGGCGGCAATATGGACGAGCGTGCTTTTGCCACAGCCCGATGGACCGACGAGAGCGACGACCTCGCGTCTGAACAGGTCGAGCGTGATGCGGCTCAGCACCGTGCGGCCGAGATAGGCATGGTCGATGCCGCTAAGCGACAGGATGGGCCGACAGTTTTCGTCCGGCTGGTTCATCCGGCGGTCAGAACTTCGCCTTGACGCCGACGTAGAACGATCGGCCGTCGGCCGGCAGGAAGGCGGCCTGATTGCCCTGCGCCTGATCGACGATCAATGTCGAGGACGCATAGGTCTTGTCGAAGATATTGCGCGCCTGGCCATAGAGGCTGACCGTCTCGGTCAGATCGTAGGCGGTGCGCAGGTCGACCGTGACATAGGGATCGGCATACAGCGTGTTCATGTTATCGACCGGTGTCTTGGTCGGCGACCACACCAATTCGGCCTGGACCCAGAATTCCGGCGTCACGTCATAGCGCAGTGCCGTGTTGATCAGGTGCCGCGGCGCGCCGGCCAGGTAATTGTCGCCGCGCACCGGATCGTTATGGAAGCGGAAATCCTGCAGCACATAGGCCAGCCGAAGGTCGAGATCGTCCATGAGATGCGCCGTGCCGCCGAGTTCCAGGCCAAGATGCCGGGTTTTGTCGGCATTCACCGCGCCAAGCGACACGCCGCTGGAATCGCGAAGGCTGAGAATCTCGTCCTCGACCCAGGAGTAATAGGCCACGACATCCAGATCGACGATACCGACCTTGCCGCGCCAACCGGCCTCCACGGTCGTCGCGGTCTGGGCGTCGAGATCGGTGGTTGTGAATCCGGTCGGCCCGGAATTCGGCGTGCCGCCGCTGGTGGCCAGCAGATCGTCATGGGTCGGCGGCTCGAAGCTGCGGCTGATCGCGCCGAACAGCATGTGATCGGGATGCGGCCGATAGGATAGGCCGAGGCTCGGACTGATTCCGGTATAGTCGCGCGAATAACTGGTATCCCGCGCCGTCACCGTGCCGCTCGCGCCGGAAACCGCGTTGTAGGTGGGGCGGGTCGCCGACTCATAGGTGTCGTCATTGTCGCGCGTCGCATAAGCGACCGTGACGCCCGGCGACAGGCTCACTGTATCGTGGATCGGCAGATTGAACCCGGCATTTACCGCCAGCGTGCTGGCATCCAGTTCGTTGCGGCCGAACAGGGCGCCCTTGCTGCCGGCACGGTTGACATAGAATTCGCGGTCCGCCGAGCCGGTGGCATAGCGCAGGCTGCCCTCGAACAAGGGCAGCGGCTGGCTGGCGTCGGGCGCATAGGCATAGTGAGCGACAACGGTGAAATCGTCGCTGTCGGTGGCCTGCACGCCGGCGGAGACCGGATAGCGGAACTCGTCTTCGGTGCGGGTATAGCCGGCGGCAATGTCGAAGATATGCGATCCGATGCTGGCCGTGGTGCGGTTGCCCAGCCGCAATTGGGTGGCTTCGCGGTGTGGCTCGTCGCGCACAACATTGGGTCCCGGGCCCAGACCCGAGCCCGGACCGGTATAGACGCTTTCCGGGTCGCTGTTCAGCAAGCTTTTCGGCAACGGGCCGGCGACATCGAAATCCAGGTCGGTATAGCCCAGCAGGAAACGCGTCGACACGTCATCGGTCAGCCTGGCGCCGAAATTGGCATCGACGCTGGTGCGTTCGGAATCGTTGTAGTCGCGAAAACCGCTGCGCTGGCTGCGATTGACCTGCAGCATGGCGTCGCCCTCGCCGATCCGCATGCCGGCCTGCGCGGCCGCGTTGATCTGGCCAAAGCTGCCGCCTTCCAGCAAGGCGGTGACGCCGGGCGCGGAAGAGCCTGTCGGCGAAATGAAGTTGAGGGCGCCCCCCAGAACCGTGGCGCCGAGACGATTGGAGGTATAGCCGCGATAGATTTCGATCTGCTCGGCCTGGCGCGGGTTGGCGAGGCCGACAATATAGGAGCCGTCCGCCTGATTGATCGGCAGGCCATCCTGCAGCGCGAGGATGCCGCGCTGTACCGGATTCTGCTGCAGGCCCGAACCTCGAATCTGAATGCGCGGCTGGTCGTTGCCGCCGAAGAAATCCTGCACCACCACGCCGGGCGAGGCAGACAGCGCATCGCCGATGGTGACGTTGGCCATGCCTTCGAGATCGTCCGTCGTCACCAGGGCCGTGCCGCCGGGGATCGCCTCCAGCCGGCGCTGCGCGGCATCCTCGGGATCGTCCCCTTCGCCTTCGACCGTTATCGGGTCGAGCATGATCACCGAGCCTGGTGTGGCGGACTGGGCCAGCGCGCTGCCCGACATCAGGCTGGTCAAGATCAGGCTGAAGGCCGTCGCGGCGAGCAGCCGGGCATGAGCCGGATCGGTGATGGTCGGTTTCATTCTTGTCCCCCAAGTTACGCAAATGATAGTCATTATCAACTAGACTCGATCCGCCGCTGTTAGTTTGCTCTGGAGCAAGTCCGGGTGATTTTTCCGTTTTCGAAGCTTATTCGCCGTCGGCATAGGCCCGGAGCCGGCCCATGTCCCGGATCGAAATCCGGCCATAACTGGCGCCGACCCCGACGATGCCGAGCTTTTTCAACGCCCGTGACAGGGTATAGGGCGTGATGGACAGGCGGGCCGCGATCAGTGTCTGTTCGACCGGCAGATGGAAATCGCAGGCATTGCGGTCCGTGCGACCGCACATCTCCAGCAATGTGCGGGCGACGCGGCGTTCCACGGGCCAGCTTTTCAGATGCTCGATCTGGTCCACCAGCCGGCGCATCTGGCGGAAGGTGGCTGCGATCATCGCGAGGCCGATCTGCGGATTGGCCGTGACCAGCGCGCGGAAGCGGGCGCAATCGAACCGCGCCACACGGCAGGGCGAGGCCGCCTCGGCGGTGACTGGATAGCGCTCGCCTTCCGCCACCAGCGCCTCGGCGAAGGATTCGCCCGGTCCCAGTATCTTGATCACCGTGCGGCTGCCATCGGGCTTGTCGCGCAGCAGCAGAATCCAGCCCTCGAGAACCAGATAGAAAGCCCCCGCCAGCTCATCCTCGTGAAACAGCACCTGACCCTTGTCGTAGACGTCGCATCGCAATTCGCTGGCCACACTGCGGAAATCGTCGTCCTTGAGCGAGGCGAATATGCTGGCGTTACGGATCCGCCGCCAGCCATCCTCATCCAGCCTTCGGGATATGCGCTCGGCCATGATGTACGTGACCCCCTACCGCTTCACGCCCCAGGGGCGCGCGGCGTCGCGCCAGCGCTCCAGCTCGGACTGGACAGGCCGCAGGAGCAGATATTCGATGGCGATCACACCGATCACGGCGAGCAAGGTCCATGCCAGCGCGCCACGCATATCCAGCGTGGCACGCGACATGGCCAGCGCGCCGCCGATGCCGCCGATGTTGGACAGCAGCTCGGCCATCACCGCCACCTTGATCGCCGAACCGAGCGATACCGAAAGTGCTGGGAACAGATAGCTCGCCACATGGCGCAAGCCGATACTGCCGAGGCGGCCGAACGGCCCGATCCCAAAGGCCATAGCCATGTCTTCCAATCCGCGATCGCGCGTCATCGCCCCCTCGGCGGCGCTGATGAAGATCGCCGGCGTAATGGCGACGACCACGGTGACGATCACGGTGGCGTCGGTGGAGCCGAACCAGATCATCGCCAGCACGATCCAGGCGATTGGCGGCACGCCCACCAGCAATGTGAGAATCGGCCGCGACAGCCGCATGATGGCTGGCGAATAGCCGGCCGTCAGGCCGCCCGCCATGCCGATTACCGTAGCCAGTCCGAAGCCTTCGGCGCCGCGCAGTATCGTGAGACCGGCAACGGTCCAGTTCCTTGTCTCGCTCAAGATGGCCCAGGCCGCGCCCGCGACATCGACCGGCGCCGGCAGGATGAAATCGCCGTAGCGTTCGTTGCCCGCCTGCCACAGCGCCGCGAACAACGCGATGCCGGCCATGCCGCTCCAGCCGGCCCAGAGGAAGCGACCGAACCGACCCAGGCGATCAGTCATGGCGCGCGTCATGGCGCCGCCTCAGAGATAGAAATCCGCCGGCGGCAGTCTGCCGCCGATGATCTTGTCATCGAATTCGGCTATCGAGCGGAACACCGCTTCCAGCGCAGGCCGCGCATCGCGCGCCCGTTCGGCGACCAGATTGCTGTAGGGGATGGATGCCTCGACGATTGCCGCCGGCACCCAAAGCTCCTGCGCGCTATCGGCGGCCGCGAGCGCTGGCTGCGCGTTGACCGATGCCGCGGCGGCCACCAGGCCGGCATGCAATGCCTCCACCAAACCGGCATGATGAGCGAGGAAGCGTTCCGTGACGCCGATCCCAGCCTGCGGCAGCTTGGCGCCGAGTCCAGTGGCGGCATGCCAGGCCTGTTGGATGTCGATGGTACGGAACAATTCTCGGGTAATGACACCGCTGCTGGACAATGCCAGCGTGGCTGCTGGTTCGGGCAGCAATGCCGTCTCGACGCGGCCGGTGGCGAGCAGCTGGACCGCTTCGACCGCGGTCCCGGAGAAGGTGACCGACAGGTCTCCTTCCGGTTCCAGACCATGCAGCTGCAGCAGGCGACGGAAAATCACCTCCGGCGTGTCGTTGCGGAACGGCACCGAGACGCTGCGTCCCTTCAATGCTGGAATCGTCGTCAGGCCCTTGTCGGCCGAGACCATGTGCATCAGCCCGTTGGTCATGACATTCAACAGCCTGACACCCAGCCCGCGATTGTAGAGATTGGCCGCCGTCTGCGTTGGCAGGATGAAGACGTCCATCGTCTGCGAGGTGAGCCCGGCGCGCAATTCGTCCGGTGAGCGCCAGGAGCGGAAACTCACCTTGTCGGCCAGCGGCTTCAGCAGCCCGCTGGCGATGGCATGGATCAGCGTGACGGATGGGCCGGCCGGCGGTCCCCAGAGGGTGAGTTCGGGCAGGCGCGGCAGATCGGCGATGGCGGGAAATATCCGAGACAGAATCAGCGCCGCGCCGGCACCGGCCAGCACGCTACGCCGGCCGACAGCGGGACGGGACGATTCCGGACGGGAAGATTCCGGACGGGGAAACGGGGTGTGGTCTGCCACGATCTGCCCTCTTCGCTCCAATGGCGACGCTTCGGCCCTGGCGATCTGGCTACCGGCAATGCAAGCGTATCCGGCACAACCTATTAGGGTTGAGAATGACTCTCAACACGGCGCGGTCCCCTGCGCCGAGATGCCGCATTCATTAATTGATGTTCGTCAATTCCTTGTCAGTGGCGCCCTGGCGCAGGGCTCGCGCCCGACATCGGCTCCCAATGCACGGGAAGATTGGATCAACCAGCCGGGTTGACCCAGCCAGGTTGACCCAGCCAGGTTGACTGGGGCTGCAAGCAGGACCAACTGATTCACCATGCTCGGGCCGGCCCGGGTATGACGGAAAGGACGAGAAACCATGCGTCATCCCTTGGGGCTCGCCGCGCTTTTCATGATCGCCCTTGCCACCGCCGCCCAGGCGCAACAGCTCCCCTTCAAGGTCGCCACGCTTGCCGACGGGCTGGAGCATCCCTGGTCGATCGCGCTGCTGCCGGATGGCGACCTGCTGGTGAGCGAGCGGCCGGGAAGGCTGCAGATCATCGACGCGGCATCGGGGCGGAAGCAGGCGGTCGGCGGCATGCCGGACGTGCGCGCCGAGAGCGAGGCGGGGGCCATGGGTCTTGCCCTCGACCCCGATTTCGCCGGCAGCGGGCGGCTCTATCTCTGCTATTCGACCGGCTGGACCCTGTCGCCGGGCAACCGGCTTTCCGCCTTCACGCTGAAGGACAACATACTCTCGGGCGAGCAAGTGCTGCTGGACGGCCTCCCCGGCGCCAGATGGCACAATGGCTGCCGCGTGGAAATCTCGCCCGAGGGTTTTCTCTTTGCCAGCATGGGCGATGCGACGGACGCGCAAGCGGCGCAGGATGGAACGGCTTTGGGCGGCAAGATCTTTCGCCTCAATCGCGACGGCAGCGTGCCCGCCGACAATCCCTTCGCCACGTCCTTCGTCTGGAGCTATGGCCACCGCAATCCGCAGGGCCTGGCCTTCCGCCCGTCGGACGGCGCCTTGTGGTCGACGGAGCATGGGCCCGACACGCAGGACGAACTCAACCTGATCGAGAAGGGCGGCAATTACGGCTGGCCGCTCTGCCATGGAACGGATGCCTGCGGAGCCCTCGCCAATTACCATCCGGCGGTGGCCGAGTTCGAGCATGACAGCACCATCGCCATCTCCGATCTCATCTTCTACCGGGGCGATGCCTTTCCGGATTGGAAGGGCGATATCCTCTTCGTATCCTTGAAGACCGGGCGGCTCTATCACCTCAAACTCGACGGCAACCGGGTGGCGAAAGCGGAAATCCTGCTCGACGATGAATTCGGCCGCCTCCGCGACATCGCGGAAAGCCCCGACGGCAGCCTTTATCTCGCCACCGACAATGGCGAAGACCGGATTCTGCGCGTGACGCCGCGGTGAGGACTTAACCCTGCGCCGATTCCGGGCACTGATTCTGGACTTTCGCGCCCGGGCTCTGCTACGGTGCCCAAAATGCTGCACTGCGAAAGGCTTGCAAGCCAGGACAGATGCGCGGAACGGGTTGGAGGAAGCATCGTGGCGGATTTTCCGAAGAAGTCGCTGGCCGACTGGCAGAAACTCGCATCCCAGGAATTGAAGGGCGCCGACCCCGCCACCCTTGGCCGCGAGACGCCCGAAGGCATCCAGCTCAAGGCGCTTTACACCGAGGCCGACCTCGAAGGGCTTGAAATCGTCGGCACCCTGCCCGGCTTTGCCCCCTATACGCGGGGCCCCCGCGCCACCATGTACGCGAACCGCCCCTGGACCATCCGCCAATATGCCGGCTTTTCGACGGCCGAGGATTCCAATGCCTTCTACCGCGAGAATCTGAAGCGCGGGCAGATGGGCCTTTCCGTGGCCTTCGACCTGGCGACGCATCGCGGTTACGACAGCGACCATCCGCGCGTCATGGGCGATGTGGGGAAGGCCGGTGTCGCCATAGATTCCGTCGAGGACATGAAGATCCTGTTCGACGGCATCCCCTTGGACAAGATGTCGGTCAGCATGACCATGAACGGCGCGGTGCTGCCCGTGCTGGCGGCCTTCATCGTCGCCGGCGAGGAGCAGGGGGTTCCGGCGGCGAAACTGTCGGGCACCATCCAGAACGACATCCTCAAGGAGTTCATGGTCCGCAACACCTATATCTATCCGCCCGCCCCCTCGATGCGCATCGTCGCCGACATCATCGAATTCACCGCGCAAAAGATGCCGAAATTCAATTCGATTTCGATCAGCGGCTATCACATGCAGGAAGCCGGCGCCAATGCGGTGCAGGAACTGGCCTTCACGCTGGCCGACGGTCTTGAATATGTGCGCGCGGCCCTTTCCAAGGGATTGAAGGTCGACGAATTCGCGCCGCGCCTTTCCTTCTTCTTCGCCATCGGCATGAACTTCTTCATGGAGATCGCGAAGCTGCGCGCCGCGCGCTATCTGTGGGCCAAGCTGATGCAACAGTTCGACCCCAAGGATCCGCAAAGCTCGGCGCTGCGCACGCATTGTCAAACGTCGGGGGTCTCGCTGCAGGAGCAGGACCCCTATAACAACGTCATCCGCACCACCATCGAGGCGATGGCGGCAGTGCTGGGCGGCACGCAATCGCTGCACACCAATGCGCTGGATGAAGCGATCGCCCTGCCGACGCCGTTTTCCGCGCATATCGCCCGCAACACGCAGCTGGTGATCCAGGAAGAAAGCGGCATCCCGGCCGTCATCGATCCGCTGGGCGGCAGCTATTATGTCGAGGCATTGACCGCAAGCCTGGTGGCGCATGCCGAGAAGCTCATCGCCGAAGTGGAAGCCCTCGGCGGCATGACCAAGGCCGTCGAAAGCGGCATGCCGAAGCTCAGGATCGAAGAGGCGGCGGCCAAGCGCCAGGCACGCATCGACCGGGGCGAGGACATCATCGTCGGCGTCAATAAATATCAGGCGCACGAACAGCCGCAGGTCGACGTGCTCGACATCGACAACAGCAAGGTGCGCGAACAGCAGATCGCGCGGCTCGATGCGATGAAGGCCGGGCGCGACGGCGCCCAGGTGAAGGCGGCGCTGGATGCGCTCAGGAACGCGGCGAAGGATGGCAGCGGCAACCTGCTGGCCCTGGCCGTCGAGGCGATGCGCGCCCGCGCCAGCGTCGGCGAAGTGTCGTCGGCGCTCGAGGATGTCTATAGCCGCCACAAGGCCGAAGTGCGCTCGATCGCCGGCGTCTATGGCGCCGCCTATCGCGACGATCCGGATTTCGCCGCCATCCAGGCTCGCGTCAGGGAATTCGCCGCCAGCGAGGGCCGCCGCCCGCGCATGCTGGTGGTGAAGCTGGGCCAGGACGGGCATGACCGCGGCGCCAAGATCATCGCCACCGCCTTTGCCGATCTCGGCTTCGATGTCGATGTGGGGCCGCTGTTCCAGCTTCCCGAGGAAGCGGCGCGCCAGGCGGTCGAGAACGATGTCCATGTGATCGGCGTCTCAAGCCAGGCGGCCGGCCACAAGACGCTGGTCCCGCAGCTCATCAAGGCGCTGAAAGACCAGGGCGCCGAGGATATCCGCGTCATCTGCGGCGGTGTCATTCCGGCCCAGGATTACGCCATGCTGCGCGAGGCCGGTGTCGCCGCCATCTTCGGTCCCGGCACCAACATCCCCAAGGCTGCGGCCGAGATCATCGGCCTGCTGCAGAAGCCGGGCAGCAAGGCAGCCTGAGCCGGCCCTTTCCATCCCGGGGCGGTTCTCACCGCCTTGTCACGCCGAGGTCATAGCCGGGGCATTTGCACCTTTGCAAACAATGGCTTAGACTCCTGCCTTCATATCCTGCCTGAACTATAAGTTGGGGCTGGCAACGCCGCACCGTCTAGATGCAGGGGCGGCGAACAATTGCGTGACAGGGGTCTTGGAAGATGGGCAAGGGGGATCAGGAATCCGGGACGGCACGCGGCCTGCTGAAAGCGGCGGCCGGCAGCGACCCGAATACCCGGCACCATCGGCGCGCCGTGATGCTGGGCATGCTGCTGACCCTGGGCTGGTTCGGCGCCTATGGCTGGCATGTGGCCGAGGCCGTGGGGATCGAGAATCTGCAGGATCTGATGCCGGCGGAGCTCGCCCAGATCGTCATCGCCTTCTTTTCGCCGGCGGTCTTCGTCTGGGTCGTCATCGGCTATGTCATGCGCGGACGCGATCTGGAGCGGCAGACGGCGCTCCTCGCGCAACAGCTCAACATGCTGACCTATCCCAACCCGCAGGCGGAGAGCCGCGTCGCCACCGTTGCCGATGCCATCCGCCGCCAGACCGTCGAACTGAAAGCCGCGACCGAG
This sequence comes from Dongia sp., assembly GCF_041918875.1. Classification (GTDB taxonomy): domain Bacteria; phylum Pseudomonadota; class Alphaproteobacteria; order Dongiales; family Dongiaceae; genus Dongia. The sequence goes on from NZ_JAYRUV010000005.1 coordinate 245,880, forward strand.
GATGCGGCGGCGGCCCTGGCGCAGGTCGAGAACCGCTTCCAGCACCAGCGCGGCGATCTCGACCATGCCGCCGAAGCGGTCCGTGCCGAGACCCGCGCTGTCGAAGCGCAGCTTTCCACCCAGCGCCAATTGCTGGCCGAGATGCAAGCCATCCTGGCCGAACAAAAGGCCGCCCTGAAACGGTCCGGCGAGTTGGAAAAGGATGCCCTTGAGAGTGTCGCGGCGGATTCCGCCGAACGCGTCGTCGCGGCATTCGAGACGCGGCGCCAGGATATCGCCGCCATTCTCGACCGCGTGCTGGACCACGGTTCCTCGGTGCGCGATGCCGTGGAGCGTCAGGCCGAGATCCTGGCCGACAGTGCCGAGAAGGCGACGCTGGGCCTCCGGAACGAACTCACCGCCATCAGCCGGCGCCTCGACGAGGCCGGCGAAGCGGCGCGGCGCGAGGGCAAGGCGCTGGCGGAAGCAGGCGACCAGCAGCTGGCCTCGATCGGCGAGATCGTCGGCCGGGCTTCGCGCGAGTTCAACCAGCAGCTCGACGCGCTGGGGCGCGGCACGGCGGATGCCATCGATGCCGGCAAGCGCAACACGGCCGAAGCCGAGAATGCCTTGCGCCAGGTGGTGGTCGAGATCACCGCGCAGGCCGGGCGGCACGCCAATGACGTGGCCCAGGCGCTGGCGCTGCAGCTCCAGGGCATCAATGCGGCCAAGGCGCAGGCGATCGATGCCGGCGAGGAACTGCAATCGGCGCTTAGCACCCAGGCGGCGCGCCTGGCCGAGCGCACGACCGATGCCTTCGCCCTGATGCGCGGCGAGATCGCCCAGGAAATCTCGACGCTGAAGGAGGCCGAGGAGAAGGCCGGCGCGCGCTACCGCGAACTCGACCGCAGCATGGCGACGCATCTGGCCGCCCTCGACAAATCCTTCGCGGCGGCGGGCTCGGCGCTTGAATCCCGTTCCGCGGCGGAGCAGGCGAACATCGCCGCGGCAACGGAAGCGACCGAGACGCGCATCAACGCGGTGCTGGCGGCGATCGAACGGCAGAGCCGCGACATGCACGACCAGGCCGAAGCCAGCGCCGAACGCTTTGCCAACACGCTGCGGCGCCATCACGAGCTGGTCTCGGCCACCGCGACCGCGACCGTGGGCGAGGTCATGCGCAAGACCGCCGAGATCCAGCGCCAGATGCGCGAGGAGGGCGACCTGTCGGTTGCATCCGCCAAGGGCCTGGCCGAGGATTTCGTCACCTCGCTGGGTCGCATCGGCGACATCATCGCGGAAAGCTCGAGCCGGGCCAAGAGCGACAACGCCGCCCTGGAAGAAGCCGCGCGCGGCCAGGCCGAGCGCCTGACCAACGCGGCCCTCAGCGCCGCCGAACAGTTCCGCGGTTCGCTCGACCGCATGTCGGGCGACACCGCCGCCATGATCCGCGCCCTCATGGACAAGATCAGCGAGCAGAACCAGGCGGTGAAGACGGCGCTGCGCGCCGAGGTCGGCGATTTCCAGGAATCGACCGGAAGGGTCGGCGAGCAGATCGGCCAGCGTTTCACCGAGATGCTGAAATCGATCGAGGCGGTCGCCGCGGCGACGAATACGGAAACCGAAGGACTGGTGGCCAAGGTCGACGCGCAGAGCCAGCGCCTGACGCTGGCGGCCGATGCCGCCGCCCAGCGCCTGAAGCAGCATATCGACGCCGAGACGGCGCGGCTTGCCGAACTCGGCGCCGCGCAGGACGAGCGTCAGGCGGCCCTTGCCAAGACCGTCGAGAGTGCCGCCGGAGAACTCGGCAGTGCCGCCGAAGGCCATGCCGAACGCTTCGCCGGCCTGCTCAAGCGCCAGGAGGAACGTCTCGCCGTCCTTGGCGATGCGCAGGATGCCGCCAGCCGCCGCCTTGGCCAGACCGTCGAAGCGCAAGGCCATCTGCTGGAACAGGCCGCCGACCGCGCCGCCGAGCGTCTCGCCCAGCGCCTGCGCGAGAACGAGACGGCGATTAGTGCCAGCATCGCCGCGATCGTCGCCGAGACCAAGGCCCTGGATGCGACCGTGACCGCCCAGCGCGACAAGCTGGCCGAAGCCGGATCTGCCGCCAGCGCGCGGATTCGCGGCGAACTGGACACCCATGCCGCCAGCCTCAACGAGATGGCGGCGGGTCTTGCCGCCAAGGTGGCGCTGCTCAGCCACGCCGTCGATGCCGAAGGCACGGCGCTGACGCGGGCCCTGCAGGCGGCCGGCGACAAGGCCGTAGCGGAGTTGCGCGCCGAGACGGAGCGCCAGCAGGCTGCGATGAGCGGCCATGCCGACACCCTCGCCCAGCGCCTGCGCGTGAGCGAGACCGCCGTCACCGCCAATGTGAACGAGGTGCTGGAACGCGCCGCCTCGCTCGACAGCGCCATTGCCGCGCAGCGCCAGCGCCTCTCCGATGCCGGCAGCGCCGCCAGCGCGCAGATTCGCGACGAACTCGACACCCATGCCGCCAGCCTCAACGAGATGGCGGCGGGTCTTGCCGCCAAGGTGGCGCTGCTCAGCCACGCCGTCGATGCCGAAGGGACCAGCCTGACCCGCATTTTCCAGGAAGCGGGGGACAAGGCCATGAACGAGCTCCGCGCCGAGACGGAACGCCAGCGCCTGGCCATGAGCGATCATGCCGAGCAGCTCGGCGCCAGCTTGCGCGCCAACGAAGCCGCCATCGCCGGCAATGTCAGGGACGTGCTGGAACGCGCTGCAGCCCTGGATACCGCGATTGCCGCCCAGCGCGAGCGCCTGCGTGAAACGGGCGACGCCGCCAGCGCCCAGATGCGCAGTGAACTCGACGCGCATGCCAGGACGCTCGATGAAATGGCGGCACGCCTGGCCGACAAGGTGACGTCGCTGTCGCAGACGGTGGGGAGCGAAAGCGGCAAGCTCGACCGGGGCTTCCAGGCCACCGCCGAACAGACATTGGCGCGCCTGCGCGAGGCCTTCGCCGGCCAGGAGATTGAGATCGACCGGCTGGCGAATGCACTGGGAGCCAAGGTCGCGGGCCTCGGCGAGACGGTGAAGAGCGAAAGCCTGATCCTTGCCGATGCGATCCAGAGTGCCGGCGACGGCGCCGTGGCGCGCCTCAAGGGCGAGATCGAGCGGCAGATTTCCGGCATGGAGGGTCTCACGGCCACGCTCATCACCCGCACCACGGCGCTCGACGGCACGATCCTCAGCCAGCGCGACCATCTGGTCGAAGCGGCGGAAGCGGCCGCCGAAGGCTTCCGCGATATCCTCCGGCGCCAGGCCGACGAATTCGTGGCGGCGGCCGAGGCGGTTGCCAGCCGCTCGGCGGCGCTCGAAGGCGTCACTCATGCCCAGCGCGACGAACTGATCGACGCCTCCAAGCAGGCGGCGGAGCATTTCGCGGGTGCCTTGCGCCTGCAGGCCCAGGAGATCGCCGCCGCCACCGCCGCCGCCGTGCAGCAGACGGAAGGGCTGGGCGCCGCGGCCCGCGTCCAGGCCGAGAATCTCGCTGCCATGATGGCCGAAAGCACGCGCCGCTTCGAGGCGATCACCGCCGAGCATGGCCAGGCCCTGGGCGATGCCGGCGAAAAGGCCGGCGAGGCGATCCGCGAGAAACTGGCCCGCCAATATGCCGAGATCGACCGCCGCTTCGCCGACATCGCCGCCCATGGCGACAGGCTGCAGGGAAGCGCCAGCGACCAGGCCGTGACGCTGGGCAAGGCCGCCGAACAGGCGGCACAGGTGGCGATCGCCATGCGCGATGCCCTGGCCGACCAGGCCAAACAGGTGAACATCGCCGGATTGGAGATCAACGAACGCGCCCTGGAGGCGGGCCGCGTCATGCAGCGCCAGGCCAGCGATCTTTCCGAGGCATTGCAGGCGATCGTGCAGAAGAACGCCGCCAATCTGAAAGCCGCCACCGAGCAGGCCGGCATCCAGGCCATCGAGCTTGGCCAGACCCTGATGCGGCAGAACGACGATCTTGCCGCCGCGCTCTCGCGCACCCAGTCCGCCACCACCGACATCCGCGCGGCCCTGCAGACGCAGATCGAGGAATTGTCGGCGGTGACGCAGAAGGTCGAGGTCGAGGCGCGCGTCATCGGCACGGTCTTCCGCACCGAGGCCGATACGCTGCGCGACGCGGCCGAGAAGGCTTCCGGCACGGCGGGCGCCTTGCAGCAGCAGATGCGTGACGGTCTCTCGGCCCTCGAAGGTGTCGCCAATTCCGCGCTGGAAAAGGCCGCCACCCTGCACCAGGACGTGGCGCGCCAGAGCGAGCTTGTGAAGCAGGCGACCGAGGAAGGCGGCAGGCGCACGGCCGAACTGGCCGGCCTTTATGAAAGTCATGCGCGGCAACTATCGGTGGCCTCCGAAATGGCGCGCGACAAGCTGGAACAGATGGGCCGCGCGCTCGCCTCGCAGGCGGAGATCCTTTCCACCATCACCGACCAGGCGGTCGGGCGCCAACAGCAGCTCAACGTGACATTGGGCCAGCGCGTCGAACAATTGGCTGCGGTCGGCAAGGAAGGACAGCAGCAGCTGTCGACCCTCAACATCTCGGCCCAGAATCTGGGCGAGTTCCTGCGTGCCACGACGTCCGAGAGCACGCGCCAGGCCAAGGAGACGATCCAGCTTTTCCGCGACGGCGCCGAAGCCTTGTCGCAGGTCACGAAGAAGGCGGCGCAGCAGGTAAGCGGCGTCAAGGCGGCGGTAGCCGAGCAGATCACGGAACTTTCCGATCTCTCCATCCGCGTCCATGACATGGCCGAACAGGTACGCGCCCAGCTCCGCGCCCAGGCCAAGGAATTTTCCGACGCGGCCCTTTCCGCCAAGGCCAGCGCCGAAGGGGCGCGCGGCGACGCGCAGCAGGCCAGCGAGATCCTGAACCGCCAGGTGGAATCGCTGGCCCAGGCGGCGGCGCGCATGAACCAGCATCTCTCTGGCCTCGGCGCCGATATCGACAAGCGTATCGAATCGATGAGCCGCGCCGCCGAGAGTGCCGCCGGCCGGGTGGGCGCCATCGGACAGAGCTTCGAACGGCAGGCCGAAGGCTTCGGCCGCGCCCTCGACCTCGCCCAGGCCAAGGCCGCCGAACTGGGCGAAGCCTTCCGGGGGCAGAGTTTGGAGCTTGCCAAGACCTCGCAGATCGCGCTGGAGCGGATAGACAAATTGCGCGAAACCCAGACCAATTCGACCCGCGACAGCTTCCTGCGCGCGGCCTCGGTCATGATCGAGGAGCTGAACGGCATCGCCCTCGACATCCATTCGCTGCTCGACAATGAAATCCCGGAGGATATCTGGAAGCGCTACCGCGAAGGCGACCGCTCGATCTTCGCCCGGCGCCTGTTCCGCAACAAGGATTCCTACGTCATCCCCGCGATCGAACAGCGCTACAGCCGCGACGAGCGCTTCCACGACATCGTCGACCGGTACATGAAGAAATTCGAGGATCTGCTGACCCAGTCGGCCAAGGCCGACCCGGAAGCCGTCCTCAACGCCGCCATCATCACCGCCGATGTCGGCAAGCTCTATCTGGTCATGGCCAAGAGCCTGGGCCGGGGGTTGGAGAATTGAGGGGCAGGCCGAGGACGGAGCTCAGCCGAATCTCCCTCGCCCCGCGATAGCGGGGAGAGGGTCGGGGTGAGGGGCCTTCATCTGGTATAGACCGGAGAGATAGGTAACAGTTTGGACCGGAGAGATGGGTAACAGGTCAACATGGTCGGCAAGGGGGACTTGCCGATGCCTTGGAAAGAGACCTGTGTCATGGATGAGCGTTTGCAG
>NZ_JAYRUV010000006.1:0-221790 GCF_041918875.1 Dongia sp.
TTGATGATCGGCGGGCAATGAACGGGATCTTCTGGATTGTGCGCAGCGGCGCACCCTGGCGCGATCTTCCGGAACGATATGCCTGCACGACCGTCTACAACCGTTTCAACCGCTGGCGAAAGGCGGGAGTCTGGGATCGCCTGATGGATGCCGTGACGGCGGCGCATGATGGCAAGATACGGATGATAGATTCGTCGAGCATCCGTGCCCATCAACAGGCTGCCGCGCTCAAAAAAGAGTGGAGATGCTTGTCTGGGTCGAAGTCGCGGAGGATTGACGACCAAGCAGCATGCGCGGGTCGTCGGCAACGGCCTGCCAGTGCAGCCTGAACTCCACCGGGGCAGGCAAACGACACTCCCATGGCCGAACTGCTGCTCAATGATCTGCCTAAGGGCGCCACGGTCTTTGCCGACAGAGCATATGACGCCGACTGGATACGGGATGTCATCGACGATCGAGATTGCCACGCCTGCATTCCGCCAAAATCAAATCGCATCGACCACATCGCCTTCAGCAAGCCCTCTATAAAAAACGCAATCTGGTCGAGTGATTCTTCAGCAAAATCAAACAATTCCGCCGCATTGCCATCCGTTACGACAGGCTCGCGCCCACCTATCGCGCCATGGTCGAACTCGCCGCTGCCCGCCTATGGTTGCGGGCTTGTGAGTCCGCAGCCTAGCTTTCACCATTTCCGGACAACCAAGACGCATCTCGTGCAGTCTAGCCTTGCGCAAGCGTTTTCAAGCGAAGGAGAGGGATCTGCAATTCGTAGAGAGGAAATACCGATTGACGCTAACCAAGGGTGCGACGTTCATCTGTCTGAGAAGCAATCAATCTAGGTACGAGTATTTTACGAGAACACCAATTGCGCACTGGGAGTGTTCCCGTCCGTGTCGTAATTCATAAGACTAGCTATTTTGACGAAAGAGAACGTAATGAGTTCTCAGCAGCTCTTCGTAACACTGCGATTGTCGAGATGGTGATGCTCGTTCCGAGTGCGTTTCGCCTCATGCGGTTTGGAACCTATCCCCCACAGGTTGGGACGTTGTGCTCGGTTAACAAAGCATGAAACTACCTCTTTACGTCTGGCTTTATGCCGGAGCTTGGCACATACCCCGGTCCGCATGTCCCGCAACCGTCTGAAGTGAGGGCATTAGGCAGCGCCGATCCAATTTCCACCGCGCAGGATGTACTAGACCTCACGCGAATGAATTGGAACACCGCAGATATTCGAGGCAAATGGCCGGTTACACTGTCATTTGCTCGGGGAGTTGGCGGTATCCTGGATGAATATGGAGGCGATGAGGAAGACGTCGAGCCTGCCACAGCGTTCCGGTATTTCGTATAGCTGAGCGCGATCCAGCGGCGCAAGGTCGGTCTGGGTCCAGGGCCGAAAACCTGGTCGATGGTATGCAGAGAAACCGAAATCTTGATGCTAGATGGGAAAAGGAGGGAGCCGAAGCCTCAAGTCTCGTCGTGGCCGGTGGCAAGTATCGCCCCGGTATAGGCCACCTTGCGTGGCCGGGAATAGCCTAAGACACTGGCTATATGGACAGCGATAAGCACAGCCTACAATTCACGCGTCTCGATGTGCTGGAAAAGGGCCGTCGGCGATACTGGAGCGACGACGAGAAGCTGAGAATTGTCGAGGAAAGCTGCGCTGGCCGCGGCAACGTTACAGCGACTGCGAAACGCCACAATATATCCAGATTTCAGCTGGCCACTTGGCGTAGGAAGTTTGGTGTTGAGAAGAGCGAGCTGGTCAAGGGAATGCCGGTGACGATTACCTCGACGCCCTCAAGGCGGCGGTCGTGGCCATGCATCAGCGGAGTGTTAATGCCGAAGCCGAAGTCGTCCGGGCGGTCGCCGTCAACAGCAACGCCGACGCCCTGATTGCCCATCTGAAGCTCGAGATCGAGAAGTTGCGGCGTGAGCTTTACGGCAGTCGCTCGGAACGCAAGGCCCGGCTCCTCGACCAGATGGAACTGCAGCTTGAGGATCTCGAGGCCGCCGCCACCGAGGACGAACTGGCGGCGGAACGCGCTGCTGCCGCGACCCCCACGGTGCAGGCCTTCACGCGCCAGCGCCCCTCGCGCAAACCATTCCCGGATCATCTGCCGCGCGAGCGGGTAATCGTTCCAACACCGGAATCCTGCCCCTGCTGCGGCTCAGACCGTCTCTCGAAGCTGGGTGAGGACATCACCGAGACCCTGGAGATCATCCCGCGGCAGTGGAAAGTGATCCGGACGGTCCAGGAACGCTTTTCCTGCCGGACCTGCGAGACCATCACCCAGCCCCCCAGCGCCATTCCATGTGACGCCACGCGGCTTCGTCGACCCGAACCTGCTCGCGACCGTGCTGCTCGACAAGTACGCCCAGCACCTGCTCTTGAACCGCCAGAGCGAGCGCTTCGGCCGAGAGGGCATCGTCTCCACCCTGGCCGATGTGCCGCAGCCACGGCACTCCGGCCGCTCCACGAGCTGATCGCGGCCCATGTCTTGGCCGGAGAGCGGCTGCACGGCGACGACACCATCGCGCCGATCCTGGCCAAGGGTAAGACCGTTAAGGGCCATGCCTGGGTCTATGTGCGCGACGATCGCCCCTTCGGCGGCAACGCTCCGGCGGCGTTGTTCCATGCCTCCAGAGATCGCCGTGGCGAGCACCCGCAACGTCATCTGGCCGCCCGGTCCGGTATCCTGCAGGCCGACGCCTATGGCGGTTACAATCACCTTTACGACCGGGGGCGAAGTCCGGGCCCGATTATATCTGGACTCTGTTGGTCCCACGCCCGGCGCAAGTTCTTCGAGCTTGCCGACATCGTCGCCAACAAACGGCGAGGAAAGAACGCTGCGCTGATCTCGCCGATTGCCCTGGAGGGCGTCAAGCGCACCGATCCGTTGTTCGAGATCGAGCGCGAGATCAATGGATTGAGCGCCCAAGCACGTCTGGCTGTGCGTCGAGAGCGCAGCAGGCCAATCATTGACGCGCTTGAAGCATGGATACGCACCGAGCGCGCCAGGCTATCTAAATCAGCCTATGTCGCTCAGGCGATCGACTACATGCTCCCGAGATGGCCAGCATTCAGCACGTTCCTGGACGACGGCAAAATCTGCTTGACGAACAACGCCGCGGAGAGAGCTCTCAGAGGGCTGGCCCTCGGTCGTAAATCCTGGCTCTTCGCCGGATCCGATCGCGGCGCCGACAGGGCCGCCTTCATGTACACCATGATCGTCACCGCCAAGCTCAACGATATCGACCCCTTGGCCTGGCTCGCCGATGTCCTCGCCCGCATCACCAACATGCCGCAGTATCGCCTGCCGGCACTCTTGCCTTGGAATTGGCTGCCGCTCAAATAGCTGCGATCACCACGGCCGCAGCCTTCGCCGCAGGGGTACGCCTAAACGTGCGCGCTCGACTGGTCAATACAGCGGCAAATGCTGGCAGTTTTTTCTGCTCGGCTGGCACACGACCACTCTGGCGTTCGAAGTATAACCTCCAACTTGTCTACTTTGGGCGGTGTTCCGCAAGTGCGGTTACTAAGGACAAAGCAAGTTCGAGAGATCGGCCATCTAGCGTTCGCAATAAGCCAACCAGCGACAAGATCTTCGGATTTATTGGTTTGTTGGTAACGGCGCCCATTGATATCACGTCGGTGACTGCCAGGCCGATTGCGTCACCTACCTTCTCAAGAGTTGAGATCGTAGGCGTGACTGATCCTTGCTCAAGGTTAGCGACGGCCTGGCGCGTGAGGCCGGTCAGTTTGGCGAACTGACTAGGATTCAAACCACGGTCTTCTCGGATGGTCTAAATGGCCATACCAAGTTTCTTCGCATCGAACTGCGACGAACCAATACGCTTCGAAACAGGCTTCGTCGCTCGCCTCGACATCGTCGATCCTGTCTTCGGCCCCCCAATTCGCCGATAACAAACAGAGGCCGTGCGGCCGGCTAGCAGCCGGTAGTTAGTCCCTGATTCAGTATTTGAACAAACCTGATTCGATTACGTGGCAGAAATCAGTCTATTTACCACCTCTGACAGCATCGACTTAAGCTACTGCTGCACCCGCGGAATGCGACGGAGCATCCGATAGTAAAGGGGCTTGTTGTCGGGCGTCGTCAGTGTCATCAGCAAATCGCCCGGGAGCGCCTGCATGCCGAGCATCATGCCGGCATTCGTCACCGTATAAAGGCGCCAGGTCTGTGTTCCCTGAGCGGACCAGCCGGTCACGGCCACCGGCGTGATCGACATGACGCCGCCGGCCATGCGGTAGGTGTCGTACATGGGGGCCTGGGCCCAGGCGTCGGCCAGGATCTGGTCATTGACAGGCACCTTGGGCGGGTCGGCGCGGGTGACAAGCCCGATGCGGCCGATTCCGGTAGCATCCATGGGACTGATGATGAACCACTGCCACGGATTGCTGAACGGTGCCGTCGGCCGGGTCGGTTGAATGAAGGTCGGCGGCAGCTGCACCATCTGCCATGAGCCGATGATCTCATTGGGCTGGGCCACATTCATCATCGCCGGATTCTGCGGCATTGGAGCCGCAACGGGGGACGCCGGCTGTACCGGCTCACTGGCGCCGCCAGTCCAGGGCATCATCGCCCCTTCACAGCCCGCAAGAAGTGAGGCGCTCATCAGAACAGCGATGAGCAGGCCGGGTAATTTCATGGTCAATCTCCCCCGATCGCAGCCCGCCAGCCGGGCCCGGTCAGGGCGCAGTTTAGCGACCCAAATCCTTACTGAGAAGCGCTGAGCGACCGATTCGCCCGCAATCCGGCCGCAATCCGCATAACGGGCCGAATCCGCCTCCGACCGGTCCATTTTCTGCCCATTTTGTTCTGATTTCCTCCCTTTTCCGGCGTTTTGCGGCTCTCCGGTGGCCAAAGGTGAAGCGTTTCACAGGCACCCACCCGGTTCCCGTCTACATCCTTCGCATCAACCCGCTTGAGGCTTTGCCGGAACCTACCTAGCCTGCAATGCCGATCCTCGCCGAGGCAGGCGGACCGCGTAAGGAGATGAGAATGGCCCTTTCGAAACGTGATTTTCTGCGTGCCATACCGCTGGCGGCGGCCGGCTTTGCGTTCTTTCCGACACGCGTCCGGGCGGCCGAAGGCGTCGCCGGGCGGATTTCGCGCCTGGCCGGTACGGTCGCGATCCTGCGCGACGGTACCGAGGTCGTGGCATCCGTCGGCGCCGAGATTCTGGTCGAGGACACCCTGCGCAGCGCCGCTGAAAGCCGCGCCGAGGTGACCTTTTCCGACGGATCGGTTCTGACGATCGGGCCGGCAAGCGAAGTGGCGATCGCTTTCTTCGCCCCCGAGCCCAGCGAATCGCATGCCTTGCTCGACCTGGTTTCCGGTATCGCACGCTTGACGGTGAACAAGGCGACGTCCTGGGGCCGCTTCGAAGTCCGCACCACGACGGCGGTCGCCTCGGTCCGCGGCACGGATTATCTGGTCGAAGCCTTGCCTGGAAAAAGTGCCGTCTTCGTTGCCGAGGGTCGAGTGGCGGTCTCCAGCCGAGCGGGTTCCGGGACGGTCGTCCTGCGCGAGGGGCAGGGTGTCGACGTCCCGGCCGAACGCGGCCCTCTGGTAGCAAAGAACTGGGGCGCCAAGCGGCGTGACGAAGCTCTGGCGCGCGTCACCTTCCCATAATCCGGCGCGCGGACGAGGCCGATGGCCATCGCGGGGGATGTGCATAGGGCGAAACGAGGCTGGCTGGGCCTCGTTCTCGCTTCTGTGCTCGGGCTGGCGATCGGATGGTTGCATCTCAGCAGCGATCCGTGGCTCGAATCGATCGATCAAGGAGCCACCCTGGACTGGCGCTTCCGCCTGCGCGGGCCGCAAGCCCCGCCCAATGATATTGCGATCATCGTGGTCGACGACCGCTCCTTGGCAAAGTTCGGTCAATGGCCCTGGCCGCGCGCGAAGCTCGCGGAGATTATCGAGTACCTTCGATTGGCGGGCGCCAAGACGATCGGGCTCGATCTGCTGCTCTCCGAACATGAAGCCGATACGAACGGGGTCGGCGATCGCATCCTGGCCGAAGCGATGCGACGGCATGGCCATACCGTGTTGGCGACGGCGATGCTGTTCAATAACGGCTCACCCGACGTCGGAACGCTCGAAGATGTCAGCCATTTCGCCCTGAATGTTCTGGTGGGCAGCGCGGAAGGCTCGGATCGGCTACTGATTGCGGATGCGATTTTGCGTCCGTTGCCAGCCTTCGAAGATGTCGCCGTCGTCGGACATGTCAATCAGCTGTCGGCTGAGATCGGCCAGACACGGGCGCAAATTCCGGTCATCGCTTATGGCGAATCGCTCATCCCATCGTTCCCGCTTCTCGTCGCGGCGCAGCAGAACGATCTGCCACGCGGTGCAATCGGGTTCGATTTTGCGGGGCAACTCATCTTCGGACCAAAGCGGTTTGCCCTGGACGACCGGTATGGGCTGGGCCTCAACTATCTGGGGCCTACAGGCACCTTCCGGACCTATTCTGTGCTCGACCTGCTTGAGTTTCGCATACCGCCGGCATTGCTGAAGGATCGCGCTGTCCTCGTTGGCGTCTCCGCGACATCGCTCGGCGACAATTTCATCACGCCCTACGCGCTGGATTTGCCGGGGGTCGAAGTGCTGGCGACGGCGGCAGCGAATCTTCTTCATGGCGACAGCCTCACCCGGACGCCGGAGCAACGCGTGGCCGAGACCGTCGCGATCGTCATTCTATCGCTGCTGTCCTGGTTCCTTGGCGTGAAAGCAGTCGGTCCGCGCTGGGGCATTGTCTTCAATCTTCTGCTGCTGGTGGGGTGGCTGGCCCTTGTACAGATCATGTTCGTCTCCCAGTTGCGGCTGGTCGCCGTGGCGGGACCGGGCATGGCTATCATTGTCGGCGCGGCCCTCGGTACCTTGGCGCGCATGGTCCAGGAACGGCGCCTGCGCAGCGAGGCGGAGCGGCATCGCGGCAATCTCGCGCGCTACGTCCCGCCCAGCCTGGTCGAAACCTTGGCGGAACGGGCGACACCTGCCTTCGACGAGCGCGAGCAGATGGCAGCGGTGATGTTCGTCGATCTGCAAGGCTTCACGCATGCCAGCGAAGAACGGTCGCCGGCGGATACGGCTCATTTCCTCAAGCAGTTCCACGGCCAGATTGAAGACGTTGCCGCCGCCCATGGTGGCGTCGTGGCACAATTCCTGGGCGATGGTGCGCTGCTTCTTTGGGGATTGCCTCTGCCGCGCGAGGACGATCCGGTCCAGGCGCTGGCCTGTGCCCGCGACATGCTGCTCAGGTTGCAGCATTGGCGGCCGGAAAACCCGGCGCGGATCGGACTTCATTTCGGCCCCGTGGCGATGGCGCAGCTGGGTGGTCGTCATCAGGCGCAGCTGGCGGCGGCCGGCGACACGGTCAATGTCGCCAGTCGGCTCGAGGCGGCGGCAAAGTCGATCGGTGCTGTCCTTGTCATTTCGGACGATATCGTCGCCGCGGTGCGCGCGTTGGAACGCGAGGACCTCATCGGTGGGCTGATGCCACGCAAGGATCAGCCCGTGCGCGGCCGCGACAAGACGATCAGCTACTGGTCGGCTGCAAGCTGCGCCGAACTTGTATGAGGCGATGATGCGTAAGCCGAGGGTCGAATGGAAGAGCGTGCGGCGTCTGTGGCCGCTGGTGCTGATGGCGCTGGGGGCCGCACTCTTCTTTCTGTTCGGCGGCGATGAGTTGCTCAGCCTGGAAAGCCTTCAGCGGCTGCATGGACAACTGGCGGCGTTCGTGGCAGAGCACTATGTGCGCGCCGTTCTTGCATTCATGCTGGTCTATGTCGCTGTGGTGGCGCTCTCCATTCCTGGCGGCACCGTGCTGACCTTGGCGGGCGGCTTCATGTTTGGCGTCCTGCCGGCCACGTGCTACATCGTCGTTGCCGCAACGGGCGGTGCCGTGATCGTCTTCCTGGCCGCCCGCTCGGCCCTGGGGGAGATATTGCGGGCGAGGGCGGGGCCGTGGTTGTGCAAGTTGTCCGCCGGCTTTCAGCGGGACGCCTGGAGCTACATGCTGATCCTGCGTCTGGTTCCGCTCTTTCCGTTCTTTGTCGTCAATCTGGTGCCAGCCTTTCTGGGAGTTTCGCTGACTTGCTTTGCAATATCGACCTTCTTCGGAATCATGCCGGCGACCTTCGTCTATGCGGCCCTCGGCAACGGCCTTGGCGATGCCTTGCGCAGTGGCGGCGATCTTCAGGCCGCCATCTCGCCAAGTGCCGTTGGCGGCGTGCTGGGACTGGCGGTGCTGGCGGCGCTGCCATTGCTCTACAGGCGCCTGAGAGGACGGAAAGGGACGTTGCGTGAGTGACACGGAAAACCTGGCGCCGGATATCTGCGTCATCGGCGGCGGGTCGGGCGGTTTGACGGTCGCCGCCGGTGCCGCACAGCTTGGGGCGAAAGTTGTTCTGGTCGAGGCAGAAGAAATGGGCGGCGACTGCCTCAACCATGGTTGCATACCGTCGAAGGCGCTCCTGGCAGCGGCTCACAACGCGGCCGCGGCTGTGCGTGGCGCCGGATTTGGCATCGCACTCCCTTCCCCCCGTATCGATCGATTGGACGTGGCCAGGCACATTGCCGGCGTCATCGCCGGTATCGCGCCGCATGATTCAGTGGCGCGTTTCGAGGGTCTGGGTGTGACGGTCATCCGGGAACATGCAGCTTTCGAAGCTCCCGATTGCGTCGTCGCAGGGCCCTATCGCATCATGGCCAAGCGCTTTGTCGTGGCGACCGGCTCAAAGCCCGTCGTTCCACCCATCGCCGGGCTCGACCGTATCTCCTATTTCACGAATGAAACGATCTTCGCATGCACCGAAGCTATCGACCATCTGCTGGTCATCGGCGGCGGACCGATCGGCGTCGAGCTCGCCCAGGCGCAGGCGCGGCTCGGGACCAAGGTGACGCTCGTGGAAATGGCGCGGCTGCTGCCGAAGGACGATCCCGACCTGGTGGAGATCGTTCGCAGATCCCTTGTCGCCGACGATATTGATCTGCGAGAAGGCACTGGCGTCGTCAAGGTCGAGAAAGGCAAGGGCAAGAAAAGTATCCGGGTTCACCTGGCCAGCAATGAAGGCGCCACGGAAATCATCGCCGCAAGTCATCTTCTCCTTGCCGTGGGGCGGCGGCCGAAGAGCGATGGGCTCGGCCTCGACAAAGCCGGCATCGACCTTTCGGGTGCTGCCATCGAGGTGGACCGGCGCCTGCGTACCAGCAATAAGCGGGTCTTCGCGATCGGCGATTGCACGGGTGGTCCCGCTTTCACTCATGTGGCCGGCTATCATGGCGGGATCGTACTGCGCAACATCCTCTTCCGCCTGCCCGCCAAAGTGAATCCGGATATCATTCCCTGGGTGACGTATACGGATCCGGAACTGGCTTATTTGGGCTTGAGCGAAGCGGCGGCGCGGTCGCGTTTCAAGGACGTTCGGGTTGAGCAGCTCGATTTCGACGCCAATGACCGCGCCCGGACCGAGCGCCGGACTGACGGGCGCATCAAGCTGGTGCTGCGCGCCGGCGGGCAGATACTCGGTGTGGGCATAGTGGGTCCGCAGGCAGGCGAGCTGCTGGCGCCCTGGTGCCTGGCCATCGGCCGAGGTCTCAAGCTTTCGGCCATGGCAGGGCTGCTTCTGCCCTATCCCACACTCTCCGAGATATCGAAGCGGGTCGCCGGAAACTATTATGCACCGCGGCTGTTCAGCGTCGGCGTGCGGGCCCTGGTGCGCGGATTGCTGAAGCTGCCATGAGCGACACCTCCACGAACGATGCGGATGTCAAGCTGCCGAGTTTCGGGCGCGGCCTTTCGGCTCGCGTGCTGCTGTTGACGATCCTGTTCGTCCTCGTCAGTGAAGTGCTGATCTATGCGCCATCGATCGCACGTTTCCGCCTTGACTGGCTGGAGGAGAAGCTCAACACGGCGCATCTCGCCATCCTCGCCCTCGAAGCCACGCCGGACTACATGATCGATCCGGAGCTGGAGGTGCGTCTTCTCAACCATGTCGGCGCGCGCGTGATCGGCCTCAGGGCAGGCGACGGGAAGAATCTTATCCTGCGCGGATCGAGCCCGCCACTCCTGGTGGATGTGACTGTCGATCTCAGCTCGCGCGATTTCCTGTCGCTGATTGACGACGGTATCGACACGCTGCTGCAGTCGCGCAACCGCGTCTTGCGTGTCAAAGGTTATTCGCCGCGTGCGGCCGACATCGTGGTGGATGTCGTGCTGGACGAATGGCCGCTGCGTCAGGCCATGATCGCCTATTCCTGGCGCGTGCTGGGTTTCTCGGTCGTCATCTCGCTCATTACCGCGGCACTGGTTTTCGGCGCGCTGCAATGGCTCATCATCCGCCCGATGCGACGACTCACCCGAGGCATGGTCTCGTTCCGCCAGGATCCCGAGGATCAGCGCGGTGATTTTGGGGCTACCATGCGCGGCGACGAAATCGGCCTCGCCGAGCGTGAATTCGGCGAAATGCAGGATAAAGTGCGCCACGCCTTGCAGCAGCGTGCCCGCCTCGCGGCTCTCGGCACGGCCGTCACCAAGATCAACCACGATCTGCGTGGCATTCTGGCGACCGCGCGGCTGATCACCGACCGTCTGGCCGAGAGCGAGAATCCGGAAGTGCGCAAGGCGGCGCCGGCCCTGCTGCGCTCGCTCGACCGCGCCGTCGACCTTTGCTCCGACACATTGAACTTCACCCGTGAGGGGCCACCAAAGCCGGAGTTCGAGACCTTCCATTTGGCCGAGCTGGTTGAGGAGGTGGGAGAGAGTCTCGCCAAGCTGGTGACGGCGGACAAGACCTGGACCAGCAAGGTGGCAACCGGTCTGGCGATCCGGGCGGATCGTGGCCAGATCTATCGCATCCTGCGCAATCTCGGCGAGAACGCGCTGCAGATGGGTGCGCATCAGGTGACCGTCAGCGCGATAGCCGATGCGCAAGGGGTCGAAATCCTGGTTGCCGATGACGGCCCCGGCTTGTCGCCGAAGGCGATGGAGAATCTGTTTGTGCCGTTCAAGGGGTCGGCGCGGGCCGGGGGCACCGGACTCGGCCTCGCCATCGCGCGCGAATTGATGCGCGGGCAGGGTGGCGATCTCAAATTGTCGCAGAGCGACAGCAAAGGTGCGGTTTTCGCCCTTACTTTGCCAAGCGGCGACGCCTTGATGGATTGAAAATGCGGCCCACTGCGGCGATACTTGCCGCACTTCGCGACCGAGGGGATGCAGGATGAAAGCCGAGATCGAACGCAGCGTATTCATGGCCTTGCTGGCCCTGTTTGCCGTGGCAGCACTTTTCGTGGCGTCGCGTGCCGGCCACGGCATGCCCTATTGGGGAGCGCTGGGGTTCAGCCTGCTCTGCGTCGGCTTGCTGTTCTATTCGATCGCGAAGGTCAAGGCCTTCAAATAGGCGCTTTCCGGCAGGCCGGGATGCACCGGATGATCCGGCGCCGCACCCGTATGGTACAGCATCCGCGCATTGCGTCCGGCTTCCTGGATGCCGCGCGCGGCCTGCTTGATCAGTTCATCTGCCGGCATGTTATGCGAGCAGGAGCAGAGCATCAGGATACCGTCCGGTGCGACGCAGGCGGCAGCCAGGCGTGCCAGCTTGCGGTAGGCCCGTGCCCCTTGATGGAAATCCTTGCGTGATTTGACGAAGGCTGGCGGGTCGGCGACGACGATGTCGAACAGCTGTCCACTCTGCGCGATCTCCGGCAGGATATCGAAAGCGTCGCCCATACGCGTTCTGAGATGGCCGGCAACGCCATTGATCTCGGCTGCCTGCCTCGCGAATTCCAAGGCCGGCGCGCTGCGGTCGAGTGCCAGAACCTCACCGGCGCCGGCCGCCAGGGCCTGGTTGCCGAAGCCGCTCATATAGCAATAGGCATCCAGCACCTTGGCGCCCTTGGCGAGGCGCGCGATGAGGGCGCGGTTGTCGCGTTGGTCGAAGAACCAGCCGGTTTTCTGCCCGGCGCGCGGATCGCAGCGGAACTTGACGCCATTCTCGACGATATCGACCGGCCCCTCCAGGCTGCCTTTGAGAACGCGGTTGACCGGCTCCAGGCCCTCCAGTTCGCGGGCCGGGCCGTCGCCACGGACCAGGATCACCTTGGGTTGGAGGAGAGCGTCGATCGCCGCCGCCAGTGGCTCGACTTCGGCATCCATGCCGGCACTCGAAACGTCGATGACGATGACATCGCCATAACGGTCGATGACGCAGCCGGGAAAACCATCGGCTTCGGCATGTGCCAGGCGGTAATAGGGAACGCCGATCAGCCGGTCGCGCAGCTTCAGCGCGCGCGCCAGGCGCTGCTGCCAGAATGCGGTGTCGATCGCGGCGGCGGGATCGCGGGTGAGCACGCGGCCGCTGATCAGCGATTTGGGGTTGAAGAAGGCAAGGCCGATGGGACGGCCATCGGCCTGCCGCAGGGTGACCACGGAACCCGGCGTGATCGCCTTCAGTTCGGGGCTGGGCTGCAATTCGTTCGAATAGACCCAGGGATGTCCACCGAGGACACGCCGTTCCTCGCCCGACTTCAAGTGGATCGTGGGCCGTTTGGTCATCTTAAAATCCTGTCTTCTCAATCTGCTGGACGGCCACCGGTCAGTGGCCGAGGGCGATGCCTTCGCGCCTGGGGTCGCTGGCGCCGATGAGCTGGCCATCGCTTAGCACGATGACATTAACACCGCTATCCAGTTCCTGCATCCGGACCTTGTGACCCTTGGCCTCCAGTTGGCTCGCCAAAGGCTCCAGGCCGCGCCCGGCCTCCAGGATGGTGGGGCCGTTCCGGTTGAGAATATGCGGTGCCGCAATGGCGGAATAGGGATCGCGTTCCCAATCGATGAGCCCGACCAGGGCCTGCACGACGTAGCCGATGATGTTGGCCCCACCCGGCGATCCCAGCGCGGCCGTCAACTCGCCTGTCGCACGGTCGAAGACCATGACCGGGGCCATGGAGGAGCGTGGCCGCTTGCCGGCTTCGACCCGGTTGGCGGCGGGCCGGCCGCGGCTGGCTGGCGCAAAGGCGAAGTCGGTCAGCTCATTGTTGAGCAGGAAACCGTCGACCATCACATGGGATCCGAATGCGCCCTCGATGGTGGTCGTGAAACTCACGGCATTGCCTTCCCGGTCGATAGCGACCATGTGGCTGGTCGAGGGTGGTTCCGGCAAGCCGCTCACAGGCACGGCATCGCCCAGCAGGGCGGCGTCCGCCGGCCGGCCGGGCTTCGCCTCGCCCATGGCCCGCGCCGGATTGATTTCACCGGCGCGGCTCGCCAGATATTCCGGTGCCAGCAACCGTTCGACCGGGACGGGGGCAAAATCGGGATCGCCCACATAGCGTTCCCGATCGGCAAAGGCGAGACGGCTTGCTTCGGCGATGAGGTGCGCGGCATCGATGCTATCCGGTTTCAAGGACGCAAGGTCGAAACGCTGCAGCATGCCAAGGATCTGCAGGACGGCGACACCCCCCGACGAGGGCGGCCCCATGCCGCAGATCCGCGCCGCGCGATAGTCGAGGCATGGAACCGGACGCTTCTCCGCTGCGTAACCGTCGAGATCTTCGATCGTCATCCGGCCACGATTGGGCCGGGCTACTGCGATCGCGGCGACGATATCGGCCGCGATGGCGCCTTCATAGAAGGCATCGGCGCCCCGTTCCGCCACGGCGCGCAAGGTGCGGGCAAGCGGCGGGTTCTTCAGACGCGTGCCGGCCGGAAGCGGTGCGCCGTCGGGGCCGAAGAAATAGGCCCGCGTGGTGGGCTGTTCCGCCAGGACCGGATCGCCGGCGATCTTCCGCGCCAGTTGGGGCGAGATGGTGAACCCATCCTCGGCCAGGGCAATCGCCGGGGCGAAAAGCTCCCCCCACGATAAGCGCCCATGCTCCCGATGCGCCAGTTCGAGCATCCTCAGCACGCCCGGAACGCCGACCGACAGGCCGCCTGGCATTACCTCGCCATAGGGTCGCGGTTGGCCGTCCAGCCCCAGGAACATGTCGCTGCTGGCGGCTGCCGGCGCCTTTTCGCGGCCGTCATAGCTTTCCAGCTTTCGCTGGTCCGCTGCGAAGTGCAGCAGGAACCCGCCGCCGCCGATGCCGGACGATTGCGGCTCGACCAGGGTCAGAACCATCTGCATCGCAATGGCCGCGTCAAGGGCGGAACCACCGCGCTGCAGGATATCCAGCCCGGCTCGCGCCGCCTCGGGATGCCCGACGGCGACCATATCCTGCGTGGCATAGGCAAGGTACGGTGCCTTGTCGATGCTCTGCGCATCCGGTATCTGGGCGTCTGGTGACTGGCAGCTGGCAATCGCCAGGGCCGCCAGGCAGATAAGCGGCCTCAACCGGCGTATCATGTCGATCTGGCGGCGCGTGCTCGCGCCGCCATCAGGAACTGATGCCGCGCAGCCGCTCCGACCGCCGCCGCAACAGCTCGACGGTAATCAGCATGGCCGCCGCCGCCAGCACCAGCATGGTGGCCGCCGCCGTGATGGTGGGGCTGATCTGTTCGCGGATGCCGCTGAACATCTGCTTGGGCAGGGTGCGCTGGTCGGGGCTGGCAATGAACAGCACCACGACCACTTCGTCGAACGAAGTGACGAAGGCGAACAGGGCGCCCGAGATCATGCCGGGCAGGATCAACGGGAAGGTCACCTTGCGGAACACCGTCGTCGGTGAAGCGCCGAGGCTGGCGCCGGCACGGATGAGCGATTGGTCGAAGCCGGTCAACGTCGCCGTCACCGTGATGACAACGAAGGGCGTTGCCAGTGCCGTATGCGCCAGGATGATACCGAGATAGGTGTTGTTGAGACCCAGATTGGCAAAGAAGAAATACATGCCGACCGCCGTGATCACGACCGGCACGATCATAGGGGAAATCAGGAACGCCATGATCAAGGCGCGATGGGGGAAATTGGCGCGCGACAGGCCGAGTGCTGCCAGGGTGCCGAGGATCATGGAGAGCGTCGTGGACGCGAGGCCGATGAAGACGCTGGCCTTCAGCGCGTTGAGCCAGCGCGGATCCTGGAAGAAATCCGCGTACCATTTCATCGACAGGCCGGGCATCGGATAGGTGAAATAGGGCTCCGAGTTGAAGCTCAGGGGCATGATCACCAGGATCGGCGCGATCAGGAACAGCAGCACCAGCGCACAGATGACGATGAAGGCGGCGCGCCAGGCACGCTCGATCGGAGAGGCGTAAGGGGGAAGTCTGAACATGGCTTCTTATCCGAGCTTCATCTTGTCGATGCCGACCAGCTTGTTGTAGAGGGCATAAAGAACCAGCGTAGCGGCGAGCAGGATGGCGCCCAGCGCCGAGGCCTGGCCCCAATTCAGCTCACGGTTGGTATAGAGCGCCACGAAATAGCTGATCATCTGGTCCGTCGGCCCGCCGACCAGCGCCGGCGTGATGTAATAGCCCAGGCACAGGATGAAGGTAAGGAGACATCCGGCGGCGATCCCCGGCATGGTCTGCGGAAAATAGATCTTCCAAAAGGCGCTGAAGGGACCGGCCCCCAGCGAGCGCGCCGCGCGCACATAATTGGGCGAGATCGTCTTCATCACACTGTAGATCGGCAGCAAGGTGAAGGGCAGCTGGATGTGCGTCATGGCCACGATCGTGCCGAAGCGACTGAAGATAAGCTGCAGTGGTTCGTTGGTGATGCCCAGCCACAGCAGCAGGTCGTTGACCGGGCCTTCGGTCTGCAGCACAACGACCCAGGCGGTGGTCCGCACCAGCAACGAGGTCCAGAAGGGCAGCAGCACCAGGATCATCAGCATGTTGCTGTGCCGAGCGGGCAATGTGGCCAGCAGATAGGCGATGGGAAAGCCGAAGATCAGCGTCGCCAGCGTCACGCCCATGCTGATGCCCAGCGTGCGGACGAACACATCGACGAACAGGCGCTGGTCGGCGGCAACCCGGACGATTTCGTCGGCCGGGCTCCATTGCAGGTCGATGGACTTCAGCAGATAGAAAGTGGTGGCGCGGTGACCGGCTCGCTCGATCACCTTCCAGGTCTCGGCCTTGCCCCACAATGGGTCGAGCTTGAGGAAGGCTTCCTTGTAGGGGCCCGTCGTCATCTTCTCGGCGGCACGGCCCGCCTGCAGCATCTTGCTGCGTGTACCGGGAATTTCATAGTTGAGGCGCTTACCGACCAGGCCGGTCGCCTTGTTCTTCTGCGCCAGGCGCAGATCGTCGGCAAAGGCCGCGAAGACCGGTTCGCCCGGCAGATCGGTCGCATCCCAGCCATGGAGCGCCTCGATCGTCTTGGGGAAATTGTCGGCGATCTCCGGGTTCTCGACCGCGCGCGTCATCAGAATGACGATGGGCGTGACGAAGGTTATGAGAATGAAGAGGAAGAGCGGCAAGACCAGCCCCAGAGCGCGCAGGCGCTGGACCCTCTCCGCGCGGCGCAACCTGGACTTCAGGGAAACTTGATCGTCTGGAAACGTCGTCACACTCATCTCGTCGGATGCCGCCATATCAGATGCTGTTAGCTACGAACGTATATCGGCGGGAAGCATGCTTCCCGCCGATATTTCAAGAGACGAAATTACTGAGCGAGCCAGGTGTTGAAGCGGGCGCGCAGTTCCTCGCCATTGTCACCCCAGAATTGCGGGTTGAGCGGAATGGCCGTCGTCAGATTGTCCGGATAGGTCGGCAGGGTCTTGGCCAGCTCCGGATCCACCAGGGCGACCGCATCGAGGTTGGTCGGGCCATAGGGAATCAGCGGAGCGAGATCCTTCTGCACTTCGGCCGAAGTGGCGAAGGCAAGGAACTCATAGGCCTTGTCGAGGTTCGGCGTGCCCTTCGGAATGGCCCACAGGTCGAGATCGGGCGCTTCGCCGTCCCAGACGATCTTGAAGGACTTGCCTTCCTTGATCGCGTTGGCGATACGGCCGTTCCAGGCCGAGCTCATGACGACTTCGCCGTCGGCCAGCAGCTGCGGCGGCTGGGCGCCGGCTTCCCACCAGACGACCTGGGCTTTGATGGTGTCGAGCTTCTTGAAAGCGCGATCGACGCCTTCCGGGGTGCCCAGCACATCATAGACCTGGCCCGGCTCGACGCCGTCGGCGATCAGGGCCCATTCGAGATTGACGAACGGGTTCTTCTGCAGGCCGCGCTTGCCCGGGAACTTCTCAAGGTCGAACAGGTCCTTCACGCTGTTCGGACCTTCCGGCAGCTTGGCCGAATCGTAGGCGAAGATCGTGGCGTACACGTCGCTGCCGACCGCGCAATCATGAGCGGCGCCGGGCAGGAACTTCGACTTGTCGAGGATCTTCGAATAGTCGAGCGTCTCAAGCACGCCTTCGTCGCAGCCCTGCAGGGCCGTCGGCGTGTCGACGCTGATCACGTCCCAGCTCACCGTGCCGCTTTCCACCATGGCGCGGATCTTGGCGACTTCGCCGTTATACTCTTCTTCCTTGATCGCCGTGCCGGTCTTGGCGTTGAACGGCTCGAAGATCGACTTGCGCTGGCTTTCCTGATAGGCGCCGCCCCAGGAGACGACGGTGAGGCCGTCGGCCGCATAGGCGACCGAGGCGAGCACGCCGGCCGCGGCAACCGCAGCGACGAAGCCCGATGTTAAGAGCTTTTTATTCATGATTATTGAACCCCTTCCCTGTTACCCAACCGAACCGAGGTTCGGTTTGGAACTGCTTGAGCCTTTACCGCTCGCTT
This sequence comes from Dongia sp., assembly GCF_041918875.1. Taxonomy (GTDB): domain Bacteria; phylum Pseudomonadota; class Alphaproteobacteria; order Dongiales; family Dongiaceae; genus Dongia. Next base: position 17,692 of record NZ_JAYRUV010000006.1, read on the forward strand.
TTACCGGATCCCGGCCGGAGCGGTGTAGAGCTCGGGCCCGGTAGCCAAAACAATGACGGCCGCACACGGCGGCCGTCCAAACACATTCGTGTCAGTAAGCGTCGAGGGCGCGGCAATCCTCCGGCTTCCAGCCGACCCGCACCTTCTGGCCCGGGCTGAGGCTGGGAACACCCTCGGCATTCGCGACCTTGATGACGAAGTTCGAATTGCCCAGCACGGAAACACGGCAGCGCGTATGGTCGCCCAGATAGATCAGCTCCTGCACTTCGGCTTCGAACGTATTGGGATAGGCGCCCGCATCCGGATTGATGCGGATGCGTTCGGGGCGCAAAGACAAAGTCGTCGGGCTGCCCACCCCCTGCACACTGATCGGAATGGCGCTCACGATTCCGAAATGGGCAATTTCCACACCGCAGGACTTGCCGTTGACCGAGGCGATCTTGCCGCTAAGGCGGTTATTCTCGCCGATGAACTGCGCGACGAAGGAATTTTCCGGCTGCTCATAGAGGTTGGCTGGCGCGGCCAACTGCTGGATGACGCCGTCATTGAACACGGCGACGCGGTCGGACATGGTCAATGCTTCCGACTGGTCGTGCGTGACATACACCACCGTCACGCCCAAACGCTCGTGGATATGCTTGATCTCGATCTGCATATGCTCGCGCAACTGCTTGTCGAGAGCGCCCAGGGGTTCGTCCATCAGCACCAGCTTCGGATCGAACACCAGCGCGCGGGCCAGGGCCACACGCTGCTGCTGGCCACCCGAAAGCTGGGCCGGCCGGCGCCTGGCCATCTGCGGCAGCTGCACCATTTCGAGGGCGCGCTGCACCTTCTTGGCGATCTCGTCCTTGGCGACCTTGCGGACCTGCAAGGGGAAAGCCAGATTTTCTTCGACCGTCATGTGCGGGAAGAGGGCATAGTTCTGGAACACCATGCCGATGTTGCGCTTATGCGGCGCCATATTGTTGATTTCGACACCGCCCATCGCAATGCGCCCATGGGTCGGCACTTCGAACCCGGCCAGCATCATCAGGGTGGTTGTCTTGCCGGAGCCCGACGGCCCCAAAAGGGTCAGAAATTCGCCCTGCTCAATCGTCAGATTGAGGTTTTTGACGACAAGCGTCTCGCCGTCATACGTCTTCTGAACATCGGTGAATGTAACGAACGGATCGTTGGTCTTGCCCATCGTCCTTAAGCCTAGCCCCCTATGCGCAACCCTGACAGGTCACAACATCCTGCTTTTTATCCACCTGTCTGCTTTTTGTCCGCCTGTGCCATCCCAGTCAGCACCCGCGGCAGCGGCTTGTTTTTCCGCCATTCGCGTTTAAAGCAACCGAGCTTAACGAGTCAAATGTAAAACACTGATCGTGCGATATTCCAGGCAATCGGGCGGCGCGCCGCAACCTCAGGCGGCAAGTGGCAAGAATAGTTCGCGCCACACCTCCCGGAGCGCCGAGACGAGTTCCTGCATCGCCGCCTCATCATGATAAGGCGTTGGTGTGAAACGCAGGCGCTCCGTGCCCCGCGGGACGGTCGGAAAGTTGATCGGTTGGACATATATTTTATGCCGCTGCAGGAGGCGCTCCGCCGCGTTCCGGCAGGCCTCGGCATTGCCGACCATCAAGGGCACGATATGGCTCTCGCTGGGCAGGACGGGGAGGCCGGCTTCCGCCAGCAATTGCTTGAGCCTCGCCGCCTGGGCCTGATGCCGGGCGCGAAGATTCTGCGCCGCGATCAGGCTCTTCAGGCTGGCGCGGGCGCCGGCGGCAATCACCGGAGGCAAGGCGGTGGTGAAGATGAAGCCGGGCGCAAAGCTGCGCACGAAGTCGACCAGCAGCGCCGACCCGGCGATATAGCCGCCCATCAGGCCGAAGGCTTTGCCAAGTGTGCCCTGGATGACGTCGAGACGATGGGACAGTCCCTCCCGCGTGGCAACGCCGGCACCGGTCCGGCCATAGAGGCCGACCGCATGCACTTCATCGAGATAGGTGAGCGCGCCGAACTGGGCGGCGGCATCGCAGATGGCAGCGATCGGCGCGATGTCGCCGTCCATCGAATAGACGCTCTCGAATGCGACCAGTTTTGGCCGGCCGGCGGGTGCGGCGGCCAGCAACTCCCTGAGATGCGCCACATCATTGTGGCGGAAGACGTGGTATTCGGCCCGGCTGTTGCGGATGCCGGCGATCATCGAGGCGTGGTTCGACGCGTCGGAAAAGACGATGCAGTCGGGAAGCTGCCGTGCCAGCACGCTCAGCGCCGCTTCGTTGGCGACGAAGCCGGATGTGAAGGTAAGAGCGGCTTCCTTTTCATGCCAGGCGGCCAGTTCATGCTCGAGCTTGACCAGTTCGTGGCTGTTGCCGGAAATGTTGCGCGTGCCGCCGGCGCCGGTTCCGGTGCGGGCGATGATTTCCTGCATGGCGGCCATCACCGCCGGATCCTGCCCCTGGCCCAGATAATCATTGCTGCACCAGACGGTCACTTCGATCGGTTCGGCATCCGGGGCGCCGCGATAGAGCGCCTTGGGGAAGCGGCCGGCGATACGCTCGATATCGGCAAAAACCCGGTAGCGGCCTTCAGTCTTCAGCGTATCCAGCCGCGCCGCGAAAATCGCGGCGTAATCCATGGTCACGTCAGGCATGTCCTTCACGCTTCAGCCAATCATGAGTGTCCTTCAAGGCGCGGGAGAAACGGCCGAACATGTCGGTGAGCTGCGCCTCGGTCGAGATCATCGGCGGACAGAAACAAAGCGAATCTATCACTGGCCGTACGATCAGCCCGCGCTCATGCGCGAACTTAACCAGCGTCGGACCGACAGCCAGTTTCGGATCGAAACTCTCATGCGTTTTCTTGTTCTTCACCAGTTCGATGGCGCCGACCAATCCCACCTTGCGCACCTCGCCCACCAGCGGGTGATCGATAAAAGCGTTCATTTCGCGCTCAAAATGCGGCGCAATCGATCGAACATGGTCGACGATACGCAAATCTTCGTAAATCCTGATCGTTTCCAGCGCCACGGCGGAGGCCACTGGATGGCCGGAATAGGTCAGGCCATGGGCAAATCCGCCATGCTTGTTCGAATTGTCGCGCAGGGCCTCGAAAACGCGCTGGTTGATGAGGATCGCCGCGATCGGCAACTGGCCGGCCGACAATTGCTTGGCCATGGTGATGATGTCTGGCCGCATGCCGAAAGTCTGCGTCCCCCACCAATTGCCGGTGCGGCCGAAGCCGCAGATGACCTCGTCGGCCACCAGGAGTACGTCGTATTTCTTGAGAACGGCCGTGATCTTTTCCCAGTAGGTCTTCGCTGGGATGATGACGCCGCCGGCACCTTGCACAGGTTCGGCGAAGAAGGCGGCGACCGTCTCCGGCCCCTCGGCCAGGATCAGGCGCTCCAGATTGTCGGCGCAGCGGGCGGCGAATGCTTCCTCGCTCTCATCCTCTTCGCCGAAACGGTAGTAGTGCGGGCAATCGGTCCGCAGGATGCCGGCGATCGGCAGATCGAAATCATTGTGCAGGGCAGGAAGGCCGGTGAGAGAGGCCGCCGCGACCGTGACCCCGTGATAGGCCTTCACCCGGGCGATGATCTTCTTCTTCTGCGGCCGGCCCAGCGCATTGTTGAGATACCAGATCATCTTGACCGCGGTATCGTTCGCCTCGGACCCGGAATTGCAGAAATAGGCCTTCGACATCGGCACGGGGGCCAATTGCACCAGCTTCTCGGCCAGTTCCACGACGGGCGCCGCCACTTTCTGGGTGAAGGTGTGGTAGAAGGGCAAGGTTTCCATCTGCTTCTTCGCCGCCTCGACCAGGCGCGGCTGCGGGCCGAAGCCCAGCGAGCAGCACCACAGGCCTGAAAGCCCGTCGAAATATTCCTTGCCTTCTTCCGTATAGACGAACGGCCCGTCACCGCGCATGACGACGAAGCCACCTTCCTGCTCGTTCTTCAGCGCGTTGGTGTAGCCATGGAAGTGATAGGCGCCGTCGCGGGCGGCGAGCGAGTTCGGTCTGGCAGTCATGATCTTCCTGATTCCAAACATAAAAAGACCAGCCACGCCATGCGGCGGCTGGTTAAATGACACCGATGGCAATATCCTCCGTTGCCGTGCGTAAGTCAAAGGCCGCGCCATGCGATATGCGTGGGTCAGGCAGTCGCAGGGCTGCTGGAATCACAATTTTCATAAGGGGTTAATCATGTCATTGCGGATCTGTGTTGGGGGCGCCACGGGCTGGACCGGGAAGGCACTGATCGCCGGGGTTAACGATGCGGCCGACCTCTCCCTCGCCGGTGCGGTGGCGCGCAAGGCGGCTGGACAGGATGCCGGCACCGTGGCCGGGCTCGGCCATATCGGGGTCATTATCTCGGCCAATGTCGAAGAGGCGCTGAAGGCGGAGCCCGCCGACGTCTATATCGATTACACGCATCCGTCGGCGGTGAAGGCCAACGCCCTGAAAGCGCTGGAGCTTGGCGTGCCGGTCGTCATCGGCACATCCGGTCTCAGTGCGGCGGAGTATGACGAGATTGCCAAGGCCGCCGACAAACAGGGGCTAGGCGTGGTTGCCAGCGGTAATTTCTCCGTCACCGCCAGCCTGCTTACCCGCTTCTCGCTGCTGGCCGCCCAGCAGGTTCCCGATTACGAGATCATCGATTACGCCAAATCGACCAAGCCCGATGTACCCTCCGGCACGGCACGGGAATTGGCCGAGCGCATGGGCGCCATCCAGAAAAGTGTTCCCGGCTATCCGATCAAGGACATTATCGGGCCGCAGGAAGCGCGCGGTGCCGATGTCGGCGGCGGGCGGGTGCATGCGGTGCGGCTGCCAAGCTATGTGCTGGCGGTCGAGACCATCTTCGGCAAGGACGGGGAGCGTCTTACCATCCGCCACGATGCCGGCACCTCCGCCGGGCCCTATGTCGCCGGAACCCTGCTGGCAGCGCGCCGGGTGGTCGCCCTCAAGGGGCTCATTCGGGGCCTGGATAACCTCCTTTTCGGACCCTTGCCGGCTTAGGCTTCGGCGATCGGCTCGTAGAAGGCGGCGCCGAAGCCCGCCTGGTCGCGGGCGGCCTTGTTGAAAGGCGGTTTCAAGCGTCCTCGGAAATGCTTGCGCACCAGTTCCTGCCAAGCGGCGGCCGGGTCGCAGCCGCGCTCGGCCGCCACATGGTCGAACCAGCGCTTGCCGGTGGCGACATGGCTGATTTCGTCGCGGTAGATGATTTCCAGCGCTGCGGCCGACGCGTCGTCGCCGGCGCGCTTGAAATCGGCGACCGTTGCCGGCGTCACATCGAGCCCGCGGGCTTCGAGCACCAGCGGCACGATGGCAAGGCGGGCCAGGAGATCGTGCGCGGTCTCCTCGGCTGCCTGCCACAGCCCGTCATGGGCCGGCAGATCGCCATAGGCCGCACCCATTTCGGCCAAGCGCTCGGCCAGCATCGTAAAGTGAAGCGCCTCCTCATCGCCGACGCGGACCCAATCGTCGAAAAAGGCGCGCGGCAGATCGGCCCGGCCGAAACGGGCGAGCAAGTCCCAGGCAAGGTCGATGGCGTTGAGCTCGATATGTGCCAGCGCATGCAGCAGGGCGACGCGCTTTTCCAGATTGCCGCCGGCCTTCCGGCGCGGCATGTCGCCAGGGCGGCGCAGTTCCGGTCGCGCGGGGCGTGCCGGCCGCGACGGTGGGTTGCCGGCTTTGTCGAACGACAGCGCGCCGCTTCGCCATGCTGCCGCCAGGTCCCGCGCCGCCGCCGCCTTTTCAGCGGCATCCGCCGTCTTGAGGACGCGGATCGCTTCCTCTGCCAGATCCGCCATCAATCGAGTTGCTTGATGGCCTTGGCGACATCCTCGACATGGCCGGCGACCTTCACCTTGCGCCAGACATTGCGGATGATGCCCTTGCGATCGATCAGGAAGGTGGCGCGCTCGATACCCATGTATCTCCTGCCGTACATGTTCTTTTCGACCCAGACGCCATAGGCTTCCGTCACCTTGCCGGCCTCGTCCGATCCCAGGGTGAAATTGATATCGTGCTTCTTCTTGAACTTGTCGTGACTCTCGACGGAATCGCGTGACACGCCGATCACCACCGCGTCCAGCTTCTTGAAGGCCGGCAGCCTGTCGCGAAAGCCGCAGGCCTCGGCGGTGCAGCCACTGGTATCGTCCTTCGGATAGAAATAGAGGATGACATTTTTGCCCTTGAGTTCGCTCAAGGAGACCTTGCCGCCACCATCGGTCTTCATGGAAAAGGCGGGCGCCTTGGCGCCGCTTTCGAGTGCCATTCTATCTCTCCCTCATTCAGTCGGTTCGATCTCGAATATAGTCTCGAAGCAGGCGAATACGACAGCTTCCTGCTCCATGACCAGCGCTTTGAGGGCGCTGAAATCCGGTTCCGCGGCGATCTGGGCCAGATGCTTCTTGGCCGGCGCCCCCAGCTTCTCCTCTTCCAGCTTGCCGCCGACGATGAGGCGGATGACCTGTTGCAGCCGGTGCCACAGTTGGGCGGCGGCAATCAGCTTGTCGCCCGTCACGGGGTCGATAAGTCCCAGGAGATGCGCCTGGCCGAGCGCGATGACGGGGTCGCCGGCGACAATGTCGGGGAATTCCGCCGCATGCTTGAGGATCAGGTATTGCGAGATAAAATCTAGATCGACCTGCCCGCCGCGGGCATGTTTCAGGTCCCACATATCGTCGGTGCGGTACTGGCCGGCCATGCGCCGCCGCATGTCGAGGATATCGATCCGCAGCTTCTCCGGGTCGCGCTTCTGGCAGAGTACCCGGTTCAGCATCGCCACGGTATCGTCGGCGAGGCCGGCGTCGCCGGCGATGACGCGCGCGCGGGTGAGCGCCATATGCTCCCAGGTCCAGGCTTCGGTCAGCTGATACTTCTCGAAGGGGGCAAGCCCGCTGGCGATTGGGCCCGAATTGCCGCTGGGGCGCAGGCGCATGTCGACCTCGAACAACCGGCCCTCGCCCGTGGGAGCGGTGATCGCATTGATGAGGCGTTGTGCCAGCCGCGCGTAATATTGGATCGGTGCCAGCGGCTTCGGCCCATCCGACAGGACCGTATCCCAATCCGGCACGCCGGGCGGAATATCGTAGACGAAGACCAGGTCGAGATCGGAGGTGATCGTCATCTCGCGGCTGCCGAGCTTGCCCAGCGCCAGGAAGACCATGCCGCGCCCCGGCAGCTTGCCATGCTGCTGTTCGAATTCGGCGGCAACGCGGGGAAACAACGCGGCCAGGGCGCAATCGGCCACGTCGGAAAGCAGCGGGCCGGCGGCATCGCCATCGAGCGTGCCACGCAGGATGCGCACGCCGATCTGGAACTGCTGGTCCTTGGTCCAGCGACGCAGGACATCGAGCGCATCCTGGAAATCGGTGGCGAGGCCCAGCTGCCGATCGAGGTCGGCTGCCAGGGCCTCGCGGTCGGCGTTGGTATCGTAGAGGCCGGCGGCCAGCACACCGTCGAGCAACGCCGGCCGCCGCGCCAGCTGCTCGGCCAGAAGCGGCGCCGTGCCCATGACCTCGGCGATAAGGTCGAGGAGCGCCGGATTGGAATAGAGCAGGGAGAAGAACTGTACCCCCGCCGGCAGTGCGCGCAGAAGATCGTCGAAGCGGCGGAAAGCTGTGTCCGGATCCACTGTCTGGCCCAGGATGTTGAGCAGGCGCGGCATCAGTTCGGTCAGCAATTCGCGCGCCCGGGCGCTGCGGGTGGCGCGGTAGCGGCCATGATGCCAGGCGCGGATCTGTGCCGCGACGGCGCTGCCGTTGGGAAAGCCCATCCGTTCCAGGGTCTGCACCGTCTCGGGATCGTCCTCCGTGCCGGTGAAGACCAGGCTGCCGGCGATGCCGGCTTCGGCGGCACCCAGGGTCGGCGCCTCTTCGAACAGTTCGGCGTAATGGTCTTCGACACGGCCCAGGTGATAGCGCAAGGCAACTTCGAATTCGGCCGTGTCGGCATGGCCGCTGAAGAGCGCCACGCGATCCAAGGCGGGGCCGAAATCCGGCAAGGTCTGCGTCTGGTGATCCTCGATCATCTGCAGGCGATGCTCGATCATGCGCAGAAACCGATATGCGGCGATCAGTTCCTCCGCAACCTCGGGCTTGCATTTACCCAGGCGCACCAAAGCAAGGATCGCCTCGCAGGTGACGCGCTGTCGTAGATCCATGACCCGGCCGCCCCAGATCAGTTGCTGGGTCTGGGCAAAGAACTCAATTTCGCGGATGCCGCCACGGCCGAGCTTGATGTTGTGGCCGGCAACTGCCACCTGCCGATGACCCTTGACGGCATAAATCTGCCGCTTGATGGAGTGGATGTCCTGGATCGCGGCAAAATCGAGATGCTTGCGCCAGATGAAGGGGCGCAGGTTCCGCAAGAACATCTCACCGGCAGCCACGTCGCCGGCCACGACGCGCGCCTTGATCATCGCGGCACGCTCCCAATTCTGCCCCATGCCCTCGTAATAGGTTTCCGCAGCGAGTGTCGAGATGACCAGCGGGGTCGAGGCGGGATCCGGGCGCAGGCGCAGGTCGATGCGGAAGACATAACCTTCCGCTGTCGCATCCTGGAGGATCCTGACTAGGTTTCGTGCCAGCCGGACCAGGCATTCTTGCGCGGTCTTCCGGCCTGTGTATCTGATCTTGTCTCGTTCGAAGAGCAGGATGAGGTCGATGTCGCTGGAATAGTTCAGTTCACCGGCACCGAGCTTGCCGAGCCCCAGCACGATGAGGCCGCAATCGCGCTCCGGCTGGTCAGGAAACGGTAAGGAAATCTCTCCAGCGACATGTAATTGGCGTAGAAGGTGTGAAATCGCTGCGTGCAGTGCAGCTTCGGCAAAACGGCTGAGTGCCGCCGTGATCGTTTCAAGCGGCCAGAGACGCCCGATATCCGCCGACGCGACGATGAGCGCCACGCGCCGCCGGGCCCGCCGCAACGCCGCCATCAAACCGGCTTCGTCCAAGCTTTCCAAAGCCTTGGGTGTGATGGCGGTCACGACATTGTTAAAGACAGAATCGACATCCTGCGTTAAAAGTTCAAGAAAAGCGTCGGTTTCTGCGAGCAGGCACCGGCTGAGAAAGGGAGAATTGCCGAACAGCGCCTCAAGGAGGGCCCGTGCGGCGGGCGTGTTCACGCTGCCCTGCGCCTCGGCCGGCAATGCCTGGATGAGTTGCTCAAGATGAAGATCTACCTGCCGCGGGTCGCTCGGGCGCGGCAAAGTGGCGGGGTCGATGGCGGCAAGTTTTGTTGAGGACATTGTTTGTCTGTCGGCGGCGGGGAAACCGAGAGACTGCTGAAGCAACCGGTTCCGGTCAAGACAGTGGATTCGACCGGAGTATCAATAGCGGCGATGACGCTCAGGAGCGGAAACCGGTGCTGTCGGTTGGTGTTGGATGCGCGGGAGTTCGTTTCTGGCTATGCCGCTTGCTGATCGGAGCTGACCGCGCGTGATTCGCCGTACCACGATCGTCACCCTGGAATTGCTCGGCGCCGCTTTGGCCGGTGCCGCGATCATCCTGGCATTCCTGACCTGGCGCCTGACCCAGGAAGGCCCCATTCACCTGCGCTTCCTCTCCTCCTATGTCGAGCAGGCGCTGATCCGGACCGATCAACCCTACCGTATCGCCGTCGACGATACGGTCCTGACCTGGGCGGGATGGGACCGGGCGCTCGACGTGCGTGCCATGAATTTGCGGGTCCGCGATCTGGAAGGGCGCGAGCTTGCCAACCTGCCGGAAGTATCGATTACCTTCAGCGCGCGGGCCTTGTTCAAGGGGTTGATCGCGCCCAGCAAGATCGAGATCATCGGACCGAAGCTCACCCTGATCCGCAACAAGGATGGCTCGCTCGCTTTCGGGCCGGGCGGTGTCACCAGCGAGCCGACGACGAAGGATACGGATGGCAGCTTCGAGGCGCTGATGCTGCTGGCCAGCGACATGCTGGAATCCCCGGACCGGACCAAGCCGACCGGATATCTGACCTCGGCCGCCATTCTCAACGGCCATGTCCAGGTGATCGACTATGTGACCGGATTGACCTGGCAGGCGGACAATTTCGGCGCCGAAGCCCGGCGCGAAGTGGGCGGCCTGTCCGGCGACCTGTTCGCGGCCCTGCCGCAACTCGGCGACCCGGCCATCGTCAGCGCCAAGCTCGATTATCGGCGCGATACCAGCAAGCTCGGGATCGACGCATCCGTGGCATCCCTGCAGCTTTCCTCGCTAGGCTTGATCGAACCTGCCTTGTCGGAGCTGTCGACGGCGGACCTGGCGGTCACGGCCAAGGTCCAGACATCGATCGAAATCGCCAGCGAGCATCTGGGCGATATCGGCGTCGTCGATTTCACGCTGCTGAGCGGTGCTGGCGCGCTTGATCTTCCCAATCTTACCAAGCAGCCGATCCCCGTCACCAGTATGAACGTCCAGGGACGCCTGGACCGCGACAACGATCTGATGACGATCTCCGCTCTGGATCTCGATATCGGCGGGCCGCGCATCAGTGCCAAGGCGGATTGGCAGGGCGCCTTCAGTGGCAAGGCCAAGGACGGCGCGCTGCCGGTGCTGACGGCCAGTCTCAAAGTGACGCAGCTGCCGGCGGAGCTGCTGGACCCATATTGGCCGGAGACGGTCGCCAGCGACACGCGCAACTGGGTCGTGCCGAACATTCCCCATGGCATGGTCGACGAGGCCAGCGCCGATCTCACGTTGCGCCTGCCGCTGGAGGGGGAGGGGACCAAGGCCGAAGCGGTCAAGGGCATCCTCAAGACCAGCGATCTGACCGTTCATTATCTGCGGCCGATGCCACCTATCACCAAGGGCATGGCAACGGCGGAGTTCGATACCAAGACTTTCGCCGCCAGGATCACGGGCGGCGAAGTGGGCAATATCAAGGTGACCGCGGGTGATCTTGTCATCACCGGTCTGGATGTCGAGGACCAGTTCATCAAGGTTGGCGGCGATGTCGCGGCACCTATGAAGGATGCGCTGGAACTCCTCGATCATCCGCGTCTGGGTTATGCCAAGAAGCTGGGCATCGATCCCAACGCGGCCGGCGGGACGGCAACGGCCAATATCTTCTTCGATTTCCCGGCGGCCAAGAAGCTGACTTTTGCCGAAGTAAAGGTGAAGGTCGCCGCGGAAATGAACGATGTGAAGGTAGCCAAGATCCGCTTCGACAAGGATGTGACGCAGGGGGTCTTGAAGCTCAATCTCGACGAAAAGGGCATGAACATCACCGGCCCCATCGTCTTCGCCGAGATGCCCATCATCCTCGATTGGAGCCAGACATTCGACGATGATGCCGCATTCGACGAGAAGCTGCATGTCAACGGGGCGGCGACCGCGGCGCAGCTCGCTTCGCTGGGCTTCGATTACCGCCCCTGGGTCGAAGGAGCCTGCCAGTGCGACGTGACCTATACGAAGCTGCCGGGTGGCCGGGCGACGTTGCAGGGGACGTTTGATCTCGCCAATGCCGTGCTGGATGTGCCGGCTCTCAAATGGCACAAGGATGCGGGCGTCGCCGGGCAGGCCGACCTGGCCTTGGAGATGTTGAACGACAAGCCGGTCGCCATCCCGCAATTCAGAGTTTCGGCCGGCGATCTGGTGACGGCCGGCGCGCTCCAATTCGCCGCCGATGGTTCGATCTCGCGCGTTACGCTGCCGGATGTGAAGATGGGCGCATCGCACCTTACCGGCTTCGATGCCGAAATGAAGCAGGGCTGGACCCTGATCACGGTCGGTGGCGGCACGCTCGATGCCGAGCCGTGGCTGGGGAGCGACGATACGCCGACGCCTGAGGAACTGGCCCGGACCGAACCCGAACAGCAACGCCCCTATACGGTGAAAGGGCAACTCGGCTATCTGCGCCTGGGCGAAGGGCGCGAATTGACCAACGCAACGATCGAAGCGGTGCACGATCCATTTTGGTGGGATGTCGTTGCCTTCCAGGCGACGCTGCCGAGCGGCAAGCCGATTACCTTCGACTACCGCCCGAGCAAGGCCGGGCAGCATGCGCTGAATATCAGCACCGAGGATGGCGGCGGTGCCCTGCGCATCCTCGATCTTTACGATTCGATCAAGGGCGGCACCTTGTCGATCACCGGAACGGTCAAGGACAACCAGCCTTGGCGGCCCCTGCGAGGCAAGATATCGATGTCGTCGTTTCGCGTCATCAACACGCCGTTCGTCGCGCGCTTCCTGACGGTCGCCACGATTACCGGCGTGGTGGATGCGGTGACGGGTGAAGGCTTCCTGTTCGGCGGCGCCGAAGGCCGTTTCACCAAGACGCGCGGCCTCATCGAACTCAAGCGGTTCCGCAGTGCCGGCCCCTCGGTCGGCATGACGGCGCAGGGTCAGATCGATCTCGACCGGAATCTGGTGAACGTGAAGGGCACTCTGGTGCCTGCCTATGCCATCAACAGCGTGCTCGGCAACATCCCGCTGATCGGCGCCATTATCCAAGGCGGCGAAGGCGAAGGCCTATTTGCCGCCACCTATGCGGTTGCGGGCAATCTCGACGAGCCCAAGATCGACGTCAATGAATGGTCGGCCCTGGCCCCCGGCTTCATCCGCGACCTCTTTACCGATGACGGCACGGAGCTGCCGGAGGAGGAAGAGGCCGTGCCGACGGAAAGCCCACCGCCGGCATCCGATGCGCCCACGGATCAACACCCGAACAAGTAGCAACCTGCACCGACTGAAATGGAGTGAATATGCGCTATCGTTTTTCAAGCGTCGCGTTTGCACTTCTGATCCTTGGCTGTAGCGGTGCCGGGCAGCCGGACGGCCCTCGTGGCGCAAGAGCGTGAGGCGCACCCCAACAATATGCTGATCAGCGCCGGCGATCTCACCGGCGCGAGTCCGATGCTCTCCGCCTTGCTGCGCGACTATCTTGAAAGCAGTGCTGGCGGCCTCAAATCCGCGCCGGCCGGGTGGGTCTGCCGGAAAGTCTGATCCCGGCCGCTCATTTTGCGAGCAGGGGGCGGCAGTTCACAACTTGTTAAGAATTCAGTCCGACTATTCCTCCCAATAAATTATATCTCCTGGGAGTGAAATCGATGAAAACCGGCAAATCCGCGGGTGGATCCTTGGCCGTCAAGATCCTGCTGCCTATCCTGGTCGCCCTGGTGGCGGGTCTTGCTTTGTCGACCTGGATTACCGTTTCGAACAGCGGTTCCACCGTTGGCGCCCTGAGCGGCAAACTCGGCACCGAGGTGGCAACCAATGCGGCGGTCAAGGTCGAGAATGTCATCTCCGGCGCCTTTGCCTCGGCGCGCGCCACGGCTGCGAACACGATCGGCCAGATCGAAGGCCAGTCGGCGAGCCGGGCCAGCATTCTGGCCTCCCTGCGCAAGCTGCTGGCGGACAATCCCGATCTGCTGGCAACCTGGGTGGCCTTCGAGCCCAATGCCTTCGATGGCAAGGATGCCGAATTCGTCAATACGGAGGGCCACGATGCCAGCGGCCGCTTCGTTCCCTATGTGGCCCGCGATGGCGAAGGTTCCAGCCTGACGGCCCTGACCGATTACGACAAGCCGGGCCTTGGCGACTATTACCTGCTGGCGCGGGACAGCGGCCAGGAGCAGTTCCTGGAGCCTTATCTCTATGGGGTCAACGGCAAGGATGTGCTGATAACCAGCGCCGCCGTGCCGATCGTCGTCGATGGCAAGGTGATCGGCGTCGCCGGCATCGATCTTCTGCTCGAGGGACTGAACGCCAAGCTCGCGGAAATGAAACCCTTCGAAACCGGCTCCGTCTCGCTCGTCTCGAATGGCGGCTTGTGGGCGGCCTATGGCAACGCCGAAGCCCTGGGCAAGCCGATCCAGGAGACATCGGCGACGCTGAGCGATGCGCTGGCCGCTATCAAGGCCGGCGAGAAGTTCCAATCGGAGGATTTCTCGGCCTCGCTCGATACGGATGTGAGCCGCATCTTCATGCCGGTCGTCACCGGGCTATCCTCGACCCGCTGGTCGGTGCTGGTGAACCTGCCGCAGGATAAGATGAAGGCGCCGGTCAACAGCCTGACCAACAGCGTCCTGATCGTCTCGGCAATCATCGTCGTCGTGCTGGGCATCATCATCGCCTTGCTGGTGCGCTATGTCGCAACCAAACCAATCCACGCGCTGACCGGTGCGGTTGAGGGGCTGGCGGGTGGCAATACGGCGCTGGAGGTGCCGCTGACGAAGCGGCGGGACGAACTCGGCGTCATGGCCCGCGCCATCGATTTCTTCAAGGAGAAGCTGATCGAAGTCGACCGGCTGCGCGACGAGCAGAAGGCATCGGAGCAACGCGCGGCAGAGGAGCGGCGCCGGACGATGCTGCAACTGGCCGACAGCTTCGAGCAGGCGATAAAGGGCGTGGTCGAGGGCGTTTCCTCGGCGGCGACCGAACTGCAATCGAATGCGAGCTCGCTGTCCGGCACCGCGGAGGAGGCGACACGCCAATCGACCGCCGTGGCAGCCGCAACCACCCAGGCTTCGGCCAACGTCACGACCGTGGCGGCGTCGGCGGAAGAGCTGTCATCCTCGATCACCGAGATCAGCCGGCAAGTCGCGGACAGCTCCAGCGTCGCGCGAACGGCGGTGGACGAAGCGGCCAAGACCGGCGAGACGGTGGAGAGTCTCGCCCAGGCGGCCGAGCGTATCGGCGGTATCGTGCAGCTCATCAACGACATCGCCAGCCAGACCAACCTGCTGGCCTTGAACGCCACCATCGAAGCGGCCCGTGCCGGTGAGGCCGGCAAGGGCTTCGCCGTCGTGGCGTCGGAGGTGAAGAACCTGGCGTCGCAAACGGCCAAGGCGACCGAGGATATTTCGGTCCAGATCGGCGGCATGCAGCAGGTGACCCGGAGCGCTGCCGAAGCGATGGGTCATATCCGTTCGACGATCGCCCGCATTAACGAAATCGCCTCCGGTATCGCCGCGGCTGTCGAGGAACAATCGGCGGCGACCAAGGAGATATCCAACAACGCACAACAGGCGGCCTCGGGTGTAGACGAAGTGGCGCGCAACATAGGCGGCGTCAATCAGGCAGCCAATGAGGTCGGCGGTGCCGCCGGCGAAGTGCTGGGAGCATCCTCCGACCTGTCGCGCCAATCGGAGGCCCTACGGCGCGAAGTCGATTCCTTCATCGCCAAGATCCGCGCCGGCTGAACCTCTCGCGATCGCGACCAAAGAAAAAGGGCAGGATGGAGATCCTGCCCTTTCTCCTTTCGGTCGGAGGTAATCTTTTATTTGGCGGCAGCTACCGCGCGGCCGGCCAACACGCTCACCAGATGTGCCCGGTACTCGGCCGAACCGTGCAGGTCGCTGTTGAGATCGCTAGCTGCGACCTTGGCCCCCTTGGCGGCGTCGCCGCTGAAATTGGCACCGAGCGCCGCCTCGATTTCCTTGGGCCGGAAGACGCCTTCCTGGCCGGCGCCGGTCACGGCAACGCGCACGCCACTCTTGGTCTTGGCGACAAAGACACCGACCAGGGCAAAACGCGAGGCGGGCTGGACGAATTTCTCGTAGCTGGCCTTCTCGGGTTTCGGAAAATGGACGGCGGTGATGATCTCGCCATCTTCCAGCGCGGTCGAAAACATGCCTTGGAAGTAATCGTCGGCCTTGATCTCGCGCTTATTGGTGCGGACCGTGGCGTCCAGCCCCAGAACAGCCGCCGGATAATCCGCCGCCGGGTCGTTATTGGCGAGCGAGCCGCCAATCGTGCCCCGATGCCGGACCTGCCGGTCGCCGATATGGCTGGCGAGGTGGGCGAGGGCGGGTATGGTCCCCTGGACGATCGCCGATGAAGCCACTTCGGCATGGGTCGTCATGGCGCCAATGGTGATGCCGTCACCCTCTGCCTTGATCCCCTTCAGATCGGCAATGGCACCGAGATCGATGAGATCGCTGGGTTCCGCCAGGCGCTGGCGCAATGTCGGCAACAAGGTCTGGCCGCCGGCGACGATCTTGCCATCGCCGGCCGAACCCAATGCCTTCACCGCATCGGCGACGGAAGCGGGGCGATGGAATGCGAAATTATGCATGGACTCTCTCCCTTATTCCGCTGCTTTGGCTTTGCCTGCCGACTGGATCGCCTGCCACACCTTATGCGGTGTCGCCGGCATTGAGATGTCGGTAACGCCGGCCGGCAGCAATGCGTCGAGCACGGCATTGATGACTGCCGGCGGCGAGCCGATGGCACCCACTTCGCCGACCCCCTTCGACCCCAGCGGATTGTGCGTGCACATGGTGGCGTGATTGGCGACGGTGATGCTGGGCACGTCATCGGCGCGCGGCATCGTATAGTCCATGTAGGAGCCGGTCAGGAGCTGGCCGGTTTCCGGGTCATAGGCGCAGTTTTCGAGCAACGCCTGACCGATACCCTGGACGACACCGCCATGCACCTGGCCTTCGACGATCATCGGATTGATGACGCGACCGATATCGTCGACCGCCGTGAAGTTCAGTACCTGGGTGACGCCGGTTTCGGGGTCGATCTCGACTTCGCAGATATGCGTGCCGCCCGGATAGGTGAAGTTCAGCGGATCGTAGAAGGCCGTTTCTTCGAGGCCCGGCTCGAGTTCGGTGATCGGGTAGTTGTGCGGCACATAGGCCGTCAGCGCTACCTGGCCGAAGCTCACTTTTTTGTCGGTGCCCTTCACCGTGAATTCGCCGTTCTTGAAATCGATGTCGGCAACGGACGCTTCCATCAGATGGGCGGCGATGCGCTTGGCTTTGGCGATGATCTTGTCCATCGCCTTGACGATGGCCGAACCGCCGACGGCCAGCGAGCGTGAGCCATAGGTCCCCATGCCGAAGGGGATCTTGTTGGTGTCGCCATGGCTGACCTCGACACTCTCGAACGGCACGCCGAGCGTATCCGAGACCAACTGGGCGAAGGTCGTTTCATGCCCCTGGCCGTGGCTGTGCGTACCGGTAAAGACCGTCACCGAGCCGGTCGGATGCACACGGACCTGGCCGCATTCATAGAGACCGGCACGAGCGCCAAGGGAACCGACCACAGCCGATGGAGCAATGCCGCAAGCCTCGAGATAGGTCGAGATGCCTATACCGCGCAACTTGCCGCGCTTCCTGGCTTCCGCGCGACGTGCTTCAAACCCGCTCCAATCGCCGAGCTTCAATGCGATGTCCAGGGTCGAGTCATAATCGCCGCTGTCATATTGCAAAGCGACCGGCGTCTGGTAGGGGAAGGCGTTCTTCGGAATGAAGTTGCGCCGGCGCAATTCCACCCGGTCGATACCGGTCTCGCGTGCCGCCTTTTCGACCAGGCGTTCCAGCAGATAAGTCGTCTCCGGACGGCCGGCACCACGATAGGCATCGACGGCGACGGTGTTGGTGAAGACGGCTTTCACTTCGGCATAGATGGCCGGCGTGGTGTAAACACCGGCCAGCAAAGTCGCCGACAGATAGGTCGGGACACAAGGCGCAAAGGTCGAGAGATAGGCGCCCATATTTGCCTTGGTTGCGACACGCAGGCCGATGAACTTGCCATCCTTGTCGAGGGCAAGTTCGGCATGGCTCGAATGGTCGCGGCCCTGGGCGTCGGAGACGAAGGCCTCCGAGCGGTCGGAGGTCCACTTGATCGGCCGGCGCACCTTTTCCGAGGCCCAGGTGACCAGCGCCTCTTCCGAATAATGGAAGATCTTGGAGCCGAAGCCGCCACCGACATCCGGCGCCACGACGCGGAGCTTGTGCTCAGGGATCTGCAGCACGAAAGCGCCCATCAGCAGGCGGATAACGTGGGGATTCTGGCTGGTGGTGTAGAGCGTATACTCGCCGGTCGCCCGATCGAACTCGCCGACTGCCGCGCGCGGCTCCATCGCGTTCGGCGCCAGGCGCTGGTTGATGAGATCGATCTTGGTGACGTGATGGGCTTTTGCAAAGGCCGCGTCGACCGCCGCCTTGTCGCCGATATGCCAATCGAAGCAGGTATTGTTCTTGGCATCTGGCCAGACCTGGGCGGCCTCGGGCTTGTCGGCATCGGCCGTCGAGACGATCGCTTTCAGTTCCTTATAGGTGACGTCGACCGCTTCGGCCGCATCGCGCGCCTGGGCGAGGTTTTCGGCGATGATAAGGGCGACCTGGTCGCCAACATGGCGGACGCGGTCCTTGCACAGCGGGAAGTGCGGCGGCTCGACCATCGGGCTGCCGTCCTTGCTGTGAATCTGCCAGCCGCAAGGGACGCCGCCCTTGTCGTAATCGGCGCCGGTGAAGATGGCGACCACGCCCGGCATGCCCTTGGCCTTCGCCGTGTCGATCTTGACGATTTCGGCGTGAGCGTGCGGCGAGCGCAGGATATAGGCGTAGGTCTGGCCCGGGCGGTTGATATCGTCGGTATAATTGCCGCGACCGGTGAGAAAGCGGAAATCTTCTTTCCGTTTGGGCGAAGCGCCGATGCCGGTAGCCGGTGCTGAATCAGCCATGGCTTATCTCCCTTTCCCCGATTGCATCGCGTCGGCGCCGGCCTTCACGGCCTTGACGATGTTGTGATAGCCGGTGCAGCGGCAGATGTTGCCTTCGAGGCCCGCGCGAATCTCGCCTTCGCTGAGATTGGCTTTGCCCTGCACGAGGTCGATGGCGCTCATCACCATGCCGGGGGTGCAGAAGCCGCACTGCAGGCCGTGATTGTCGCGAAAGGCTTCCTGCATCGGGTGCAGCGTATCGCCGGTGGCGAGGCCTTCGATGGTGGTCACTTGTGCGCCGTCGAGCTGGAGCGCCAGAACGTTGCACGACTTTACGGCCTTGCCGTTCACATGCACGGTACAGGCACCGCATTGCGCGGTGTCGCACCCGACATGCGTGCCGGTAAGGGCCAATGTATCGCGCAGAAAATGAACGAGCAATGTGCGCGCTTCGACATCCGCCGAAACAGCTTTGCCGTTCACCGTCATCTTAACGGTGGGCATACGATCCTCCCTGAGTTGCCGTGGCTTGACGCCGCTAGCTGCCTTTGAATTCCGACCGGGCTTGCCCTGAATCAAGCGCCGGTGCACCAAGATCGATGACCGAATTAAGCTTGTCCGACGAATTGAATGTCAAGGTGAGAATGTGTCTCGCACGACACGATGCCTTGCAGTACAGGCGTGCAACGCCGCCTTCGGAGATAGCTGCCTAAATATTGACCAATATTGCGATGCGTCACATGCTCGTCATGTGCGCGATTACGACTTTCGTCTAGGTCGTTTCGCGTCGGCTATCTCTTGGCGAAGTAGTAAAGAATTCCGCCGACGACGGCGACCAGCCCGGTGATCCAGATCGCGGGGTGGAGCCCTTTTTGCTTGGGGCCGCCTGGCGTGGCGATACCAGTCGTTTCCGACACCATCCCGGACACGCCCGCCGCCGCTTCACCTTCGGCCGCGACACCCGGTTGTGCCGTCACCGCCGCGGCGAAGGCGCTGAAGAAATCGTCGGCCATTTTCCTGGCCGTGCCTTCGATCAGGCGAGAGCCAATCTGGGCCAGCTTGCCGCCGATCTGGGCGCCGGCGGAGTATTTGAGGATCGTGCCGCCATTGCCGTCATCGGCCAGCGCGACTTTGGCGCTGCCCTTGGCAAAGCCCGCCGCGCCGCCCTGTCCTTCGCCTGTGATCGTATAGCCATTGGGCGGATCGATATCCGAAAGGGTAATGCGCCCGCCGAACTTGGCCTTCACGGGGCCCACTTTGGCCACGACGGTCGCCGTAAAGCCGTCGCCGTCGCGCACCAGTTCCTCGCAGCCGGCGATGGCGCTTTTCAGGACATCGGGGTCGTTGAGAGCCGTCCATACGACGGTCCTGGGCGCCTTGATCGGGTATTCGCCGGATATTTCCATGACAGTTTCTCCTCCCTCTTTTGGCTAAAATAGACGCCGCGGGATCGCCTATTGTCAACGCCGGGTTCGGTGGCTGCGTTCTTGACGCTGCCTTTGGCGGCTGGTCATCTGCGGCAGGTCCATCTTCACATCGTTTGGCGAGGCATCATTGTTTCTGACACGCTTGCTACAAACGGTAGCGCTTTGCTGCCTGCTCTGCCTTGGCGCTGCCGCTTCCGCACAGGAAAAAGTACCGATCCTCATTCATACCGGTGGCAGCATCTACAAATTCGCGGCCGAAATCGCGGATACGGCGGAGGAACGGGCCCAAGGCCTGATGTTCCGGGAGCATCTGGCGCCAAATGAAGGCATGTTGTTTCTCTATCCAGCCGCCAAGCCGGTGTCTTTCTGGATGAAGAACACGCCACTCCATCTCGACATGCTGTTCATCGATGCCGACGGGCGGATCATCAATGTGGCGGCGATGGCCAAACCTTTCGACACCAGCCCGGTCAGTTCGGAAGGGCCGGCAATCGCCGTTCTGGAGATTCTGGGGGGATCGGCGGGCCAACTCGGCATCAGTGCAGGCGACAGGGTGGAGTGGCCGTCACCGGACACGCCGCCCACCCCTTGAGCCTAGCGCTTACGGGCGACAGTCAGACCGTCGGCAATCGGCAGCAGGCAGAAATCGACCCGCCGGTCGGACGCAATATGACGGTTGAGGTCGCGCAGGATGATCGTCTCTGCGTCGTTGGCCTTCGGGTCGGCGACATCGCCACCCCAAAGGACATTGTCGATGAGGATGGCGCCGCCCGGGCGCAACAGGTCCAGAACCGCCTCGTAATAGGCCGGATAGCTGGTCTTGTCGGCATCGATGAAGGCCAGGTCGAACGTGCCGGCTGCCGATTTGCGTAAGGCGGCCAGCGTGTCGAGTGCCGGTCCCAGGCGCAGGTCGACTTTGTCCTCGACACCCGCTTTCGCCCAATAGCGGCGGGCGACATCGGTATATTCCTTGCTGATATCGCAGCAGACGAGCTTGCCGTCCGCAGGCAGCGCGCGCGCCACCGAGAGGCTGGAATAGCCGGTGAAGGTGCCGATCTCGATCGCCCGTTTCACGCCCATGAGCTGAGTGAGCAATGCCATGAACTGGCCCTGTTCCGGCGAAATCTGCATCACGCTGGCCGGCAGTTTGCCGGTTTCTTCCCGCAGTGCCTGCAACAGCGGATCGTCGCGGAAGCCGAATTTAAGGATATAGTCGTAGAGCTGACGGGTAACCTGGAGCGGTTCCTTGCTCATGGACTGGTCAGGCGCCCCGATTGGGCAGCCGGATATACTGGATGCCCGATTCCAGCGAGCTCTGCGCCACGGTCTTGCGCCGCGACTGATCCTGCACGCAGAAGATATGTGCGTAGGGCGTGCCGTCGATACCGTTGAAGACGGAGGCAACTTCCCAGGTAATGAGATTGGTATCCGCCGAACGGTAGCGGGCGCCGACCGTGACGCGGTTGTCTTTCTTGGAACTGAAAAGGCCCATGTCTTAAGCGCTCGTCTGGCAGCGTTCTTTCAAGATCGGCTATGACCTTGATTCGGTACGGGAACGTAGCATCTGAACCGGACTCGAACAAGCGCGGCCCGAAAGGCCGGGCTGGACCTTCGCCGCGCCTGTCGGACCCCGGTATCAGGCGTTGCGTAAATACCACGCATAGTCGAGCTCGGTTACCCGTGCGTTGAACCGATCATATTCCGCCTGTTTGACCGAGCGGAAAACGTGATGGAAGCGTTCCCCGAAATACTCTTTCATCCGGGCCGAGCTGCCGAACAGGTCGATGGCCGCCTGCCAATTGGTCGGCAGGGTCAGGCCCATTTCCTGGGCCTTGGCATAGCCGTTGCCTTCGATCGGTGCGCCGGGGTCGAGCTTCTGCTTAAGGCCCCAGTGGATCGCCGCCAGCATGGCGGCGACGGCCAGATAAGGGTTGGCATCCGCGCCGCAGATCCGATGTTCGATATGGCGTGACTTGGCCGGGCCGGCGGGCACGCGGAAGCTGACGGTCCGGTTGTTGATACCCCAGGTGGGAGCCACCGGGGCGTAGGAATTGGCCCGGAAACGCCTATAGGAATTGGCATTCGGGGCGAAAACGGCCATCGATTCGTTGAGCAACGCCTGCATGCCGCCAACGGCCTGGCGCAGAAGCGGGCTGCCGGCGGGATCGTCACTGGCAAAGGCATTGCTGCCGTCCGGGTTGGTAAGGCTCACATGGAGATGCATGCCGGACCCAGCGATGTCACTGTGCGGCTTGGCCATGAAAGTGGCCTCGAAGCCATGGCGGACGGCAACCCCCTTCACCAGACGCTTGTATTTGACGGCCTCGTCGCAGGCCTGGAGCGCGTCGGCGCGATGGCGCAGGCCCAGTTCCAACTGGCCCGGCGCATATTCCGAGATGGCGGATTCCAGCGGCAGGCCGATCTGCTCGCCCATGGCGTAGACATCGCGGAAGAAGGGCTCGAAATCATCGAGTTCGCGCAGGCCGTAGACCTGGATATCCCAAGGCCGGTTGCCGGTAACGCTCGAGACCGGCGGCTGCTTGGTGCCGTCGGGCCGGGATTGGCGGTCGACCAGATAGAATTCCATTTCGCAGGCGACGACCGGCGTCAGGTTGAATTCCTTGAAGCGGTCGATCACGGACTGCAGCACATGGCGCGGGTCGACATCGCAGGGACTGTGGTCGATCTCGTAGACCGACAACAGCAACTGCGCGAAATCGGCACCCAGCCAAGGCGCGAGCGTGAGGCCGCCCGGCGCCGGTTTGCCGAGGCGGTCGGCGTCGCCGTCGGCCCAGACGAGGCCGGATTCCTCGACATCCTCGCCGGTAATATCCAGTGCCAGCATGGTTCCGGGCAGGAAGCGGGCATATTCGTAGATCGGCTTGAGGTCATGGCGCAGCAGGTTCTTGCCGCGTGGCACGCCGGACTGATTGGTGAAGAAGATTTGGACGAACTTCACCTCGGGATGCGCGGCGAGGAAGGCATCGCACTCGGCGATGCTGGCAACTTTGGAACTCATATTAACCCCCAAATAGAGATTTGCGGCGCCGTTCAGGCGGCCAATTCATCCAGGCACTGGCCGATGGTCGCGACCAGCCGATCCACTTGCGCCGTGGTCGTTACCGGACTGACCAGCGTCATGTTGTGGAAAGGTGCGATCAGCAGACCACGGTTGAGCAGGTAAAGATGCACGGCGAGCTCGACCGGGCCATGCATCGCCGCCTGCGCCTCGGTGCCATTGCGTGGCCGGTCCGGCGCGCAGACGAATTCAGCGCGGGCACCGACATTCGACACGTGCCAAGGGATGTTGCGCTTCTTTATTTCGCCCTCGATCCCACGCGCGAGCTTTTCCGACAATGGCAACATGTGCTGGTAGGCAGCAGGCGTCATGACCTGCTCGAGATTGGCGCGCATCGCCTTGAACTGCAGGGCATTGGCCGACAGAGTCGTACCCATGCCACTGTAACCTGGCCCGGCCTCCTTCTCCGCCGCGCGCATGCGTTCAGCGATCGCGGCGGTGCAGCCGAAGACGGCCGTCGGCAGGCCACCGGCCACGGGTTTGCCTAAAGTGAGGAAGTCCGGCTTCAGATTGTGCGAGCGCGTGTAACCGCCGTAACCGGCCGAAATGGTATGCGTCTCGTCGATAACCAAGAGCGTCTCGGTCTTGCGGCAGAGTTCCTGCAGTGCGTCGAGGAAACCCGGCTGCGGCAGCACCATGCCGATATTGGTCAGCGCCGGTTCGGTGATGACACAGGCGACATCGCGGTCCTTGAGCGCTGCCTCCAGTGCCGCCACATCGTTGAACTCGACCACCTTGGTATGGGTGGTGAGGTCATAGACCTGGCCGATGAGGCCCGGGCGGTGGATTGCTTTGCCGTTCTTGAGGCGCACGAAGGTATCGTCGACGGCACCGTGATAGGCGCCGTGAAAGACCAGAACCTTGGTGCGCTTGGTGATGGCGCGGCACCAGCGGATCACGAAGCGGTTCGAATCGGTGGCGGTCGTCGTTACCTGCCAGAAGGGCAGGCCGAACATCCGCTCAAGCAGCTTGCCCACCGCAATGATGTCCTCGGTCGGCAGCATGTAGGTGAGGCCGTGCGAAGACTGCGCGGCGATCGCCTTGGCGACCGGTTCCGGCGAGTGACCGAACATGGACCCGGTGTCGCCCAGACAGAAATCGTCGTAAGTGTGGCCGTCGACGTCGGTGAGTGTGGCGCCCTTGGCATCGGCGACAAAGAGAGGGAAGGGGGTCGACCAATCCAGCATCCAGTGATGCGGAACGCCCTTGATCCAGTTGGCGCGGGCATCGACGCCCAGCTTCTGCGAGATCGGGTTGGATTGGATGTAGCGGTCGGTTTCTCGCTTTGTCATCGCCTCGACTTGCGCCTTCGGCAAGCCGGCTTCCGATAATTCCATGATGCGTGCACTCTGTCCTTCTGCTGCGGCCGCCTTGGGGCCAGGAAGGCGCCATTGATAGCGACTGCCCCGGGGGAATAGCAAGGGGGTGGCAGAAAGAGCCCTTAAGTCCTTGAGGCGAAAGACCTGCTGCAGTGCCGCGAAAATGTCTACAGCCAGCCGCGCTTGCGGAAATACCAGAAGGGCAGCACGGCCGACAGCACCATCAAACCGATAGCCACCAGATAGCCGTGCTGCCAGTGCAGCTCCGGCATGAACTCGAAATTCATGCCGTAGATGCTGGCGATCAAGGTCGGCGGCAGGAAGGCCACCGCCGCCACCGTGAAGATTTTGATGATGGCGTTCTGCTCGATATTGATGAGGCCGAGCGTGGCGTCGAGCAGGAAGTTGATCTTGCCGGCGAGGAATGTTGCGTGATCGGCGATCGATGCAATGTCGCGCGACAGCGTCTTGATGCGCTGCTTGGCATCCTTCTTCATACTGTTCTGCGCATTGAGGAAGAGAACGATGCGGCTCAATCCCAGCAGGCTTTCGCGTGCCTTGGTGGCGAGATCGCCATTGCGTCCGATCCGGCGCAGCACATCCTGCAGGCTGCCGCCCTTCTGTCCGGCAACGCCTTTGCGCGGGCGCCGTTGCGCCCCCGGCTGCGCCTGCTTGGCAAAGATATCGCGCGAGACCTGCTCCATGTCCGCTGCCGCCAGTTCCAGCACGTCGGCCAGACGGTCGGCGATGCCTTCCAGCAAGCCCAGCAGGATTTGCTGGGGCCCGGCGGCCAGATGGACATGGCGCTGGGCCCGGCGCGCGAAAATCGAAAAGGGCAGGGGATCGACGAAGCGAACGGTAATCAGCGACGTGGGTGTCAGGATGAAGGTCACGGCGCCGCTCTCCGGATGTTCGGTCGCTGCCTTGTGCAATACAGGCGCCGTCATGACGAGGCTGTCGCCTTCATCGTAGATGCGGCTGCTGACCTCTATCTCCTGCATTTCTTCACGGGTCGGCACCTCGATCCCGAAAGCTGCCTCGACTGCCTGGATTTCCGTCGCGCTGGGTTCCAGCAGGTCAACCCAGATGGACTCGCGAGGTAGCGTTTCTGCGGCGTGGTCCGCCGCCGCTTGCAGCCGACTGGGCAGGATGTCGGCGGCCGGGACATTGGCGACGACGGCGCGGGTCTCCAGCCCACTCACGATGAGCTTGTTGAGCGAACCTTCCTGATGAACATAGGCGGTGATCATGCCTGCCTCCTGGGGTAAACGAAAATGACGTTCGACCCGAAGGCATCGGCAAAAACAGGTGCTAGAAATGGCCTGTGTTTGCGGATGAGACCGGGTCGCTGGCGGTGCGGGAGCCCGTACTGGGAGGCTCCGCAGGGTTGGATTGTGCCCGGTTCATGTTACGATTCCTTGCCGTGGCGGACGCTTTTGGCGCAGCCCGTTGTCGCGTTCGTAGGACTGCCCGGTTGGCCTGTCAAATGAAAAGGCGGACCGCTAGAATTCCGCCTGGACTGAAACCTGAGGAGGCGGAATTGAAGGGACGGATCGCACTGATCACCGGGGCCGGCGGCGCCGATGGGATCGGCTTTGCCACGGCACGCGCTTTGGCTGAAGCTGGCGCCCGCGTGGCGATCACGTCTACCACCGCTCGCATCAAGGAGAGGCTGCGCGAGCTGGGCGGCAAGGGGGCGCATATTGCCCTGATGGCGGACCTGACCGATCCGGATGCAGTCGCGGGCCTCATTGCCGAGGTGAACGCCAAGCTCGGCAAGATCGATATTCTCGTCAACAATGCCGGGATGATCCAGACCGGCAAGCGCGAGCGGGCACGCCTCTTTCACCAGATCGCGCCGGACGAATGGCTGCGGACGATGGATATCAACCTCAATACCTGCTTCCACGTGACGCGCGCCGTGATCCCGCAAATGCTCAAGCGGAAATATGGCCGTATCGTCAATGTCGCGTCGGTGACCGGACCGCTCGTCACCAATCCGCGGAGTGCCGGATATTCGGCGGCGAAGGCAGCCATGGTCGGCCTTACGCGGGCATTGGCCATTGAAGTTGCCGACAAGAACGTCACCGTGAACGCCGTCGCGCCGGGCTGGATCGAAACCGGGTCGTCGTCCAGATCTGAAGTCATTGCCGGGCGCAACTCTCCGGCGAAACGCCCTGGCCGTCCATCGGAAGTGGCTGCCGCGGCGGCATTCCTGGCAAGTGAAGGCGCATCCTATGTGACGGGCCAGATGCTCGTGGTCGATGGCGGCAACACGATTCAGGAGTTTAAAGGGCGCGAGGCGGACTACTACTGAACACCCAGCAGTTCGGTCCGCGCGTTGCGCTCGAGGTAGGTGTTGAGGGCGATATAGGATCGCGTCCCCTTGATGCCGGGCACGCCGTAGATCCGTTTCAACAGTTCCTCCAGCGCGCGCGTGCTTTCGCAGCGGACTTTCAGGATCATGCAGGTGTCGCCAGCCACGGCATGGATTTCTTCGACGCGTGGATCGTCCTGCAGGGCCATCAATTCCGGAGTCTTGCCCCAACCTTCGCTGTTCACATGGACGAAGGCAAGCAGAGGGCGCCCGATCGCCTCCCCGTCGATGGCGATCGTGGTCCGCTTGATCACGCCTTGCGCCTTCAATTTCTTCACCCGCTCGAAGACAGACGGGGCGGACAGGCCGAGCTTTTCGCCGAGGTCGCGGTAGGCGGCCCCGGCATCTTCGGACAGAAGGGCTAACAGCTTTCGGTCTGTCGCATCCATATGGCAGGGCTTTCTAATTTGGTTCGGCCAAGAAAATTTTGTGTATTCGGTAATTGCCATTATATGGCTAACTTGGTACGGAGATATAGGTAATCGTAGGAAGAAAATTCATTAAAATGTCGCAGCGGTCGATTTCCGAGAACACCGCCCTGACAATCCTGATGGTCGCGATCGCCGCTGTGGGGATACAGGCGTTGATGCTGTCGCCTCTGCTGCCGGACATCGCAGCGGCGTTGCTGGCAACACCGCGGGAGATCGGCTTTGCGACCGGTGCCTACGGCATCGGCGTGGCGACGGCGGCCTTGTTGGCCGCGCCGAAGCTGGGCCAGTGGCGCAAGGCCAGCGCGATCCGCACTGCTTTCGGTACCATGGGGTGTGGGCTGGCACTGTGCGGCCTGGCATGGGATTGGCGTCTGCTTGTAATCGGCCAGGCCGTGACGGGCCTCTCCGCCGGCATCATCCTGCCTGCCATCTATGGGCTGGCAGCGGAACTATCGGCGCCCGAACGGCGCTCACGCGCCATCGGCAAGGTTATTTTCGGCTGGTCGGTGGCCATGGTCGGCGGCATTCCGCTGGCGGCTTTCCTCTCCGACCTCATCGACTGGCGCAGTACATTCGCGCTGATGACCGCCATCTGCGCCGCCATGGTGGTTCTGATCGGGGTGCTGCCACGCGGCAGCGGTACGATTGCGGCGGAACGGGTCGCCTATGCGCGCGTGTTTGAAGTGCCGGGCATGAAGCTTTGCTTCGTGGCCACTTTTGCCTACATGATCGGCTTCTATCAGACGTATACCTTTGTCGGCGACCATGTCCGGCACCTGCATCACGCCGGTGCCTGGCTGGGCGGTGCGCTGGCCTGCTCCTACGGTGTTGGTTTCGGCGCCGCAGTGCTCGGCAATGCCTGGCTGGATCGCATGGGACCGGTGCGGCTGATGGCGCTGTCGCTTTTCCTGGTCGGCATCAACTATCTGATCCTACCCTATGCGGTTCTGGCGATATGGTCGATCTTGGCTTTTCCCTTCATCTGGGGTTTTGCCAACCATATCTGCATGAACGTGCTGGTCAGCTTCATTGGCTCGGCACCGGCGAGTGCGCGCAGTACGGCAATGGGGCTGTTCTCCTTCATCACTTATGTGGCGGTCGGCCTCGGTGGCGCTGTTTTTGGCAGCGTCTATACCCATGCTGGATTCGGTGCAGTTTCATATTCAGCGACCGCGACCTTGTGGATCGCGGCGCTCGCCGTCGCTCTCCTGCTCAGGCGTCAGGTCGCGTCCGCCCTCTAGTTCCCGCCCTATATTCCATCGGCGACGATAAACTGACAGCGTGTGGATTGCAGGCGATAAGGTAGGATACGCTGGTATTCCGGCGAGTTGTACCAATCCTCGGCCGCCTTGCGGCTGGGAAATTCCAGCATGGCTATGCGCTCGAACGGCATTTCGCCCTCCAGTGCGGTGAATTTCCCGCCACGGACCAGGAATTTCCCACCAAAGGCCTCGATCGTCGGGATGACCTGCGAGCGGTAGATATCGAAAGTCGCAGGATCGTCGACATGTTCGTAGACAATGCAATAGGCAACCATGTGATCCTCTATTGTCTGGTCTTAACCCTCTGCGTTCAGGCCCCGATCACGAAGCTGTGAACCAATTCACGCGATCGGCGTTGATTTCCGTTTAAGTCTAGCGGGTAAATCAAAGATTGGCAGCCCCGTAACGCCTCCGATTTCGCAACCGTATGACAGAGCAGAGCGTGATCACCATGCACAAAGCCCATATCAACCGCATCGGCGTTGCCGTGCCGCCCCATGACGTCCACGCTGGCTTTATCGCCCATGCGCGCAGGATGCTGGCCGATCCGGGGCACGCACGCTTGTTCGACAGGGCAGCACAGCGCAGCGGCATCACCCACCGCTATTCCGCCCTGCCGATCGCCGCCCCGGGCGCTGCGTCCGTCGATGCTGACGATTTCTACCGGTTCGGCCAATTTCCAGGCACGGCGCGGCGGATGGAACTCTATGTTCAGCACGCCTTGGCGCTGGCTGAAGCTGCCATCGCAAAGCTGGAACTGGGTGCCGGCTTAGCTGGCATCACGCATTTGATCGTCGTCTCCTGCACCGGATTCAGCGCGCCGGGGCTGGATCTGCAGCTTGCCGGCCGGTTGCATCTTTCACCCGACGTCGAGCGTCAAATGATCGGCTTCATGGGTTGCTCGGCCGCTATTCCAGCGCTCCGGGCCGCTCATCATATCGTCCGCTCGCAATCCTCGGCGCGGGTGCTTGTCGTCAATGTCGAAATCTGTTCGCTGCACCTGCAGGAAACGGATGACCTAGAAGCGATGCTGTCTTTCCTCATTTTCGGCGACGGCTGCGCAGCGACGTTGATTTCGGCCGATGAGAGCGGCATGGTACTCGAAGATTTCCGCGCCGTCATCATTCCCGCCACGGAAGACCTCATCACCTGGAAGATCGGCGATCAGGGCTTCGACATGCATCTCTCGGGAAAGGTACCCGGCCGGATCGCGCAGGCGCTGCGGCAGGAGCGGGGGAGGGGAGACGCGGATGGAATCCTGAGGGGCGAGGGTACACAGACTGTCGATCTATGGGCGGTGCATGCCGGTGGCCGTTCCGTACTCGATGCGGTCGAATCCGGCCTTGCGCTGCCGGCCGCGGCGCTCGCCCATTCGCGTGCCATTCTCAATGATTTCGGCAACATGTCCTCGGCCACCATCATGTTCGTGCTGGAGCGGATACTGCGTCAGGCGAAGCAGGGCGGGCGCGGGATGGCAATGGCCTTCGGGCCGGGCATGGTCGCCGAAACCGCGCGCTTCACCATGGCGGCCTGATGTCCATGCAGTTCGCATGCCGCAATGATCTGAGCGAGCTGATGGATACGGAGCCGGTGAACGCCGAGGATTTCGCCATCTGCCTACGCGATCTTGCGACCGTCAACAAGCTGACACTTGCGCAGCGCCCGACTTTTTCATGGCTCAACCGTGTGGCGGAAACCTGGCCCAAGGGGCGGACTCTTTCGATCCTCGATGTCGGTTTCGGTCAGGGCGATATGCTGCGTGCCATATGGCGATGGGCACAGCGGCGCGGCATCGCGGTGCAACTCGCCGGCATCGATCTCAACCCGCTCAGTGAAGTCGCGGCAAGGCAGGCAACTCCTGCAGATATGCCGGTACAATTTACAACCGGCGACATCTTCTCCTTGTCTCCAGGTGACCGCTTCGATGTCATCATATCGTCGCTGGTGACGCATCATATGAGCGATGCGCAGATCGTCGACTTCCTGCGGCTGATGGACCGCCAGGCCGTTTGCGGCTGGTTTGTCAACGATCTTCATCGCCATCCGCTGCCATATCATCTGTTCCGCCTGTGGGCGGCGACGGCTGGATGGCATCGTTTCGTGCGCCATGACGGCCCCGTTTCCATTCTGCGGAGTTTCAGACGGGCCGATTGGGAGCGCTATATCGGCCTGGCAGGCGTCGAGGCGGACATCGTTTGGCATATGCCGTTCCGCTATGGAGTCGGACATTGCAAGGTCATGCCGGCATGAGGCGCGCTCGCGTCATCGTTGGGGGCGGCGTGGCTGGTGCCGCCGCCGCTTGCCTGCTCGCGCGTGCCGGCCGGTCCGTCACCCTGATCGAACGCGAGTCCGTAGCCAGGCATAAGGTCTGTGGCGAATTCCTAAGCGGCGCCGCGCAGAACTATCTGCAAATGCTCGGCCTCGATCTGATGGCGCTAGGCGCGGTCCCGATCGACCATGTCCGACTTGCCGCCGGAAGCAGAATGGTGTCGGCGGAATTGCCTTTCCGCGGCCTCAGCCTTCCGCGCGACACGCTCGACGAAGCCTTGCTGCGCCGAGCCATGGCGCTTGGGGCGGAAGTCATTCGCGGCCGGTGTGTGCGCGAAGTTGCTGCCGGCCATCCGCTCCGGATACTCACCAGCGATGCCGGCTTGGTCGTCGCCGACACCCTGTTCCTGGCCAGCGGGAAGCATGATCTGCGCGGCGCTGAGCGCGCAGCATCCCATGCGGGTCATGACCTGGTCGGATTGAAGACGTACCTCAGGCTCGCGTCAGCGCAAACCCAGGCATTGTCGGGTCATATCGAGCTTGCCATGTTCGATGGCGGCTATGCTGGACTCCAGCTCGTAGGTGAGGGGAGGGCGAACCTGTCCCTGCTGGTAAGTCGCGGGCGCTTCGCGAAGTCGGGAAAGGATTGGCCCAGGCTCATCGGCGAGCTGTGTGCCGAGAACGCCTTGCTGCACTGCCGCCTGCGCGGAGCGGAACCGGAACTTGAACGCCCGCTGGCGATTTTCCGCCTGCCGTTCGGATTTCGTCATCGCGATGCTGCCGGCAACGACAATATCTACCGCCTGGGCGATCAGATGGCCTGTACGCCGTCCTTTTCCGGTGACGGTATGTCGATCGCCCTGCACACGGCAACCCAGGCCGTGGAGGCGTATCTGGCGGGAGACACCGCGAAACAATATCACCGCCGAATGCGCGGCGCGCTTGCCGGTCAGTTCGCCTGCGGTCGCATATTGTCCGGCATGATCCGCGTGCCGTTCGGTCGACATCTGCTCATGACGGCGGCGGGAATGTCGCCACTGCTCCTGCCGGGGCTGGCACGTCTTACGCGCTTGCAGCCTCCCAAGGCGCCGATACGCTCAGAGATAGTCCAATAGGTTGATGGACTGCAACGCCTTCAGCACGCTGTAGGACGTCTCAAGCTGAAGCTCGGTAGCTGACAGCTTCGCCGTGATCTCAGCTACATCCACACTTTTGAGGTCGTCCACCAGCGAGTCGACGTAGAGCTGGAAGTCGACATTCCGGTCCATGGCGTCGTCGACACTGTTGGCAATACCGGAGAGGCGCGACTGCTCGACAGTGATCTCGTCGATGGCTTGGTCCAGCAGGTCATATGCGTCCTGCATCGTGTCGAGATCGGCAGGATCCTCGCTGGCCTGAGCCGCCAGGCTCAATGAGCGCATCAGTTTCTCGAAGCCGGAACCGCCGGCATTGGAGCTGTATTCGATCGTCAGGCCGGGCGCCGCCTCATAGCTGGCGCCACTCGCGCTGCCTTGATAGTAGCTGGTATCGATGGTAGCTGCATCGGTCGCGGCATAGCTGCCGATATCGACCGGTGCCGTTGTCAAGGCACTGCCGGCAAAGACATAGTAGCCATCGATATCGGTGTTCAGGAGCGATGCCACTTCGTCGAGATAGGCCATGGCCTGGACATTGGCGCCACTGATATCGTCCGTTGCGCCGGAAAGCAGGCTGGAAAGCCAGGTGCGGGCAGAGGTCGTGATGTCGACGATCGACGTCACCGCGCTATATGCGCCCTGCACGCGTGCAGCCACGATCGTGCCGCTGCTGACATATTGATCTGCCATTTTTAAATCGGTTTCGAGGCTGATGATCGTGCGCGAATCGGCGCCATAGCCATCGTAAGTGAGCGACTTGATCGATGTCGCTTCCTGCGTCTGCTCGGCGGCATAGCGCTTCTGCACCTCAAGCGCTTGAGAGATGAAGAGGCGCTGCTGGTTGAAGGTCGAAATCCGATCCATATCTAAAATCCTGCTGCCTAGACCATGTTGAGGAGCGTATCGTACATCTCCTGAATGACCGAGATGACGTTTGCCGCCGCCTGGTAGTTTGTTTGCAGAATCTCGAGTTCGGCCGCTTCCTCGTCGAGATTGACGCCGGAGGCGTTGGCGAGGCTGCCGCTCAGATTGCTGAGGGCATTGGCCTTGATCTCGGCGCTCGCCTCCGCGTTTTCACTGAGGACGGCGATATGCGAGATGATTTCGCTGGCATAGTCCGACAACGACCCGGAAACCGCCCCGAGATCGCCGGTCGCGGCGAAATTCCGATCGGTTGTGAAGGCGGATAACATCGCCGCGACGGCCGAATTGTCGCCGGTGACGATACCGGCATCGCCGACCGCCAGAGCGGCATCGGTTGACAAAGAACTGCGAGCCAGAAGCGACGGGTCGCTGGAGATATCCTCACGCAGGCTGAGATGTCCGGACGAATCTTTGATCAGGAGATCGTTGAGGCCAAACGCCGACGAAACCGAGACGTTGTCGCTGCCGATACCGCCGGAGACTTGAGCGAGGCCGATCCCCATCGCGCTGTCGTCGGCCGAGACAGTGAGCTTGCCGTCGCTGCCGATTGTTGCCGAAACACCGCCGATGGCGTCCATGGCGGCCACAAGATCGTCGACAGTCGTGTAGCTGCTGAGGTCAAGGTCGGTATAGGATTGAACCGAGCCGTCATCGCCGAGAACGGCGATCCGGAGCGTGCCGCTGCCATTCAACGCCGCGGTGCCCTCGACGGCTGCTGAACTCGTGAGTGCATTGGGGGCTGGTACGGATGTGCCGGCATTTTGCGCATCGTTGGCCGCGGCCACGAGCTGGTCGACGAGGAGATCGACGCTCTCCTGCTGGGCCGGCAGGATTTCGTCTCGCACCTCCAGAAGGCCGCCGATCGTGCCGCCGCTGATGAAGCTCGTGATATCCTTGCCGCCGACCGATATGCCGGAAAGCGAACCATTGGCCAGCGTGTCGTTGCTGTCGATCGAGGCGGTTGTGGAATAATCAAGTTCATGGACATCGTCGTTTAGCAGGACGGTGCCGCCCGGGCCGTAGACGGAAATGGCGCCGTTGCTGTCGGTGTAATAGCTGATGTTCAGCTGCTCGGACAAAATGGCTATTTCCTGCATCTGCGCGTCGACCAGATCGGCGGTGGAGGCGCCGGCGGCAGCGGCGCGCAGGACCTGGTCGTTCAGTTCATCCAGGCGCGCCAGAGATGCGTTGACCGTATCCACCGAGTCGGCAATCGCCCGGTCGGCGTCGGCGCGAAGATCCTGAATGGAATCGGTAAGTGAGTTGGCGCTCGTTGCCAGATCGGTCAAGTTCGACACGACGCTTTGCGCCTCGCTGGCGCTGTTGGGGCTGACCGAGAGGCTCTGCAGCGAGCTGGTGAGATTGCCGATCGCGCTGGCGATCGTGTCGTCGCCCGTGGTGGAGCCAATGGCGCTGGTCAGCTGAGAGAGATAGTCCGAGACGATTGCCACGAGGCTGCTTTCGCTGCGAGCTGCGTTCGTGCGTCGTTCGAGCCCGGCATCGACCTGACGCTGGATCTCCGACAGAGAGACGCCTGCGCCTACCCCGCTCACCACGACGGTTTGCGGCGAAACGGTCTTTCTCGTATAGCCGTCAACATCGGCATTGGCAATGTTGTTCGACGTCGTCGAGATGGCTGTTTGTGTCGCTCGCATGCCGGAAGCGGCGATGTTCAGGGCGCTGGACAGCGTCATGACGATACCTTCAGCCTTCGAGTCAGATTTTGGTGGAACTGGTGACCATCGAGTGGCGGCTTATCATGCCGGTCCGTGCGATGGCGTCGGCGCCATAGGTCTCATGCGTCATGGCGGCCCGGCGTCGAGCGTCGACGACCACGTTGATCCGCTGCCTGGAGGCATCGATGGCGCCAGCCAAGGTCCGGCGGTGCCGTTCGGCAAGCGCAGCCAGCTCCATGAGATTGGCGCGCAAACCTGCCAGATCCGGCACTTCGCCCAGCTTGGCGCCCTCTGCGGCTGCGGCCAGCACACTCCCGATTTCCTCGCGCATCAGATTGGCGATGGCTTTTTTGGTGCGACCGGAATCGCGCAGAATGCTGATCTGGTCATGCTCGACCGCATCGATTTCCCTTCGCAACAATGTGCTTAGGGCATCGAGCGCGTTCGACAGGTCGCTGCAATTGTTGAATTCCGCCATGTTGGCCTCCCGCCTATCGAATTGCCTGACCGATCTTTGCGTAAGTCCGCGCGGCTTGAACGGCGTGCGACATGACTTTGAGTCGAAGCTGCAGGTCGCGCCGGCGCGCAAGCAGGTTCTTGATGCCGACGTCGAGTTCATCGAGCAGGCCACGCGCGCGGATCTGCCGGGCCAAGGTCCAGGGCGACTTCTCCGAGCGCAAACTCAACAGCGCCTTGATCTCCAAGGCCGCAATTGTCTCGGTCTGCTTGGCCTGCGCGAGCAGCCGGTCGAGCTCGGAACGATCTGCCGGTTGGCCCTTGGCATCCTTGCTCATCGTCTCCCTCCCGCTCAGCGGATGGCGCTCATCAGCGTGTCGATCATATCGTCGGCGGTGGTGACGACTTTCGAGGCGGCCGAATAGGCCTGCTGGGCGATGATCATACGGCTGAACTCATCCGCAATATCCACGGTGGAGGACTCCACCGAGGAAGACCGGATGAGGCCCGCGGTTCCTTCGCCGGCATCCTTCAAGATGTAGTTGCCGGAATCGACGGTCGGCAGGAACACATTGTTGGAGAGCGCCTGCAAGGCGTTAGGATTGGCGAAGGTGGCAACCGGAATTTTGTAGATTGCGAGGCTGAGGCCGTTGTCGAAATTGGCGGTGACCAGACCGTCCTCGTCGATCTCGACGCTGGTGTAGCGACCGTAGCGCGCGCCGTCCACATCCAGCGAATAGAGTTCAATATCGATTTCGTCGTCCTGGGCGGCATATTGGGTCAGGCTGCCGGAATCCTGGATATCGAGCGTCAGGCTGACATTGGCGGCACCGGACGTGATGCCAGTGAAGGTGAGTTCGACGGGCGAGGGCGAGACCGAACTGAGATTGCCGGACGTGTCGAAGACCAGGTCATAAGTGGTGCCGGAGCTGGTGCCGGTGACCGATGTTGGATCGTCCGGGTCAGTGGCGTCGCCGTAGCTCATCTGCCATTCGTTGGTACCAGTCTTCGTGTAAGTCAGGGTGGTGCTGTGAGCGACACCCAGGCTGTCGTAGAATTGCACATCAAGCGAGACGCTGTCGCCGACAGCCGCGTCGGCTGGCAGGCCCGCCGACAATGTTACCGTGCTGCTGGCCTGGGCCAGGCCCGAGACAATATCGACGTCGATCGCTTCCAGATCGTCGGTCGTGAACACGTCACCGTCGATCGCGTTGCCATCGGCATCGACGCGGTAGCCCATGAGAACATAGCCGCTGCTGGTGGCAAGGTAGCCATCCTTGTCGGCAGAAAATTCCCCATTCCGGGTATAGGCAATATCTGCCGTACCATTATTGCCTAGTTCGCCGACGACGAAAAACCCACCCCCGTCCAGGGCCAGGTTGGTTGAAATCGTGCTGCTTTCGATCAGGCCCTGGAGGCCGACATTGCGGCTGTCAGTGACCGCGACTCCGCCAGAGGCATAGGAGGAGCTGCTGTAATTCTGCGTCACCAGGGAACTGAAGCTTGCCGTCGTTGCCTTGTAGCCGACTGTGCTGCTGTTCGAGATGTTATCGGAAATAATGGAAATAGCCTGGCTTTGCGCGTTGAGCGCAGAGACGGCGGTATTGATGGCGTTGCCAAGGCTCATGGATATTCTCCGCGGTTGGTGTTGGCTGTGCGCTCTCAGGCGTCGAACGCGACGATTTCGTCGACCGTGATGGCGATGTCGCCGACATAGAGGGCGATTTCGTCGCCCGAGGTGTCGACGTTGCTGATCTTTCCGATGCTGGTGACGGAGCTTTCCACTTCGGCGCCGCTGCTATCGACCGCAGTGACTGTCAGCGAATAGGTGCCATCTTCCAGCACATTGCCATCGCTGTCCGTGCCGTCCCAGGTGAACTGGTGGTCGCCGGAATCCGTCTCGCCGCTCTCGGTGTAGATGACGTTGCCGTTCTGGTCCTTGACGGTCAGGGTGACGGCACTGGCGTCGTCATCCAGCTCATAATTCCAGGTGGCAGATCCGTCGGCCAAGGCGGCATACTCGCTGTCATATTCGACGGTCTTTCCGACATAGCTGAGAGCCAGCGTATTGGTGTTCCACGAAGTGAGGCTCAGAATACTATCGAGCGTCTCGTTGGTTTTGATTGCCTGTTCGACATCGGCGTATTGCACCAGCTGGTTGGTGAACTCGGCTGTATCCATCGGATCCAGCGGATCTTGATTCTGCAGCTGCGTGGTCAGCAGTGTCAGGAATGCCTCGTAATTGTCGAAAAGTGCCGAGCTCTCGCTCGATGTCGTCGTCGACGTGGTGGTGGACGTGCTGACCGCAGTGGAATTGGTCAATGAGGTGACCGTGCTGCTGACCGACATGGCAAATCCCCAGATGAGTGCGACTGCAAGTTAAACGAGGCAGTCCTTCATCTCAGGCGCACAATTTGCGGCCAATGGGCGCGGAAATATATGGCAATGTAATGCCGAAAATATATGCGCCTGGATCGGAACCGAACCTCGTTCAATTAACAGTCAGCCCGCACTCGCAATCGCTCCGGGTTGATGGTCGTGCCCGGCTAAACGGCCGGCACCGGTCCAATCATCACAACGGGTGGAGATATCTCATGCCTGTCATCGCTACAAACACGGCGGCCAACACCGCCTTGCGCTATCTCAATTTGAACTCGTCAACGGAATCGAGCTCGGTCGCCAAGCTGTCGAGCGGCTCGCGTATCACCAAGGCGTCGGACGATGCTGCCGGCCTGGCGGTCGGTGTTCGCCTGCAGTCCGACGTGACTGTGTTGCAACAGGCCTCGACCAACGCTTCGCATGGCATGTCCGTGCTGCAAACCGCCGATGGCGGCGCGGCGCGTATCTCGGACATCCTGCAGCGTATGAAGACGCTTGCGTCGCAATCCTTGTCGGGCGCCGTTACCGACGATGAGCGCGCCTATATCAACTCCGAATTCACGCAGCTGATTTCGGAAATCGGCAGCATCGCCAGTGGCACGCGCTTTAACGGTGAATCCCTGCTCGATGGCACCACCGCATTTTCGACGGGTGTCGATTTCCTGCTCGGGACCGATGCCGCTACGGACTCCCTCACTGTCACGATCGCCGACATCGATGCGACGGCGCTGGCTGTCAATGCATCCACCGTCGATACTCAGGCCAATGCCGAAACTGCGGCAACGGCGGTCGACGCGGCGATTGATACTTTGCTGGCGGCGCGTGCCAGCATCGGTGCGCAGATGTCCAGGTTCGACTATCGTGGCCAGATGATCGAGACATCGATCGAGAATCTGAGTTCCGCCCAGTCGGCCATCATGGATGCCGACGTGGCCGAAGAGCAGTCGAACCTGACTACGGCGGAAGTGCTGACCGATGCCAGCATCTCCGCGCTGAGTCATGCCAACGACATGGCAACGCGTCTGTCGAAACTTCTGCAGTAACCGCTCGGGCGGGGCGCACGGCAGCGTGCGTCTCGCCCCGGGTCGCGCTGCGGACTCCGGGCACGCTAAACGCACTGGCGCGAATATAAGGAGGGAACATGAGCGTCGTCTCATCAAGCGGTTCCACAACGAGCGGCACGGCCGTTACGTCGGCGACGGTGGCACTGGACACGGATGCGCTCGTTGAAGCCGCCGTCGCGGTCAGGACGGCCGCGGCAGACACGATCGAACTGAAGGTGACGGAAGCCGAGACGATCGTCAGTGCCTATCAGGAACTGGAGGCGCTGCTGCTGACCTTGTCCGAAGCCGCCGACGCGCTGCGCAATCCCGGCTCATCCACCGAGTCCGATGCTTTCGAGGAGCGGGCGGTCACATTGACGGCCAGTGGGACGGCCGAAGCGACCGATATCATGGGCGCCTCGGTCGGCGCAAATGCCGAAATCGCCAGCTATTCCATCGTCATCGAGCAAGTAGCGACGGTGCATAAGATCGCCAGCGACGATCAGGCCAGCCGCAGCGATGAACTCGGTCTCACGGGCACCATCTCTCTCAGTGCGGGCGACAATACCGCGGTGTCCATCGACATAACCAGCGACATGACACTCGATGAGATTGCCGCGGCGATCAACTATGAGACGGACAATACGGGCGTAAAGGCGTCGGTTCTGAAGCTGGACGACGAGTCCTACCTGCTGGTGCTGACGGGCAGCGAGACAAACGAGACGATTGCGCTGAGCGACAGCTCCGGCGATGTTCTGGAAACACTGGGTCTCATAACGGCGGCCGGTGAAATCGGCAATGAGTTGCAGTCGGCGCAGCCGGCTATCCTGACCGTTGACGGCATCTCCGTGACACGCTCGAGCAACGAGATCGATGACCTCATCGACGAAGTGACGCTCTATCTCTACAGCGGCGATGAAGATACTACCATCACGCTGGACGTTGGCGCGGATCTTGCCGGGATCAACACCGCCATCGAGACGTTCGTCGAGGCTTATAATGCGGTCCGGGATTTCATCCTGACCCAGCAGGAAACGAATAGCGACGGCGAAGCCGCGGACGATGCAGTGCTCTTCGGCGACGCCCTTGTCCGGAGTCTCAGCAATGACCTCTCCAGCTTGCTTGCGGAGATGACCGATGACGGCGCGACCCTGGCCGGCATAGGGATTACGCTCGACACCGATAACAAGCTCGTTATCGACAGCTCGACCCTTGCCGACGCTCTTTCATCTGACCTCGAAGCGATCGAGAAACTGTTCCGGTTTTCCGCCGAGACATCGTCCTCGGAGCTTTCTGTTATCGACAACGGATCGACCGGTGACTCGGTCGACTTCACGCTGGATATCGTCGTCGATGCCGACGGCAATATCGCCAGTGCCAGCGTTGGCGGCGATGATAGCCTGTTCACTATTACCGGGAGCCGGATAGAAGGTGCCGAGGGAACAGCCTATGAAGGGATCGTTTTTGCCTACATTGGCGCAGAATCTGCATCGGTGGATGTATCTATCACGCGGGGACTGGCTCAGAAACTTTCGGACACAATAACGGACTATGCCGGGACTTATTCGGGCGACAGCGATTCCAGGATCACTGAGCTGGTCGACAGCCTGAACGACAGCATTACCGACATGGAGACGGAGATCAGCAACATTCAGCAACGAACGGAAGATTATCGCGAATGGCTGACGGAGTATTACGCCAAGATCGAGGCGCAGATTAATACCGCAAGCCGACTTCGCGAACAGCTAGCGATCTTGCTCGATGACAGTGACGATTGAGCCCGGCATATTTGGGGGATGCAGATGAAGCACAATTCGGGCGCCGCGAGCCGCGCCTACCGTTCGGCTCATGCCGGATCCAATATCCTCGATGTGGTTATTTCGATCTATGAAGCAGTCATCGTCGATCTCTTGAAGGCGCGCGACGCGCGCAGTGCCGGGTGCCTCGATCAGGAACTGGTGTGCCTGCAGCGTGCCTCGCAGCGGCTGCTGGGGTTGCGCGGTGCGCTTGATTCGCGCATCGAAGCGCCGCTGATCGGCAGCCTCGCGCGCTTCTACCTGACCGCGAGCTTCCAGATTCTGGCAATTGCGCGCCGCAAAGAGCCGCTTAAGGCGGCTGAACGGTTGATCGGGCAGATGCGGTCGATGCGGGACGCCTGGCGTGATGTCGCGGGGCGCATATCTGCGCAAATGCAGGGAAGCACGTTCGATTCCGGCGTGGTGACTGCAGTGCCGAAGGATTTGAATGTCCTACTCTAAATCGATCGAAGGTGGCATTGGCCTGGATCGGCCAGTGGCGAAGTCCAGTACTGTTCTGAGCGGTAGCGGGCGCGCGGGACCGGCTGGCAACGGTATGTCCGATGAAGACCTTCTCGATCTCATGCGCGAGGGAGACGAGCATGCCTACCGTTTGTTGGTGACGCGCCACGTCTATCGGGCTCAGCGCCTGGCGATGCGGCTTGTTGGCGACGCGGCGGCGGCTGAGGATATTGTTCAGGACGTGTTTCTGCAGATATGGATCAAGCGCGAACAATGGCGTCGAACGCAGGCGAAATTCACGTCCTGGATGTTTCGCGTGGTCTACAACCGCTGCATGGATCTGCGGCGCAAGCGGCGGGATGTCGGCCTCGACGGTGTCGAGGAGCCGGCCGACGATCAGGCAGACGCGGTGACGAGAATTTACCGCAGCCATGTGATGCGCAAGCTGCGGGACGCGATGGCCCTGTTGCCGGGATCACAATATGTTGCCTTGTTTCTGAACTATCATGAAGGTTATAGTAGTAAAGATACAGCTGTAGCGATGGGTATCTCGGTGCAGGCTGTAGAGTCGCTCCTAAAGAGGGGCCGACAGAATCTCAGGGACCAATTAAAACGGGACCGCCTCAATGTGCAGCATGCCTTCCCCGACCCATGAGTCGGCGGTGCGGAATATCGTCGCAACAAGATCGTTGATCGCGTTCGGCGAGGATTTGAGCAGATATGGTACAGCGTTGGCGCACTGGCCGGTCGGTGCCCGCCGGCGCGCCGAAGATCTTCTTTCGACATCTGCCGCAGCGCGCGCTGAGTTCGAAGATGCCAAGCTCGTCGATGAGTTTCTGGGCGATCGCACGACGCTCGTTGGCGATGGAAGGCTTGCCGAGCGCATCCTCGCGGCGCAGAAATCGCTCGATGGGATTGCCGCCGATCCTGTCCGGCCCTCTTTCCGTCCACGCCAGTCGGCGGCGATGCAGGCCGCCCTCTTCGTCGTGGTTGCGATGGCTGGGCTCGGGTCCGGTCGATGGTTCATGTCTGCGACGGCAGAATATGACGTGTCGGGAATCTTCATGATCTGTGCCGACACGTTTTATCTCTAACCAGAGTATTCGCTGAGATGGACGAGTTTCTGCGCAGCAAAATGGCGACTGGACTGCTCCTGGTCTCTCTCGTCTTGAACGTCTTCCTGCTGGGTATGGCGGCGGCACCGCATGTATTCGGCCCACCGCCGCCGCCGATGCCTCTACCGCCACCCGGTCTCATGATCGAACGCTTGGCTGACGGCCTGAGTGACGGCGGGCGGACAGCCATGCTGAAACAGTTTGACGCGATGGACGGCGAACTCGAGCGCCTGTTCGCCGAATTGAACAAATCGCAATCCGACTCCTTGCGGCAATTCGCCGAAGAGCCGTTCGACGAAGCCGCCTATCGGCATGCGCTCGAATTGCGCAAGCAATCGGCCGACCGGTTCTTTTCAGCCGTGGCCGATTTTTTCCTGAATATCGGCGGCACGCTCTCGGTTGACGATCGCCGCCGCATTGCCGAGCGTGGCCGAATCTGACGGCAAATAATGCGGCGCGCGAAAGCCACCGGTCAAAAACGGTCGCTAGTGTCCGCTGCGTCGGCCGGACGAAATCAGATGCAGATCTCTTTCAAGTCCGGCGCGTCGAACGCTCTGCTGACAGGAAGGCGAGGTGCGACTGTTTTGACCGGATGACCGAACGCAGTGCTGCAGACACGTCTGCATGAATGCTTACCGGATGAAAGGAAGATGACGGAAGCGCTTATCAAGGAAAGGTTCCGCCAATCTTTCGATGCTGACCTGCGTGCCCTGATGCCGCACCTGTTCACGATGAAAAGTGCCGATGACAAGATGCGTTGCGCTCTCGGCCTGCGTGAAGCGCCGTGCCATCGCCTCTATATGAACAGTATCTCGACCGACCGGTGGAAGATGCGATCGCCGCGTTGGCGGGATATGCTGTCGATTGGGCTCATGTCATCGAAGTCGGCAATCTCGCGGCTCTGCCGGGAAACGCCCACCCGATGATCGTGGCTCTCACGCTCTATCTTCATCGCGCCGGGTTTCGCTGGGTGGTTTTCACCGGTGTCGCCGCGTTACGGGCGGCGTTTGCGCGTCTGGGTCTGAATCCGCAGATCCTGGCCGACGCCGATCCTGCCAGGCTCGCACCGGACGATCTTCTGACATGGGGCGACTGCTTCGCGTCCATGCCGCATGTGTCCGGGCCGGACATTTTGAGCGGTGGCGGAGGGGGTGGGATTCGAACCCACGGTACGCGTGAACGTACAACAGTTTTCGAGACTGCCCCAATCGGCCACTCTGGCACCCCTCCGCAGGGGAACTTCCCTATCCGGGCCGTTTGACGCGCGCGGAACCTAACGAAGTGAATCGTTCTTCGCAAGCCCGGCTTGACCCGGCTCAGGGTTAACGATGATCCTCTGCGCTTGAACCGGCGAGGAAGAGGGGATTTGCGCATGGACGGGGTCGAACTGCCGCGGATCCCGGTTGTCGATCTCGGTTCGGCCAGCCTCGACCGGCTGGCGGCGCTCGCGCCGGAAAAGGTGCTGCTGATGGCGGAATCGGGCCGCGCCCTTGTCAGTGCGCCCGTCCAGGCCTGGATGGACCGGCGCTCGAAGGCCTGGCTTGCACGCAATATCTCTCCATATAAGGCGGAGATTGGCCGCGTTGCCGCCATCCCGGGCCTTTCCGGCGCCTTTGCACTCAATCTCAGTACGGAATGGGCCTGTTCCAGCATGGTACAGGGGCCCCGCCTCATGCGCACGCTGGACTGGCCGTTGCACGGCATGGGGCCGGCCCTGACCATCGTCCGGCACGCGGCGGATGCCGGTGCCTGGTGGCAGGCGACCTGGCCGGGTTTTGTCGGCGTCCTCACAGGCTTGGCGCCGGGACGTTTTGCCGCCGCCTATAATCAGCCGCCGATCCGGCTGGCGACGGGCATCAAACCCCTGGACTGGGTGGTCGAACGCTTCCGGGTCGACCGGCGCACCGCCATTCCACCCACTCACCTGCTGCGCTATGTATTTGAAAATGCCAAGGATTTCGACGAGGCATTGAAGCTATTGCGGGATACCGAGCTGTCCATGCCAGCCCTCTTCAGCCTGGCCGGAGCCGATGGCCGGGCGCTTGTCATCGAACGGTTGGAGAATCGGGTCCGGTTGCGCCCCGGCCCGACCGCTATCTCCAACCATTGGCCCAGTTTGCCAGGTTCGGCGGAACCCTGGCCGCGCGGCTGGCTGCGCGGCGTCGATAGCGGCGGACGCTTCCGCGATGCCTGCGTTTGGGCCGCCGGCCTTGCGGAGCTGCCGCGCGATTTCAGCTGGCTCGAATATCCGATTCTAAACAAATTCAGCCGTTTAGCGGCGATGCTGGACTGCGAAGCCGGGACTTTCGCGGTGGTAGGCCTAGAACAGGCGGGGAGAGTTGCCCGGCCGGATACCCAGATTTTGCGGCTTGGGGGCCTGAAACCAAGGACTTAGGGTAAGGCGCGTTGATGGTGTGCCGCTCGGTTTGGCGCGCGAATCCGCCATGAATCAAGTTGACAGGCGGGGGTGAGAACGTCTATTTCCCACCGCGAACGGGTCGCCCTTCGGCGGCCCGAAGCTTTTGGCATGAAATGGCGCTGCGCGGCTACCGGTCGCGACCCGCCTCTAGGACGGCAATTATGTTTGCAGTGATCAAGACCGGCGGCAAGCAATACAAGGTCGCCACCAACGACATCATCCTCGTCGAGAAGCTCGAGGCCGAAGAAGGTGCCAGCGTCACGCTGGGCGATGTGCTGATGGTCGGCGAAGGCGGTAACATCACCGTGGGCAAGCCGAATGTGGCCGGTGCCTCGGTGACGGCCAAGGTGCTCGAGCAGCGCAAGGCCGACAAGGTTCTGATCTTCAAGAAGAACCGTCGCCACAATTACCGCCGCAAGCGCGGTCATCGTCAGCTGGTGACGGTGCTCAAGATCGAAGGCATCAAGGCGGCCTGAGGGCCAGCCTGATCGAATTTAGGGAGAGACCCAAATGGC
The DNA here is from genome assembly GCF_041918875.1 of Dongia sp. Lineage (GTDB taxonomy): Bacteria > Pseudomonadota > Alphaproteobacteria > Dongiales > Dongiaceae > Dongia. The sequence continues at coordinate 62,163 of NZ_JAYRUV010000006.1, forward strand.
ACATAAAAAAGCCGGTGGCAGCTCGCGCAACGGTCGCGATAGCGCTGGCCGTCGCCTGGGCGTGAAGAAGGCCGGCAGCGAGATCGTTGCGTCGGGCAATATCATCGTCCGTCAGCGCGGCACCAAGGTTCACCCCGGCCAGAATGTCGGCATGGGCAAGGACCATACGCTGTTCGCCACCGCGGCGGGTCGCGTGACCTTCAAGACCGGCGTCGGCGGTCGTACCGTCGTGTCGGTGCTGCCTGTGGCACTCCCGGCAGCCGAGTGAGCCATCGGCGCCCATAACGGGCGCGGCCATTCGCTGAGCGGTTTGATCAAGGGGAATGGCGGAAACGCCGTTCCCCTTTTTCGTTTTTCAATGCTGGATTGATGCGGTCATGAAATTCCTCGACGAGGCCAAGATTTTCGTGAAGTCCGGTGACGGCGGCGCCGGCTGCGTCTCGTTCCGGCGCGAAAAGTTCATCGAATTCGGTGGACCCGATGGCGGCAATGGCGGGTGCGGCGGCGATATCATCGTCGAGGTTGTGCCCAATCTGAACACGCTCATCGACTATCGCTACCAGCAACATTTCAAAGCGCGGCGCGGCTATCATGGCATGGGCAAGGTGCGCTCCGGCCAGGATTCCGAGGACATCGTGCTGCGCGTGCCGGTAGGCACGCAGATTTTCGACGAGGACAAGGAAACGCTGCTGTTCGATCTGATGAAGCCGGGCGAGCGGATCGTCCTGTGTCGCGGCGGCGATGGTGGTTTCGGCAATGCGCATTTCAAATCCTCGACGAACCAGGCGCCGCGCATTGCCGGCCAAGGCTGGCCGGGTGAGGAGCGCTGGGTCTGGTTACGGCTGAAGCTGATTGCCGATGCGGGTCTGGTCGGCCTGCCCAATGCCGGCAAGTCGACCATGCTGGCTGCCGTCTCGCGCGCCAGGCCGAAGATTGCCGACTATCCGTTCACCACATTGAAGCCGCAGCTCGGCGTCGTCCATGTGGACGAGCGCGAATTCGTCCTTGCTGACATTCCGGGTCTGATCGAGGGGGCTCATGAAGGTGCTGGTTTGGGCACCAAATTCCTCGGCCATGTCGAACGCTGCCGTGTGCTCCTGCATCTTATCGACGGTACGCAGGAAGACGTAGCCGGTGCTTACAAGACGATCCGCAAGGAACTCAAGGCCTATAGCCCCGAACTCGCGGCCAAGACCGAGCTTGTGGCCTTGAACAAGATCGATGCCTTGATGGAAGAGGAAATCGAAGAGAAAGCCGCCGCTCTTAAGAAAGCGGCCAAGCTTAGGAAGGGCCAAATTGTCTACCGCGTCTCCGGTGCCGCCGGCATGGGCGTCACTGAGCTGATGCGCAAGATGCTGGAGATCATCGACGCGGATAAGGCGCGCGAAGCCGCCGAACAGGCGGAAACCATGTCGGGAATCGAGATCGAGGTGTGAGGTAATAGGGTGGGGAAGGACCCCTCACCGCAACCCTCTCCCCACAAGCGGGGCGAGGGGTTGCTGAAAGGCTCGGTCGAAACTCCCTCGCTCCGCGCCGGCGGGGAGAGGGTCGGGGTGAGGGGTAGGGGAAGCGCTCCATGAGTGACAAGAAGAAGATATCCAGCAAAGAGCGTTCACTCAGCAGCGCCAGGCGCATCGTCGTCAAGATCGGCTCGGCCCTGCTGGTCGATGACGAGACGGGCGGTATCCGCCGCAAATGGCTCGACGCCTTGGCCGATGATGTCGCGGCCTTGCGCGCGGCCGGCAAGGAAGTTCTGCTGGTCTCATCCGGTGCCATCGCGGTCGGCCGGCGTCATCTCGGCCTCATCGACGGCGCCTTGCGCCTCGAAGAAAAACAGGCCGCCGCTGCTACGGGGCAGATCCGCCTGGCGCACGCCTATCAGGAAACCCTGGCTCGCCACAGCATCACAGTCGCCCAGGTTCTGCTCACGCTTGACGATACGGAGGAGCGCCGCCGCCACCTCAACGCCCGCTCGACGCTCAATGCCTTGCTGCAAATGGGTGCCGTCCCCGTCATCAACGAAAACGATACGGTGGCGACCAGCGAAATCCGGTTCGGCGACAATGACCGCTTGGCGGCCCGTGTGGCGGCGATGATCAGCGCCGACACGCTGGTCCTTCTCTCCGACATTGACGGCCTCTATACCGCCGACCCGCGCAAGGACAAGAACGCGGCCTTCATCGGCGAAATTACCGAAGTTACCAACGAGATCGAAGCCATGGCTGGCGTCGCCCCCACGGGTTATTCCTCGGGCGGCATGGTGACAAAGATCGCCGCCGCGCGTATCGCCATGTCGGCCGGCTGCCGCATGGTCATCGCCAGCGGCAAGAAGATGAACCCGCTGCAGGCAATTCTCGATGGCGGCACCTGCTCCTGGTTCCTCCCCGCAAGCGGCCCCAAGACGGCGCGCAAGAGCTGGATCGGCGGCTCGCTGAAGGCCAAGGGCAAGCTGGTGGTCGATGACGGCGCGCTGGCTGCGCTGAAAGGCGGACGCTCGCTGCTGCCCGCCGGCATCATCCGGGTCGAAGGGCGTTTCGAACGCGGCGACGCTGTCCTCGTCGTCGACAAGGACGGCAACGAGATCGCCCGGGGCCTCGCCGCCTATGACGCCGCCGATGCCAAGCTGATCATGGGCCACAAATCGAAAGAGATTGCGGCCTTGCTAGGCTACCGTGGCCGTGATGAGATGATTCATCGAGACGATCTGGTGGTGAGCTAGAGTTTTCAGTTGCCCCTCACCCCAACCCTCTCCCCACTTCGTGGGGCGAGGGAGTTTCCACCGAGCTTTGCCTTAAGCCCCTCGCCCCGCCTGCGGGGAGAGCGGTTGGGGTGAGGGGTCGATAAGGCTAATGTTGATCGGCAGGGATTGAAAGCATGACCGCGCTGAAGAAAGAAACCGGTGACGCACTGTTGAACGAGATGCTGGCGCTTGGCCGTGCCGCCAAGGCCGCTGCCGCGAAGCTCGCCCAGGCGCCACGCGAGAAGAAGGATCTGGCACTTCGCGCCATGGCGGCCGAGATCCGGGCCCGGTCGCCGAAGATTCTGGCCGCCAACGAGCGCGACATGTCGGGGGCGCGAGAGAAGGGACTTTCCGGCGCGCTGCTCGACCGGTTGGCCCTGGACGGCGCGCGTGTCGAGGCGATGGCCAAAGGCTTGGAAGAAATCGCGGAACTGCCGGATCCCATAGGCCGCCTCTTGGCGAGCTGGGAACGGCCCAATGGCCTGAAGATCGAGCGTGTCTCGGTTCCGCTCGGAGTCATCGGTATCATCTATGAAAGCCGCCCCAATGTCACGGCTGATGCCGCCGGGCTTTGCCTCAAATCGGGGAATGCCGCCATCCTGCGCGGCGGCTCCGAAAGCGCGCACAGCGCCGCTGCCATTCTCGATTGCCTTCAGGAAGGGTTGTGCGCCGCCGGCCTGCCCAAGGCCGCCGTGCAGCGCCTGCCGACCACCGACCGTGCCGCCGTCGGGATCATGCTCGGCATGACCGAGAGCATCGACGTCATCATTCCGCGCGGTGGCAAGAGCCTCATCGAGCGTATCGCCAACGAAAGCCGCATTCCGGTGCTGAAGCATCTCGACGGCATCTGCCACACCTATGTCGATGCCGAGGCCGATCCTGAAATGGCAAGGCAGATCGTCCTTAACGCCAAGATGCGCCGCACCGGTATCTGCGGTGCGACCGAAACCTTGCTGATCGACCGCCCGGCACTGGCTTTTGCCAAGCCGATCGTCGACGATCTCATCAAGGCCGGCTGCGAGCTGCGCGGCGATGCCGATATCCAGGCGCTCGACAAGCGTGTCGGCGCGGCAACGCCGCAGGATTGGGGCACCGAATATCTCGATGCCATTCTCTCCATCAAAGTGGTGGACGGCGTTGCCGGCGCCATCGAACATATCGAACGCCATTCCTCGCACCATACCGAGGCCATCGTCACGCGCAACGCGGCCACGGCGGCGCGTTTCCTGAACGAGATCGATTCCGGCATCGTCATCTGGAACAGTTCGACCCAGTTCGCCGATGGCGGCGAATTCGGCATGGGTGCCGAGATCGGCATCTCGACCGGCAAACTGCATGCGCGGGGGCCTGTGGGAGCCGAACAGCTCACCTCCTACAAATACATCGTGCGCGGCGACGGCCAGGTGCGGCCTTAGCGCGTGGGCACGATCGCGCGCAAGATCGGGATCCTGGGCGGTTCCTTCAATCCGGCCCATGGCGGGCACCGGGATATCAGCCTGGCGGCTCTCTCATATCTGGGCCTCGACGAGATCTGGTGGCTGGTGGCCCCGCAGAATCCTCTGAAAAGCCCGGTTGGCATGGCGCCACTCGATGCGCGCCTCGCTGAGGCGCAGCGCGTAGCCGGCCATCCGCGCATCCGGGTCAGCGATCTCGAATTGCGCCTCGGGACGACTTATACCGCCGATACGCTGAAGAAGGTTGTCCGCAAATATCCGCATTTCCGCTTCGTCTGGCTGATGGGAGCGGACAATCTGGCCAGCATGGCGCGCTGGAAGGATTGGCAACAGATCTTTCATCTGGTGCCAATTGCGGTTTTTGACCGTCCGACATATACTTACCGGGCACTGGCCGCTCTGGCGGCACGGCGATTCGCCTGTTTTCGGGCGCGGGAACAAGCAGCCCGAACGCTGGTCACATCGCCACCGCCGGCGTGGACGTTCGTGCATCATCGACTGAATCCGATCTCGGCCACGGAGATTCGCAGCAAGCGGATTTGGGGCGAGAGCGGCCTGCGGGTGGCAAAACCGGCGACACCCCGATGATTTCTTTCCGCTGACGCCGGCTTGAGGAGGATGAAGGCCATTTCCGAAAAGAACACCGCGGTTCGCCGGAAGACTGCTCTCAAATCAGCCGGCAAAGACAAATCCGTCGCCAAGAAAGCCGCCCCGAAGAAGGCAGCGGCACCCAAAGCAGCAAAGCCTGCGATGAAGAAGAGCGCGGCGAAAACCAAATCGGCAACGAAGCCCAAGGCCGCCGCGAAGCCGAAATCTTCCGCCAAGAAATCTACCTCCAGGACCGTTCAGGCCAGCAATGCGGCCGAGGTTCGGGCGCGCGCGCTGTTGAAACTGGTGGAGAGATCGCTCGACGATGACAAGGCCGAGGATATCGTCTCGGTCGATCTGGCCGGCAAATCGGCCATCGCCGACTTCATGGTGATCGCGACCGGGCGCAACACTCGACAGTTGGCGGCCATGGCGCATCACCTGGCCGAAAAACTCACCAAGGCGGGTGCCAAGCCGATCGGCATTGAGGGCATAAGCCAAGGCGATTGGGTGCTTGTCGACGGGAACGATATCATCATCCATCTCTTCAGGCCGGAAGTGCGCAAGCTCTACAGCCTGGAAAAGATGTGGGGGCTCGACCAGCCGGCGCCGGAAAAGCTGCACGCGGTCGGCTGAGGCCGGGGCCGGACCGGACCGGTCGTTCAAGCTTCCCAAATCGACCGTCGCGGGGCCGTTCGGCGTGCGGATGTAGCAGAATCCGGCGTGGAGCCATGACGGTTTCGCGCTAGTCAGCCCGAGTGCTGCTCTCTAGGCTCGGCCGACCAATCCTGCCGGGACTAAATCATGCCTGCCAATCGCGGCGTCCTGCTGGCGTTCCTTGCCTCCGCCGCCTTTTCGATGAAAGCCATCTTCGTCAAGCTCGCCTATCTCCATGGCGTCGACGCGGTCCTGCTGCTGGCCCTGCGCATGGCCTTTTCCCTGCCGGCGCTGCTTGCCGCCGCCTGGTGGTCCGGGCGCAATTCCGAAATGCGCCTCAGCCCGCGGGACTGGGGGAATATCGTCTTCCTTGGCTTCGTCGGCTATTACCTCTCCAGCCTGCTCGACTTCATGGGGCTTGCCTATATCTCTGCCGGGCTGGAGCGGCTGATCCTCTTCCTCTATCCGACCGTGGTCGTGCTGATATCGGTCTACATGTTCGGGAAGAGCATTACCAGGCGCGCCATCTTTGCGATGATTCTGTCCTATGCCGGCATCGGTATTGCCTTCCTGCACGATATCGAAATCACCGGCGACCAGCAGGCGACCGCGATCGGCGGTGGGCTGGTCTTCCTGTGCATGATCACCTACGCAATCTATCTGGTGGGTTCAGGGCAGATGATGAGCCGCATGGGTTCGACCCGGTTCGCCGGTCTTGCTACCAGTGTCGCCGCCATCGCCTGCCTTATTCATTTCGCGATCGCCAATCCACTGGTCGAAGCAATCCGGCAGCCCTGGCAGGTCTATGCCTATGCCGCCGCCATGGCAGGGCTTTCAACCATCCTGCCCATCTTCCTCACCGCCAAGGCGATCCAGTTGGTCGGCGCAGCCAAGGTCTCGATTGTGGGCTCGGTCGGCCCGGTCGCCACCATCTTCTTCGGCTGGCTGTTCCTTGGGGAGGCGGTCTCGCTCGAACAGATGGCGGGGGCCGCCTTCGTGCTTGGCGGCGTGATGCTGGTCAGCTCGAAAAAAGCTTGAAGATCAATCTGTTGTGGCTGGATGATTTGGCTGGAAAATCAGCCGGAATTGCTTAGATTGCGCCCCTGAATCCCGCATTCGAGAGAGACATGGCCAATCTGCCGAACGAAGTATCCCGGCGCCGCACGTTCGCGATCATCGCGCACCCAGATGCCGGCAAGACCACGCTCACGGAAAAGCTCCTGCTGTTCGGCGGCGCCATCCAGCTGGCCGGCGCTGTCAAGGCACGCGGCGAGCAGCGGCGTGCGCGTTCGGACTGGATGAAGGTCGAGCGCGAACGCGGCATCTCGGTCACCGCCTCGGTCATGAGCTTCGAGTATAGAGGCTGTGCGTTCAACCTGTTGGACACGCCGGGCCACGAGGATTTTTCGGAAGACACCTACCGGACGCTGACCGCCGTCGATAGCGCGGTGATGGTGATCGATGCCGCCAAGGGCATCGAAGCTCAGACATTGAAGCTGTTCGAGGCCTGCCGCCTGCGCGATGTACCCATCGTCACCTTCATCAACAAGATGGACCGCGAGGGCCGCGAGCCGATTGATCTGTTGAGTGAGATCGAGGAGCGCCTGGCGCTCGATGTGACGCCGGCTTCGTGGCCGATCGGCATGGGGAAGAGCTTCAAGGGTTGCTACGATTTGTTGAAAGATCAGCTCATTCTCTTCGCGCGCGGCGGCAAGCAGGATGAAGATGTCGTTGAAATTAAAGGAATTGACGATCCAGCTCTCGACCGGAACCTGAAGGAGGACGAAGCGGCGCGCCTGCGCGAGGATATCGAGATGGCGCGTGGGCTGATGAAGCCATTCGACCTCGGCGCCTATCGCGAGGGGCATTTGTCGCCGGTCTATTTCGGCTCGGCCGTCAACAATTTCGGCGTCGGCGAGCTGCTTTCCGGCCTTGCTGAAATGGCGCCGCCGCCGCGCCCGCAGAAGAGTTCGACCCGTCTCGTGGAGCCGACCGAGGAAAAGACGACGGCCTTCGTGTTCAAGATCCAGGCGAACATGGATCCCAAGCACCGCGACCGCATCGCCTTCACGCGGCTGGTGTCGGGCCGCTTTCAGCGCGGCATGAAGATGCTGCATGTCCGGTCCGGAAAGCAGCTGACGCTCCACAACCCGGTCGTCTTCCTGGCGCAGGACCGCGAGATCGCGGAAGAAGCTTTTGCCGGCGACATCCTGGGAATTCCCAATCACGGCAATCTGCGGATCGGCGATACGTTGACCGAGGGCGAGCAGCTGCAATTCGTGGGTATTCCCAGCTTCGCGCCGGAATATCTGCAATCGGTCCGTGCCGACGACCCCTTGCGGGCCAAGCATCTGGGCAAGGCCCTGGAACAGCTGGCGGAAGAAGGGGCGGCCCGCGTCTTCCGCCCCGAGATCGGCACCGACTACATCGTGGGCGTCGTGGGCGCTCTCCAGTTCGAAATCCTCGCCGACCGCATCCGCACAGAGTACGGCCTGCCAGTCCGGTTCGAGCCGAGCAGCCTACATACCGCGCGCTGGATCGAAAGCGACGACCCGACTGCCTTGAAGGCCTTCATCGACGAAACGCGGGCGAGCCTAGCCAAGGATCACAATGGCGATCCGGTCTTTCTGGCACGAAACGCCTGGCATCTCGATCGTGCCGAAAAGGACCACCCGAAGATCAGGTTCCTGAAGGTCAAGGAGCAGCCACACTGACGCTTGCGCCCCTCCCTCACGCACTGCCGATGAAGATGCCGGCGGCGAAGACCAGCAGGCCGCCGATCACGACCTGGAACGCGGCCTTCAGCAAGGGTGTGTCCATATAGCGCTTGCGGATCAAGGAGATGGCGGCGAGTTCCAGCAGGACGACCATGGTCGCCACGGTCGTTGCCGTGGCGAAGTCCGGGATGAGATAGGGCAGGGCGTGGCCGAGGCCACCCAGTGCCGTCATCAATCCGCTGACCGATCCGCGCAGCCAAGGCGAGCCGCGGCCAGTCAGGGAACCGTCATCAGAGAGCGCTTCGGCAAAACCCATGCTGATGCCGGCGCCGACCGAGGCGGCGACGCCGACCAGGAACGTTTCCCAGGTGTCGTGCGTGGCGAAGGCTGCCGCAAACAAGGGTGCCAGGGTGGAGACCGAACCGTCCATCAGTCCGGCTAGGCCCGGCTGCACGACCTGGAGCAGGAAAAGGCGCCGTTCCGCCTCATGCTCATTCCTGCGCGCTTCGGGTGGCAGGTATTTTTCCTCGAGCTGCTCCGCCTTTGCTTCGTGACGCCGTTCTTCGGCGGCAAGATCGCCCAGCAATTGCCGGATCGCGGCATCGGTCGAGCGGCCGGCGGCGCGGGTGTAAAAGCGCTTGGTTTCGGCTTCCATCAGTTCGGCCTGTGCCCGGACCGTTTCCAGCCCCAGCGGGCGCGATAGCCATACTGGCTTCCGCGTCACGAAACCGCGCACGTCCTGGCGGCGGATGAGCGGAATGCGCTCGCCGAACTTTTCACGGTAGAGGCTCAGCAGCCGGTGGCGATGGCCCGTCTCCTCTTCCGACATGGCGTCGAACATCTTGGCTGTATCGGGGTAGCTCTCCCGGAGGCCCTGTGCGAATTCGTCATAGATGCGCGAATCCTCTTCCTCCAGCGAGATCGCCAAGGCCAGGAGTTCGCGCTCGGTCAGTTTCGAGAAGTCCAGCATGGTCCCCCACTCCGAAAATGCGGGCGATCCGACGTTAAGGGCGGTCCCGCGCGGGGACAATTCAAAACCGATACCGGGCAGAACCGGCGGCAAGAAGCCTCACTCGGCGTTGCGCGACCAGACCACCTCGAGCGGTTCGCGGAAGGCGAAGCGGGTGAGGTGGCTGGCTATGACGTCTTCCATGCGGCTCAACGCTTCAGCGTCAACCGCGGAAACGCACAGGGCCAGCATGTCCTTGCCTGCCGCCAACTCGCACAGGCCGAAAGGAAATTCGATGCGGCCCGTCTCGGTATCGTGGGATACCGGAACCTTGTGGGCGAAGTGTTTGCACAATTGTCCCAGATAGCGGGATGGGGAGGAGGTGGCGACACGCGCCATCGATGTGAAACGGGAAGAGGCAGCTTGGGCCATCATCATCACCATCATTTTACATTCTCGATCTTGTGTACCGCCTCGTCGAGGGCGGCGGCGAGGGCGCGGATCTGTTCCTCGCTCAGGGCACCTTGCGATGTACGCAGCCGCAAGGCGACTTTCAGATTCTCCATCGCGCGCAGAATCTGCGGGGCGGGACCGCCGCCATGGGCGGCATGAGTCTGGCTGATCCGGTCGAGGATCGCCGCGACGATGGAGCTGTTCTCCGCGAGGAAGGCCTTGCCGGCATCGGTGATGGCATAAAGCTTCTTGTTGCCCTCGGCCTCGCTCACCGTCGCATAGCCGGTCTCTTCGAGTAGTGTCAGGGTGGGATAAATGACACCGGGGCTGGGACTGTAGGCACCGCCAAGCTTTTCCTCGATCGCCTTGATCACTTCATAGCCATGGCGCGGCTTCTCCGCGATCATCTGCAACACCACATAGCGCAGGTCGCCATGATCGAAGATGCGGCCGAAGCGGCGGCCATGGCGTCCGCCAAACCCATGGCGGTGACCGAAAAACCGGCCCCCACCAAACTCGTCGCGGGCAAAGCGCTTATCGCGACATTCACGTAAGTGTTTGAAAAACATATATCTGTCCTTTCTATTTCGATATATCTGGTATTTAGATATATCTAAACTCGGTCTATTTCAAGGAGCAGCCAGGAAAATAATGCGGGGACGCTTGACCTTCCCATCATGGGAGGGCCCATATCTTTCCCAGGTGAAACGAGAGGAGTGCGACCTCGTGCTGAATTTGAAAGTCGAAGGCATCAACTGCGGCGGCTGCGTATCGTCGATCAAAAAGGCGCTGGCGGTTGCAGCGCCGGGCACGCAAGTCGATGTCGATATCCCTGGCGGCAAGGTGAAGGTCACCGGCAATGCCGACCGCGCCAAGGTCGTGGCAGCGATCGAGGATGCGGGATACGACGTCACCGGTGACGCCGCCTGATCAGCCGGCCATCGGCTGAGCTGATGCGCGGCTTAGGCCTAAGAATGATTGCGCTTCATGTATCGTCATCCTCCGCCCGTGCGGGCCATGACGAAGTTGGATAGCAGTTTAGATCTGTTGATCGGCCGCTGCGCCACTCCGCGCGGTCTTTCGCACGAGCAGGGTTTCGGTGCCCGGCTGGCCGCCCGGCAATCTGGCGATTACCTGGCCCTGGCCATTGTCGATGAGGCTACCGACCGTCGGCATGGCCCGAGTTTGCCGCCGACGCCGTCACCTGTCTTGGTCAATCGCGGACGCGCTGGCAGGGGTCGCCCTTGGGATCGGGGACGTCGTTCATCCGGGCCTGGATGGTGCCGGCGCGGCTGCGGATATAGCCGGTGGGCTTCGAGGCCGACCAGCGGATCGGATTGGGCAGCACGGCCGCCAGCAAGGCTGCTTCGCGTCGTGTCAGATCCTTGGCCGATTTGCCGAAATGCGCCTCGGCCGCCGCTTCGGCACCATAGATCCCGGGACCGAACTCGACCACGTTGAGATAGACCTCGATAATCCGCTTCTTCGTCCAGGTCAGTTCGATGAGGCTGGTGAAATAGAATTCGAGCCCTTTGCGCATGTAGGAACGGTCCGGCCAGAGGAAGACGTTCTTGGCGGTCTGGTTGCTGATGGTCGATCCACCGCGGATACGCTTGGCCTTCTGGTTCCGCTTCCACGCCTTTTCGATGGCTTCCCAGTCGAAGCCGCGATGTTCGCAGAATTTCGCATCCTCGGCGGCGATGACGGCGCGCACGAGATTGGGCGAGATGTTGTCGTAGGAGCGCCAGCTCTTATGAATCCAATGGCCTTCGAAGACACGCTGCAGCATCAGAGGCGTCAATGGTGGCGGGATCCATGCATAGACGGCCGTGCTCAGCACCGAAATCAGCAGGAAGAGGGCGATTGCGCGCATAAGGAAGCGCCAGGCACGGCGCAACCAACTTTGCCGCTTTGTCGTTACCGCCTCGATCATCCCGCCCCTCGGATTTCCAGCCGCTCTGGATATCCGGCTGAGGTCATCCTAGCAAGCGGGCGAGCATATGGACAAAAGGGGAACGAATAGGCAAGCTAGGCGCACCAAGGAGTTTCACCATGTCAGATCCCCGGATTTCCGCCCCAGATGAAGCCGTAGACGAAGCTGTCGCCAATCCGCTGATCGCTGCAGGAATCGCCCGCGGCGTCATGCGCCTCTTTGCCGATCTCGGCTATGCGGCGCTTCAGGAATTCCCCTTACGCGTGAAGCGGCGTGCCGACATCGTAGGGCTCAACGACGCCGGTGAGATCGTCATCGTCGAAATCAAATCCTGCCGCGCCGATTTTCGCGCCGACCGGAAATGGCCGGACTATCTGGATTTCTGCGACCGCTTCTATTTTGCCGTGGCGCCGGACTTTCCCAGCGAGATTCTGCCCGGTGCATGCGGCCTGATCGTTGCCGACCGCCATGGCGGCGCCGTTCTGCGCGAGCCCGCGGCGACACCGCTCAACGGAAACCGGCGGCGGGCGCAGATACTGCAGATCGCGCTGACGGCAAGCCAGAGACTAGCGCGCGTCAGCGATATGTCGAACTGAAGTCCGGTAAGGAAAAGCCCGACCGGAAAGCACCGGGGAGGGGGCGGATCCCGTCCCCGGCACCTTCCATCAGACACGGTCGAGTTCGAGGCCGATATCACGGCGCAGGTGAACCGACAGCCGCTCGAGGTCGAGCGGTGGCGGCGCCTGGCCGCGCCTGGGCCTGTCGCGCTCGGCATGGTCCTGGGATGCGCGGCTTAAGCCGATGGTGGTCAAAACATTGCTTTGACGCGAACGATCCATCCAGCGTGCCAGCATGATGGTCCAGAGATTGAGATTGATCGGCATGGGTTGTTTCCTTTTGGTTGAGGAGGCCCCGGATGCCGGCAAGGCTTCACCGTTCCGTCGAACGCACCCGAAGGGCGAAACGAGCGGCATCAAAGGCCAGGGTTTGTGGATGAGATCCGATGCGGAAACGACGTCGTTCAACGTGAACGGCGGTGACGTGGATTAGCCTTGGATCGACCGGAAAGTGACGGAGGCCCTGACGCAGTGCGATCCCTTTCGGTGCGGGAATCGATCAGCGGCGGAGTTGATCCGACGTTACGCGGTTAGAGTTGAACGGGATTTCCGGAGAACAAGGGCAACGGTGACACGCCATCGGCGCGTCGGCCGACATCGAATCTCAGGCTGCGAGGCAGCTCATTCGGGTGACATGGTTCATTCGACGGTCCTCCTCCTTGTCCGAGAGGTGCGGCGAAAATACGCAGACGCTTGGCCAGCGTCAAGCCGCGAAAGTGTATCGATGCAAATTTTCCGTGAGCCTGTGGCGCAACGGCAATACGAACTGGAAGAAGCGCAGGTTAGTGCTTCTTGCGGAAGGCGTCGAGCGCCACGACCGTGCCGCTGGCGGCAGCGCTTTCGCTCTCCGCCTTGGCAACGCCAGGAAGGGCTGGCTTGGCTTCGGGCTTTTCGAGAGCAAGGATCGGTTCGGCCAAATCGCCATCGTCCATATCGCCATCATCGTCGCCCTCGACATCGCCCGAATCGAATTGCAGGGCGAACTTCACCGACGGATCGGCGAAGCTGACGATGGTTTCGTAAGGAATGAACAGGGCCTCATGCTTGCCACCGAAGGACAGCGTCACGGTAAAGCTGTCGTCGGTAACCTCAAGCCCCCAGAATTGGTGCTGAAGGACGATGGTCATCTCACGCGGATATTGCGATTTGAGGTGCTGCGGGATGCGGACCAGTGGATGATCGGTGCGAAAGGTGATGTAGAAATGGTGATCGCCCGGCAGGCCGCTCACAGCCGCTTCGGTCAGCGCCCGCCGCACGACGCCGCGCAGGGCATCCTCCACCATCTGATCGTAGCGCAACCAATCCTTCGCCATAACGCCGTCCCATCTCCCCTCGATGCCCCGATTCCGTGCTGCCGGCTCCAAGCCCGTGCTGCCCCTGGAAATCAGGTGGGGGGCTTTCTGTTGCCCGGCGCCCCCCGGGTACCGCGTTCTTGTAAGCTACTTAGAGCCCGTTAGGGATCTTAGGCAGCCATACGAAGATCGGATGCAACGTTGTCGTTGGCATCTCTAGGTTTGGCCCGATAACGGCGGGTACCATACCGAGCAAAAGCCATGTCTTTACCGCGCACGTCGATCCTGTTTCGCCCCCATGAACTTGCCGTCAATCTTTAAGGGATTGATGGACAAGGATTTATGGTGGAGGCGCCGGGTACCGCCCCCGGGTCCGCAACGCTTATTTCACAAGACGTTTATCGCCATAGTCGGTTTCCCGACATCCCTAATATAGGCGCCCGGCCTGGCTTGCGAAAGTCCCGCCGGCGAGGTTCCGTTAATCATTTCAAAGCCCGACTTTCGCCACCTTGTTGCGGGAGGCTGTTCCCGGTAAAACGCGCGACCGGCCAAGCGCCGGCGGGGGCAGCGAGTCGGTTCCCCTGGCTTTGTTGATCTCTTGCAGGCGGGACCAGGCATGCCCCTATCACCCGAACAATTGGCGGCGATCGAGGAACAGCGGGCGCAATCCTTCGCGACGCGGCGCGCGGTGGCGCCGGCCCTGGAGGAAATCCTCTATCGCGCCGTGCCCGTGCTCGACCACGGCATCGTCCGGGTGATTGACTATATGGGTGACGACAACGCGGTCGTGCAGGCCGCCCGCGTTTCCTATGGCCGCGGCACCAAGAAGGTGAGCGAGGACCAGGGTCTCATCCATTATCTGATGCGCCATCGCCATTCGACCCCGTTCGAAATGTGCGAGATCAAATTCCATGTGAAGATGCCGATCTTCGTGGCGCGGCAATGGATCCGCCACCGCACGGCCAATGTCAACGAATATTCGGCGCGTTATTCGATCCTCGACCGGGAGTTCTATATTCCGGCGCCCGAGCATCTGGCCGCGCAATCGGCCACCAACCGCCAGGGGCGCGGCAATGTGCTGGAAGGGGCCGAGGCGCAGCGCGTGCTCGATCTGCTGAAGCGGGATTCGACCCAAGCCTACGACCACTATGCCGAGATGCTCAATGAGACGGAAACGGGCGAAGCGCTCGATCCGAACCGTTCGGGCCTTGCGCGCGAACTTGCCCGCATGAACTTAAGCCTCAACTTCTATACCCAATGGTATTGGAAGATCGATCTGTACAATTTCATGCACTTCCTCTCCCTGCGCGCGGACGCGCATGCGCAATACGAGATCCGCGTCTATGCCGAGGCGATGCTCGACATGCTGAAGCGCTGGGTTCCGCTGACCTTTGAGGCCTTCGTGCAGCATCGGCTCGGTGCTGCGACTCTCTCCAAGAATGCTCTTGCCGTGGTGAAGCGCCGCCTTGCCGGCGAAACGGTCACCCAGGAAACCAGTGGCATGGGCAAGCGAGAATGGACTGAACTGCAGTCGCTGCTCGACGGCAAATGAGCGGACTTGTCCTCGACAATATCGGCTGGGTCTCGTCCAGTCCGCCTCGTTGGCTGAAGCGCTGTCTGCAAATGCTGGCGGCGCTGGCGGTCGTGCTGGCGATGCTCATCTATCTGCCGGGGCCGGTGATGGCGTTGTTCATCGGACCGGTCGACGAGGTGCTGGTCGACAAGAGCGCGCGCACGATCTCGCTCCTGCGCGGCGGCAAGGCGGTCTTTTCGGCGGGCATTTCGCTCGGCAAGAACCCGGTTGGGCAGAAACGCCGCGAAGGCGATCAGCGCACGCCGGAAGGCAAGTACAAACTGGTCTGGGGCAACAGCGCGTCCACGCATCACAAGGCGATACTGGTTTCCTATCCGAACAAGGCGCAGGCAACGCGCGCCGCCGCCAAGGGCGAGGATGCCGGCGGCGGCATCATGATCCACGGCCAGCGCAATTGGTGGCGCTGGTTCTCGCGCTCAGCCCTTACCAACGGCTGTATCGGAGTGAGCAACCTCGCCATGGATGTGATCTGGTCGGCCGTCGAACTGGGCACGCCGATCGAGATCAGGCCTTAGTCACCAGGCTCTATCCGCCGCATCTGCCGCCAGCCGTGCGGCGACTTCCGGCATTTTCGCAGCCTCGACATTGGCGAAGGCCACGCGCAGGAAATCCTCCTGGCCCGGACCGAACATCGAACCGGGAAGGGCCAGCAGGTTCTGCCTGTCGGCGAGCCGCTTCGCGACATCGGTCGCTTTTCGCCCGCGATGCGGATGCTTCAGATAGGCGAAATAGGCGCCGGCACTGACGACTTCATAGCCGAGATCGTTGCGGGCGAAGGCCTCGGTCAAGGCCGCCAGGCGGTCACGCATCAGACCGGTGTTGCCGTGGCGCCAGTCGCCCAGGGCTTCGAGCCCATGTTTTGCCGCGATCTGGCCGATGCGCGGCGCGCAGATGGCGACGCAGTCCATCGATTTGCCGATTTCCTCCAGCAGCTTCGGATCGCCGACGATGGCGCCGACACGGTGGCCGGTTAGGCAGAAGACTTTCGAGAAGCTATAGAGATGGATGAGGTTCGATTCCCAGAAATGCGTACGAAAGAGGCTGTGCGGCGCCTCGTCATGCGGCATGAAATCGCGATAAGTCTCATCTAGAATGAGCGCGATGCCGGCTTCCTTGCAGAGGTCCAGTGCCGCCTGAAGGAATTCGGGCGGATAGACGGATCCGGTTGGATTGTTGGGCGAAATCAGTACCAGTGCCCGCGTCTTCGCGTTGACCGTATCGCGGATTTCCACCAGGTCGGGCAGGCCGCCGGCTTCGGGGCGGAAGCGGACATGGCGTGCGGTGACGCCGGTCATGTCCAGCCACATCTGGTAGTTAAAATAATAAGGCAGCGGCAGGATGATCTCGTCGCCTGCCTTGGCGAGGCCCGCCGTGGCCAGGCAATAAGCCTGGTTGCAGCCGGCGGTGATCATCACATTTTCGGCCGTCACGACAGCGCGGTCGGCCTGGCCATAGACCCCGCTGATATCGGCTGCCAAGGCCGCGCGCAGGTCGGGCAGGCCTTGGATATCCGTATAGCGATGTGTGGCCGGCTGTTTCAGTGCTTCCGCCATATGCGCAATCAATGCGTCGGGCGGCGCATAGCCCGGCACCGCCTGGCAGACGTCGACGAGCGGCTTCTCAGGCGGAAAGCTGCGCCCCTCGATCCAGCCCTGTGCCTCGGCGATCGGCGGAGCGGCGACAGCGGCGAGCGAGGGATTGGCGGCAAGGCTCACGATTTCAACTCCGCGAGATTGGCGTAGAGGTTGAGGGCCTCGGGATTGGCCAGCGCTTCCTTGTTCTTGACCGCCTTGCCGTGGACGACATCGCGCACGGCGAGTTCCACGATCTTGCCCGACTTGGTGCGCGGGATGTCGTTGACCGCCACGATCTTGGCCGGCACATGGCGCGGCGTCGTATTGGCGCGGATCTGGTTGCGGATCTTCTTTTCCAGCTTCTCGTCCAGCTTCAGTTCGGGTCGCAGGCGCACAAAGAGGATGACGCGCACGTCGCCCTGCCAATCCTGGCCGATGACGATGCTTTCCAGAATCTCCGGCAGCTGTTCGACCTGACGATAGATTTCCGCCGTGCCGATGCGCACGCCTCCCGGATTGAGTACGGCGTCCGACCGGCCATAAACGACAATACCGTCATGCTCGGTGAGTTCGACATAGTCGCCATGATGCCAAACATTGGGATAGCGCTCGAAATAGGCAGCCTTATAGCGCTTGCCGTCGGGATCGTTCCAGAAGCCCACCGGCATGCAGGGGAAGGGGCGGGTGCAGACCAGTTCGCCCTTTTCGCCGCGCACGGGCTTCCCTTCATCGTCCCAGACTTCGACCTTCATGCCGAGACCGCGCATCTGGATCTCGCCGCGCCAGACGGGTCCTGCGGGATTGCCCAGCATGAAGCAGGAGACGATATCGGTTCCACCTGAAAGCGAGGACAGGCAGACATCCTTCTTGATATGTCCGTAAACGTAGTCGAAGCCTTCCGGCACCAGCGGCGAGCCGGTCGAACCGATCGTGCGCATGGCGGAAAGGTCGTGGGTCTTGATCGGATCGACACCGGCCTTGGCGCAGGCGTCGATATATTTGGCCGAGGTGCCGAAGAAGGTGCATTTCTCGGCCTGGGCGAAGTCCCACAGGATGTTGCCGTCGGGGGCAAAGGGCGAGCCGTCATAGAGCAGCAGGGTGGCGCCCGAGCCCAGGCCAGAGATCAGCCAGTTCCACATCATCCAGCCGCAGGTCGTGAAATAGAACACCCGGTCACCCGGCTTCACGTCGGAATGCAGGCGATGTTCCTTCAAGTGCTGCAGCAGCGTGCCGCCCTGGCCGTGGACGATGCATTTCGGCACGCCGGTCGTGCCGCTGGAGAACATGATGTAAAGCGGGTGGTTGAAGGGAACGCGCTCGAACCTCAGCTCCGCACCCTTGTTGGCGGCGATCACGTCGCCGATGAGGCGTGCATTGGGCAATTTGGAGAGGTCCGGATTCCTGCTGATATAGGGAATGACCAGGACTTCCTCGACGCTGGGGAGTTTTGTCAGGAATTCGGCGACGCGCTCAAGGCAGTCATGGCTCTTGCCGTTATACCAATAGCCGTCCGCGGTGATGAGGATGCGCGGTTCGATCTGCCCGAAGCGGTCCAGCACACCTTGCACGCCGAAATCGGGCGAGCACGACGACCAGGCGCACCCCAACGACGCGGCCGCAAAGGCGCCCATGATGCTTTCGGGCATGTTGGGGACGAAACCAGCCACCCGGTCGCCCGACTTCAACCCGATCCCGCGGAAATGGGCCGCCAGGGCGGCTACGCTGTCATGCAACTCGCCATGGCTGACGCGGCGCTTTACCTTGTCCTCGCCCCAGAAGACAAGGGCGTCGCTGCTGTCGCCGGCCTTCGAGAAGCGCAGCAGGTTCTCGGCGATATTGATCCTGGCATTTGGGAAGAATTGCGCGCCGGGCATCTTGTCGCCATCGGCCAGCACCGGCTGGTGCGGCCCGTCGCCGATGACATCGCAGTAGCGCCAGAGGGAGAGCCAGAAATGTTCGATGTCGTCGACCGACCATTGCCACAGGGCGGTCGTGTCGTGGAGATTGACCTGCCAGTCGCGGGCGACCTGGGTGCGGAACTTGGTCATGTTGGCGCCGGCGATTACGGCTTCGCTCGGTTGCCACAGCAAATCGCTCATACCTATCATCCCCTCAAGCCCGGGTCGGCGCCCGGCTGCACTGCAACATAAACCAATCTGGCCCGCCTTGCGGAAAATGCAGGGCTTGGCCGCATTGTCCACCCTTTTTCTTGTCTCTGCCGCACCTTAAGGTACGGGGCAAGCGCATCTTCCGGGCGCCGGTTCATCCTGGCAAGACGATTCCCGACATACACATGACAAGTTCCGACCACAAGAGCAGCGGCCTGCCCAACCCGGTCCTGCCCGACCCGGTCATGGCCGCACTCCTGGCCCTCGGCGCCTGCTTGTTCTTTGCCTTGCTCAGCGCCTCGGTCAAACAGCTTTCCGGGGAAATGCACGGTTTTGCCATCGCCTTCTGGCGCAACCTGTTCGGCTTTGTCTTCATGATCCCCTGGCTGTGGCGTCACGGCCTTGGCAGTCTGCGTACCGGACGGTTCGGAACCTATCTGTTCCGCTCCAGCCTCAGCGTCGTCTCAATGATGTGCGGCTTCACGGCGCTGGCCTATATGCCGATCGCCAACGCCACCTCGCTCAGTTTCACCGCTCCTCTCTTCGCCACCATCCTTGCGGCGCTGATCCTCAAGGAGAATGTCCGGCTACGCCGCTGGTCGGCGACCCTATTGGGCTTTTCCGGCGTCCTCATCGTTCTGCAGCCCGGCTCGACTGGTATCGGCCTAGGCGAGATACTGGTGATCAGCAGCGCTTTTCTCAGCGCCACGGTTTCGGTCATCGTCAAGACCCTTTCGCGCAGCGAGAGTTCGCAGGCAATCGTCACTTACATGGTGTTGCTGTCGACGCCTCTCGCCCTGATCCCGGCCCTGTTCCACTGGACTTGGCCCAGCCTTGCAGCCTGGCCCTATGTGATTGCCTTGGGATTGTTCGGCACGCTCGGTCATCTTTGTTGGACGCGCGCCTTTGCCATGGCCGACGCCTCTGCCATCATGCCTTACGATTATTCCCGGCTCATATTCG
The DNA here is from genome assembly GCF_041918875.1 of Dongia sp. Taxonomy (GTDB): domain Bacteria; phylum Pseudomonadota; class Alphaproteobacteria; order Dongiales; family Dongiaceae; genus Dongia. Next base: position 81,802 of record NZ_JAYRUV010000006.1, read on the forward strand.
TTACGGGTATCGGCATGTTCTGGTTCGGCGAGCAGCCGAACCATTGGTTCTGGCTGGGCTCGGCGGTCATTGTCGCCGCGGGCCTTTACATTGCGCAGCGCGAGGCCTTCCTGCGGCGGCATAAGGCGACCGCCGCCGCGGCGACACAGGCCAGTGCCGAAAGCGCGCAGCCGGGCATCATGCCTGTCGAGCGGATCGGGAAAGACAAATGATATCCGGCTTTCTCAATCTGTCCGGCAACGCGCGCGGCTGCATCTGGATGGCGCTGTGCGGGCTTGGTTTTTCAGTGATGGCGGCGTTCGTCAAACTTGCCGGACAGGCACAGGTCAATACGTTCGAGATCACTTTTTTCCGTGTGTTGGTCGGCTTCTTGCTGCTGGCGCCGTTCGTTGCGAAGTCAGGCCTGCAATCTCTGCGCACGCAATATATCAAGGCGCACGCGCTGCGGGCGGTGCTGGGTTTTGTTGCCATGATCTGCGCCTATATCGGCATCGCCAAGCTGGAACTGGCGACCTATACCGCACTCAGCTTCACCAAGCCGCTCTTTGCCGTGATCCTTGCGGTGATCATCCTCAAGGAGGATGTACGCTGGCGGCGCTGGGCCGCAACCATCGTCGGCTTCATCGGTGTGCTGGTGATGATGCAGCCGGGCAGCAGTGCCTTCAACCCCTGGGCGTTGCTGGCGATGGGGGATGCGCTTTCCATTGCACTCCTCATCACGATCCTGAAGCGCCTGCCTGCCAGCGAGACGCCGTTGATCATGCTGTTCTATTACGGCCTGATCGGGATGCTGCTGGTGGGGCCACCCGCCATCTATTATTGGCAATGGCCGACACCGATCGAGTGGCTCTATCTGATCGCCATCGGCGTCACAGGCGCCTTGTCACAATATTGGTGGATTCTGGCCTTCAAGGCCGGCGAGGCATCGGTCGTTGCGCCCTTCGATTACTTGCGGCTGCTGTTCGCGGGCCTGATCGGCTTCATCGCCTTCACGGAGCTTCCGGATCATTGGACTCTGATCGGCGCGGTTCTCATCGTCGGCAGTACCGTCTACATCGCCCAGCGCGAAGCGCGGTTGGGACGGGCAAAGAATGCCTCCGACAGCTAGGTGTCGAACCGCTCCAAAGCCGACCGGGCCTTGGCGCGATGGTCGGTGGTGATGTGCTTTGCCACGGTCTTGATTGCCGCATAGACCACGGCGGCATCGTCGGCGAAGCCGAACAGGGCCAGGAAGTCCGGGACCGTATCGAAGGGCAGGACGAAATAAGCGAGCGCCCCCATCAGCACGACTTTGACCTTGAGCGGCGAGGCGGGATCGACGGCGCAGTAATAGGCGGCGAGGAGTTCGTCCACGAACGGGACGCGGCCGGCAATCCGGCGCAATTTCGGCCAGAAACCCTGTGCGACGCGCTGGCGGTCGCGCGCATATTTGCCGTTATCGATGGTTTCGGTCTCGAAATCGGTCGGATCGGCCAACAAAATCTCCCGGATGGATCATCAGATGCTAGATGGGATCGGCGGGACCGGCCGGCAAGGCCCCTCAAGTTCAGGATCGGGAAAGCGGCGACCGAATTCAGCACTTGTAAACGGATTGTGAGCCTAACTGGCCCGGGAAATGCTAGCTTTGCCAAGATCAGCTACTGTCTGGGCCATGAAGACACCGATTCTGCCACTTTCGACCGCTTTAGGCGCGCTGCTGCTTCTGATGTCGCCCGGTTTGGGCCAGGAAGCCACGCCGCTTCCGCCACCGCCGGGCAGCGAGGCGGCGGCACCGCTCGGCCCATTACCGCCCTCGGCAACCGACGCGGCTGCCCTGCCCGGACCGGCACTGCCCGAAGGCACGGTCGTGGACAGTCGCGCCTGCAAGCGGCCGGTCTTTGTCGACGGCATTCCCTATACCTGGGACAAGCTCGAGCGGGATGCCGACGATGCCTGGGTCGCGTATGGCGAAGGCAAATTCGTTCAGGCGATCCCAGTCTTCGAGAAGCTGGCCAGGATCGGCCATCCCGTGGCGCAGCGATTGATGGGCATCGCCTATTTCTACGGCCAGGGTGTCCCACTCGACTATCGAACCTCGCTCGCCTGGTTCGAGAAGGCCGCCATGCAGGGTTGTTTCGAAGCGCTGGCGCCAACCGCGCAGATGTATGAGGAGGGACGAGGCGCGGCGCCGGATTCGGGAAAGGCCTATATGTGGTACAATATCGCCGCCGCTCAACTGCCGCAGGGCAAGGACCGCCGCGAGATGGTCGAACGCCGTGAAAAAGTGGCCGAGACGATGACGCCGGCCCAAGTCGAAGCCGCGCAGAAGCGGTCCCTGCAATACGCGCCGAAGCTGGTTGTGCCGCCGGATATTTCCGAATTGCCGGAAGATTTCTTCAAGAAGCGGTAGCTTCTTCCGGGCGCGCCGGCTTCGGCATGATGATTTCGACCCGCGTGCCGATGCCGGGCCTGCTCTCGATATGAAGCCGGCCTCCCATGGCCTCGACCAGCCGCTGCACCAGGGTGAGGCCGATGCCGGAGCCGCCGACTTCCGCGCGCATTGTATCGCCCAGCCGGGTGAAGGGCTGCATGGCGCGCTCGATATCCTCGCTCGTCATGCCGATCCCATTGTCGACGACGCAGAAGGCGACGCTGGCGCCGTCATCGCGGGTCGAGATGTCGATCTCGCCGCCCTTTCGTGTGTATTTGGCGGCATTGCTGGCCAGGTTGAGCAACGCTTGACGCAGAAGCCGGCGATCGCCCAGGCAGGCGCAATCGGCATCGTCGGCCATGCGCAGCCGATGCTGTCGCTCCTGCGTCATGACTTCGACAATGGCACGGCAATCGGCCAGCAGGTCGGCCGAGTTGACGGCCTCGTGCTTCACTTCGATGCGGCCGGATTCGACCGCTGAAAGATCGATGATGCCGCCTAGTAGATCCAGCAACTGCTGTCCGCTGGCGTGGATGTCGTCGGCATAGCCCTGGTACGCGGCATTTTCGATCGGCCCGAAAACCTCGCGCCGGATGACTTCGGAAAAGCCGATGATGGCATTGAGCGGCGTACGCAATTCGTGGCTCATCGTCGCCAGGAATTCGGACTTGGCGCGGTTGGCCTCCTCGGCCGCTCTCAAGGCGCGAACGAGTTGGACTTCCGCCTCCTTGCCGGCGGTAATGTCGAAGACGTAACCGCCGATGGCGACGACCTTGCCGTTCTTGTCCAACACCGGAAACTTGATTTCGCGCTCCCATGGGTAGGCCTGCCGCAGTCCGGTGTTGCGTTCCGTGCGCACGACTTCGCCGGCTCGCGCTCTGATGTCGCCATCCGCCAGGTCCCGTGCGATCGCTTTCTCGAAGAATTCGTCCAGCTTGTGGCCGACATAGGGGCGTTCGCCGATTTGGAACGCTCGGCGCGCCTCGGCATTGAGGTCGATATAGTATCCGTCAACGTCCTTCACATACATCGCGACCGGCGCGTTCTCCATGAAGGCATGCAGCAGGTCGCGGTTGCGGTTGGCTTCGGCTTCCAGCCGGCGACGGCGGTCGGTATAGACCGCGACGACAAAGAACATGGCGCCGCACGTACTGGCCGCCAGCAACGTCGCCAAATGCAAGGTGGAATCGGTGGTGAAACCCGAACCGAACACCGGCACCTGCGCCGCCAGATACCAGGCACCATCCGGAAAGGGCACTTCCATGACGACCGGATTGCCGTCGAAGACGGCAGGATCGCCGATCAGGATTTCAGGCGCCAGCGTTGCGTTGCGATTGCCGCGAATGGCGAGATGGATGAGCTGTGCGGCGTCCGTCATGCCGGACTGCGCGAAGAGGCCGTCGATCTCGATCGGCATGCTGAGCGCACCCCAGAAGACTGGCGGCCGGCTCGCGGTGCGGATGAAGATCGGAATGCGGGCGATGATCGCCCAGCCCCCCTGCACCAGATTGACCGGCCCGGCAACGTCCGGCTCGCCGCTCTTGCGCATGCGTTCGAAGGACGGCCATTGATCAGGACGCTCGCGCAGGTCGACGCCGATCGTGCCGCGATTTTCCGAGAGGGGGCAATTGTCGACGATCTTCGAGCCGACGACGAGGGCGATGTTGCGGATTTTCGGTTCCTCGAGCAGCAGGTCGGCGCAGCTTTCCGCGAAGGCGGCTGCGGATATCCCCTTGTTGGCGGCGATCACCGCGGCAAGACCCCGGCCGAGGTCGACGCTTTTCTCGATCTCCATCCGCAGGTTGTTGGCAAGCGATCTCAGTTCCGATGTCAACGTGCCGCGGGCGGCGGCATCGGCGCGCTCGCGGTTCAGCCGCTCGCCAGCAAAGAATATCGCAGCAGCGATCGCCAGTGCGGCGATACCGATCAGAACGTACTTGATACCCGTCGAGAGCGGCACCTGCTCGCTCCTGGCCAGCTGTGAGGACGACATATTGGGCAGTGTGCCTGAGGACAAAGTCAAGCGGGCGGTGTCGGAATCGCTAGTCTGCCTTGGGCAAACGCACTTCGACGGCGGTGCCGAACCCCGGTTTGCTGAAGATAACCAGCGAACCCTGCATCGCCTCGACCAGGCGCCGCACGAGGGCAAGACCGATGCCGGACCCGCCCACTTCGGCGCGCATCGGATCGCCCAGGCGGGTGAAGGGCTGCAGAGCGCGCTCGATGTCGGTGGATTCCATGCCGATGCCGTTGTCGCGGACGCGAAAGATGACTTCTTCCCCCGCATCCTCGACCGTGACCTCGATCCGGCCCCCCTTGCGCGTGTATTTCGAGGCGTTGCTGGTGAGATTGATGATCACCTGGCGCAGCAGACGGCGATCGCCGATAATGGGGGCATTCGTCGTCGCGTCGACGATCAGTTCGTGTTCGCGCTCGCGCGACAGGGCCTCAAGGATGGCGCGGCAATCGCCGATCACCAGTTCGGGCCGCAGCGCTTCCGATTTGATGTCGAGATGTCCGGACTCGACGGCGGAAAGGTCGATGATGCCGCCCAGCAGATCGTAGAGGAGCTGTCCGCTCTTATGGATGTCGGCGGCATATGACTGGTAGGTCGTACTGCCCAGTGGACCGAACATTTCGCGCCGCAGGATGTCGGAGAAGCCGATGATGGCGTTGAGCGGCGTGCGCAATTCATGGCTCATGGTGGCAAGGAAATTGGATTTTTCGCGATTGGCCGCTTCGGCCCGTCGCAGGGCTTCGAGCATGCGCTCTTCGCTCTGCTTCTGCCCGGTGATATCGAGAACGTAGCCGGCAATGGCGATCACTTTGCCCGCGGTGTCGATCACGGGAAATTTGATCTCGCGCTCCCAACCGTAACTGCTTGAGGCATCGGCGCGCCGTTCGGTGCGCACCACCTCGCCTTTCAGCGTCCTTGCATCTTCCTGCTCCAATTGGTCTGCCAGTGCCGGTTCGACGAAGTCGCGGGCGGTGCGGCCCCGGAACGCTCCCTCGCCGATATTGTAGGCCCGAAAGGCTTCGGCGTTGAGATCGAGGTATCGGCCGTGGACATCCTTCACATACATGGCGATGGGAGAGTTGCGCATCAGCGCGCGCAGCAGGTCGCGGTTGCGGTTGACTTCAATCTCGAGCCGCCGCCGGCGCGCGATATAGGGAATGGCAACCAGAACCACGGCGCCGCAAAACAAGGCGGCGATAATTACGAACATCCGCTGCAGCGGTTGGAACGGCTCCGGCGTTGCGCTGTTGGGGCGACCGTAGAGCAACCAGGTGCCTTCGGGCAAGGCGACCGGCACGGAAAGTGCGCCCTCGCCATAGGCCTGCGGTTCGCCGAAGATCGTTTCCGGGACGCGCATCGGCTCGCGACTGCCGCGCATGGCGAGGTCGAGCCCTATATCCGGATCGGACAGGCCGGATTGGAGCAGCAACCCGCTGAGGCGCAGTGGCAGGCTGATGGCGCCCCAATATTGGACCAAACCGGTTTCATTGCGGATGCGGATGGGGATGCGGACGACGATCGCCCAATCGCCTGAGGGGAGATGCAACGGTCCGGAGACGACGGCATCGTCGCTTTGCTGCAGGCGTTCGAAGGAATTGGTCCCTTCGGGGGCATCGTCGATCTCGCGGCCGATCTTTTGCGGAGCGCCTCCCGACGGGCAGTTATATCTGACGGTGTCGCCGACGATGAGCGCGATATTGCGCACCTTGGGTTGGGCGGAGAGAATCGTCTTGCAGATCGAGGTGAATTTCCGCTCGGTGATGCCGGGCTCGGCGGCGACAAGGGCAGCCAGCCCCAGGCCCAGATCCGAGCCGGCCGCGATCTCGGTCAGGAATCTGTTGGCGAGCGCGGCAAGCTGGCTCTTCGTACGCGATTCGGTTGCCAAGGCGACATCGCGTCGATAGGCAAATTCGCCTATCAGGTAGATAAGAGCCGCAACAAGGATTGCAGCGACGATAACCGCCGCTGTCTTCAGATTTGGCCGCGCCACCGCCCCACCGACCCCGCGACTTTCCTCAAGGCGCATATTGACGCAGGGGGCGGCGCAACTGTCAACTGCAAGGCGCTAGGCATCCTCTCGGCGCAGTTTTTCTTTACTCCGGTGCCACGATCTCGAAACTGTGCGTGATCTCGGCCATCTTGCCGAGCATGATCGAGGCCGAGCAATATTTCTCGGCCGACAGGTCGATCGCGCGCTGCACGGCCTCCGGCTTCAGGTTCCGGCCCGTGACGATGAAATGCATGTTGATCTTGGTGAAGATCTTGGGATCGCTCGCCGCCCGTTCGGCTTCCAGGCGGCACTCGCAGCCTTGTATGTCGTGACGTCCTTTCTGCAGGATCATCACCACGTCGATGGATGTGCACCCACCGGTCCCGAGCAACAGATACTCCATCGGCGAGGGCGCCACGGTGGAACCGCCCGGAATCGTGGCGGCGTTCATGATAACGGCGTGACCGCTGTTGCTCTCACCGAGGAACGTATTGTTCTCGATCCATTTCACCCGGGCTTTCATGAGTGGGTCCTGATTGCTATTGCAGTACAATGCGCGGCGCGGCGCGCTGCGGCGTCGCATCGAGCTTCGCCCAGATTTTGCGCGCAATCTCGCCATAGGCAAGCGAATGCGGCGAGGTGGGCTCGCTGGCGACGATCGGGCGTCCGTCGTCCGAGGTCTCGCGGATTTTGATGTCGAGCGGGATTTCGCCGAGGAAATCGACGCCGAACCTGGCCGCTTCGCGCTGCGCGCCGCCATGGGCGAAAATGTCGGTGCGATGGCCGCAATTCGGGCAGCTGAAATAGCTCATATTCTCGATGAGGCCCAGGACCGGCACGTCGACTTTGCGGAACATGTTGAGGCCCTTCTTGGCATCCAGCAGCGCGATATCCTGTGGCGTGGAGACGATGACGGCGCCGGACAGCGGCACCGACTGCGCCATGGTGAGCTGCGCATCGCCCGTGCCCGGCGGCAGGTCGCAGACGAGGATGTCGAGTTCACCCCAGTTCACTTCGCGCAGCAGCTGGGTGATGGCGCTCATCACCATCGGGCCGCGCCAGATCATCGGCGTGTCTTCCTCGATCAGGAATCCCATCGACATGACCTTTACGCCGAAGCTCTGCTTGGGCTCCAGTGTCTTGCCGTCGCGGCTCTCCGGCCGGCCGCTGAGGCCCATCAGGCGCGGCTGCGAGGGGCCGTAAATGTCCGCGTCGAGCAGGCCGACCTTGAGACCCAATGTGGTGAAGGCGAGGGCAAGATTGGTCGCGGTGGTCGATTTGCCGACCCCGCCCTTGCCGCTGGCAATGGCGACGATGTGCTTGACCCCGGGAACCAGCGCTTTGCCGCTGCCGGGCCGTTGGGTGGGGGTTGCGGCCGCGCGCTGGGCCGGCGCCGTTGCCCCGGGTCCTTTATGCGCTGTCAGCACTGCAGTCACGGAAAGTACCCCGGGCAAGTTCGTCACGGCGGATTCGGCTGCTTTGCGCATTGGCTCCAGCTTTTCGCCCTGGGCCGGATCGACCTCGATGCTGAAACCGACATGACCGTCGCGCACCACCAGGCCCTGGACCATGCCCCGCTCGATGATATTGCCCCCCTCCGGCGAGGTAATTGTCGACAAAACCGAGCGAATTTCCGCTTCCGTGATCTTGGCCATCCTTGAAATTCCCTCTGTTCGGCCCGATATGATGCGCGCCATCAACTCGCTGCGGGGGCCGAATCCGATGGCGGTCTCCGGTCGATTTGCGATGGTGCGGCGGCTGTCATATAAGGCTTTGGCGCAATCAATAAAAGAGTGCTGGCCGGCAGCGGTCGCAATCTAGACCAGTCTTGAGGATCCTTATGGCGTGGAACAATCAGGGTGGTCCCTGGGGCGGCGGACAAAGCCCCTGGGGTCGCGGCGGCGGCGGTAATCAACCCCCCGATTTCGAGGAAATGATCAAACGCGGCCAGGACCGCATGAAGTCGATCCTGCCGGGCGGCTTCGGCTCCGGCCGGGCGTTGGCGCTGATCGGGGCGGCTGCAGTGGTCCTTTGGCTGGTGACGGGCTTCTATGTCGTCAATCCCGGGCAGGTCGGCGTCAATATGCTGTTCGGCCGCTTCGTGAGCCAGACCCCGCCGGGCCTGCGCTGGAACTGGCCGGTGCCGATCGGCGACCATTACACGCCCGACGTCGCGACGCGTAACCGCGTCGAAGTCGGCTTCCGCGCCGAGACGGCCAGCGGTTCCGACCGCGACGTGCCGGAAGAAAGTTTGATGCTGACCGGCAACGAGAACATCATCGACGTCCGCGCTGTCGTCCTCTGGCGCATCAACGATGTCGAGCAGTATCTGTTCGGCATCGGCGGCGACCCAAAGGACAATGTCAAGAATGCAGCCGAAGCCGCCTTGCGCGAGATTATCGGCCAATCCACCTTCGAATACGCCATCACGGAAGGTCGCGGGACGATCGAGGTGAAGGCGCGTGACCTGGCCCAGCAGATGCTCGACACCTATAAGCTCGGCGATGCGTCGGCCGGCGCCATCACGATTGAGCAATTGTCGCTTCAGAAAGTGGATGCGCCCAGCGAAGTCATCGACGCGTTCCGCGACGTGCAGAAGGCGCGCGCCGACAAGGAAGCGGCCATCAACGATGCTCAGGCCTATTTCAACCAGGTGACGGAAGAAGCGATCGGCCAATCGACTCAGATCGTCAAGCAGGCCGAAGCCTATAAGGCGGAAAAAGTCGCGATCGCCCAGGGCGATGCGCAGCGCTTCGTCTCGGTCTACGACCAATACCAGAAGGCGCCTGATATCACGCAGCGCAGGCTCTATCTGGAAGCCATGTCGGGCATTCTCGCCAATATGAACAAGATCATCATCGACGAAGGTGCCGGCAACGGCGCTATTCCCTACCTGCCGCTCGATCAGCTGATCAAGATGCGCAAACCGGGTGCCGATTCCACGGGCAACGGAGCACCCTCCACCGGTGGCAACGTGGAGGCAGGCCAATGAACCAGAACAAGAGCATTCTGCTTGGCATCGTCGTCATCCTGCTGGCGATCCTTGCCTACAGTTCGACTTTCGTCGTGCAACAGGCCGAAAGCGCCATCGTTCTGCGCTTCGGCAACCCGCAGGCCGTGATCGAGGAGCCTGGCTTGAAACTCAAGCTGCCGGTCGCCGATCAGGTCATTCTGCTGGACCGGCGCGTGCTCAATTTCGATGCGCCGGCGCAGGAGTTGCTGACGCGCGACCAGAAGCGCGTAGTGATTTCGGCCTTCGTCCGCTACCAGATTACCAACAGCCTCAAGTTCTACCAGGTCGGCCGAACCTACGCGAATGCCGAAAGCCAAATTCGAAGCGTGCTAGGCTCGACGCTGCGTAGCGTCATCGGTAATGTGGCGCTGGTCGACACATTGACGCCCAAGCGCGCCGAAATCATGCGCCAGATACATACGGAGCTGACGCGCCAGGCAGCCGAACCCTACGGCATCAAGATTGTCGATGTGCGCTTCAAGCGTGTCGATCTGCCGGCGCAGAACAGCGATGCCGTTTTCAACAGCATGCGTAAACAGCGTGCCCAGGAAGCGGCCCGCATCCGTGCGGAGGGCGCGCGCGAGGCCCGCCAGAAGACGGCCGAAGCCGATAAGGAACGTGTCGTAAAGCTAGCCGAGGCACGCAGGCAGTCGGCTGTTTTGCGCGGCGAAGCCGACGGCGAGGCGATTTCCATCTATAACGAGGCCTTTGGCCGGGATCCCGCCTTCTTCGACTTCTACCGTTCGCTCCAGGCGATGCAGGAGGGGTTGAAGGGCGATTCGACCACCTATGTCGGGCCGCCCAGCGGCGATTTCTTCCGCTTCTTCGGCATGGAGCAGGGGAAAGTGCCCCCAGCGCAGTGAAGCGGATCGAAAGTCAGAGATGGAAGCCTTGAGGCGTCAGCTATGTTGATGTGTCGGCAAAGGCCGATCGGGCAGCTTGTCCGGTCGGTTTTTGCGTTATAGTGGGTAACGAAACCGCCGGACGGCCGAATACGCCACGGGGTGAAGGTACAGACGAGGGTAGTGGAAGCGATGCAATACAACCGGAACCGGTCGCGTGCGCGGGCTGTCGCGCTGGCTCAATCGGAAACCCTGGCGGAAACCCCCGCGAAAGCCGCGCCGCATTATGCCCGCCTTTTTGCCTGGGCGCTGCTCGTGGCGGTTCTTGCTGTCCTGGCCGGCCTCAAACTGGCGGCCGCCCGCTCGGCGCCGGAGAGCTTCGCCGATCTTGCGGAGAAATCGCTGCCGGCGGTGGTCAATATCTCGACCACGCAGATGGTCTCGACGGACAGTCAGATCCAGGATCTCGACGATATGTTCCGCGAGTTCCTAGACCGGCAGAACGGCGAAAAGCCGCGCCCGCGCAAGGCGACCTCGCTGGGGTCGGGATTCATCATCGATTCCACCGGCTATATCGTCACCAACAACCACGTCATTGAAGATGCCGAGGAGATCACGGTCATCACGCATGACAATGAGGAACTGAAGGCGACACTCGTCGGCCGCGACGAGAAGACGGATCTGGCGCTTCTCAAGGTCGAGACCAAGGAGCCGCTGCCGGCCGTCAAATGGGGTGATTCCGATTCATTGCGCATCGGCGATTGGGTGCTGGCCATCGGCAATCCCTTCGGCCTTGGCGGCACGGTTACGGCAGGCATCGTCTCGGCGCGCCAGCGCGACATCAACGCCGGCCCCTATGACGATTTCATCCAGACCGACGCCTCGATCAATCGCGGCAATTCCGGCGGCCCGATGTTCAACATGGATGGCGACGTCGTCGGCATCAACTCGGCCATCTATTCGCCTTCGGGCGGGTCGGTCGGTATCGGCTTTTCGATCCCGTCCAATCTCGCCAAGGGCGTCATCGCCCAGATCAAAGAGTTCGGCCATCCCCGCCGCGGCTGGCTGGGTGTCCGCATCCAGACGGTGAGCCCGGAACTGGCTGAAGGCCTGCGCCTGCCGCAAGCCAAGGGGGCGCTGGTCTCCAGTGTTTCGGCCGGCGGGCCCGCCGACAAGGCCGGCATCCGGCAGGGTGACGTCATTCTTGAATTCGATGGCCGCGAGGTGGGCGATATGAAGGCGCTGCCGCGCCTGGTGGCGGATTCGCAGTTCGGCAAGTCGGTTCCGGTCAGCATCTGGCGCAAAGGGGCAAAGACGACGGTGACGGTCGAACTGGGCGAGCTTGACGAGAAGGCGGAAGCCGCCCTGCAGACGACGCAGCCTGAAGGCGAGCCGGAGCAGCCGGCACCGGCCGGTGACAAGATCGACCTGCTCGGCGTCGAGGTCGGCGCCATCGACGATGCGGCGCGTGCCAAGTTCGACCTGCCGGAGAATGTCGAGGGCGTCGTGGTTGTTTCGGTCGATGAAAACGGTCCTGCCGCGGAAAAGGATCTGCGCCCGGGCGACGTCATTGCCGAAGTGGACCAGAAAGCCGTCGCCTCGCCGGCCGACGTGCATGACCGCGTCAAATCCGCCCAGGAAAACGGCTACCGCCTGGTTACCTTGCTCATCAACCGCCAGGGCGATTTCCAGTGGATCGCCGTGAAGATCGGCAAGAAGTAGGCACCCTAGGCCACGAACTGGTCGCGGCGATAACCCATGTAGAAGAGCAGGCCGGTGAGGTCGGCATAATTGAGCTGGCAGCCGGTCGCCGCCTTCACCTTGGGCTTGCCGCGATAGCCGCAGCCCATACCAGCCGCATTCAGCATCGGGATGTCGTTCGAACCGTCGCCGATTGCCGCCGCGGCGCTGAGTTCAATGCCGCATTCCCTGGCCAGATGGCGCAAGCGGCCTAATTTGCCGTACTCGCCGTCCGGATCGACGATCGGCGGCACCAGCTTGCCGGTCGTTTTGCCATCGGCCATTTCGAATTCGTTGGAGATGTCGATGTCGAACCCGACACGGGTGGCAATGCGGCTGGTGAAATAGCGGAAGCCGCCGGAAACGAGTGCAGTATAGCAGCCATCGCGGCGCAACGTCCGGATCAGCGCTTCGGCCCCGGGCGAGACTTCGATCTTCATATAGGCTGCCGCGAACTCAGCCTCGGTCAGCCCCTTCAGCAAGGCGACACGGGCGACCAGGCTCTGGGTGAAGTTCATCTCGCCCTTGATCGACTTCAGCGTCAGGGCGTCGATCTCCGCCTTGTCGTTGGCAAAGACCGACAGATCGTCGAGCGTTTCCGCCGTCACGATCGTTGAATCCATGTCGCAGAGGAGCAGCCGCTTCTTGCGCCCTTCGGCTGCTTGCGCGTAACAATCGACGGCGGCTCCACCCAGCATCGCCTTAGCGACGTTCTGGGCTTGGCCGGCATCGAGGCCGTGAAAGGCAAGGTCGCAGGCAAAGCCGGGGTCGAGCCAGTCTGGCGTCGCGACTGCGGCGCCGGCTCGAGACAGGGCGCCGGCAATCTCCGCCAGAAGGGCGGGCTCAAGCCGGGCTTTGTCGGGGGCGGAAACAAGGGTAAGAACGAGATCCATGACGGTCGGGCGTATAGAGGAAATGGCGCGGAAGGACAAGGTCGGGCGCGTCGTGATCTTGGCCGGGCCGACCGCCAGCGGCAAATCGGCGCTGGCGCTGGATCTGGCGGAAGCCCTGGAAGGGGTCATCGTCAACGCCGATTCCATGCAGGTCTATCGCGACCTTCCCATCCTTACCGCGCAGCCGGATGCGGCAGAGCAGGGACGGGTGCCGCATCGGCTCTATGGCTTTCTCGACCTCGACGATGCCTGCGACGCGCGGCGCTGGGCGGATATGGCGGCGGCCGAGATCGCCGCTGCCTTGGCAGAGGGGCGCGTGCCAATTGTCGTCGGAGGAACCGGTCTCTATATCCGCGCGCTGACGACCGGATTCAGCCCCCTGCCGGCCATACCCGCCGGGATCCGCGATGCGGCGCGCCGGCTCGTGGCGGATATGGGGGCTGCCGAGATGCATGCGTGCCTCGCTCAGCGCGATCCGGTAACGGCCGTGCGCCTCAAGCCGGGCGATCGGCAGCGTATCGCGCGGGCTTGGGAGGTTCTTGAGGCGACGGGTCAATCGATTTCCTGGTGGCAGGGGCAGCCGCCAGTGCCGCCGACGCCGCATCGTTTCCTGTCGCTGGTGCTGGCTCCTGAACGAGCCGATCTCTACCGGGCTGTCGACGCTCGTCTGGCGGCAATGGTTGCGCGCGGGGCCGTGGAGGAAGTTGCCCGGGCCGAGGCCAAGCCGGCTTCTGCCGGCGGCGGGCGCAAGGCGTTGGGCTATCCCGAAATGGCGGCGGTGGCGGCAGGCGTGATTTCGCTCGAGGAAGCTCTTCCTGCGGCGCAGCAGGCAACCCGCCGCTACGCCAAGCGGCAGCTCACCTGGTTCCGGCATCAAGTGGCGGAAGCGAATTTTATATCGCCTGATATGCCAGCCATGAAATTTTCGCAAAGTTCTACGACGCAAACGCGCCAGAAAATTCGCGATTTCCTGTTGACCCCTTGAAGACCACAAACTAAGGTCCGGCCACCGCAGCGCGAAAATCGCCCTGCGATTGGATTTCTTTGTGCCGAATTGGCGCGGGAAAAGAGGATCGGATTATGGCTACGGAACCCATCACTGGTGCGGAAATCATCGTCAAAGCCCTGATAGATCAAGGCGTTGACGTTATTTTTGGATACCCGGGCGGGGCCGTATTGCCGCTTTACGATGCCCTTTTTAAGCAAAACAAGGTGCGACACATTCTTGTCCGGCACGAGCAGGCTGCCGTCCATGCGGCCGAGGGCTATGCTCGTTCGACCGGCAAGGTGGGCGTCGTCCTGGTGACGTCTGGCCCCGGCGCCACCAATGCGGTCACCGGCCTTACCGATGCGCTCATGGATTCCATTCCGATCGTGTGCCTGACCGGCCAGGTGCCAACGCATCTCATCGGCAACGACGCCTTCCAGGAAGCGGATACGACCGGCATCACCCGGCCCTGCACCAAGCACAATTACCTGGTGAAGTCTGTCGAGGATCTGTCGCGCAAGGTGCATGAGGCCTTCTATGTGGCCCGCTCCGGCCGGCCCGGCCCGGTGCTGCTCGATCTTCCCAAGGATGTGCAGCAGGCGAAATATGAATATGTGAACCATGCCGGCCAACGCCACCGTACCTACAATCCGGTGCAGAAGCCGGAACGCAGCCAGGTCGAACGGGCGGTGGAACTGATGGCCGGGGCCAAGCGCCCGATCTTCTATGTCGGCGGCGGTGCGGTGAATTCCGGTCCGCTTGCCTGCAAGATGCTGACCGATTTCATCCGTATGACCGGTTTCCCCTGCACGCAGACCTTGATGGGCCTCGGTGCCTTTCCGGCGTCCGATCCCTTGTCGCTCGGCATGGTCGGGATGCATGGCATGTACGAATCCAACCACGCGATGCACGATTGCGACGTCATGATCAATATCGGTGCGCGTTTCGACGACCGCGTCACTGGGCGCCTCAATGCGTTTTCGCCTGGCTCGAAGAAGATTCATGTCGATATCGACAAGAGTTCGATCAACAAGAGCGTGCGCGTCGATATTCCGGTGGTCGGCGATGTCGGCCATGTGGTCGAAGAAATGATGCGCATCTGGAAGGCGCGCCAGGTGAAGGTCGACCAGAAGGCTTTGGCCGCCTGGTGGGACCGGATCAACAAATGGCGCAGCCGCGAATGCCTCAAGTACAAGGCCTCCGACACGATCATCAAGCCGCAATTCGCGCTTGAACGTCTCTATGCCGCGGTGAAGGATAAGGACTTCTATATTTCGACGGAAGTGGGCCAGCACCAGATGTGGGCGGCGCAGTTCCTGAAGTTCGAAAGGCCGAACCGCTGGATGACCTCGGGTGGTCTCGGTACCATGGGTTACGGCCTGCCGGCGGCCTACGGTGTGCAGGTGGCGCATCCGGAATCGCTGGTGATCGATGTTGCCGGAGAAGCCTCGATCCTGATGAACATCCAGGAAATGGCGACGCTGGTTCAGTACCGCCTGCCGGTGAAGATCTTCATCATGAATAACAAATGGATGGGCATGGTGCGCCAGTGGCAGGAACTGCTGCATGGAGGCCGCTATTCGGAAAGCTATTCCGACGCCCTGCCGGACTTCGTGAAACTAGCCGAAGCCTTCGGTGCGTCTGGCCTGCGCGCGCAGAAACCCTCCGAACTCGATGATGTCATCAAGCAGATGATCGATATCAAGGGGCCGGTGGTGGTCGATGTCTGTGTTGACGAAAAGGAAAACTGCTTCCCGATGATTCCGTCCGGCTCGCCGCATAACGAAATGCTGCTTGGTCCCGACGACCAGTCCGCCAAGCCGGTCTCGGAAGAGGGCATGGTGCTGGTCTGATGAGCGGTGTCAGGCGTCGCAGTTTGGGAATTGTCTCTGGCGTGCCGGCCGAAGTCGCCGGCGGCCAACCCGGCAAGGAGTCACTTAGCGTGAAAGATACAACGATCGAACGCCATACGATGTCGGTGCTGGTGGACAATGAATCCGGTGTCCTTGCCCGCGTCATCGGCCTGTTTTCCGGCCGTGGCTACAATATCGAAAGTCTCACGGTCGCCGAAGTCGACGCCGCGCAGCATCTGTCGCGCATCACGGTCGTGACCACCGGTACGCCGATGATCATCGAGCAGATCAAGAACCAGTTGCAACGCCTGGTGCCCGTGCACAGCGTCACCGACCTCACTGTGGAGGGGCCGTCGCTGGAGCGGGAAATGGCGCTGGTGAAGGTTGCCAGCACCGGCGACAAGCGCGTGGAAGCACTGCGGATCGCCGACATCTTCCGCGCGCGCGTGGTCGATGCAACGATCGAATCCTTCGTCTTCGAAATGACTGGTTCGACCGAGAAGCTCAATGCCTTCATCGGCCTCATGCAGCCCCTGGGGCTTGCCGATGTGTCTCGCACCGGTATTGTTGCCATGAAACGCGGCTCCGAAGCCAACTAGCTCCACATGACCCCAAGTGCGGGGCCTGGATACGAACTGCTATACTGAAAGGGAAAGACCATGCGTGTTTATTACGATCGCGACGCCGATGTGAACCTGATCAAAGGCAAGAAGATTGCCGTGGTTGGGTTCGGCAGCCAGGGCCATGCCCATGCGCTCAACCTCAAGGACAGTGGCGTCAAGGACGTGCGCGTGGCGTTGCGCAAGGGCTCGGCTTCGGAAGCCAAGGCAACCTCCCAGGGTCTGCAGGTCATGACCCCGGCCGAAGCCGCGAAGTGGGCCGACCTCATCATGATCCTGACGCCCGACGAATTGCAGGCGAAGCTCTATGCCGAGGAATTGGCGCCGAACATGCGCCAGGGTGCGGCGCTGGCCTTCGCTCACGGCCTCAACATCCATTTCAAGCTGATCGAGCCGCGCGCCGATCTCGACGTCATCATGATCGCGCCCAAGGGCCCGGGCCACACCGTGCGCGGCGAATATGTGAAGGGTGGTGGCGTGCCTTGCCTCGTGGCGGTGGCGCAGAACCCCAGCGGCAACGCGCTTGAGCTCGCGATCTCCTATGCCAGCGCCATCGGTGGCGGTCGTTCCGGCGTCATCGAAACCAACTTCCGCGAGGAATGCGAGACCGATCTGTTCGGCGAGCAGGTCGTCCTGTGCGGCGGTCTCGTCGCCCTCATCCAGGCTGGTTACGAGACCCTGGTCGAGGCCGGTTATGCTCCGGAAATGGCCTATTTCGAATGCCTCCACGAAGTGAAGCTGATCGTCGACCTTATCTACGAGGGCGGCATCGCCAACATGCGCTATTCGATCTCGAACACCGCCGAGTATGGCGACTACGTGACCGGTCCGCGCATTGTCACCGAAGAGACGAAGAAGGAAATGAAGAGGGTTCTCGAAGATATTCAGTCGGGTCGTTTCGTCCGCGACTTCGTGCTTGAGAATGCCGCCGGCCAGCCGAGCTTCAAGGCGACACGTCGCCGCCAGGCCGAGCACAGCATTGAAGAAGTGGGCGCCAAGCTTCGCGCCATGATGCCTTGGATCGGCAAGAACCGCCTGGTCGACAAGACCAAGAACTAAGCACATTTGATCGCCTGACTGGCGGGGACGGCTCGCAAGGGCCGTCCCTTTGCTTTTTCGGTGGTCCCGCTTCATGCCAATGTGCCGGCCGATGGTTGTTCGGGCAGACACTATTTATAGAAGAATTAATCTAGCTAATTTTTTCATTGGTTGTCCTGCGGGCGTTGTGCTGCTGGGAATCTTCCGCCATGCCCATGGCGTGTGCCGGTGGTGCCGACGGGGTCGCCGGGGTGCCTGGCACGCCTTCGGATCCGGTTCGGCGCACCGTGTGAGAGGGCGATGACAATGCGGTTAGGGCCTTGTTGAATGGCCGAGGGAAATTGAGAAAGTGCCGGCACTTGTTTGGAATTCCATCACAATCCTCTTGTCCCGGTTCTGCACGGGCGGTAAAAGCAAGCCCGGACCGGACCATGCTGGTTTCCGGAGTCGGGGCGTGTTCCGGACCGCTAACGCGTGAAAATCCAAGGAATATTCCCATCAAATCAGGGCTTCGCAGCGATCTTCGCCGAACGCCTTAGGTTGGCTCCCAGGGAATCTGGAGCTTCGGTTTCCGGAAGCATGTCGGCTCAGGCATGCCGGGAAGAACAATAACGCCGCGTATCGCGGTAAGCAGGTGGTACTGATGTTTTCGAAGTTGATGGGCATGTTCTCCGCCGATATGGCGATCGACCTCGGTACTGCAAACACGCTGGTTTACGTCAAAGGCCGTGGAATTGTGCTCAATGAGCCATCGGTTGTCGCGATCGCCGATGTGAAGGGCAAGAAACATGTGCTGGCGGTCGGCGACGAAGCCAAGCTGATGCTTGGCCGCACCCCGGGTAACATCCAGGCCATCCGGCCCTTGCGCGACGGCGTCATCGCCGATTTTGAAGTTGCCGAAGAGATGATCAAGCACTTCATCCGCAAGGTACACAACAACCGCCGCAGCTTTGCACGCCCCCAGATCATCGTCTGCGTGCCCTCCGGTTCCACCGCCGTCGAGCGCCGCGCCATCCAGGAATCAGCTGAATCCGCGGGCGCCAGCAAGGTCTACCTGATCGAAGAGCCCATGGCTGCAGCCATCGGCGCCGGTCTGCCGGTGACCGAGCCCACGGGCTCCATGGTCGTCGATATCGGCGGCGGCACAACCGAAGTGGCCGTTTTGAGCCTCGGCGGCATCGTTTATTCGCGCTCGGTCCGTGTCGGCGGCGACAAGATGGACGAAGCCATCATCGCCTATATCCGCCGCAACCATAACCTGCTGGTGGGCGAAGGATCCGCCGAGCGGATCAAGAAGGAAATCGGGTCAGCCTGCCCGCCGGAAGACGGCGAGGGCCGCGTTATGGAAATCAAGGGCCGCGACCTGATGAACGGCGTGCCCAAGGAACTCGTGATCACCGAGCGCCAGGTGGCGGAAGCCCTGGCGGAGCCGGTGGGGGCCATCATCGAAGCGGTGAAGGTGGCCCTGGAGCACACGGCACCGGAACTCGCCGCCGATATCGTCGACAAGGGCATCGTACTGACGGGCGGTGGCGCCTTGCTGGCCAATCTCGATTTCGTCCTGCGTCATGCCACCGGCCTGCCGGTGTCGATTGCCGACGACGCGCTCTCCTGCGTGGCTCTGGGAACAGGCCGCTGCCTGGAAGACATCAAGGCGCACCGCCACGTTCTGATCAATATGTACTGAGAAGGAGCCGGTATCGGCGATTTATCACGTCGATGCGGCGGGTTGGTAATTGCGCTTTAACCCTTCCTGTGGAAAAATACCCTAAGTGATTGATTGGCTTCGAGTCAGCTGACAATCCCCCTGGCGACAATCCCCTGGGTCTGGGAGGAAACATAGGTGAACAAGCGTATGGGATCGATCGGGGCCACGGCGGCTACCCGCTCCTGGACCCATCGGTTCACTTTTGTTCTTTTAGTGGCTCTCGCGTTCGGGCTGATGATGATCGGCAAGCCGGACTCAGTGATCGTGAGCCGCATCCGCATGATGGTTACGGACATCACTGCGCCGGTGATCAATGCCGTCTCGCGTCCCATAGACGCGGCGCGCGAAACGGCCAGCGATGTGCGCGACTATTTCGCCTTGAAGGCCGAGAACGAAGCCTTGAAGCGTCAGAACGACACGTTGATGGAGTGGCAGCGTGTCGCGCGTGAACTGCAGGCGGAAAATGCCAGCCTGCGCGATCTGCTGAACTTCCAGCCTGGCCCGCGCGTGAGCTTCGTGACGGCAAGCGTCGTCGCCGATGCATCGTCGAGCTTCGTGCGCTCGCTCATCGTGCTGGGTGGCACCAAGGCGGGTGTTGCCAAGGGGCAGGCCGCCGTCACCGGCGCCGGCCTTGCCGGCCGCGTGCTGGAAGTGGGCGATCGTTCGGCTCGCATTCTCCTCATTACCGATATCAACGCACGCGTGCCCGTCGTCGCCGAACGCAGCCGCGACCAGGCCGTGCTTGCCGGCCGCAACTCGGATCTGCCGGAGTTGCTCTATCTGTCGCGCGACAGCGACGTCAAAATCGGCGATCGCATCGTCACGTCCGGTCAGGGCGGCGTGTTCCCTGCCGGGTTGCCGGTGGGCGAGGTGGTCTCAGTCATCGACGGCCATGTCCAGGTGCAACCCTTCGTCGATTTCAGCCGGCTGGAGAACATCCGGCTCATCGATTACAGCCTGCCCGGCATTCTCCTCGACGATCTAGGCGTCGACACCACCAAGGCGCTCAACCCCAGCAATCAGTCCGGGTCGGTCACGCCAGGGGCGGCCGAGTGATCAGGCCGAGCTTTGGCCAACAGGCCGATATAGCGTGGCGAGCAGCGTTACCGGTCGGCCTGACGATCCTGCTGCTGTTTGTCGCGCTGCTTTCCTGGCATCTGCCGCGCCTAGGCATGATCGCATCGGCCCTGGTGCTGATCTCGGTATTCTTTTGGACGGTTCATCAGCCCGGCCTGATGAGCATGTGGGGTGTTCTCTCGATCGGCCTGCTCCACGATTTCCTGATGCTGGCCCCTTTCGGCGTCGGCCTTCTGGTTCTGCTGATCGTGCATGGCATCGCGTTGTGGCAGCGCAAGCCGCTCAACGGCATGCCGTTCTTTCTTATCTGGGCGGTGTTCGGGCTGGTCGCCGCGGGGGCTACCTTGCTCACTTGGCTGCTGGTGTCGTTTCTCCAGGAAACGCTGGTCAATCCGGCACAGGCCTTCAACCTCTTCCTGCTCGAATTCGTCTGCTACCCGCCGCTCGCCTACGTCTTTGCCTGGATTGAGCGCCGGCTGTTGCCGACCGATTGAGATACGACATGGCCGGTAGCAAGCAACAGGCGCAGAATCAGGCGAAAGTCTTCTCAAGGCGCGCAATGATTCTGGGCGGCATGCAGGCGGGCCTCGTCGGTACGCTGATCGCGCGCCTCTATTACCTGCAGGTCGTCGAATCCGAAAAGTACCGGCTGCTCGCCGACGAGAACCGGATCAATCTGCGCCTGCTGCCGCCCCCGCGCGGACTTATTCTGGACCGTTTCGGCGTGCCGCTGGCGGCGAACTTCCCGAACTATCGAGCCATTCTGGTGGCCGAACAGACGAAGGATCTGGAACAGACACTGGGTGATTTCGCGCGCCTTGTGCCCTTGACCGAGCGCGAGCGCGCGAAGGTCATGCGCGAACTGAAGCGTAACCGTGCCTTCACGCCGATCCCCGTCAAGGAGGACCTCTCCTGGGAGCAGATGAGCCAGGTCGAGCTCAACCTGCCAGAGCTTCCCGGCATTTCGATCGAAGAGGACCAGAAGCGCTATTATCCCTTTGCCGGCCTCACGGCGCATATCCTGGGCTATGTGCAGACGGCGTCTGAATCGGAAGTGGCGGCGGATCCGGATCCGCTGCTGACCCTGCCGGGCTTCCGTATCGGCCGCAACGGTCTCGAAAAGACCTATGACAAGTCGCTGCGCGGCTCCGCCGGCAAGAGCGAGATCGAGGTGAATTCGGTTGGCCGCATCATCCGCCAATTGTCGCGCGTCGAAGGCAAGCCGGGTGCGGACCTGGTAACGACCATCGACATAGGCCTGCAGGAATTCGCCCAGCAGCGCATCGCCGCCGAGCAATCCTGTTCGACCGTGGTGATGGACATCTTCACAGGCGACGTCCTCGCCATGGCATCGACGCCGACCTTCGATCCGGCTTCGTTCTATCGCGGTATATCGGGCGACGAGTGGCGCACACTCAATGCGGACATGTTCCGCCCGCTTACCAACAAGACGATCTCCGACGGCTACGCGCCGGGCTCGACCTTCAAGATCGTCACGACGATGGCGGCGCAGGCGGCCGGAATCAGCCCCAATTTCAGCGTCTTCTGCCCCGGCTTCTATACTTTCGGGCCGATGCGCCTGCATTGCTGGAAGAAGGAGGGGCATGGCCATGTTTCGATGGCCGATGCGCTGAAGCATTCCTGCGACGTCTATTACTACGACATCGCCAAGCGCGTCGGTATCGACGCGATCGCGGAGATGGCGCGGAAATTCGGGCTCGGCAAACCGACCGGCATCGACCTGCCGGGTGAAAATCCCGGCGTGATCCCGGATCAGGCCTGGAAGATCGGCACGCTCGGCGAGAAATGGTATCCGGGCGAGACTTTGGTGGCGGGCATCGGTCAGGGTTTCATCCAGGCTTCTCCGCTGCAGCTCTGCCTGATGACCGCACGGGTCGCCAATGGCGGTTTTGCCATCACGCCGCGCCTGTTCAAGCGCTATGGCGCGGCGGGCAGCGATCAGGCGGGCCCGCAACCAACCATCGTCAATGCCAGCCAGGGCAGCGAGGCCGCACCGAAGATGGATGTGCGTCCCGAGCATCTGGCGATGATCCGCCGGGGCATGGATCTGGTGACCAACGATCAGCGCGGCACGGCCTATCGCCGCCGCATCGACATTCCGGGCATGGAAATGGCCGGCAAGACCGGCACCAGCCAGGTGCGCCGCATCACCATGTCGGAACGTGCCACCGGCGTCCGCAAGAATGAAGAATTGCCCTGGCCGCAACGCGACCACGCCCTGTTCGTCGCTTTCGCGCCCGTCCACCAGCCGCGTTATGCCATCTCGGTCGTGATCGAGCATGGCGGCGGCGGTTCGACCTACGCTGCCCCGATTGCGCGAGACATCCTGATTGAGTGCCAGCGCCGCGATCCGGCGCGCCGCAATCCAAACGACGAAGGCGGAAGGCGGGAGATGCCGTGATGCGGTCCGATCCATCCATATCCGCCGGCGGGAGCGACTGACATGTTCGCCATGACGCCGATGGGCAACAAGCAGAAGAAGATCTCGTTCGGCGAGAAGCTCCTGCAGTTGAACTGGAGCCTGGTCCTGCTGGTTACGGCGGTGGCCTCGATCGGTTTTGCCATGCTTTATTCGGCAGCGCATGGCAGCACCGAGCCCTGGATGAACGCTCAGATCAAGCGCTTCGCCCTTGGCGTCGTTGGCATGCTGGTCCTGGGGCTGATCGACCTGCGCTATTACATGCGCTTTGCCTATGTGTTTTATGCGGTAGCCTTTGTGTTGCTGGTCTATGTCGAATTCCTGGGCGAGATCGGCATGGGTGCGCAGCGCTGGATCAATCTCGGCTTCATGCAGCTGCAGCCATCGGAAATGATGAAGATCGCCCTGGTTCTGAGCCTCGCGCGTTATTTCCATGGCGTCGATTGGGAAGCAGTCGGCAAGCCCTGGGTTCTGATCCCCCCGACCCTGCTGGCGGTAGCACCCGCGGGCCTCGTGATGAAGCAGCCGGATCTTGGCACGGCCGGCACGCTGATGATCGTTGGCGGCGCCATGTTTTTCGCCGCCGGGGTGCGTTGGTGGAAGTTCGCCATCATCATCGCGGCCGGCATCGTGGGCGCCTATTTCGCCTGGAATTCCGGCCTGCTGCACGACTACCAGAAGGCGCGCATCCTGACCTTCCTCGACCCGGAATCGGATGTCCGCGGCGCTGGCTATCACATCATCCAGTCAAAGATAGCCCTGGGGTCCGGGGGCGTCTGGGGCAAGGGCTTCCTGCAGGGGACGCAGAGCCATCTCGATTTCCTGCCCGAACGGCAGACAGACTTCATCTTCACCATGTTTGCCGAGGAATGGGGGCTGATCGGCGGAATCGTCCTGTTGTCGCTCTATTCGACGCTGGTTCTCTATGGGGTCGTCATTGCACTGCGATGCCGCAGCCAGTTCGGGAAAATGATGGCCTTCGGGCTCAGTTTCAATCTTTTCACTTATTTCTTCATCAATACGGCCATGGTGATGGGGCTCATTCCCGTGGTCGGCGTGCCGCTGCCGCTCATCTCATACGGCGGAACCGCGATGATGACGGTCCTGGCCGGATTCGGGCTGATGATGTCCGCCTATGTGCACCGCGATACCAAGATCGGGCGCTCTGGCCGGGAAGAGAATTAGCGTCTTTAAACAAGACTCTAAGCCACAGCAGGAATTGTTAAATTTAGCTATCGACAGGGTGCGGGGCGTTTGCTATACCGCGCGCCGACCGGGGCATTCCGGTCCGCGGGCGCATAGCTCAGTTGGTAGAGCAGCTGACTCTTAATCAGCGGGTCCAAGGTTCGAGTCCTTGTGCGCCCACCATTTTTCTCCGCGACATATTTTCCTCTCAGTGCCGGTAGCCGGGGTGGGTCGCCCGGTACGATGGCTAAAAGCGCCGTCGCAGGGAACTCATGTGAACAGGCGCTGTTTCGCATGGTGTGATTTCTGTGACATTTCCTCTAAGCCATTGTCCTGGTCCTTTGGCAATTGCTACCAACAGTATCGGTTTTGCCACATTCTGGTGTTGCCGCACCGCCCCGGCGTGATCACTATCTTGTAGCGATCGGCACAGGCGGCTATCAGCAGGCCAAGTTGTGCCGACGACAGTCCCGGCGACGCCACGAGTGAAGACATGACACGACGCCTGCTTTCCCAGTTTGTTAACGGAGTTGTCGCCGTAATGCTGCTTTCGGCCTGCGCCGGTGTCGAAAAGGACATCAAGAAGCCTGCCGTTGCGGCGGCGAAACCGGCTGCCGTAGCCCCCGAGCCCGACCAGCCGGTTCTGCCCAAGCTGAAGCCGAAGACGCCCAAGCGGAAGCCCGCCTCCCCGAAACTGACCGAGGAGGCAACAGCTGCTCCCTCTGCTTCGTCCGGACTTGCGCCGGCTGATGGACATCAACAGTTGATCATCCAGCAAGGCAACGTCCCCGAAGGGCGCGAGAAGGACGGCGCCGAGCCGATCCCGGAATCCTCTGCGGCCATGCCGGTCCCTGCGGTCGTTCCGGCCGAACCCGAACAGCTTGCCGCGCTGAGTTCGCCCGACGAACTCAAGAGCAAGGCCGAGGCCGAAGTGGCAGCACTGCTTGGCCGGCCGACAGCGATCCGTCGCGAGGGAACGGGCACGATCTGGACCTACCGTGCTGGAACTTGCTCCCTCGACGTCTATTTCTTCCTCGACGTCGCGGACAATCAGCGCCGGGCACTCAGCTATGAAATGCTGCCCGAAGGCGCCGACGAAGACGCGATGCTGTCCTGCTACAAGGCGCTCAAGGAGACCCACAATGTACCATAATAATGATCGGAACGGCCAGCATGGCTGAAGCGACGCGTATCGTCGTCGTCGATGATGATGACCTCTTCCGGCCGATGCTGGTCGGCAATCTTTCCGAGGCCGGCTTCGCTGTACGCGAATTCTCGGCACCCGATGTTGCGCTGGAAGCATTGAGTGCGGACAGTGTTGCGCCGGAGAGCACGATCGACCTTCTCATCCTCGATTGGAAGATGCCGGGCCTGACCGGCCTCGAATTGTTGCAGCGTCTGCGCCAGATCGGTCTGATGACGCCGGCCATCTTCCTGACTTCACTCGACGACGTCATCTATGAGGAAGCTGCGCTGAAAGCCGGCGCCATCGATTTCGTCGGCAAGACACGCAGTTTTGCCATCCTGCAGCGCCGCATCGAGCTTGCGCTGAGCCGTGCTGAAACCGTGGAAGGAAACGCGGAGGGGCAGGGGAATGTTGACGGAATCCTGCAAACCGGTCCGCTCGTGCTGGATGCCGGATCGCATGCCGTCACATGGCGCGAGCGACCTGTCAGCCTCACCCTGGGCGAATTCAAGTCGGTTGCCCTCATGGTCCGTGCAGGGCGGGATGTCAGCTATCGCGAGATCTACGATGCGCTCCGCGGCGAGAATTTCGCCGCCGGCCAGGGCCCCGACGGCTACCGTGCCAATGTGCGCGCCCTGATCAAGCGGGTGCGGCAGAAGTTCATTGCCGTCGATCCCAGTTTCGATGCGATCGAAAACTTCCCCGGCTTCGGTTATCGCTGGCGGGCCGCCAGCAAGGACACGTAAGTCGGTAAGTCGTCGCGGGGGAGGGGATGCTGCGCGCACTATTCGGATCAGTGTTGGTGAAAATGGTTCTGCTCGGATTGGTGTTCCTGAGCGTGCCGATGATCCTCTATGCCCGCTTCGCCACCGTCGACGAAGAGCGTCAGCAATTGCTGCTCGGCAATCTGCAGAACCAGGGCTATCTGCTGGCCCAAGGATTGGAATTGGCATTGCGTGCGGAGCGCGACAAGGCGCCTGTCGCCGCGGCCGATTGGGTGGCAAGGCTCGGCACTAGCAGCTTGCGCATCAAACTGCTGCTGCGTCCCACCGGCGAAAATGAGAGCTTCTACTATGTCGCTGCCTTTCCTACCGTCAATGTCGCCTATCTCGATGCCGAGCGTCAGGCTTTGGTCGCCACCGGTATCCTGGGTAAAGTTGAGGAAAGTTGCGCCGGCAACCGCAGCCTCAGCCAGAGCTTCACCGGTCCCAGCGGCACCACTGAAATCCTGACGTCGATTTCGCCGTTCCATACCGAAGCCGGTTGCTGGGCTGTCATCACCGCCTATGCCGAGAGCGATCCGGCCGGCACGACATTGGCGCGGCCCTTTGCCTCGGCACCGGAAGTGCGCTGGGCGGGCATTTTCTACGCCATGATGGCGTTGCTGATACTGGCTGTCGCCGTGTCGGTGGCTCTGGGCCTGCGGCGCTTTGCGCGTCTCGCCCGGATCATCCGCCACACGCCGGGGCGGCGGCAGATCAGTTTTGCCAATGCCACGCCCGTGCCGGAATTGAAGCCGGTTGCCGTGGAGTTCGACAGCCTGGTGACAACGCTGGAAACATCCGCTCGTTCGATCCGCGAAGCAGCTGAGGAAAACGCCCACGCACTGAAGGCGCCGATCGCGGCCATGGCGCAAGCGGTAGAGCCGATACGGCGGGTTGCCAACATGACCAACGACGATCGCGCCAAGCGTGCGGTGGAGACGATCGAGCGGGCGTTGGAGCGCCTTGAAGACCTTGTCGCGTCGGCACGCCGGATCGACGAGGCCATTGCCGAAATGATCGATGCGCCCGCATCGCCGATCAAACTGTCTCCGCTGGTCGAGAATACAGCGCGGGCGTTTGCCGAAGCGCATGGCAACAATGTGAAGATTGTGGCCAGTGTCGAGCCGGGAATCAAGGTCGCCGCGAGCGAAGAGGCGTTGGAAACAGCCATCGAGAATCTGGTCGACAATGCCGTGAGCTTTGCGCCGCAGGGGTCGACCGTGCGTCTGGAACTGAAGCAGGGTGGCGGGCGCGCGAGGCTCGCCGTCATCGACCAGGGCCCGGGTGTTCCGGTCGATCTGCTGCCGGCAATCTTCGAACGTCATGTCTCGCACCGCCCCAGCAATGGCAATGGCGCGGGGGCTGCCGGTGGGCCCCATTTCGGCCTGGGCCTTGCCATCGTCCGGCGCAATATCGAACTCATGGGCGGCCGCGTAGCCGCGCGCAACAGGCCGGAGGGTGGGTTCGAGGTGACGATCAGCCTGCCATTGGCTGGCTGACGCGCTCAGCCTTCGACAATAATATCGGCAGGCATCTGGATTTCGTCGCAATTGTCCCCTGGTCCACCGCGGTCGATGACGAGGAAGTCCTGCAAGCCTTCCAGTGCGATCAGCGGATGATGCCAAATGCCGCGCGCGTAATTGATGCCCTGCATGCCAGTCGTCCGGAAGCAGCGCAGGTCGGTGGCAAGCGGGGGTTGCCCGAATGCCGCGACAATCACGAGAAAGGCACGCGGCAGCAGCGGAACGAAGGCCTGCGAAGAAAGCGGGTGCCGTTCCATCAGAGCCACTTTGAATGGCAGCTCGCGTGGCTTGGCCCGGAAAATGTTGACGAGCGGCCGTCCGCCATTGGAGGCAACATCGATCTTCGCCAGATCGTGATAGCGCTCGGCAAATCCGTCGTTGATCGTATAATGGCCGGCACCACTGCAGTCGATGACGTCGCCGAAGGGCGCAAAGGCCGTTCGGGTCAGCGGTTCGATCTTCAGCTTCATGTGGGTTCGCCCCACACCCGCAGCCGCGACACGCCGCCGTCGGGAATGATGTTCAGGCGTACATGGCTGACCGGCCCCAGATCGGCGATTTCGGTGGCGAAGATGTGCAGCCTGTCCATCGACATCTTTTGTTCCGGCAGCAATGTACGCCAGAACATCGATTGCGTAACGATCGATTGTTCGGTCGCTGCTGGAACCATGGCGGCCAGGATGGAGCAGCGATCCGGGAAGTTGCCTTTGAAATGGGCCGTGTCGATTTCAATCTTCGCGATCCGACCCGGATGACCCAGAGCGACGATGCACCAATCGTTGCCCGGCTCGCGGCGGCGGCGTGTCTCCCAGCCGTCGCCCATATCGATGCCGCGTCCGGGAAAGAGCAGACGCATCGGCGATCCGTAATGCTGATCGGAACAGGCGATGGCATGGGCGCCGAGTTCGATAGCCGCCAGGTTGCGCGATACCTTGCCAAGGCGCTGCCAATCCACCGCCGGTCGGCCGTAGGCGCGCAGGCGCGCTATGCCGCCATCGGGAAAAATGTTGAGGCGGATATGGGTGAAGACACCGTTATCGATACCGGCAACGAAATGGTGGCTGTCGCCTTTGAGTGACGTAACGGGTGCGATGACTTGCCATTGGGTCGAGCCATCGGGATCGCCGGCGGCATGACAGCCTTCGATCGACGCTGCCGGCGGGAAGTTGCCGGTAAAATGGCTGGTGTCGATATCGAAACCGGCGATCCGGCCCGGCAGCCCCAGCCGGCAAATGCAATGATCGTGACCCTCCTGCCGCTTGCGCCGGCTTTCCCATCCATCCATCCACTTGCCATTGTCGTCATATTTCCCGGGAATGAACAAAGCGGGATCCGGATTGAGCATGCGCTCCTTGGGCGCAAAGAAATCGTCGCTGGCGGAGAGCGCTTCGGCACCCAGCCGCGGATCGAGCAGGTTGATGCAGGAGGGGCCGAAAGGGTGCTGCTCGCTAACTTGGCTGTTCATCGTGTCGCTCCAAAAGGATGATGCGCGTGCCAATGTCGCGCGATATCGATGCGGCGGCAGACCCAGACCTTGTCATGGCCGGCGGCGTGTTCGATAAAACGTTCCAGCGATTTCAAGCGCCCGGGGCGTCCGACCAGGCGGCCATGCAGGCCGACAGACATCATGCGTGGCGTGTGCGCGCCCTCGGCATAGAGTACATCGAATGTGTCGCGGAGATAGGCGAAGAACTGCTCGCCGCTGTTGAAGCCTTGTGGCGTCGCGAAGCGCATATCGTTGGCATCGAGCGTGTAGGGAACCATTAATTGAGGTTGCCCGTGCAGCGTCGACCAGAACGGCAAATCGTCGCTGTAATCGTCGGCATTATAGAGAAAGCCGCCTTCCTCGCCGACCAGGCGGTGGGTGTTAGGGCCGGTGCGGCCCGTATACCAGCCCAGCGGCCGTTCGCCGGTGACGTTCTCGACAGCGTTGATCGCGCGCCGCATGTGTTCGCGTTCGGTCGCCTCGTCGACATTCTGGTAATCGATCCAGCGATAGCCGTGACTGCAGATTTCGTGACCGGCGCGATGCATCGCGCGGATCATGTCCGGATGGCGTTCGACCGCCATGCCGACGGCAAAGATCGTGAGCGGCAGGCCGTGGCGGCGAAAGAGATCAAGAACGCGCCAGGCGCCGACACGGCTGCCATATTCATAGATCGATTCCATGCTCATATGCCGCTGTGCGGACAGCGGCTGGGCGGTAACGATTTCCGACAGGAAAGCCTCTGACGCCGCGTCGCCGTGCAGGATGCAATTCTCACCACCCTCCTCGTAATTGAGGACGAACTGCAGCGCGATACGGGCGTTGCCCGGCCAGTTCGCGTGCGGCGGGCGGGCGCCATATCCAATGAGGTCGCGCGGATAATCTGCTGACGGCATGTCCCTTGTCCCCCATTGCCGGGAGGCCAGCTTACACCGCCGACCCCGCCATTTGGGCAGCAGCGGCGTCGGGCGAAACACTACAAATCTTTCTTTGAAAATAGTGTCCGGCAGCTCATCCTTGACCGATCCGCGGGATATCGCGGTTGATTCCTGTCCAAAGGGTCAGCATTATCGCCCTAAGGCGGGAAATGCCCGGCCCAGACATATTCCGGCGCCAGTTCCTGACCGACGAAAAGAAACGGCCGAAGGCCAATTTTGGGAGACGTGAGATGAAAAAGCTCTTGCTTCGCGCCGCGATGGCGACGGCTGTCATGTTTGCGGCCGGCACCGCCATGGCTGAGCCGGCGGTCGTCTATGATGCCGGCGGCAAATTCGACAAATCCTTTAACGAGGCCGCTTTCAACGGGATGGAAAAATACAAGGCCGAGGTTGGCGATTCCTATCTCGAATTCGAAGTGCAGACGGATGCCCAGCGCGAGCAGGCGTTCCGCCGCATGGCTGAAAAAGGCGCCGATCCGATCATCGGCATCGGCTTCAGCCAGGCGGATGCGCTGACCAAGGTCGCCAAGGAATTCCCCGATAAGCATTTTGCCATCATCGACATGGTAGTCGATCTGCCGAATGTGCAGTCGATCGTCTTCAATGAACATGAAGGCTCGTTCCTGGTCGGCATGCTGGCTTCGATGGCCAGCAAGTCGGCGAAGGTCGGCTTCATCGGCGGCATGGACATCCCGCTCATCCGCCGTTTCGAATGCGGCTATGAACAAGGCGCCAAGTTCGCCAACAAGGATGTGAGCGTCACGGCGAACATGACCGGCACAACGCCGGCCGCCTGGAACGACCCGACCAAGGGCACCGAATTGGCCAAGGGCCAGTTCGACCAGGGCGTCGACGTGATCTTCGCCGCCGCCGGCGGTACCGGCACCGGCGTCTACCAGGCGGCCAAGGACGCCGGCAAATTCGCCATCGGCGTCGACAGCAACCAGAACCACCTGCACCCTGGCACGATGCTGACTTCGATGATGAAGCGTGTCGACGTTGCCGTCTACAATTCGGCCAAGGCCGCGAAGGACGGCGGCTGGAAAGCTGGCGTCACCGTCATGGGCCTGGCGCAGGACGGCGTGGGCTGGGCACTTGACGACAACAACAAGTCGCTGATCACCCCGGAGATGCAGAGCAAGGTCGAAGCCGCGAAGGCCGACATCATCGCCGGCAAGATCGCGGTGCATGATTACATGGCCGACAACGCCTGCACCTACTGACCGGCGATGCCATCCGCCCCGCATGGGCCGGATCGGGCAATGATAGCGGCGGCGTCTCCCCGGGCGGAATCTAAGGGGGCGCCGCCGCCTGCCATCGAACTGGTCGGAATAAACAAGCGCTTCGGCACCGTTCAGGCCAATCGCGATGTTGCCTTGCGCGTCGAGAAAGGCAGCATCCACGGCATCATCGGTGAAAACGGCGCCGGCAAATCGACACTGATGTCCATCGTCTACGGCTTTTATGAAGCCGATAGCGGTGAAATCCGGATCGATGGGCAGGCCGTTGAGATCGCCAGTTCGGCCGATGCCATTGCCGCCGGCATCGGCATGGTGCACCAGCATTTCATGCTGGTCGACAGTTTCACCGTCCTGGAAAACGTGATGCTGGGCGCGGAAGGAGGCGCGTTGCTGAAGGAGGGCACCGCCAAGGCGCGAGCCGAACTGCTGCGCCTTGGCGAGGAGTTCGGCCTGACGGTAGATCCCGAAGCGCGCATTGCCGACCTGCCGGTTGGAGACCAGCAACGCGTCGAGATATTGAAGGCGCTCTTTCGCCATTGCTCCATTCTCATCCTGGATGAGCCGACGGGCGTCCTGACGCCGCAGGAGACCGACCAGCTTTTCCGGATCCTGCGCGCGCTCAAGGCGCGCGGTGTCACCATCCTGCTCATTACCCACAAACTCAAGGAAGTGCTGGCGATTACCGACCATGTCACCGTCATGCGCGGCGGCGAGGTGGTGGCCGACCGCCGCACCGCCGATACCCATGCCAACGAGCTTGCCGAGCTGATGGTCGGTCGCAAGGTGCGGCTCGAACTCGAAAAACCGCCAGCCCTTGTTCGTGCGGTCGAGATGACGGTCGAGCATCTGTCCCTGGTGGACGATCGGGGCATTGCGCGCCTCCATGACATCGGCTTTGCCTTGCATGCGGGAGAGATCGTCGGCATTGCCGGTGTTTCCGGCAATGGCCAAAGCGAGCTGCTGGAAACCCTGGCAGGCATCCGGGCGCCGAGCAGCGGCACTATACGCATCGGCGATGCGACCATATCGGCCGCCGAGCCGGGCGATCCGGCGACGATGCGGGCGCTGGGCCTTGCTCATGTCCCGGAAGACAGGCATCGGCTTGGCATCGTTTCCGGTTTTCCGGCCTGGGAATCTGCGGTACTCGGCTATCAGCGTGACGCCGCGCTTGGCGGGCGCTTCCTGCTCGACCGCGATGCGATGACCGGCCGTTGCGAGAAGCTGATGCGGGGCTTCGACGTGCGCCCGCCGCAGCCGCAATTGGGCTCCTCGAAATTCAGCGGCGGCAACCAGCAGAAGCTGATCCTGGCGCGCGAAATGGCTTGCCAGCCGCGTGTTCTGCTGATCGGGCAGCCGACGCGCGGCGTCGATATCGGCGCCATTGAGTTCATCCACAGGGAGATCGTCGCTTTGCGCGACCGTGGCGTCGCCATTCTTCTCGTTTCCGTCGAGCTTGACGAAATCCTTGCGCTGGCCGACCGCATCCTGGTGATGAATCAGGGGCATATCGTCGGGGAGATCGCTGGCACGGATGCCGACGAGCGGCAACTGGGCCTGATGATGACCGGCAGTCTTGATCGCCAAAAGGTGGCCTCATGAGCGCCCGCCCCAGCCAGTTGCCGCGCTGGATCGAAATCGGCCTGCTGCCGGTGATCAACGTGCTGATGGCACTCGTCGTCGCCGGGCTCATTCTGTGGACCATCGGCGCCAATCCGTTCGACGCGATCGCGATCCTCGTCAATGGCGCCTTCGGCAGCGGTTATGGCTGGGGCTACACGCTTTATTACGCCACCAGCTTCATTTTCACCGGACTTGCCGTGGCTGTCGCCTTTCATGCCGGTCTCTTCAACATCGGGGGGGAGGGGCAGGCCTATATCGGCGGCCTCGGTGCCGGCATCGTTGCCCTGGCCCTCGACAATTATATGCCGGCACCGATCCTGTTGCCGCTGGCGATCGTGGCGGCCGGTATCTTCGGTGCCGCCTGGGCGATCGTACCTGCCTATCTGCAGGCCTATCGTGGCAGCCATATCGTCATCACGACGATCATGTTCAATTTCCTTGCCGCTTCCCTGATGGTCTATCTGCTGGTCGATGTCTTCCGCGATCCGGGACAGATGTCGACGCAGAGCCGGACCTTCGGCGAGAGCGCATTCCTGCCCGAAATCGCACAAGTCTTTGGCTGGGTTGGGATCGAGATTCCTTCGACGCCGCTCAACCTTTCTCTCGTCTGGGCGCTGGTCTGCTGCGTGCTGGTGGAAATATTCATCTGGCGCTCGCGCCTTGGCTACGAAATCCGGGCTATGGGCCTCTCGCCGCGCGCGGCGATCTATGCCGGCATCAAGCCGGCCCGCATAGTGCTTATTGCGATGGCCGTCTCTGGCGGCCTTGCCGGCTTCGTCGGCGTCAACGAGATCCTGGGCGTGCAGCACCGCATGTTGCTGGAATTCGTGGCCGGCGCCGGTTTTACCGGCATTGCGGTCGCCCTGATGGGGCGGAATCATCCTTTCGGCATCGTGCTGGCCAGTCTCCTCTTCGGGGCGCTCTATCAGGGTGGAGCCGAACTCGCCTTCGAAATTCCGACCGTCACGCGAGAGATGATCATTGCGATCCAGGGCTTGATCATTCTGTTCTCCGGTGCGCTCGCCTATATGAACCGGCCATGGGTCGAGCGACTCTATCTGCGGTTCGTTGCGGGTTGGCAGCGCGAAGTGTCGTCCCATGGATGACATGCTGGCGCTTATTCTCTCCACACTCGCTGCGACCATCCGCATGGCGACGCCGCTCATTTTCTGTGCGATGGCTGGAATATTCTCGGAACGATCCGGCGTCATCGATATCGGCCTTGAAGGCAAGATGCTGGCGGCGGCCTTCGCTGCGGCGACTGTCGCGACGGAAACAGGTTCGCCCACCACGGCGCTTTTCGCCGCGGTGATCGTTGCCGTTCTGCTGTCGCTCGTTCATGGCTATGCCTGCATTACGCATCGCGGCGACCAGGTCGTCTCCGGCGTTGCGATCAATATCGTGGCCGTGGGGCTGACCGTCGTTCTCGGCCATGCCTGGTACGGAAGGGGCGGCAATACGCCCGACCTTCACCCGGAGCAGCGCTTCATGCCGCTGTCTCTGCCGGGCGCGGAAACGGTGGCGGGCGTGCCGATTATTGGCCCGGTCTATGCGCAGGTGATCAGCGGTCATTCGCT
The DNA here is from genome assembly GCF_041918875.1 of Dongia sp. Lineage (GTDB taxonomy): Bacteria > Pseudomonadota > Alphaproteobacteria > Dongiales > Dongiaceae > Dongia. The sequence continues at coordinate 115,951 of NZ_JAYRUV010000006.1, forward strand.
GCTGACCTACGCGGCGGTGGCGCTGGTCCCGCTGGTCTGGTTCATTCTCTATCGCACCCGCTTCGGTTTGCGGCTGCGCGCGGCAGGCGAGGCGCCGGCGGTGGTCGATACCGCCGGGATCGCCGTTCTCAGGCTGCGGTACTTTGCGGTGATGATGGCTGGGTTGCTCTGCGGTATCGCCGGTACATTCCTTTCCATCTCGCAGAATGCGACATTCCAGAAGGAAATGACGGCGGGGCGCGGCTTCATCGCGCTCGCGGCAATGATCTTCGGCAAGTGGCGGCCATGGCCGGCCTTTTTCGCCTGCCTGCTATTCGGCTTCCTCGATGCGATGGCCATCCGGTTGCAGGGGGTAGCCGTACCCGGCATCGGCCAGGTGCCGGTGCCGCTCATCCAGGCGCTGCCCTATATCTTCACCGTCGTCCTGCTGGCCGGCTTTATCGGCAAGGCGGTGGCGCCAAGGGCGCTGGGCCTGCCCTATATCAAGGAGCGATAATAAAATGGATCCACGATTGCTTGACGTTGCGCGCCGGGCAATGGCGCAGGCGCATGCACCTTACTCGAATTTCCATGTCGGGGCCGCAATCCTGGCCGACGACGGAAATATCTATGCCGGCTGCAATGTCGAGAACGCTGCCTTTCCGGAAGGCTGGTGCGCCGAGACGACGGCGATCGGCGCCATGGTGACCGGAGGCGCGAAGCATATCGTGGAAATCACGGTGATGGGCGAGGGCAAGGAGTTCACCACGCCCTGCGGCGGCTGCCGCCAGCGCATCGCCGAATTCGCCGGGCCGGAGACACCAGTCCATATCTGCGGCCCGGAAGGCGTGCGCTGCACCTTCAAGCTGGAGGAACTGCTGCCCGCCTCCTTCGGCAAAGGGCATCTGTCATGAGCAAGGCGGCTCTCAAGGCCATTGCCCGCAAGGCAAGGGGCTTTCGCGCCGAAATCGGATTGGTGCTGGGCTCCGGCATGGGTGCATTTGCGGACAAGGTCGCCGATCCGATTGTCTTCCCCTATGCCGACCTTCCGGGGTTCGAGCAGTCCGGTGTCAGCGGGCATGCCGGGCGCCTCGTACTGGGGCATATCGGGAAAATCCCAGTGGCTGTCCTGCAGGGCCGCATACACTATTATGAACGCGGTAATGCCGCCGCCATGAAATTGCCGATCGAAACGTTGCATGGGCTGGGATGCCAGCGCCTGCTTCTCACCAATGCGGCGGGCAGCCTGATGCCCAAGGTGAGGCCCGGTGGCCTCATCCTGATAGGCGACCACGTCAACTATGTACAGGAATCGCCGCTTTTCGGCCTCTCCGGCAACAAGCGCTTTATCGACATGGTCGATGCCTACGATCCGGAGATGCGGAAACGCATAAAAGCCTGCGCGGCCAGATTGAAGATTTCGCTCACGGAAGGTGTCTATGCCTGGCTGGCCGGGCCGCAATTCGAGACGCCGGCGGAGATCCGCGCCTTGCGCGCCGTCGGTGTCGATGCAGTCGGCATGTCGACGGTTCCCGATGTCATCCTTGCCCGCTATTTCGGCATGAAGGTGGCGGCGATCAGCGCGATCACGAACATGGGCGCCGGTATGAGTGTCGAGAGCTTGAGTCACGAACACACAATGGCCCAGATGAGGGTCGCCTCCGAGAAACTAACACGCCTGCTTCTCGCTTTCCTGGGTGCCGGAAAATGATGCTGCCCCAGGAAATCATCCGCAAGAAGCGCGACGCCCAGCGCCTGACACCGGCCGAGATCGAATTCCTGGTCGATGGCATCGTCTCAGGCGCCGTTACGGAGGGCCAGATCGCGGCTTTCGCCATGGCCGTCTTCTTTCGCGGCATGGACATGACCGAACGCGTAGCGCTGACCCGGGCGATGATGAGTTCCGGTACGGTGCTGGATTGGGCGCCCTTGCAGCTCGACGGGCCGATCCTCGATAAGCACTCGACCGGCGGCGTCGGGGACAAGACCTCGCTGATCCTGGGGCCGATCGTTGCCGCCTGCGGCTGCTATGTACCGATGATCTCGGGCCGCGGCCTCGGTCATACCGGCGGCACGCTCGACAAGTTCGATGCGATCCCCGGCTATCGGACAGCGCCAGATCTCGACACTTTCCGGCGCGTCGTGAAGGAAGCGGGCTGCGCCATCATTGGCCAGACGGCCGATCTCGCCCCCGCCGACCGGCGTTTCTACGCTATCCGCGACGTAACGGCGACCGTGGAATCCATCCCGCTGATCACCGCTTCGATCCTCTCCAAGAAATTGGCGGCAGGTCTTCAGGGGCTGGTCATGGACGTGAAGACCGGCTCGGGCGCCTTCGCCGCGGAACTGAAGATGGCGCGGGAACTCGCCGACTCTATCGTCCGCGTCGCGAACAGTGCCGGGGTGAAGACAAGCGCGCTCATCACCGACATGAATCAGGTGTTGGGCCGCACCGCCGGCAATGCGCTCGAGATGCTGGAATCGATCCAATGCCTGAATGGGGAGGCAACGGACCGCCGCCTGCTCGACGTCACCTTGGCGCTGTCGGCCGAGCTGTTGGTCATCGGCGGCAAGGCAGAGGATGCGGGACAGGGGCGGCGGCTCGCTGAACGAGCCCTTGAAAGCGGGCGCGCAGCGGAACATTTCCAGCGCATGGTGGTTGGTCTGGGCGGCCCGGCCGATATTCTCATCCAACCGTCGAAATACCTCGGCAAGGCGCCAGTGATCAAACCGTGCTTTGCGGAAGAAGCGGGCACCGTGCGGGTAATGGATACGCGCGCTGTCGGCATGGCGGTGGTGGCCCTGGGCGGTGGGCGCACACGCCCCGGCGACAGCATCGACCATCGTGTCGGCCTCACCGATATCGTCGGCCTGGGTGAGGAGATTTCCGGCGAGCGTCCGATAGCGATGGTGCATGCCGCTGACGATGCCGGCGCGGAGGCAGCGATGGCGCGGCTGCGCCGTGCCATCCGCGTCACGGGCGAAAGCCGAACCGGCCCGGTCGTGATCGAGGAGTTGCGATGACAGCCAAGCGCGCCTTCATCCTTGTCATGGATTCTTTCGGCATCGGCGCCGCTCCTGACGCAGCGCGGTTTGGCGATACTGGGGCCGATACGCTTGGGCATATCGCGGCGGCTTGCGCTGCCGGCAAGGCCGATCGTCCTGGCTTGCGTGCTGGCCCGCTGCATCTGCCGAACCTGGAGAAACTTGGCCTGGGGCTCGCCGCAGAGTTTGCTACCGGCCGTCTTCCAGCGGGGTTCACCATGGTGGCAGCGACGGGCGCCTACGGTGCCGCGGCGGAGCTTTCCGCAGGCAAGGACACGCCAAGCGGTCATTGGGAAATGGCCGGCTGTCCGGTGCCGGTCGATTGGGGTTACTTTCCGCGTACGGAGCCCTGCTTTCCGCCGGAGATCATGGATGATCTCATCGCCGAATGCGGACTGCCCGGCATCATCGGCAACTGCCACGCCTCCGGTACCGAGATACTCGACAAGTTGGGCGAAGAGCATATCCGTACCGGCAAGCCCATCTGCTACACATCGGCCGATTCAGTCTTCCAAATCGCCGCGCACGAGATCCATTTCGGCCTCGAAAGGCTGCTGACGGTCTGCCTGGCCGCCAAACGCAGGTTCGAACCCTTGCGCATCGCCCGCGTCATCGCACGCCCCTTCATCGGCGAGAGGCGCGGCAGCTTCAAACGCACGGCGCATCGGCGCGATTTCACCACACCGCCGCCGGAACCTACCTTGCTCGACAGGCTGCAGGCGGAGGGGCGTGAAGTCATTTCCGTCGGCAAGATCGCCGATATTTTCGGGGGGCGCGGCCTGACGCGCAAAGTGAAGGGCGAGGACAATGCGGCCCTGGTCGATGTGACTCTGGAACTGATGAAGAATGCGCCGGACGGCAGTCTCACCTTCGTCAACCTGGTCGATTTCGACACGCTCTTCGGCCATCGTCGCGACGTTGTCGGCTACGCCGCGGCATTGGAAGCCTTCGACATGCGCCTGCCGGAACTGCAATCCGCGATGCGCCCAGGTGACCTGGCGCTCATCAGTGCCGACCATGGCTGCGATCCCACCGCCGGCGGCACCGATCACACGCGCGAATTCGTGCCCGTGCTTTTCTTCGGCCCTGTCGTAAAGCCGGGGCCGTTAGGTCGACGTGCGAGTTTTGCCGATATGGGCCAGACCATTGCCGGACATCTCGGCATCCCGCCGCTTGCCCACGGCATGTCGTGCTTCTGAGGATATCGAAATGTCGACCGCTCAGCGTGACACTATCAAGTTCTCGGCATCCGATGCCGGCCTGACGCCCGAAATGCGCGCGGCATTCGATAGAGATGGTTATCTGCTTATCGAAGATTTTGTCCCGGCGACAAAGTGCGATCAACTGGTCACGCGCGCCAACGAGCTCGTGGCGGACTTCGATGCCGGCGCGCATCACACGGTCTTTTCGGCCAAGTCCGTTGCGCACGCCGCCGATCGGTATTTCCAGGAATCGGGCGATGCAATCCGCTTCTTCCTGGAGGAAGAGGCGGTGGATGCCGAGGGCAACCTGACGCGGCCGAAGGAACTGGCGGTCAACAAGGTCGGCCATGCGATGCACGATCTCGATCCCGTTTTCTCGGCTTTCTCGCGCCAGCCGCGGCTTGCCGCCTTGGCAAAGGGATTGTTCCGCGATCCGCTGCTGCTGCAATCCATGTATATCTTCAAGCAGCCGGGCATCGGTGGTGAAGTGTCCTGGCATCAGGATTCCACCTATCTCTATACCGAGCCGATGAGTTGCATCGGCTTCTGGTTCGCGCTGGAAGATGCCGACAGCAGCAATGGCGGCATGCTGGCCATGCCGGGCGCGCATCGCGGCCCCCTGCGCAAGCGATTCCGCCATGTGAGCGACGACCGTCTGGTCACGGAAACCTTGGACGAAACGCCCTGGCCGCAGGGCCCTGTCGTCAATCTCGATGCCAGGAAGGGATCTCTCGTCGTGCTGCATGGGCTGCTGCCGCATTTCAGCTCGGCCAATCGCTCCAGCCGCTCGCGTCATGCCTTCACCCTGCACTGCATCGACGGGGCCGCGCATTATCCATCGGACAATTGGCTGCGGCGCGGCGCTGACCTGCCGCTCAGGGGTTTCTAGGCCGACTTCAGATAGCGGCTGGGCGGGAAGCCCAAGGTCTTGCGGAACATGGTCGTGAAGGCGGCCGGGCTGTCATAGCCGAGGTCGAGCGCGATGTTCGTGACGGCTTTGCCTTCCGCCAGACGCGGCAGGGCGGCAAAGAGGCAGGCCTGGCGCTGCCATGCGGCGAAACTCATGCCGCATTCGCGTTTGAAATGGCGCGTAAAGGTGCGCCGGCTCATGCCCAGCGTCTCGGCCCAATCGTCGATCGTTTGGTGCGCCTGCGGTCGTGTCAGGAATGACCGGCAACGTTCTCCAAGCCGTGGATCGGAAGGGAAAGGCAGGGACAGCGGCAGGACCGGCAGCGCCCGCAATTCGGAGAGGAGCAGCGCCATGATCTCGCCCTCGCGGCCGCTCAGCGCATAGTCGAGCGGCAGTTCGACAGCGGCCTGGATCAGGGCGCGCATCAAGGGTGAGACGCCGAGCACCTGGCATTTCTCCGGTAGGCCAGCGACATGGGCGGGGTCGACGAAGACGCAGCGCGTCTCCACTTCGCCCATCATGCGGACCGAATGTTCGATCTGCGGCGGTATCCAGACTGCCTGGTCCGGTGGCACCACCCAGGCACCATGTTCCGTCTGCACGGTCATGACGCCCGGCACACCATGGAGAAGCTGGCCCCGGGCATGGTGATGCGGGGCGATCTCGAAATCGGCCGGATAATCGTTGCCAGAAGCGATGACCGGGCGTGTCGCATCGTCGAGTTCCCAACCCCGTACATTTCGAACCATGGCCCGATCTCGAAAATATATGACCCGCTGTGGAATGCAGGCCCTATCCTAGCCGCTATTGTCTCTAAATCCATCGATTTATGAGTTTCCCCGAGATGTCGACTGCCGCCGAAACCCTGTCAGTTCCTGCCGCCGACCTGCGGCGCGAAGCCGCGTCGGCGCGGCGGGTTCTGTTCACCATCAGCTTCTGCCACATGCTCAACGACATGATGCAGTCGCTGATCCTGGCGCTTTACCCGATGCTCAAGGCGAGTTTCGCGCTGGATTTCGGCCAGATCGGCCTCATCACCCTAACCTTCCAGATAACGGCTTCGCTGCTCCAGCCGCTGGTCGGCATCTATACCGATCGCAGCCCGAAGAATTATTCGCTCTCCGTCGGGATGGGTTTCACCTTATGCGGCCTGTTGCTACTGGCATTTGCGCCGAACTATCCGACCGTGCTCTGTGCGGCGGCTCTGGTCGGCATGGGCTCCTCGGTCTTCCATCCGGAATCCTCGCGTATCGCCCGGCTGGCGTCCGGTGGGCGGCATGGCTTTGCGCAATCCCTGTTCCAAGTCGGCGGCAATCTGGGGTCGGCCATCGGCCCCCTGGTCGCGGCTTATGCAATCGCGCCATATGGTCAGACGAGCGTCGGGTGGTTCTCGCTGATGGCTCTGCTCGCCGTGATCCTGCTTGCCACGGTCGGTCATTGGTACAAGGCGCATCGCGCCTCGCGCGCGAGGCGTCCGGCGCCCGCCATCGTAACCCCCTTCTCGCGCCGGAAGGTTGTAGCGACGATCGCCGTGCTCCTCGGCCTGCTCTTCTCGAAATATTTCTACATGGCCAGTATCAGCAGCTACTACACTTTCTACCTGATCGATCATTTCGGCGTCGCCACGCAGGATGCGCAGGTCTATCTCTTCGTCTTCCTCGGCTCCGCCGCCCTGGGCACGATCCTGGGTGGTCCCATTGGCGACCGGATCGGACCGAAAAGGGTCATCTGGGGGTCGATTCTGGGCGTGCTGCCCTTCACCCTGGCGCTGCCGCATGTGGGCCTCGCCTGGACCATTACCCTCACCATTCCGATCGGGCTTATCCTGTCCTCGGCATTCGCTGCGATCGTCGTCTACGGTCAGGAATTAATCCCGGGCAAGGTTGGCATGGTCGCGGGTCTATTCTTCGGTTTCGCTTTCGGCTTGGGTGGTGTCGGTGCCGCGGTGCTGGGCGAATTGGCTGATGCTACCAGCATCACAGAGGTCTATCAGTTCTGCGCCTATCTGCCGGCCTTGGGCCTGCTGGCCGTGTTCTTGCCGGATCTCAAGTCCAGCCGCCAGCGGGGTTGATCTCTCCTGAATGTGACTGGGACGTGACGGCGCGCACAGCCTGCGCGGTTGCTCCGTTTCCCGCTGCCGGGTAGGAAGTTGGCAGGGGACAAAAGAACATGCGCCGGCGTCATGCCGGCGGGAGACGGGAGAGATGAAACGAGTTCATTTGGCCATCGCGGCGTCCTGCATTGCCTTCGCTGCCATCGGGACAATAGCCGTTTGGCAGTCGCACCCGGCCGTGGCGCAGGAGGCATTTGCGGGATCCTGGGATGTCGTGGATGTGCAGCCCGCTCCATGGGTTGATGCCAATTCGGCGAACAAGCCCTATGTCAACGAAGAGGTGGCGCGCGGCCGGATTACCTTCATGGCCGATTCCGTGCAGGGCCCGGCGCTCCTCAATTGCGACAGGGCGAAGTACGAGATCGCCAAGGTGCCGCCGGAATATCTGTTCCAAGGCGGCCTCAGCGACCCCACGCGCCAGGCCAAGGAGCTTGGTTTCAAGGGCGGCGAGATCGTGCAGATGAGCATGAGCTGCATCTCCGGTGACGCGGATATCGGCATGGATTTCGATCTGCTCGACGAAGATGTCGCGGTCTTCGCTCTCGACAACATGGTCTACAGGATGCGCCGCGTTCAGCCTTAACGGCACTCCCCGCCGGTACTCTCCGGCGCATAGCACCTATTCGGCCCCGGGGGTGGATTAACCGATGCCAGCCGAGCTATAGACTGACACTGCTTCATATGCGGGCCGCCGATCCTTTGGCGGCCCGTAGTGTTTTCCGAACGGATGACGAAGATGACGGGTCAGGATAAGCCCGGCGGGGCAGCCGAGCAGGTGCGGGTCGAGTTCATCGTATTGCTTGCGCTCACCATTTCCCTGGTGGCTCTGTCGATCGATTCCATGCTGCCGGCGCTGTCGGAAATTGCCGCCGACCTTGGCGTCGCCGATCCCAATGACCGGCAGATGGTTATCACGGTTCTCTTTGCCGGTTTCGGCGTCGCGCAGGTCTTCTACGGCCCGGTATCCGACAGTGTCGGTCGCAAGCCGGCGATCTATGCCGGTTTCCTGATTTTTCTCGCCGGCAGCATCCTCGCCATCCTCTCACAGGATTTCTCGACGATGTTGGTCGGACGCTTCCTGCAGGGTTTCGGTGCTGCCGGTCCGCGCACGGTCGTCGTCGCCATGGTGCGCGACCGCTATGAAGGCCGCACCATGGCGCGTATCATGTCGCTGGTGATGTCGGTCTTCATTCTGGTGCCGGTGCTGGCGCCGTCGGTCGGGCAGGGAATCCTGATGATGGCGCATTGGCGCGCGATCTTCTGGATGTTGCTGATCCTGGGCGCCGTCACGTCCGTGTGGTTCGGCTTGCGGCAGGAAGAGACCTTGCCGATCGAACGGCGGCGCGAGCTTTCCTTCGCGCGCATCCTGCGCGCCGTGATTGAGACGTTCAGCAATCGGGTTGCGCTTGGCTACATGACGGCCACCGGTCTCGTCTTCGGTGCCTTCATCGGCTATCTCGCTTCCGCCCAGCAGATATTCCAGGAGATGTACGGCATGGGGAAGCTGTTTTCGCTCTGCTTCGGTGCGCTGGCCGTCACCTTTGGCGCGGCGTCTCTGACGAATGCCAGACTTGTCATGCGTTTCGGCATGCGCACGCTATCCCACCGCGCTCTCATCGGCCACACGGTACTGTCCATCGTCTTCGCCGTTGTCGCCCTCTATGTCGACGGCAAGCCGCCTTTCCTGCTGTTCATGGCCTATATGATGGGGGCATTTTTCCTTATCGGCTTGCTGTTCGGCAATTTCAACGCCATGGCGATGGCGCCGCTGGGCCACATCGCCGGCGTCGGTGCCGCGGTGATTGGGGCCATGACGACATTCATCTCGGTGGGTAGCGGCGCGGTCATCGGCCACGCCTATCAGGGCACGATCCTGCCGCTGAGCATCGGCTTCGCGGTGCTGGGCGTGCTGTCCCTCGCTGTGACGAAATGGGCCGATCGCGGCCATGTCGAAGCGGCGGAATAGCGCTCAATGCTGCGCTGCGTAGCGCACCATGCTCGACGACAGATCGTAGGAGCGCTCAGCCTGATAGATCGGCGTTTCGCCGCCGATATGGCTCGAGAATAGCGTGAAGTGCGTCACCTCGAAGCTCTCGGAGCGAAAGAGGTTATGCATGGCTAGATATTGCTGCAGCTTGTGCGGCGGCGGATCCTTGGGCCGTGCCAGGGTGACATGCGGCCGGTAGTTCTGCCCGTCCGGTGCCAGGCCGGCGCGCACGACCGCCGATTCGACCTTGTCGCGGAGATGCATCAGGGCCGGTTCCTTGGCAACGCCCGCCCAGACCGACTTTACCCGCCCGCCGCTGGCGAAATGCCCGACTTCGGCAAGACGGAGGTTGAAGGTGGGGGCCCGGATACCGGCCAGCGCGGCGTCGACATAATCCATCTCGCGCCCGTCGAGTTCGCCAAGGAACCGAAGGGTGATGTGGAAGTTTTCCGGCGGAACCCATTTGGTCGTCGGCAAACCGCCACAGAGCAGGCGCAGCTGCCAGCGCACCTGATCGGGCAGCGAAATGGCCACAAATAGGCGCATCGCTCACCTGCCGAAGAAAAACGGCCGAATCGAACCGTTGAATATCATACCAGTGATCTCCCGCCCTGACCATGAAGTCCCCGTGGGACCTCACGGGCAGGGATAGGTGTGTTCCTTGTTGACTACATCGATTTCGTTAAGGATCTCAGATGACAGCTTGATGTCGATGCTGGCGATGTTGCTCCGCAATTGTGCCAAATTGGTGGCGCCGACGATGTTGGCTGTGAGGAATGGCCGCGAACTGACGAACGCTAGCGCCATCTGCGCTGGATCGAGGCCGTGCCGCCTGGCGATGCCGACATACTTTTCCACCGCCGCCGCCGCGACCGGGCCGCGATAGCGCTGGAACTGCTGAAAACGGTTGAGCCGGGCACTGGCGGGCGCCGCACCGCCAATATATTTGCCCGAAAGAATGCCCATGCCGAGCGGAGAATAGGCAAGCAAGCCGCAATCCTCGCGCTGTGCTACCTCGGCAAGGCCCACTTCGAAACTGCGGTTGAGCAGCGAATAGGCATTCTGGATCGATTGCATGCGCGGCAGATTCAAGCGCTCGGCCTCCGACAGCCAGCGCATGGCGCCCCAGGCGGTTTCGTTGGAAAGGCCCACCATGCGGATCTTGCCGGCCTTGATCTGGTCCTGCAACGCCTGCAGCGTCTCGACGAAGGGGGTGAAGGTCTCATCCCCCTTATGCTCATAGCCCAGCCGCCCCGCACCGTTGGTGCTGCGTTCGGTCCAGTGCAGCTGATAGAGATCAATGTAGTCGGTCTGCAGACGCTTGAGGCTGGCATCGACCGCCGCCTGGATATTCCTGGCGTCGAAGGGCAGCTTGCCGTCACGCAAGTAAGTGAGGCGCTTGTCGGGACCGGCGATCTTGCTGGCCAGCACGATCTTGTCGCGCTTGCCGCGCGCCCTCAGCCAGGTGCCGATGATCGTCTCCGTGGCGCCGTAGGTCTCTTGCCGCGGGGGGACGGCATACATCTCAGCTGTATCCCAGAAAGTGACGCCGTGATCGAGGGCATAATCCATCTGCTGATGGCCCTCGGCCTCGGTATTCTGTTCGCCCCACGTCATGGTGCCGAGGCAGATGACGCTGACCTCGATATCGCTGCGCCCAAGGCGGCGGTATTCCATTTGGTTTTCCCCGAGATCAAAGAAACAAGGTGAGCACGCCGGTATAGGCGTAGATGCGATCATGGCTGATCTCGCCATTGGCGAAGAAGCCAGTCAGCGGGAATTGACCCAGATGCTGCGCAATGAGGCGCGTCTCGGTAGCATCCAGTCCGAATAAATTGGGGCCGCGGGCGATGCAGGAAACATAGACGCCGCCACGGACAGGCCTGTCGATGCGCTGCTTGAGCCGTTCCAGCATGCGCTCGAGATCGGCCAGGGCCGTACTGCGGTCGCGCCGCGTGAATAGGATCGTATCGCCCGGTGCAACCTCGGCCGCGATCGAGATCCAGCCCTTGCCGGAATCGATGCCGGTCAGGTTGCGCACCAGATAGTCGCCGGTATCGCAGCCTGCGATCGGCAGCGCCGCGAAAATGAAGCCGGCGACTTTCCGTAGATCGCGCGCCAGCACCTCGCCGATCTCCTCGCAAAACACATCGAGCGCCGGCCGGCCGTCGATTTCCATGACGATATTGTCTTCGGCGCGGGTGATGACATGGCTGGGACCGATCGGCGAGCAGCCCTGGCTGAGCCCCGTCACCATGCTTACCTCGCCGGCAAAGAGCGCGCCGGAAAGGCCATTTTCGCCCACCCGGCCGGCTACCTGTGGCAGGGCACCGCGGGATGAACTCAGCCCACCCAGCAGATAGAGCCCGGCTTCGTCGCTGAGCTGCTGCATGAGGTTGGGAAGCTGCGGATTGCGCGGATCGGCATGCACCAGCGCGACCGCCGGATGCCGCGCCTGCCGCCAAGGCTTTAGGGCGCGCAGCCGGCTGCCCATGCCGCCGGGTTCCGGTTCCAGCAGACGGAAGCCGTCCGGCGGGAAGTGCCCCACCATCAGGCTGACTGCCGGCTCGTCGATATACTCCTCGGCCGGCGCTCGGGCGGTTTGGCCGGCAATGGCGATGCCGACCGTACCGACCCAATTCTCGATGCCGGTCGCCAGGCGCAACCGGTCGACGATGGCCTCCATGTCGTTGGCCAGATGATCCGTCACATAGACGAAACCGAGTGCGGCCGATCCTTGCGCATTCTCGCGCCCGACCGGACCCAGCTGCGCGAGGCAGGAGCGGGTGATATCGGCCCAATGCGCGCCGCTGGCATGGGCGCTGGCAAAGGTACCGCTCATGAAGCGGGCGCATCCAGCAGGCGGGTCACATAAGGCAGGATATTGCCGACGATGACACCCACGCCTTCCTTGGTCGGGTGCAGTCCGTCCTGCTGGTTGAGTTCGGGCCTGGCTGCGACCCCCTCCAGAAAGAAGGGATAAAGCGGCACGTCATATTGCCTGGCGAGATCGGGATAGATCGTATCGAAGGCTTGCCGGTAATCCTCGCCCATATTGCGTGCCGCCAGCATGCCGACCAGCAGCAGCTTGGCACCGGATTCCTTTATACGGGCGATCGTCTTGTCGAGATTGGCTCGGGCTTCCTCCGGGGCGAGGCCGCGCAGCATGTCGTTGGCGCCCAGCTCTAGGATCACGACATCCGGCTTGTCCGCCAGCATCCAGTCCAGCCGGGACAGGCCACCGGCGGTGGTGTCGCCGGAAACCCCGCCATTGATTACCGTGACCTCACGCCCCATCTTTTGCAGGGCTTGCTGCAATTGGGGGACGAAACCATCGCCTTCGGGGAGACCATAACCGGCCGTCAGGCTGTCGCCGAAGGCCAGGATGCGCACCGGCGCCGCCACAGCCATGCCGCAATTGGCGGCGAAAAGGGTGGCAGCCAAAGTGAAAATGGCCAAAACATTTCGAAGCATCGTGAATCCGGAAACAGGCATGATCGAATTATCTCAAGTCGCTCTTAAACTGGGAAGTGCTGCCGGCGAGGTCAATATCCTTAATGGCATCGACCTCTCGATCGCCGCTGGCGAGACGGTCGGGCTGGTCGGTCCTTCAGGCTCCGGCAAGACCAGCCTGATGCTGCTCCTCGCCGGCCTGGAAAGCGCCACTTCCGGCCAGATCAGCATCAACAATGCCCAAATTTCAGGCATGAACGAGGATGCGCTGGCTTTGTTCCGGCGCAGGAATATCGGCATCGTCTTCCAATCCTTCCATCTCATCCCCACCATGACCGCGACCGAGAACGTGGCCGTGCCGCTGGAACTGGCCGGCATCGGCGATGCCTTCGCCATGGCCGAAAGCGCGCTGCAGGAGGTGGGCCTCGGCCACCGGCTGACCCATTATCCTTCGCAGTTGTCGGGTGGCGAGCGGCAGCGCGTGGCCCTGGCCCGCGCCATCGCTCCGCGACCCAGATTGCTGCTGGCCGACGAACCCACCGGCAATCTCGACATGGACACCGGCAGCCGTATCATCGAAATGCTGTTTGCCTTGCGCGAGCAGGTGGGGGCGACGTTGCTGCTGATCACCCACGATCCGGCCCTGGCGCGGCGCTGCGACCGTACGCTGCGCATGGCCGATGGGCGCATCGTTGGCGACGACCGGCTGGCCGCGTGAAGATGGGCGGCTGGAAGATGAACGATCTGAAGCTGGCCTTGAAATTTGCCCGCCGTGAAATGCGCGGCGGCCTGAAGCGTTTCGGCATCGTCATCGCGAGCCTCGCGCTCGGCGTCGGCATCATCGCCGGGGTGGGGTCTCTTTCCGCGGCCATCAAGGCGGGCTTTGCCAACGATGCCCGCGCCATACTGGGCGGCGATGCGGAGTTCCGCCTGGCCTATCGCGAAGCCGACGCAACCGAACGGGCGGCACTTGCCGCCGGCGGCCGGGTCTCCCATGCGATGGAAATGCGCGCCATGGTCAAGGTGCCGGAAAACAACGCTGCGCCCACCCTGGCCGAGGTGAAGGCCGTCGACACGGCATATCCGCTCTACGGCAAGCCTGAAATGATCCCCGCCATTCCACTTGCCGAAGCCTTGAAGCAGGGTGGCGACGGGCTCTTCGGCGCGGTCGCCGAACCCGCCTTGGCCGATCGTCTCGGCCTCAAGCTCGGCGACATTCTGACCATCGGCAATGCCGAGTATCGCCTGACCGCGCTGCTGCAATTCGAACCCGACCGTGGCCTGCGCGGCTTCTCTTTGGGGCCGCGCCTGATGCTGGCACCCCAGGCGCTTGAAAAGTCCGGCCTGCTGCAGCCGGGCGCGCTGGTCTATCATCTTTACCGCGTCGCCTATCGCGAAGGTCTCGACGGTGCGGCCTTCCTCGACAAATTGCGTGCCGACCTGCCCAAGGCCGGCTGGCGCATCCGCGATCTCAGCGATGCCGCTTCCGGGGCCAGCCGCTTCCTCGACCGCACGGCGCAGTTCCTCAGCGTGGTCGGGTTCGCTGCGCTGCTGATCGGCGGCATCGGCATCGCCAACGCGGTCCGCGCCTATCTGGAAAGCCGCGCGCAGTCGCTGGCGATCCTGCGCTGCCTCGGCGCCACGTCGCGCCTGCTGTTCGCTATCTACGGCCTGCAGATACTCACCATGGCGGCGATCGGCATTGTGCTGGGCCTTGCCATCGGTGTCGCCTTGCCCTTCGCCGCGCAATCGGTGCTGGGCGGCTATGGCCTGCGCATCCTGCCCGGCGTCTATGCGCTGCCCTTGCTGTTTGCGACCGCCGTCGGGCTGCTGACAGCGGCCTGCTTCTCGCTTCTGCCCCTGCTGCGTGCCCAGCGCATTCGTCCGGCACAGCTGTTCCGCGCGCTGGCGTTTGAACTGGGCGCGGTCAAGAAGGTCGACGGCATCGCCCTGGCGCTCATCGGCTGGATCCTTGCCGGACTCGTTCTCCTCGGCAGCCAGGACCGCGTGCTCGGCGCCTGGTTCATCGTCGCGTCGCTGGCGGCGCTTGCCCTGTTCCGGCTGCTCGCCATCGGCATCCGCGATCTGGCTGGCGCCTTGCGCCAGCGCGCTCAGGCGGCGGCGTGGCCGCAGGCTCTGCGTTTCGCCCTGGGGGCCATGGTGCGGCCGCAGGCGCCGGCAGCCGGCATCGTCATCTCGCTCGGCCTCGGTCTCACCATCCTGGTCGCCGTGGGTCTCATCCAGCGCGGCCTCACGCGCGACATTTCCGAGACATTGCCGGCCCAGGCGCCGAGCTTTTACTTCATCGACATCCAGCCGGCGCAATTGGCAAGCTTCACGCAAGAAGTCAGCAGATATCCGAGCGCCAGCGGCTTCGAGCATGTGCCGATGCTGCGCGGCCGGATTTCGCAGGTGAACGGCGTGCCGTCGGAGAAGGTTGAAGCACCGGCCGATATCGCCTGGGTCCTGCGCGGCGACCGGGGCATCACCTGGTCCGTCGCGCCACCGCCGGGCGC
Organism: Dongia sp.; assembly: GCF_041918875.1. GTDB lineage: Bacteria > Pseudomonadota > Alphaproteobacteria > Dongiales > Dongiaceae > Dongia. The sequence continues at coordinate 131,156 of NZ_JAYRUV010000006.1, forward strand.
CAAGATCGTCGAGGGCAGCTGGTGGCCGGCGGACTATAGCGGCGAACCCCTGATTTCGCTCGACGCCGAAACCGGGCGCGGCCTTGGCCTCAAGATCGGCGACAGCCTCACAGTCAACATCCTGGGCCGCGAGATTGCCGGCAAGATCGCCTCCTTCCGCGAGATCGACTGGTCGCGCCTCGACATAAATTTCGTCATGGTATTTTCACCGGGCGTGATCTCCGGCGCGCCGCAGACGCATATCGCCACCTTGCATGTCGATCCCGACCGCGAAAGCGCTTTGGTGACGGAACTTGCCGCACACTATCCCAACATCTCCGCGATCCGCGTCAAGGATGCGATTTCGGCGGCGACGCGCATTCTCGATGCCGTCGGCTGGGCGGTCCGGGTGGCGGCGGCGATCGCGCTGGCGGTGGGTGCCCTGGTCCTCGCCGCCGCCATGGCGACCGGCCAGCAGCGGCGCATCTACGAAGCCGTCCTCTTGAAAATGCTTGGCGGCACCCGGCGCGACGTGGCGCTGGGCTATCTTGCCGAGTTCGCGGTGCTGGCGGGCCTCAGCGCGGTCTTCGCCCTGGCCATCGGCAGCACGGGCGCCTATTTCTTTCTCACCAACGTCATGGAGACGAACTGGACCTTCGACATGCCGCTTGTCATGGCCATTCTGGCGATCAGCCTCTTTCTCGCCGTGGGCCTGGGCTTCGCCGGTTCCTGGAAGGCGCTCAGCGCCCGGGCGGCACCTTATCTGCGCAACGAGTAGAAACTATTGCGCGGCGCTCGAGGGTGCCACCGGCGGCCAGGAATCGACCGTCACAGCGCGGGTCTGCAGCGCATTCTCCGGTTCGGCTTCGGTGAGGACGGTCATCAGGGTCGCGCGCAACGTCTTGAGGCGGGACTCGGTTTCCACCTTCAAGCCGAATTGGTCCTTCACATAAAAGACGTCGACGGCGCGATGGCCGAAGGTCGACACCTTGGCGCTGGAGATCTGCAGGTTGAGCTTGGTGAGCGCCGAGGTCAGGTAGTAGAGAAGGCCACGCCGGTCGCGGCCGTTAACCTCCACCACCGTATGCGTCGCGCTAGCTTTGTTGTCGATCAGCACGCGCGGAATGACGGGGAAGTTCCGTGCCGCCGGATTGGCCAGCGGCGGCAGATCCTGCAATTGCGCCAGCGTCGGCTCCGGCGCTTCCAGCACCCGCGTGATGGTGGCGGAAAGCTTGGCCAGGCGCGCCGGGCGGTCGAACGGCCCGCCTTCGCTGTCCTGCACGAAGAAGGTGTCGAGCGCCTTGCCGTTGCGCAAAGTGACGATGCGCGCATCGACGATGCTGGCGCCGCACAGCGCCATGGCACCGGCCAGCTGCGAGAACAGGCCCTGCCGGTCAGGCGTGTAGATCGTGATTTCCGTCATGGAGCGCCAGCGGTCGACATTGAACTCGACCGACAGCGGCCGCTGCTCGGCCTCCGCGGCGCGAATCATCCGCGCATGCCGGCCGAGCGCTGCCGGCGGAAAGGCAAGCCAATAGGCCGAATGCCCGCGCGCGGCATGGGAGGCGAGGTCTTCATCCGGCCAGTCGACAAGCTCGCGTTTGAGAATGGCGATGACCGAGGCGGCGCGGTCTTCCTCGGTCGTGTTGAGGCCGCCCATCATCAGATGGAAGGCGCGCGTGTAGAGTTCGCGCAGCAGCTGCGCCTTCCAGCCGTTCCACGTCTTGGGTCCCACGGCCCGGATGTCGGCGACGGTCAGGACCAGCAGCAGGCGCAAGCGCTCCGGCGACTGCACCAGGTCGACGAAATCGGCAATGGTCTTGGGGTCGTCGATATCGCGCCTGAAGGCGGTGTTGCTCATCAGCAGGTGATAGCGCACCAGCCAGGCCACCTGTTCTGTCTCTTCGGCGCTCAAACCGAGGCGTGGGCACAGCTTCTCGGCCACGTCGCCCCCCAGCAGCGAATGGTCGCCGGCGCGACCCTTGGCGATATCGTGAAGCAGCACGGCAAGATAGAGCACGCGCCGCGACAACACTTCCTTCACCACCGTGCTGGCGATCGGCGCCTCGTCCTTCAGTTCCCCCTTTTCGATGCGCGCCAGTATGCCGATGGCAAAGAGCGTGTGCTCGTCGACCGTGAAGCTATGGTACATGTCGTATTGCATCTGCGCCACGACGCGCCCGAAGTCCGGCAGGAAGCGGCCGAGCACACCGACTTCGCTGAGGCGCCGCAAGGTCAGCTCCGGCCCCTTTTCCGAGACCAGCATGTCGAGGAATAGGGCGTTGGCGTCCGGATCGTCGCGTAGGCGGTCGATCTGCCGCAGTGCATGCGACATCGCCGTCATTGCCGTCGGATGGATCTCGACATCATGTTTTTGCGCCACGGCGAAGATGCGCAGCAGATCGATCGGGTGCTGCGCGAAATGCTCGGCGCGCGCGATGGTCAGACGCCCGCCCTCGATAGGAAAGCCGCCCAGTTCCTTCTTGAGGATACCCAGGGCCGGCAGGCGCAGCATCGGCCTCTTGATGAGTCGCGCTTCTATCCCGGCGCAGACATAGCGCGTGAGCCCGCCCACCGATTTGGCGATGAGGAAGTAGTGCTTCATCAGCCTCTCGACACCCTTGGTGCCGGCATGGTCGGTATAGCCCAGGCGCCGTGCGATCTCAGGCTGTAGATCGAAGGTCAGGCGTTCCTCGCCACGGCCGGTGAGGTAATGGAGATGATGGCGCAGGGTCCAGAAGAAGTTGAGCGCCTTGCCGAAGGTAGCGCGTTCGGCGGAGGTCAGCAGACCCTGGTCCACCAGTTCCTGCATGTTGTCGACGCGGCAGACGAAGCGTGCCAGCCACAACAGTGTCTGCAGATCGCGCAGGCCGCCCTTGCCCTCTTTGATGTTGGGCTCCAGCGTATAGCGCGAGCCGCCATGGCGCTGATGCCGGGCGTTCCGCTCGGCGAGCTTGCCCTGGTAGAAAGCCTCGCCATGACCTTTGATGATCTGCTTGCGAAAGCGCTTCTTGAATTCCTCGTATAGGTCGCGATCGCCCCATACGAAGCGGGCCTCAAGCAGATTGGTGCGAATGGTAAGATCGCCTTCCGCCTGGCGGATGCACTCCTCGATCGACCGTGTCGCCTGACCGACCTTGAGGCCCAGATCCCACAGGCGATAGAGCATGAACTCCACCACCTGCTCGCAATATGGCGACATCTTGTAGGGCAGCAGGAACAGGATATCGACATCCGAATAGGGCGCGAGTTCACCGCGCCCATACCCGCCGACGGCAATGAGCGACAGCTTCTCGGCAATGGTCGGGTTGCCGAGCGGAAAGGCCCTCAGTGTGGTGAAGTCGAACAGGCAGCGCAGCAATTGATCGACCAGGAAGCTCGCTTCATGCGCGCTGGTCAGGCCCGCCTGGGCGCCGCGGCTGTTGCCGAGGAACCGGCGCTGGATTTCCGCGCGGCCGGCAGCGAGGTGACGTTTCAGGATATCGACCAGTTCCGGTCCCGGGCTGGTCGGGTCGGGCAGGCTTTGGGCAAGCGAGTCCAGTTCCGCCATGAGAGTCCGACGGTCTATGATGGCGCGCTGATTGTCGAGCTCGTTCATGCCGGCAATCTAGCAGGAACGTGCGCTTCCGGGAAAGTCAGCCCGGGGTCGCTATTGGGGGAATTTGATCCGCTTCAAGGCATCGTAGACCTTGGCCCGGTCACCGTCCCGGCTGCAGCCGAAACCTATGACATGCCGCCGCCAGCCGCCCCATTGATCTCGCGTAGTGTATTTTTGGAAGCCGACGCAGGCAGACGGCACGGTCTTGAAATCGGCGTCGAACTCGGCCGTGGTCAGTCCCTGCTCGCCCTTGCCGTTGTGCCAGTTGGAGACGCTGAGTTCGCTGTAGATATCGGTCAGTGTCTGGCGCAGGCTGCGGCTCTCGAATATATAGCGGAAATTGGTGCGGGCATCGTTGACGACCAAGAAATGAGTGCCGTCCGTGGCGTTGGCCTCAAGCGTCTCGTAGCTCACATTGGCGCCGTTGTCGGCTGAGCAGATCGTGTCGTACCCGTCACCTGTAAGTTGCAGGCGGATGGAGCTGCATTCGACTTCGTCGTCGACTGCCTCCGCCGGCCTGATAGCGCCGCCCGTCCCCAGAACAAGGATCGAAAACGCAATCAGGGGAAGCTGCCAACCCCGGTGGTAACTCGAATTCATGCTATTTTTCCCGATTCGGTTGCTTCTGTCGACCTGGTCACGACTTTGGAGAAGGGCGCGATCTTAGTCAAATGGCGCGTTCCGATCGATTGCTTTCCCGGTATGGGCGCTGATTCGGGGTAGATTTTTCCTTGGCGCCAGGCCGGAAAGTGGGTTTAACTCGCTCCCGGATAACGGGGTAACGCCGCATTCCAAGAGATCGGCGGCCCCGAACAGGGTCAGGCAAGGGGGCTTACATGGCGCAAGTCGCGCTCGAAGTCGAAGATCTGCATAAGCGCTTCGGCGAATTGGAGGTTTTGAAGGGCGTCTCGGTGACCGCTCATACCGGCGACGTGATCGCCATGATCGGCTCTTCGGGCTCGGGCAAGAGCACGCTGCTGCGCTGTATCAATCTCTTGGAGACTCCCGATTCCGGCAAGGTGACGGTGAGCGGCGAACTCATTCGCATGCGCGCCCTCAAGAACGGTCATGCGACGCCGGAAGACTGGAAGCAAGTGGACCGCATCCGTGCCAGCCTCGGCATGGTGTTCCAGAGTTTCAATCTGTGGTCGCACATGACCATTCTCGAAAATGTCATCGAGGCGCCCGTTCATGTCTTGAAGCTGCCGAAGAAGGAAGCGATCGAGCGGGCGGAAAAGCTGCTCGCCAAGGTCGGTATCGCCGACAAGCGCAATCATTATCCGAACCATCTCTCGGGCGGCCAACAGCAGCGCGCCGCGATTGCCCGGGCTCTGGCCATGGAACCCAAGGTGATGCTGTTCGACGAGCCGACATCGGCGCTCGATCCTGAACTGGTCGGCGAAGTGCTGCGCGTCATGCGCCAGCTGGCCGAGGAAGGGCGGACCATGCTGGTGGTGACTCACGAAATGGGCTTTGCGCGCGAAGTCGCCAACAAGGTGATCTTCCTGCATCAGGGACGCATCGAGGAAGAGGGCAATCCGCGCGAAGTCTTTGCCAATCCTCGCTCGGACCGGCTGCGTGGCTTCCTGCAAACGGCGCATCACAAGTAATATATCCGCCTGGAACCTGAAGAAATCGCCATATTCCCGTTCGGGCAATCGGGGAATGTGAAGGTTTTATTAACCCATCTGCCGGACACTCCCATTCATGCTCTCGCGATCGGTTTCGAGGGCCGGGAAACTCTAGAAGCTGATGGGCGACGCGCGGCGTGAAGCAGAAACGAAATGCCGGTATCGACCGGGCGCAGTTTCAGCGTCATCTTTGCGCATCCTTCGCACTTGCCATCAACCTGGGCGGTCTGGCAATCGTCTTCAGTCAGATCACATTCGCGGCGGGCAGCGCGCAGGTTCTGACAATCCTTGTCGGCGTCATTCTGCTGGCCAATATCCTGGTCTGCTGGCTGGCCCTCGGCAGCCGGCGTCCCGGGCCTGTCTACGAAGAGGCGTTCGTTTCCCTCATCCTCGATTCGGTCGATGCCGCAATCACTGTCTACGACGCCAATGGCAAGCTTCTGCGCGCCAACCGGGGGGCGGAGAAATTCTCAGGCTACAGCGAAGAAGAACTGCTCGATCCGGATATCTGGCGCAGCATTCTGCCGGGTGATGATTTCGAGCGCGTCAACACCATCGTCAGCGGCCGGCGTGCCGACGACTATCCTATTATCAACGAGAACTATTGGATCAGCCGCGCGGGTGAGCAGCGCCTGCTGCGCTGGTCGAACGTCGCGTTGAAGGATGCCAAGGACAGGATTTCGCTCCTGGTCTGCATTGGCTTCGACATCACCGCTCAGCGTCGATTCGAAGCCGACCTCATCTCCGCCAAGAACGATGCCGAACTCGCCAACCGTTCCAAATCCGAATTCCTGGCAAATATGAGCCACGAGCTGCGCACGCCGCTCAACGCCATCCTGGGCTTCTCGGAAATCATCCGCGATCAGAGATTGACCAACGATCTCGATACCTTCCGCCGCTATGCGATCGACATCTTCGACAGTGGCCAGCTCCTGCTCCAGCTGATCAACGATATCCTGGACATGGCCAAGCTCGAATCCGGCCGCATCGATCTGGAGGAACGCGAACTCGATATCCCGGCGATCGTTGCCGCAGCCACCCGTCTGGTCGAGAGCAAGGCCAACGAGGGCAATGTGACGCTGCATGTGGACATCGCGCGGGGCCTGCCGCCCTTGATGGGCGGCGAGCGTGCGTTCAAACAGATCGTCCTCAACCTGGTGTCGAATGCCGTGAAGTTCACGCCCGCGGGCGGCAAGGCCTCGATCGCCGCCCAGCTCAACGCCGCCGGTGGCATCGAACTCGCCGTCAGCGACAGCGGCATCGGCATTCCCGCATCTTCTCTGGAGAAACTGTTCCAACCCTTCTATCAGGTGGACGCCAAGATTTCGCGCCGCTATGGCGGCACGGGGCTCGGCCTTGCCATCACGAAAAAGCTGGTCGAGGCGCATGATGCGCAAATCGCCGTCGCCAGTTCCCCGGGCGCTGGCACGACCGTGACCGTCTCGTTCCCACCGGCGCGCACGCTGCATCATTTAGGCACAAAAGAAGACCCCCGGCCGGAGCCGGGGGCGATAGCACTCTAGAAGAATCCGGAACTATTCGGTTGCCGGAGCCTGGGTTCCCGGAGCTGGCGGCAGAGCCGGGCTCTCCTCCTGCAGTTTCTGTGCACTCGATTCCGCCTGCTGGGCTTCCTGGGTCTTGAAGGCGGGAGCTGCCTCCAGCTGATCCTCGCTGTACTTCACCTGCAGCAGTTTCGGATCCGGCTGGACCTCGACCTCTTCCCAGGTAAGGCCGACCGACTTGGCCCCCAGGCCCATGATGCCGCCCACGGACAGGACCAGGCCAGTGGCCTTGCCGCTGGTATCGAACAGGATGTCCTTCACGGTACCGACCTTGTCGCCCTCGGGGCTGAACACGGTGGCACCGATCAGGCTCTCGGCCCGCACTTCGTTGGCGCGCTGGGCGGGAATGACGGCTTCGGACGGGGGCGGTACGACCACTGGCTCGGCGGCAACCGTGCCGACACTGTCGGTACTCGGCGCCGGTTCCGGTGCTGCCGGCTGCGCCTCGTCGATCGGAGCCGGCGGGATCGTCGTTGTGGCATTGCTTTCCTGAGCCAGGGCCGGGTTCAACAACATCGGACCCAGCGGCAGCGAGGCCAGAGTGGCTGCCAGCAGCATACGTTTCATCATGACGTGTCTCCTCCTCGAAATGTCAGGCTCGCGATGTCGGGTCTTTCCGGTGTTTGGCTAAGGCCCGTCTCGTGAAGGAAACGGATCGCGGCGGCGATCGTTCCGCCGCGAGGATGAAAAGACGGTGATGTCACCGGTGGCGGAAAGCCCGAATATTCGCTAGTGTCGCCGCATTCTTCATTTTCGGAGGATCGTCATGGGTTGGATCAGCTGGGCTGTGTTCGGTCTCATCGCCGGTATTGTCGCCAAATGGATCATGCCGGGGCGCGATCCGGGTGGATTTATCGTCACTATGGCGATCGGTATCGTCGGTGCCATGCTCGGTGGGTGGGTGGCAACGATGTTCGGGCTTGGCGACATCACCGGCTTCGATATCAAGAGCTTCATCATCGCCGTCGCCGGTTCGCTGCTGCTGCTCTTTCTCTATCGGCGTCTGCGCTCCTGATGCCGCAGCCGAACATTCTTTTCGTCATGTTCGACCAACTGGCAGCTCTCTCGCTGCCGGCTTACGGGCAGAGGCTGGTAAAAACCCCGCATATCGACGCGCTGGCGGCGCGCGGCACCTTGTTCGAGAATGCCTATTGCGCCGCTCCGCTCTGTTCGCCGGCGCGCTTCGGCATGCTGAGCGGGCTGCTGCCCTCGCGTTTCGGCGCGTTCGACAATGCCAGCGAAATACCCTCCAGCCTGCCCACGTTTCTTCATGTGCTGCGGCGCGCTGGTTATCGCACCTGCCTTTCCGGCAAGATGGATTTCACAGGCGCCGACCAGCTCCATGGCTATGAAGAGCGCCTCACCACCGATCTCGCTCCCTCCGATCTCGCCTGGACGCCCGACTGGGACCATCCGGGCAAGGTCGAGCCCTGGTATCACACGCTGCAATCGGTGGCGGAAGCCGGCCCTTGCGACTATTCCCTCTCGCTGCAGTATGACGAGGACGCGGCGTTCAAGGCGCGCCAGTGGTTGCATCGGCATGCGGCTGTTGGCGACGGCCGGCCTTTCATGCTGACCCTTTCCGTCATGCACCCGCACGATCCCTATCAGGCGCTGCGCCCCTTCTGGGATCTATACGACGATGCCGCCATCGACATGCCGCTGGTGCCGCCGCAGGACGATGCAGCCGGGCGCCGCATGTTCAGGCTCTACGACCGCGGCGAGATTCCCGTGTCGCCAGAGCAGGTCCGACGGGCGCGCCGTGCCTACTATGGCATGATCTCCTATTGCGACGACCTGCTTGGCCGGCTCGTGGCGACGCTGCAGGCGCTGGGGCAGCTCGACAATACCATCGTCATCGTCACCGCCGATCACGGCGACATGCTGGGCGAGCGCGGCATGTGGTACAAGATGACCTTCTTCGAGCGCGCCATCCGCGTGCCGCTGATCGTCGCCGGTCCCGGCATCGTGCAAGGCCGGCGCGTCGCTCCGGCGGTATCGCATCTCGACCTCATGCCGACCTTCGCCGATCTCACAGCCACACCGCTTGCCGGCCTCGCTCTCGATGGCGGCTCGCTTTGGCCCAGCCTCACCGGCAACGCGCTGCCCAAGGGCGAGGTCTGCGGCGAGTATATGGGTGAGGGTTATGAACAGCCGACGGTGATGCTGCGCAAGGGTGCGCTCAAATTCACCTATGCGCGCGATGACGGTCCGTCGCTCCACGATCTTTCCGCCGATCCGCTGGAGTGCCGGAATCTCGCGCCGGATCCCGCCCATGCGGCGCAGCTCGATGCCTTCGTCGCCGAGGCGGAGGCGCGATGGAACCTCGATGCCTTGCGCACGCGCGTGCTGGAAAGCCAGCGACGCCGCCGCCTGGTGCATGAGGCGCTCGTCACCGGGCGCCTCGCTCCCTGGGATTTCGAGCCGCGCGAGGATGTGGCTTCGGCCTATTACCGCAATTACGGCCGCGACCTCCCCGATCCCGACACAGCCCTGCGGCTGCCGCGCCGAGGTTGAAGCCCGATAGGAGATTGGGCTAGAGCCGTTCGCGCGCATCCTCCTTGCGCAGCGAGACGGAGAGGTAGCAGCCGAACTCCCGCGGGAAATCGGCGCCGACGCGCGCATGCACTTTCCCCTGCCGGCCGAAGAAGCGGAAACTGTCGTTCACCGGGCACAGCGCCTCGTGCCAGATGCCGGGATGGATATAGAGGCCCGTGCCGCCTTCCGAATAGAAGGCGACAAAGCTCTCCGGCGTGATGTCGTCGCCGGGCAAGGCCAAGGTGGTGACGAAGGGGCCTGGTTCCAGCGGAAAGAAAAGCTGCCCGCCATCGGGATGATAGTTGCAGCGCCACAGCAGCAACTCGTCGCGCGGGGTTGTCTGCTTTTCCTCGCAGGCCTTGCTGGGCTGGCAGGTCCAGCCCAGCACATAATCGTCATCGACCGCCTCGTTGCGCGCGCGCAGCACATCGCCATGCCATTGGAAACGGAACAGACCCTCGGTCGTGCCGCCCTGGTCGCCCGTGCCGGGTTCCACCTGCCGCCAACCCAGCGACGGCCAGCGCACGATCTCCACCTTGCGCGCATCGGCATGCTCGATGATCTCGCCATAGCCTTTGAGGTTCTCCGCCGTCGCCTTGACGAGCGGGATGCGGTGCACCGGCTTGTCCGGCATCGTCGAGGCCAGCGGTTTGAGGTTGGGTGCAGCGACATTCATGGCAGATCTCCGGCACGATGCGGGGCCCGGAAGCCTAATCTCCGGCCCACCCCCCATCCCAGCTCCTGATCACACCTGAACGACACGCAAATGAACAGTGAAACTTCCGCGGCGATCCTCGTCCTCGCCTCAAACGGCGCCTGCAAGCCGCGCCTCGATGATGCCCGGCAGGCGCGGGTCGGTGAAATCTCGGATCGCCAGATGCGCGCCGTGATCCAGCATCGCCGCTTCCGGCAGCGATGTGGCAAGGCCCACCAATGTCAGCCCCGCGCCGAGCGCCGCCTTCATGCCGGAGGGCGAATCCTCGAAGGCGACCGAACGCGCCGCCATGGCGCCGAGGCGCTCCAGCCCGGTGCGGTAGGGCAGGGGATCGGGCTTGGCCGCCGCCAGTTCGTCGCCGATGACCAGTGTGTGGAAGCGTCCGGCCAGGCTGAGCCCGGCCAGCACCAGTTCCGCATTGGCCCGCGGCGCATTCGTCACGACCCCGCAGGGAATGCCGCGTGCCGCCGCCCACTCGAGCAGCGGCACGAGCCCCGCGATCGGCGCCAGTTGCCCCACCATCCCGCGATAGGCCGCCTCCTTGCGCGTCAGCAGGGCCAAGGCTGTCTTGGCGGGCAAGTGCGGCAGCATCGCGGCGGCGATGGCGCTGTTGGGCTTGCCCATGATCTGGGCGGTATAGGTTGGCCGGTCGACCTCGAATCCCTCTTCGGCGAACAGCTGGTTGAACGCGGCGAGGTGCAGGTGATCGGTATCGACCAGCGTGCCGTCCAGGTCGAAAAGCAGGGCGGATTTCATCTAAGACCTTGTGGCTTCACCCGGCAAAAGGCTTCAGGGGTGCGGTGAGAAATGATCGCTTGCCCTTCTAGCCCAACTGCCGCGATCCTGCCGCAGATTTCTTGGTGACGCCAAGAAACCCGGATTCCGGAGGCTGCCCTGACTGAACGCCGCATGACCCTGACGCCCGATCTGGTGGCCAAGGTGCATCGCGTGGTCGCGGATGCCGGGCCCGATCCCAGCCAGCATTATCACGACGATGCCGACTACGCCGCCATCACGCAAGCGATGCTGGCGATGCATCCGCCGGGAACCCCCTGCTGGATCTTCGCCTACGGCTCGCTGATCTGGAAACCGGAGGTGCCGCATGTGGCGGAAATGCGCGGGCTGGCGCGCGGCTATCATCGCGCCTTCTGCTTCCGCGTCAAACGCTTCCGCGGCACGCAAGAACAGCCAGGACTCATGATGGGCCTCGACAATGGCGGCCAATGCACGGGCCTGCTGCTGCGCCTCCCCGACGAGGATCTAAGCGGCCACGTCAACAAGCTCTTCCGCCGCGAATTCACCATGAAGCCCGCCACTTGCCCGCCGCGCTGGATAAAGGTGGCGACGGAAGAAGGCCCGGTCCGCGCCATCGCCTTCGTCATCAACCGCCAGGCGCGCAATTATGCCGGCCGCCTCTCGGTCGAGGAGGTGGCCGAAATCTTGAGCACCGCCTGCGGCCATTGGGGCAGCGGCGCCGAATATCTCCACAACACCGTGGCGCATCTCGAAACCAGGGGCATCCACGACCGCCACCTCTGGCACCTCCAACAACTGGTGGCCGAACGCATCAAGGCGCGCGGCTGAACCCAGTCCTTCTTCAGGGGGAGGGAACAAGAAAACCCCTCGCCCCGCAAACGGCAGGGAAAGGGGCTGGGGTGAGGGGGGCGTCACGGCGTCGGATTGGGTACGCCGCTGTCGGGGCTGGCACCGTTGGGCAATTGCTGCTGGTTGTTCTCATCCGGCGCGGTCTGGTTCGGCGCAGTCGAGTCGTCACCCGAATTGGTGTCCATATCCGTACCCGGATCTTCCGGGATGGTCTGGTTGGGCCGTTCGTCCTGGCGCGGGCAGTTGGCTGGATCGCCGGGAAAGCCCGTGCAGGTGCCGCCGCCGGGCGCCGTCGGATCGGTAGGCGCATTGTTTTGATTCTGCGCCAGCGCCGCAGAACCCACCAGCGCCATCAACGCCGCAATGGAAAGCCCATATCGGATCCGCATAGCTCTCTCCCAAATATCGTTGACCCAAATGTCGTTGGTTCCAAGACCAATGACATTTCAGGAACCAATGACATTAGGGAGCGCCTTGTTCCTCCGAAACGGACCCGGCAAATCGCCCCCGGACCGCCTCCTCTGTTTTCTCCTCCCCCTCAAGGGGCAGGGCTATCGCATGTGGCATTTTATAAGTCGTCATCCCCGGGCCTGTCGGCGCATGCCGACATGCGTCGGCGGGGACCCGGGGATCCACTGTTGCAGCGGTAGTGTCTGGAATGTTCTGCAAAATCGGCAGAGTGCTGAGCGGTCATAGTATGCGGGTGATGTTCACGTCACCGAGTCCTTTGGCGAGGATGCACACCATGACCAAGCATGAAGTTAGGCCTGATGGGATTGATGTAAAAGAGCTTTTGCGTGGCGACGGCGACTTCCTGCGACCGCTGGTTCAGGCGGTATTGCAGGAGGTGCTTGAAGCGGAGATGACGGAAGCGCTTGGGGCATCGAAGGGCGAGCGCACAGCGGGTCGGCGGGGTTAGGGGACTGTACTGCCCGGCAGAAGCCGTTATATGCAGCGGCTAGGTCTTTCCGTAGCTGTGGATACCATGGTGAGGTCGGAGTAATTGGAAGGCCATGGAGGGCGGTAAAACGCTCAAGCAGGGCATGGTCGCTTCCCACCATGTCAATTGGGCTGTCGTCCGTTAGAGCTTGCTGAGCGGCAGCAGCACCGCTTTCCAGGGCCTGTACGTCCAGAGCTTGAAGCGGCCCGTCTGATGCAATCGCCGCCTTTCTCTGACGGAGCAAATCCGAGAAGTGCTTAGTCAGGACAGCGCGAATTTCCGCATAGGTCATGCTGGCGAGGCTTCCTTGCTCTAGCAACAGATTGCCTAAGTAACAAAGCGCCCGTGCCGCCTTCAATGCCTGCTGAGGATCGCGGGTTTGAAGTGACAGTTTGAGATGGGAGCGCTTTTGGAGCGGATGAAGCCCCTTCGGAATGGGCCAGCGCAGATAGAAAATTCGATGTCTGGACAGCACCAAATGGGCCGGAATGCGCATGCTTGTGTCTCACCTGCGTGTCCCACCACAGGCTTTCAAGCATCAAGGCATTGTTTTCAGGAGTTTTGGTGGACCCGATCAGAATCGAACTGACGACCTCCTCATTGCGAACGAGGCGCTCTCCCAACTGAGCTACGGGCCCACCCGCTGGGACATCCGGCCTTTGGGGCCGGAGCGGGCGGAATATGGTGGGCGGCGGGTTCTGTGTCAAGGAGGGCGTAAAGGTTTGATTCAGAGCCAAAATCCTGGAATCGGCGCGGCCGGCTTGATCGGCGGAGTGGGCTGGCTTAGCTTGCCCCTCACACCCGGCCGGCGCACCCGGCCGGCCCAGGGCCTGCCACCGAAGGCCGGCATCACCAGCGGCGACGGATCATTTCCCATGCAATCTCTCGGTATTCTCATCGACACGGTCATCTGGATCTTCACCTGGGTCCTCATCATCAATATCGCGCTGGGCTGGCTCATCCATTTCAACATCCTCAATCCCCGCCAGCAATTCGTGCGTATGCTGGGCGAGGTGACCTACCGCATCACGGAACCGGCGTTGCGGCCGATCCGGCGCTACCTGCCGGCGGTGGGCGGGCTCGATCTCTCGCCGATCGTTCTCATCCTGCTGCTGCAATTCGCGCGCAACCTGATGTGGGAATATGTGATCTATTGAGCCGCCGCCCCCCGACGTGATTCCCGCCTGCTACGAAACGACGGCCGATGGCATTCGCCTGCGCTTGCGTGTCACACCCAAGTCGCGCCGCGAGGGGCCACAGGGCTTCGTCGATCTTCCTGAAGGCGGGATGGCGCTGAAGCTCGGCATCAACGCGGCGCCCGAGGACGGCAAGGCCAATGCCGCCGTGATTGCCTTGCTGGCCAGGCATCTGCCTGTCGCAAAAGCGGCGATTTCGGTCGCCGCCGGGGCAAAAGACCGGCGCAAGCTGGTGGACATTCGGGGCCGGCAGGCGGATCTGGTCGCGGCGCTGGAAAGCTGGCTGGCCCCCATTCTCAAAGACGAGGCGTGAAGGATCATGAGCGAACAGAAGATCATCGACGGCAAGGCCTTCGCCGAAAAGATCCGCACCAAGATCGCAGCCCAGGTGGCGACGCTGAAGGCGCAGCACGGTTTCGTGCCGGGCCTCGCCGTCGTGCTGGTGGGCGAGGATCCCGCGAGCAAGGTCTATGTGCGCAACAAGGGAGAGCAGACCAAGGCCTCGGGCATGGCGAGCTTCGAGCATAAGCTCGACGCTTCGACCTCGCAGGAAACGCTGCTCAAGCTCATCGACCGGCTGAACAAGGATTCGTCCGTCAACGGCATCCTGGTGCAATTGCCGCTGCCCAAGCAGATCGACGCGCAGGCCGTCATCAACGCGATCGATCCCGACAAGGATGTCGACGGCTTCCATGTCGTGAACGCCGGACGTCTGGCAACCGGCGGCCAGGGCCTGGTGCCTTGCACGCCTTACGGCTGCCTGTTGCTGTTGAAGGACCGGTTGGGCGATCTGACAGGGAAGCATGCCGTCGTGATCGGCCGCTCCAACATCGTCGGCAAGCCGATGGCGCAATTGCTGCTGGGTGAAAGCTGCACCGTCACCATCGCCCATTCCAAGACCAGGGATCTGCCGGGCGAGGTGCGCCGGGCCGATATCGTGGTGGCGGCGGTGGGCCGGCCCGAGATGGTCAAGGGGGACTGGCTGAAGGACGGCGCGGTTGTGATCGATGTCGGCATCAACCGCATCGAGAAGGACGGCAAGGGCAAGCTGGTGGGCGATTGCGATTTTCAGTCCTGCCTGCCGCGTGCCTCCGCCATCACGCCGGTGCCGGGTGGGGTGGGGCCGATGACCATCGCCATGCTGCTCCACTCGACCCTCGTCGCCGCCTGCCGCCAGCGCGGCGTGAAATTGCCTGAATAGGGGCGAAAAGGGCGCCAGCCAATCGATTAGCGGACCGCTTTTTGCTAGCTTCGGCGGCATGATTGAAATCACCGGCCGCATCCGGCTCGACGAGCGCGAGATCAAGGAAAGCTTCATCCGCGCCTCGGGCCCGGGTGGGCAGAATGTCAACAAGGTCTCCAGCGCGGTCGAACTCCGCTTCGACGCCAGGAACTCGCCCTCCCTGCCGGAGGGGGTGCGCGAGCGGCTGATGAAGCTGGCCGGGCGGCGCCTGACCCTGGGCGGCGAGATCGTCATTACCGCGCAAAGCCACCGCAGCCAGGAGATGAACCGGGCGGACGCGCTGGAGAAACTGGTCGAGCTGATTCGCGCCGCCACGGTGGTGCCCAAGGCGCGGCGGAAGACCAAACCGACCAAGGCTTCCAAGGAAAAGCGCATGGACAGCAAGGCCAAGCGCGGCAACGTAAAACGGCTGCGCCAGGCAAAGCCGGATGATTGACGCGGGTTGCATAGCGGGCCGGCAGGCGCGAGAGTGGGCGCATAAGCATTAAAGAGATTCACGCTCCCGGGAGACTTCATGAAAATCGACCTCGCCGTCCTGGAACTGACCTGCTCGCGTTTCTGCCATGACCTGATCAGCCCGATCGGCGCGGTCAATAACGGCTTGGAATTGCTGGAAGATGAGCAGGATCCGGAACTGGTGGCCGAGGCAAGGGCGCTGGCCGCACGCTCGGCCAGGCGCGCCAGCATCCTGCTGCAGGCCTATCGCTGCGCGCTGGGCAATGCCGGCAACCAGGCCAGTTTCGGCTTCGGCGAGGCCATCAAGCTGGCGCGCGATTTCCTGGAAGGCAGCAAGGTGACCCTGAGCGGCGTACCGGCGATGTCGCCCAGCGACCTGCCCGCCGGCTGGTCCAAGCTGCTGCTGATCGGCATCATCCTGATGTCGGAAACCCTGGCGCGGGGCGGCGACCTGGCGCTCAAGGTGGAGGGCGACGGCGCCACCGCGCGCTTTGCAATCATCGCCGAAGGGGCGCAGATCGTCTTTGCCGACGATTACAAGCTGCTGCTGGGCGGCGACGGCAATGTGGCGGCCCTCGATGCGCGCAATGTGCTGGCCTACCTGACCGGCCTTCTGGCGACACGATTGAGAATGAAGATCGAGATCATCCAGGGCGGTGCCGGAAAGCTGGAATTTCACCTCCGCTGAATGTCGCCGGGAGGCCAATTCCGGAGGAATTCGCCAAATTTCCGAAGAAGTTGCGCCCTGCGTAGGGGCTTCACGCAAAATTAATCCTTTTCGCCAAGGATTAGAGCGCGAAAACGGCCATCCGGCCGGATCATCGCTGGCCAAATCGGCAAACGGAGTGGGGCAGGCGCCATGGACGATCTGTTGAGCGAGTTTCTGACCGAAACGAACGAGAATCTCGCCGTACTCGATGTCGAGCTCGTGAAGCTCGAACAAAATCCAAACGATATCGACTTGCTGTCGAACATTTTCCGCCTGGTACATACAGTGAAGGGCACCTGCGGCTTCCTCGGCCTGCCGCGACTCGAATCGGTTGCTCATGCCGGCGAGAACGTTCTCGGCAAAGTGCGTGACGGCGAGCTGGAAGTAACCGCCGAGGCGGTGACCCTCATCCTTGCCTGCCTGGACCGCATCCGCTCGATCATGGGCGATCTGGAAGCGAGCGGCACCGAGCCGGCCGGCGACGATTCGGAACTGATCAAGAGCCTCAACGCCTTTGCCGACGGTGGCAAGGCTGCAGCGCCTGCCGCGGCCCCTGCCGCCGCCGCTGCGCCCGTTCCCGCCGCGGCGCCCACCCCGGCAGCCGCGGAAGTCAAATCCGGCGCTTCGATCTACGAACAGATCGGCGGCATGGGCACCATCGATGCCGTGGTCGAGGTGATGTTCAACCGCATCATGGGCGATTTGCGCCTCAAAGCCGTTTTTGAGGGCGACAGCATCGACCATGTCCAAGGCTATATGCGCGACCATCTGGCCAAGATGTGCGGCGGTCCCGATACGAGCGCGCCGCACCCGATCGCCGGCCGCGCCATGTCCGACGTCCAGTTCGATGCCCTGTGCGGCCATCTGCAGGCCGGCCTCAACACACTGGAGGTGCCGCAGCAGATCGCGGCGATGATCATGGGCATGGTCTATGCCGGCCGTGAAGAGGCGACCGGCAGCGCGCCGGCCATCGTCGAAGCGGCTCCCGTCCCAGTCGAGCCCAAACCGGCGAAGGCGGCGCCCGTCAAGAAGGAAGCCGCCGGCGACGGCGAGGCCAAGGAATCGGCCATCGCCAACCAGAGCATCCGCGTCAACGTGGAACTGCTCGAGAATCTGATGACCATGGTCAGCGAACTGGTGCTGACCCGCAACCAGGTTCTGCAGATCCTCAGGAAGCACAAGGACAGCGAGTTCGCCGCCCCCTTGCAGCGTCTCAATCACGTCACGTCGGAACTGCAGGAAGGCGTCATGAAGACGCGCATGCAGCCGATCGGCAATGCCTGGGCCAAGCTACCGCGCATCATCCGCGACCTCAGCCACGAACTCAAAAAGAAGATCGACCTGGTGATGATCGGTCAGGAGACCGAACTCGACCGCCAGGTTCTTGAGATGATCAAGGACCCGCTCACCCACATGGTGCGCAACTCGGCCGACCATGCGATCGAAACGCCGGAAGAACGCCGCCGCGCCGGCAAGGCGGAAACCGGCAAGATCACTCTAAACGCCTATCACGAAGGCGGTCATATCATCATCGAAGTGGTCGATGACGGTAAGGGCCTGCCGCTCGACAAGATCAAGGCGAAGATCCTCCAGAACAACCTCGCCACCGAGGCCGAACTGGAGAACATGTCGGATCAGCAGATCCAGCAATATATCTTCAAGGCCGGCTTCTCAACCGCCGCCAAGGTGACCAGCGTGTCCGGCCGCGGTGTCGGCATGGACGTGGTGCGCACCAATATCGAGAAGATCGGCGGGACGATCGAACTGCGTTCGGTCGAAGGGAAGGGCACCACCTTCTCGATCAAGATCCCGCTGACGCTGGCGATCGTTTCCGCTCTGGTGGTCGAATGCGCCGAAGAGCGTTTCGCCATTCCGCAAATCAGTGTCGTCGAGCTGGTGCGCGCCAGCCCGACCGGCGAACTGAAGGTCGAGCGCATCAACGACACCCCCGTCCTGCGCCTCCGGAACAAGCTGCTGCCGCTGGTCAGCTTGCGCGAGAAGCTGAAGCTCGAAGCCAAGTCCGACCGCAGCAGCGACGATACCTTCATCGTCGTGACGCAGGTGGGCACCTATCAGTTCGGCATCATGGTCGACCGCGTCTTCGACACGGAAGAAATCGTCGTGAAGCCGGTGGCGCCGATCCTGCGCCATATCGAAGTGTTCTCGGGCAATACCATCCTGGGTGACGGTTCGGTCATCATGATCCTCGACCCCAACGGCATCGCCGCCGCTTCGGGCCAGATCAGCATGGGCGATGCCGATGCCGCCGAGAAGCAGGCTCTCAGGAGCCGCGCTCATGGCGACGAAGCGGTGCCGTTGCTGCTGTTCCGCGCCGGCCAGGGTGCACCCAAGGCGGTGCCGCTGGCGCTGGTGGCACGCCTTGAGGAGATCGAGTGCAACGCCATCGAGCATTCGAACGACCGCCTGGTCGTGCAGTATCGCGGCCAGTTGATGCCGCTGGTACCGCTGGAGGGCTATCCGGATATCACCGGCAAGGAAGGCCGCCAGCCGGTCCTGGTCTTCTCCGACCGCGAACATTCGATGGGCCTGATGGTCGACGAGATCGTCGACATCGTCGAGGCGAAGCTCAATGTCGACCTGGCGGCCGAAACGCCGGGCCGGATCGGTTCGGCCATCATCGCCGGCCAGGCGACCGATATCATCGATACCGGCTTCTTCCTGTCGCAGGCCTTTGCAGACTGGTTCGGTTCGCGTCGCGACGACACGGTCGGGGCCAAGTCGCGCCGCGTGCTGATGGTCGACGACAGCGCCTTCTTCCGCAACCTCCTGGCACCGCAGCTTTCCGCGGCCGGTTTCTCGGTCACCGCGGTTGACAGCGGCGACAAGGCGCTGGAAATGGCCGAAGCGGGCGAGGAATTCGATCTTATCATTTCCGATATCGAGATGCCGGGCATGGACGGGTTCGCATTCTGCGAAGCAGTCAAGAAGAGCGGCCGTTGGCAGAGCACGCCGATCATCGCGCTGTCGTCCCACGCCAGCCCGAAGGAATTGGCCAAGGGCCGGTCGGTCGGCTTTGACGATTATGTCGCCAAATACGACCGCGAAGGCCTGGTTCATATACTCAACGAAGCCCTTTCTGAAGTGCGAGGTGCCGCATGAGCGGTTCAGCAAACGGCGCTGCCGCCGAATTCGGTTCGACCGTGTCCGCCAACAGCGGCGAGCAGCGCGATTACGTGACCATGTCGATTGGCGACCAGATGTTCGGGATTCCGGTCCTGACGGTCCAGGATGTGCTGGGGCCCCAGAACATCGCGCGCGTGCCGTTGGCGCCGCCGGAGGTCGCCGGCAGCCTTAACCTGCGCGGCCGCATTGTGACCGCGATCGATGTCCGGCCGCGTCTGGGCCTGCCGACCCGCGAAGGCGGCAAGGCGGCGATGTCGGTCGTGGTGGAATATGATGGAGAGCTTTACAGCCTGCTGGTCGACAGCGTGGGTGAGGTGCTGAGCCTCAATTCGCGCGACTATCAGCGCAACCCGCCGACGCTCAGTCCGCGCCTGCGCGAATTCTCCGACGGCATTTATCGGTTGAACGGTTCGCTCCTGGTGGTGCTGAATGTCGGCTCGCTGCTCGATTTCGGGACGCGCTCGGACGTCGCCTAGAAGGATGAGGTAAGTCGGGAATCAGGTATACTGTCGATACCGGGTTACCCCGGACAGATGAATTTCGACTAAATGCCCCGGTAGAGTAATTGACGGACCAAGCGTTTGCTGACTATTGGTAAAGAACTGGCAGTATAGTGACAGCGTGCCGCCGTAAGGGGCGCGGTCGCTAGGCCGGCAGTTTCGCACAGGTCTCGTTGCATGCGTTCGGCGAACGGAGTTTCTGAATGAAGTCTTGCCTGGTCGTAGACGATTCTAAAGTCGTCCGCATGGTGGCCCGAAAGATCCTTGAGGGCCTTAACTTTCAGATCGTTGAAGCCGAAAACGGCAAACTGGCGATGGATGAATGCGTCAAGGAAATGCCTGACGCGATCCTGCTCGACTGGAACATGCCCGTCATGAGTGGGATCGAGTTCCTGCGCCTGCTGCGCAAGATGGAAGGCGGGCAGACTCCCATCGTCGTCTTCTGCACCACCGAAAACGATATTCAGCATATCCAGGAGGCGATCACCGCCGGCGCCAACGAATACATCATGAAGCCTTTCGACAGCGAGATCATCGAATCGAAGTTCTCCCAGGTCGGGTTGCTGTAACGGAATGCATGTCGCCGCAATGCAGCGTGCCTCGCGTGCGGACGCATCGAAAATAGACTGGGACAGGTTGGCGTAATGACACCATTCAAAGCGGCAGCAGCGGGCGCCGGGGGTAAAGCCGGACCGTACCGCGTCATGGTGGTGGATGATTCCGCCGTCATCCGCGGTTTGCTGACACGCGCGCTGGAATCCGACCCGACTATCAAGGTGGTGACCACCGTCGGTAACGGCCAGCTGGCAATCGACGCGCTTGGGCGTCCCGATACGGATATCGAAGTTGTCGTGCTCGACATCGAAATGCCAGTGATGGACGGTATCACGGCATTGCCGCGTCTGCTGCAGACCAAGCCCGGCGTCGCCGTGATCATGGCATCGACGCTGACGCTGAAAGGCGCATCGGTGTCGATGAAGGCGATGTCGCTGGGCGCCTCCGACTATGTGCCTAAGCCGACGACGACGGGAGCCATCTCCGCCGCGACCGATTTCAAGGTTGATCTGGTCGAAAAGGTCAAATCATGGGCGCAGGCCGGCCGCCGCAAGCGCGGCATCGCCGCCCCATCCCCCACCGGCGAGCCGGGGGCTGCAGCACCCGCGCCCAGGCGGCTCTACGGTGCGCAGCCGATCAAACTGCGCGACATGCCACCTTTGCTGCGTCCCGATTGCCTCGCCATCGGCTCTTCGACCGGTGGCCCGCAGGCGTTATTCAAGGTGTTTCAGGCGATCGGCAAGATCACGCATCTGCCGGTCTTCGTGACCCAGCATATGCCGGCAACCTTCACCACGATTCTGGCGGAGCATCTGGGCCAAGCCGCGGGCATTCCGTCGGCCGAAGCAAAGGATGGCGAGGCCGTCGTGCCGGGCCGCATCTATGTGGCGCCCGGCGATTTCCATATGGTGGTCGAAGGAACCGCCGCACAGCGCGTGGTGCGTCTCAATAAAAATCCGCCGGAGAATTTCTGTCGGCCCGCTGTCGATCCGATGCTGCGATCCATCGCAAAGGCTTATGGTAACAAGACTTTGTTTGTCATGCTGACGGGAATGGGGCAGGATGGACTAAAGGGGGCACAGGAACTGACCAATGCTGGGGGAACGGTGATCGCTCAAGACGAATCTAGTTCCGTGGTCTGGGGCATGCCCGGCGCCGTGGCGAGTGCCGGCCTCTGCTCAGCGGTGCTGCCGTTGGCGGAGATCGGTCCGTTCGTCAAAAAGGCAATCTCCCGCAGCGTGGCATGAGAGAACCGTCGATGACGATTACCGACTTCGACTTCATTTGCCAGATCCTGAAGACCCGGTCGGGCCTGCTGCTGACCAATGACAAAGCCTATCTGCTGGAAAGCCGCCTGCTGCCGGTGGCGCGCAAGTGGAAGCTTGCGACCTTCGACGATCTGGTGCGGCTGATCCGCACGAAGAATGACGAAGCCGTCATTCGCGATGTCGTCGAAGCGATGACGACGAATGAATCCTTCTTCTTCCGCGATACGAAGCCGTTCGACCAGTTCAAGCAGATCTGCCTGCCGGCGATAATGAAAGCGCGCGCGGCGCAGAAGACCATTCGCATCTGGTCGGCCGCCTGTTCATCCGGGCAGGAAGCCTATTCGCTGGCGATGATCCTTTCGGAAATGGGCGCGCAGCTCAACGGCTGGAAGGTCGACATCGTCGGTACCGACCTGTCGCAGGAAATCCTCAACCGCGCCAAGGAAGGCCTCTACTCGCAATTCGAAGTGCAGCGCGGCCTGCCGATCACTTTGCTGGTGAAGTATTTCCAGCAGACCGGCGACCGCTGGAAGCTCTCCGACGCGATCCGCTCGAAGGTGCAGTACCGCGAATGGAACCTGCTCAACGACCCGGCGCCTTTGGGCAAGTTCGACATCGTCTATTGCCGCAACGTGCTCATCTATTTCGACCAGC
Source organism: Dongia sp. (assembly GCF_041918875.1). Lineage (GTDB taxonomy): Bacteria > Pseudomonadota > Alphaproteobacteria > Dongiales > Dongiaceae > Dongia. Next base: position 153,449 of record NZ_JAYRUV010000006.1, read on the forward strand.
CGACCAAGGCCAAGGTGCTGGCCGGCATTGCCAAGCAGATGCCGGAGGACGGCTATCTGTTCCTGGGCGGCGCTGAAACCGTGCTCGGCATCTCCGACAAGTTCCAGCTGCTGCCGGGCCAGCGCGGCATCTACGGCCTCACTGGCGGCATCAAGGCGCCGACCGCCTTTGGCTCCCCGGGCGCCGCTCCGGCGGCACCGCGGGCGTAAATCTCTCTCGCATTTAATTGGCTGGCCGGGTCTTTGCCTGGCCATGACGTTCTGCTTGTGCTGGCAAAGCAAGGCCTGTGTCCGACACTCCCTTCCCCAACGTGGGGGAAGGTTGGGGCGAGGGGGCATCGCTTTCAAGGAAAATGCCCGGGACTGGCCCGGGCATTCCGCTGAAACACTATGTCGGCGAAAGCTCAGGCGCTCTCGGCCGTCTTCGCCGGCAGGGCGCTGTCTTCGGGGTCGCGCAGGACATAGCCGCGGCCCCAGACGGTTTCGATATAGTTCTCGCCGCCGGTCGCCGTGCTGAGCTTCTTACGGAGTTTGCAGACGAAGACGTCGATGATCTTCAGCTCTGGCTCGTCCATGCCGCCATAGAGATGATTGAGGAACATCTCCTTGGTCAGCGTCGTGCCCTTGCGCAGCGAGAGGAGTTCGAGGATGCCGTATTCCTTGCCGGTGAGGTGCAGCGGCTGGCTTTCGACCTCGACGGTGCGGGTGTCGAGGTTAACGGTGAGGCGGCCCGTCTTGATGATGGAGTCCGAATGGCCCTTTGAGCGGCGGACGATCGCCTGCAGGCGGGCGATGAGTTCGCGACGGTCGAAGGGCTTGGTCAGATAATCGTCCGCGCCGAAGCCCAGACCCTTGATTTTGCTGTCGAGCTCAGAGAGGCCCGAGAGAATGAGGATCGGGGTATTGATCCGTGCCGCACGCAAGCGGCGCAGCACCTCGTAGCCGTCGATATCCGGCAGCATCAGATCCAGGATGATGATGTCGTAATCGTAGAGCTTGCCGATTTCCAACCCGTCTTCGCCGAGATTGGTCGTGTCGACAATATAGCCCTCGGCTTTAAGCATCAGCTCGATGCTTTGGGCGGTGTTGGAATCGTCTTCGACGACTAGCACGCGCATGGCAAGGACCTCGTTCGGTTCTCGACCGCAGCCGATTGATTTGTGAATCTTAACCATTAATAGCGACTTATGTAAAGCACTTGGCGTTAACTTTGATGACGGAAGATGAAGATTTCTCCGTCAGGAATAAGCACCTATAATTCAATGCAACCAAGATGTTAACGGGTCTCAGGCCGAGGAGACGGACATAAAGACTGCCTTAACCACTTATTTAAGAGCGCTGAGCTAGGCTAGGGTGCCTAGGCCGCAAGTGTAGAGCGCAGCCTGAGAGCCGGAGACATTGAGAAGGATACCCGACGCGGTGAGCGCCAAACTGCAGGAATTCGACGCCTTCTACCGCGAGCTCGACCGCCTTCCGGAGACGCGCATCTATGGTCGCGTCGCCGCCGTGGTCGGCATGCTTGTCGAAATCAGCGGCATGGAAAGCGCGCTCTCGATCGGCGCGCGCTGTGCGCTGGTCGACCGCAACGAGCGGCGGGTGCCATGCGAGATCGTGGGGTTCCGCGAAGGGCTGGCGTTGGCCATGACCTATGGTTCGCTGGACGGTGTCGGCCTCGGCAGCAAGGTCGTGCTTGTCGATGGCGAACCCGTGGTGCGTCCGACGCGTGCGTGGCTGGGACGTGTCGTCAACGCCTTCGGCGAACCGATCGACGGCAAGGGGCCGCTGCCGCAAGGGCCGGAGCCCTGCCGCATCCGCAACCAGCCGCCGCCGGCCCATGCGCGCATGCGGGTGGGCGCCAAGATCGATCTCGGCATCAAGGCCATCAATACCTTTACCAGCGTGTGCAAGGGGCAGCGCCTGGGCATCTTCGCGGCCTCGGGCATCGGCAAGTCGGTGCTGATGTCGATGATGGCGCGCTACACCTCGCTCGACATCAATGTCATCGGCCTCATTGGCGAACGCGGCCGCGAGGTGCAGGAGTTCATAGAGGACGAATTGGGCGAGGAGGGGCTGGCGCGCAGCGTCGTCGTGGTGGCGACGTCGGATGAATCACCCCTGCTGCGGCGGCAGGCGGCGCAGATGACCATGGCGCTCGCCGAGTATTTCCGCGACCAGGGCGATGACGTGCTGTGCCTGATGGATTCGGTCACGCGCTTTGCCATGGCGATGCGCGAGATCGGCCTTTCCATCGGCGAGCCGCCGGCCTCTAAAGGCTACACGCCGTCGGTCTTCGCCGAACTGCCGCGCCTTCTCGAACGTGCCGGTCCGGGTGTCGCGGGGTCTGGTTCCATCACCGGGCTCTTCACCGTGCTAGTCGAGGGCGACGATCATAATGAGCCGATCGCCGATGCCTGCCGCGGCATCCTCGACGGTCATATCGTGCTGGAACGCTCGATCGCCGAGCGCGGCCGCTATCCGGCAGTCAACATCCTCCGCTCGCTGTCGCGCACCATGCCGGGCTGCAACAACGAGTTCGAAAACAGGATCGTGCGTGAGGCGCGCCGGCATATGGCGGTCTATGAGGACATGGCCGAACTCATCCGCCTCGGCGCCTACAAACGCGGGACGGACCCCGCCGTCGACCAGGCGGTCCAACTCTACCCGGAAATCGAGCGCTTTCTGGGGCAGCGACGCGAGGAACAGGCGACATTGGCCAGCGGCTATGCCGACCTTGCCAATATCCTGGGTCTGGTCGACGACACGCCCAAGGATGCACCCGGGCCTGCCGATAGCGGGGCCACGACGAAATGAATGGCCTCAACCAACTCCTGCGGCTGCAGAAATGGACGCTCGACGAGAAGCGGCGCCAGGCCGCCGATCTTGTGGCGCTCATTGAACGGCTGCAGGGCGACATCGCCAAACTCGACGCCGACGTGGCGCGCGAGATCGAAGTGGCGCGTACGGACCTCGAAGCCAGCCGCCACCTGCCGCCCTATCGCGACATGATGGCCAAGCGCCGCGAACGGCTCGAGCAATCGGTGGCGGATGTGACGTTGGAGCTTGAGCGTGTGCGCGAGGAAATCGCCGAGGCATTCGGTGACATCAAGAAGACCGAGCAGACCATCCAGAACCGTCTGGAACGCAAGCGCCAGGCAGCGGCGCGACGGGAACAGATCGCCACCGACGAGATGGGGTTGGAGCAGCATCGGCGCAAGGCGAAGCGTGACAGCTAGACCGGATAGGCCCCTTCATACGGTGTAGGTGGGGGTGCCTTTCTTCAGCTCGTCGAGCGGGATCACGGGAAATTCATCCACCGTCTGGAACGCGATCGAGCCGGCAAAGCCGGTGAGGCCGCGCGCTTCCTCGTAGATCGCCTCGATCTCGCGGCGCATGCGGTCGGTGAGGCGCGTGCGGCTCCGCACCATCAGGTCGAAGCGCTGCGGGCGCATCAGCCCGTCGAGCTGGAATGGACCGAGGCGCGAGAAATCCGCCTCGACGACAAAACGCGTGCCGCTGCCGCGTGTCGCCGGGTCGGCGCCGTTCTTCTTGAAGCGGCGGTAGAAGAGGTTCACCTGGGTAACGCGGCCCCGATCGTCGATGACGGGCAGGAAGAGGGCGCGCCAATCCACATCTGGCCGCTCCTGGGCGAGGGCCGAGAGTTGGCTGAACTCACCGCGCAGGCGCCGCACGATCTCCTCGCGCTCGGCGCTGGCTCCCTTGGCGGCAAGCAAGGGGCCCAGCAGCTTGCCAAGATCGCCGGCGCGCAGGGCCGTCATGGCATTCATCAGCCCGGCGCCGAGCCTGCTGCCGACATGCGGCAGCAAGGCCAGCGCTTGGCGGGCGGTCTCGGGATCGACCGTGCCGCGCGCGCTGCTGCCGGCCGAGCCCTGCAGCAGCGCCACGAGATCGGCCAAGGTTGGCCAGCCCTGCGAAAGCGAGAGCAGGGCTTGCTGAGGGGTCTGCACGACCGGTGCGGGCGCAATCGCGGGCGGGGGTGTTTCCAGCGTGTCGATGGCCAATGCCAGCTGCGCACCCGGCATGAGGCTCGAGCGGTTCTGCAGCATGATGTCGCCGATCGGCGTATGGACCACGGCATGGCCTGCCGGCGTCACGCTGACGACACGGCCGAAGACAATCCGGCCCTGTTGGTCCTGTGGGTCGAAGGCGATGGGATCGATGGCGATCTGCTGGCTGGCCTGCATCTGCACGGCGAGGACGCGCAGCTTCAGCTCGGCACCCAGCGGCAGCGGCTGAGCCGCCTTGGGCGTGGCGGGGCTGTCGGCCGGAACCGTTTCCTCGGGCAGCAGGCCGGGCTTGGCGCCGGCCGCGGCGAAGAGGGCGAGGATGCGTTGCCGTGTCTGATCCGAGAGGGCGCTTTCCGCAAGCGCCAGGGTTGCGACGGGCGAACCCGTGACATGCTCCTCCACTGTCTCAGCCGGATAAGGCGCCAGTGCCTCGCGCGGGGCTGCCTCGCGCGGGGCCGCCTGGCCGGCTGCTGCCGGCAGCGGTGCGGGAGTCGCCGCCGTATTGCCGCCTTTTTCCTTCTTCTCGAAGGTGGCGGCGATGAGCGCTGCCTGCGTTGTGGCCGCCACCGTCGGCAAGGCGCCTGACGACAGGATGGTGGGCGCCACGCCAAGCGGGATCGGTTGCCCCGCCGGCGATGCCGATGCCGGAGATGGGATTGGCGCGGTGGGAGGCGGCGCGGCGGACGGCTGTGGTGCAGGTGTGCCTGCCGACGGCGGCGCATGGACGACGACGGCGCGCAAGGTGGAACCGACAAACTCGATGCTCGGCGTATCCGGTTTGGCCGGCGCCGGGGCCGGGGGGGTGCCAGAAGGAGCCGGGCGGGGCTCGGCGCCGGCAGCCGGGGCCGAGCCGGAAGTGGAAGTGGAAGGCGGCGTCGACGCTGTGCCGGCAGGAGCGGCGCTGCTCGGTGCCGGACCGGTGGCCGGCACCGGAGCCTGCCTTCCCGCAGGCTCGTTGGCAAGGATGAGAACCTGCAGGCGATCGCCGGCGGGCCGCACCTCGAGCGTCACTTGCGCACCCGGCGGCAGGGGAATGTTGGCGGCGACACGAACGGTGCCTTTGTCGGTTGCAATGGAAGTGAGGCCGTCGCTCTCACGCCCGAGCACGATACCTTTGATGATGGTGCCTGGATCGACCTGGCGCAGGCCCCGTGGCGGATCGGAGACGGTTCCCAACACCGAGGTCGTCGCCACCGGCCCCGAAGGTCCGACGAAGCGGCCACCCAGCGGGTTGAGAATGTCGCTCATGTGAGATCGATGAGCGGTATCTGGCCGGCCAGCGCCTCGACATCCTGCGCGGCGATGCTGCCGGGGTGACGCGTAAGCAGCGGTGCCTGCGCGCGGATCGCATCCTTGACCTTGGGGTCGCGGCGGACGATGCCGAGCAAGGGCGGATCGAGTTTCAGGAAGTTGTTGCAGGCTTTTGCCAGGGTCGCATAGGTCTGTCGGCCCTGCGCCGCGTCCTGGGCCGAATTGACGACGATGCCGACACGGCAGGGAGCCTGGTCGGCAGTCAGCATCTTGATGAGCGCATAGGCATCGGTCAGCGTGGTCGGCTCGTCATTGGCGACGACCAAAGCGATGGCGCACAGGGCCGCCATCAGACGTACCGGCCGGTCGATGCCGGCGCCGAGATCGATGATGACGCGGTCATACAGCGTAGCGACCTCGCGCAGGCCCGTCGTCAGAATCGCAAGGCGGTGCAGCGGCATGTTGGCAAGCCCGCCCGAACCGGAACGGCCGGCAATCACGTCGAAGCCGGCGCTGCTGGCCGTGGCGGCGCGGCTGAGCGGCAATTGCCGCTCCAGCGCCGTGCCGAGATCGATCGCCGGCGTCAGGCCTAGCTGGATGTCTACATTGGCAAGGCCCAGATCGCCGTCGAACAGCACCACGCGCTCGCCATTTCGCGCCAAGGCTTGCGCCAGGGTAATCGCCAGCCACGTCTTGCCGACGCCGCCCTTGCCGGAGGCGACGGCGATCGCGCCAGGAATGGTGGCGGTGTCGGACTTGGCGGCGAGCCCCGATTGGGCCTGTTCATTCATGATCTGGTTCCACTCACTAGCCGGAGCATATCCGCCGCCTGAGCGCGCGACGGCGCGGTTTCCAGCAGCCATTGCGCAATCCGGTCGGCACCGACGATATCGATCCCGGTGGCGATTTCGGGCGAAATGCCGAATTCGGCAAAGCTGAGCCGCCCGGCTTCCGCCGCTGCCAGGATACCACCGTAGCGCCGCGCCGCGTCAATCCGGGTCGGAATAAGGCGGCTGGCCCCGGCCTCGGCGAAAAGCTGGCCGAGTTCACCGGATTCGACCGGACAGCCGCCGGCCGCCATGACCAGCACCATTTCGGCCTTAACCGCCTCAGCGAGACGGCTGAGAGAGGCAAGGTCGCCGGTATCGAGCGGGTTGCAGCCGACCGTGTCGATGATGACGAAAGATCCGGCCGGCGCATGCGCCACGGCGCGCTGCAGTGTCGCCGGGTCGCCGGCGCGATAGGCGGGAATCTGCAGGGCTTTGGTATAGGTGCCCAATTGTTCGATGGCGCCGGCCTTCACCACGTCGCAGGTGATGGCAATGCCGGGCCATTTGCGCAGTTTGGCCCGGGCCATCAGCTTGGCAAGCGTCGCCGTCTTGCCGGCACCGGGCAGGCCCACCAGCATGATCGGCCGCGTCGGCTGCTTTTCCGTCAACGGCTGAACGGGGAAACGCAGGCGCAAAGCGGCGGCGAGTGCCTGGTGCGGGTTTTCGAGCAGGACTTGCGCCGCCTGCTGGGTCAGGCGCTCGGCGAGGGCGGGATTGACGCGATGAAAGTCCAGCGCCTGGGCGATCGCTTCGAGCGGATCCTGTGCCGGGAGCGGCGGCTGCGCGAGGATGGCGTCGCGGTCGAGCGCCGCGGTGATCTTGAAGGCCTGGCCCACTTGCTCGGTATTGAGAATGACCGCATCCGGGCCAAGCTCGGCCTTCACCAGGGCCATGGCTTCTTTCATGCTGGGGGCGTTGAAGGTGCGCAGGCGCATCAGGCGGCCCAGCCTACGCCGTCATTTTCCCCGAAGGCGGAGGATGACGGCGTACGAAATGCTGCGATAGCAATCATCGTCAGATCTGTCCGAGAGTACGGATCTTGGCCTTCGGGTGAATCTCGTTCTGCGACATCACCGTGGTAGCCGGGCGAAAGCGTTCGACGATGGAGCGGACGAAGGGGCGGATGCCGGGGCTGGTAAGGAGCACCGGACTGTCGCCCATGATGGCAAAGCGCTCGAAAGTCTGGCGGACGCTCTGGATGAATTGCTGCAGGTCGCTGGGCGCCATCACCAGCTGACGGTCCTCGCCGTCGCCGCGGACGGCGTTGGCGAAAGCCTGTTCCCACTCTGGCGACAGCGTCACCAATGGAATGACACCGGACGCGTCGCTGCTGGCATCGGAAATCTGACGGGCGAGGCGGGCGCGGACATGTTCGACGATGGCATTCACATTGCGCGAATAGCCGGTCGCCTCGGCGACGCCTTCCAGGATGTTGGCAAGATCGCGGATCGAGATGCGCTCGGTGAGGAGCGCTTGCAGGACCCGCTGCACACCGCCCACCGAAATCTGGCCGGGGATCAGATCCGCCACAAGCTTCTGATGCTCCTTGGGCAATTCGTCGAGCAGCTTCTGCGTCTCGGCATGAGACAACAGTTCCGACATATTGTCCTTTACCAGTTCGGTAAGATGCGTGGTGATGACGGTTGCCGGGTCGACCACGGTGTAGCCGCGGAAGAGAGCTTCCTCGCGCGCGCCCGGATCGACCCACATGGCCGGCAAGCCGAAGGTGGGCTCGGTCGTATCTTCGCCGGTCATGTTGATCTTGTCACCACGCGGATCCATGACCAGGATCATGTTGGGACGGAGGTCGCCCCGGCCGGCTTCGATTTCCTTAATGCGGATGACGTAGGAGTTGGCCTGGATCTGGAGATTGTCCTGGATGCGGACGGCCGGCAGGATGAAGCCCATTTCTCCGGCAAGCTGCCGTCGTAGCGCTTTCACCTGGTCGGTGAGGCGGTGGCCGCGCTCGGTATTGATGAGGCCGAGCAGGCCGTAACCCAGCTCAAGGCGGATGGCATCGAGCTGCAGGGCCGTCGAGATCGGCTCTTCGGCCACCGGCACGTGGGTCTGTTCGACCACCTGCTGCTGTGCGGCGATAGCGACAGCCTTTTTCTGGTGACGCATGACCAGATAGGCCATGAGACCGGTGAGGGCGGCCAGGCTCAGGAACGGGACGGTCGGGATACCTGGCATGATGGAGAGCAGGGACATCAGGAAGGCGGCAAGGCCGAGGGCCGCCGGATAGCCCGAGAGCTGTTTGAAGAGGGCCTTGTCGGTCGAACCGGAGACGCCGGCCTTCGTGACAAGCATGCCCGCGCCGGTCGAAACGATCAGAGCCGGAATCTGCGAAACGAGACCGTCGCCGACGCTGAGCAGCGTATAGGTCGCCGCGGACTCGCTCATCGACAGGCCGGCTTGGGCGACGCCGATGATGATACCGCCGATGACGTTGATGAAGACGATGATGAGACCGGCAATGGCATCGCCGCGCACGAACTTGGCGGCGCCGTCCATGGAGCCGAAGAAATTGCTTTCGTCCTCAAGCGTCTTGCGGCGCTGTTTGGCTTCCTTCTCGTCGATCAGGCCGGCAGATAGGTCGGCATCGACCGCCATCTGCTTGCCGGGCATGGCGTCCAGGCTGAAACGTGCCGAGACTTCGGCGATACGGCCGGAGCCTTTGGTGATGACGACGAAATTCACCAGCACGAGAATGGCGAAGACAATGATGCCGATGACATAGTTGCCGCCCATGATGAAGCCGCCAAAGGCTTGGATCACATGACCGGCGGCGTCGGTTCCTTCATGGCCATGGGTGAGGATGAGGCGCGTCGAGGCAAGGTTGAGGGCCAGGCGCAGCATCGTGACCAACAGCAGCATGGTAGGGAAGCTGGAGAAGTCCAGCGGCTTCTCGATGAACAGGACCGTCATCAGGATGAGGATCGAGACGGTGATGGAGAAGGCCAGCGAGATATCGAGCAGCCAGGCCGGCATGGGGAAGATAAGCACCGACAGCACAGCCACCAGGCCGAGCGCCAGCGCGATCTCGCCGCGTTTGACGAAATTGAAGGCCTGGCTGAAGGCGGCAGTGCCGCCACCAGCATTGTTCGTTCCCGTCCCGGTCCCCGTCGCCGTGTCGGTCATCGACCGCTACCCCCTCGTCCCAGACTGTTCGATCAATAACGGGCTGTCAGTTTCAGATATTTCAGGCGCTGGCCGCTTCGCTCTCGCCATGGGCAGCGGGAACGGCGAAACCTTCTTCGTTGTACTGCTTCAGTTTATTGCGCAGCGTCCGGATCGAAATGCCGAGAATGTTGGCGGCATGGGTGCGATTGCCGAGGCAATGGCTGAGCGTGTCGATGATGAGATCGCGCTCCACTGCCGCGACTGTCCGGCCGACCAGGGCAGTCGTGCCGGCGGCGGCCACAGCAGCCGCCTTGGCCACGGCACTGTCGGTGGGTGAACTGGCTGCTACCATGCCGGCGCCGACCACGGGCAGGCCGCGGCCGCCAGTCAGCAGGATGGCTTCGTTCTCGATGACCGGTCCCTGTGCCAACAGCACAGCGCGGTGCATCGTGTTTTCGAGTTCGCGCACGTTGCCACGCCATTCATGGCCGCGCAGCATATCCATCACTTCGGGCGAAATGGAGTCGATGCGAATGCCGTTGGCCGCAGCGTACTTATGCGCAAAGTGTTCGGCCAGCAGGGCAATGTCGCCGGGGCGCTCGCGCAAGGGCGGCAGTTCCAGCGACATGACGTTGAGGCGGAAATAGAGATCCTCGCGGAAGGTTCCCTTGCGAACTTCCTCCTGCATGTCGCGGTTGGAGGTGGCGATGAGGCGGATATCGACCTTCACCGGCTGCGAGCCGCCGACACGGTCGATGACGCGTTCCTGGATGGCGCGCAGAAGCTTTGCCTGCAGGCGCGGATGCATTTCGCTGATTTCGTCGAGCAGCAAGGTGCCGCCCGTCGCTTCCTCGAACTTGCCGATGCGCCGGGCAATGGCGCCAGTGAATGCGCCTTTCTCGTGGCCGAAGAGTTCGGATTCCAACAGGTTTTCGGGGATGGCCGCGCAGTTCACCGAGACGAAGGGCCTGGCCGCGCGCTTGGAATGGCTGTGGATGTAGCGCGCCATGACTTCCTTGCCCGTGCCGCTTTCGCCCGTCACCAGGATGCTGGCATCGGATGGCGCCACCTGGTCGGCGAGCTTCAGTGTTGCCTTCATCACGGGATCGCTGAAGATGAAGGCCGAGCTCTCCTCGGTGACGGCGGCGAGCACGGCGGCGATCAGCTCGGCATCCGGCGGCAGGGGGATGTATTCCTTGGCGCCCGCCTTGATGGCGCGCACGGCGATCTCGGCCGAGGTGCCGATGCCGCAGGCCACGACCGGAATGCTGATGCGCTCGCGTTTCAGGCTGTCGATCATGCGGCCGATGTCGAGACTGACATCGAACATGATGAGTTCGGCGCCCTGGCCGTTTCTAAGGGCGTTCATGGCCTGGTCGACATCGTCGACATGAGCCACCTTTGCACCGCGACCGAGCGCGATCTTGCCGGCGGCGGCAATGTGGCCATCGAGGGATCCGACGATGAGAAGTCGCATCGGTTAGTCTCCGTTCAATCGAAATATTTGACGCGTTGGTTGGCCGGCAGGATGGTGTTGAGCACCAGTTCCAACCGCCGCGGATTTTCCTGGCGGCCGATCGACAGGGCGCCCAGGATGAAGATCTGGTTGATCAGCAGTTCGATGGCCGAATTGCGCTCGAGCTTGCTGGCGATAGGCAGGAAGATGACGTTGGCGAGAACGGCGCCATAGAAAGTGGTGAGCAGGGCGACCGCCATGGCGGGCCCGATGCCTTCGGGCTGGTCGAGCGAGCCCAGCATCTGCACGAGGCCGATCAGCGTGCCGATGAGGCCCATGGCCGGCGAAATTTCGGCAGCACGGCGCAGAATGCCGGTCGAACGCTGATGACGCTGGGCCATGGCGTGCGTCTCGAAGGTGAGATTGCGCTCGACTTCCTCGATCGGCATGCCGTCCACCAGCATGGTCATGCCGCGCAGCAGGAACGGCTCGTTGCGCAGGCTGTAGAGTTCGTTCTGCATGGCGAGCAGGCCGCGGCGCCGAGCCCGTTCGGCAAGCTGCAGCACCTTGGCTGCCGCCTCGTTGGGTGTATGGCCGGAGCTGAACATCGTCCGCAGCATCAACGGTTGCGCCTGCATGATCTCGGTGAAGGAGAAGGAGACGGAAGTAATGGCGAAAGTGCCGCAGACCACGATCAAGATAGAGGGCACATCGACGAAGGCCAGCCAATTGCCGCCAAGGAAGATCGCCGCGAGGATGAGCGCGATCGCGCCGATAAGGCCCAGCACCGTCGCCATGTCGAGCCCCTGGCGCACCGGCTCGATGCGCAAGGGCAGGTCGCTCTTGGCCGTGAAAGTCTGGATCGGGTCGTTGGCGGTGTCGGACATACCGTTTTTCCCTGAGCCGGAGGACGCGATCAGCCGCGGTCGGACTTGATGATTTCAGTCATCGTCACGCCAAGGCGGTCTTCGACCACGACCACTTCGCCGCGCGCGACCAGGCGGTTGTTGACATAGATATCCACCGCCTCGCCGACCTTGCGGTCCAATTCAACCACGGCGCCGCGGCCCAGCTTCAGCAGCTGGCTCACCTGCATCGTGGCGCGGCCGAGCACGGCGGAAACCTGTACCGGCACGTCATAGACCGCGTCGAGTTCCTTGGCGTTGGTCGGGACCCTGCTGGCTTCGCCTCCAGCGTCCGCAGCGGCGCCTTGCTCTTCAAATTCCTGCAGCTGCAGGTTCTCTTCGTCACCCATCTCTCGCTCCTTGATCAGCCGGCAGCTTCATCGCTGTCGACAGTGTCGCCGTCCGCCCCTGGCGCCGGCTGCGTTGTCGCTTCATCCACCAGTGCCACCGGCTCGATGCCCTGCGTCGCGAGGCAGCGGTCGAGGGCCGCCGAAACATCTCGCCAGATTGCATCGGCCTGTCGCTCCAGCCCGCCATCGGCCCATTCGATCTGACAGCTGGCGCCATCCAGGCCGGCATCGCCGATCAGGTTGGCGCGACCCTCGAAATGTTTTTCGACGGCCATCGCCTCGATCTTGCCCATGAGGGCCGGCAGCAGCTCGGCCGGTACACGGATGTTCAGGCGCTTCTCGCGCCGCTGATCGACCAGGCAGCGCGCGATCGTGGCCTCGATTTCGGCGAGGCCCCCACGGCGGGTGAGTTCCGGCAGCATCTTGCGGGTCATTGCCAGAGCAAGGCCCGCTGCTTCGCCTAGAATGGCGGCGCGGTCCCGTGCCGTATTCGCCACCATGGCGGCGACTTCCTTGCCGATATTGCCGAGTGCCGAGGCGATCTGCGCCTCGATTTGCGCCTGCGCGTCTGCCTTGCCTTTCGCCTGGCCTTCCTTGAGCGCCTTGGCTTTCGCTTCTGCGACCGCGGCGGCGAGTTCGGCCTCGCTGAAGGTCGGTTCGGGCGGTGGTGGTGGCGGCGGCGGCGGTTCGGCCGGCGGGGTTTCGGTCTTCGCCTTGCGCACGGCACTCCGCGCCGGCACTGGGGCGGCGTCGAAATCGTTCTCAAAGAGGAATTTGCGCACGGTCTTCAAACCGGAAATCTCCAAATCGGGTTTTAGTAGATCAGCTCGTCTTCGCCCTTGCTGTCGGCCAGGATAAGTTCGCCCTTGGCCGCAAGTTCCTTGGCCAGATTGACCATGGCCATCTGGGCTTCCTCGACATCCTTGAGGCGGACCGGGCCCATCGCCGCCATGTCTTCCTTGAGCATCTTCGAGGCGCGCTCGGACATGTTGGAGAGGAACAGATCCCGGAGCCCTTCGGAGGCGCCCTTGAGGGCCACCGGCAGCTTGGTCTTGTCGACGCCACGCATCAGGGTCTGCACGCCGCCCGGATCCAGCTTCGAGAGGTCCTCGAAGGTGAACATCAGCGACTTTACCTTCTCCGCGGAATCGCGGTTGCGCTCTTCGAGGGCGGCGATGAAACGCTGCTCGGTGTTGCGGTCGAGATTGTTGAAGATCTCGGCGATCAGTTCATGCGCGTCGCGCTTCGACGAGCGGGCGAGGTTGCTGAGGAATTCGTTGCGCAGCGTACGCTCGACATCGTCGATCACGTCCTTCTGGATCGATTCCATCCGCAGCATGCGCATGACGACTTCCATCGCGAAGGCTTCCGGCAACAGCGCGATGACGCGCGATGCATGGTCGGACTTGATCTTCGAGAGGACCACCGCGACGGTCTGCGGGTATTCGTTCTTGAGGTAGTTGGCCAGCACGCTTTCGTTCACGTTGCTGAGCTTATCCCACATGGTACGGCCGGCCGGACCACGGATTTCTTCCATGATCTGGTCGACCTTCGATTTATCGAGCACCTTCATCAGAAGGCGCTCGGTGGATTCGAAGGTGCCGGTCAGCGAACCGGTCGAGGAAATGCTGTCGGCGAATTCGACGAACAGGCGCTCGACCACGGTGGCGCTCACTGTGCCGAGATTGGCCATGGTCTGCGAGATTTCCCGAATCTCGTCATCGTGCATCATGGCAAAGAGCTTCGAAGCGCTCTCCTCGCCCACTGACATCAGCAGCAGGGCCGCTTTTTGCGCGCCGGTCAGTGACCTGTAATCGTCCTTCGTGCGCATGTCAGGCTTCCTGATACATCCACTGGCGCATGATATTCACTGCCTGTTCGGGGTGCTGGTCAACCAGATCGGCGATGCGTTTCAAGGAGGAGGCGCGCACCCGGCCTTCGACCTGGTTGATGTCGATCATCTGCTCGATCTCGTTGGCGATATTGGTGATTTCGCCCATGGAGGAGGGCTGCCCGCTGGTCAGGGCGGCAAGATCCGATCCGGCGCCGGGCAGAGCGAGCGCCGCAGCCGCGCCTGGCGGCAGGGCAGCGCCGCCAGGGCCGGCGATCGCAAATTGCTCAGGTGCCGCTCCAGGAAGGGCCAGCAGGCGGTTGAGCAGCGGCCGCACCACCAGCAGCAGGACCAGCACCGCGACCAGCGACAGAACCACCAGCTCGGCGATGCGCATCAGGTCGCTCTTCTCGAGGCCGAAGACGCTGATGCCTTCCTCGATCGGCTCCGGCTCGGCGAACTGCATGTTGATGATTTCGACCATGTCGCCGCGCTGGGCGTCGAAGCCGACCGCGGATTTCACCAGGGTCGAAATCTGGTCGAGTTCGGTTTGCGGGCGCGGCGCATAGGTGCGCGTGCCGTCTTCTGCTGTGGTATAGGTGCCGTCGACCAGCACTGCGACGGACAACCGCTTCACGTCGCCGCTATGCTTGATCTCCGTCTGCACCTTCTTGGAGATTTCGTAGTTGACGGTCTCTTCGGTGCGCTGGGTGGTGCTGTTGGCGGTATCGCCCGTGCCCCCTGCGGCGGCCGGCGGGTTTGGCACATTGTTGGCCACCGAGACGTTGTTGTTGGCCGAGCGCTCCTGGCTCTGCTCGTTTTCATCCACGGTCTGGGTCGAACGCACCACCTGGCCTTCCGGATCGAAGCTTTCGGTGTTGGTGGTGACCTGATTGAAATCGAGTTCTGTGTTGACCTCGGCGCGCACCTTGCCCGCGCCCAGCGTCTGGGACAGCAGATCTTCGATCGCCTGCGTCATGCGCAGTTCGAAACTGCGGCGCATCTCGTCGGCGCTGGCCGTGGTGAGTTCGCCTTCGGAACCGCCGCGGGCCAATAGGTGGCCCTTATCGTCGATGACCGAAACATTGGCCGTTTTCATGCCCGGGACCGAAGAGGCGACGAGGTGCTGAATCGCCGCCACCTGCTCCTTTTCCAGCCCACCCTGCAATGTCACGACAACCGAGGCGGTAGGTTCCGCCTTGTCGCGCGAGAACAGCTCGCGTTTGGGCATAACCAGATGGACGCGGGCGCCTTTCACCTGGCGCAGCGCTCGGACGGTCCGGCCAAGCTCTCCTTCGAGAGCGCGCAACTGGTTGATCTGCTGAACGAAATTCGTCGTGCCGAGGGCGTCGGCGCGATCGAATATCTCGTAACCGATCGTGCCACCATTGGGCAGCCCTTCTCCCGCCATGGCCAGGCGTACGCGGCCGACCTGATCGTCGGGCACATAAATCTGCGAGCCGTCGCCCTTCACTTCGAAGGGGACCTGGGTCTCTTCCAGCTTGGCGGCAATGGCGGCGGAATCCGTTGAGTCGAGGCCGCCATAGAGCAGGGCCATGCCGGGGGTGGTGAGGCGGGTACCGATAAAGCCAAAAAATGCGATCAAGGCCAAGCCAACAGCAGCCAAGCTCGCCAGTCGCACAGGGCCAAGATTGCGCAACGTCTGGAGTAGGGAATTCACGTTAGCCACTCGCTCCTGATAGGCAGCTTTTGCCGACTCGGCCGCACAATTCGACTAAAATTTTATATACTAAAATTTTCGACGAATTGCTTGGTTCGGGTCGGAGAAATCTGCGTGAACGAGGCCGAGTGTAGGTTCGAGGGTTTAAAGAGAAGTTAATAGCGGTAAAAATTGCCTAGGTCCGGAGAAATTTCTGCCTAGCTAGAGCGTTGATATGGTTAATTTATCTTCAGTAATCCACAGGCGTTAAGGAATATTACCTAAGGTTCTCACGATCGTGGGGATTCATCCTCAGGCTCGACACGATCGATAGTCCGGTAGTCCTGAATGCGGGTCGTTCGCAGGCCGCGAAGGCCGTGCCGGTCGATCGCACGTTGCCAGGATAGGAATTCTTCCACAGAGAGGGAATAGCGCTTACAGGCTTCTTCAATGCTGATAAGACCCGCGCGGACCCCCGCCACGACCTCGGCCTTGCGGCGGATGACCCAGCGGCGCGTACCGGGAGGCGGCAGATCGTCGATGCTCTTGGGCAATGCGTCGCCGATCGAATTCTGTGCGGGTCTTATTTCTGCCATGGCCATGCTGGGTATCCCCTGCAGGATTTCCCGTGATTCTGGTCTCGGTTCGGACCATTCATACGCCAGGGCCATTTAAGAAAGTCCTAAACTGACAGCAAATATGGTGCCGATAATCGCTGCAAAAAGACTAAAATTGCTTTGAATAACAATCTGTTGCGGGCGTTAAGCGTCGGCCGTCGCCTTGGTGATCTGCCGGATTTTGTCGAGCGGGGCGCGGATCGAGCCAATGTTTAAGTAGACTGCGCCGTCGACGATCTCGGCTGAATCCACCGTCCCATACGAGGTAATCGGGGCCGAATACTTCTTGCCCTGGCTATCCTCGTAGCTGACCGCGACACGATATTCACCGTCGGCCAACTTGTTCCCGAAATAATCCGTCCCATCCCACAGCGCCGCATGTTCGCCCACAGTGCGATCGGCTTCCATGATCATCACGACCTGGTTGTTCTTGTCGTAGATCTGCAACGTCGCGCGACTGGCCGTCTTGTCGAGTTCGTAGGAGAACTTCGCTTTGCTGTCCTGCAGCATGATCTTGTCGCTGTCGATGGCGACGTCGGTGCCGATGAAGCTGACCGCCGCATAGGCGTTGGTCGAGGATTGCAGGTTGATAAGCTGTTCAAGGCGCTTGTTCGACTGGATCTGCTGTTCGACGGAGGAGAAGGCGACCAGCTGCTGGGTGAACTGGGCCGTGTCCATCGGCGAAAGCGGATCCTGGTTCTGCAGCTGTTTGGTCAGGAGCGTCAGGAAATTGTCATATGTGTCGGCAAGGTCGCCCAGCGCGGAATTGCCGGTGGACGTCGCATTCGCCTGGGCGTTGGCGGTATACTCCGCCAGGGTGTCGCTGATGCTCGGAATGTCCATAACCTCTACTCCGCTTTCTCGTCCCTAGACTTGCACGTCCACGAAACCGTCGGCAGTCTCTATGACTGCAGACGGTACCGGGGATGTTTCAGCCTCGGCACCATTGTCGCTACCCAATCCGCCGCCGCCCGATCCGGTGCCGTTGCCGGAGCCGAAATCGCGGGCAAAAGCTTCCGCGTCGCCACCCTGAAGACTGAAGGAAAGGTCGCCGGGGCCGGCTTTCAGACCAGCCTCTTGCAAGGCCCGTTCCAACGTCTTCATGTCGCGCTGCAGAAGTTCAAGGGTCGCCGGCCGTTCGACGGTAACCGAGGCCTGGACGTTCTTATCCTCGTCAATATCGAGCTTCAGATGGATGCGGCCCAGCTCCGTCGGTGAAAGCTGCAGCGTGATGCTGCCGCCGCCATCGCGGACCGAACGCTGGATGGTGAGGGCCACTTGCTCGTGGGCCGGCAGATTCTGCAGGTGCTGGCGCAGATTGGCGACGAAATCGCCCCGCCGGCCGACCGCGCCCTGGGCCAGATTGAGGTTCCAGCCCGGAAGGCCCGCCGCGTTGCCGAAGCCAGCGTCGAAGCCCGCCGGGACCGTACCGGTTGCAAGGGCCGACGAGCTGTTCATCGTGCTGGGGGAGGTGGCACGAACTTCGGCATTGGCACTGGCCGATTGAGGGTTCGCATTGTTGCCGGCGGCCTGGGCGGCCCCCTGGCCATTGGCCGGGGCGCGGCGGCTGGCAGCGAGATTACGGCGAAACGAATTGCCTGAATCTTCAAGCTGCCTTTCATTCCTGGCAGCAAAACCCGATGCTTGGTTTTGCGCCGCCGTCGCGCCCGCATCCGTCTCGGCATCGGCCAGAGTCGAGGAGAAGGTGACAGCCGCCTTGTTTGTCTCGCTGTGTTCAGTTCCCTCGGGCTCCGGCGCCGTGCCGCCGTCCACGCCCGCTTCGGGCGCTGGTGTTTCCACCAGGGCGGGAGCTGCAGCCAAGGCAGCGGCCTTAGCGACATCGTCGCCGGTATCCGCCGCGTTCGATATCTCGGCATCGTCGGTCACCGCCGGAATTCCGGCAGTTAGCGCAGCCGCTTCACCCACAGTATCGATCGCAATGTCGCAGCTGGCTGCAGCTTCTTCGACCGGCGGAGTGGTCATTACCGTCAGCAGCCTTGCATCGGCATCGTCGGAACCGTTGTCGGACATGTCGCCGCCGGTCCCGCCGTCCTCCTGCAGCGCGATTTCCTGGTCGCCTTCCGGAAGGTCGGTCTCGGCGGCCGGCTCTGTCGCCAGGCCATCGGTGATTTCGTCGGTTTCGTCGGCCGGCTGATCGCCGCACACGGCGTGGTGAGCTGGGTGTCCGCCAAGCTCCTCGCGGTCGGCCCGTTCCTGAGCGCCGCGGCCGGGATTGGTCGAGCCAGTCTCGGTCGTGCTCCAGCGCGAGCGGGATTGATCGTTGTCGATCCGGCGATCGACATGGCTGTCGCCCTGATCGCGATAGTCGATCTGGTTGAGCGGATAATCGTCGAAGCGACGGCGCGGCGTGTAGGGTTCCGTCGTCTTGATCTGACTTTTATCGACAGCGGCGACATCGGCCTTCTGGCTCATCGCACCGAACAGCAGATCGGCAAAGCCGGAGGCTCCACCGCCGGACTTGCCCGTCGTGTTTCTGTTGGTGAGGGCAAGGTTGAAATCGATGCGGTTTGTTTCCATTCACTTGTCCTCAGGTCAGAAAATTCACGAGCGATATCTGGTTGGTGGTGCCCATCACGGCGAAGATCGCCTGCAGCTGCGTTTGTGCAATGTCGAGCTTGGCGGCGACTTCGTTCTTGTCGACGGCCTCGATCTTGTCGGTGCCGTCGCTGTAGAGATTGATCGATGTCTGGTGCGACAGGGTGGTGGCCGAGATGACGGCGTCGTTGACCGTGTTGTCGGCATGCAACGCCCGGATACCGGTCAAGGCGTCGTTGGTGAGCGACCGGGCGATTTCGATCTTTTCCTGGTAATTGTCGAGATCGTTGACGGCGGACTGCGCATAGCGCAGCGCCAGCTGCAGTTTCTGGAATGCGGCCTCGTTGGCCGAGAATGTGCTGCGCAGGGTCAGCTGGTCAGCGATCGTGATCTTGCCGCGCTGCCAGGCATTGGCGGAATCGTTCGGTTCTTGATGCTCGTTGTAGATCGGTGCCACAGGATCCGTGACGACCGTCGGCTGGATTACATTCAGTTCGGTCTTGAGTTCCACGCCAACGGTATTCGCGGTCAGGGTAAAGCTGCCTGTTCCCGTGGCACCGGCCAGGGCACTGACCGGCATGGCCGGGACGGCGGCGTTGACCAAGGCCACCAGATTGATGGCGATCGCATCCATGTCGCGTTCGTTGCCGGTCGTGACATAGCGAACGGTGCGGCCGTTGACGGTCAGTTCGAAGGCGTCGCCTTTGCGGCCGACTGGGCCGGAGAGACTCACGGTATCGATCTGCGGCAGTGGGCCGGCCGGAATGTTGGCGACGGTCGTTGCGGTGGCGGGTGCGGTCGTGACCTGGCCGACGTCGGTTGTCAGGACGGCGGTATATGTGAAAGGTGTGCCCGGCGTGTCGGATTCGAGCACCAGCTTGTCGCCCTTGATGGCGGCTGTTACGCCGAGGCCGGCCGCATTGATGACGCCCGCGAATTTCTGCGCCACGGACTTCGCGTCGTCTGCCGCCGTGGTGTTGACCACAAACGGCCCGCCCACGGGCGCCGTGAAATTCACCGTATAGACATCGCCGGAATCGCCGAAGGGACCGGGGAATGTCACTTCATCCACCTGGGCGACAGGAACCACAGTGCGTTGCGTGGTCTTCACCGTCGGCTGACTCTGCACACCGCCATGCGATTCGAAGGCCGTCGACGAGGCAACCTGAATCTGCCCACCGCCTGGTGCCGTCACCGTCACGCTGAACGGCGGCTGATAGGCATTGATCTTCTCAACCAGCTGGTTGACGATATCGTCAAGACTCTCTTCTTCGCCGGTGGTCCGGTACGAAATTGTCACCGGCAGTGTATTCGTCGGCGGATCCATGATCGTGACGCTGAAGACTTCGTTGATCGTCCCGACCGGACCGGATAACTGCAGCAGATCGACCTGGGTGGCGCCGATGGGCACATTCGGCTGCACGGTTGCGACGCTCGACGGCGTCGGATCAGTGCCCGTGATGACGGTGCTGAAGGCGGTGCCGGGTGTCGTTGCCGTTATGGTCAGGCCGTTGGCATCCACATCGCTGACGGTCACGACACCGGTGAGCGGGACGGAAGCGTTGATCGCCGTGCGCAGCTGGTCGGCCAGTTCCTGAGCGGTCAGCGGACCGGTGAACGTGAAGTTCTGGGCATTGACGGTGAAAGTTTCGGACTGCAGCGCGCCGAGGTAATCGGTCGTTATGCGGACCTGCTGCACAATGGTGCCGGCCGCCAATTGCTGGGTCGTCGACGAGTTGACGGAATTGGCGCTCCCCGACGGGTCGGGCAGCCGATGCAGGTCGAGCACCGGCAGCTTGTCGTTCGCCGTCAGCCCGCCGAACAGATAGCGATCGTTCACCTGCTCGTTGAGCAGGGCCTGCATTTGGTTCAGCGCGCTGTCGATCTCGTCGACGATAGGCGACACCTTGGCCGCCTGAAGCTGGGTCACCGTGCTGCTATTGTCGGTGCCGCCGGCCACGTTCGTCACCGACGCGGCGACATTGTATGTCGCGCCGATCTCGACGGAAGCAATGGTGATCTCGCTGCCCACTGCCTTCGCCTTGACACGCATGCCGGGTTCCGCGTTGATCTGATTGGCCAGATTTCCCGCGATGTCGTCGAGACTGCCCTCGATGCCGCTGGTGACGTAGGAAAACAGCTTGCCATCGACGGAAAGCTTGAATATGTCGCCGACGTCGCCGCTATCGCCGTCGAGGACGACCTTGTCCTTCTGCGCCTGGGGCGGATCGCTGAGCGGGCTCAGGAAGGCGCTGTGCATGTCGCTGGCGAGCTTTTCCATGCTGTTGAAGATCGTATCATAGGCCTTGATGTCCGGTGTCAACGCCTTGATGGCATCCATATAGCCTTCGCGACGCTGGATTTCGGCGCGCAGATCCAAAAGGCGCGCGCCCTGTACGCCGTAGTTGACGAGGCTCAGCGATTTCGTGCCGGTATTAAGCTGCTGCGTCAGCGTTGCCAGCGACGTTTGCAGGTTCTTGACCCCGGCAATGTTGCCGAGATAGGTGGCATAAGAGCTGTAGGCGTTGATGCTCATGATCGGTTCCTTGCCGTTACCTGCTCACGGCCGCCTGCAATGTGTCGAACAGCTCCTGAACGACCGTCAGGAGCCGGGCCGACGCCGAATAGGCGTTCTGCAGGACCTGGAGGTTGGCGATTTCCTCGTCGAGATTGACGCCGACATCGGCCTGGTAGCGCTGCTCCGTCTGCGTCAGGCTCTCGGCGTTGAATTTGGCTTCGTCGGCTATGGATTTGGCGTTTGCAATCGAGGTGCCGACGAGGCCGACCATCATGCCCTTATATGAAACGCCGCTCATGGTCAGGCCGGCCGATACGAAAGTGCGGTCGGTGCTGTTGAGGGCGGTGACCACGTCGGACGCCGCGTTCCGCTTCAGTTGCTGCGTGCCGTCGAGCAGCGCCTGATTGACCTGGAAGGTGAAACGGTCGGTTCCCGTGAAGAAGCCGCTGCGCAGCTCAGGCAGATCGCCATTGGCGCGGGTCTTGATCGAGAACGGAATGTTGTTCGTCGTCCCGACCAGCTGCAGGGCGGAAGCTCCGGCGATGGCCGTGACCCCCAGGGTCGTGTCGCCATTGATCAGGGCCGAGAGCTTGGCGGCGATTCCGTCGAGCGTCGCGTCGGTCGCGGTGGCGGTATAGCTGAAGATGCGGCCGTTGATCTCGACCTCGAAGACGTCGCCGGGCCGGAGATCGCCGCTCAGCGAAACGGTCGAGTATTGAGGCGAAGCCGGCTGTGCCTCGACTGTCGTCTGGAAGGCGGCCTCGATGCGCAGCGATTGTCCGGCCGCATCGTAGGCGGAACTGAATGTGGAGCCTGTGGTCGAAGTCATCGCCTTGACGACGGCATCGAGCTGCGAGCGGATCTTGCGGACGACTTCGGTCGAAGGATCGGAGCTGACGGCGACGGATTTGCCGCTGTTGTCGAGGCGGAAATCGAGCAGGGCGCGAATCTTGCCTTCGCGCAGCAAGCTGTCTACCGGCGTTGTCGGGTCTTCGGAACGGTACACATTGGTGCCGTCATAGACGAATTTCGACGGCGGCCCATCGACAAGGCTCAGGCCGGCCGGCGTAAATAGGGCGATCGCGCCATTCTCGCGCTCAACCGTCCGGACGTCCACATACTGCGCGATATCGCGTACCAGGGCGTCGCGCTGATCGACGAGATCGGTGCGCATCGCGCCGTCCTCGCTGGTGGAGCGCAGGCGGACGTTGAGTTCGAATACCTGCTCGAGCAGGCCGTTGAGCTTGTCGACCGACTGACCGATATCGTCCCTGGCCTCGCTATCGATGGCATCGATGCCGGCGGCGACCCGGTTGATTTCTTCCGTCAGCTGTTCGCCATAGCGGATCACTGCGGTCTGCGCGGCCGTCGATTCCGGCGTCGCCTGCAGCGTCTGCCAGGCGGTGGTGAACTGGGACAGCAGATTGGGCAGTGCTGCCTGGTCGGTGCTGGTGCCCAGCAATTGCTGGACGCGCGACATGTAGTCGTTCTGTGCACCGCTGGCGCCGTTGCTGGCGATCAACGCTTCCATCTGCTTGCGCAGGCTTTCGCTGACGGCGCTCGAATAGGAGCCAATGGCGACGCTGCCGACCTGATTTTCGCCCAGCGTCATCGCTTCGCGGCTGAGGGTCTTGCGCGTGTAGTTCGGGTCGTTGACGTGGGCAATATTGGCCGACAGCACCTGAATGCTGGCCTGATTGACCCGAAGGCTCGCTACTGCGGCATTGAGGGCGCCTGTCAGCGACATGATGGCCTAATCCCGGACTGCTAATCGGCTTAGCGCTTGATGTTGATGATGTCTTGCAGCATCTCGTCCGCCGTCGTTATGACGCGGGTGTTGGCGGAGTAGGAGCGCTGGGTTACGATCATCTTGGAAAATTCCTCGGCGATATCGACGTTGGAGCCTTCCACCGCCGAACCGCGCAAGGTGCCGGCGCCGTTCTCGCCAGCGCCCGACAGTCTGGCCGACCCGCTGTCGAAGGTTTCGGTGAAGGCCTGGCCGCCTTCGCGCTTCAAGGTGTTGGCATCGTAGAATTGCGCGATCGGCACCTTGAAGAAGACGCGGCTGTTGCCATTGTCGTAATTGAGTTCGACATCGCCATTTTCGCGAATGTTGAGGTCCTTGAAGATGCCCTGGGGCAAGCCGTCCTGAGTGAAGCGGCGCACGTCGATCGTCTTGCCGGAGAATTGGGTAACGCCGACTGTGGTCTGGAATTGTCCCAGATTGAGTTCGATCGTCTGCGGGCCGACACCGTAATCGACCTGGAAGGTGATGATGGCATCTTCGCCGGCACTTTGCGCGGTCGGCGTCGTCGCATTGCCGTTGAGGTTGTAGGCGTTGCTGAGGCCGACCAGCTGGCCGGCGGTCGCCGCCGAAGTGCCGAACTGTACGTCGATAAAGGAATCCGTGGTGCCGTTCGAGGCGCTGACTGTCGCGGCGAAGGCCGTGCCCGCGTTAATCGCGGTCAATTGCACAGTCGAGCCGAGAGCCGTCGCGGTGACACCCAGCGATGAATTGGCGTTGATGAGCGCGGCAAGACCGACGGCAACGTCGTTGAGGCTGGTTTCGGTGCCGTTGGCGATATAGGTGACAGTCTGCGAGCCAACATTCAAGGTCCAGGTGTCGCCGATTTCACCCGGTCCGACCGTTCCGCTCAAGGTCACGGTGTCGACCTGCGCCACCGGCAGGCCGTTGGCGGTCGTGTTGGCCGAGCTGGCACCGGTCGATTGAGCGTCGGTGACAGCACCGGCGGCCAAGGGCGAAGGCGTGGTGGTGACGGTATTCAGGAATGTGCCTTGCGCCGCGTCCGCGTTGATGATGAACGAATTCGCGGTCGAGACATCGGCCGTTACGACCGTGTTGACCGTTGCGTTGGCGTTGATCAAGGCGATAAGCGCGTCACGTGCCTGCGTTGCTGTCTCGGCGGCCGCGGCGGTGTGGGAGATGAGTGTGCCGTTGATATCCACGTCGATGGTTTCACCGAGTGCCAGGCCGCCGGCCGGGATGGTGACGAGGTTGGTCTGGCCGGAGCCGCTGCCGCCCAGAGTGAGGGAGAAGGGCGTACCGCCGACATCGGCGGAGACGTCGAATGTCGTTGCGGTCAGGTTGCCGGCAGTCACCTGCGCGGCAAGGCCCGGGTTGGCGTTGATGGCGGCGACCATGGCCGAGCCGGTCTGGGCCTGGGTGTAGCCACCGACGGGCGCGGTTACGGTGACCGAGTTCGACCCGATTGTGAAGGTCAAGGACTGACCGAAGCCCAAGCCGTCCGACGGCAGTGTGACTGTATCGACCTGCGATACCGCCGGCACGTTGGCGGTAGTCGGTGCGAGGACCATCGCCTGGTCGTTGACGCCGACCAGCGTACCCGAAACCGGATCAAGGGTGCTGTCGGCGGCGACGATGTCCAGTTTCCACAGATTGTCGGCGCGCTTTTCCCAGACCAGGGAGACGGTATGCGGGTTACCGAGCGCGTCGTAGATCTTGATATTGGTGGGCGCCAGCGGCGGGGTCGGATTGACGACGGACGACGCCGGCAGGTTGCCGACGAATTCGAGTTCGGTCGTGGCGGTCGGCTCGTCTATCGTCTGGGTGATCTGGATCGGCGCCAGGGTCGAGGTGTCGGCAATGCCGGTATCCTCGTCTACAGCCCAGCCATTGAGATAGTAGCCGCCATTGTTGACCAGGTAGCCATCGCGATTTACTTCGAAATCGCCGGCGCGGGTGTAATAGGCGAGGTCATTGAACAGGGTCTGGTTGGCGGTCTGCGATTCGGCGCGGCTCACGACGAAGAAGCCATTGCCGCTGATCGCCATGTTGGTCAGAGTCTGCGTCTGGTTGACGTTGCCCTGCAGCGAGTTGGCGTAAGAGGGCGAGGCGACGACGCCGCCCGGCTGGTGCAGGTTGGCATTCGAGACGGTGATCAGCGTTTCGAAACGCGTATCGACCTTCTTATAGCCCGTGGTCTGGGAGTTGGCGATGTTGTCGGAAATATGCCCGAGGGATTTCGATTGGGCGTTTACACCGCTGACCGCCGTAAACATTGCCCCAAGGATGCTCATTTAGACCTCGCCCGGTTCAGATGGGTTATGCTTGGGTGCACAGAAGCAAGTCTTGGGCCACGTTGATCGTGGCTATTTTCTTATGAACATCAGATACTTGTAGACGCGGTGCGACGACCTAGGCAGAAATGCATCAGCAATTCTTGAGGGTTGCGGTAGCATCTGCCGCCCTTGGGCAATGGGCAGTTAGTGCGGGAGCGGCGATGGCAAGAACGCGCGTTTTAGTGACCGGCGGCGCCGGTTTCATCGGGTCGGCTCTGTGCCGCCGCCTGGCGGCAGACGCCCGTTACGAAGTACTCAATCTCGACAAGCTGACCTATGCGGCGGATCTCGCCTCCCTGCGCGCGGTCGAGGGGCAGGCGAATTATGGCCTTGCCATCGCCGATATTGCCGACCTTGCCACCGTGCAGGGAATCTTCGCGCAGTTCCGCCCGGACTGGGTCTTCCATCTGGCAGCCGAGACCCATGTCGACCGGTCGATCGACGGGCCCGAGGCGTTCTTGCAGACCAATGTAATCGGGACTGAGCGCCTGTTGATGGCGGCACTGGGCTATTGGCGCGCGTTGGATGCGGCGGCGCGCGCTGGCTTCCGCTTCGTCCATGTCTCGACCGACGAAGTCTATGGCGCGCTGGGTGCCACGGGGGCCTTCACCGAGGAAAGCGCCTATCGCCCGAATTCGCCCTATGCGGCCAGCAAGGCCGCTTCCGACCACCTGGCGCGCGCCTGGCACGTGACCTATGGCTTGCCGGTCGTGATCAGCAATTGCTCCAACAATTACGGGCCCTTCCAGTTTCCGGAAAAGCTCATCCCCCATATCGTCATCCGCGCTCTCAACGGCGAGACATTGCCGGTCTACGGGCAGGGCGCCAATATCCGCGACTGGCTGTTCGTGGGGGATCATGTGACGGCGCTGTGCGCTGTCGCCGAACGCGGCCGCCCGGGCGAGAAATACAATATCGGCGGGCATGGCGAACGCCGGAACATCGATGTGGTGCGCACCATCTGCGCGCAGCTCGACCGTTTGCGGCCATCGAACGCGGGCAGCTATGCCGACCGCATCGAGTTTGTGAGCGACCGGCCGGGCCATGATTTCCGCTATGCCATCGATCCAGGCAAGGCGGAACGGGAGCTGGGTTGGCGGCAGACGACGGAATTCGATGCCGGTCTCGCGGCAACGGTCGCCTGGTATCTCGAAAACGAGCCCTGGTGGCGGGCCAAGCTGGCCGGCGGCTACCGCGCCGAACGCCTGGGTACTCAGCTCAATCCTTGAGGTTGCCCTTCAGATCGAAGAAGAGGATATCCCGCTGCTTGTTCGGACCCTTCACCGGTTCGACCCCGTGGAAGCAGGCCTGGGTCTTGGGAAACGAGGCCACCACGTTCGGCGCATAGGGCACGGTGATGACGTGGTCGAAATCGCCGAACTCCAGGTGCGGTCCGCCCTCGCTGATGAACTTGCGGTCCTTCGGCAGGTAAAGCGCGGTGCCGAGCTCCGCAGATGAATCGTCTTCGGGCAGATAAAACAGCATCGAGACAAGCTTGGTCGGGCTGTCCGTATGTGGCCCCAGCGAGTAGGTCTCCAGGTCGCGCATCAGGAACGTCTCGTGCCAGACCTTCAGTCCGCGGCGCTTCTCGTCGCCCTTGTAAAAGCGTTGCTCGATCGACGGTCGGAACCGGTCGAACACGCAGGAGACGAACTCGGAATCGCCCAGCGTGTCGAACACACGCCGCCAGAAATCGCGCTGCGCGGGGCTGATTTTGGCCTTGTCCAGATCGTTCGGAAAGAGCGACAGGCGCGCCCGCGAATATCCGGTGCCCACCCGCTTGGTGTCCGCAAGGGCGATATAGCCATCATTGTCCGGCAGGTTGCGCCGCAATTCCCGATAGAAACCGTCCGGGAAGACTTCCGGGACGTAGATATGAGGAAAAGGATATGTGCGCACCCGGGTATTGGCGATGTTGTAGATCACATGCAGCTTAACGTCGGAAAACATACTCACCCACTCCAGTAAAGGCACCTTCGGTGCGCGCCGCGCGAGCGACCTGCGCCGGATCGTAATGGAAGCCGTAACCGGCCAGGATATCGATGATCTCGCGATGTTCGGCCAGATGCGGATTGATTTCGATGATCAGCGAACGCACGTCCGGATGGCGCAATGTCTCGGCACCGCCGGCAATGACCTTGTGCTCGAAACCGTCGACATCGAGCTTGATGTAATTGGGAACCGGCATGACGCCGTCCGCCACCAGCTGATCGATGCGGGCCGAGAAGCAGCCCTGGATGAAGGGCGAGTCGCGCTGTTCCAGCTTGAAATCGACCGATGCGTCGAAGCTGTGGCAGGATCCGCCGATGGTAAATTGCGACAGATGGATGGTACTGAACTTCGCCTCGTCGGACAGGGCACAGCAAAAGGCCGTCACGCGGTCGAACAGATTGTTGCCGACCAGATTGCGGCAGAGGAGGGCATAGTTCTGGGATTCGGGCTCGAAAGCATAGACATGGGCGTCGCGCATGACCGCGGCAAAGACCGTATACATGCCGACATTGGCCCCGACATCGAGCAGGACGGCGCCCTGTTCGATCGATTCCAGCCACTCGATGGTTGACGGTTCCTTGGTGAACAAGGTCTGGACACGCCACAATGGCGTCTTGCCCGGTAAGGCGTAACGCAGCTTCTTGCCTTGGTAGGGGATCGCGACTACCGGCATGCCGGCGTCGTATTTCCTGACGGCGTCGATGACGCGCGGATCCATCTGCATATTTGTCGCCCTCGGCTCCGCATCGGCTAGCATGGGGATCATGTCTGTTCCTGACGGTAGGTGGCCATTAAGGAAATGTCCAGGAATGTCGAGCAGAATCCGTGCCAAACATGGCCACCAGACGGCAAGGCAGACGCGCTGGCATAAAAACTGCTAGTCTATTAAGTATGCTATGGCCACGAAATGGAGCGATATCATGGCGACACCCGGCGGACAGATCAGCGAAGAATATCGCCGCATGCAGGAAAAGCTGCATGAGAACCCCAATTACGGCGTGGCATCGGTGCAATATGCCCCGGTCGTCGCCAAAATCCTGCAGCAGACAGGTACAAACGAGTTGCTTGACTACGGCGCCGGCAAGGGGCGTCTTGGCGAGACTCTTCGGCAGCTTATAAGCACCCCACTCAACATCCATCATTACGATCCGGCCCGTCCGGAATGGGCGGCCGATCCGGCGCCCTGCGGGTTCGTTTGCTGCATCGACGTGCTGGAACATATCGAGCCGGACTATCTCGACAATGTTCTCGACCATCTCAAACGATTGGTGATGAAGCGGGGTTTCTTCACCGTTCATACCGGCCCGGCAATAAAAGTGCTGCCCGACGGGCGCAATGCGCATCTGATCCAGGAACCGCCCAGCTGGTGGCTGCCGAAATTCATGGAACGCTTCGATCTCACCGTCTTCCAGAAAATGCCGCAGGGGTTCTGGGTTCTGGTTGAACGCAAGCCGGAGAAGCCGGTCCTGGTCGAGCCGGTCTGAGCCGGCCAGATGCGCAAACGAAAAGGCCCGAGAGCAATCTCGGGCCTTTTTTTTCAGGAAAACAATGAGTTAGGCCTGAGGCGGAAGTGCCTCGCGATGCAACTTGGCAACTTTGCGGCCTGATGCCGTTTTAGCAGCATGAACCGAACGCGCCATCAGATCCTGCCAAGTCTGCGTCTGGTTGGACGTCTGATGTTCCGCGAGCCATTCCTGCGTATATTCGCTGCCCTGGGTTTCTTCGAAGACCGGCATGCCCTGCGTATAATGAACCAGCTTGGCATCCTTGCGCGGCGGATCGTAGCCGACCAGATGGTTCCACTCGCGCGGCAGATCGCCGACAAGCTCGTCCGGCAGCCAGTCGAGCCCGTGCGGGGCTCGCGCCTGATTGGGATCCTGGACATATTCCGGGGTGAGCACGCGATTTGCCGGATGACCGCAATTGAACATGATCATCGAGGCCCATTCGAATTTCTTGACGTTCTTCGATACCATGGCGGCGTAGCGGTCATCGCAAAGGGCGAAGAGCTCGGCAAGATCGGCCAAGCACAGATAGTCGGTATCGAGGAACATGGCCCAGCCCTGATACCCGGCAAGCCAGGGCGTAAGGAACCGGCTGAAAGTAAAGGGTGTCAGCCCCGACCGGGTGATCGGCAGGGTAGGCAGCACCAGCGGCGTGATCGCAACCGGCTTCGAGCAGCGGCGAAAGATGCTGAACTGCAGCACGTTATAGGACACGGCCTGACGATGGTCATAGCCGATGAAAATGCGCAAGGGTTGCTCGTAAGTCTGGCCCGACATGGGAAGCTCCATCAAAACAAGGCGTCGTAAAGTGCCCCGGTCAGTTTGCTCGTGGCGGACGTTCCGATGGCGGGAAGGCTGGAAATGAAGGTCGAGGCCGCGCTCAGGCCGCTGATGAGGCTGTCGGCATTGTTGGCCAGCGTGGTCGCAAATCCATAGGCGTCCTGGCTTGAGGACTTGCCTTTCTCGATCGTGTCGAAATCGTTCTTGTAGAGGCCCTGGCTGAGCTGGACGACATACTGAATCTCGTTCTGCGATAACGAATCCGTGCCAGGCATCCGCGAGACCCGGACCGCATATTCGTCCTGCTTCAGTTCGAACGTGCCGGCTTCAAGCTTCTGATAGTTTTCATAGGCGTCGCCGGATTCGGGGTCGCGATCGGCGATCAGGATACCGCTGCTCTTGGAGAATATCTGGATGCGCAGCAGTTCCTTGTCCTCTGGATCGGCAATCAGCGTGCCCAGTTTGGTGTAGCCGGTGGTCGTGACGCGGAACTTGAAAACATCGACCGTATCGCCCTTGGTCAATGAGCTGAAGAGATTGAGGCGGCTGTCATTCTTGCGCAGGATGCCGATATCCCGCGCCGTCATATTGTTGTCGATGGAAACGTCGTAGGTTTCTTTTTCGTAACTGGTTACCTTGCCCGCATTGTTGAGCTTTGTCTGCTCAATCATCTGCGCGACCTGATCGTTGATGGCTTCAAGATCCTCGGCGGCAGTATTGCTCGTTTCCTTGGCACTCGTCTCCGCAATTATCCGCGAGGTGTCGGCGGCCGTGAGCTTGGCAATAGCCGCATTCCCGGCGATCAGTGCCGCCGAAGCTACCGTGCTTGAAATCGCGTTGTCCGCCATCTTGTCGGTCCTGTCTCGTGCCGCCCTCTGTCCGGGCCTATGCGGTCACATTCATCACGGGCCGGGCGTTCTGGCCCGTAGCCGGTGCCGGATTCGCTGCTGCGGCAGCGGTGCCGGCGCCCGCCGTATCCGGCATAGCCGACAGCCCCTCGGCGATCGAGCGGTTGATGTCGAGGATCGGCTGAATCTTCGTCGGATCCAGATCGGCCAGGCGCTGCATGACATGACGATCTACCAGGATCGACAAAGCCAGGACATTATCCCGGATGTCGCGCGGCAATTCGCAGCTGGGATCGATGAGCGAGGCCTGGAAGATCGACCAGAGCCGCTGATTGAGCACCAGCGCCGAGCGCAGTGCTTCGCCATTGTCATCCGTGATACGGGTGGCAAGCACCAGACGGCGCGAAGCCTCCGACAGCGCCCATGCCTCGGTGCTGCGGGGGTCCATCGCCCTGGGTTGGCTTGCATATCCGGTCGCTGGTTTCATCTTCTTCCCTCCGTAGCCCCTTCCTGCCGTATGCGGCGGGAAGCTGCCGACTGCACCGCTATTCTACCCTAGAAGAGCTTCGCCGTCGCTTTGAGAGCCCGGTAGTAGTCTCCGCTATGCACCAAGCGTGCCACTTCCGTTAAGGCTTCCAACGCATCTGCCCGGTGTCGCATGGTTTCCGCCAGAATGGTCTCGAATTTCACAAGATTTTCCGGGGCATTCTCCGGGAAAAGGTAAATGAGCTGGATAATCAAATAGAGTTTCTTCTCGATCGTGTCGGCCGCACTGTCCTTCATGACCTCGCGGCCGCGAAGAAAGTTCGCCTTGTTAAAGAGATAGAAACTGCCCGGCTCCTCACCCCGCCCGATAACGGCACCATTCACGATCACTTTTTCGCCGGGGCGAAGGGTAAATTTGAGCGGCAAGACAGGCCTCCATTGGAATTCGGGTGCCCGTTTAGTGCTCAAGATCCCATCGAATGTCCGGCAGCTCTCCGGTGATCAATCGAACCTTGGGGATGGACGGGCAGCGGCGACGCCGCTGCCCGATCCTACCCAAGCTCCTGCGATTAGAACAATCGCAAGATGGCCTGTTGCGCCTGATTGGCGAGAGAAAGTGAGATCGTACCCAACTGCTGCCTTGTCTGCAGGGTCAGGATGTTCGCACCTTCCTCGTTCTGGTCGGCTGCGACCAGTTTACTGGCGCCCTCGGTCAGCACATCCGAGAACTCCTTGGTGTAATCCTCTCGAGTCTGGATGATGTTCAAGTTGGTACTCAGATTCGACGATGCGGCTCTGAGTGTCAGCTTGGCGGCATCCAGCTGTCTGATCGCGTTATCGATGTCGGACCGGTCATTCCATCCGTTCTGGGCGAAGTCGAGCTTCAATCCCTGTCCGTTGGTTTGAACATTCTGACTGATAACCGTCACGTTGCTGGTGTTGGTTTCGTTCAACTGCACCGCAAGATTGTTCGCGTCCGACGCATCCGTTGCCTGTTTGGTGGAAAGGATGGCGCTCGAACCCGCATTCGCCTTGCGCACATCGAAACTGATCGCTCGGTCTGCGGTGAATTCGCCGCGGACCTTGAAGTTCAGTTCCTGACCTGTTGCCTGGAACGTCGTACCGGAAGCAACCGACAACACGAAGGTGGCGCCGCTGTTGAGGCCGCCTTGGATGCTGAAGGTGAACGATTGCACCGCCGCGTTCGAGAACCCGGAGATGGCAACCGTCTGCGACGCCGTACCACCGAATTCGTCGGTGTACTGGTACGTGACCGAGGTCGAGGTTGCCGTGATCGTGATGTTGACGCTGGTCACGGTATTGTCGGCGAAGCTCTCGGCACTGAGAACTGCGATTGCACCCAGGCTGATGTTCTGACCCGTCAGCGTGGTGCTGACTTCGGCCGCGGTGGCCTGAGCCGCCGATGCCGTGAACTTCAGTTCGTTGAAGTTGAATGCAATCGAAGCATCGGCACCCGAGACGAGAGCCGCAAACAGGTTCTCGACCGAGTTGGTGGCGCCGGCCGAAACCGCGACCGTGACCGCCGCCGAACCCGCAGCGCCATCCGCATGGGCGGTGACGCTAAAGGTGGTGAAGTTGTTGGTCTGGTAGTCGAACGACGTGCCGACAGCTGCAATCGACACGGCGTAGTTGGCCGAAATGCTGCTGATGGTGGCAATGTTGATCGTGCTGACCGCATTGGCACCCGTGCCGTAGGCCGTGCCGACCGCTGCATCGTATTTCGAACTCTGCAGCAACTGGCGCTCGTCCACGACGACGCGAGCCGTACCCGAATCGAAGGCGAAAGCATTTTCACCATTCGACAGCTTACCCTGACCGAGCAGGTTCTGACCGTCCCGGGTGACAATTTCGCCGTTCTGGTTGGTGACGATCAGCTGCAGATCGACGTTCTTTTCGATCACCGACACGCCGACGCCGGCGGTATCCGGCACGTCTTCGATGGCTTCGAAATCGACGTTGAAGCTGACATTGGTGCCGCTGGTGAACTTGTGCGAAAAACGCAGGTCCACGCCGTTGGACACCGCGATCTGCGAGTCGAGGGCCGAGAAGGTCTGGGTAATGGTTTCATTGCCTTCGGTAACGGTGAAGGTCTTGTCCTTACCCGTGCCGCCCGACAATTTGATCGTGATCGAATCGTAGTTGGCATTGGTGGTCGACGCAAAGCCGCTGATTTCAAGGTTCGAAATACCGCGGTCGGACTGGGCGCGAGCGATATCATTGCTCGACCCGGAGATCGCACCATCGCCCGTCACGGTGATCTTGTAATTGTCGGCCGAGACGACGTTGGTGGTGGTGGCGCTGCCGATGCCAGCGAGGGCATTGACGGCGGCTTTCGACGAGGAAGTGGCGTCGATCGAGAGACCCGAACCGACCAGCAGGTTTTTGCCCTGATAGCCGGCATCCTTCGCCAGGGTGTCGATGTTGCGGAGCAGCGTGTTGTACTGGTTGGCAAGGCTTTCGCGCAACGACACCGAGGAGGCGTCGGTGCCCAACGAGCCAAGCGCCTGGGTGGTGAGGCCGCGGGCCTGTTCGACCAGCTTTTCGATGTTGGTGATACCGGTGTCGGCCGATTTGATCGTGCTGATCGCCTGGCCGATACCGTCCTTGAGGCCGTTCAAGTCACCGGCGCGCTGGTTGAGGCCTTTGGCGGCGAAGAAGCTTGCCGGGCCTTCCAGGGCGGAGTTGATCTTGTTGCCGGTCGCGAGACGGAGCTGGGTACGCTCCAAGCTTGCAGTGGTCCTTTGCAGCAGCAGCAGGTTGCTGCGGGTACCAGCGGCAAGCTGGACTTCGTTCTGAGCCATTTAAGTTCTCCTTTGGAGATCGATTTCACCGGAGCTTTGCTCCGGCGGCCACATGCGGAATGCAGGCAGCTCGGGATGGGAAGCAATTTCCCTGCCAGAAGGAAATTTCTGCCGGAAACCCGGTATTTGGCCGATTTACTAACGGCACGCGCGGGGGTCTCTGGGCAATTCCTGCCGGCTTGGGCAATTATTGCCCAGGTAATTTTGGTGCCTCGGAAAAACCTGCCGACTCTTCAATGACTTAGACTTAATAAAATGTTAACATCAGCACTCTAAGCCGGTTTCTGCTGGTATGGGACATGCATGGAGGGGCGAGAAGGCAATGCCAGGTCAGGAGCGAAGTGTCGTGGAAGCCATGCTGGACGTGATTGATTTCACCGGCCGCGGGATTGCGCCGGAACTTAAGGCGCGGGCCAAGGCACCACTCCTTCCCGCGGCGCCGGCGGTGGCGAAGAAGGAACTCAGCCCGCAGGAGCGTCGCAAGGTCGACGATCTGATGCAGCAGGCAGGTGCCGCCCACCGCCAGGGTAAGCTTCCCAAGGTCCAGGCCGCTCTCGAGCAAGTGGTTGAGATAGATAAAGAAAATGACCTGGCCCTGTTCAACCTGGGTATCGTGCTGCGGGATCTCGGCATCAATGGCAAAGCGGAATTGATGCTGCGCCGGGCGATCAAGGCAAATCCAGAAAAGATTGAGTGTTATCAGGCTCTTGGCGACATGCTGTTTACCTTGAAACACGCTTTGTCGGCAGCAAAGGCCTATGAGCAAGGGCTGGAGCGCGCGCCCAACAACGTCTTCATTCTGGGCAATCTGCTGCGCACGCGCATCGCCATGCGCAACCCACGGGACGTTGAATCTTTGGCGCGGCGCATTCTGGCGATCGAGCCTAGGGAGCCGGACGTTCTCTGCTATCTCGGCTGGAGCCTGTGGCTGCAGAAAAAGGACTTGGCCGAGGCGATGTCCTATATCGACCAGGCCCTGGAATGTGCGCCTGACCATATCCGGTCGATGGCCGTAAAGGAACGTATCGCCAGCTCCATGGGCGACACGGTTCAGCAGCGCGCGGCCGAAGAATGGCTCATGGAGAAGATGCGGACCGGTACGACCAACGACCTGCGTTCCGTCCGTGACATCTATCAATGGTCGGACGCGATCGAACAGGCGCTGACCTATCTCAAGGAATATCTGCAGTATCATCCGACCGATCCGGACGCCGAAGGCGCGCTCATCCAGGCGACCATGCATGACGGCGATTTCGTCGAGGCGCACCGCATCGTCGAGAAGCTGGCCGCGCAATTCCCGGGCAAGGCGCAGTTGGAGATGTCGCGCGCGCTCAATCTGTTCCGCCTTGGGGAATTCGACGCCGCCATGCCGTTGATGGAAAGCCGCTGGGGGCGGGAGAATGCGGGCGGCAAGCTCGACTTCCCGGTCCCAGAGTGGAAGGGCGAAGAAATCCGCGACGGCAAGCTGGTGATCTATGGCGAGCAGGGCGTGGGCGACCACATCATGTATGCTGGCCACATGATCCCGGCCCGCAAGCGCGCCAATCATATCGTGTTCGAGATTTCACCGCGACAAACGAGCCTGTTCCAGCGCAGTTTTCCAGACTTCGAGATCATCGAACGCACCAACCTGCCGGCCAATTGGCGCATGGACGAGGTCAAGGCCAAGGTGGCGGCTGGGGATCTCGCTTATGTCATGGGCGAGGACTATCTTGACCTGCCGGGACGAGCGGGCTTTCTGATCCCGCATCCCGATTTTCTGCGCAAGCTGCGCAAGAAATACCAAGCCAAGTTTCCAGGAAAGCTTCTGGTGGGTATTTCCTGGCGCTCAGGCAACCGCGACAGTGCTGGTGTCCGCTCGCTGGAGCTCGAAAACTGGCTGCCAATTCTGAAGAATCCCGATTGCGGCTTCGTCAGTCTGCAATACGGCGATGTCAGCCGTGACATCGAGGTGCTGAAGGACGAGTTCGGCGTTGAGGTCCTGCACGATCCGACCATCGAGCCCATGGGCAACATGGATCCCTTTACCGCCCAGGTGGCGGCGATGGACATCATTATTTCGGTTGACAACAGCACCATCCACTACGCCGCCGGGCTCGGCAAGCCGGTCTGGGCGATGCTGCCGATCAATTCCGACTGGCGCTGGCTGACCAAGGGCGACAAATCGATTTGGTATGACAGCTTGCTGCTGCTGCGCCAGCACAAAGGAGACACCTGGGAGCAGATGACGGCCAAGGTCGGCGGCATGCTGGCCGCGGTCAGCGCCGGCGAACTGCACCAGGCGCATGTCGGTATGCTGAAACGCTGTGCCGAGACTCTGCATAAGTTCGGCCGCACGTCGGAAACCGAGGATTTCTGCCGCATGCTGCTCGAGGAAGACGCCTGTAAGGATGTGGCTTTGCACGGTATCGCGGTGGCCGCCATGAATGTCGGCAAGCCGGTCGACGCTGCGGCTATTCTTTCTCGGGCGATCGAGTTGGCGCCCGATCGGGCGGTCCTGCATGCCGAACTTGCCGTTGCCTTGTCCGCGTCCGGCGAGGATGCTCGCGCAGAGCGCCTTGCCCGCGAGACGCTGCGCCGTTTCGGCGACAGCGAGGAAGCGCTGATCGCGATGGGCCAGATTCTGATGCGCCAGGAGCGCTACGACGAAGCCAGCGATTACTTTGCGCGCGTGCTGCGCGTGAATCCGAACCATATCCAGAGCCGGGTACGACTGGCGAAGATGATGGGCGCCCAGGGCGAATGGGGGCTTGCACGATCCAATTACGACAAGGCGCTGAAATTTGCCCCGACATCGGCCGTCGCTCATGTCGGCGTCGGCGAGGCGGCCCTGCGTCAGGGCGATTGGGCGCATGGCTGGCCCGAGATCGGCTGGCGCTTTGGTACGCGACCTGGCCAGTTGCCGCGCCACCTGGAGACGATCGACCCCAAGAAGTATCCTGAAGCCTGGAACGGCGCCCACCTGAAGCGCAAGCGCGTCTTCCTGCGTGCCGAAAGATCGCGGGCCGAGCAGTTGTTGTTTGCGCCGTTGCTGACGAATGCGGTGGCCGAGGCGCGCTACGTCCTGGCCGAATGCGACAGCGATCTCATTCCATTGCTGCAGCCGCTATTTCCCAAGGTCGAGTTCGTGTCGCCAGGGACACTGGATACCAAGGAGTTTATCGAAAAGCGGATTCAGATTCAGACTAGTTTGGGAGACCTTGCGGTCCGCTATCGTACTGGCGCTGCGGAGTTTTTGAGCGCACCGAATTTTGCCCTCAAGGCGGACGCTGACCTGACACGGCAATTCGACAGGGAATATCGTGAAATCATGCCTGGACGGCGCTTGATCGGCTTGAGCTGGCGCGGCGGCGATTGGTCGCTGAAATCGGCCCTGACCGATTGGCTGGCGTTGTTCGACGCGGCGGGCATTGCCGTCGTTGCCATCCAGCGGGATAGCACGCAAGCTGATCTCGACGCATTGGCCGCAACGGATCGCAACATGATCGTCGACCCGCGCGGTCGGGAAAGCTATACCGCCGCCGCCGCCCAGATGGCAGCCCTCGACGGAGTTATCGCGATCGACGACGTCACCGCGCATTTGGCAGCCCATCTGGGCAAGCGTGTGGTGAAGCCGGTTTCACGCGTCGACCATTGGTGCTGGGGTGGTCCGGATTTTCAGCAATTGTGGTATAAGAATGTAGCGACCGTATTCCATCACGGCGGAGCCGGAAGCGGGGATGTGATAGCGCGCGCGATCGGTGCCATGATCGCCCAGGCTTGATTGCAGATCTATTCCCTTGGAACAAGGTTCCGGAGCGAGACGAAAGGTAGATACTATGAATCGGAAATCCCGCCGGACTGCAGCCAAGCAACTGCGCTCGTCCGACTTCAAGGGCACCGACAAAAACAGTGTAGCGCTTCTGCTCGATCAGGCGGTCGCAGCTGCTCAGGCCGCCAATTGGGCGGAAGCGGAGAGGATTCTGCAGCATCTGCTGACGGTCGATCCGAACCATGCCGAGGCCCTGCATATGATGGGCTTGGCATTGAGCAGTACCGGCCGCGTCAATGAAGGGATCGACTTTCTGAAGCGCGCCACACAACAGCAACCCGGAGAGGCCCTCTATTGGAACAATCTGGCGACAGGTTACAGCGCGGCGCATCTCTTCGTGGAAGCGACCGCTGCGGCCCGCAAAGCGGTGACTTTGGAGCCCGGGTATGCTGCGGCCTGGTGTCGTTTCGGCGACACGCTGAACGATATCAAGGACTACGCCAATGCCTGCGATGCCTATCAAAGGTATCGGACGCTGGCGGGGACGGACCACAGCGTCGAAAAGCGGATCGCCAATTGCTTGATGAATCTTGGGCGCTTGGAGGAAGCTGAAGCCTGCCTAAAAACGCTGCGCGACCAAGCACCCGACGATGTCGAGGCGCTGGGTAATCTCGGCGCTGTCCTGGTCGCGCGTCGCAAGTATTCAGAAGCCATTCCGTGCCTGGAAGCCGCAACGGCAGCTGATAGAAAGAAGTACTCGACGGCCTTTCACTACGCGCGCGCGCTGGAAGGAACCGACCAGACTGCGTTGGCCATCCAATGGCTGCGCCGCGCTACGTCCATCGAGCATCGCAGTGGCGAAGCTTGGCTTCTGCTGGGTGAACTGCTGCTTAAGACGGGTGAGATTGGCGAGGCACTGACGTCAGCCAAGCGTGCATCCACCTTCCTGCCTGCATCGGCTGAGGCTGCCGATCTGCTGCGGCGTGTGCAGTTCGGCGGCAGGTCGGTTGCAGGTGCTGCTGCTGCGCGGCCTGGTCCTGCGATGTGGGATTTTCATCTGGGCGACGGCACGCCGGAAATGACGGTTCCAAATGATAAACTCCAGGTGACGTTCGATAAGCCCGCAGCCGGTGGACACAATGGTCGGGCGACACCGGCATCGGAGAAGGCCGCCATTGCCAAGCCGGAAACACCCAAGCAGGACTCCAGCACCGGCATCCTGGATCTTACTGTACTCAAAATCGGCTGACGGCCCCGGCGCAGGACATGAACAGGGCATGAAAACGGCGCCTTGCGAGAGCAGGGCGCCGTTTTCGTAGCTGAACTGCGGCTCTTGAAATAATCCCGGCCCAGCGGGAGCGAATCGCTGGGCCGGGTTTGGTCCGAGGGTCGATCGGGGGATCGTTCCTCAGAACAGACGCAGGATGGCCTGCTGCGCCTGGTTGGCGAGACTGAGCGAGATGGTGCCGAGCTGCTGCCTGGTCTGCAGTTGCAGCATGTTGGCGCCTTCTTCGTTCTGGTCGGCCTGCACCAGCTTGTTGGCGCCCTCCGCCAGCACGTCGATGAACTCCTTGGTGTATTCCAGCCTGGTCGTGATGACGTCCAGATTGTTGTTGAGCGCCGATGCGGTAGATCGCAATCGTATCTTCGCAGCGTCAATCATGGCCGCAGCATTATCGATATCGGCTCTATCCAGCCAGTCGTTCTGCGCAAAGTCGATGGCGAGTCCCTGTCCGTCCGTTTTCACGTTGCGGCTGACGACGGTCACCTGGTTGGTATTCGTCTCATTGAGCTGGACGGTCAGGTTGTTCTGTTCGGTGCCGTCGGTCACCTGGATCGTGTTGAGCGTCGACGTGAAGCCGGTCTGCGCGGCCCGGACATCGAACCTCAACTGGTCCGGAGCCGTGAATGCGCCGATTGCGTTATAGGTCAAGGTCGCTTCGGCATCGGCGCGGAGGGATCCGCCGCCGACCGTGAGCTGGATGATGGCGCCACTGTTGACGCCGCCGCTGATGACAAAGCTCAGGACCTGGGCCGAATTGAGGTCGCCGGTGATCAAGGCTTTACCGCCATAGCCGTCGTCGAGGACAAAAGTTGACGCCGATCCGTCGGTCTTGAGGTTGACGGTGATCTTGTGTGCCAGGTTCTCGGCCATGCCACTGATGCTGGTCAGCGCAATATTGCCGGCGGAAACGGCACCGCCGGTGACGTTTTCTGTGCCATCCGCCTGTGTCGCATCGGATGCCGAAGCCACGGTGATGCCGTTGAGGCCGCTGCGCAGGAAATTGACCTCGACGCTGGTGCCGTTGTCGGCAATCGAACTGAATGTGACGATGCCGTCGGCACTCACGGAAAGGGTCGCCGTGGAGAAGGGACCTGTGGCGGCGACGGCGTAGGTGTCGAAATGCCCGGTGGTGAAGTTGAAGTTCCCGGGTGCCGCGGAAGCCGCGAAGGTATAGGTGAAATCGTTCGAAATGCCGGTCGTGGCGATGCTGGGAGTGCCAACGATGCCACTGGCGGCACGGCCATAGGATTCGCCGATCGCCGCACTGTAAGCCGCGGACTGCATGATCGTGCGTTCGTCGATCGTCAGGCGCGGTGTGCCGGTGTCGAAATTCCAACTGTTCTCGCCATCTGCCAGCTTCTGCTGGCCGAGCAAATTGTTTGCCGACCGGGTGATTTCCTGGCCGACGCCGTTGAAATTGGAGACGCTGACCCCGAGATCGACCAATTTCTCTATTGTCGAGGTTCCGAGACCGTTGGTGTCGGGCACATCGTCGATCTGATCGAAATCGATATCGAAGTTGATATGCGTGCCGCTGGCAAACTGATGGTCGAAGTTCAAGGACTTGCCGGTCGACTTGGCGTCTTCCCACTGTTGCAAAGTGAAGGTCTTGGTGACCGCGACATCGCCTTCCGTAACGGTAAAGGTCTTCGCCTTGCCCTTGCCGCCGGTATAGCGGATCGTGACCGGGTCCAGGTTGCCGTCCGTCTTGCTCTGGAAGCCGCTTATGACCAGGTTGCTGATACCGCGATCGCGTTCCGCGTCGGCGATATCGCTGGCATTGGGGGTAATGCGGCCGTCGCCGGTGACGTCGATGACGTAATCGTCGACCTTGGTCACATTGGTGACCCGCGAAGTTGTGACGCCCGGCAGCGCGTTGGTGGAACTCTTGGACGAGGAAGTCGCGTCGAGGCGAAGGCCGCTGCCGAGCAGAAGGTTTTTGCCCTGGTAGCTCGAATCTTCCGCCAGCTTGTCGATCTGGCGTAGCAGCGTATTGTACTGTTCCGCCAGCGATTTACGCAGCGCCACCGAATTTGAGTCGCTGCCCAGGTTCTGATAGGCGGAGGTGATGAGCCCTTTGGCCTGTTCGATCAGGGTCTCGATCTTGGTCATGCCGGTGTCGGCGGCCTTGATCGTCGAAACGGACTGGTTGATCGAGTCCTTCAATGTCGCCAGATCGTCAGCGCGGCGGTTGAGGCCTTTCGAGGCGAAATAGGCCACCGGCCCATCGATCGCCCCGTTGATCTTGTTGCCTGTTGCCAAGCGCTGCTGCGTCCGGTCCAGCTTGCCGGAGAGCTGCTGCAGCAGCAGGAGGTTGCTGCGGATGCCGCCAGTCAATTGAATGTCGTTGGTCGCCATCTGGGTTCTCCCGAATGTGTTTTTGCGACTTCGGTGGATCGTTTCTGACCACCTGGTGGCGCCAGTCGCCACGTCTCGGGAAGCTGTTATGCAGCTATCGTGCCAGTCTGTAAATTATTGATTTATATGTATAAAAATGCAATTTTCGCCGTTGAGGCAGCGTGTAGCCTTTGCCGGGTGTGGCAAATTGCGACTAGGCAGGCGGGCAGCTTTTGCAGGGAAAGCCGTCTTATGAATGACTCCGGAAAGCGGAGAAGTCGCGGCGCGGGGAGGGAAGAAGATCTCGGATCGCGCACAAGAGGGTGTTAATAGGCAGTTAAGCCTATTGCATATTTTACCCTGGCAGCCTATCTTGGAATCTGGGTGACTTTAAGTTGGTCTAGGCTTGTCAGTTTTTTAACTGCAGCCTTTCACCCGACTCATTATTCACCCAAACGTTCGTTGAGTATGGATATGCGCCCTGTCGCTTTTGCCAGGGGACCATATTTGAGGAATCTTGCTGAATGGTAAACGTTGCCCAGGCAGTCAGTTCGGGAGTCAGCGGCACCGCACTTTTCGTGCGGGCGTCAGCGGCTTCTGCTGCCTTGGCGGTAGCCCCCGTTGGGGCCACCGCGGCGACGGAAGCAGCGGCGGCCCAGCCCGCGGATCAGGTGGTCGTCCCGACGGCGCAGAGCTACCGCTACAACAGCTTCGAATTTTCCTACCGCCAGGATTTCGGGAAGATCGTCTTGCTGCGCCAGGAGCCGGATACCGGCGAGATCGTGCAGCAATTTCCTTCCGAATATTATCTGCGGAAGTATGCCGACGGCCAGCGGGTCGCGAGAACCGCGGCGGATGGCGCGCAGCCGTCTGGCAACGCCAACGCATCGGCGGAGGTCCAGGTGCCAAGCGGGAGTGAGGCGGCCTCCGCGACTTCGCGTGCCAGTGTGAGTGTGGCGCCGGCGCCAGTGGCGGCCACCCCCGCGCCGACCCCGACGGTACCTTCGGCACCAAGCTTGCCGAACGCAAGTGCCAGTACCGCGGCCGTCGACGTTACGGTCTAATTATCTTTTAAAATTTGGGGGTTAACCGGCAGTTCTTTCTGCCGACGTTGGGTCACGCCCGTTGCTGGACGGCGACGGGGCAACTGGCTGCCTGGCGGCGTGACTTGGTCACGCTGCCACGATTGTTGTAGCCGGTGACAGCCGCCCTTTTCTCGTCCAATGCCTGGACGACGGCACGCATCACCCGCTCGTTGACGTCGCGCATCGCCTTCAGGGCGCGGAGATTGTCCTGGACCGCGGCCTGGAAGCGCTCGGTTGCCGCGGTCAGTTCGTCGCGCAAAGCCACGTTGATCGTGTTGATGTCCTCGCCTGGTTCCTTGAGCGCCATCGTGAAAGCCTGGTAGGCGTCGGCCAGGGCGACCTTGTCCATCTGCAGCTGTTTCAATTCCAGCGGTTTCAGGCTGCGCATAAGCTCGAGTTCGCGCTCCATGCAGCCGATGAGCTGTGAGGTGATGGCGAGCAATTCCGTCATCCGCGTTGTCTTGTCCATCACGCAACCTCCTGAATTTGCAGTAATTGGCGCTGCACGACATCGGCGATGCCCAGCGCATGCGTGCTGGCGACCGCTTTGCCGTATTCCTGATTGAGCAGCGATTTGAACATCGACTCCCCTTCGCCGCCGCCGGTAACCGGGTCCGGTTCGATGTCGGCGGTCATTTCGTCGAAGACGAGGCCGGCGAAGAAAGCTTCGAAATCCTCGGCCACTTTCGCGATGCCGGCGGCATTGCGCGGCGTCTGGCCTGCGCTCGGACCGGCGGCCCGCAAGCTGGGATCGATCATGGCGGGAAGGGTGAGGTCGGTCATCTTACTGCACCATGATGTCGGCTTGCATGGCGCCAGCGCTCTTGATCGATTGCAGGATCGAGATGAGGTCGCGCGGACCCACGCCCAGGGAGTTCAGCCCGGCCACCAGATCTTCCAGAGTCACGCTGTCGTTGAGCACGGCCAGCTTGCGGTTCGGATCTTCCTGCACCTCGATATCCGTCCGGGGCACGACTGTCGTCACGCCAGTGTTGGAAAATGGTGAAGGCTGAGATACTTGCGGCGTTTCGGTGACGCGGATCGTGAGATTGCCCTGGGCGATCGCCACCTTGCTGATGCGGACATTCTGCCCGATCACTACGACACCGGTATTCTCGTCGATGATCACCTTGGCCTGCTGGTCGGGTTCGACCGGCAATTGCTCGATATCGGTAATGAGGCTGGTCGGGTCGCCGCCATATTGGGCGACGTTCAGCTGGACGGTGCCGGAATCTAGGGTGGTCGCGGTGCCGGCGCCGACAAATTCGTTGATCGCGTCGGTGATGCGCCGCGCCGTGGTAAAGTCCGGGTTGCGCAGTGCCACCTTAAGTGTCTGCAATTGTTCGAAATCGAAGGGGACTTCCCGCTCGACGATCGCGCCTCTGGTGATGCGGCCGGAAGTCGGCACGCCCCGCACGATCGTCTC
Organism: Dongia sp.; assembly: GCF_041918875.1. Lineage (GTDB taxonomy): Bacteria > Pseudomonadota > Alphaproteobacteria > Dongiales > Dongiaceae > Dongia. Next base: position 196,988 of record NZ_JAYRUV010000006.1, read on the forward strand.
GGCGGCGCCTGTCACCTTGAAGCCGCCGATGGTGATCTGGCCCTGCCCGACGGCATAGACTTCGCCATCGGCGCCCAGCATCGGTGTCGCCAGCAGGGTGCCGCCTTGCAGGCTGGAGGCATCGCCCAGCGATGAAACGGTGACGTCTATTTCGGCCCCCTGGCGGGCGAAAGCGGGCAGGGTCGCGGTGACCATGACGGCCGCCACGTTCTTGGTTTCGAGGTCGGCGTTGGCCTGATTCACTTTGACACCCAGGCGCTCAAGCATGCCGATGAGGCTTTCTCGGGTGAAGGGCGACTTCTTCTTCACATCGTCGCCGGTGCCGTCGAGGCCGACGACCAGCCCGTATCCGACCAGCTGGTTCTCGCGCACACCTTCGAACTCGGCAATGTCCTTGATCCGGGAAAGCGCCAGCGCGGGGCCGCTGGGGACCAGCCCCGGCAGCAGCAAGGACAGTGCCATGACCAGATTGGTCAGGCGGCGCCATTTTGCGGGGGGGCGGATATGGAGCTTTTTCGTCATTGCACGCATCGGTCCCAAAGGGGCGGATCTTTATCCAGGCCGATCGATGCGAGTTCCGTGCCAACCTGCTGCGGCAGCATGGATTAATGAATTCAAATATTTAGCCGGGAATCGGCGGCAATTTGTGCTCGGCCGTCCGGAAGGTATCCCCGGTCGAGGGCGGTTCGGCCCCGTTAGTGGGCAGAAATTGCCTTAACGAATTATGCTGGCATCCCGCCAAGTCGTTAATTCTTTTAATCTTTTATTAGCTGCGCATGGTACTATATGGATGTGAATCGGTTCCCCCGATCCAGGTGATTTGTGGCCATCAAGATCGATCCAGTTTCGCCCAAGCCAGTCTCTTCCAACCGCCGCGTTGGCGGATCCGGCTCGGCTGGCGGCGGCGGTGAGTTTGCCAAAGCGCTTGGCGAGAGCCAGGGCGGGCAGGGGCATCATGTCTCCATGGCTTTCAGCGTCAACTCACTTTCGGTGGTCCTTGCGGTCCAGGAAACGCCGGACGCCGTCCAGAGCCGCGCCCGGAAGCGGGCCCGGGATCGCGGTCTCCAGATGCTCGACTTCCTTGACGAGATCCGCGCGGGGCTTCTGATGGGGGCCATTCCAAAGGACCGGCTGGAGCAGCTGGCGCAAATGGTACGCGCCAAGCGGGAGCAAATCGACGATCCCAAGCTTACCGCGATTCTCGACGAGATTGAGCTGCGCGCGGCGGTCGAACTGGCCAAGCTTAGCCGCTAGGCGTTCAAGAAATCATATAATTCAACCGGTTGGTGAAAGTGGCAGGCGCGAAATCGCGCTTGCTCGGAGCGGCCTTTTGCCTATACTCCGCGCCAAATTCGCTCCCGATTCAGACCCTTTCGGGGCGAAGTGGCAACGACAAGTCGAGACCACGCATGAAGCCATTGCTGTCGCCCGATTATCGGCCTTCCGACAAAGAAGCCTTCATGAATCCGGTTCAGCTCGAATACTTCCGCCAGAAGCTTCTGGCCTGGAAGGGCGAGTTGCTCCGCGAATCCGGTGAAACGCTGAGCCATCTGCAGGAAGAGAGTCTTTCGGAGCCCGATCTCGCCGATCGTGCGTCGCTGGAGACCGATCGCTCGCTGGAACTGCGCACGCGCGACCGCGAGCGCAAGCTTATCCAGAAAATCGACGAGGCCCTGGGCCGCATCGAAGACGGTTCTTACGGCTATTGCGAGGAGACCGGCGAGCCGATCTCCCTGAAGCGCCTGGAAGCCCGTCCGATCGCCACCCTGTCGCTCGAGGCGCAGGAGCGCCATGAGCGAATGGAGCGGACTCATCGCGACGATTGATCGATCCGGTCGATCAAACTCCGGCCTCATCATCGACTGAGGCGATGGTCAGCCAGGGCCAGCGCGCCCGGTAGCTTTCCGCCTTCGCGCGTACCCCGCTTCGGTCCGGGCAGTGGCGGTTGGCTTTCAGTTCGCCACGGGTGAGTTCGTCGAGACCGTAAGGGGCGTGGAGATCCAGCGTTCCGTCGGGCCGGGGCTGCAAGCCGACACAGGTACAGCGGATCTGAAAGCGCCCGATCGCCTCGCGCGCGGAGCCGAGCGGCGGATAATCGGCACCGAAACGCTGCCTGTACCAGAGATGAACGCGTGCCTGGTTCTTGAGGTCGATGAGCGCGTCGAGATCGGCGAATACCAGGCGGGCGCGCTGCACGATCGCATCCTCGGCCTCGTAAGAGAGGTCGGTCGGGTCGAAATAGAAGATATCGTAATCCTTGACGCCCTCGCTGGCCGGCCGGCCGCGCAGCACGTTCCAATAGGCTTGATAAATGCAGCCGGCGACCAGCCATGCGTCCTCGATGCCCAGCATCGGCAGGCGCGTGAGAATGGCGCGGTTGATCGGGTTGGAAAGCGCGGCGGCGACGAGGTCGGTCATGCGCCGAGTTTAGGGGAGAACCCGGCCACGAAAAAGAACCCTTCCATCCGGATGGATGGAAGGGAAGTCGCCGTCATGAACTCTCTATCGGCGTGGCGAGGTCACGGCCGATGTTGCAATCGACGCTCGGGAAATCAGAACGGGAAGAAGATGTCGTAGACCTGCTGGCCGAAACGCGGCTGCTGCATGTCGGACAATGTGCCCTTGCCGCCGTAGGCGATACGGGCTTCGGCAATTTTGTCGTAATTGATCTCGTTCACGTTCGAGATATCCTCGGGGCGGATGACGCCTCCGACCGTCAACCGGCGCAGCTCGAAATTGACGCGAACCTGCTGCGTACCTTGGAGTACCATGTTGCCATTGGGCAGGACCTGGGTGATCACGGCCGCGACACGCAGCTTGATGGCTTCGGACCGATTGACCGTACCGGAGCCGGCGATGGTCGACTTGCTGTCGGAATTTACCAGATTGCCGGCGTCGATGCCGTCCGGGAAAATGTCGTTCAGCATTGTCTCGTAGCCGAGCAGGTTGTCGAGGCCGGCGCTGTTGCTGCCGTCGCGCGTCTGGTCGGTCTTGTTGTCGAGCTTGGCCTGGTCGTCGATTTCGATGACGACCGTCAGGATGTCGCCGACCTTGCCGGCGCGCTGGTCCTTGAAGAAGGCGCGGCTGCCCTGGCGCCAAAGCGAGTTGGGTTGGCGCAGATCCGCCGTCGGCGTCGGCATCGGCAGGCTGACCGGCTGGTAGTTCGGATCCTTCTGCGGGTTTTCGATCGGATCCATGCTGGGTTCCTTGCCGATCTCGGCGACGCGGTCAATCATGTTGCCGCAGCCGCCGAGCGAGCCGGCGCCGAGCAGGCCGGCGATGGCCATGAACAGGGCACGTTGGCGGGTTTTGGAGCGAGCCATGACGGCCTCCTTCAGTTCAGGGTGAGCTGGCCGGCGACGGGGATCACGATCGTGCTCGGATCCTGAACGATGCCGGTCAGTTCTTTCTTGCTGTTGACGTTGACGACGCGGATCGGCTGGCCGATCGCGGCATCTTCCAGGGCCTTGCCCGTGACGGTGAGATTCATCGGGCCGCTCTTGAGGGCCAGGGTCACCAGGCTGTTCTTGCGTATGGCCGGCGTCATCACCAGGTCGCTGCCGCGCAGCATCTGCCCGGTGCGCAAGGGCCGCTTGGTGGTCATGCCGACCAATTGCCGGGGATCGGTGATGACATTGCCGATCAAGCGATCGGTGCGCACTGAAATCCATTGCAGGTCACCTTCCTGCACGGTCATGCCGGCGCCCATGGCATGGCCGAAGACGGGGATATCGATCGTCTCGTAGATCGATCCGCTGACGCGGCGTTCCTGGGCCGTCGGTCCTTCGGCCGGCACGTAGAGCGTTGCAGCGAAGCGCTGGCTTGTCGGGTCGAATTGCAGGTTGCGGACGCCGACGGTCGCGGGAATATTCGTGGGCAGGGCGAATTCCACGTCGCCGCCGTCGAGCACCAGATCGAGGCGCGCATCGTTGCCGGAACGCTCGTGGATCGCGGCGGCCAGGGCATCGACGACCTGTAGGGCGGCGATACGCTGGCTCAGCCGGCCGACCAGGACTTTCTCGAACTTCGAATCCGGCCGCCAGTCCAGGCTGTAGGCGCGCGCCAGCTGGGTCAGGAAACGCGCATCGAGCGTGAGCGTCTGTCCGGGAGCCGGCGCCTGCGCGATCGGTGTGTCGCCGACCGACAGCGATTCCATGAAGAGGTCGCCCAAACGCACGACTTCGTCGTCGACCATGATGTTGCTGCGCAGGCGCAGGCCGGCCTCGGTCTCCTCCGCCGCATCGGTATAGCCGGTGCTGGCCAGCATGTCGGCCCGGGCGCTGGCGGCAAATTGGGAGCCGGCGACACCGACGACGGCAAACAAGACGGCCGCAGGCAATCGCAGATCGATCATGACACGCCTCCTCACCTGATATTGCTGACGGTAGCCAGCATGTCGTCGGAAGCCTGGATCACCTTCGAGTTGATCTCGTAGGCGCGCTGAGCGGCGATGAGGTCGGTCATCTCGCTCACCATGTTGACGTTGGACTGTTCCAGGAAATTCTGCTGCAGCGAGCCGAAGCCGACAGCACCGGGATTGCCGGTGGTGGGTCCGCCGGACGCTTCGGTTTCCAGCAACAGATTGTCGCCGGTCTGCTGCAGGCCCGCATCGTTGATGAAGGTCGCCAGCTGGATCTGGCCGAGCAGGACCGGTGCAACCTGGCCCTGGATCGTCACTTCGACCTGGCCGTTGGCGTTGATGGTGATGTCGTCGGCATTATTCGGCACGGTGATGTTGGGGACAATGTTGAAACCATCCGCCGTCACGATCGTGCCGTCGCTGGACAGGCGGAATGTTCCGTCGCGTGTATAGGCGGTCGTGCCGTCGGGCAGCGTCACCTGGAAATAGCCGCGCCCTTTGATGGCGACATCAAGCGGATTGTCGGTCGGCACAAGCGAGCCCTGTTCGTTGATGCGGTAGACCGCCACCGGTTTGACGCCGACGCCGACCTGCACGCCGGCGGGCACGATAGTCGCCGTGTCGGAGGATTGCGTGCCGACGCGGCGCAGATCCTGATAGAGCAGGTCGGCAAATTCCGAACGGCTACGCTTGAAGCCTGTCGTCGTGACGTTGGCGATGTTGTTGGCGATGACGTCGATATTGATCTGCTGGGCGAACATGCCGGTCGCTGCAGTGGTAAGTGACTTCATGGTTCTATCTCCCGCCTGTGTTTAGGAGCTGGGGATGATGTAGTTGACGGCGCGGCGCATGCGTTCATGCTCGCCTTCCAGGAATTTCTGGGCCGACTGGTAGTTGCGCTGCACCCAGATCATGCTGGTCATCTCGCGGATCGATTCCACATTCGATCCTTCGATCATGCGCTGCTGAACCTTGAAATCCGCCACGGTCGCCTGGGCGGGCGCCTCTTCGCTGGCGAACATGCTGCTGCCGTCTGGCGTCAGCTTCGAATCGTCGTTGAAAGTGACCACGTCGAGCTTGCCGTAGATCACGGGCGTGTTGCCGCCCTGCGTCCGGTCCGCCGAGACCGTGCCGTCCGAGGCGACGGTGATCGGCCCGTCATCGGTGTTGACGATGAGCGGCGCGCCGCCCGCCAGAACCCGGAAGCCGCCGGAGGTGACAATCTCGCCGGCGGCGTTGAGCTGGAAGCGCCCATTGCGCGTATAGCGGGGGCCGTCGGTCGTCTGCACGACGAAGAAGCCCTTACCCTGGATGGCGACGTCCAGATCGTTGCCGGTCGTCTGGATATTGCCCTCGCGCATGTCCCGGTAGCTCGCCAGGTCCTGGACATAGGACAGTTTGACGGGCTTTTCGGCCTTGATGAGATACTCGCTGAAGACCATACCCTCGGCTTTGAAGCCGGGAGTGTTGGTGTTGGCCAGATTGTTGGCCACCACGTCCATCTGCCGGGACAAACCGAGCTGGCGCGACAGCACGATGTAAGTCGGTGTTTCCATGACGGTGCCCTCAAAGGGTCGGTTTCATCCAGCTCTGCGGCTGGTGGTCATGGACATGCAGAGTTCGTGCCAATGATAAATATGAATAAAATCAATCAATTATACGCCCTTCGGCATAATCCGAGCAGAAACTGCCGGGGCCCAAAGCTGCCGCCCCCCGGCACAAATTGCGAGACGCTCGCTTCACTTGATATTAACCATCCCAGTCTAGTTTAACTTCATTGCCTGGCTGACTTTTTTGCGCCGTTGCGCGGGGCCGGGCACAATTCGCCCCGGAACAAACCGGGAGCCCATTGGGACGTCGAGGAAAATGGCTGAAAAGGCTGATGAAGGCGCAGAAGGCGCATCGCAATCCAAGAAAAAGATGAGCGGCAAGAAGCTGGTGCTGTTCATCGTCCTGCCTTTGCTGCTGCTGGGCGGCGGCGGGGCGGCGGCCTATCTCCTGCTGTTCAAGGAGGAGCCGAAAAAGGAAGAGGCGCATGGTGGCGAGGGCGAAGCAACCGGCGAAGAAGAGCAAGCCGCAGAGGAAGAAGAGGGCCATGTCCCGGCGTTCGTAGAATTGCCGAAGATGCAGGCCAACCTCATCATGACCGGCAAGAAGCAGTCCTTCATGGTCACGACCATGGTGCTTGAGGTCGGCTCGCCCGAAGAGCAGAAGATGATCGAGGAAGTGATGCCGCGAATCGAGAACGAGATCGTCACTTATCTGCGCAGCCTCCGGCCCGAGGACGTTCAGGGAGCCGCCGGCCTGCAGCGCCTGCGCGAGGAATTGCTGGTCCGCGTCAAGGAAGCGGCCAAACCGGCCAAGGTGAAAGATATTCTCTTTAAAGAAATGCTGGTTCAGCAATAAGATGGGTCGCATAGGCACGGTTTATGCAAGAGTGCCTTTTATAAGAGTGGCCCGATCGAGGTAGAGCATGATCGACGATCCTGAAGAGGAACTCTCCGAAGAGGAAAAGGCTGCTGCCGCGGCCTGGGGCGACATGGCCGACGACGATGGCGGTGGCGGCGACGGCGCTGCACCCGCCTCCGGCCCAATGTCGAACCGCGTCCTCGACCAGGACGAAATCGACAGCCTGCTCGGCATCGCCAAGGGCGAAGGCGGCGAGGAAAAGACCTCCGGCATCCAGGCCATGCTCAACAGTGCGCTCGTTTCCTACGAGCGCCTGCCGATGCTCGAAATCGTCTTCGACCGCCTGGTCCGCATGCTGTCGACCAGCCTGCGCAACTTTACTTCCGACAATGTCGAGGTGAGCCTCGACAACATCACGGCGATCCGTTTCGGCGACTATCTCAACTCGATCCCGCTGCCCGCCATGCTGGGCGTGTTCAAGGCGGAAGAATGGGATAATTACGGCCTGCTGATGGTCGATTCCTCGCTGACCTACTCGATCGTCGATGTGCTCCTGGGCGGTCGCCGCGGTACGGCGGCGATGCGTATCGAAGGCCGTCCCTATACGACCATCGAACGCAACCTCGTCGAGCGGCTGGTCAATGTCGTGCTCAACGACCTTACGGCGACTTTCGACCCGCTATCGCCGGTCACCTTCCGTTTCGAGCGACTGGAAACCAATCCGCGCTTCGCCGCCATTGCACGCCCAGCCAATGCCGCCATCCTGGCGCGCCTGCGCGTCGACATGGAAGATCGCGGCGGACGGCTCGAACTGATGCTGCCTTATGCGACCCTGGAGCCCGTGCGCGAATTGCTGCTGCAGATGTTCATGGGCGAAAAGTTCGGCCGCGATTCCATCTGGGAGACTCATCTTTCCGGTGAATTGTGGCAGACGGAAGTCAAGATCAACGCCGTGCTCGACGAAGTCTCGGTGTCGCTCAACGAAGTGTTGAACTGGAAGCCGGGCAGCCGCCTGGATCTCGAAGTGACACCGGATTCGATGATCGAGCTGCGTTGCGGCGATGTGCGCCTTTTCAGCGGCCAGATGGGCCGCAAAGGCCAGCATATTGCGGTTAAGCTACAGGACAGGCTGATAAAATAGGGCGGTTCGGCAGGCGCTGGAAAACATGATGTCGCTCGGCCTCATCTCCGATTTCGTTCTGGTCGCTTTGTTGGCGGTCACCTTGTTCTATGTGATGCGCCTGCTGCGACGGCTCGGCGAACTGCAGAAGGACCGTGAAAGTTTCCAGAAGCTGATCCAGGATTTCTCGGCGGCGACACAGCAGGCCGACCGGTCGCTGGCCGATCTGCGCGCCGGGGGCGATGGAATCGGGCGCGAGCTGGGCGAGCGGATCGGGCGCGGACAGAGCGTTGTCGCCGAATTGCAGCGCAGCAGCGAAGACATCAAGATGCTGATCGTTCGCGCCGAGAGCGCCGCCGACCGGCTGGAGGCGCAATTGGGTGCCTCGCGGCAGATGCCGGCCGTCGCGCCCACCGCATCCAGCGCCCCGCGCGCCGGCGGCGAGAGCGAACACAAACCGGCGCAGGATCCGCAGACGCAAGCTCTTTTGTCCGCCCTGGGCCGTATCCGCTAGGATTCCTTCATGCCGTCGAACCGACCGACCGACCCAACTCCCGCTACCAAGTCCGCGGCGCCGCGCGTCCGGCTGCTGCCGGTTCTTGCAGGCGTGATGACACTGGTGCTGACGATCCGGGTGGGCGACATGTATCGGCATGTGACGGTCGGCATCGGCACCGAGACCCAGGCGCAATCCGCGCCGGCGAGCACGGCGGAACCCCCTGCGGCAGCGCCGGCAGGTGAGACACCGGCAAGTGAGACGCCGGCGGGCGAAAATGCCGCCGCGACGGAGCCTGCCAGCACCGCTGCTCCGCCGCCGGCCCGTGACCCCCTGGAATATACCGACGAAGAAGTCGAAGTGTTGCAGCAACTGGCCAAGCGGCGCGAGGAGTTGGAGTTGAAATCCCGCCAGCTCGATGAACGCGAGGCGATGGTGGCCGCGGCCGAGCAGCGCATGGAACAGAAGATGGCGGAACTCAAGGCGCTGCAATCGACCGTCGAGGATCTGTTGAAGAAGCGCTCCGACGAAGAGGAATCGAGCCTGCAGATGCTGGTTGCGACCTATGAAAAGATGAAGCCCAAGGAAGCGGCGCAGGTGTTTGAGGAGTTGGACATGGACTTGCTGGTCGACCTGGTCAGCCGGATGAAGACGGCGCGTTCGGCGCCGATTCTGGCCCTGGTTTCGCCGACCAAGGTCAAGGAACTGACTTTCGAGCTTGCGCAGCAGAAGACGCTGCCGCTCGCTCCTTGATTTGATTGGTAAATTTGTTTTTTCGGGTTTAACCCCGGTTTAACCTATTTGCTGCAAATTCAAGACAGTACAGGGCAGTTAATGCTATCCAAAACGGACAGAGTTGGAGCGAGAGGGAACTGATGGCGGTCGATCTCAATATGCAAGTGCTCATCGTCGACGATTACAAGACGATGCTCCGCATCATCCGTAACCTATTGAAGCAACTCGGTTTCAATAATGTGGACGAAGCCACGGACGGATCCATGGCGCTGCAGAAGCTGCGCGACAAGGATTACGGCATGGTCATTTCCGACTGGAACATGGAACCGATGACCGGCATCCAGCTGCTGCGCGAGGTACGCGCCGATTCACGGCTGAAGAACCTGCCCTTCATCATGATCACGGCGGAAAGCAAAACCGAGAACGTGATCGCGGCAAAGGAAGCCGGTGTGAACAATTACATCGTGAAGCCGTTCAACGCCGCCACGCTCAAGACCAAGCTGGTCTCCGTTCTCGGCAATTTCTGAGCCGGTCCGGCCAGAGTCCGTCTGCCAGAGTCGATCTGCTAGAGACCGCCGGAAAGAAGGAGCCAGAGTTATGGGGCCCGGTATGACTGCGACAGTTCCGCCAGAGCTTGTGCATCGCCTGAGTGCGCTCAAGGGGCGCATGCAGACGGTCAGCCGCGACGAGATCGCCGAGGTCGTCACCAGCCTGCTGGCGACGATGGAGGGCGATCTTTCCGACGACAATCTGAAGCTCTATTCCGAACTCGAATCTCTGGCCAAATACATCACCACCGCCAAGTCCGAGATTGCGGCGCTGCGCCCGGACGAAATCACATCGCGCCATCTGCCCAAGGCAACCGACGAGCTCGATGCCATCGTCGGTGCAACGGAAGAGGCGACCAATTCCATCCTGGGCGCCATGGAAGGGCTTGAGGCGCTTGCCGGCGAACTGCCGCCGGAATTCGGCGAAAAGGTCAGCGAAGCCGTGACACAGGTCTACGAGGCCTGCAATTTCCAGGACATTACCGGCCAGCGCATCACCAAGGTGGTGAATGCGCTCAAGCATATCGAGGAAAAGGTCGAAGCCCTCGTCGTCGCCTTCGGGGATGAAATCGCCAAATACAAGAAGGCGCATCCGGAGACCGAAGAAGAGGCGCCGGAAGCGAAGACGCCGAGCGATGCCGAACTCCTCAACGGGCCCCAATTGCCGGACGATGCCTCCAAGCAGGCGGAGATCGACGCCCTGCTGGCCAGTTTCGACTGATCGCGCCCGATCTGACCGGGACCGGATTCGGGGCCAGATTCGGGGCTGGTGGCGGATACGCTCGATCCCGATTATCTTGCTGCGATGATCAAGGACTTACCTGAGTCGGGCCTGTTGCGGAAGGGACGGCGCTATGCCGCCGTTTCGCTACTGGCATTGGCCATGGCGTTGCCGGCCATGGGCGCACGGGCGCAGGATGCCGTCGCCACCCGCGGCCAGCTCTTCGACGATTATGGCAGGCTGACATTCACTTGGCCGAAAGCGGCGGTACCGAAGGTCGATGTCGCCCTGAGCGCGCAGGCGATGGTGCTGCGCTTCGCGCGTCCCGTCGCGCTCGATACCACGGCGTTGCGCGCCGACCTCAAAGCCTATATCCGCACGGCGACCCTGAGCGCCGACAAGATGGTGCTGACGCTGGCCCTGAAGAAACCGGTCACCTATCGGCTCAATCAAAACGGGGAGCGGCTGCAGCTCGACCTGGCGCAGCCGGGCGAAGCGGTCTTTCCGAACAAGGCGGAAGCGCCCGCGGCCCCACCTGCCTCGACGACATCTATCCCGGCGACACCTGCCGAACCATCGGCGGCACCGGCCGGTGGGCCGAAACTCAAATTGCGCAGCGGCGAGCATAGCGGCTATTCGCGCCTCGCCATCGACTGGCCGGGTGTCGATTTCTCGGTCCGCCAGGAAGGCGACAAGGCGATCGTCACTTTTGCCAAGCAGGGGCAGCTCGACACGGCGACCAAGCTGCCGCCGCGCTTGCGCGGGGTCAGCGCCAAGTCGACGGCATCCGGCGGCCTGGTTCTGGAACTGCAACTGCTGCCCAATATCGGCATCAACGCCTTCCGCAATGGCGATACGATCGTCTTCGACCTGGTCGACGGCAAGGGCGATGCGGCGGCTCCTGAGCCGGCACCTGCCGCGGTGGTCCCCGTACCGGCTGAACCGCCCGTGGCGGAAGAGCCGCCGGCTCCGTCCGCTGTCCGGGTGCCGGAATATGTGCCGGCACTGCAATCCGAACCGCCGGTGGGGGCAACGGAGCCTGAAACGGCGCCGGTGCCGGCACCCGCGGTGGAGATCGCACCGCCCGTGGTGGTGAGCAAGGAAGCGGCCGTGACCAAGGCAGCGCAGCCGCCGGCGCCGGTCGAAATCCTGGCTTCCGCCGCGGCGTCGGAAAACGGCGCGGTACTGAATTTCGGCTTTCCCAAAGCGACCGGTCTTGCCGTTTTCAAGCGCGGCGATGCGTTGTGGATGGTGTTCGACCGCCCCGGGCCGGTCGATGTGGCCGGCCTCGTCAGATCGGTGCCGGCTCTGACCGGCCTTGCGCGGATCGAGACGCCCTATGCCACGGCCTTGCGCCTGCCGGGATTGGACAGGCTGGGCGGAGCCAATGCCGGGATCGCTGTCAGCGGCGACGGGCGGGCCTGGCAAGTCAGCCTGGGACCCGGCCGCAGCATGCGACCGGCCAAGACAATCGACCAGCGCCGGGAATCCCTGGCCGATGGTGGCGCCTCGCTGCTGCTGCAGGCGGCGCGGCCTGGCCCGGTCATCTCGCTCAACGACCCGGAAGCGGGCGATTCGCTGTCGGTCATCCCCCTGGTGGCGGCCGGAACGGGTGTGGCGGAAGGTGCCGCCTGGCCGGATTTCCGCGTGCTGCCGAGCTTCCAGGGTGTTGTCGTCGTCCCGATCAGCGACCGGACGCGGGTCGAGGCGCTGCCCAACGGCGTGGTCGTCACGACCGATGGCGAGCCGGGCGCGCCCCCCAGTCCAACCGTACCGCAGCCGATCGCCGAGACCGAACCGCCGCCGATCGAGAGCGGGGCTCCCGCGACTGTCGCCGCCGCACCCGAAGCCGCACCCGAAGCCGCACCGTCGCAGCCCGTCACCGAAACGTCGAGCAAGGTGGAGGTGGAAACGGCTGAGGGAATTTTCGACCTGCCACGTTGGCGGCGTGGTGGCGAAGCGGAATTCGGTGCCGACGAAAAGGCGTTGCGCGCCGCGATCGACGAAACGTCAAACCGGGACAAGCCGCAGGCACGGCTCGCCCTGGCCCAGTTTCATTTTGCGCATGGCCGCTATCCGGAAGCAGTCGAGGATATGGCACAGCTCGACAAGCTTGCCGCCGATGGCGACAAGGACGTACTGGCGTTGCGCGGTGCCGCGCAGGCCTTGATGGATCGCGCGGCGGACGCGCATGCCGATCTCGATCGCAGCGAACTCGATGGCGTGCCGGAGGCAGTGCTGTTCCGCGGCTATATCGCGGCGCGGGATAGGGAATGGGAAAGTGCGACTACCGCCTTCAGTGCGCCGATTCCGGATATCGACGATTACCCGAAGACGGCGCGCATGCTGATCCGGCGCGCGGCGGCGGAGGCGCTAATCCGCGGTGGCAATGCATTGACGGCACAGGCCTTCCTGGATTCGATCCGCCTCGATATGCCGAACGCCGAGGATGAGGATTATCGCGCCTATCTCGACGGTCTGCAGCTGGCCGGCGGCGGCAAGAAGGACGAGGCGATCGGGATTTGGGCTGGCCTCATCGACAGCCCGGTCGAGGAGGTGCGTGCGCGCTCGCAGTTCGATATGACCGAGCTGCAATTGTCGGAAGGCAAGATCGACGTGCGGCAGGCGACAAAGCAGATGGAGGCTTTGCGTTTCCTGTGGCGTGGGACGGATTTCGAATTCAACCTGCTTAATCGCCTCGGCCAACTCTATGTCGAATCCGACCAGCCGCGCAAAGGCTTGGTCACTTTGCGCCAGGCGGCAGCCAACTTCCCCAAAAACCCGAAGGCCAAGGACGCGACCGAGGCGATGACCAAGGCCTTTCGCGATCTTTATCTCGGTGACAAAGCCGACCGCCTGCCGCCGCTGACGGCGGTTGCCCTCTATGACGAATTCCGCGAGCTGACTCCGAGCGGTGTCGATGGCGACAGGATGGTCACCGCGCTGGCCGATCGGCTGGTGAAAGTCGACCTTCTCGATGGAGCGGCGACGCTCCTGGAAAACCAGATCGCCAAGCGGCTCTCCGGCCTCGATAAGGCCAAGGCAGGTACCCGCCTTGCGGCGATCCGCCTGCTGGACGGCAAGCCCGAATTGGCGCTGGAGGCGATCAAAGCGAGCGAAGTGCCAGATATCCCACCCGACTTGATGGCGCAGCGCCGCCGCCTGCAGGGGCGAGCGCTGTTCGAAACGGGCGATACGCTGAAAGGCATGGCACTGGTGCGCAGCGACAACAGCCTGGACGGTTTGTGGCTGAAAGCGGATCTGACCTGGCGCATGCGCGAATGGCCGGCCGCGGCCCAGGCGTTGGAAGCGCTCGTGGCGGAGGAAACCAAGCGCCAGCAGGATGCGGACCCCAGCATGCGGCCACCGCCCGACCTTGCCGTCGATCCGGCGGCGGCACTTGCCGAGCTTGCCGATGACGGCGCGGCAGCGGCAAAGAGGGACGCGCAATTCAATGAGGTGCTGGCGCCGCTCATCCTCAACCAGGCGGTGGCGCTGTCATTGTCCAATGATCGTCCCGGCCTGCGCATGCTGGCCAAGGCACATGGCAAGCAGATGGCAACCGGGCCCTATGCGACGGCCTTCCAGACCCTGACCTCGCCGTCGAGCAGCCTGAGTGACAGCATTTCGGCGGCAATGAAAAGCGTCGACCAATTGGGTGCCTTTGTCGACGATTATCGCGAAAGGCTGAAGAAGGAGAGCTTGAGCGCCCCTGAAACCGAAGCCGATGCGGTCCCGCCGCCGGAAAGCGCGCCGGCGCCTTAGCCCGCGATCACCCGGTACCGAAACTGCGTACCAGACTGCCCGCGACCAGATACCAGCCGTCGACCATGACGAAGAAGATCAGCTTGAAGGGCAGCGCGATCATCACCGGCGGCAGCATCATCATGCCCATCGACATCAGGACGGAGGCGACCACCATGTCGATGATGAGGAACGGCAGGAATACGAGAAAGCCGATTTCGAACGCACGCCGCAATTCCGAGATCATGAAGGCGGGTATGAGCACCTTGATCGGTGTTTCTTCCGGCGTCGCCACTTCGTCGATCTGGGCCATGTCCATGAAGAGAGCCAGATCCTTCTCGCGCACCTGGGACAGCATGAAGGTGCGGAAAGGCGCCACTGTCAGTGTAAAGGCCTGTTCCTCGTTGATCTGCTCGGCGATCAGAGGCGCGATGCCGTCTTCATAGGCCTTCTCGAAGGTGGGCGCCATGATGAAGACGGTGAGAAAGAGGGCAAGGCTGGTCAGCACCATATTGGGCGGTGTCTGCTGGGCACCCAGGGCCGAACGCAGCAGCGACAGCACAATGACGACGCGCGTGAAGCTGGTGACCATGATGAGGATGCCCGGCGCCAGCGACAGCACCGTCATCAGTGCCAGCAGCTGAATGATGCGGCCTGTCGTACCGCCATCGGGGCCGTCGCCGAGGTCGAGGTTGAGGCTTTGCGCCGCGACGGGGGCAGCACTCAGCACAAGGACCGGCAGCAACCATAGGATGGGCCGCAGCGGGGCGGGAATGCGGTTCATGATGCGGAATCGTCCCTGTGCGGCGTGGTGAAGTCGGTGGGCTGGCGCAGAGGCGGCGGATCCTGCCGCGCGATTTCGCGCGCCGCAGCCAGCTTGGCCGGTGCGGTGCGTGCCATTTCCTGCTCGAAGGCCTTGCGATCGATGCCGCGCTCGACCACGACATCGCCCTGTGGCCCCAGCAACAGCAGATGCTCGACTTGATCGCGGCGGATCAGCACCAGGCGGTGGCGCGGTCCCACGGCTGTCGTTTCAAGGATCTGGATGCGCCGCCGGCTGTCGGCCCGCATCGCGCCGCCGAAGCCGAAGCGGCGCAGCAGCCAGGCCAGGATGGCGATGAGGCCGAGGACCAGCAGCAGCGCCAGAACGAACCGCAGATAGGAATCGTACTCCATATGATGGCTTCCGCGTGGGCTGCGTCAGAGAAGGGCTGTCACGGAGCTATTTCCGTCCACCCGGCGAGACCGGATTCTTGCCCGGCGTCGTGCCGTAGGCAAGCTGGGCGCGGAGACGACGGTCAGCCTGCTGCAGGTCGAGGGACAGATCGACATTGCGCCGCCGTAGGACGAAATCGAGGCGGTCAAGCTCGCTCATAAGGGTCTCGAGAGCAGGGCGCAAAGGCCGTGCCTTCTCGACGGCCAGCGAGCTGACTGCGTCACACAGCACCGCGATGCGCATCGCCAGAAGGTCGAGTTCGACCAGTTGACCGGCTTCAGCCGCGATCTTGGTGTCATTGATCATGGCGGCCAGCTCGGCAATGGCCGAGACCAGATCTTCGTGATCGGGCGGGAGTGGTGCGCTCATGGGGTCTCATCCGTGCCGCGGCCGTTGGCACGATAGATATAGCTGAGGATCTCCGCCACGGCAGCGATTGCATCGACGGGGATCTCGGCATCGAGTTCGACGGCTGCCAGCAATTCGACCAGGTCCGGATCCTCGCGGACCGGCACGCCCTGTGCGAAGGCTATCTCGAGTATCTGCTCGGCGATGCTGCCGCGGCCGGTCGCGACGACACGCGGGGCGCGGCGGTCCGCCCCGGTCGGCGGGATGCCCATGCGCGGCTTGTGATCCAGGGCCACGGCAATGGGTACGCGCTCCTTTGGCTTCTGCCATCGGGGGCGGCGGGGGCCGATCTCGTCCTCGTCGCTGACGCCCATTTCCTGCTCCATCGGGGCCGATTCCCCAATCTGATTCTGTGGCCCACGGGACAATCCAAGTGCGTTTATACTATGGACGGTGCTGCTTAACGAGGTCTTAACGCTGTCGCAATATGGTGCTGAATCAATGCGTTCCGGCTTGCGCACACTCGGGTGGTGAGATCGCGCCAATTTGCCGAGATTTTTCATAGCATTTTAGGTAATTTAACGGGATCTTAAGAGCTAGGGCAGAAAGTGCCGGGGAAGATCGTCATCCGAGTGGTGTCTCGGAGGGCGGCTGTCGGGAGCGGAACGGATGGATTTCACCAACATCCCGTTGTTTGAGCGGCTGACCGAGCGGATGAACTGGCTCAGCCAGCGCACGCGGGTGCTGTCGCAGAACATCGCCAATGCCGATACGCCGAGCTACCAGCCCAAGGATCTGAAGCCAATCGACTTCGAAGCCGAGATGCGCAAGCTGGATCCCGTGGCGCCGGAGCGGACCGACAAGAAGCATATGGTGGGGACCGTGGCGCCGGTCGGCGATTTCGACGCCAAGAAGGCAAAGAAGACCTATGAGGCGGCGCCCGTCGGCAACGCCGTGGTGGTCGAGGAGCAGATGATGAAAGTCTCCGAAACCCAGATGAACTACAACATGGTGGTCAATCTTTACCGCAAGCATATCGACCTGTTTAAGACGGCGATCGGCCGCAACGGCTAACCGGGTCGCTAGGAGCGCAAAATGGAACTTTTTGACACGATGTTCATCTCGGCCTCGGGCATGCGGGTGCAGGGCGAGCGTCTGCGCGTCATCGCCGAGAACCTGGCCAATGTCGATTCCGTCGCCGAGAGTGCTGGCGAGGACCCCTACCGGCGCAAGGTAATCACCTTCAAGAACCAGCTCGACCGGGAAATGGGCGTTGATCTGGTCAAGGTGGCCAAGGTCGGCACCGACCCCAGCGATTTCCGCAAGAAATACGACCCCGGTAACCCGGCCGCGGACAAGGACGGCTATGTCAGCCTGCCCAATGTGAACGGGCTGGTCGAAATGACCGACATGCGCGAAGCGCAGCGCTCGTACGAGGCCAATTTGAAGGTTATCGAGGCATCGCGTTCGATGCTGTCGCGCACCATCGATGTCCTGCGCTGAGGGTAGGGGAATATCGCCATGGCCGACCCGATCATCAGCAATGCCGTTAACGCCTATAACGCCGCCAACAAGGCGCTGGGCAGCGGCGGCATGGAAGCCCGCGAGAAAGCTGGGCCCAGCTTTGGCGAGCTGCTGCAGAATATCAAGAACGACGCCATTCAAACCGGCAAAGGCGACGAGAAGCAGACCATGCTGGCCGCCGCCGGCCAGGCCAATGTCACCGACGTGGTAACGGCCGTCTCGGCTGCGGAAGTGACCTTGCAGGCCGTAACGGCCGTGCGCGACCGCGTAATCTCCGCCTATCAGGAAATCATGCGGATGCCGATCTGATCCTGCGGCAGCGGGCGGTTTCATGATAAGCTTAATAGATGGATGAGGCAGCTCTCCTTGAGATCGCGCGCGATGCCGTGATCGTCACGCTGAAAGTCGGCGCGCCGATCATGTTGATTTCGCTTGTCGTCGGCCTGCTTATTTCACTGTTCCAGGCGCTCACCCAGATTCAGGAAGCGACCCTCACTTTCGTTCCGAAGATCGTGATCGTCTTCATTTCGTTGCTGTTGCTGGCGCCTTTCATGCTGCATGCCCTGGTCGATTTCACCGAACAGATCATGTCGCGGGCGGTCGGCTGACATCCCGTCATGACGATCGAAGCCTTTCTGACCGGGTCGATCTTTCAATTTCTTCTGATCTTCGCGCGGGTCGGTGCCGCCGTTTCGCTGATGCCGGGCTTTGGCGAGGTCTATGTCGCCGTGCGGGTTCGCCTTTCCTTCGCGCTGTTGCTCTCCTTCGTGCTGATGCCGCTGGTCAAGGACATGATCCCGGTCCTGCCGCCGGAACCCGCCGCCCTGGGGATCCTGATACTGGGCGAGATTACCATCGGCATATTCTTCGGCCTGATCTGCCGGATCATCCTGATGGCGACGCTTACGGCCGGCATGACGATCGCCCTGCAGATGGGCATCGCCAATGCGCTGTCGAGCGATCCGACCACGGCTCAGCAGGGCGCGGTGACCGGCAACTTCCTGGTCGCCGTGGCCATCGTGCTGATCTTCGCCACCGGCCTTGACCACTTGACGCTGCGCGCGCTGGTGGGGACCTATGGCCTGTTCGAGCCCGGCCAGATGCCGCCTTTGCAGGACGTCGCCAATATGATCGCGCGCGTCACGGCGGATTCCTTCCTGCTGGCCATGCAGATGTCGGCCCCTTTCCTGGTCTACGGTCTGGTCCTTTTCGTCGGCATGGGACTGATCGCGCGCCTGATGCCGACCCTGCAGGTCTTCTTCGTCGTCATGCCGCTGCAATTGCTGGTGGGCTTCGGCCTGATGGCGGTGACCATTTCGGCGGCGATGATCTGGTTCCTTGAAGTCTATCGCAACCATCTCACTGGTTTTGTGGAATAGGTGGGTCAGCGATGTCCGAAGACAATGACGACTCACAAAAAACAGAAGACCCAACGTCCAAACGTCTGGACGAAGCGCGCAACGAAGGGCGGGTGCCGAAGTCGCAGGAGTTCAACCATCTGCTGATGATCCTGGCCTTCACGTTGGCGGTCGTACTCTTCGGCCGCTATGCCGCTCAGCAGATCAGCAGCCTGTCGATGCAGTTCATCGAATCGCCCGATCAGATTCCCACCGACATGGGGCATCTGCTCAATCTCGCCTGGCGCACGCTGGGTGTGATCTTGCTGGCCGGCATCGCGCCGATCGCGCTGGCGCTTCTGGCCGCCTTCGGTGCCGGCTTTCTGCAGTTCGGCCTGTTGTGGTCGGCCGAGAACATGATGCCGAGCCTCGACAAAATTTCGCCCATGGCCGGCTTCAAGCGAATCTTCTCGCTGCGCTCGGTCGCCGAACTGGTCAAGGGTATCCTGAAAATCACCATCGTGGCTACCGTTGTCGGCTACTTCATCGTCCCCAGCGTCGGCGATCTGCACAAACTCATCGGCATGGATATGATCCAGCTCGTGGCGGCGATCAACGACAAGGTGCATATCCTGCTGATCGGCGTCTTTATCGTGATGGGCGTCATTGCGGCAGCCGATATCCTCTATCAACGATGGGAGTATTTGAAGAGCCTGCGCATGTCGCGCCAGGATCTGCGCGACGAATACAAGCAGACGGAAGGCGACCCGCTGGTCAAAGGCCGCCTGCGGCAGTTGCGCATGGAACGCGCCCGCCGGCGCATGATGGGCGAGGTGCCGAAGGCCGATGTGGTGGTCACCAACCCGACCCATTACGCCGTCGCACTGAAATACGATCAGTCGGCCATGTCGGCGCCCAAAGTCGTCGCCAAAGGTACGGACAAGGTCGCTCTGCGCATCCGTGAAGTGGCGGAAGAGGCGGATGTGCCGGTGATCGAGAATCCGCCGCTCGCCCGCGGCCTCTATGCTGCCGTCGATATCGACCAGGAAATCCCGCCGGAATACTACAAGGCCGTCGCCGAGCTGATTTCCTATATCTTCAAACTGAAGAAGCGGCGTTTCTAGCGCGCTGGATTTGGCAGGCGGATCGGCTACACTCGGCCGGAAAATGCGGACGGGGATGGCAGGATTGGGCGGAGCAGGCACATTTCGTGGCGTGATGTCGGTATTGCTGGTGCTGGCGAAGCCGGCCTGGGCGCAATCCATGGAGGCGGCGGCGACCTGGCCGCTCGGCCTGGCCGTTGCCATCATCGCGCTGCTGGTCGCGGTGCTGGTGGGCGGTTACTTCGTCTGGCGCCGCACGGCCGGGCGGCATGACCTTCTCCTCGGCAGCCTCAATGCCACGAGCCGCGCCCGCCAGCTTATCGATCCGGCGGGGCGCGTCGTCCTGGCCAACGACGCGTTCGGGCGCCTCTTTCAGGGCGTCAACGAACCTTTGCCCAAGTTGCTGCTCGCCCGGGTGAATGGCGGATCGGATGCCGCCGAGATTCTGCAACAGCTGATCCGGACCGTGGCCGAAGGCGGGCGCGGCCGGACCGAAATCGAGGTGCCGCTGGGCGACGGCCAGACTGACTGGTTCGACGTTTCCGGGCGCAGCATCGCCGGTTTTCCCGGCTTCGTTCTGTGGGGGGCGGAGAAAGTCACGGCGCAGCGGCAGATCGAGGATTTCATTCGTTCCGACCACGAAACCTTCGCCGACCTCATCGAGCACGCACCGATCGGATTTTACTCGGTCGACGAGAACGGTCGCTTCCTGTTCGTGAATTCGACGCTGGCGAGCTGGTTGGGCCTGCTGCCGGACAATGAGGGCGGTTATCGGCAGACTCTGCACAATCTCGTCGCCGATCCGCTGCCGGCGGATGCGCAGGCCTATTCTCCCTTCCGCGACATGGCGGCACGCAGCGGCGAAGTTGCCCTTCGCGGGCCTAACAATCGTACCTTCCAGGCTTTCATCCGGCACGACGTCGCCAATGTGCAGTCGTCCAACGGCACGGGGATCAAGCTGCGCACCCGCTCGGTCGTGCACGATCTCAGCCGCGAGCGGGAGCTGGAGAGTGCGCTGCAAGTATCTGAGCAGTATTTCCAGCGTTTCTTCGAGGAAGCCCCGGCCAGCATTCTGTTGCTCGACGAGAATGGACGGGTGGAGCAGGCAAATCCGGCCTTCCAACACCTTCTGGTCGGTGCAGAATGGGCGCAGGCGCGCTTTGTAGATCTGGTGCAGCCGGAAGAACGCGCGGCGGCCGAGGCGCATCTTGGCCAGGTGATGGCGGAAGGCCGGGCCGGCCAGCCGCTTACCGTGCGCCTCATCGGCGACAAGCAGCGCTCGGTCACCATCTATGCTTCCCGCCGCGAAGACAGGGGCCGTGCCATAGGGATGATCGTGCACCTCATCGATGCCACCGAGCAGAAGCGGCTTGAAGCGCAATTCGCGCAGTCGCAGAAGATGCAGGCGGTGGGTCTGCTGGCTGGCGGCATCGCCCACGATTTCAACAATCTGCTGACGGCAATGATCGGTTTCTGCGATCTGCTGCTGCTGCGGCACAAGGCGGGCGACCAGTCTTTTGCCGACATCATGCAGATCAAGCAGAACGCCAACCGCGCGGCCAACCTCGTGCGCCAGCTGTTGGCTTTCTCGCGTCAGCAGACTCTGCAGCCGCGCGTACTCGATGTGACCGACGTGCTGGCGGAACTGTCGCATCTGCTGCGCCGGCTCATCGGCGAGAATATCGAACTCATGATGGAGCATGGCCGCGACCTCAAATTCGTGCGCGTCGACGCCGGCCAGCTGGAGCAGGTGATCATCAACCTCGCCGTCAACGCGCGCGACGCGATGCTGGAGGGCGGCCGCCTGCTGATTCGTACCCGCAATATCGCGACGACCGACCCGATCAGCCGGGGCGTCGAAGTGATGCCGCCGGGATCCTATGTGCTGATTGAAATCGCCGATACCGGCTCCGGCATCCCGGCCGACATTCTGGACCGCATTTTCGAGCCGTTCTTCTCAACCAAGGCGGTGGGGTCGGGAACCGGACTCGGCCTCTCCACGGTATACGGCATCGTGCGGCAGACGGGCGGGTTCGTCTTTGTCGACAGCACGCTTGGCAAGGGGACCAATTTCCGCATCTATCTGCCGCAGCATGCCGCCGCCGGCGACGCGGCCGCCCGGGCGGACAGTGCGGAAGACCAGCCGCGCGACCTGACCGGCATCGGCACCGTCCTGCTGGTCGAGGATGAGGATGCGGTGCGGCTCTTCTCCGCCCGGGCGCTCCGCAACAAGGGGTACAAGGTGTTGGAAGCGCGCAGCGGCGAGGCGGCGCTGGAGCTCATCAACGAGCAGCTCAACGATATCGACCTCATCATCAGCGATGTCGTGATGCCGCGGATGGATGGACCGACCCTGATCAAGGAGGTCCGCCAGCGCCGGGCGGATGTGAAGGTCATCTTTATCTCCGGCTATGCCGAAGACGATTTCCGCCGCAAGATCGACGCGGGCGAGGAGGCGCATTTCCTGATGAAGCCCTTCACTCTCAAGCAGCTCGCCAGCAAGGTGAAGGAAGTGCTCGACTAAGTGGTTGGGTTTCCGCAAACGAGAACGCCGCGCTCCAATGGGGCGCGGCGTTGTCGCAAGTCTCTGGGAACTTGTCAGGAAGCGATCAGATCGATTCCTTGAGTTCCTTGGCAGCGCGGAAGGCGACCTTCTTGCTGGCCTTGATCTTGATGGCTTCGCCGGTCGCCGGGTTGCGGCCCATGCGCGCCGGACGCTTGCGCACCTGCAGGATGCCAAGAGCCGGGATACGGATCTTGTCGCCCTTCTTCAGGTGCTTGCCGATCAGCGCCACGAGATCGGTAAGGACTTCGTTGGTCTGCTTCTTCGACAATTCGTGCTTGTCGGCCAGATCGGTACCGAGCTGCTTCAAGGTTATCGTCTTCTGTGGTGCGGTTGCCATAGTAAGCCCCTCTGTCGCGGATGATTCCCAAGGCCGGAGCATAACGACGGGTGGAATGAGTCGCAAACAAAGAAAGCTGGCCCGGAATGACAGAAATCCGCTTGACGTGGGCCTTTCTGCAGCGCAATGACGAGTTCCAAACCGCTGGTGGAACGGACTGAGAGGTATCGGACAGCGTGCCTGGAGCAGCCGAACCGGTCACGAAAACGCCCGTTGCAGTTTCCGCGGGCTTTGATAAAACGACTGGAAATGCTTGATTTTGCGGGATCGGGGTGTAGCTCAGCCTGGTAGAGTACCTGCTTTGGGAGCAGGGTGTCGGAGGTTCGAATCCTCTCACCCCGACCATCTCGCGAAGTCCCTGTTAACGGGATCTTTCAAGCTTTGAGGCGATTCTGAGGCCGAATGCCGGCACAGAAAAATTTCAGCTCCAGGCCCCGGTGGCGGGGCGCAAGGCTGTTGCCTGGGGCCCGAATCGGCCGTGGGCGGATAGGAACGGAAAGAAGCGAGGATTGGGCGATGGCCGCGAGAATCT
This sequence comes from Dongia sp., assembly GCF_041918875.1. Taxonomy (GTDB): domain Bacteria; phylum Pseudomonadota; class Alphaproteobacteria; order Dongiales; family Dongiaceae; genus Dongia. The sequence goes on from NZ_JAYRUV010000006.1 coordinate 220,084, forward strand.
ACCAGCCAGCGAAATCGGCGATGCAGTCCGGGCGCTCCGGGCGCGCCAGCGTTTGGATCCTGGAGTTCCCCCCGCAAACACAGCGCCAGGCCGACCCCCTCATGGGCTGGACCTCCAGCGACGACACCAAGCGCCAGGTGCGTCTCACCTTCGCCACGCGGGAAGAGGCTGTAGCCTACGCGACGCGCGAAGGCATCGCCTACGAGATCGAGCAGCCCAAGCAGCGCAGCGTGGCGCCCAAGGCCTATGCCGATAATTTCCGCTACGACCGTGTCGGCCGCTGGACCCATTGAAGCAGATCGGACCCCATAGCTCAGTTGGATAGAGCAATTGCCTTCTAAGCAATAGGTCGCAAGTTCGAATCTTGCTGGGGTCGCCAGATTGCGAAAACGAAAAGGGCGGCAGTGGAATTGCAACTGCCGCTCTTGTCTATTCCGGTCAGTGCACCGGAAGAGCGATCAGTGTGGTTTGCCGAGCGCTTTGGCACCGTCGGTTGAAGTTTTAGCGGGGGGCTTGCCGTAGATTTTTCGCGGTGATGTATCTTTCACAAAAACTTAAACGGCGCGTAAGAGCACAGCTGAGGATGGCCACGCGGACGGAGAAATGGCACGCGTGTGCCGCCTTGAAGCAGAAAGCCGCGCGGCGCGCCAGAAGGTCATAGCGGACGCGATTGTAGGCGCCGTCTCGAATCCAGGCGTCTGCATCAAGTTTTACTGGCTGATAGTCGTCAGAGGTTAATTGGTTCAATTCTAAACTTATAGCTGTTGAGCACATGTACAGCAGAATCCAGCGGAAGTTCGCAACTTAGGTAAGAGATTAATGGAATATTTACTTGCCTGGATCGTATGCGCCTTTTAGTTTTCTCCGGAAACATCGGGACGAAATCCCTAACGCTTGAGAAAACAGGGGTAGGGCGTGGTCGCAGAGGCAGCGCCGGAACAATTGGGTGTCGCATCGGCGGCGGCCCCGCAAGTCCCTGATACCGGGCTGCTTTGCCTTGTGCTGTTGCTGCGTTTTCACGGCCTGGCGGTGGAGCCGCAGGCGCTCAGACACCGCTTTGCGCCGGGGCCTGAGGGGCTCTCCGATTCGGACCTGCTGCGGGCGGCGCGGGAATCGGGTCTCAAGGCGCGCTGGGTGGCATCCGACTGGCGGAAACTCGCCAAGACGCCGCTGCCGGCCGTGGCGCAGAGCAAGGATGGCAGGTTCTTCGTTCTTGCGAAGGTTGCAGCGGGGGAGGGACAGGAAGTCAAGGCCCTGGTGCACGATCCGGAGGAGAACCGGCCGGTGGCGCTCACCCGCGCGGAGCTGGAAAAGGCATGGACTTGGCCCTCATCGATCCGGCCTGGCTGCGGCGGCAGATCGGCGTGGTGCTGCAGGAGAATGTGCTGTTCACCGGGTCGATCCGCGAGAACATCGCGCTGAGCGATCCCGGCATGCCGATGGAGCGCGTGGTGGCGGCGGCGAAGCTCGCCGGCGCCCATGACTTCATCCTGGAACTGCCCCAGGGATACGACACGGTGCTGGGCGAACGCGGCGCCAGCCTCTCCGGCGGGCAGCGCCAGCGCATGGCGATCGCGCGAGCGCTGGTCACCAACCCGAAGATCCTGATCTTCGACGAGGCGACCTCGGCCCTGGATTATGAATCGGAGCGCATCATCCAGGACAATATGGCGGCGATTGCCAGGGGGCGCACGGTGCTGATCATCG
>NZ_JAYRUV010000007.1:0-220573 GCF_041918875.1 Dongia sp.
CGCTCATCCCGTTCCTTGAGAACGACGACGCCAACCGCGCGCTCATGGGCTCGAACATGCAGCGTCAGGCCGTGCCGCTTCTGCGCGCCGAATCGCCGCTGGTCGGCACCGGCATGGAAGGCACCGTGGCGCGCGATTCCGGCGTCGCCATCGCTGCCAAGCGCGCCGGCATCGTCGACCAGATCGATGCCACGCGTATCGTCATCCGTGCGACCGGCGAGACGGATTCGGCGGTGCCGGGCGTCGACATCTACAACCTGCTGAAGTTCCAGCGTTCGAACCAGAACACCTGCATCAACCAGCGTCCGCTGGTGCGTGTCGGTGACATCATCGACAAGGGCGACATCATCGCCGACGGTCCGTCGACCGAGCTTGGCGAGTTGGCTCTCGGCCGCAACGTGCTCGTCGCTTTCATGCCGTGGAACGGTTACAACTTCGAAGATTCGATCCTGATCTCGGAACGCATCGTCTCCGACGACGTATTCACCTCGATCCATATCGAAGAATTCGAATGCATGGCCCGCGACACCAAGCTGGGCCAGGAAGAAATCACCCGCGACATTCCGAACGTCGGTGAAGAAGCGCTCAAGAACCTCGACGAAGCCGGCATCGTCTATATCGGCGCCGAGGTGAAGCCGGGCGACATCCTGGTCGGCAAGGTGACGCCGAAGGGCGAAAGCCCGATGACGCCGGAAGAGAAGCTGCTGCGCGCCATCTTCGGTGAAAAGGCCTCGGATGTCCGCGACACCTCGATGCGTCTGCCGCCGGGAGTCTCCGGCACCATCGTCGAAGTGCGCGTCTTCTCGCGTCGCGGCGTCGACAAGGACGAACGTGCGCTCGCCATCGAGCGCGCCGAAATCGAACGTCTCGCCAAGGACCGCGATGACGAAAAGGCGATCCTCGAGCGGAACTTCTACAGCCGCCTGAAGGAACTCCTGGTCAATCAGCTCGCGGCCGGTGGGCCGAAGACGCTGAAGGCCGACACCAAGATCACCGACAAGGTGCTCTCGGAGTTCACGCCGGGCCAGTGGCGCCAGATCGGCATCAAGAACGACAAGCGCATGGCCGAGATCGAGGCCTTGAAGAAGCAGTTCAACGAGAGCGTCGCCGCCCTCGAGAAGCGCTTCGAGAACAAGGTCGAGAAGTTGCAGCGCGGCGACGAGCTGTCGCCGGGCGTCATGAAGATGGTCAAGGTGTTCGTCGCGGTGAAGCGCAAGCTGCAGCCGGGCGACAAGATGGCCGGCCGTCACGGCAACAAGGGTGTCGTCTCGCGCATCGTCCCCTGCGAAGACATGCCGTATCTCGAGGACGGCCGACCGGTCGACATCGTGCTCAACCCGCTGGGCGTGCCGTCGCGCATGAACGTCGGTCAGATCCTCGAAACGCATCTCGGCTGGGCCTGCGCCAACCTCGGGCGCCAGGTCGGCGAGATGCTCGATCAGGTGCGCGTCAACGGCAAGTATGCGGAATTGCGCAAGGCCGTGAAGGACATCTATGGCGAGAAGACCTACAAGGCCGAAGTCATGGAGATGCCGGACGATCAGCTGATGGAGCTGGCCGGCAATCTCAAGGGCGGCGTCCATATCGCAACGCCCGTCTTCGATGGCGCGCGCGAAGAAGACATCGTCGACATGCTGACCAAGGCAGGGCTGAAGAGCTCGGGTCAGGTGACGTTGATCGACGGTCGTACCGGCGAGCATTTCGAGCGGCAGGTCACGGTGGGCTACATCTACATGCTTAAGCTGCACCATCTGGTCGACGACAAGATCCACGCGCGTTCGATCGGCCCCTACAGCCTCGTCACCCAGCAGCCGCTGGGCGGCAAGGCCCAGTTCGGCGGGCAGCGCTTCGGCGAAATGGAAGTCTGGGCCCTCGAAGCCTATGGCGCCGCCTATACGCTGCAGGAAATGCTGACGGTGAAGTCGGACGACGTGTCCGGTCGTACCAAGACCTACGAAGCCATCGTTCGCGGCGACGACAATTTCGAGTCCGGAATCCCTGAGAGCTTCAATGTGCTCGTGAAGGAACTCCGTTCGCTCGGCCTCAATGTCGAGCTGACCACGAACGAATATTAATCGGATAGCTGACTGGAGACCCGGCGGTTGCACGCCGCCGGGCCCTTGGTCGGCAGAAGGAGATGGCGATGAACCAAGAATTGATGAGCGTTTTCGGTCAGCCCCAGGGCCCGCAGACCTTCGACAACATCCGTATCTCGATCGCGAGCCCGGAGCGCATCCGCTCCTGGTCGTTCGGCGAGATCAAGAAGCCGGAAACCATCAACTACCGGACCTTCAAGCCGGAGCGCGACGGCCTGTTCTGCGCCCGCATCTTCGGTCCGATCAAGGATTACGAATGCTTGTGCGGCAAGTACAAGCGCATGAAGTATCGCGGCATCGTCTGCGAAAAGTGCGGCGTCGAAGTGACGCTCTCGAAGGTCCGGCGCGAGCGCATGGGCCATATCGAGCTCGCCTCGCCAGTGGCCCACATCTGGTTCCTGAAGTCGCTGCCCAGCCGCATCGGCCTGCTGCTCGACATGACGCTCAAAGATCTGGAGCGCATCCTCTATTTCGAGAACTACGTCGTCATCGAGCCGGGCCTCACCCCCTTGAAGCAGCATCAGCTGCTCAATGAAGAGCAGTATCTCGACGCCCAGGACGAATACGGCCAGGACGCGTTCCAGGCCGGCATCGGCGCCGAAGCCTTGAAGGGCATGCTCTCCTCACTCGATCTCGCCGACGAGCGCGAGACGATGAAGGTCGAGCTGCGCGAGACCTCGTCGGAGGCCAAGCGCAAGAAGCTCGTGAAGCGCCTGAAGCTGGTCGATGCCTTCCTCGAGTCGGGCTCGAAGCCGGAATGGATGATCCTCGACGTCATCCCGGTCATTCCGCCGGAACTGCGTCCGCTGGTGCCGCTCGACGGCGGCCGCTTCGCGACCTCTGACCTCAATGACCTCTACCGCCGCGTCATCAACCGCAACAACCGCCTGAAGCGTCTCATCGAACTGAAGGCGCCGGACATCATCGTGCGCAACGAAAAGCGCATGCTGCAGGAAGCGGTCGACGCGTTGTTCGACAACGGCCGCCGCGGCCGCGTCATCACCGGCGCCAACAAGCGCCCGCTGAAGTCGCTCTCCGACATGCTGAAGGGCAAGCAGGGTCGCTTCCGCCAGAACCTGCTCGGCAAGCGCGTCGACTATTCGGGCCGGTCGGTCATCGTCGTCGGCCCGGAATTGAAGCTCCATCAATGCGGCCTGCCGAAGAAGATGGCGCTCGAACTCTTCAAGCCGTTCATCTATTCGAAGCTCGAAATCTACGGCATGGCCTCGACCATCAAGGCCGCCAAGCGCATGGTCGAAAAGGAACGTCCCGAGGTCTGGGATATTCTGGAGGAAGTCATCCGCGAGCATCCGGTGATGCTGAACCGCGCACCGACCCTGCACCGTCTCGGCATCCAGGCCTTCGAACCGGTTCTCATCGAAGGCAAGGCCATTCAGCTGCATCCGCTGGTCTGCACCGCCTTCAATGCCGATTTCGACGGCGACCAGATGGCTGTCCACGTGCCGCTGTCGCTGGAATCCCAGCTTGAAGCGCGCGTGCTGATGATGTCGACCAACAACATCCTCAGCCCCGCCAACGGCAAGCCGATCATCGTCCCCAGCCAGGACATCGTCCTCGGCCTCTATTACCTGACGATGGAAGGCAAGGGCGAGCCGGGCGAAGGCATGGCATTTGCCGATATCGGCGAGATTCAGCATGCCATCGAAGCCAAGGTCATCACCCTGCACACGCCGATCAAGGCGCGCCTGAAGACGGTTGACGAGACCGGCGCCCCGGTCACCCGCATCGTGCAGACGACGCCCGGCCGCATGATCCTCTCGGAAGTGCTGCCGCGTCATCCGAACCTGCCGTTCGCTCTCATCAACCGCGTGCTGACGAAGAAGGAGATCACGAACGTGATCGACACCGTCTATCGTCACTGCGGCCAGAAAGAGACGGTCATTTTCGCCGACCGCATCATGGGTCTTGGTTTTGCGCAGGCCTGCAAGGCCGGCATCTCCTTCGGCAAGGATGACATGATCATCCCCGAAGCGAAGAAGAAGCTTGTCGCTGATGCCCAGCACAAGGTGAAGGAATACGAGCAGCAGTACCAGGACGGCCTCATCACCCAGGGTGAGAAGTACAACAAGGTCGTTGACGTCTGGTCGAACTGCACCGAGCGCGTGGCCGAGGAAATGATGAAAGTCATGTCCAAGGAATCGACCGGCAAGGGCATCAACTCGGTGTTCATGATGGCACATTCCGGCGCCCGTGGCTCCGCCGCCCAGATCAAACAGCTGGCCGGCATGCGCGGCCTGATGGCCAAGCCGTCCGGTGAAATCATCGAAACGCCGATCATCGCCAACTTCAAGGAAGGTCTCTCGGTGCTCGAATACTTCAACTCGACCCACGGCGCCCGCAAGGGTCTGGCCGACACCGCGTTGAAGACCGCGAACTCCGGGTATCTGACGCGTCGTCTGGTCGACGTCGCCCAGGATGCGATCATCACCGAACTCGATTGCGGCACTGAAAACGGCCTCACCGTGAAGGCGGTGGTCGAAGGCGGCGAGACGATCGCGGCCCTCTCGGAGCGCATCCTTGGCCGGACCGTTGCGGCCGATGTGAAGGACCCGCTGTCGGGCCGTACCATCGCCGCGCGCGGCGTGCTCATCGACGAACCGCTGGCCGACGAGATCGAACGCGCCGGTGTCGATACCGTGAAGATCCGCTCGGTGCTGACCTGCGATACCAAGACCAGCGTGTGCGCCGCCTGCTACGGCCGCGATCTCGCCCGCGGTACGCCGGTCAATATCGGCGAAGCCATCGGCGTCATCGCCGCGCAGTCGATCGGCGAGCCGGGTACGCAGCTCACCATGCGCACGTTCCACATCGGTGGCGCGGCGCAGCGCGGTGCCGAACAGTCGGCTATCGAAGCGACCTATAATGGCGAAGTGCAGGTGAAGAACCGCAATATCGTCATGAACAGCGACGGCATCCCCGTCGTCATGGGCCGCAACTGTGAAATCGTCCTCGTCGACGATCAGGGTCGCGAACGCGCACGTCACCGCGTACCCTACGGCGCCAAGCTGATCCAGGATCATGGCGCCAAGGTCACCAAGGGCCAGAAGCTCGCGGAATGGGATCCCTATACGCTGCCGATCATCACCGAAAAAGAAGGCATCGTTAACTACATCGACCTGGTCGAAGGCCTGTCGATGCGCGAAGTGGTCGACGAGACCACGGGTATCTCGAGCCGCGTCGTGGTCGACTGGAAGCAGCAGCCGCGTGGTGCCGACCTGCGCCCGCGCGTCACGCTGCGCGACGATAAGGGCAATGTGGTGACGCTGCCGAACGGTGTCGAAGCCCGCTACTTCATGTCGGTCGACGCCATTCTGTCGGTCGAGAACGGTGCGCATGTCCGCGCCGGCGACGTGCTGGCCCGTATCCCGCGCGAAAGCTCGAAGACGCGTGACATCACCGGCGGTCTGCCGCGTGTCGCCGAACTCTTCGAAGCCCGCAAGCCGAAGGATTACGCGATCATCAGCGAGAGCGCCGGTCGCGTCGAATTCGGCAAGGATTACAAGGCCAAGCGCCGCATCGTCGTCGTTTCCGAAGATGCAAGCGTCGAGCCGGTCGAGTATCTGATCCCGAAGGGCAAGCATATCTCGGTCCAGGAAGGCGATTACGTCCAGAAGGGCGATCTCCTCATGGACGGCAGCCCCGTGCCGCACGACATTCTGCACGTCCTCGGTATCGAGGCGCTGGCTTCCTACCTCATCAACGAGATTCAGGAAGTCTATCGTCTGCAGGGCGTGAAGATTAACGACAAGCACATCGAAGTGATTGTCCGCCAGATGCTGCAGAAGGTCGAAGTGGGCGATCCGGGCGATACCACGTTCCTTGCTGGCGAGCAGATCGACCGCACGGAGCTGGAGATCGAGAACGAGAAGGTCCTCAAGGATGGCGGGCGTCTCGCCACCGCGAAGCCGGTGCTGCTCGGCATCACCAAGGCCAGCCTGCAGACCCGTTCGTTCATCTCGGCTGCGTCGTTCCAGGAGACAACCCGTGTCCTCACCGAAGCTTCGGTTTCGGGTCGCGTCGACACGCTTATCGGTCTCAAGGAGAACGTCATCGTCGGCCGCCTCATCCCGGCCGGCACCGGTTCGGTTATGGCGCGCCTGAAGCAGGTCGCGGCATCGCGCGACAAGGAACTGCAGGCGGCCGCGGAGAAGAACCCCGCGATCACCGACCAGTCGCCGAAAGCAGAAGTCGCATAAAGAAGCGACCTTACGCGAAGTCTTGTGGAAAGCCCCGCCGCTTCAAGCAGCGGGGTTTTTCATTTCAGCGCTGAAATGCCTCAGGGATGCCAGCGCCCGTCATAGCGCTGGGGAAACATCAGGATTGCCCTGGTGCCGGCGTTGGGGGCGCTGTCGATCGAGAGCTTGCCGCCGATGAGGTGCAGGAAGGCGCCGCAAAGGGTCAGGCCGCTGCTCGTCTGATGCTGGTTTGCGTCGATCGACTTCTGCAGCTGGTGCAATTGATCCGCGGCGAAGCCCGGCCCGTTATCGGTGACCTCCAAGAAGACCTGGGCGGCATCGCTTTCGTCGGCCTGCCGGACGCGGCCCAATATCTCGACCTTGCCGCCAAAGCGATTGTACTTGATGGCGTTTTCGACAACATGGCCGATCATCTTCTCGAGCGTTTCATCGTCGAGGATGACGGGAACGCTGCCGCGGCGCAGATCATGCGTCAGGCGGACGCCCTGTATGGCCGCCGCGGTCGCCTGGGTCGAAAGAACCCGCTCGACGATATCCGCCAGATCGGCGGTGCGGGTATGGGCCACGGCCATGCGCCCCTCAAGGCGCGTGACATCGATGATGCGCTCCACCACATCCGTCAGTTGGCGTCCGCTCTTGCAGATGTCGGCGGCATAGGTCTGGTAGAGCTTGACGCCAAGAGGGCCGAACATCTCGTCCCTCATCACCTCGCCAAAGCCGATGATGGCAGCCAGCGGCGTGCGCAATTCATGCGACAGCTGGCCCAGGAAATCCAGCTTTGCCACGTTGGAGCGCTCTGCCTGTTCCTTGGCGCTGGTGAGCGCGCGTTCGTTCTGCTTGCGGTGTGCAATGTCCCGGATGGCGGCGACGATCAACGGCGAACCGTCCAGCGTGGTCCGCATTGATGTGATCTCGACCGGGATGCTGTCGCCACTGAGTTTATGGGCGACGGTTTCGATGGGCCTGCCGTCGCCAACATATAGCGCTTCAAGGAGGCGTCCGACGGAGGGGGAGGAACCGCCTTCAGTCAAGCCTTCGAGAAAGGCGCCGATATGGGCGCCAACGATGAGGCGGGTATGGCAGTTAAGCATCTCCGCTGCGCGCTGGTTGGCGTCCAGGATGGTACCGGCCGGACGCAGCGACAGAAGCGGGTCGGGCGAAACACCAAGGTCGAGGTGGGCGTCGCCAGCCGTCGTGGTGCCGCGATAGGGTGCCCCCACGCCTGGCACGGCGATGCAGCTCGGTCGTTCCGGAATGTGGTTGGTCACTTACGCGTCCTCCCACCGGCCATGCAGCGGCGTCGGGCCGCTCCGCAACCTGTTATCCCGCCGCTGCAAGCCCTCAGCGGCGGCTCTTCCAAAAATGATCATCGGTCATAAAGCGGAGCCGGTGCAAGGGCCGATGCGCCCCTGGGCGGCACAGATCACAGAAGGTTGGGTCATTCCTCCGCCGTGCGAGTTGGGCGTGCGAGTTGGGCGCGCGAGTTGGGGGTGGTGTGGCCGCGCCGTTCCGGCTATAGGAACCGGATGTCCGAATTCCTCATCGCCCTTGCAGGCATTCCAGCTGGTATCTGGCTCTATTTGCTGCTTTTTCGCGGCACGTTCTGGCGCGAGCGCCCGGAAGCGGCTGAGTTCGTGCAGGGAGAGAATTCCTGTCCGGATATCGCCGCTGTCGTGCCCGCACGCAACGAAGCGGGTGTGGTCGGGCAAGTCATCAACGGGCTCCTTGCACAGGATTATCCGGGCAGGCTCACGGTGGTCCTGGTTGACGACAATAGCGAGGATGGCACCGCGCAAGAGGCGGTGGATGCCGCCAGGTTGGTGACGGCGAATGGGCGTCATCGCCTGCGCGTGATCCAGGGCAAGAAACTTGCCGCTGGCTGGACGGGGAAATTGTGGGCGGTCAATCAGGGGGTGGCCGAAGCGCAACGCGTTGCGCCGAGTGCTGCTTATTACCTGCTGACCGATGCGGACATCCTGCATGCGCCAGACAGCCTGTCGCGCCTGGTGGCGCGGGCCGAACAGGGCAAGTTCAACATGGTTTCGCTGATGGCGAAGCTGCGCACGGACACCTTCGCCGAGAAAGCTCTTATCCCCGCCTATATCTTCTTCTTCCAGAAGCTCTACCCCTTTGCCTGGGTGCGCGACCCGAAACACAAGCTGGGTGCCGCCGCCGGCGGTTGCATGCTGGTGCGGGCATCGGCATTGAAGAAGATCGGCGGCATTGCCGCCATCCGCGGTGCTCTCATCGACGATTGCGCGCTGGGTCGCGCGATCAAGGCAACCGGCCCGATCTGGCTGGGGCTTGCCGGCAATGTGACCTCCCTGCGCGGCTATCCGCACTGGGGCGACGTCTGGAATCTCATCACGCGTTCGGCCTTCACCCAGCTCGATCATTCGACCCTGTTGCTGATCGGTTCGGTGCTTGGCATGGCCGCCACTTATTTCATGCCGCCGATCCTGACTGTCAGTCCGGACCCCGGCATCCGCCCCTTCGGCATGCTCGCCTGGGCGGCGATGGCGGGGGCCTATCTGCCAACCTTGGCCAATTACCGGCGCTCGCCGCTTTGGGCGCCCTTCCTGCCGCTGGTCGCGCTCTTCTACACGCTGGCGACCGTCGCTTCGGCGATCCGTTACTGGACCGGCAAGGGCGGGCAGTGGAAGGGGCGGGCGCAGGCCGAGCATGTGAGGAGGAGCGCGGCATGACCGGCGGCATGTCAGGAATTGCGACACCGTCTGGCAAGAACGCCTCGACCGAGAATTTTCCGGTCGGTTCGGCGCTGATCCGCGCCGACCTGCGGCCGCACGTTCATGCCTTCTATCGCTTTGCGCGTATGGGCGACGATATCGCCGACAACGCATCTCTTTCGCCGGAAGACAAGGTCGCGCGGCTGGATCTCATGGAAGAGGTGCTGCTCGATCCAATGCGCGAGGACATTGTCCAGGCGGCGGATCTGCGCAGATCGCTCGCTGCGACCCGTGTATCGCCGGTGAACTCGACCGATCTGCTCAAGGCCTTCCGCATGGACGCCACCAAGCAGCGTTATGCGAACTGGGACGAGCTGATGACCTATTGCCGCTATTCGGCGGCGCCGGTCGGGCGCCAGTTGCTCGACCTGCATGACGAACCTCAAGCAGCGCGCGGCCCGTCGGACGCGCTCTGCGCGGCGCTGCAGGTCATCAATCATTTGCAGGATTGCGGCATCGACTATCTGGAGATGGACCGGGCCTATGTGCCGCAGGATCATCTGTCGGCGCGCCATGTCGAAACGCGGGACCTGTCGGCGCGCGTTTCCAGCGCGGGTATGCGCCAGGTCCTCAACGATCTTCTCGACAAGACGGATACCCTGATGGTCGAGGCGCGATTGCTGCCGGGACGGTTGAAGGATTTTCGCCTGCGCGCCGAATCTGCAACGATCGTGCGTCTGGCCGACAAGATGATTGGGCAGTTACGCTGGAACGACCCCTTGGCAGCGCGCGTGAAGCCGACAAAACTGTTCTTTGTGACAGCGATGATGGAAGGTGTGGTGTGGGCGCTCATGGCAAGGAGGCGGTGATGGACGGAACCCAGGCAATCGCCGCGCAGGTGAAGGCGTCGGGCACATCGTTCTATGCCGCCATGCGGCTGCTGCCCGAGGCGCGACGCGACGCCATGTTCGCCATCTATGCCTTCTGCCGCGAAGTCGACGATATTGCCGACGAAGAGGCGCCGCAGAGCGACAAGCAGCGACGGCTGGCGGAATGGCGCGCCGAGATCGACCGCCTCTATGCCGGCGAGCCCAGATGGCCGATCGCGCAGGCGCTGCTGAAACCGATGCGCGATTTCAAACTGCGGCGGGAGGATTTCCTGGCCGTCATCGATGGCATGGAGATGGACGCAACGGACACGATACAGGCGCCGGACATGGCGACGCTCGATCTCTATTGCGACCGGGTGGCGTCGGCCGTGGGGCGGCTGTCGGTGCGCGCCTTCGGTGCGACGGAGCCGGTTGCCGACCAAGTTGCCTACCACCTGGGACGAGCCTTGCAGCTAACCAACATCCTGCGCGACATCGAGGAGGATGCGGGACGCGGGCGTCTATACCTGCCGCGCGATCTGTTAGCCAAGCATGATGTCGACAGCCAGGATCTCGGCATCATCCGCAGCCATCCCAACCTGCCGCGTGTCTGCCGCGACCTGGCCGCCATCGCCAGGCAGCATTTCGTCAAGGCCGATGCGGCGATGAAGCAATGCGCCAAGGAGCCGATGCGTCCCGCGCGCATCATGGGCGCCGTCTATGGCGCTCTCCTCGACAAGCTGATCGCCTGGGATTGGCGCGATCTCACGACCGAAATAAAGGTGCCGAAATGGCGCAAGATCTGGCTGGCCGTCCGCTATGGCTTCCTCTAATCCAGCTTCTCGCGGCCGCGTCCACGTCATCGGTGCCGGCCTTGCCGGTCTTGCCGCGGCGACGCGTCTGGCGCGGGCCGGCCGGCAGGTAACGCTCCATGAAGCGGCGCAACAGGCCGGCGGCCGCTGCCGCTCCTATGACGACGCCGAACTCGGCTGCCGCATCGACAATGGCAATCACCTGATCGTCAGCGGCAACCTTGCCGCCATGGCCTATATCTCGGAGATCGGCGCGGCGGCGACTTTCTCGACCCGTGACAAGGCAGTCTTTTCCTTCGTCGACCTAACGACGAATGAGAGCTGGCAAGTGCGGCCGACCGAGGGCTTGCTGCCCTGGTGGCTGCTGGTCCCGAGCCGGCGCGCCAAGGGGACGTCGCTGCTCGACTATCTAGACGCCGAACGCCTGGCGCGCGCAGGCGAGAATGCCGTTGTGACCGACATCGTCGACAGGCGGAAGACGGCCTTTCGGCGCCTGTGGGCACCGCTCTGCGTGGCAGCCCTCAATACGGCGCCGGAGGAGGCGTCGGCCAGACTCCTGGGCAGGCTGTTCCGCGACACGTTCGGCCGGGGCGGTGCGGCTCTGCATCCGCTGATGCCGCACGAGGGATTGTCGGAAAGCCTGGTCGATCCGGCATTGGTGCAATTGCGATCGAAGGGTGTGGAGATTGCGTTCGGCCATCGCCTGCGCGCTTTGCGCTTCAGCAACGATGCCGCGACGCATCTGGATTTCGGCAAGTCGGAAGTTGCATTGGGTGCGGACGATCGGGTCGTTCTTGCCGTTACTGCGCCGGTTGCCACAGATCTGCTACCGGATCTGACGGCACCCGATGCGTTTCGCGGCATCGTGAACGCTCATTTCAAATGGACGGGGCAGACGCCGGACCAGCCTTTCATCGGCGTCATCGGCGGAATCGCCGAATGGGTTTTCGTGAAACCCGGCATTCTCTCCACCACGAGTTCCGCAGCCGAAGCGGTGATCGACCTGCCGGGCGAGGAACTGGCGCAGCGTTTATGGAGCGATGTCGCGCGGGCCTGCGGCCTCGGTAACGCGCCGCTTCCAACTTGGCGGGTGGTCAAGGAAAAGCGCGCGACCTTCGCGGCGACGCCGGAACAATTGCGGCGGCGCCCCGGCGCCAGGACCAGCTGGCGCAATCTCGTGCTTGCAGGCGACTGGACCGATACCGGCTGGCCTTCGACGATCGAGGGTGCCATCCAGTCCGGCTTCTCGGCGGCAGCGGCCATCGAGGCATGAGCTTCAGGCCGCTTTCCGTGCTGACCGCGGCGGAGCACGATTCCATTGCGCGATTGCTGCAATCGGATCCGATCCTTTCCTTTTATTGGACGACGGCGATCGAGGATCTTGCTCTCGGTATTGACAACCGACTAGCGCGCATTTGCGCGGGCGGTCGGGGCGCCATCATCGGCGCAATCTTCGGTGATCTCACCGTCTTTTCGCCGTTGGGCCAGATCGCGAATGCGGATATTGCGGCTTGCACCGCCTGGCCGGGGGCGGTGGAGGTTCATGCGCCGCTGCATGAGGCGGAGCGCTATCGGCTGTTTTCGGGGCGGCGGCTATTGCAGGCACGCCAGATGATTGTGATGGAATGCGACTTGTCCGGCGTCCGCTATGCCGGCGCAATTTGCCGTGCCCTTCATATAAGCGATGCCGACCGGGTTGCTTCCTTCTATCGCAGCCACTATCCCGATACCCTCTTCGATCCCTACATGCTTGCCATGCCTTTCGTCGGGGTTTTTGAAGGCTCGAACCTGGTCGCTTGCGCCGGTACCATTGCGTTGAGCGGCAAGTTGCGCGCGGCGCTGATCGGCCATTTCGTCACAGCGCCCACCGCGCGGAACAGGGGATTGGCGCGCGATGTCGGCAGCTGCCTGCTAGACATGCTGCGGCAGCGGGGAATTGCATCCGCTTATCTCGCCACGACCGCCGATAACATGGCGGCGCTCAGGGTCTATGGCAGGCTCGGTTTCGCGGTGGCGGACCGGCGCTGCCAGATAGATTTAATGCCTTGAAAGAGCGGGGTTATCCGAGCGGCGACTACCCCTTCGGGAATACTTTTCTTCGGGCAGGTCGGCGCGTATACTCCGGCCAAATTTCCAGCACCAGCAAGGATTTCGCATCATGACCCAAGCCGCTATGAAGGCGCAGAAATTCGTCCTGCCGATCAAGGATCAGGGCCTGTTCCGGCAGCAATGCTACATCAACGGCCAGTGGGTCGATGCGGATTCGGGCAAGACCGTCGAGGTCGCCAATCCGGCGACCGGCGAAGTCATCGGCACCATTCCGAACATGGGTGCTACCGAGACCAAGCGTGCGATCGAGGCGGCCAATGCCGCCTGGGGCGCCTGGCGCAGGAAGACGGCCAAGGAGCGCGCCAATCTGCTGCGCCAGTGGTTCAACCTGATGATGGCGGCGCAGGAAGATCTGGCGATCATCCTCACCGCCGAACAGGGCAAGCCGCTTGCCGAAGCGAAGGGCGAGATCGCCTATGGCGCCGCCTATATCGAATGGTTCGCCGAGGAAGCCAAGCGCATCTATGGCGACATCATCCCGCCGCACCAGGGCGACAAGCGCATTGTCGTCACCAAGGAGCCGGTCGGCGTCGTCGCGGCGATCACGCCCTGGAACTTCCCCAACGCGATGGGCACGCGCAAGGCAGCGCCGGCGATGGCCGCGGGCTGCCCGGTCGTCATGAAGCCGGCCTCGCAGACGCCGTTCTCGACGCTGGCGATTGCCGTGCTGGCGGAGCGTGCCGGGATTCCCGCGGGCGTTCTCAATGTGGTCACCGGCTCGGCTTCGGCAATCGGCGGCGAAATGACCAGCAACCCGATCGTGCGCAAACTGACCTTCACCGGCTCGACCGAAATCGGCAAGCTGCTCATGAAGCAATGCGCCGACACGGTGAAGAAGACCTCGATGGAACTGGGCGGCAATGCGCCCTTCATCGTCTTCGACGATGCCGATCTCGACGCCGCGGTCGAAGGCGCCATGATGTCGAAGTTCCGCAACACCGGCCAGACCTGCGTCTGCGCCAACCGCATCTATGTGCAGGACGCGGTCTATGACGCCTTTGCCGAGAAGCTCAAAGCCGCGGTCGCCAAGATGAAGATTGGCGACGGCCTCAAGGGCGAAACGCAACAGGGGCCGCTCATCGACATGAAGGCGGTGGCGAAGGTCGAGGAGCATATCGCCGACGCGGTGGCCAAGGGTGCCAAGGTCGCCATGGGCGGCAAGCGTCATGCGCTGGGCGGCAGCTTCTTCGAACCCACCATCCTGACCGGCGTCACGCCGCAGATGGCGGTGGCGAAGGAAGAAACCTTCGGGCCGCTGGCGCCGCTCTTCCGCTTCAAGACGGAAGAAGAGGTGATCAAGATGGCCAACGATACCGAGTTCGGCCTCGCCTCCTATTTCTATGCTCGCGACCTCGGTCGTGTCTGGCGTGTGGCGGAGGCGGTCGAATATGGCATCGTCGGCATCAACACCGGTATCATCTCGAGCGAAGTGGCGCCGTTCGGCGGCGTCAAGGAATCCGGCAATGGCCGCGAAGGCTCGAAATACGGAATCGAGGATTACCTCGAAATCAAATACATGTGCATGGGCGGCATCTAAGACCGCGCCGCGCTGAAATGAAAACCCCGCTCCGAGCGATTGGAGCGGGGTTTTTCTTTTTGGGATTCACCCGAGCGGCGCGTCTTTCAGCCTGGCGATTGCCTCGTCCTTGCCGAGGATTTCCATCACCTCGAAGATCGGCGGCGATTGCGTTGAGCCGGTGAGGGCGGCACGCAGGGGCTGTGCCACGGCACCGAGCTTCACGCCAGCGGCTTCGGCGAAGGCGCGGGCCTTTTCCTCAAGTGCGGCAGCCTGCCAGTCGCTAGCCGCCGCATATGCCTCGACAATCTTCGGCATCAGGGTCACCGTCTCCGGCGCCGTCAGCATGGCCTTGGCCTTGTCGACAAAGGTCAACGGGCGCTGCTGCACATAGAAGCCGGCATTCTCGGCCAGATCCTTCAGCGTCTTGGCGCGGCTCTTGAGACCCGGCATGGCGCGGGTGAGGATCGCCAGCGCCGCTGCGTCATCGGCCTTGCCGAGCCGGTCAGCGACGGCTTTGGCGAGTTCGGCATCTGCCGCCTGGCGCATGTAATGGCCGTTGAGATTGTCGAGCTTGGCGAAGTCGAAGCGCGAGGGCGAGCGGCCGATACCGGCAAGCTCGAACCATTCGATCGCCTGCGCGGTCGAGATGATCTCGTCATCGCCATGGCCCCAGCCGAGACGCAGCAGGTAATTGCGCAAGGCTTCCGGCAGATAGCCCATATCGCGGTAGGCTTCGACACCGAGCGCACCGTGGCGCTTGGAAAGCTTAGCCCCATCCGGCCCGTGGATGAGCGGGATATGGCTGAAATGAGGAGCGTCCCAGCCCATCGAATCATAGATCTGGCGCTGGCGGAACGTGTTGGTGAGATGGTCGTCGCCGCGGATGACATGGGTGATACCCATATCGTGATCGTCCACCACGACGGAGAGCATGTAGGTGGGCGTTCCGTCCGAGCGCAGCAGGATCATGTCGTCGAGCTGCTCGTTGGCGACGCGCACCTCGCCCTGGACCCCGTCCACCACAACCGTCTCGCCGGCTTGCGGTGCCTTCAGACGGATGACGGGCTTTGCACCAGCGGGAGCCTCCTTGGGGTCGCGATCGCGCCAGCGGCCGTCATATTTCATTGGCTTGCCGGCGGCTTGCGCCGCTTTGCGCATCTCGTCCAGTTCCTCGGGCGAGCAATAGCAGCGATAGGCCTTACCGGCTCCGAGCAGTTGCAGGGCGACCTCGGCATGGCGCGGGGCGCGGGCGAACTGATAGACGATCTCGCCATCCCAACCGAGCCCCAGCCATTTGAGACCGTCGATGATCGCCTCGATTGCCGCCTCAGTCGAACGCACACGGTCGGTATCTTCGATCCGCAGATGGAAGATACCCTTGTGGTGGCGGGCGAACAGCCAGTTGAACAGGGCCGTGCGCGCCCCGCCGATGTGAAGGAAGCCGGTGGGCGATGGGGCGAAACGGGTAACGACGGTCATAGTGGGAATCCGATATCAGATTGATCTTGGCCCGGCGATTTCGACCGGGCGATTTTGGCCAGCGTTCTATCATGAAAAAGTGCCAGGCGGGCAAGGCTTGAGACTATTCATGACGGCGGCGATCTGGTAGGAAGGATATACAACTTATCGGCGTTAAATATATCGTGGCAGGCAGCTTTCCGGAGCGTTTTGAGGAATTTATCGCAACCCAGCGGCCCAACTGGCCGGGCTGGGCGGCGGTGGCATTGGGCAGCGGGATCGCGATCTATTTCGGCCTTGCCGAGGAGCCGCCCTTGTGGCTGGGGCCGGGTATCGCTGCCGCCCTCTTCCTGGCAACGATGGCGATGCGGCGGCAGCCGCTGGCCCTGCTCGTGCTTGCGGGGTTGCTCGCCGCCACTATCGGTTTTTCCGCCGCATGCCTGCGTACCGAACTGGTGAAAGCGCCGCAACTCAGCCGCTCGCTCTACCGCGCCGATGTAACGGGGCGGGTGATCGAGGTTGAACTCTATCCAGGCAGCTTCCGCGTGACACTCGATCACCTGGCCATATCGAGCGAGAAGGCGGGAGCGTTGGCCGACGATGCGCTGCCGGAGCGTGTGCGGATCAAGCTCGCCAAGGCCACGGAGCCAATCCAGATCGGTGATTGGGTCAAACTGACGGCGGATCTGCAGCCACCGGCGCCACCAGCGGCACCGCACGCCTTCGACTTTCGCCGCCAAGCCTATTTCGAGCGGTTGGGCGGGGTTGGCTTTTCACTGCAGCCGGCCATCAAGGTCGAGGGGCGGGATGTCGGCATATCGCCATTGGCCGGCTTGCTGGACTGGCTCGATGCCTCGCGCCTCACTATCGGGCGGCGCATTCAGGCGGAACTGCCCGGTGCGACCGGCGCCATGGCGATGGCGCTGATCGTGGGCAACCAGACGGCTTTGCGGGCGGATGATGTCAAGGCGATGCGGGATTCCGGTCTCGCGCATCTTACCTCGATTTCCGGTCTTCATATCGGCCTCGCCGCCGGCATCTTCTTCTTTGGATTGCGTGCCATTCTGGCGCTGGTGCCGCCGGTCGCCCTGCGCTACGACATCAAGAAATGGGCCGCGGTCCTGGCGCTGGCCGGCGCCTTTTTCTATGCGGGCCTTGCCGGGATGCCGGTGCCGACGCAGCGTGCACTGGTCATGACCGGTGTGTTCTTCTGCGCCATCCTGCTCGACCGCTCGCCGATCTCGATGCGGGTCATCGCCTTTGCCGCCATTGTCGTGCTGTTGATCGCACCCGATGCACTTGTCGGCGCCAGCTTCCAAATGTCGTTCGCAGCCGTCCTTGGCCTTATCCGGGTATTCGACGGGGGGCGTACCCAGTTCGCCGCCTTGCGGCGCGTAGGCCGCGATGCGCCCGATCTGATGGGACGCATTCTCGGCATGTTTGAATGCGGTGCCCTGTGGCTGGGTACGCTGATGCTGACCAGCCTCATCGCAAGCCTGATGACGGCACCTTATGCCGCCTACCATTTCGACCGCCTGACGCTCTACGGCATTGCCGCCAATATGCTGGCGGTGCCGCTGACCGGCTTCTGGATCATGCCTTTGGCTGTACTGGCATTGGTCGCCATGCCTTTCGGGCTGGAGCATTGGCCGCTCGCTGCGATGGGCTGGGGCTGCGATCTGGTTATTGCCATCGCGCATTGGGTTGCGGGTTGGCCTGGCGCGGTGGTGCTGGTGCCGGCAATGCCTGTCGCGGGGCTGCTCCTCACCAGCTTCGGTCTGGTGTGGCTATGCCTCATCGTCGGGCGGTTCAAATGGCTGGGGCTCGCGTTTTTCGCCCTGGGTTGCCTGACGCCGCTCTCGCAGCGATCGCCGGATATCCTGGCCTTCGCCAGTGGACAAAGCAGCCGACTGGTGGCGGTACTGGGCGATGACGGTCAGTATCGCTTCAGCTCGATGCGGGCAGGAAAGATTCCGGCTGAGACCTGGCTGCGCCGGAATGCACAAGCCAAGCGTCTGCCGTTCCCTAAACAAATGGCGGCGGCGCCCGAGTTGAACTCGCACCAGCGGCGCCTCGATGCCGTGCATGCGGCGGCTCTGCCGGGCGAGGGCAGTTGCAATGCGGATTGGTGCCGCTTCGATACGCGGATGGGTTTTGTGGCCGTCGTGCTGACGGAAGCCGGGACAGAAGCTGCCTGTCACACCGCGCGGCTGGTGATCAGCCTGGAACCCGTCGAGGGATTCTGCCCGTCAGCCGAACGTGTGATCGATTTCTTCGATATGTGGCGGCACGGAACGCACGCCATCTCGATCGAGGGTGACGGCTCGTTCCGCGTTACCCGCGCAAATGACACCGGTAACCGACCGTGGACGATGCGGCGTTTTCCAAAAACGGCGCAGCCTCAAGGCGAGGCCGCGCCGGAGCCGGCAGATGTCAGTACTGGCGCATCAGGCCAATCAGACGACCCTGAATCTTGACCCGGTCTGGGCCGAAGATACGCGTTTTGTGACTGGGATTGGCCGGCTCGAGCGCGATGGAATCGCCCTTGCGGCGCAAGCGCTTCAAGGTGACCTCGTTACTGTCGACCAGGGCCACGACGATGGTGCCGTTCTCGGCATTCTCGCACCGTTCGATGAGGACGGTGTCGCCCTCGTGAATGCCGGCATCGATCATGGAATCGCCCTCGACGGTCAGGGCGTAATGTTCGCCCCGGCCCAGCATGCCGGCCGGAACGTCGACATTGTTGCTGTGATCGCGCAGCGCCTCGATCGGGGTGCCGGCTGCGATCTTGCCATAGAGCGGCAGTTGAACCGTATGGCCGGCCTGCGCGACGACAGCACCGGGCAGGGTGGGGGTGAAATCACCCTGGATCACGCTGGGCGTAAAGCCACGGCGCGCCGGTTCGGCGGCGGGCGAGGCTGGGGCGGCGGTCTTGCCGCCAACCTGATCCTCGGCGAGTCGCATCACTTCAAGGGCGCGTGCGCGATGCGGCAGGCGGCGGATGAAGCCGCGCTCCTCCAGTCCCGTAATGAGTCGGTGCACGCCGGATTTCGACTTCAGGCCCAAAGCATCCTTCATCTCGTCGAAGGAGGGTGAAACGCCCGTTTCGCCGAGGCGATCCTGGATGAATTGCAGCAATTCGCGCTGTTTTCTCGTCAACATGCCCGCAATATCCCCTTACAAAAGGTGTCTTCCGGAACCCGTCCCCGTCGGGGGCTACCGGCTGTCTTCATGCTGAACGCGCATCCCATCGACATGTAGCGCTGGAACAAACGATCAACTACTGCATATGTTCTAGTTTAGTTCATGAAAATGTCAAGCGTTGGACTGTCGCGGTGAGGCGCATCGCGGCAGCCGGCCGCAGGGCCACTAAGCCCCGCTAGACGCGGATACGGCAACGGAGTGCGTCTTATACAGTTGTTCAAATATATCCGAGGCGCCTGCATTGCCGATCCGGGGCGGCGGAATGCCGGTGTCGGCTAGATGCTGAGGCAGCCACCCGCGAGCGGAAGGATCTCGGTAAGATCGCCGGCATTAGCTGCTGGCGCGTGCGGCGGACGGATAATGAGCGCGTCCGCCTTGGCGATAAGGGACAGCATCGCGCTGTCCTGCTTGGCGAAGGGGGTGGCAACCAGCCCACCGTCCGGCCCGCGCCCGACGGTGGCACGCAGATAATCCTGGCGCTGGTCATTGGCCTTGAGGGCGGTTCCCAGCCGTGCCATGGAGGGACCCGTCTCGGCGTCCGTGCGGCCCAGAAGCCGCTCGACGATCGGCCGCAGGAACAGGGTCGCCGTCACCAGGGCGGAGACGGGGTTGCCGGGCAGGCCCAGGACGGGCAGCTTGTCCAGCGTGCCGAACATCACCGGCTTTCCTGGGCGCATGGCAATCTTCCAGAAGTCGAGATCGGCGCCTTTCTCTTGCAGGGCGCGCTGGATGAGATCGAGTTCGCCGACCGAGGCGCCGCCGGTCGTCACCAGCACATCGGCACCGCGCGCACCGTCAAGCGCCCGATTGAGGTCGGCCATATTGTCCCGGGCGATGCCGAGA
Organism: Dongia sp.; assembly: GCF_041918875.1. Taxonomy (GTDB): domain Bacteria; phylum Pseudomonadota; class Alphaproteobacteria; order Dongiales; family Dongiaceae; genus Dongia. The sequence goes on from NZ_JAYRUV010000007.1 coordinate 19,815, forward strand.
TTGATCGACTCGCCGCCGCAAGCCGTCACCAGCGCCGCCAGGCCGATGCCATTCGAGGCGACGATCTGTGCCGGGCCCAGCGGTTCGCCCGGATGCTGCAATTCGTCGCCGGTGGAAAGGAGGGCTATGCGCGGCCGCCGCGTGACGGTGAGGTTTGGCCAGTTCATCGCCGCCGCAAATGCGATATCGCGTGCCGTCAGTTGCCGCCCCGCCGACAAGCCGATTTCACCGAGGCGGAAATCGTTGCCCGCGGCGCGCACATGCTGGCCGGGTTTGTTGGAGCCTTCGCCCACGCTCACGACATCGCCGTCCCGGGCGCAATTCTCCTGGATAACGACGGTATCGGCGCCAGGGGGCAGAATGGCACCGGTGAAGATGCGCGCGGCTTCACCGGCATTGACCGGCATTTCCGGCGACATGCCGGCCGCGATGGTGCCGATGACCTTCAGCTTGGCCGGCAACCGGGCGATATCGGTGCCGCGCACGGCATAGCCATCCATGGCGGAGACGGCCGCCGGCGGCTGCGACAGGCGCGCGGCAACGGGTTCGGCCAGCACGCGCCCGACGGCCCGGTCGATGCCGACCACCTCGCCGGCCAGGGGTGAAAACGGCGCCAATATGCGCGCCAGGGCCTCGGCGACCGACAACATCATTTTGCCTCGTAGATTCCGGATTTGCCGCCGCTCTTATGCACCAGGCGGATGTCGCCGATGCGCATGCTCTTATCGGCAGCCTTCACCATGTCGTAGACGGTGAGAGCCGCGACCGAGACGGCGGTCAGGGCTTCCATCTCGACGCCGGTCTTGCCTACCAGCTTGCAGGTAGCGGCAATGTCGACAGCGTTGCGCGCAGCATCCAGCTGGAGCTCGACCTTCACCGAGGTCAAGGCCAGCGGATGGCAAAGAGGGATGAGATCCGGCGTACGTTTGGCGCCCATGATTCCGGCCAATTGCGCGACCGTCAGCACGTCGCCTTTTTTGACGCCGCGCTCGCGGATGAGGGTCAGCGTCTTGGTCGACATGTAGACCGAGCCTTTGGCCGTCGCCACGCGTTCGGTGGCGCCCTTGTCCGACACGTCCACCATGCGGGCGTTGCCGGACTCGTCGAAATGCGTGAGCTTGCTCATTACGCGGCCGAATTGAGAGGAGTGCGGGCACCGAGCAGGGCGCGCGTTGCCGCCGTCACGTCGGCCTGGCGCATCAGGCTTTCGCCGACCAGGAAGATGGAGGCACCGACGCGGTGCATGCGCTCGAGATCCGCGGTCGAATAGAGCCCGCTCTCGGCCACCAGCATGCGATCCTTGGGCGCCATCGCCGCCAGTTGTTCGGTCGTCGCGAGGTCGATGGCGAGCGTCTTGAGATTGCGGTTGTTGATTCCGAGCAGGCGGGATTTCAGTTTGAGCGCGCGGGTCATTTCCGCCGCATCATGTACTTCGACCAGCACATCCATGCCGAGCGAGAAGGCGAGGGCCTCCAGCTCAGCCGCCGTCGCGTCGTCGAGACAGGCCATGATCAGCAGGATACAGTCGGCGCCAAGCGCGCGCGATTCATAGATCTGATACGGCGTCAGCATGAAATCCTTGCGCAGCGCCGGCAACTCGACCGCCTGGCGCGCCGCCCGCAGGTAGGTGTCATGGCCCTGGAAATATGGCGTGTCGGTAAGCACCGAAAGGCAGGTGGCGCCGCCGGCACGATAGGCCGTGGCCAGTGCCGCGGGATCGAAATCGGCACGGATCAGGCCCTTTGACGGAGACGCCTTCTTGATCTCGGCGATGAGGCCGAAATAGCCGGCCTTGACGGCCTTCTCGAGGTTTCGCAGGAAGCCGCGCGGCGGATCCTTCTCCAGGCTGGCTTCGGCATGGCGCCGGATTTCGGCCAAGGAGATTGCGGCCTCGCTCTGGGCGACGTGCCGGCGCTTGTCGTCGCAGATGCGGGCGAGCACGTCGCTCATGGTGCCAGCGCCTCAGGCGTATTCTCGGTCGTGAAGGCGACCAGCGCCTCCAGCTTTTCCCGGGCACCGCCGGAATCCAGTGCCTCGGCGGCCAATGCCAGGCCTTGCGGAATGTCCTTGGCCTTACCCGCTACAACGAGAGCCGCCGCGGCATTGAGCCGGACGATGTCACGATAGGGGCCGACGGCGCCGTCGAAGAGCTCGCGCAGGGCCTCGGCATTCTGGCCAGGATCGCCGCCCTTCAGCTCGGCCGCGGTGCTGCGGGCCAGGCCGAATTGCTCCGGCGCGATCTCGAACTCTTTCAGATTGCCGTCGCGCAGCTCGACCACTTGGGTGGGGCCTGTCGTGGTAATCTCGTCGAGCCCGTCGCTGCCATGAACCAGCCAGGCATGTTCGGTTCCCAGTGAACGCAAGGCATCCGCCATCGGCTTCAGCCATTGCCGGGCATAGACGCCGATCAACTGCCGCTTGACGCCGGCTGGGTTCGACATCGGTCCCATCAGGTTGAAGATGGTGCGCGTGCCCAATTCGACGCGTGCCGGGCCGACATGGCGCATGGCGCTGTGATGCTTCTGCGCCCAGAGGAAGCTGGTGCCCACATCGAACAAGGCGGCTTCGAGCACTTTCATGTCGGCATCGATGTTGACGCCGAGGGCGGTCAGGATATCGGCGGCTCCGCTCTTCGAGGATGCGGCCTTGTTGCCATGCTTGGCGACCGTGACGCCGCAGGCCGCGCAGACGAAGGAGACGGCCGTCGAGATGTTGAGCGTGCCGGCCCCGTCGCCGCCGGTTCCGCAGACATCGATGGCGCCCTGCGGGGCCTGGATCCGGGTCATCTTCTCGCGCATCACGCTGACGGCGCCGGTGATCTCGTCGACGGTCTCGCCGCGCACGCGCAGCGCCATCAGGAACGCGCCGATCTGGGCGGGCGTCGCTTCGCCGGTCATGATGATGTTGAAGGCGGTCTCCGCTTGCGCGCGCGACAGCGCCTTGCCCTGAGCGACGATGCCGATAAGGCCCTTGAGGTCGGTTGGCGAGGTCACTGCAGGACTTTCTGACTGGCGGGCGTGTTGAGCTTGTTGAGGCCGGCGGCGGTCAGAAAATTGCAGAGCAGCTTGTGGCCATGTTCCGAGGCGATGCTTTCGGGGTGGAACTGCACGCCGGCGATGGGCAGCGTCTTGTGGGCCAGCCCCATGATCGTGCCGTCCTCGGTCTCGGCGGTCACTTCCAGCGTGGACGGGAGCGAGGCGCGATCGACCACCAGCGAATGATAACGGGTGGCGGCGAAGTTGTTGGGCAGGTCCAGGAACACGCTCTTACTGCGGTGGCTGACATTGGAGAGCTTGCCATGCATCGGCTTGCTGGCGCGCACCACCTTGCCGCCGAAAGCCTGCCCGATGGCCTGATGGCCAAGGCAGACGCCAAGAATCGGAATCTTGCCGGAGGCGGCCTTGATCAGATCGAGGCAGATGCCGGCGCGATCCGGGTCGCAGGGGCCGGGTGAAAGGATGATACCCTGCGGCGCTTTGGCCATAACCTCGTCCACGGTGATCTGGTCGTTGCGATAGACTTCGATCTCGGCTCCAAGCTCGCCCAGATAGTGGTACAGGTTATAGGTGAAGCTGTCGTAATTATCGATTAGTATGAACATCTTAGGCATCCAGCGGCAGGATTTGCGGCCGAGTTTAGCAGGGGTGCCGCAGGAACGGAAGATTCGGAGCCGGGTAAAGGGCATGCGCTTTCTGGGTAAGACGACCGATTTGTCCTTGGGCGACCTGTTGCGCATGCCGGTGCTGTTGGCGCCCTTGCTGCTTCTGGCGCTCAGCGGCACTTGGTGGGGCGTTTCGCCGCTGACGCCGGTCCTGGGGCATTCGGCCGCCATGCTTGTTGGGGCGGCGGTCGTGCAGTTTGTCGTTTGCCTGCCGGTTTATTTTCGCGCCGGCGCCAAGATGCTGCGCCTCCATGTCGATGGCGACACGCTTCTCGTGGCCGGCGCCAGCGCGGCTTTTGCCCTGGCTCTCTGGCGCTATTTTCATCTCACGCCGGCGGCCGGATCGGAACAGTTGCTGCTGGTATGGCGCGATGCCGCTTTCGGTGCGAGCCTGCTTTCCGTGGCGATACTGGGCGATATCCTGGTGCGCACGGCGGCCAGATCGACCTTGCTGCCACTGCGCGCCGGCCCGGCCGGAAGGGTCGCGGTGGGACCCGGCGATCTCGTTCCCGCGGACGGCATCGTGATCGACGGTCACAGCGAGATTCAGGATCCGGCCGGCAGCGACGACGTCTATCCGATCGTGGTGCGGCCGGGCGCGCATGTTCATCTCGGGGCGCGCAATGGCGACGGTCCCCTGACGATCGAGCTGCCGGCGGCGGAAACGGCGCGGCAACAGGCTGCCGGCCGGCCGGTTTTGGAGGACCGCCTGACACAGCTGCTTGCCTGGATCGCGCGCGGCACGCTTGCCGTGATCGCGGCGGCGATTGCGTGGCGTGTCTGGGGGCTGGGCGGGCCCGGCGATCCGGTCATCGTGTCGCTGCAGATGCTGGCCCTGGCGGCGCCCCTGGGCCTGGGGCTGGTCTATGCGGCTCCCACCTCCGAAGTGCTCACCGCAGCACGCGCGATGGGGCTCGAAATCAAGGATCTCGCCGTGCTGGACCGCTTGCGCCATGTTGGCGCCGTCATCCTGGGGCATCGCGGCATCTTGGTTCCCGATCGGCTGCGGCTGATATCGGCCCATCCTATCGGAGGGGTGCAGCCGGTCGATCTCATCCGGCGCGCCGCGGCGATCGCCCAGATGGGGCACGACCCCTGGGGCAAGGCCATCCTCGATTTTGCCGTGGGTTTCCGCATGCGCCTGAAACCCGCCAGCGGCTATCGCAGCACGATTGGCAAGGGCATCGGCGGGCACACGGAAAAACAGGAAATCCTGATCGGCAGCCGGACATTCGTGCAAAGCCATGGTGTCGACTGCACCGCGCTCGATGCCGATGCCGTCAAGGTCATGGCGCAGGGACGCCGCGTGCGCTGGGTGGCGGAGGCGGCACCGAAACGGCAGGTGCTGGGTTTCCTCGTCTTCGGTGCGCCTTCGGTGAGCGGCGCGGTCGATGCGGTCAGGAATCTCCGTCGAATGGGTCTTGAGACGGCATGGATCGCGCATGGCGAAGATCCCGCCCACGCGACGCTCGCCAAATCTCTCAAGATCGGCCGAATTCTGCCTGACCGGGCGGAGGAGAAAGCGGACAGCCTGCGCAAGTTACGCCACCGCGCCGGCTCTCTGCTGGTGGTCGCGGCCGATGAAGTGCCGGAAGGCATGACGCCGCACGACATCCTGCTGCCGTTCGGCCGGCGCCTGATGGAACAATGTCCGGAGACGCCGGTCGCAACGACGCGGCACGATCCGCGCGTCATCGTCGATCTGCTGCTGTTGGCGGCGCGACACCGGCAGATGGTCTTGATCAATGCGTTGATCGCCTACGCCGCCGCACTCCTCTTTGCCCTGGCACCGTTCTGGCTCGACCGACGCAGCGACCTCGGCAGCTACGAGGTCGGCGTGGTTCTTCTCCTTGCCCTGTCGGCGCTCAGCTTGCGTGCGATGCCCACGACCGCTAATGAGGTCGACGAGGAGTAGCATGGCAAAACAAAAATCAGCGGCACGCCGCAAAGGGGCGCCGGGAAATCGAAATGCGCGGCGCCAGAAGCCGCGGAGCCGGGCTGGCGCCTGGCCGGCATGGCTGAGGCGTCTGCCCGGCGGCGTAACCTTGTTCGCGCTCGGCATCGTATTGGGGCTCGCGCTCGGCCTGATGGTAACGGCGCTCGTGCCGAATCTGCTGGAAGAGCCAGAACGGCGAACCGCCGTCGCCGAGGGTGCCGCCAAGCTGCCGAAGAAATCGCCGGCCAGAGCGGAGGCCAAAAAGCCGGATTACGTCGAGAAGATGGTGCCGCCGCCGGCACCCTTGCCTGCGCCGGAAGCCGTGCCGGCACCGGCCGAAGAGAGCGCGCATCAATCCGCCTCGGTAACTGCGCCGCCGCCCGATCAGCCGGCGGAAAACCAGGTTGCGAGCCTGCCCGGCCCCAGTGCCAAGGAACCGGCGCTTCCGCAATGGCTGGAATATTCGGTCGCCGCCCGCGACCCCGGCAACAGCCCGATGATCACCATTGTGCTCGATGATGTCGGTGTCGCCCCGCAGCACGCCGAAATGGCCATTGCCTTGCCTGCGCCTATCGTGATCTCGGTCATGACCTATGCCAGGAATGCCGCGGCCCTTGCGCGGACGGCACGTGCCAAGGGACATGAGATCATGGTGCACATGCCGATGCAGCCGGTGAACGCGTCGATCAATCCCGGACCCAATGCGCTGGCTGTTGGCATGGAGGCCGACGAGTTGCGGCGCCGGATCGACTGGGGCCTGGGCCGTCTGGATGGCTATGTCGGCTTCAACAATCATATGGGTAGCCGCTTCACGCAGGATGCCGGCGGCATGAGCATCGTCCTGGAGGAAGCCAGGAAACGCGGCCTTCTGTTCCTCGATTCCAAGACCATCGCTGGCAGCGTCGGCGATTCCCTGGCGGCCAGGATGGGCGTCACCCACATCGCCCGCGACGTCTTTCTCGATGACGATATGAGCGAAACCGCCGTGGCGCGGCAGTTGGCCGAGGCGGAAAGAATCGCCCGCAAACAGGGCTATGCCGTTGCCATCGGACACCCCCATCCGGCGACGATCGCCGTGTTGAAACGTTGGCTGCCGGAAGCCAAGAGACGGGGCTTCGCGATTGTGCCCTTGACCACCATCGTCAAGAAGCGCGAGGGTGTGGCGGGCTGAAGAGGAGGGGGACGATGCGGTTCGACCACGAATATTATCCCGGCATCATTGCCGATATTCTGGGCACCCATGCGCGCTATTACGCGCAGGCCTGGTCGTTCGGGATGAAATTCGAGGCGAAGGTCGCCGCCGATCTCGCTGGCTTCGTTCTCAATATGAACCGGGACCGCGATCTGCTCCTGGTGGCCAAACGTCCCGACGAGCGTTTTTTGGGATCTATCGCGATCGACAGCATCGATCATGCCGGGCGCGGCGCGCATTTGCGCTGGTTCATCGTGGCGCCGGAAGCACAGCGTACGGGGCTCGGCAAGCAATTGCTCGATCGGGCTCTGGGTTTCTGCCGCGAACGTGATTACCGCCGGATCTACCTCTACACCTTCGCCGGGCTCGATTCGGCGCGCCGGCTCTATGAGCAGGCCGGCTTCAAGCTGACCGAGGAGCAGGACGCCAACACTTGGGGCCGTGCCATGCGCGAGCAGCGCTTCGATCTTGAGTTGCCGCCCGAAGAAACGACGGATTCGGCTGCAATCGGCTGATTACGGCTCTCTGGCGCCATAACCGCGTCCAGCGTCCGATTTCGCGATGTCGTCCGGCCGTGTGCCTTCGTAATCCTCAACGGCGATGCAGCGGTCGACTTGTGTCCCATCGCTTGACAGCGGGAAGATCGCACCGAAGAAAGTGATGCTGTGCCCGAATTTCGTCGTCAGGACGTCCCTTGAGTAGGTCGGGCGCCGTTCGCTGCAGACCAGCTGGTATTCCTCGGCAAGTTCCGCACGCACGTCTTCGGGAAATTCCGTGACCTGGTCCAGATAGCGTCCGGTCAGCTCATGCCGGAAGCTTGCCGCCTTGGTGCCTACCAGGCGGTAAAAGACGCGGAAGGGCGACTGTTCTATGGAAGTCACGATGATATTCGGCAGGATGGAGCGCATCTCGGCGGGATCGATATCCTGCCAGCTCGGCATGGCCCGCCCGTCGCGCTTGGCATCCCAGATTTGGTGGAAGCGCCGCACCAGCGGCGATGTTACTTGCTCGAACGGGATGTCGAGTTCGACGATCATCGGCTAGCGATTGCGGCTGCCGCTCTGCGCAAACAGCACAGCCTCCTGCGCGGCGCGAATGAGGGCACGGGCCTTGTGGTGGCACTCCTGGAATTCGCTTTCGGGCACCGAGTCATTGACGATTCCGGCGCCAGCCTGAACATACATCACGCCGTCCTTGATCACCGTGGTGCGAAGGGCGATGCAGGTGTCCATCGACCCGTCGGCGGCGAAATAGCCGACGGCGCCGCCATAGACGCCGCGCCGTTCCGGTTCCAGCTCCTCGATGATCTCCATGGCGCGCACCTTTGGTGCACCCGAGACGGTGCCGGCGGGGAACCCGGCCATCAGCGCATCCATGGCATCGTATTTCGGGTCGATCTTGCCTTCGACATTCGAGACGATATGCATCACATGGCTGTAATTTTCGATCGTGAACTTCTCGGTCACCTTGACCGAGCCGATCGAAGCCACGCGGCCGACATCGTTACGCCCCAGATCGAGCAGCATCAGATGTTCCGACAACTCCTTTTCATCCGCCAGCAGGCTTGCGGCATTGGCCTTGTCCTCCTCCGGCGTCTTGCCGCGCGGGCGCGTGCCCGCGATGGGACGGATGGTGACTCTCTCGTCCCGGAGCCGCACCAGGATTTCCGGACTGGAGCCGATGATGGTGAAGCCGCCGAGATCGAGGAAGAAGAGAAAGGGGGACGGATTTAACCTTCGCAACGACCGATAGAGGGCGAAAGGGGACAGCTTGAACGGCAGCGAGAAGCGCTGCGACAGCACGACCTGGAAGATATCGCCGGCCAGGATGTATTCCTTGGCCTTGGCGACCATCTCGCCGAAATAGTCCCGCGTCATGTTCGATTGCGGTTCCGGCAGGTTGGCGAGATCGACCGCACCGCCTTGCTGCGGCAGGCCGCGATCGAGATCCGAGACGATATCGTTCAAGCGCTCCAGCGCCTGGTTGTAGGCCGCCCGCGCATTGAGGCCGTCTCCAAGAGAACGAGAGGCCCAGACCGGCGTCACGATGGTCATCGAATCCTCGACATTGTCGAAGATGACGATGAGCGTCGGGCGCAAAAAGATGCTGTCGTGCAGTCCCAATCTGTCCGGTTTGAGGTCGGGCAGCTTCTCGACCTGCCGCACCATGTCGTAGCCGAGATAACCGAACAGGCCCGATGCCATCGGCGGCAGGCCGGCTGGCACCTCGATCCGGCTTTCCTTGATAAGGGCGCGGAGCGAATCCAGGGCCGGTGCCTTTTCGGCGGTGAACTTGTCCGGCTCGAAGCGGGCGTTGCGGTTGATTTCGGCAGCATCGCCGCGGCAGCGCCAGATGAGGTCCGGCTTCAAGCCGATGATCGAATAGCGTCCGCGCACGGCGCCGCCCTCGACCGATTCCAGCAGGATCGAATTGGCGCGGCCGTCGGCCAGTTTCAGCATGACTGAAATCGTGGTCTCGAGATCGGCGATGAGCCGGGTCCAGACCAATTGCGGCCTTCCCGCTTCATGGCCGGTGGCAAATCGTTCGAAATCCGGTTCCACTTTCATGATCGAAATCCCCGCGGTTTTGGCGCTTATTGATCGGTTAGCTCGATCAAGCTTTGCCACTGCGCGTCATTGCGCTCGACGGGTATTTCGGCTTTCAACGCGTCGTAGAATTGCTGCTGCAGGTCGCCGGCCAGGGACTGGGCCACACGTTCCGAAAGCTGGTTCATTTCATCGGCATGGGCTTCGGGTGCCGCCGGAACGATGCCGGTGAGACGGGCCACGATCGGGCCAGCGCTGCCCTGGCCAACCGTTACTTCACCTTCCTTGAGCTTGAAGAGCGCCTGGGCCAGCACGCCATCCACTCCGGCTTCCGGATCGCCTTCGCCGCGATAGAAGGGCTTGCTCACTTGCGGGGTCAGGCCCAGCGCCGTCGCTTCGGCCGTCATGTCGCTGCCGGATTTCAGTTTCTCCGCCAACGCATTCGCCTGGGCTGTGGCAAGTTCCGACTGTTTGGCGGCGATCCAATCCTGGGATACCTGATCCTCGACCTGGTCGAGCGGCTTCACCGCCGGTGCGGTCACGCCCGTCACCTGGGCGACGGCATAGGTGCCGTCATTGAGGGCCGCGATGTCGCTGGGGTCGCCGGGCTCGGTGCTGAAGATCAAGTTGACGGCGTCAGGCGATATGGCGAGGTCGTTGCCGGCCGTATCCTTGCCGGTGGCATCCACTGCCTCGATCTTCTGCTGATTGAGCTGCAGCTTCCCGGCGGCATCCTCGAGGCTGGCGCCACCCGCCAGCTCGTCCTGGAGCTGCTCGCGAACCGACTCCATCGCATCCGCCGCCCGGCCCAGAGCCAGGGAATTGCGCAACTCGCCCTTCACATCTTCCAGGGTCCTGGTGGTGCCGGGAATGATCGATTGGACGTGGGCCACATGAATACCGAACGGGCTTTTCAGCGGGGCGGAGATGCCGTCGGCCGGCAGAGAGAAGACGGCATCGGCGATATCGGACGGCAACTTGTCCTTGGTCACCTGCCCCAGGGCCACCGGGTCGCCCTGAGTTTCCGCTTTCACGGCGTCGGCAAATTCCTGGCCGCCTTTGACGGCGGCAACGATCTTATCCGCCACGGCCTGATCCTGAACGACGACCTGTTCGACGTCGCGCAGTTCCGGTGTCGAGAATTCCGACAGGCGGGAATCATATTCCTGCTGGATTTCCTCGTCGCTGACGGTCACGTCCTGGACAAAATCCGCTGGCGCCATCTGCACCAGCAAGGCGGCGCGGTATTCCGGCGCCTTGTATTTCTCGGCATGATCCTCGTGCCACTTCTTGAGCGCCGCTTCGTCCGGCGTTCCGGCGTCGGCGATCGACGCGGTCGGGATGACGATCACTTCCGCGCTGCGCTGCTCCTGCGTATAGCCGTAGACAGCGCCCACGAGCGGATCTGGCGCATCGACCGCGCCCATCATGGCGACCAAAATCTGATTGGCACGGAGCTGCCCGCGGATCGTCTCGACATACTGGGCTTCCGTCTGACCCATCTGGCGCAGGAAGTATTCGAAGCGCGCGCGGTCGAACTGGCCGGTCTGGCCGGCGAAATCCGGATCGCTCTCGATAGCTTGAATGGCCGCGACCTGCGGCACGTCGATGCCGAGCTTTTCACCATAGGCCTGCAGCAACCCCTTGCTCTCCGCCTGGTCGACCAGGCGCTGCGCACCGCCGAAGGCCGCGAACATCTGCGGCGTCACCTGGACACCCTGGATCTGCGAGACGCGCTGCAAAGACAGTTTCAGCTCGCGGTCGAAATCGGCCTGCGTGTATTCGAAAGTCTTGCCGATCTTCAGAATCGGCGCCGATGTCTTGGCGCCGCGGAAGACGTCGCCGATGCCCCAGACGGCAAACGCCGCAATCAGAAGGCCGAACAGCGCCTTGACGACCCAGGAGCGCGCGTGTTTGCGAATGGAGCTGAGCATTGTCCCCGATGAACCTGTTCCAGAATGCCGGAAAATCCTTGCCGGCCTTGATGATGCCCCCTTTCGGGGCGGCGCGCATCATAGGGAGGGGGCAGGGGGTGGGCAAGGGCCGGAATCCGGCACGTTGGCGGGGTCGGAGGGGCGTGTTATACGCCCCCCGGAGCCAGAATTCAGGACTAGGCCGGAACTGGAACGATTGAGGGAGCAGACGCAACATGGCGACGCCGGGAATTCGGCCCTTGGTGGCCGGCAATTGGAAGATGAATGGCAGCCTGGCCATGGCATCGGCCCTGGTCGGCGATATCAAGGCGCGCCACCAGGGCGGCGCCTTGCCGGTTGATCTGCTGCTTTGCCCGCCCTTCCCATATCTCGCCCCCGTCGGCGCCGACCTCGCGGGAACCGCCATCGCCCTGGGCGGGCAGGACTGCCACGTCAAAGCGAATGGCGCCCATACTGGCGACGTGTCGGCGGCAATGCTGGCCGATCTCGGTTGCCGTTTCACCATTCTCGGCCATTCCGAACGCCGGACCGATCATCGCGAAAGCTCCGCCACGGTTGCAGCGAAGGCCAAGGCGGCACTCGATGCCGGGCTGACTGCAATCATCTGCGTGGGCGAGACCGAGGCGCAGCGCAATGCCGGGGAAGAGTTAAAAATCGTTGAAAATCAATTAATTGAATCAATTCCCTCAGGCGCGAATGTGCGGAATGCGGTGGTCGCCTATGAGCCGGTCTGGGCGATCGGCACGGGGAAAACGCCGACAGTGGCCGATGTCGCGGCCATGCACCGCCATATACGCGCTCTCCTCGAGCAGCGCGTCCCTGGCGGTGGGAAGATGCGCATCCTATATGGTGGGTCGGTCAAACCCGGAAATGCCGCCGAACTGATGGGGGTGGCCGAAGTTAACGGTGCCCTGGTCGGCGGTGCCAGCCTGAAGGCAGAGGATTTCTGGGGCATCGCCGAGGGTGCGGCCAAATCGGCTGGCTAAATTGGCGCTGGCCATTCCGGCCGAAAACCGGTAGAACCCGCGCCGAATTTCGACTTTTCAAGAACTTGCGAGCATGTCCATGCTGGGAGCCCTGTTCCCGATCGTCCTGGCGATTCACGTCATCATTACGGTCTTCCTTATCGGCATCATCCTGACCCAGAAGAATGAGGGCGGGATGGGCGGCCTTGGCGGTGGCGCCTCGGGCGGCATGGCTGGATTTCTTTCCGGTCGCCAGCAGGCCAATCTGCTGACGAAGGCGACGCGCTGGCTGGCCGTCGGCTTTTTCTGCACCAGCCTGTTCCTGGCTTTCTCCGACAGCCACCGCTCGACAAGTTCGACGCTGGTTGGCAATTCGCCGGCCGCGACCGAGCCGGCGGCACCGGCCGGCGATGCGCCTGCCCCGGCGGGCGACTCGGGAACCACCAATACCGTGCCCGCGCAACCTGCCCAGCCGGTCGAGCCCGCCGCACCGTCCGGCCAATAAACCATGCCTAATCAGGACCTTCGCACCGGCAGCCACAGAGAGCTTGCCGGAAGGCCCCGACTCGTTCCATAAGGACCTCCCATGACGCGATTCATCTTTATCACCGGCGGCGTGGTTTCCTCTCTCGGCAAGGGTCTTTCGTCAGCAGCGCTCGGCGCTTTGCTGCAGGCGCGCGGATTCAAGGTCCGTTTGCGAAAGCTCGACCCCTACATCAATGTCGATCCGGGCACGATGAGCCCGTATCAGCACGGCGAAGTCTATGTGACCGACGACGGGGCCGAGACCGACCTCGATCTTGGCCATTATGAGCGCTTTACCGGCATTTCCAGCCGGCGCTCGGACAGCGTCACCACGGGGCGCATTTATTCCGATGTCATCGCCAAGGAACGCCGCGGCGACTATCTGGGCGCCACCATCCAGGTCATTCCGCACATCACCGATGCGATCAAGGATTGGATCAAGGCGGATATCCAGGACGAGGATTTCGTGCTGTGCGAGATCGGCGGCACGGTCGGCGATATCGAAAGCCTGCCCTTCCTGGAAGCCATCCGCCAGTTTGCCAACGAGGTCGGCCCCGAACGCGCGATGTTCGTGCATCTCACCCTGGTGCCGTGGATTCCGGCGGCGGGCGAACTCAAGACCAAGCCGACGCAGCATTCGGTCAAGGAACTGCAATCGGTCGGTATCCAGCCGGACATCCTGCTGTGCCGCTGCGACCGCGAAGTGCCGGCCGACAGCCGCCGCAAGATCGCCCAGTTCTGCAACGTGCGCCCGTCGGCCGTCATCCAGGCGCTGGACGTGGATACGATATATGCCGTGCCGGCTGCCTATCACGCCGAAGGCTATGACGACGAAGTGCTGCGCCATTTCGGCCTGACCGCGCCGGCCCCGGATCTCACGCGCTGGGACGCGCTGGTCAGCCGCATCCGCCAGCCTGAGGGCGAGGTGACCATTGCCATCGTCGGCAAGTACATTTCGCTACTCGATGCCTACAAGTCGCTGGCCGAGGCCCTGCGCCATGGCGGCATCAGCAACAATGCCAAGGTCAACCTCAACTGGATCGACAGCGAGGTGTTCGAGCGGGAAGACGCCGTGCGGCATCTGGAGGGCGTGCACGGCATCCTGGTGCCGGGCGGCTTCGGCGAGCGTGGCTCGGAAGGCAAGATCCAGGCAGTGAAGTTTGCCCGCGAGCGGAAGATTCCCTATTTCGGGATCTGTTTCGGCATGCAGATGGCGGTCATCGAGGCGGCGCGCAACCTGGCCGGCGTTCCCAAGGCCGGATCGACCGAGTTCGGCCCCTGCGAGGAGCCGGTCGTGGGGCTGATGACCGAATGGGTGCGCGGCAACGTGCTGGAAAAGCGGGCCAAAGACAGCGACCTGGGCGGAACCATGCGCCTTGGTGCTTATGAATGCCTGCTGGCCAGGGATTCGCTCGTTTCGCATATCTACGGTGACAAGCCGGCGATCAGCGAACGGCACCGCCATCGCTATGAAGTGAACTATCATTACAAGGAACGGCTGGAGAAGGTCGGTCTGAGATTCTCCGGCATGTCACCCGATGGTGTCCTGCCCGAAATTGTCGAGATACCGGACCATCCGTGGTTCGTGGGCGTTCAGTTCCATCCGGAATTGAAGTCGCGCCTGTTCGAGCCACATCCTTTGTTCGTGTCCTTTATCGAGGCGGCGGTCAACCAGTCGCGCCTCGTTTGAGTGCTGAAAAGGCTTTGCTGACATGACCACGATCCGCGTCGGAAAGATCGACATCGCCAACGAAAAGCCGATGGTCATGATCGGCGGCATGAATGTCCTTGAGGACCGCGATACGGCTTTCCGCGTGGCCGAGGCCTTTTGCGAGGCAACGCGGCGTCTCGGCATTCCCTATGTCTTCAAGGCTTCCTACGACAAGGCCAATCGCTCGTCGATTCATTCCTTTCGCGGTCCCGGCCTTGACGAAGGCCTGAAACTCCTGGGCGACATCAGACAGCATTTCGGCGTGCCGGTCCTGACCGATGTGCACACCGAAGAACAGGCAGCGCCCGTCGCGGCCGTTTGCGATATCCTCCAGATCCCGGCCTTCCTCGCGCGCCAGACCGATCTGGTTGAGGCCATGGCCCGCACCGGCGCGGTGATCAACATCAAGAAGCCGCAATTCCTGAGCCCGCCGCAGATGAAGAACATCGTCGAGAAGATCCGAGAATGCGGGAACGAGAAGATATTGCTCTGCGAGCGGGGCAGCAGCTTCGGTTACGACAATCTCGTCGTCGACATGCTCGGCTTCCGCACCATGAAGTCGGTCAGCAATAATCTGCCGGTCATCTTCGACGCGACCCACGCCCTGCAGATGCGCGATCCGATGGCTGGCGCCTCCGGCGGCCGCCGCGCCCAGGTGGCGGAACTCGCCCGGGCCGGTCTCGCCGTTGGCATCGCCGGTCTCTTCATCGAGGCCCACCCGGATCCCGACAACGCCAAATGCGACGGTCCCTGCGCCCTGCCGCTCGCAAAGCTCCCAGCCTTCCTCCAGCAGATGAAGGCGCTCGACGATCTCGTCAAAGGTTTTGCGCCGCTCGATATCCGGTAAGGGAAGGCTCACGGCCCGCAATACTCTCTCACTGTCGCCCCGCGCCTGAAGCGGGCCATGACGGCGAGGGTTAGATCCGCACCAGCGCCCGATCCAGCGCGGCCACGGCGATATCCGCATTCTCCTTCGAGAACACGATCGGCGGGCGGATCTTCAGCACGTTGCCGTGAATGCCTTCACTGCCGATCAGTACACCTTCGTCGCGCATGAAGTTGAGCAGGCGCTTTGTCTCCGCGGCCGCGGGCGCTTGGGTCTTGCGATCGGTCACCAGTTCGACACCCAGCGCCAGGCCGGTGCCGCGCACATCGCCGATGAGGCTATGCTTGCTCATCAGGCCCTTGATGCCGGCCTTCAGGTAGTCGCCAACGATACGCGCATTCTCGACCAGTCCCTCGCGCTCGATCACATCGAGAACCGCCAATCCCGCGGCGCAGGAGACGTTGTTGCCGCCGAAGGTGGAGAAGAAGGCGAACTCCTTCAGGAAAGCTTCCATGATCTCCGGGGTCGTGATCACCACGCCCAGCGGATGACCGTTGCCGGCTGGCTTCCCGATGGTGACGATGTCGGGGACCGCATCGTGATGCGCATGGCCCCACATATGCGTGCCCATGCGGCCAAAGCCGGATTGCACTTCGTCGCCGATGCACAGGCCGCCGGCGGCCCGAATCTTCCTGAAGACCTCGACGACATAGCCTGGCTGCGGCTCCAGCACCCCGTTGGTCATGAAGGCGGAATCGACCATGAACGCCGCCGGCTTCATGCCGGCTTGGGTGAGCGAAGCGATAGCGCGGTCGGCATCCGCCGCATATTGCCGTCCCCAATCCGGCGTGCCGTAGCGATGGGCGCCACGATAGCCGTCGGGTGGCGTCAGCACGCGCATATGCGGTGGCACGCTGTTGCTCATATTGCCGGAGGGCGAGAACGCATCCACGGCATCGGTAATGCCGTGATAGGCGAAATCCATCGTGATGCCGCCGGTATTGCCGGTATAGGTCTTGGCCATGCGCCAGGCGATGTCGTTGGCCTCGCTGCCGGAGTTGACGAAGGCGCAAACCTTGAGCTTGCCGGGCAAGGTGGCGCCGAGCCGTTCGCTATATTCCAGCACCTGTTCGCCGAGATAGCGCGTGTTGGTGTTGAGCGTGCGGATCTGCCGGGTCAGGGCCTCGACCACATGGGGGTGGCAATGGCCGACATGCGGCACATTGTTGTAGCAATCCAGATAGCGCCTGCCGCTTGCATCGGTCAGCCAGACGCCTTCCCCCTTCACCATATGCAAAGGCGGATCGTAGAAGACGTAGAGGCGCGAGCCCATGGTCTTCTTGCGGCGGGCAATCAAGGTATCGACATTCACGCCATGAAGAGAAGTGGGAAGGCCGCAGGCGGCGCGTACGCGATCCTGGAAGGCGTCGCGTCCCATCTTTTCGATGGCAGCGCAGACTTCGATGCCGGCTGCGCCATATTCGGCCATGTAGTTCGGTTCTTCCGGTGTTTCATGGGCGCGCACGGCATTGGTAAGCGGCGTGATCAGCAAGCGCGTGAGGACGAGATCGCAAAGAAGATCGATTTCCGCATCCTCCAGCGGAGTCACCGCGTGATAGGCGCCGGCGATCGCTGTCAGCACGCCATCGAGGCGCGCCGGATCGATGGCGAAATCGGCAATCGTATCCGCCAGATCCATGACCAGCGGCGCATGGATCATGTCGCCAAAATCGATGATGCCGGCGATCTCCGCCGGTTCGCTCTGTGTCAGGATCAGGTTGTGCTCGTGCACATCGCCATGGATCGGCTGGACGCGCAAGGTCTCGAGCCGCGGCAGAACCTCGTCACGGAAACGAGTGAGAATGCCGCGGGCAATCTTGCGATGTTCCGCGCTTTGGAGCAAATCGACATGGGACAGAAGACGCGGCGCCATGCGGACATCCCAAAGGAGTTCGCGCGTACCTGCCGCAGGGTGGAAGAAGCCGCGCATGGCTCGGCCGAGCCGGGCCACCATGTTGCCAATCTTGCCGTAAAGGGCCGTATCCAGGTTGGCCGTGCCGGCGATGCGGCCATCAAGATATGATAGCACGTAGAAGATATGCTGGTCGCCATTCTCGGCCGCTATGCGAACGGTGGTTGTACCGTTCCGGGCCAGCCGCACTCGCGGCACCGGCAAGGAAGGATCGACGCGTGCGATATGGCGCAGGGTTTCGATCTGGCAGTCGACAATGGCGGGATCTTCCTCGGCATTGGCGATCTTCAAGACCCAGGCGCTGCCGTCGCTTTCGCGCAGGCGCACATTCTGGTCGCGCTCGCTGTAGAGCGGCGAGAGTTCGCCGGTGAGGCCGAAATGCTGGCGGGCGCATTGTTCGATGGCCGGCATCGCAAGGCGCGGCGCGTTGGCGCGCAGGAACTTCATGATCGCGGTACTCCCGGTTGGCGGCGCAGCCTAAGGGCGGTATCCGCAACTCGTCAACGGGCGCAGATGGGGGAGGGGGTGGGATCAAAGCGCATGGCGGAAGGAAGGCGCATGACGGCGCTATTGGCAACGATCCATCAAGCCGGCCAACGCCTTTTCCGCGTCGGCGAAATCGTAGCGCTCGCGCCACCCGATCGCCGAGACGGCAAGTTCCAGCTGATGGCTGGCGCGCACGGCATCGTATAGTCGCCCAAGGCTCAGCTGCTGGTTGAGGTCGCTGGCCTCGAACCAGAGATCCACATCCTTCGCTTTGAAGACGATACTGTCGCGTTCGCCATCGATGACGATATTGAGCGAATAGCTCTGCTCGTCGCGGATGAGAGTGCGAAAGGCATTGGCCTTCATCACCATGCCGCCGACGAAGCGGTTCTTCACCGGGCGGCAAAAAAAGCCGAACACATCGCCCATGCCGGTCGTCAGATTGGCGTACTCGACATTCTTGGCGGAACCGCGCTCCCATTCGGCCATCTGCTGGGCGGCGGCCGGCAGGCCTGCCAGCAGCAAAAGAGCGCAGAGGTTAAATCTGAGTGCGCGCATTGCCCGCAGTCTCCTTGGCGACGTCGAGAAAGGCCTTGACCAGCGGCGTTCCCCGCCGATCGGCCAGGCAGGCGACAAACTCGGTCGACTTGATGCGCGGTCCCTCGAACTCGAGCGCCTTCAAGCGCATGTCGTCGCCGAACTCCGAGTGCGCCACGATGCCGATGCCGAGGCCTGCAGCAACACCTTCGCGGATGGCCTCGCGGCTGCCGATCTCAAGGATCTCGCCGGTCTGGATGCCGGCCTTGGCGATGGCGGCATCGAAGGCGCGCCTCGTGGTCGACGCCGGCTCGCGCAGCACCAGCCGGCGCCCGGCCAGATCCTCAAGCCGGATCTTGCGTTTCCTGGCCCAGGGATGGGCCCGGTCGACGAAGGCGATGAGGTAATCTTCCTGGAACGGGAAGGCGTGGAGTTTGGTGTCGCCGCCGATATCCGCCGCGATCACGACGTCGAAGCGCTGGTCGATGAGATCGGCCTTCAGCCCCGAGGAATTGCCGATCGACATCGACAGGCGCACATTGGGATAGCGCCGGTTGAAGGCGGCCAGGAACGGGATGGAATGGTAAGGCGCATCGGCGCCGATCCGGAGATGCCCCCGTTTCAGCCCCTTGGCGGCGGTGAGGACCTGCTCCGCTTCCGCCTCCAGCCCGAACATCCGCCAGGTGATATCGAGAAGGTTGCGGCCGATATCTGTAAGCTCGATCTTGCGCTTGCGGCGGTCGAACAGGCGAATTCCGAACTGTTCCTCTAATCCCTTGACCTGACCGGATAAAGTCGGCTGGGTCACGTTGAGAGTCCGGGCCGCTTTGGTAAAGCTGCCCTCCGTCGCCACCGCATGAAAGGCCCTGAGGGCTGAGTGACTTATCGACGTCATCTATAGATCGGATCGTATATAGCGATTGGACTTATGCTAAGGCCGGGCGCATCCTGCTGCAACATGAATCGGCGATGCTGCCGCCGGCCCGAATTTCGAGGAAACAGACGACATGGCTCAAGATCCCTGGCTGCTGACCCCAGGTCCGCTCACCACCTCCATGAGTGTGAAGCAATCGATGCTGCATGATTGGGGCTCGCGCGACGCCGGCTTCATCGCCATCAACGACCGCATGCGCCAGCGCCTGGTGAACCTCATCGGCGGGCAGGGTGCGTTCACCACGGTACCGATGCAGGGCAGCGGCACCTTCGCGGTCGAAGCCATGATCGGCACCTTCGTCGGGCCGAAGGACAAGCTGCTGATCCTCATCAACGGCGCCTATGGCAAGCGCATGGAGAAGATCTGCGCGGTCGCCAAGCGCGCGCATAGCACGCTGGAATGGGCCGAGGATATGCCGGTCGATCCCAATCTGGTGAAGCTGGCCCTTGGCCGAGATCCAGCCATCACCCATGTCGCCATCGTGCAATGCGAGACGACCTCCGGTGTGCTCAACCCGGTGGCCGAGGTGGCGCAGATCGTTGCGGATGCCGGCAAGCGCCTGCTGGTCGATGCCATGAGCGCCTTCGGCGCGATCGAACTCGACAGCCGCAAGGTGCCTTTCGACGCATTGGCGGCATCGTCGAACAAGTGCATCGAAGGTGTGCCAGGCCTTGGCTTCGTGCTGTGCCGCGTCACCGCGTTGCAGCAGACCCAGGGCAATGCCCATGCGCTGACGCTCGACCTTTTCGATCAGTGGCAGAATATCGAGAAGACCAGGCAATATCGCTTCACCCCGCCGATCCACTGCATCGTCGCCTTCGACCAGGCCTTGAACGAGCATGAGGCCGAGGGCGGCATCGCCGGCCGAGGCGGGCGCTATCGCAACAACTGCAGAATCCTTGTCGACGGTATGCGCCGCCTGGGTTTCGAGACGCTGCTGCCCGACCATCTGCAGGCGCCGATCATCGTCACCTTCCACATGCCGGCCGATCCGAATTTCCAGTTCCAGATCTTCTACGACAAGCTGCGCGAGCGGAATTTCGTCATCTATCCGGGCAAGCTTACCGTCGCGGATTCCTTCCGCATCGGCTGCATCGGACGCCTTGGCGAGGTTGAGATGAACGCGTTTCTGGTGGCCGTCTCGGCGGTGCTTGCGGAAATGAATGTGAAGAGTGGCGCCCCGGCGCGCAAGGCGGCGGAGTAATCCCATGAAATCCATCAGTGTCAACGGCAAGAGCTACGCCTGGCCGCAGGAGCCCATCGTCGTCGTCTGCGTCGACGGCTGCGAGCCGGACTATCTGAAGGAAGCGTTGAAGGCCGGAATGATGCCCTGGCTGGAAGGCGCCATTGCCAAGGGTAGCGATCTCATCGGCGATTGCGTGGTGCCGAGCTTCACCAATCCGAACAATCTTTCCATCGTCACCGGTGCGCCACCCTCTGTTCACGGTATATGCGGCAACTACCTCTTCGACCGCGAAAGCGGGCAGGAGGTAATGATGAACGATCCGAAATTCCTGCGCGCCGACACGATCCTGGCCGCTTTCGCCCGCGAAGGGGCGAAAGTCGCCGTGGTGACGGCCAAGGACAAGCTGCGCCTGCTGCTGGGCAAGGGCCTCAAGGGAATTTGCTTCTCGGCGGAGAAGGCCGATCAGACCACGAAGGCTGAGCATGGGATCGACAATGCGCTTGGCTTCGTCGGCCTGCCGCTGCCCTCGGTCTACAGCGCCGACCTGTCCGAATTCGTCTTTGCCGCCGGTGTCAAGCTGATGCGGAGCGAACAGCCGGATATCATGTATCTCTCGACGACAGACTATATCCAACACAAGCATGCGCCGGGCACGCCGGTCGCCAACGATTTCTACCGCATGATGGACGGCTATCTCGGCCAGATCGAGGCGTTGGGCGCCACCATTGTCTTTACCGCCGATCATGGCATGAACGACAAACACGGTGCCGACGGTCAACCGCAAGTGATCTATCTGCAGGACACGTTGGATGCTTGGCTGGGCGGCGGCGTGGCGCGCGTCATCCTGCCGATCACCGATCCCTATGTCGTTCATCACGGCGCGCTGGGGTCGTTTGCCACGATCTATCTGCCCGACAACGTCGATCACAAGGACATCATTGCGCGTCTGGCAAAGCTGCCGGGCATGGAGCTGGTGCTCGATCGCACCGAAGGTTGCCGCCGCTTTGAGCTGCCGGAAGATCGTGTTGGCGATGTCATTGCCGTTTCGGCCAAGAATGTCGCGCTGGGCACGGCCGTGGCTCGGCATGACCTTTCCGGCCTTACCGTGCCCTTGCGCTCCCATGGTGGCATGACCGAGCAACAGGTGCCGGTCATCGTCAACAGGAAGCTCAAGGCTTTGCCCGTGGGCTATCGGTTGCGCAATTTCAGTGCGTTCGACCTGGCCTGCAACTATGCCATCCCCGCGGCCCAGCCGCAGAAGAAAGCCATTTGAGGAAACGCGCCATGGGTATCCTGCGCAGGGAAAAGATGCGGACCGTGAACAGCTCGACCGCTGGAGACCGCCATTTCGAAGTGTTCAATCCCTATACCAACGAAGTGATCGGCACCTGCCCCAAGGCAAGCCTCGACGACGTTGCCAGCGCCTTCCGCACGGCGAAGAACTACAGGGCGACGCTGAGCCGCGCCGACCGCGGCCAGATCCTGCGCAAGACGGCCGAAATCCTGGTCAGCCGCCGTCAAGAGATTGCCGAGCTGATCACGGCGGAATCCGGCCTCTGTCTCAAGGACACGCTCTATGAAGTGGGGCGCGCCTATGACGTGTTCCACCTTGCCTCCAGCATCGTGCTCAAGGACGACGGCGAGATTTTCTCCTGCGATATCACGCCCCATGGCAAGAAGCGCCGTATCTATACCCAGCGCGATCCGCTGCTGAACGCCATATCGGCAATTACGCCCTTCAATCATCCCTTGAACCAGGTAGCTCACAAGGTAGCGCCCTCGATTGCCACCAATAACCGCATGGTACTGAAGCCATCCGAAAAGACGCCGCTCACGGCGCTGGTCCTGGCCGATGTGCTTTACGAAGCCGGCCTGCCGAAGGAGATGTTTCAAGTCGTCACCGGCGATCCGGGCGAGATTGCCGACGCGCTGCTGACCGATCCGAATGTCGACCTGATCACCTTCACCGGCGGCGTTTCGGTTGGCAAATATATATCGGCGAATATGGGCTATCGTCGCGCCGTCTTGGAGTTGGGCGGCAACGATCCTCTCATCGTCATGGAGGATGCGGATATCGAAGAGGCGGCAACGCTTGCCGTGGCCGGCTCCTATAAGAATTCCGGCCAGCGCTGCACGGCGGTAAAGCGCATGATCGTGGTCGAGAGCGTCGCGGATCGCTTCGTCGAACTGCTGCTGGAGAAGACCAGGAAGATCAGATATGGCGACCCGATGGACCTGGAAACCGACATGGGCACCGTGATCGACGAGGCTTCGGCCCGCTATTGCGAGGACAAGGTCAACGATGCCGTTGCCCACGGCGCCAAGCTGCTCTATGGCAATATCCGCAAGGGCGCCCTCTATTCGCCGACTGTCGTCGATCATGTGCCTTACGATTGCGATCTGGTCCGCATCGAGACGTTCGGCCCGGTCTCTCCGGTTATTCGCGTCAAGAATATAGACGAGGCCATTCGTGTTTCGAATTCGACGGCCTATGGCTTGTCCTCCGGCATCTGTACCAACCGGCTCGACTACGTCACCCGCTTTGTGAGGGAGCTGGAGGTCGGCACTGTGAATGTCCGGGAAGTACCGGGCTATCGCATCGAAATGTCACCCTTCGGCGGTATCAAGGATTCCGGCCTTGGCTACAAGGAGGGCGTGATCGAAGCGATGAAATGTTTCACGAATGTGAAGACTTATTCCTTGCCCTGGTGATTTTCGGTGGGGAAGCGGACGTCTGCGTGAGGAGCCAGGTCTTGAAAGCCAGCATCTTGCGCGCCTCGGCATTGCGGCGGCGGTGGACCACCCAATATCCGGCACCGGTTTTCACTTGGCGCGGAAAGGGTGCCACGAGGCGCCCGTCGGCGAGTTCCCGCTGGATAAGCGGCGAACGGCCGAGAGCGACGCCCCGCCCCTCGAGCGCCAGCTGAATCGCCATTACCGACTGATCGACGGCAATGCGATGCTTCATCCAGTCGAAGGAGATTTTTGCCGCCCGCAGCCAATCCGACCAGCCCTGCGGGTAACCGGGGACATCGATGAGGTCGTGCCGTGCGAGATCCTTGGGGGATGTCAGGGCCGGCTTGCGCCGCAGCAGGTCAGGATGACAGACCGGAAAGATATACTCCTCCACCAGCAGCGACGCCTCGACATCCGGCCAGTCGCCAGTCCCGTACCGGATTTCGATCTCCGCCGTCGAGCGGTCGCTTTCGATCGGTTCGGCCGTTGCCGAAACCTGGACAGTGAGATTCGGATGCCGGGTGCGGAATCCATCGAGCCGGTTCATCAGCCACTGGCTGCCGAAGGAGGTTGTAACCTTCACGCTGAGCGTCTGCCGGCGCCGTGCGGGCAGCGAATCGTCGATCGCCTCATGCAGCAGATTGAGCGCGTTGCCGAGCTTGGGTGCGATAAGCGCGCCGCTCGCCGTCAGCATCAGTCGCCGGTTGGCGCGGCGAAAGAGAGGGCGCTCGAGATAGGCCTCGAGCGACGCGATCTGCTGGCTGACGGCGGAAGCACTGACGTTCAGTTCCGCGGCTGCCCGGGTCATGCTGAGGTGCCGCGCCGTGGCTTCGAAAGCGCGGAGCCAGGGAAAAGGCGGCGGGGCAGGGCGCATGATCTATCTTTAAGCAGTACTTAAGGATGCGCCAAGCTAGGCTCATTTGTCGCAGGCTGCAAGCTGGTTCATCATCGCATCGGTTCAACTCAATCGAGGTCGCCATGATCGACAGTCTCAACAGTACCTCCAGCAGCATCTCCGTCGCTTGGCAGGGTGGGGGCGTGGCGACATTTCCCGCTATCTGGCTGCGGGACAATTGCCGCTGTGCTCAGTGCCGGCATCCCGGGAACGGCCAGCGGCTTTACGAGATCACCGACCTGCCGACGGATCTGGCTATCGCCCAGGCTGTGCGGCAGGGGGACGACGTCGTCAGGATCACGTGGGCACCGGACGGACATGTCTCGACCTTCACGCAAGATTGGCTGGAGGATCGCAATCTGTCGCCGTCGGCGCGGAGGGCACGCAAGCAGCGGCCCACGCTTTGGAGCGGAAACATCGGCGAGGCGATGCCCGTCGGCGACTGGCGGCAGATGACGGCCGCGCCGGCCGCGGAACTTGCTTTTCTCGATGGCTACCACGCCCATGGTTTCGGCCTCATCCGGCACTCTCCCGTCGTGCCGGAAACGGTACTGGCTATCGCCAACCGTCTCGGCTTTGTGCGCGTTACCAATTACGGCACCTATTTCGACGTCATGTCGGTCCCCAATCCGACCAATCTTGCCTACACGCCGATCGGACTTGGCGTTCATTCCGACAATCCCTATCGCGATCCGACGCCGGGCGTGCAATTGCTGCATTGCCTATTGTCGGACGCGCCTGGTGGCGACACCTTGCTGGTCGATGGCTTCAATGCCGCTTCGATCCTGCGCAAGGAGGATCCGGCGGCGTTCGATCTGCTCGCGCGCGTACCCGTCGATTTCCGCTTCCGCTCCGGCGATGCGGATCTCAGGGCACGCCAGACCCTGATCTCGGTCGATGAGGATGGCGACATCGTCGGCGTCCATTTCAACAACCGATCGCTCGACTGGCTCGATGCGCCGGTCGAGATTGTCGAATCGTGGTTTGCCGCATATCGCAAGCTGGCGGATGTATTGCATCGGCCCGATGGCGAACTGATTTTCCGACTGGAGCCCGGCGATTGCGTGGTTATGCGGAATGACCGCGCCCTGCACGGGCGGACGGCCTTCGACCCGTCGCGCGGGCGGCGGCATCTGCAGGGCTGCTATGTCGACAAGGATGGACTGGAGAGCCGCGCGCGTGTCTTGCGCCGGACATTGAACGAGAAAAAGGGAGTTGCTGCATGAACACGATG
This sequence comes from Dongia sp., assembly GCF_041918875.1. Lineage (GTDB taxonomy): Bacteria > Pseudomonadota > Alphaproteobacteria > Dongiales > Dongiaceae > Dongia. Next base: position 45,091 of record NZ_JAYRUV010000007.1, read on the forward strand.
CGTGCCGTCCGCGCGGCCTTCGACAAGCGCGGGCAGCAGAGCTATGGCGAGGGCGTCAGCCAGCTCGATCATGCTCTGCAGTGCGGTTACTGCGCGGAACGCGATGGCGCGACGCCGGCTTTGATCGTCGCTTCACTGCTGCACGATATCGGCCACATGCTGCACGATTTGCCGGAGGATATTGCTGACAAGGGCATCGATACCGTTCACGAAAGCCTGGGTTCGGCCTGGCTGTCGCAATATTTCGGCCCGGAAGTTTCTGAGCCCGTCCGCCTGCACGTTGCCGCCAAGCGCTATCTCGCGACCAAGGAAAAGGGCTATTACGACCTTCTTTCGGAGGCATCGCTATTGTCGCTCAAGCTGCAGGGCGGGCTGATGTCGCCGGAAGAGATGAAGGCCTTCGAAAGGGAACCCTATTTCCGCGAGGGGATTCAACTGCGGCGGTGGGACGATGAAGGCAAGATCGAGGGTTGGGACGTGCCGGATCTCGGTCACTTCGAACAATATATCGAGAGCTGCCGGAATCCCTAAGCGGCGGCCCTGCCGCAATTGGGGCAGAGGCCCTGCAATTCGATGGTGAGGCGGCTGACCGAGAAACCGGCAGCGGCCGCACTCTTTTTGACCGCATTTGAGATGCCGGCGTCCTGGATCTCGACCGCCGAGCCGCATTTGGTGCAGATCAGGAACTGGCTGACATGCCGGTTTTCCGGATGATCGCAGCCGATGAAGGCGTTGAGGCTCTCCAGCTTGTGGATCAGCCCCTGTTCCATCAGGAAATCGAGAGCGCGGTAGACGGTCGGCGGGGCGGCGCCCCGGTCTCCTTCCCGCAGGTGGTCGAGAATGGCGTAGGCACCGACCGGCTGGTGGCTGTTCCAGATCAGTTCCAGCACCTTGCGGCGCAGCGGCGTCAGGCGTGCGCCGCGTTCCTCGCAAAGCGCTTCCGCCCGGGACAGGGCCTCGCTCTGGCAATGCGCATGATCGTGCGGGGCGGTGGCCCGGCTGGCGGATTTGTCCATCGTTTCAACGTCCGTAGCGTCGAGTCCAGCGCATTATAGCCGCTCATCCGCCGCCGGTCCTGCTGTTAAAATATCTCATACTAGTGTGAATAATAATTTCACAGTGTAAAAATACATTGACGCTCGAAGAGGCCCGCATATATCAAACATTATTGCCGGTAGGAGAGCCTTCGGTATATCCCATTTCACTTGTGTGAATAGGTTTGCGATGCGTGCGTTTCCGTTGTTCATGCGTCTGGAAAACCGACCGGTCCTTGTGGTCGGCGCGGGCGGCATGGCCATGGCGAAGCTGCGTTTGCTCCAGGCCTCCGGTGCATTGGTCAGCGTCGTGCCCGCCGATCGCTTCAGTCCGGCCCTCGTTGCCGGCAAGGCGTTGGTGATCGGCGCCAGCGGTGACGCGGTGCTGGACGCCGCGGTCTCCCGCGCCGCGCGGGAGGCGGGCGTTCCGGTGAATGTGGTGGACCGGCCTGAGCTTTCCGACTTCATCATGCCGGCGATCGTTGATCGCGGCGAGATCGTCGTGGCAATCTCGACCAATGGCGGTTCGCCGGTCCTGGCGCAGCGTGTCCGCGCTGCCATAGAGGCCGCCCTGCCGCATGGGATCGAGCGGCTGGCGCAGTTCGCGCGCCGGTTCCGTGGTGCCGTTCATGCGCGGATCGCCGATCACGACAGCCGGCGCCATTTCTGGGCCGGCTTCTTCGACGGTCCCATTGCCAAGGCCCTGCTGGCAGGGCGGGAGCGCGACGCGGCGCGCGAGGTGATCCGCACCATCAATGGCCGGCATGCGCCCGATCGTGGCGGCACCGTGGAACTGCTGATCGATCCCGATGACGTGGACGGCTTGACGCTTGGCGCGCTGCGCGCGTTGCAGCAGGCGGACATGGTTCTGTTCGACGCCGGGATCGCTGCCGAAATCGTCGATCTTGCGCGGCGCGATGCGGTCCGCGAGATCTGGCGGGACCAACCGATCGCCGCTGGCCGGCGCATCGTTCGCCTGAAGGCGCGCGCGCCGAAGATCCCTGCGGCCAATGTGAGGGTGATGGGATGAACCAGATGGTGACTGCGCAGTGGCTGCTCGGCGGCCAGTCCATCTACTGGACGCAAGCAGGTACTTGGTCCGAATCCTTTACCGACGGCGCCGTCTATGCCGATCCGGCCAGCGCCGACGCCGCTCTTGCCGCGACCCAGGAATTCGTCAAGCAGCGCGTGATCGTCGGCCCCTACCTCATCGAGGTCGGGGTGGATGCGGGTCAACCCCAGCCGACTTCCGCACGCGAGCGTATTCGTGCCGCGCATAGCGCGACGTTTCCGATCGACCACGGGTCGTGGACCGCCCGCATTTCCGACTGAACGAGGCAGCGATGTATCGCTACGACCAATTCGATGCCACCTTCGTTCGCGAACGGACCGAGCAGTTCCGGGGCCAGGTGGCGCGCCGCCTCGCCGGCGAATTGACGGAGGAGGAGTTCCGTCCGCTTCGCCTCAAGAACGGCCTTTATCTGCAGCTTCATGCCTACATGCTGCGCGTCGCCATTCCCTATGGCGAACTGTCATCCAAACAGATGCGCAAGCTGGCCTTCGTCGCGCGGCGCTTCGACAAGGGTTACGGCCATTTCACGACGCGCCAGAATATCCAGTACAATTGGCCGCGCCTCGACGACGTACCCGAAATCCTGCGGCATCTGGCCGATGTCGAGATGCATGCTATCCAGACCAGCGGCAACTGCATCCGGAACGTGACGGCGGACCACCTCGCCGGAGTGGCGGCGGACGAGATCGAGGATCCGCGGGTCTGGGGCGAGATCATCCGGCAATGGTCGACCCTGCATCCTGAGTTCAGCTATCTGCCGCGCAAGTTCAAGATCGCGGTCATCGCCGCCGATCAGGATCGGGCCGCGATGCGCACGCACGATATCGGCCTGAAGATCGTGAAGAACAGCGCGGGGGATGTGGGTTTTGCCTTCTACACCGGCGGCGGCCAGGGCCGCACGCCGATCATCGGCCCGCTGGTGAAGGCATTCGTCGCGAAGGAGGACCTGCTCTCCTATCTCGACGCTACGCTGCGCGTCTACAACATGCATGGGCGCCGCGACAACATATACAAGGCGCGCATCAAGATCCTGGTCCAATCCCTTGGTGCCGGGGAATTCGCGCGTCAGGTCGATGAGGAATGGCTGCGCATCAAGGACAGCGTGCTGAAGCTGCCCGAGGCGGAAGTAACCCGGATCCGTAGCTATTTCGCGGCGCCCGCTTATGAGAAGCTGCCGGCTTTCGTGCCGGAATTCGAAGCGAAGAAGAGTGGCGATACCGATTTCGCCCGCTGGGTTCGCGCCAATACCGACCCGCACAAGGTCGACGGCTATGCCGCCGTCACGATCTCGCTGAAGCCGGTCGGTGCCGCGCCTGGCGATATCACGGCGGACCAGATGGATGTCGTCGCGGATCTGGCCGACACCTATAGCTTCGGCGAAGTGCGGGCCACGCATCGGCAGAACCTGCTGCTGCCGCATGTGAAAAAGCAGGATCTTTTCGACCTGTGGACCAGGCTCCAGGCGGTGAAGCTGGCCGAGCCCAATATCGGCTTCGTCAGCGATATCATCGCCTGCCCGGGCCTGGATTATTGCAACCTCGCCAATGCCCGCTCGATCCCGGTGGCGCAGCGGCTCTCACGCCGTTTCAGCGATCCAAAGCGGCTGGCCGAGATCGGCGAACTGCGCCTCAACATCTCGGGCTGCATCAATGCCTGCGGCCATCATCATGTCGGCCATATCGGTATTCTGGGCGTCGACAAGAAGGGCGAGGAATTCTACCAGGTCACCCTGGGCGGTTCGTCGGCCGAGGATATCTCGATCGGCAAGATCCTGGGGCCGGCATTTTCCTATGACCAGATCACCGATGCGATCGAGACATTGATCGATACTTATATCGATCTGCGTCGGGACGGTGCCGAGCGCTTCATCGATACTTATCGCCGTGTCGGCATCGAACCCTTCAAGGAGAAGGTCTATGACAGTCTTAAGGAACGGCGTTCCGCAGCCGAATGAGTGGGTGCGCGTCGCCGACGACGCCACGCTGCCGGAAGGTGCCAAGGTCATCGTCTCGCTGGAGCGGTGGCGGAACGAGCATGAGGGCTTGCGTCAGCGCAATGCCGCCGTCGGCGTATCGCTGAAGAGCGATCAATCGCCGCTGCTGCTGGCCGAGGATCTCCATCATCTGTCGCTGGTGGCGTTGGAGTTTCCCAAGTTCACCGACGGCCGCGCGTTTTCCTATGCCCGCGTGCTGCGGGACCGCTTGAGCTATCGCGGTGAGATCCGCGCCTTCGGCCAGGTGCTGCGCGACCAGTATCTCTTCATGCTCCGTTGCGGCATCGATACGATCGAACCGCCGGCGGAGAAGCGCGTCGAGGGCTATGCCGAGGCACTGAACGAATTCTCGGTCTTCTATCAACCAGCCGGCGACCAGCGCGAGACGGCACTGCACTTGCGACATGGCTTGCCGCGCGTGGCGGAATCCGCCGCAGCATAGGAACCACTCGACCGAAAAAGAAAGCCCGCGACCGGCCGGTCGCGGGCTTTTTCGCACTTGCCGTCTTTAGAACTTGTAGCCGATACCCATGCCGAAGATCCATGGATCGACATCGACATCGGCTTTGACGCCGCCATTGTTGATGTTTACATCCGTGTCCAGGAACAGGCGCTTGACGTCGGCGTTGATGTACCAATTGTCGTCGAGACGGTAGTCGACACCGATCTGCAGCGCCCAGCCGATGCTGTTCTCGTAATCGACATCGGTGGCGATGCTGTTCTTGGCTTCGTCCACGGCGTAGAAGATCGAGTAGTTGATACCGGCGCCGACATAGGGGCTGAAGCGCTCTTTCGGGAAGAAATGGTACTGAGCGAGCAGGGTAGGCGGCAGCAGCCAGACATCGCCGAGATCGACATCGCCGGCCGACGTATTCTTCGCCGAAACGTTATGATGCGTGGTCGCGGCAATCAGCTCGAACGCGATGTTGTCGGTGACGAAATAGGTGAAGTCGATTTCGGGCATACCGGTGTTGCTGAGTTCGGTATCACCGCCGATGGGGTCGATGTCTGCGTTGTCCGCCGGAATTACCCCGATGCCACGCAAGCGGATCAGAAAGTCGCCGGCGCTTTTGCCGGGCTCGGTCGTCTCCTGCGCGGCGGCGGCATTTGCGAATAGGAGTGCGCTCGCGACGGCCAGGCCGGCGAGCCAGATGCGGTTTCTGCTCATTCTTGTTCATCCCCGTAAAGACATGCTCAGGGCGGACAGACTCACTGTCAAACCCATAAGAAGATTGGGGCGATGAAGAGGCAATGTCAGCTTGGCAGAATGCCGCGTGACAGGTTGGCGCATCGGTTGCCTTTTTCCCGTTGTTTCCATGCCCGGTCGGCATGGCTGCCTGGAGGAAGGAGCTGCCGCCGCCGGGCTGGACGGGAATGCGCCGGCTGTCTACGATTTCGCCGCTCAATCTCAATTGTCCGGCGCCCGAACGTCATGTCCGATCAGAACGCTCCCTTGGCCGTCATTTGCGCAATGGCCGAGGAAAAGTCGGCTCTCAAAGAACACATGTCGTTCATGGAGACGCATGACCTGCTTGGCCGCACGGTGACGATCGGCCGGCTCGACGGACACGATGTTGTGGTTGCTGAAAGTGGCGTCGGAAAAGTGGCCTCTGCAGTGACGGCCGCGCTGCTGGCGCGCGAATTCGGCTGCCGCGGCCTGGTGGTCAGCGGTGTCGCCGGTGGGCTCGATCCCAACCTCCATATCGGCGATACGATCATTGCGCATTCCCTGGTACAGCATGATTACGGACATCTGCACGACACGGCGCTGACGCCGTTCCGCCCCGGCATACCGCCCCTGGGCGAACATCGCCGGGACTATTCCTTCGATCTTCCACCCGATCTCGCAGGTCGGCTGACGCGGGTGGCAGAGGAAATCGCCTTGCCGGACCTGCCGCGCGACCTGCTGTCGCCCGATGCGCCGACCGCGCACCGCCGTCCGGACGGATTGGCCCGACGCGTGCTGATGGGGCGCATTCTGTCCGGCGACCAGTTCATCAACAGCGAAACTGTCCGCCGCCGACTGCATCGGGATTTCGCGGCCCAGGCTGTCGAGATGGAGGGGGCCGCGGTGGCTCAGGTCGGCGCGCTGCTGGGATTGCCGGTGGTGGTCGTACGCTGCCTCAGCGATCTTGCCGGCAGCGAGAGCCATCTCGACTTCCAGCGCTTCGTTGCCGCCGTGGCGCCCGGTGCCGCCATCGTCTTGCGGCGGATCATTCGGGAATTGTAAGGATGCCAGGCGGTCCCGGTCTTCTCATCAGCAGCGCGGTCTTCGTTACGGCGCTGGCTTTGGCCGCACTCGCCAATCTGCAGATGCGGCGCCCGTATGAGCGCCGCATGCACGGGATTCCCTGGGTCGCCGTTCAATTTGTTGCCGTTGTGGTCTGCTTCACCCTCATCCTGCATATCGCCGGATTGTTGACCGGGCATGAGTTCAAGGGCCGGGCGCCCTATTGAAACGGGGCGAGCGCTGTGCGCAGGCGCGCCATCTCCAGCTCGGCTGCAGTCGCATCGAACGGTTCCGCGGGCTTGACGCCCCAAATCGGCCGCGGCCAGGCCGGATCCGTCTTGAATCGGGCAATGACATGCACATGAAGCTGGGGGACGGCGTTGCCGAGCGCCGCGACATTGAGCTTGTCCGGCCGGAGCAGGGTGCTGAGCGCGCGGCTCGCCCGGGCAATCTCCGACATCAGCCGTTGCTGATCGGCCTCCGGAAGTTCGATGATCTCGCGGATATCGGCAACCCTGGGCACCAGAATGAGCCACGGGAAACCCCGGTCGTTCATGCGGAGGACGCGGCAGAGCGGCCAGTCGCCCACCGGAAAAGTGTCCGCCGACAATTGCGGGTGTAAGGCGAACGTGTCCTTGCTCACATTCTCTCTCCTTGGTGCCTGCCGCGATCGGTTCCAGCCTTGTTTCCGAATCCGGAACTGGGGCAAGCTAACATGATAACCGGTCATCAGGTGGAACTTAGATGAAGCCAATCCATATCGCGCTGGCGCTGCTGGTGGCGGCCTTGTGGGGAATCAATTTCGTCGCCATCAAGATTGGCCTGAAGGATTTCCCGCCCTTCCTGCTGTCGGCACTTCGTTTTCTGGCCGTGGCAATTCCGATGCTGTTCTTCGTTGGCAAGCCATGCGTCGGTTGGCGGTGGATCGTCTCGATCGGCCTGGTCTTCGGGGTGGTCAAGTTCGGGCTGCTTTTCTTAGGGATGGACCTTGGCATGCCGGCTGGCCTCTCGTCCCTGGTCCTGCAGGCGCAGGCGCTCTTTACCGTGCTCTTCGCCGTTCTGCTGCTGGGCGAGCGGCTGCGGCCCATCCAGTCGGCGGGAATAGTCCTCGCGGCCGGCGGACTTGTCCTCATCGGAATCGAGCGGGCGCAGGAAACAAGTCTTGCCGGCCTGGTGCTGGTCGTCGCGGCGGCTTGCGCCTGGGGCTATGCCAATATCCTGATGAAGCAGGCCAAGGCGCCCAACATGCTCAACCTGATCGTCTGGGTTGCCGTCATCCCGCCGCTGCCGATGCTAGGGCTTTCCTGGATATTCGAGGGGCCGGACCGCATCCTGGCGACGCTGACGGCGCTTTCCTGGAGCGGCATCCTGTCGGTGCTCTATATCGCTTGGGCGTCGACGATCGTTGGCTTCTCGCTCTGGGTCTATCTGTTGCGCCTGTATTCGGCAAGTGTCGTGGCACCGTTCTCCCTGATGGTGCCGGTCTTCGGCATCGCCGCGTCGGCCTTGATGCTGGGCGAACAACTGTCCGCGCTGGAGATTGCGGCGGGCGCGCTTACGCTCGTCGGCCTGCTCTGCGTTGTGCGTGCTCCCAAATCCCGAACCGAGGTTGCCGTTAGTGCTGCTCGCCCTTAGGCCCGTCTTTTCCCTGCTGTTCGGTGCCGGGCTGCTTGTGCTCGGCAACGGCCTTATCGGTATCCTGCTGCCCGTGCGCATGGATATCGAGAATGTCTCGCCGGACATATCCGGCCTCGTCATGTCGTCCTTCTATCTCGGCTTCATGCTGGGCAGTGTGCTGGGGCAGGGGATCATCCACCGTGTCGGGCATATCCGCGCCTTCGCGGCCTTCGCCGCGTTGGCTACGGCGACATCGCTCGTTCACGCGCTGGCCTTCAACGTCATCCTGTGGGGGATGATGCGGGGCCTTACCGGATTCTGCCTCGCTGCTCTCTACGCCACGATCGAGAGCTGGCTCAATGTGAAGAGCAGCAACGATGCGCGCGGCCAGGTCCTCTCGATCTACCTGGTCACGACATCCCTTGCCTACCTGATCGGTCAGCTTCTCATCAACGCGCTGGAGATCGAAGGGCTGGGCCTGTTCTGCCTCGGCGCCCTGCTGATGTCGCTCTCGCTCGTGCCCGTCGTCCTGACGCGCGTGGCTGGACCGGAGCTGGCGAATGTCAGGCGCCTGGGGCTCGGCGTTCTCTATCGCGCTTCGCCGCTCGGCGTCGTCGCCACCTGGGGGGCCGGCATGCTGTCGGGCGCGTTCTACGCGTTGGGCGCGATCTATGCCGGCAGCCTCGATCTTTCCGTCTTCCAGATTTCGCTGTTCATGGGCGTGCCTATTTTCGGTGGCTTCGTTCTGCAATGGCCCATCGGCCGGCTGTCCGACCGCTATGACCGCCGTACGGTCCTGCTCGGCGTCCTCAGCATGTGCGTGGTATCCAGCATCGTGCTCAGTTTCTTCAGTCTTGGCGGCGCGGCGCTGACGCCGTTGCTGGTTGCCGTCGTATTTCTGGGCGGGGCGCTTGCGACGATCTATCCGCTGGCTGTCGCCCAGGCCTACGATTATGTCGACCGTGCCGACATGGTGAGCGCCTCGGGCGGCTTGCTGCTCGTCTGGGCCATCGGCGGCACCGTGGGGCCGCTCATTGCCTCGTTCTTCATGGGCCGCTTCGGGCCGTCGGCCCTGTTCGTCTACCTGGCGGTCGTCGCCTCCGCCATCGCGGCCTTCACCCTCTATCGCATGCTCGCCCGTCAGGCGCGCCCGTCCGCGGAACAGACGAGTTTCGTCTCGATGCAGACGACATCGGCCATCGCCAACGCGCTCGATCCGCGCACGGATCCGCTGCCGGAATTCTACTACAACGACGAAGATCCCGGCGACCGCTGAGTCTTTTCCATTGTCATTCCCGCTTTCGCGGGGATGACAATTATTGAATGCTTTCTAACGCTGCGATGTCTGCCAGTTCGGCGATTGCCAGACGGGCGCGTTGGCCGGGGGCAGCGGTGTCTTGCCCAGGATCATGTCGCTGCATTTTTCCGCCATCATGATGGTGGGCGCGTTGAGGTTGCCGCTGACGATCGACGGCATGATCGACGCATCGGCAACGCGTAAGGCCTCGATGCCATGGACCCGGGCCTGCGGATCGACGACAGCCATCTCGTCCGTCCCCATCTTGCATGAGCAGGACGGATGATAGGCGCTGTCGCCCCGGCGGCGGATGAAGGCATCGATCTCGGCATCCGTCTTCACATTGTCGCCGGGATTTATCTCCGGCCCGCGATATTGGTCGAATGCCTTCTGGGCGAAGATCTCGCGCGTGAGCTTGACGGCATCGCGGAACTCGCGCCGGTCGTTTTCCGTCTGCAGATAGAAAGGTTGAATCCGCGGATGGTCCTTCGGATTGGTCGATTTCAGCTTGATCCAGCCGCGTGCTTCCTGGCGCATGTTGCCGATATGGACCTGATAGGCGTGCGACGTGCCGTTGACGCGCCCATGGTCGTTGACGGTCGAGGGCAGGAAATGGAACTGCAGGTTCGGGTGTTCGATCCCGGCCGCGGATCGGATGAAGCCGCCGGCCTCAAGCTGCGCCGACGAACAGACGCCCTTATGGTCCATGAACCAGCGCATGCCCGCCAGGACCATCGGCACCGGCTTGGTATATTTGTAAAGCGTGATCGGCTTGGTGCATTGCTGCTGGATGTACATCTCCAGATGTTCCTGCAGGTTCTGCCCGACGCCCGGCAGATCGTGCTTCACCTCGACACCGACCTCGCGCAAATGATCCGCTGGCCCGATGCCCGACAGCATGAGGAGTTGCGGCGAGTTGATGGCACCGCCCGAGCAGATCACTTCGCGCTCTGCGCGGTAGCGCTTGATCTGGCCGTTCTGCTCGAACTCGACGCCGACGGCGCGCTTGCCTTCGAGGATGATGCGGCTGGTCAGCGCCCGCGTCTCGACGGTGACATTGCCGCGCTTCTCGGCCGGGCGCAGGAATGCCTGGGCTGTCGACCAGCGCCGCCCATTCTTGATGGTCATGTCCATCCGGCCGAAGCCTTCCTGGCGATAGCCGTTCATATCCTCGGTATAGGCATAGCCGGCCTGCTGCGCCGCCTCGATGAACGCATCGAAAAGAGGATTCTGCTGGTCGCCCGTGTGAACGTTGAGCGGGCCCTTGTCGCCATGATAGGCGTCGCCGCCTTTCTCGCGGGTCTCCGCGCGTTTGAAATAGGGCAGGATTTCCTGATAGGACCAGCCGGGGCAGTTTTCCTTGAACGCCCAGCGATCGTAGTCCAGCGCATGGCCGCGGATATAGACCATGGCATTGAGCGCCGACGATCCGCCCAGCACGCGGCCGCGCGGCCAGTACATAACGCGGTTGTCCATGTGGGGCTGCGGTTCGGTGTGATAATACCAATTGTAGCGGTCGTGGCAGAGGTTATACATCAACGCCGCCGGCATATGGATCTGCCAGTTCCACCAATGATCCTTGGGGCCGGCTTCCAGCACGCACACCTTGATGCTGCTGTCCTCGCTCAGGCGATTGGTCAGCACGCAGCCGGCGGAACCAGCGCCGACGATGAGATAGTCGAAGGTAGCGTCGAATTTCATGATCAGTTCACCCAAGTTTCAAATCGAGTTTTGCATTGAGATAGTCGAATACAAGCTGGCGCGCATTGCGTGGGTCGGGGCCGTCATTGGAAAGAGCGGCGCGCAACCAGAGGCCGTCGATGAGCGCCTCGGTTACGCTGGCGATATCCTCGGCATCGTGCCGGCCCATCAGTTTCAGCGCGTGCACCAGATTGTCGTGCAGGCGCGAAATGATGATGTGCTGCACGCGGGCGAGGCGCTCGTTCTTCGGCACCTGTGCCCAGAAGGCGAGCCAGGCGGAGACACCTTCCGGCGTGAATTGGTCGGGGCCGATATTGCCGTCGATGACGGCCAGCAGGCGCTCGACCGGGGATGTGGCATTTTCCAGCCGCCGCACCACGGAATCGCGCAAGGAATCGCCCAACTGCCGGAGCGTTGCTTCCAGAAGGTCCGCCTTGTCGCGGAAATAATGGTGCACGATGCCCGTGGAAACGCCCGCCCTGGCCGAAATGCGCGACAGGCTGGAGTCGGCAAAGCCGATCTCATGGATCGAGGCGATCGTCGCATCGATCAGCTGCCGGCGCCTGATTTCCTCCATGCCGACCTTGGGCATCGCCTCTCCTCGCGGAACTTTGATCCAGGGCCCTCTTGCCGACGCCGGCAGCGCGTCCCACACTGCGCCAGCCCGGCATGGGTCGATTTGGGCCCGTCCCGAGCCCCTGTTTCGGCCGGATTGACCGGGAGGGCGAGGCATCCTGATTGTTTTATATTGGACGATCAATCAAAAAAAACGATGGGATTTGCCGCCGTTCGACAATAACATGGCGTCCTGGCGTAATTTTTTTGCCAGTTTGCCCCTAACTTTGAAGTCGCCCACAAGCAAACGGCAAGTAGCGGGGCAGGTACTCGGGATGGCAACGGAAAATGGGAGATAAGCAAATGTTGATGCGTAAACTGCTCGCCGCTTCGGCGATGTCGCTGGTCATGGGCGTCGCCGCCACCGCGGCGCTGGCCGCCGATGGCGAGGCCTGCAAGAAAGTTCGAGTTGCTGAGGCTGGTGGCTGGACGGATAACACAGCTACCAATGGGTTCTTTACCACTGTGTTGAAGGGCCTGGGCTACGAAACATCAGTCGATTTGCTGGCTCTGCCAGTCATCCTGGAGTCTCTCAAGAATAAAGACCTCGATGTCTTTCTCGACAACTGGATGCCCAGTCAGACGGCCGAAATGAAGCCCTATATCGAAGAGAAGACGGTCGATAGCATCGGCGCCAATCTGGAGGGTGCTGGTTACGGCCCAGTTGTTCCGCAGTATGCCGCTGATGCCGGCGTCAAGGATCTGAAGGACCTCGGCAAGTTTACCGAAAAGTTCGACGGCAAGTTCTACGGCATCGAGCCGGGCAATGACGGCAACCGCATCGTCCAAGCCAAGATCGACGATCCGGCCAATGGTCTCGATGGTTGGGAGATGGTGGAGTCGAGCGAGCAGGGGATGCTCGTCCAGGCCGAAAAAGCCATCTCAAAGAATGAATTTGTGGCCTTCCTCGCTTGGACCCCGCACCCGATTATGGGCAAGATGCCGCTCCACTATCTCAGCGGCTTCGAGGCTGACGGATTTGGGGGAGCAACAGTTTATACCCTGAGCCGCTCGGGGTACTCCGCCGAATGCCCCAACGTCGGCGCGCTGCTCAAAAACCTGAAGTTCTCGCTCGATCAGGAAAGCGCGCTCATGGAAGCCATTATCGGCGGCAAGGATGGTGAAGCCGCAGCTGCGGAATGGCTGAAAGCCAATCCTGCCGTACTAGATGCATGGCTGGCCGGCGTCACCACTCTTGACGGCAATGATGGTCTCGCGGCGGTTAAGGCCAGCTTGGGCCTTTAAGACTTCCAATTGACTAAGGGCGGCCTTGGCACGGTAGAATGTGCCAGGGCCGCCTGCATTTCGGGGGTGTCTGTCATGTCAGAAGTCGGCATGGCAGACTGATGGGGGCAAGTGCGATGGAATCGCTTGAGAAACTGATCACGGCGAACAAGATTCCCTTCGGCCTGTGGTGCAAAGCGATTGTCGACTGGATGAAGGAAAACCTTGAGTGGTTTTTCGACATCGTCACCTTTGTCATCAAGGGGATCGTCGATGGCACCAGCGGGTCGCTCCTAGCGATGCCGTCTCTTGTCTTTATCGTCGGAATAGCAGCTCTTGCCTTTGCACTTCAGCGCAGCTGGAAACTAGTTATCTTTACGATTCTTGGGCTTCTGCTCGTTCTGAATTTTGGCCTCTGGAAAGAGACGATTGAAACGCTTGTTCTAGTGCTTTACTCCACGTTTGCTTCATTGTTGATCGGCGTGCCAATCGGCATCCTGGCGTCGCGGCGCCCGTGGGTTTATCAGGCGATGAGCCCTGTCCTGGATCTCATGCAGACCTTGCCTACGCTAGTTTACTTGGTTCCCGTGCTCTTTTTCTTCGGGCTGGGTTTTGTACCAGGTTTGGTGGCGACTGTGATCTTTGTGGTCCCTGCACCAATTCGCTTAACGTATTTGGGTATAAGCCAGGTTCAAAAACCTCTAATCGAGGCGGGCGAGAGTTTTGGATGCACACGTTGGCAGCTCCTTGTAAAGGTGAAGTTGCCTGCAGCGATGCCGACGATAATGGCGGGCGTGAACCAGACTATTATGCTCTCGCTTTCCATGGTCGTGATCGCTGCGATGGTTGGTGCCAATGGTTTGGGTAAGCCGGTCTTGCGAGCGCTGGCGCAGGCGAATGTGCCATTGGGAGCTGAATCTGGGCTTGCCATCGTTATTCTCGCGATCATCCTCGATCGAATGCTGAAATATCGTCAGCGCGTCGATCACAGCAAGCGCTGAGCGAGGAGAACGACAATGCAAAGCAATAACGCCGTCCGTTTCGAGAATGTCGACGTCGTATTCGGGCAGAATGCGAGCCAAGCGATTTCCCTTCTGGACAAAGGCGAAGGCCGAGACAGCATTCTGCAATCAACCGGCTCCCTCGTCGCCGTTCACGACGCCTCGCTTTATGTCAACGAGGGCGAGATCCTCGTGCTGATGGGCCTGTCCGGGTCGGGCAAATCGTCGCTGCTGCGCTGTGTCAACGGCCTCAACCAGGTCAGCCGCGGCCATGTGCAGGTGGCGACCGGCAAGGGCGAGGTCGATGTCGCCAGCTGCTCGGAGGAGACGCTGCGCGAGCTGCGCCGCAACCGCATCTCGATGGTGTTCCAGCAATTCGCGCTGATGCCCTGGCTCTCGGTGCGCGACAATGTCGGCTTCGGCCTCGACATTCGCGGCATGGCGAAGGCGGAGCGGGACCGGATCGTCGATGAGAAGATCGCCCTGGTGCGCCTCGACAAGTTTGCCGACAAATATCCGCACGAGCTGTCGGGCGGCATGCAGCAGCGCGTGGGCCTCGCGCGCTCGTTCGCGACGGAAGCCGACATCCTGTTGATGGACGAGCCGTTCTCCGCGCTCGATCCCTTGATCCGCGAGCATCTGCAGGACGAACTCATCGAACTGCAGCGCAAGCTCAAGAAAACCATCATCTTCGTCAGCCACGATCTCGACGAGGCGCTGAAGATCGGTACGCGCATCGCCATCATGGAGGCCGGCAAGGTCGTCCAGTTCGCCGTGCCGGAGGAGATTATCCTCAACCCCGTCAACGACTATGTGCGTCAGTTCGTCGCCTCGATGAACCCCCTCACTGTCCTCAAGGGCGGCACGCTGATGCGTCCTGCGGGCGACCTGGTGCGCGAGCCGGGCTCCAGCTTCATCCAGCTCGACCGTGCCGGACGCTGCCGCTGCCAGCTCGACGAGGCTGGCAGGCCGATCAACCTCATGGTCAATGGGCGGCCCGCCCAGTTCGTGTCCTATTCGAGCGAACTCGACCTGGCCGAGATCGCCGAGAACAACATGATGGTGACCGGCCTCGACCGCACGCCGATGCGCGCCGCCGTTACCGTACGCCAGCAGACAAAGCGCCCGTTGATCCTGCTCGGCGATGACGGTGCCTTGCTGGGCGTGGTGGGCGAACATGAAATCTATCGCGGCATGCTGCGGCAGACGGAGTATGCCAAGGTAAACACGTCCGGCCCCGACAAAGTGGCGGTCTGACCCCGTGCCCCAGATTTCAGAATCCATTCACGCCATCCTGTTCGACAAGGACGGGACGCTGTTCGATTTCTACAAGACCTGGGGGCCGGTCACCGAGGAAGCGGCGCTGCTGGTTGCGCGTGGCGATCCGGCCAAGGCGCGGCATATACTCAAGGAAAGCGGCAAGGATCCGGAGACCGGCAGGTACGTGCCCGGCTCGCCGATCGCCTCCGGCAGCAATCGCGAGATTTCCGATCTCTGGGCGACGCTGGCCGGCCGTGCCGACCATGACACCGTCTATGAGGAAGTGCACCAGCTGTTCCTGAAGCGCCAGGCGACGGCGGCAACGCCGGTCACCGACCTCGACGTGCTCTTCACGCGGCTGCGCGTCAAGGGCCTGTCGCTCGGTGTCGCCACGATGGACAGCGAGGAATCCGCCCGCGCCTCGATGGCGCGCTTCGGCGTCCACGGCTCGCTCGACTTCATCTGCGGCTTCGATACCGGCCACGGACTGAAGCCGGGCGGCGGCATGGTGGAAGCCTTTGCGCGTCATGTGAACCTGCGTCCCGCCATGGTCGCGGTCGTCGGCGACAGTCCGCACGACATGGCCATGGCCCGTGCCGGCGGTGCTGGAAAGGCGATCGGCGTCCTTACCGGCGTCAGTCACCGCGAGCATCTGATGGATCACGGCGCCCATGTCGTGATCGAAAGCATCGCCGAGCTGGAAAGCGCGCTCTAACCCAGCGTGATGACCTTGACCTTCTTGCCGGCCGTGGTCAGCGCCAGCTTGCCGTGCTTCAGCTTCAAGGCTTCCTCGCCGAAGATCTCGCGCCGCCAGCCCTTGAGGGCCTGGATATCGGCATGATCGCTGGCGGCCAGCGCCTCAAGGTCGCCTGAATTGGCGATGAGCTTCTGGGCGACTTCATATTCGTCGCAATGGAATTTCAGGAGCACGCGCAGGAGTTCGATGATCGGCCCCAGCCCCGGCGGAATATCCGGGCGCGGATCGAGCTTGGGGGCGTCGCCTTCGGGCATATCCAGTCCGCGCTGCACGGCAGCGAGCACCCCGTCGCCCAGCTTCCCCTCGGCAAAGCTGCGCGATAGGCCACGGCAGCGGGAGAGGGCATCGACATCCTTCGGGGGGTGCGCCGCTATCTCCAGCAGCGTCTCGTCCTTCACCAGGCGGTTGCGCGGCAGGTCGCGGGCCTGCGCCTCGCGCTCGCGCCAGGCGGCGATTTCCTTGAGCACGGCCAGGAAGCGCGGCTTGTCGCTGCGCGTCTTCAACCGCATCCAGGCATTGTTGGGGTCGGCCCGATAGGTGTTGGGGTCGGTGAGGATCGCCATCTCGTCCTCGACCCAATGCGCCCGGCCGGATTTCTCGACCTTGGCATGCAGCTTCTCATAGACCGTGCGCAGATAGGTGACGTCCGACAGGGCATAGGCCAGCTGCTTCTCGGTGAGCGGCCGGTGCGACCAGTCGGTGAAGCGCGAGGATTTGTCGATCCGGGCGCCGGCCAGCTTGGTGGCCAGCGTCTCGTAGCTCGCCGCGTCCCCGAACCCGCAGACCATGGCGACCACCTGGGTGTCGACCAGGGGGGTCGGCACCTTGCCCGTCATGCGGACGAAGATCTCCACATCCTGCCTCGCCGCATGGAACACCTTGATCACGCGCTCATTGGCAAGAAGTTCGAAAAGCGGTGCTAAATCAATGCCCTCGGCCAGCGCGTCGATGGCGGCGGCCTCATTCGGGCCAGCCAGCTGCACCAGGCACAGGACCGGCCAATAGGTCTTGTCGCGGAGGAATTCGGTATCGATGGTGACAAAGGGCGCCGACGACAGCCGCTGGCAAAAGGCGGCCAAGGTGGCGGTGTCGGCGATTACCGTGGGCTGTTGTTTTGCTGCGACCATGTTCATCAGGTTAACCTATAACGACACCCACCGAGTCAAGGGAAGGGCCTCGTTTGCATTGCGGGACCGCCGAGCAGCAGACCTGCCGAAACCCTTGACAATCCGCCGCTTTCCGCGTCTTTTGCCCCCGAATTCCAACACCGTTTCCCTACAAAATCCGCTTGTTTTCAAGGACTTCCCAAGATGCATGCCTATCGTTCCCATACCTGCGGCCAGTTGCGTGCCAAAGACACGGGCGAGACCGTCCGCCTGTCCGGCTGGATCCATCGCAAGCGCGATCATGGGAATCTGGTGTTCATCGATTTGCGCGACCATTACGGCCTGACTCAGTGCGTGCTCGATGTCTCGAACCCGATTTTCGGCCGCGTTGAGCAGACCCGCCTTGAGAGCGTCGTCACCGTGACCGGCAAGGTCGTCGCCCGGACCGGCGACACGGTCAACCCGCGCATGCCGACGGGCGAGATCGAAGTGGTGATCCAGGATTATACCGTCCAGGGCACGGCCGATGTGCTGCCGCTTCAGGTCAACAGCGACGAGGATTACAGCGAGGAAATCCGCCTCACCCACCGCTTCCTCGATCTGCGCCGCGACAAGGTGCATCGCAACATCGTGCTGCGCGCCAATGTGATCGCGAGCCTCCGGCGTCGCATGATCGCGCAAGGCTTCACCGAGTTCCAGACGCCGATCCTCACTTCCTCCTCGCCGGAAGGGGCGCGCGACTTCCTGGTGCCCTCGCGCCTGCATCCGGGCAAGTTCTACGCGCTGCCGCAGGCGCCGCAGCAGTTCAAGCAGCTCCTCATGGTGGCGGGTTTCGACCGCTATTTCCAGATCGCCCCCTGCTTCCGCGACGAGGACAGCCGCGCCGACCGCTCACCCGGCGAGTTCTACCAGCTCGATTTCGAGATGTCCTTCGTCACCCAGGAAGATGTCTTTCAGGCGATCGAGCCGGTGCTCCATGGCGTGTTCGAGGAATTCGCCGAGGATCGCGTGGTATCGGCGATGCCGTTCCCGCAGATTCCATTTGAGGAATCCATGCTGCGCTACGGTTCCGACAAGCCGGATCTCAGGAACCCGATCCGCATCGCCGATGTGACGGAAGTTTTCCGCGGCTCCGGCTTCGGCATCTTCGCCAAGGCGGTGGAGGCGGGCTCCGTCGTGCGTGCCATTCCGGCACCGGGTGCTGCCGGGCGCCCGCGTTCCTTCTTCGACAAGCTCAACGATTGGGCCAAGGCCGGCGGTGCCGCCGGTCTCGGCTACGTCATCTTCGAAGCGGCGGGTCCCAAGGGGCCGATCGCCAAGAACCTCGACGAAGCGCGCCTTGCGCAGCTGAAGGAACAGGCCGGCCTCAAGGACGGCGATGCCGTCTTCTTCTCCTGCGACAAGAAGCTCGTCGCCGCGAAGTTCGCTGGCGCCGTGCGCACGCGTCTCGGCGAGGAGCTGGGTCTCATCGATCCGAAGAAGTTCGAGTTCTGCTGGATCGTCGACTTCCCGATGTACGAGCTCAACGAGGACACCGGCCAGGTCGAGTTCAGCCACAATCCGTTCTCGATGCCGCAGGGCGGGCTCGATGCGCTTCTGAACAAGGATCCGCTGACGATCAACGCCTACCAGTACGACATCGTCTGCAATGGCATCGAACTCTCGTCGGGCGCCATCCGCAACCATCGCCCGGACATCATGTACAAGGCGTTCGAGATCGCCGGCTATCCGGCCTCGGTCGTGGAAGAGAAATTCGGCGGCATGCTGAACGCCTTCAAGTTTGGCGCGCCACCGCATGGTGGCTCGGCGCCGGGCATCGACCGCATCGTCATGCTGCTGGCCGAGGAGAAGAATATCCGTGAAGTCATCGCCTTCCCGCTCAACCAGCGGGCGGAGGATCTGCTCATGCAGGCGCCGACCGAAGTGCCGCCGGCGCGGCTGAAGGAATTGAGCATTCGCCTCGATTTGCCTTTAACGAAAAAGTAGGTCAGTATCCCGCGAAATTCCACGCCGTGGAGGCCCCACCGGACCCAAACCGGCGGGAAATGGACCAGCCAATCAAACGCTGGCGGGCGTCGGAACGATCGGACCAATATCCAGGGGAGCGGATGTCCTTACCCTTCGATGACGGCTTTACCGTTCCGGCCGAGTGGGCAGACCATGCCCGTTGCTGGATGGCTTGGCCGACCCGCGCCGAAAGCTGGGGCGAGCATCTGGATGCGGCACGCGATTGCGTGGCCGAGCTTGCCAACGGCATTGCGGAATTCGAACCGGTGTCGATGATCACCAAGCCGAAGAATGTCGCCGAGGTTTCCTTGGCGACGGGCTCCGGCGTCAGCCAGATCTCCTTGCCGCACGACGATTGCTGGATACGCGATATGGGGCCGGGCTTTGTCGTCTCCGGCAGCGGCGATGTTGCCGGTGTGACCTGGGGCTGGAACGCCTGGGGCCATCGCTTCGAGGATTTCGAACGCGACGCCGCCGTCGCCGAGTCCGTGCTGAACCGGATAGAGATGCGCCGCTACGCAGGGTCGCTCATCCTCGAGGGCGGCGCCGTCAACAGCGATGGCGAAGGCACGCTGCTGACCAGCGAGAGCGTGCTGCTCAATCCCAATCGCAATCCGAATTTGAGCAAGGAGCAGGTCGAGGAGCAGCTCATTCAGATGCTCGGCGTGCGTCACATCATCTGGCTTGGCGAAGGCCTGCAGGACGATATGCGCGGCGGGCATGTGGAGAATCTGGCGCGCTTCGTGCGGCCGGGCGTTGTGCTCGCGGTATCCTGCAGCGATCCGGCCGACCCGAACTTCAAGGTCTGCGCCGACAATATCCAGCGCCTGCGCCAGACCCGCGACGCCAATGGCCGCGAGCTGGAGATTGTCGAGGTCGAACAGCCCAGGCCCCGTTTCGACGCCGAGGGGCGCAGGTTGGCATTGTCCTATGTGAATTTCTATCTGCCCAATGGCGCCGTCATCCTGCCGGCCTTCGAAGACGGCCCGGCCGACAAGCGCGCCTATGACGTCGCCACCCGCATCTACCCGAAGCGCGAGATCGTGCAACTCCCGGCCATCGAACTGGCCTATGGCGGCGGCGGCATCCATTCCATCTGCCTGCCGCAACCGGCCGGCAATATCGCCAGGCCGCTCTGACCGAGCCGCGCGGCATTGACGAAGGCACCCTTGCTGCGCTGATCGCAGCAAGAGCATCCGCGAACCGGCGTCTCATGGTCGGCATCGCCGGTCCGCCGGGTGCTGGCAAGAGCACGCTCGCCGAGGCCCTATGTGATCGCCTCAACCGGGATATCGAAGGTTCGCCGGCATCAGTCGTGCCGATGGACGGCTATCATTTCGACGATGCCGTCTTGAAAGCACGCGGCGATCTCCCGCGCAAAGGGGCGCCGCATACTTTCGATGCCGCCGGCTTCTATCACCTGCTCGCCAGATTGCGCGGCAGCGAAGCGGAAGTGGCCTTGCCGGTCTTCGACCGCACCCAGGAACTCGCCCGCGCCGGCGCCCGCATCGTGACAGCGGCACAGCGCATCCTGCTGGTCGAAGGCAACTACCTGCTGCTGAAGCAGGAGCCCTGGGCCAGGCTGAGGCCGCTCTTCGACCTCACCATCTTCCTTCCCGTGTCGCTCGCCGAGCTGGAGCGGCGCCTCATCCAACGCTGGCACGATCACGGCTTTTCGCCGGCGGCCGCCGAAGCGAAGGCACGCGGCAATGACATCCCCAATGCCGAGCTCGTCCTGAAGGAAAGTGCAGCCGCGGACTACAGGTTGATCGCATGAGGAAAAGCGGATGATCCGCCCGTCGCCGAATGCAGATATACGAGGGCGGGGCGAAGGGCTTATTGCTGAGGCGCGGTCGAAACTCCCTCGCCCCGCGACAGCGGGGAGAGGGGGGGGTGAGGGGCGTTTCCGTCAAATGCCGGAACGCTCTGGAAGTCAGGTGTTGCCACGCAGGAACGCCCGCATCGCCGCCAAACCTTCCGGCACATGATTGCGCCCGAAGCCGATGCGGAAGCGGTCGCTGGGCGTCGAGGTGAGTTCGGATCGGTAGAGGCTGGCTGGCAGCAGCACGACGCCGGCTTCCTCCACCAGGCGGCGGCAGAACGTCTCGACCCCATCCTTGCCCAGATAGCGCGGAAAGGCGATGCAGCCGCCGTCCGGGTGCCGCCAGTCGAACAGGTCCGGAAACTCGGCAAAGAAGGCATCGACGGCGGCGAGGTTGCGCCCGATGAGGTCGCGGTTGCGCCCGATGATCTTCTCCGACGCTTTCAGGGCGACGACCGCCAGATGCTCGCTGGGACCGGCATTGCAGATGGAAAGATAGTGCTTCATCCGCTCCATCTTGTAGAGGAGGGCGTGGTCCTTCGACGCAATCCACCCTACGCGCAGGCCCGGCAATCCATAGGCTTTCGACATGACGCCGAGCGTCAGGCCCTTCTCATATGCCTCGATGGCGGAGGGCAGGCGGATATCGGCTGACCGTTCAAGCCCGCGATAGACCTCGTCGGAGAACAGCCAGATGCCGTGCTGCCGGCACAGTGCCACCAATCCGTCGAAGGTCTTACGGTCGATCACCTTGCCGGTCGGGTTGTGCGGAAAGTTGATGGCGATGAGCTTGGTATTGGGCCGGATCGCCGCTTTCACCCGGTCCAGATCGAGCGCCCAGTTCCTGGCCGGATCGAGCGCCACGCCGGTGGTGGCGCACAAGGCGCGCGGCAGCTCCTCGCTCGATTGATAGTTGGGCGTCACGACGATGGCGTGATCGTCCTTATCGAGCAGCGCGTGCATCGCGCAGAAAATGCCTTCCTCTGCGCCGGCAAAGGCCAGGATATCCTCCGGCTTGACGCCTTCATAGGTCGCGGCAATGGCGGCACGTAAGGGCGCGGTGCCGGTGGGCTCGATGTAATGCAGCGGCAGTTCCTCAAAGGCGGCGCGGTCCTCGGGCGTCGCCATTGCCAGCAGTTCCTTGAGGCTAAGGGTCTGCATGTCCGACGCCGTCATGTGATAGCGGCAGGCAAATTCCCATTTGCCGAGATATGTCTCCAGGCGGAAGTCGGGCAGCATCGTCATCGTTTTCGTCCTTCAGCTCTGCCGGGCGTCGGCCAGCAAATTGTAGATCGTTGCGCGCGAGAGGCCGAGCGCATCGGCGATATGCTGCGCGGCCTTGCGGGTGGCAAAGAGATTGCGTTCGTCGAGATAGGAAACCAGCTGGACGCGGTCTTCGCGCGCCAGCGCCTTCAAGGTCAGTTGCCGCTCCTGCAGGAAGGCGCGGATGCCCAGATTGATCTGCTCGCGCCAATCCTGCGCGAAGATCGGTTCGGGGCGCGGCTGCCCCGCCCGCGTGAACGCACCGAGCAGGCCGATCGCCTGGTCGAAGATGGCGAGATCGAAATTGATGCACAGCAATCCGATGCGCCGGCCCGTCTCATCCTTCAAGACGGCGCTGATCGACTTCAACCGCCCGCCATCCGGCGCTGCCTTCTCGTAAGGCCCATGGACATCCTTCTCGCCGATAAGTTCGGGATCGTCGCCCAGATGCGATGGATCGCCGACCTTGCGCTTGGAAAAGGCATTCCAGATACCGGCCACCCGATCGTTGCGCAGATCGTGCACCACCACTTCCGCCTGCGGCGCCAGCAGCGCGGCGATGGCGGCGGCGGTCGGAAAATGCAAGGCAAGGCTGCCTGGCGATTTGGAAAGTTTGCGGCTCATGTGGAGAGCGATAGTCCAAATTAGACGAATTGTCAATATTCCCTGTTTGTTCTTGACAAGATGCTAGGAATTTGATACTAATACAGCTGTGCACACATCACCTCCGGTCCCCAGCCGGAACCGCTCGGTTGTCCGCGGCGCAAGCCTCATCGAGGCGCAGGCCGCCATATCCGCTCCCTTATCCGGAGCAACCCCAGGCCGGGGGTCAAACCGGCCTCCCGGATCGGTTGGATGAGCGATCCCCCGCGAGTCCCGGGTCACAGGACGCTCCCCTTGGGCCGCAGCGGTTGGCGGCCCCCGCCGGACCCGACGCGGTGACCGGGTTCCCCTTCGGTGCTGCAGGCAGCAGCACCCGTCACGGCCGAAACGAACGGCCGGCATGATCTGCCCGAGCGGTTTCGGATGGGGATCTGGAGAGAGAGGGAAGAGAGACTGGAGAGGAGAGAATTTTCAGCCACAGCCCCCCACCCGCCGACGCATGTCGGCATTCGCCGACGGGCCTCCCCCCTGAAGGTGGGAGGAGAAGAAAGAAAACCCCTCCCACCTTCAGGGGGAGGTTGGGAGGGGGGCCGCAAGTGACGGCTATTCGCCCATTAAACCCCTCCCACCTGGTCGGGAGGGGGCTGGAGGCGAAGACTCTTACATCCGCTCCGGCGTGGCAATGCCGAGAAGATCGAGGCAGAGTTCCAGCTCCTTCAACACCAACTCGGCCAGCGCCAGGCGCGACCGGCGGCGGGCGGCGTCCTGTTCCGAGAGGATATGAAACGCGCTGTAATAGGAGCTGAAGGTCTGCGCCAGGTTGAAGGCGAAGTCGGCAATGCGGTTGGGTGCGAGTTCGGCATAGGCGGCGTCGACCGCGTCCGGCATCTGCCCCAGCATCAGCATCAGATCGCGCTCGCCTTCCTCAGGCGAGAGAATCGTGCCCGGTCTGTCGCCCTGCGCCTCGGCCTTTTTCAGCAGCGACTTCACGCGCACGGCGGCGTAGAGCAGATAGGGCCCGGTCTTGCCTTCGAAGCGCGAGAAGCGGTCGAGGTCGAAGACGTAGTTGGCGATCGGGTTGTTGCTGAGATCGGCGAACTTCAGCGCGGCGACGCCGACCTTCCTGGAGATATCGGCCCGTTCCGCTGCGGAATAATCCGAGCCCAGTCCATGTTCGGTGAGCTTCTTCATCGCTTCGTCCGACATCATCTGGATAAGGTCGTCGAGGCGCATGACGCCGCCGGCGCGTGTCTTGAACGGCTTGCCATCGACGCCGTTCATGGTGCCGTAGCCGAGATGGAACAGCTTGCCCTTGCCGTTGATGCCGGCCTTGATCGCGGCGCGGAACACCTGGAGGAAGTGCAACCCTTGGCGATGGTCGACCACATAGATCGAACGGTCCGGATTCTGGCAATTGACCCGATCGACAATGGTCGCAAGATCCGTCGTCGCATACATCGCGGCGCCGTCCGACTTGATGAGGATCAGCGGCGGAATTTCCTGCTTGTCGCTCTCTTCCTTCACATGAACGATGAGCGCGCCCTTGTCTTCGACGGCGATGCCCTTCTCGCGCATCTCGGCAACCATCGGCGGGATGATGTCGTTGACGCAGGCCTCGCCCTTCCACAGATCGAAATGGACGCCGAGATTGCCGTAGTCGCGTTTCATCGCGGCAACCGAGATATCGAAGAAGTGCTGCCACACGGCGCGGTAGCCCGGGCGCCCGTCCTGCAGTTCCGCCGTCGCCAGCCGCGCGCGTTCAAGCCGCGCGGGGTCCGCTTTGCAATCGCCGGACGCCTTCGGATACATCTCCTCCAGCTCGGCCAGGGTGACTGGGCTTGCGTTGGGATAGGGGCCGGTGAATTTCGCGTCGAAATAGGGCAAGTCCGGGCGGCGGATTTCGAGCTCCGAAATCAGCATGCCCATCTGCAGGCCCCAATCGCCCATATGCACGTCGCCGATGGTTTCGTCGCCGACGAACTTGAAGATGCGGCGGATGGCATCGCCGATGATGGCGGCGCGCAGATGGCCGACATGCATGGGCTTGGCGATGTTCGGTCCGCCATAGTCGAGCATGACGATTTCGGGCTTCCCCTTGGCCGGTTGCCCCAGGCGCGGGTCGGCGGCCACGCGGTTCATCGCCGTGGCGAAATAATCGTCGGTGACGCTGAGATTGATGAAGCCGGGGCCGGCCAGCGACACGTCGCGGAAGATCGGGTTGGCGCGCAGCGCCTCGGCCACTTTCTCGGCGATGCCGCGCGGATTGGATTTCGCGGCCTTGGCGGCGGCCAGCGCGCCATTGCACTGGAACTGGCCCAGATCGGGCCGTCCCGAGACGATCACCTGCCCGAAGGCTGGGTCGAGCCCCTGTGCCTGGAAGACGGAACCGGCGATTTCACTGAGCTGGGTGGTGAAGGAAGTCATCGTGTTTGCTAACTATCTATCTGATCTCAAAAAGACGTCATCCCCGGGCTTGACCAGGGGATCCAGTTTTACCAGGCAAATGTGGATGCCCGGGTCCCCGCCGACGCATGTCGGCATGCGCCGACAGGGCCCGGGCATGACGCATGGTTGGGACGCCGTTATACCGGGATTAGAACGCTACGTCGCCAGCCGATGTGCGGTCGCGGCGGCGGGCGCGCTTGGTGGCCTGAACGGGATCCTCGCCGGAAAGCTGCGCCGTGGCACCTGCCGTCACCGGTCCCAGCCGTGCCACGATGGTGTCGACGCCGGGCTTGTCGCCGGGCGTATAGGCATTGAGGGCGCTGCGCATATGCGCCAGATGCTCGGCCGATGTGCCGCAGCAGCCGCCGACGATCCGGGCGCCGGAATCCCGCGCGAGGCGGCTGTAATCGGCCATCAGGTCTGGGGTGCCGTTATATTTGATCTTGCCACCCTCGAAGAAGGGGATGCCGGCATTCCCCTTGGCGATGATGATGTCGCCCGGATGGGCCGCCGCGGAAAGCTGGACAATCGTGGCGGTGAGGTCCGAGGCGCCGACGCCGCAATTGGCTCCATAGGCCACCGGCTTGGGCTCCAGCGTGTGCACGAAGGCGACGAAATCGGCCGGGGACAAACCCATCATGGTGCGGCCGTTGGTATCGAAGCTCATCGTGGTGACGATGGGCAGATCGGCTGCCGCCGCACCTTTGACGGCGGCGGCTACTTCGTCCTTGGCGGACATGGTCTCGATCCACAGCACGTCGGCGCCGCCGGCTTTGAGGGCCAGGGCCTGCTCGCGAAAGGCGGCGACGGCGTCAGCTTCGGTCAGGGAACCCAGCGGCTCCAGCAGCTCGCCGGTCGGGCCCATGGAGCCGGCAACCACGATGTCGCGTCCGCTGCGGTCGGCAACCCGCCGCGCGATCTCGGCCGCGCGCTGGTTGATCTCCGTGACGCGGTCCTGGGCCCCATGGAGCTTCAGGCGGTACTTCGTCCCGCCGAAACTGTTGGTCAGGATGATATCGGCGCCGGCACGCACGAAGCCTTCGTGCAAGGCTTCGATCCGGTCGGCATGCTCGAAGTTCCACAGCTCCGGCGCCTCGCCGGCCTGAAGGCCCGCCTGGAACAGGTTCGTGCCGGTGGCGCCGTCGGCCATCAGGAATGGCTTTTCCGCCAGCAGGCGCAGGAAACGGTTGGTCATTGGCTCAGAGATCCCAACTAGCAGCGCCGGAGTTCGCGCGATGTTCTCCATATAACGAGATTGTTATATAACATGCAACCTAAGACTTTCAGAGCCCCGGTTCAAGCCGATATCGACCGGGCAAACGGCCGCGGATCCCGCCGAATATCGGCCCGACTAGCCGATGGGGATCGCTTTCTCCTCCTTCAGCACGGAAAGCACGATGCTGGATTGCGTGTCGCGGACGCCGGGCATGCGCAGCAGCGTGTGGGTCGAGAATTCGCCGAGCGCGTCGAGGTCCGATGTCATCACATGAATGAGGAAATCGCTGCTGCCGGTGATGGCGTAGCAAGCGACGACCTCCGGGCGGCGCAGGAGGGCCGCCTCGAACGCAGCCACGGTCTTCTCCGCGTGCCCATCGAGGCGGATCCGCACGAAGGCCTGCAGGCCGCAGCCCACCTTCTTGGCGTCGAGCCGGGCGTGATAGCCGCGGATATAGCCTTCCTCTTCCAGGCGTTTTTGCCGCCGCGCGCAGGGTGTGGCCGAAAGCCCCACTTCGTCGGCAAGGCCGGTGGTGGAGATTCGCCCGTCTCGCTGCAGCACGCGGAGGATCTTCAAATCCGTCGCATCCAGATCCAGCATAAGTGAAAACCTCTAAAGAATGTTGAATTTCTGGAATAATACGCCACGCAACGGAGATTCAGAAGTGAGGTTTAGCGAATTTCGCCCAGCCGTTGGGGGCAAGATCATGTATCGACCATTTGCAGCGAGAAGCACGCCATGCTGAATTGGGAAACTCGTTCGACCGCCGCCACGGCGCAGGACTGGCTTGCCACGCAAGAGAAGCTGCGCGGCGATTACAGCGGCTGCGCCGCCGATTTCCGGGTCGAACAACATCTCGGCGCTTATGGCGCCGCCGAACACGCCTTATGGCGCCAGCTGTTCGACCGCCAGTCGAAAGTGGCACGGCGTTTCGCCGCCAGTGCATTTCTCGACGGCATGCGTAATCTGGATATGTCCTCGGACCGCATCCCCGATTTCGAGGCAGCCAGCAAACATCTGCGCCGGCTGACGGGGTGGGAGATCGTCGCCGTACCGGGTCTCATTCCCGACGACGCATTCTTCCGCCATCTCGCGCATCGCCGCTTTCCGGTCACAGTCTGGCTGCGCGAGCCCGAAGAAATCGACTATCTCGTCGAACCCGACGTGTTTCACGATTTCTTTGGCCATGTGCCGCTGCTCACTCAGCCGGTCTTTGCCGACTATCTCCAGGAGTATGGCCGCAAGGGCGACGAGGCGATGCGGCTCGGTGCCACCAAGATCCTGGCCCGGCTGTTCTGGTACATGGTCGAATTCGGGCTTATCCGCGAGAAGGGGACGATCAAGGCCTATGGGGCCGGCATGCTTTCCTCGGCAACCGAGACGGCCTACAGCGTCGAGAGTGCGAAGCCGCACCGCATCAGATTCGATCTGACCCGCGTGATGAGTACCGACTTCAAGATCGACGAGTTTCAGTCCACCTATTTCGTGCTCGACGATTTCGGCGCGTTGTTTGCGGCAATGGACCGTCCCTTTGCCCCGATTTACGCGGCACTGAAGCTCCGCCCACCGATCCCGGCGGGCGAAACGCGCCCTGGGGACATCCTTATTTCCCGAGGCCGTGCCGAATCTTGAGCATTTCCGGTATTAATGTTGCAAATCACAGATATTTTCCTGCCTTTAGCGTGATGTTCATCACATAACGCCGTGAATGACATTTTATCCAGCCCGGATCGTGCCAATTCTCTTGGCAACGAGGCAAGCGGGCGCCTGATGTCCCGCATTTAATGTGGGAGTTTGGTCATGAAATTGGTTGATTCCACGGTCCCCTTGGAACTCGAGAAGCGCAATCTGGACCTCCTCAACACGACCGCCTCGGGCAGCAAGGTTGCCGCGGGCGGCGATTTTCTGTTCGCCCCGATCGGACCGGATCTCGATCCGTTTCCGGCCGGGCCCGCCCAGTTCCTGATCGTCGGCACCGCCGGCGCGGACCAGCTCTACGGCACCGATTTCGACGATCTCATCCAGGGGCTTGGCGGCAACGATTATATCGAGGGCCGCTATGGCAATGACGAAATCCAGGGCGGCACCGGTAACGATTTCGCCTATGGCGGCGCTGGCAACGACCATTTGATGGGTGAAGACGGTGACGATTATCTGAACGGTGAAGCCGGCCGCGACTGGCTTGAGGGCGGAAACGGCAACGATGCCCTCTATGGCGGCTCCGGCGATGATTCGCTCTTCGGCGGTGACGGCGCCGACAGTCTCGTCGGCGATGACGGGCAGGACTATCTAGATGCCGGCGCCGGCAATGACGGGATGCATGGCGGTGCCGGCAATGACTGGCTGCTGGGCGGTCTCGGCGACGATTTCATCCAGGGCGGCGATGGCAACGATTATCTGGATGGCGGCGAGGGTATGGACGATTTGCAAGGCGGTGCGGGCGACGATCAACTCTATGCAGGTGCCGCGCGGGATCTGCTCTGGGGCGGCCTCGGCAACGACGTATTGAATGGCGGCGAGGGCAACGACTATCTGAACGGCCAGGAGAATGACGATTCCCTTTTCGGCGATGCCGGCGACGACGTCATGTATGGCGGCTCCGGCAACGACACCGTCTCGGGCGGCGACGGTGCCGATTATGCCGATGGCGGCGAGGGCAACGACACGCTGCGCGGCGATGCCGGCGACGACGGGCTCAATGGCGCCGCCGGCGATGACCGTATCTATGGCGGCGTCGGCAATGACTATATCAATGGCGGCACCGGCTACAATTATCTCTATGGCGAGGATGGCGACGATTATATCCTGGGCAGCGGCCGCCTCTATGGCGGTGCCGGTATCGACGCACTCTATGGCGGCGCCGGCGGCGACGCGCTCTATGGCGGCACCGACAACGATATCCTGAATGGCGGCGACGGCGCGGACACGGTGAGCGGCGACGAAGGCGACGACCAGATTTATGGCGGCGCCGGCAACGACACCGGCTTTGGAGGCGAGGGTAACGATGCCCTCAATGGCGATGCCGGCAACGACCGTCTTTCAGGCGGCATCGGCGATGATTTCATCAGCGGCGGCGACGGCAACGATACGCTCTATGGCGGCGGCACCGGTGTCGTCTATTCCGGCTGGGATCGCTTGGCCGGCGGCAACGGGCATGATTCCATCTTCATGGGGACGATGCCCAGCAGCTTCATCCCGGTCGAAAACCTCAACCGCACGGTCGACGCATCGGGCGGGGACGGCAATGACTGGATCGTCGGCACCAACTGGCAGGATCGAATCTATGGCGATGCCGGCAATGACGTGGCGCTTGGGCAGGGCGGCCGCGACTATATCAATGGCGGCCTCGGCGACGACACGCTCGCGGGCGGAGCGGACAATGACATTCTGGTGGGCGGCAGCGGCGAGAACAATCTGATCGGCGAGCAGGGTGACGACCTCATCTTCGCCGATTTCGAGGTCTATAGCGGCCAGCCCGGATTCCCGCCGTCCAACAGTCCAATCTACGACTATTTTGTCGATCATGCTTTCGATCAACTGCGCGGCGAGGATGGCAACGATCGGATCTACAGCAATGGCGCCGACCAGATTTCGGGTGGTGGCGGTTCCGATCTGATCTTCGTTTCGGGCGGGCGCAATACGGTCCTGATGGAAACGGCTCTCGACGGTCACGACCTGGTCTTCGGTTTCCGCGACGGCAATGACGGCAGCGGCATGCAGGATACCGTCAATCTCGACGCCCTGTTCGACGCATTGCACATCGCCACGGCCGACCGTGCCGGTCGCGTCAGCATCGAGCATGACGATTTCGGCGGCTATAATGGCGCGACGATCAAGATCGACACCAATGGCGACGGAATATTCAGCGATGCGGAAACGCAGGTGACGCTGGTGGGACGACCCAGCAGCGACATCGACATTGGCCAGGACGTGATCCTGGGCGCGCTCTGAGAAAGACAGGCGGGCGGCGGTTCAAGGACCGCCGCCCATACTGTTACTGTTCGGCGAAGGCTTTTTCGATCACATAATGACCGGGTTGCGCCACGCTGCCTTCGGTAAAACCGCGGGCTTCGAAGATCGGGCGCAGGTCGGCCAGCATCGCCGGCGAGCCGCACAGCATGATGCGGTCGTCATGGGAATTGAGCGGCGGCAGTCCGATATCCGAGAACAGTTTGCCATTCTCGATAAGATGCGTGATGCGGCCATTGTGCTTGAAAGGCTCGCGCGTCACGGTCGGGTAGTAGATCAGCTTCTCGCGCACCAGATCGCCGATCAGTTCATGTGCCGGCAGTTCCTTCTCCAGGAAATCCGCGTAAGCCAGTTCGTTGATATGCCGCACGCCATGAACCAGGACGATCTTTTCATAATGGTCGTAGACCTCCGGATCCTTGATCAGGCTGAGGAAGGGGGCGAGGCCCGTGCCGGTCCCCAGCAGATAGAGATGCTTGCCGGGCAGCAGGTTCGTGGGCAGCAGCGTGCCGGTTGCCTTGCGGCCCACCAGGATCTTGTCGCCGGTCTTCAGATGCTGAAGGCGCGAGGTGAGGGGACCGTCCGGCACCTTGATGCTGAGGAATTCGAGCATGTCTTCGTAAGCGGCACTCGCGATCGAGTAGGCGCGCAGCAGCGGCTTGCCGTTCACTTCAAGGCCGATCATGGTGAACTGGCCGCTGGCGAAGCGGAAGGCCGGGTCGCGCGTGGTCTTGAAAGTGAACAGGCGGTCGGTCCAATGGTGGACATCAGTCACTTCCGCCTGCAACAGATTGCTCATCGTCTTCTTCTCTTCACCAAAACAGCGAGCCGCCGATCAAGCGGCTCATATTGCATTGCAGCATTGAACACTTGTTGCGCGCTGTCTAACCGGAAAACGACAGAATATCAATCACCTGCAAGGCGATATCCCGCGCTGGGCAGTGTGAATTCGGTGGATGGCGCTGAACATCATTATTGCGAACGAGTCGCAAGTGCAAGTCGAAAGAGCCGGGCCGGACCGACAAACGCCTGCATCGGAACGAAAATCGGGAAGCTCGCCGGCTGCATTCATGACCATCCGCCTGAAACGGTCTGGGCGAGCCATGCGCAACTGCATCGCCGGCACGCCATTTTCTCATCGCTGGACTCAAGGTCTCGGCGCGGTCCACTCCCGGTCGAGCAGGGCGAAGACGAGTTCGTCGGTCCACTCGCCCTTGATGAATTCGTTCTCCAGAAGATGTGCTTCCCGGCGCATGCCGAGCTTGGCCATGACGCGCGCGGATGCCGTGTTGCGACCGTCGCAGCGGCCGATGATGCGGTGGAAACCCATCTCCTCGAAGCCGAAGGCGAGCAGGGGCCGGATCGCCTCGCCGGCGAAGCCCTGACCCTGGCAGGTGGGGTGGATGATGAACCCGGCTTCCGCCGACCGGTGCACGGCGCTGAGCCACACCAGTATGATTTCGCCGACGAGCCTGCCGGTCGCTTTCTCTTCCACGGCCAGGATGAGCTTGTCGCCTTCGGCATCGAGTGCCGTCTTGGACCGGCGTTCACCGAGCGACTTGGTGATCTCCTCATCGGAGCGCGGACCGACATAGAGATAGCGTAGCACCTCGGGAATGGCATAGAGCGCGATCAAGTCCTTCAGATCCCTGTCGGCGAACGGGCGGACAAGAAGACGCTGGGTTTCCATTGGATAGGTCGGAGCCGGCATCGAGACTGCCTCAAACAGGGCCGCGACACATAACCGCATCGTGACTGGGGTTATGACGCGCGCGCAATCAACGGATACTCGATATCATCGCCGAGTCGGGGAAGCACCAATAGCGAAAGGAGTGTCACATGGCGCAGAGCATGCGACAGGGATATTCAGGACTGCAGATCCTTCTGCATTGGGTCATCGCCCTGCTGGTCTTGTTCCAACTGGTCTTCGGCGAAAGCATGGGCGCCGTCGGCCGGGCCATCGAACGCGGCGAGACACCCGACCCCACCGAACAGTCCTTGGCCAGCGCCCATTACTGGGTCGGCATCGCCATCCTGGTGCTGGTCATGCTGCGGTTGATCCTGCGCGCGGTTCAGGGCGCGCCCGCGCCGAT
The DNA here is from genome assembly GCF_041918875.1 of Dongia sp. Taxonomy (GTDB): domain Bacteria; phylum Pseudomonadota; class Alphaproteobacteria; order Dongiales; family Dongiaceae; genus Dongia. The sequence continues at coordinate 77,416 of NZ_JAYRUV010000007.1, forward strand.
CGGCAACGGCGCGCAACTCCTCATTGCCAAGCTTATCCATGGCGTCTTCTATCTGCTGCTGATCGCGGCACCCGTGACGGGTCTGCTCGCCATCTATGTGAATGAGGAAATCGGCGAGGTGCATGAAGTGGCCAAGCCGCTCTTTATCGCCTTCATCGTCATTCACGCGTTGGGGGCGTTCCTGCATCACTTCAAGCTGAAGGATGCGACGCTGCGGCGGATGTTGGTGCCGAAATAGCGCGGGTCACCCGGTCGATGGATCCCCGCTTTCGCGGGGACGACAAATGGGGCAGAGCAAGAAGAAACGCCCCGGTCTTTCGGCCGGGGCGTTTTGTTTGGATCAGATGAAGCTCGCAGATCAGGTGCGCGGCTTCAAATTCTCCGGGTCGTAGAGGGGCTTGTAGCCGACGCCAGCGACTTCGACCGGGTATTGCTCGCCGAAATATTCGACGATGAGCTTGCGGCCCACTTGGGCATAGGACCATGGCAGGTAAGCAAGTGCGATGTTCTTGCCGATGGTGGGACCGTAGGCCACCGAGGTGGTGAAGGAGCGGCGGCCGAGTTCGTCGATTAGTGTCTCGCCTGTGGCCGGGTCCATCACCGGCATGATGCCGACCGGGTAACGGGCGACGCCCTTGCTGTCGATGTTCTCGGTCATCACGAGGGTGCAGAGCATCGCTGCCTGGTTCGGCAGCGCGCGGTGCCGGATATTCGCCGCCTTGCCGCGGAAATCCGCTTCCTTGACCTTGGGGCGCTGCAGATCGCTCTCGATCAGATTGTATTCGGTGAGGAGATCGGCGTTCTGCAGCCGGAGGCTCTTCTCCATGCGGCGGCTGTTGGCGTAGGTCTCGACGCCGAAGGCCATGACGCCCGTCGAGCGCAGCGCGTCCCAGACGGCGAGGCCGTCCTCGTAACGCATGTGCAGTTCCCAGCCCTGCTCGCCGACATAGGAGATGCGGAAGGCGGTGACGGGTTTGCCGCCGATCTTGATCTGCTTGATCGCGGCGAAGGGGAAGGCGGCGGGCTCAAGGCCGGCCGGATCCTCGACGACCTTCTGCAGGGTCGTGCGGGCGTTGGGCCCCCAGATGCCGATGGTGACATACTCAGCCGCGACGTCGGTCACCTTGACGTTGTAGCCCTTATCCTCGGCCATGCGGCGGATGTAGTGGAAATCGCGCGGGCCCGCATCGGCACCGTCGATGACGCGGATGCGGTCGGCCATGCGGATGACGGTCAAGTCGGCGCGCACCATGCCCTCGTCATCGAGGAAGTGCGTGTAGATGCCCTTGCCGATATTGGCATCGCCACCGATCTTGGCGGCGCAGATCCATTCCATCAGTTCGACATGGTCGGGACCTTCGACGTCGAACATGTAGAAGTGCGAGAGGTTGACGATGCCGCAATCCTCGCTCATCGCCAGATGTTCGGCATTGGAGACGCGCCAGAAATGGCGGTTGTCCCATTCGTTCGCGCGCACCGGCACGCGGTCGCCGTATTTTTCCAGGAGATGCTCGTTGGCCTTGTAGCCATGGGCGCGTTCCCAGCCGCCCAGTTCCATGAAATAGCCGCCGAGTTCCTTCTCGCGCTCGTAGAAGGGCGAGCGCTTGACGTTGCGGCCGGTGTCATAGGGTTCGCGCGGATGAACCGCGGGGTTGTAAATCTTCATGGCCGCTTCGCCGCAGCGGCCTTCGATGAACTTCTCCTCCATCATATGCGGGTAGAAGCGGCTGAAATCGATCCGGTTATGGTCGATCGACGTGCGGCCGTCGGTCATCCAGTCGGCCAGCAGCTTGCCCATGCCGGGGCCGTCCTTCACCCAGACGCCGACCGCATACCACAGGCCGCGCACCTTCTGGCTTTCGCCGATCGACGGGCCGCCATCCGTCGTCACCTGGAGGAGGCCGTTGAAGGAGCGCTTCTCCTCATAGCCGAGTTCGGCGAGGATCGGCGTCAGTTCGATGGCGCGCTCCAAGGGTGCCAGTATCTGTTCCATGTCCAGATCGCGCTGCGAGGGCGACAGACGCGCCTGTTCCTTTTCGAGGAGGTCGCGCGGATGACAGAGGCGCGGGTTCTTTTCCTCGTAATAGCCCCATTCGATCATGCCGCCTTCGGACGTCTTGGGATCGCCGGTGTCACGCATGTAGGCCGAGTTGCCCTGGTCGCGCAGCAGCGGCCAGCCGATTTCCTTGCCGGTATTCGTGAACTCGTTATAGGGCCCGAAGAAGCAGAGCGGATGGTCGACCGGCATGACGGGCAGATCCTCGCCCGCCATTTCCGCGATGAGGCGGCCCCAGAGGCCGGCGCAGACCACCACGTAATCGGCCATGATGGTGCCGCGCTCGGTGACGACACCCTTGATGCGGCCATTCTCGATGACCAGCGATTTCGCCGGCGTGTTGGTGAAGACCTGCAGCTTGCCGGCGGCCTCCGCCTGGTTGACCAGCTTGCCGGCAACGGTCTGCGAGCGCGGGATGACGAGACCGGCATCCGGATCCCAGAGGCCGCCCTGCACCTTGTCTTCCTCGATCAGCGGAAACTTCTTCTTGATCTCGGCGGGGCCGACGAGGCGCGCGCGGGTGCCGAAGGCTTTCGCCGAGGCGACCTTGCGCTTGATTTCGTCCATGCGCCCGTCATCGCCGACACGGGCCACTTCCAGGCCGCCGATGCGCTCGTAATGGCCCATCTTGTCGTAGAAATCGATGGAGTAGAGCGACGACCAGCAGGACAGGAAATCGTGGCTGGTCATGTAGCAGAAGTCGGATGCGTGGGCCGTCGACCCGATGTCGGTGGGCACGCCCGACTTGTCGATGCCGACGATGTCGTCCCATCCGCGCTCGATCAGGTGATGGGCGACCGACGCGCCCACGATGCCGCCAAGGCCGATGATGACGACCTTCGCCTTTGCCGGAAACTCTGCCATAACCCGCTACTCCGAAGTGGTATTGCTGTCAGACTATAGGGCGGTGGCGCCGCGCCATTGCCGCCTGTTTGCGACATTAGCAAAATGCGGCGCGACAAGAAGCCGGCGAAATCGGTGCTAGACGGCTGTTATCCCAGCAGTTTTCCCTATGTGCCGGGGCGAATCGCCCGTGATGCGCGTCGATGGCGCGAATGAGACAGGTTGCGGTATTGCGCCGCAAAATCAACGTTTTCCGCCATGGCGCATTTGGCGCGATCAGATGAGGGCTTGTCGCGCTTTCGCTAGAGGAAACGCCCTGCCGGTGACGATATGGGCGACGAATATGTCATCGGTCTATTAGTTTGATTCACGAGAAAGGCGCACAAGAAATGTCCACAGCGGAACAGACGGCGGAAGCGGGTGGTGGTCGCCGGGCACGTGGCGGCGCCGATGCGCGCCGTGCCCAGCGCCAAAGGCCCAAGCTGGTTCAGAACCCCTACATCGTGCGCAACATTCCGCTGGTGACGGTGCTGGACGAAGAGGGCCTGAGCATCATCGAGCGCAATGCCGACACTATCCTGCAGGAAGTCGGCATCGAATTTCGCGACGAGCCGGAAGCGCTGGAACTGTGGAAAAATGCCGGCGCCGACGTGAAGGGAACGCGCATTCATTTCCCGCGCGGCCTGGCACGCTCGATCGTGCAGAAATCGGCGCCCAAGCAGTACATCCAGCATGCGCGCAATCCGGAGCGCAGCGTGCAGATCGGCGGCAACGCCACGGTCTTCGCGCCGGTCTATGGCCCGCCCTTCGTGCGCGACCTCGATGGCGGCCGCCGTTATGCGACCATCGCCGACTTCCAGAATTTCGTGAAGCTCGCCTACATGTCGCCCTCGATCCATCATTCGGGCGGCACGGTCTGCGAGCCGGTCGATCTGCCGGTGAACAAGCGGCATCTCGACATGGTCTACAGCCATATGAAGCTCAGCGATAAGCCGTTCATGGGCTCGGTCACGGCGCCGGAACGCGCCGAGGACACGGTCGAGATGGCCAAGATCCTGTTCGGCGCCGACTTCGTCGCCAAGAACACGGTCATCACCAGTCTCATCAACGCCAACTCGCCGATGGTCTGGGACGGGACGATGCTGGGGGCGATGAAGGTCTATGCCCGCAACAACCAGGCCTGCATCACCACACCGTTCATCCTGGCTGGCGCGATGAGCCCGGTCACCGCGGCGGGCACGCTGGCCCAGGTGCTGGCCGAAGTGCTGGCCGGTGCCGGCACCTCGCAGCTCTACAATCCGGGTGCCCCGGTCATCTTCGGCGTCTTCGCCTCGTCCATTTCGATGCAGTCGGGTGCGCCGACCTTCGGCACGCCGGAACCGACGCTGGTGAGCCTTGCCGCCGCGCAGCTCGCCCGTCGCTTAGGCATTCCGTTCCGCACCGGCGGCTCGCTCTGCGGCTCCAAGATCGCCGACGCCCAGGCGGCCTACGAAAGTGCCCAGACCCTGCTGCCGACTCTCCAGGCGGGGACCAATTTCGTGCTGCACGGCGCCGGCTGGCTCGAAGGCGGCCTCTCGGCCGGCTATGAGAAGTTCATCATGGATGCCGATCAGCTCGGCATGATGCAGGTGCTGGCCAAGGGCATCGACCTTTCCGAAAACGGCCAGGCGCTCGACGCCATCCGCGAAGTCGGCCCCGGCAGCCATTTCCTCGGCTGCTCGCATACCCAGGCCAATTTCGAAACGGCCTTCTATCGGTCGAACATCGCCGACAACAACTCGTTCGAGCAGTGGGAAGCCGAAGGCGGGCTCGACGCCGCCCAGCGCGCCAACAAGATCTTCAAGCGCATGCTGTCGGAATACGAAGCCCCGGCACTCGATCCAGCGATCGACGAGGCGCTCAACGAGTTCATCGCCAAGAAGAAGGCGGCGACGCCCGACAGCAACGTCTAGGACGAAACGACGAAAAGGGCGCCCTCGCGGCGCCCTTTTTGCGTCTAGCCAAGGAAGGCCCTGGCGATGGCAAGAATGCCGATGGCCAGGAGGAAGAAGAGGGCAACGCGCTGATAGGTGCTGGCCTTGGCGCGGTCGAACAAGCGGTCGCCGATCACATTGCCGAGCGCCATCACCGGGATCATCAGCAAGGCCAGCACCAGGACCTTGAGGTCGATGAGGCCGGCCACGGCCTGCGCCACGATGCTCCAGGCGGAGATGAAGAAGAAGTAGACCAGCAAAGAGGCGCGGCCGATGGTCACACCTTCGGGTGCTGCCAGGAAGAAGAGGATGACCGGCGGCCCGCCCATGGCGGTGGCGCCGTTGAGCAGGCCGGATGTGATGCCGATGCCGATCTGAGCCGCGGTCGGTGGCCGCTGCTTGAAGCGGTAGCCGCGCCACAGGGCGAGCACGGCGAAAAGCAGAACGAGCCCGATCATCGCGCGCATGGCATTGGCCGGCAGATAGGTGAGGGCGAGGACGCCGAACGGCGCCCCCAGCACCGCGCCGATCAGCAGGCGATTGATCGCGTGCCAGTTCGCCATTTTCCAGGCGCGACGCAATTGCTCCGCGCCCGCCACCATGGCGACGATCGGGATGGACGGCACAACGGCAGCGGGCTCGACGAAAAGCGTGATGACCGGCACGGCGGCGAGCGCAAATCCAAAGCCGGTAAAGCCGCGCAGGAAGCCGGCCAGGAAGACGGTCCCGAAGACCAGGGCGGCCGCGCCGGTACTCATGTCCGGCAGGAGGATGGTGAGAGCTGCCGCCGTCACGATGTGCGTCAGCTCTGCTCCGTCGTCTCGACCATATGGCGCTTCATCAACGGCATCTGGCTGAGGCTGAACAGGATGGTGAGGCCGAATATGCCGAACACCTTGAAGTCGATCCAAAGGTCTTCCGACACATTGCGCCAGACGATTTCATTGAGGATCGCCATGAAGGCGAAGAAGAGGGCGAAGCGGAAGGTCAATTGCCGCCAGCCGGCATCGGTGAGCTTCAGGGCCTCGCCCATCACGTATTGCAGCGTCGGGCGCTTCAGGATCAGGCCGCCGAACAGGATGATGGCGAAAATCCCCTGGACGATCGTGGGCTTCATCTTGATGAAGGTCTTGTCCTGCAGCCAGAGGGTGAGGCCGCCGAAAATGACCACGACGACGGCCGTTATCAGCGGCATCAGGGCCAGGCGCCGCGTGGCGCCGTAGGCCAGGGCCAAGGCCGCCACCGTGGCGACCACCAGGGCAAGGGTGGCGGTCATCAGGCCGTCGATCTTGTAAGCCACGAAAAAGACTGCCAGCGGACCGAAATCTACCAGGTATTTGATGCCTTTGGGAGAAGATGCGCCGGCCATGAGACGGGTTGGTCCTATTGTTCTGATGCAGCGCGGCATGGTATGCGAGGTCCGGCATTCTGCCTAGTCCCAGGCTATTCTCCGCATCCAGGGCGCTTCCCATGTCCGAAAAGACCCATGCCGAACTCTTCGAGCGCAACCGCAAATGGGCCGAGCGGCAGCGCGCCGCCGACCCCGCATATTTCAAGCGCCTGGCCGAGCAGCAGGCACCCAGATATTTCTGGATCGGCTGTTCCGACGCCCGCGTCCCCGCCAACCAGATTCTCGATCTGCCGCCCGGCGAAATCTTCGTCCATCGCAACATCGCCAATCTCGTCTACCACATCGATACGAACTGCCTGTCGGTGCTGGAGTTCGCCGTCAATGTGCTGAAGGTCGAGCATATCATCGTCTGCGGCCATTACGGCTGCGGCGGTATCCGCGCCGCCATGGGCAATACGGAACTGGGCCTCATCGACAATTGGCTGCGGCAGATCAAGGATATCTACTCGGCCAATTCCGAGACTCTCGAAGCCGAACCGAATATCGAGAGGCGCCTCAACATGCTGTGCGAGATGAACGTCCGCCAACAGGTGCGCAATATCTGCCACACGACCATCGTGCAGAACGCCTGGAAATCCGGCCAGCCCTTGAGCGTCCATGGCTGGGCCTATTCGGTGCGCGACGGCCGCCTGCGCGATCTCGATTTCTGGGCCGACGGCGTCCATGATGTGGACCCGATCTACCAGATGCTCTCCTTCGACGAGACGCCGAGCTTCTGAGGCGGCCTATTCCGGCAGAACCGGATTCTCCGGCACGATGTCCTTCTTCCTGCGCGCATGGTGCACTTCGCGCTGGGCGATGTAGAGGTTGGCGGCGATGATGATGGCGGCGCCCACGAGAGTCTCCACCGTCGGAATTTCCTGCCAGATCGACCAGCCGAGGAAGGCGGCCCAGATGAGGGCGGTATATTCGATCGGCGCCAGCATCGACGCCTCGCCGCTGCGAAAGGCCTTGATCATGCAGAGCTGGGCGAGGGCGGAACTCATGCCCTGCAGCAGCATGATCGCCCAGTCCGGCCCGCTCGGCCAATGCCAATTCATCGCGGCCAGCGGGCAGACGATGATCAGCGTCGCCGTCGATGTGTGGAAGAGGATGTTGTGCGCACTGTCCTTGCCGGAAATGCGCCGCAAGGAGATGAGCGTCAGCGCATAGAAGAAGGCCGAACCCAGCACAAGCACCGCGCCGATATTGAGATGGCTGATGAAGCTGCCATCGCCGCGCGGTGCCGCGACGAGGGCGATGACGACGCCGACGAAGCCTACCAGAACCGCCATCCAGCGCCGCAACCCGACGCTCTCGCCGATCAGCGGACCCGACAGCGCCGTCACGAACAAGGGCGCGGCGAAGGCGATGGCGATGCAGTCGACCAGGGGCAGATACCGGAGGCCTTCGAAAAAGGTGTAGCCCGTCATCATGATCAGCACGCTGCGCATGGCGTGAAAGCGGAAGAAGCTGGTCCTGACCCTGAACGGGCTGCCCATGGCGCGGTGGGTCAGATAGAGCGCCACGACGAGGGCGGGAACGCGGCCCACGGCCAGGATCTGCCAGGTGCCGTAGCCGTCGGTCAGCCATTTGGTGCTGGCATCGGCCACCCCGAACAGCAGCACGCCCAGCGCCATGAAGAACATGGCGCCGGCCGGCGAAAGATGCTTGGCGCGAGCGAGGGCCTTGGTGGTCGGCGGGGTCATCGGGGGACACGCTGCGGATAATTTTGGCACGAATTACCCAACCGAATAGCATGGAAAAGTTGGTGGGAGGCCCTCTATTAACGCGTCCCCCTCATGCGGCGCTTTCCTTCGCCCCTGCGGTAGCAAAGAAAAAGGGCCGCTGCGGCAGCGGCCCTCGTTCTGTCGTTCGCGCGATGAATATTCAGTGCGCGCGGATGGCGAATTTGTAGTCGCGGCCGATGAGGCCCAGCCATTGCCACAGATAGTCGGCAAAGCTCTTCAGAACATAGACATCATAGGTCGGCGTGCCGTCGATCTGGTCGAGCATGATGTTGGCCTTGGTGAGGCCGGTCTGCGCGCACTGGCCGGGACCGAAGACCCGCGGATGGAGATCGAGGCTGCAGCCGCGCGCCAGCACATCGCGGGCGCCGGGCCCGGACAGCGTGATGACCGTGCGGCTTTCCGAAACGTCGATCACGGCGGCATGCTGGCCGTTGAAGGCCTGCCTGAGATCGGCCACCAGCTTTTCTTCCGAGCCGCCCGTGGTGACGATCCACCATTCGGTCGGGCCCAGCCACAGGATGCGGAAATCGCCGGCCCCCGAACCAGCCTGGGCCGTCGTGTTTGGCGTTACCGGCAGGTCGAGGCCGGTCACGGCCTTCACGGCGGCCTTGAAAGCCTCGCCGCCATCGCCGCGAATATTGACGATGGCGCGATGGGCGGATTCGCCAATGAGGAGGTCGGCGCCGGCGGCGTCGCTCTTGGCCGCGGCGGCGGTCAGGCCGAAATGCTGCAGCGCGCTGCGGCGGTTATAGGCGTCAGCCATTGGCGGGGGCTCCATCCTCGAGGAAGGTCGGTTTCGTGATCTTGGCCGCGACGACCTTGCCTTCATAGGGCAGATAGACCGTCTGGCCCATGCGGTTGCGGCCGTTCTTGATGACCGCCATGGCGATAGAGCGGTTGGCGTTCGGGCTCCAATAGCTGGAGGTCACATGCCCGATCATGGTCATCGGCGGCTTGTCCTTGACATGCTCGACGACCTGGGCACCTTCCGGCAGCACTTCCTTGGGATTCTCGGTGAGGAGACCGACGAGGTGCTTGCGGTCGGGCCGCTTGGTGTCTGAGCGCTGATGCGAGCGGCGGCCGATGAAGTCCGGCTTCGCCTTGCCGATGATCCATTCGAAGCCCAGATCCTGCGGCGTCATGGTGCCGTCGGTTTCCTGGCCGACGATGACGAAGCCCTTTTCGGCGCGCAGCACGTGCAGTGCTTCGGTGCCATAGGGGGTGATGTTGAACTCCTCGCCCGCATTCATCAGCGCACGCCAGACATGGAGCGCGTAGCTCGGCTGGATGTTGACTTCGTAGGAGAGTTCGCCGGTGAAGCTGATGCGGAAGATGCGCGCCTTGACGCCGGCCACGGTGCAATCGCGCCAGGTCATGAAGGGGAAGGCTTCTTCCGACAGGTCCGTGCCTTCGACGACCTTCTCCAGCACTTTGCGCGAATTCGGGCCGTTGAGCGCGATGACCGCCCATTGCTCGGTAACGCTGGTGAAATAGACCTTCTTCTCGGGCCATTCGCACTGATGCCATTCCTCCAGCCAGGACAGCACGCGGGGCGCGCCGCCGGTGGTGGTCGTCATATGGAAATGGTTTTCCGAAATGCGGCTGGTGACTCCGTCATCGAACACCATGCCGTCCTCGCCGCACATGAAGCCGTAGCGGCACTTGCCGGGCTCCAGCTTGGTCCAGGCATTGGTGTAGACCATGTTGAGGAACCAGGCCGCATCCGGGCCCTGGATGTCGATCTTGCCCAGGGTCGAGGCGTCGACGATGCCCACGGAATCGCGCGTCGCCTTCACTTCGCGGCTGACCGCCGTATGCATGTCCTCGCCGGCCTTGGGATAGTACCAGGCGCGGTGCCACTGGCCGACGCATTCGAAGGGCGCCCCGTGGTCGGTGTGCCATTGATGCAGCGGCGTCTTGCGGATGGGATCGAGGAAGTCGCCTTTGTCGGAGCCCGCGAACACGCCGAAGGTGACCGGCGTGTAGGGCGGACGGAAAGTGGTGGTGCCGACTTCCGGGATGGTGACGTTCTTGAGGCCCGCCATGATGGCCAGCGCGTTGACGTTGCTGGTCTTGCCCTGGTCGGTCGCCATGCCCATCGTGGTATAGCGCTTCAGATGCTCGACCGACTGATAGCCTTCGCGATGCGCCAGCTTCACGTCGGCCGCGGTGACGTCGTTCTGGTAATCGACGAAATGCTTGCCGCCCTGGCCCACCGGCACATTGGACGGCACGATCCACAGCGAGCGCAGGGGCTGGGATTCGGGTTCGGCCTCGGCGCTCGGCGCATTGCCGGTGACGTTGCTGAAGCCGAACCTGGCGGCCGCCTCGGCGCCGGCCTGATGACCTTCCTTGAGGCCCGCATCGAGCCCGAAGAGACCGCGCGCGGCACCGACCGAACGGTTGTTCTGGCCCAGCATGATCGGGCCCGGGATGAAGGCCTGGATGCCGTCGTCCCAGACGACCTTGGCGCGGGTCTGCGAATGGAGGTGCACGGTCGGCTGCCAGCCGCCCGAGCTCAGCACCGTGTCGCAATAGATATGGCGGGCCGAGCCCACCACGCCATTGCCGTCGCCGGTCAGCGATTGCACCTCGACCTCGCGCACCTGCTTGGTGCCCTTGACCTGGGTGATCGCCGAATTGTCGATGATCTCGATCCCCTTGGCGCGCGCCGCCTGCGGAAGCGCCCCCGTCGGATTGGCGCGCAGATCGACGACAGCGGCGATCGACACGCCGGCGGCGCTGAGGTCGAGTGCCGTCTGATAGGCGGTATCGTTGTTGGTCAGGATGACCACGCGCTGGCCGGGCGCGGAACCATAGCGGTTCACATAGGTGCGCGCGGCCGACGCCAGCATGCAGCCTGGGCGGTCATTGTCGCTGTAGACCAGCGGCCGTTCGATGGCGCCGGTCGCCAGGATCACTTCCTTGGCGCGGATGCGCCACAGCCGCTGGCGCGGGCCGGTGGCGGTGGGGCCGACATGATCCGTCACACGCTCAACAAGGCTCAGCATGTTGGCGTCGAGATAGGCAAATGCCGTGGTGCGGGTCAGCACGCGGACTTCCGGCATGCTGGCGAGCTCGGCCTTGACCGCCTCGATCCATTCCGCGACCGGCTTTCCGTCAACGGTGCGGTCGCGCTCGGAGAGCAGCGAGCCGCCCAATTCGGCCTGTTCGTCAACCAGCACCACGCGGGCGCCGGCACGACCGGCGGCCAGCGCCGCGGCGAGGCCGGCGGGACCGCCGCCCACCACCATCACGTCGCAATGGCCGTAGACCTTGTCATAGCGGTCGGGATCGGTCTCGGTGGGACCGGTGCCGAGGCCGGCCGCGCGGCGGATGAACTTTTCATAGAACAGCCAGCCGTCCTTCGGCCATTTGAAGGTCTTGTAATAGAAGCCGGACGGGATGAAGCGGCTGCCGATGGAGTTGACGGCGCCGATATCGAAATCGAGGCTCGGCCAGCGGTTCTGGCTGGTGGTGACCAGCCCGTCATAAATTTCGATCTGCGGCGCGCGGGTGTTGGGTTCGCGGTAGGCGCCGGTGCCGACTTCGACGAGGGCGTTGGGCTCTTCGGCGCCCGCGGTGAGGATGCCGCGCGGACGGTGATACTTGAACGACCGGCCGACCAGCGTCACGCCGTTGGCCAGAAGGGCCGAGGCCAGGCTGTCGCCCTGATAGCCGTAATAGGTCTTGCCGTCGAAGCTGAAGCGGACCGGCTTCGAGCGGTCGATGCGGCCACCGGTGGCGACGCGGTTCTTCTGCGCGCTCATGTTACTTCTGCTCCAGCTTCGGGGCCGGTTCGCCCATCTTGTAAACCTTGACGATTTCGTGCGTCACCGTATGGCGCGCGACGTTGAACCACTGGCGGCAGCCGCGGCTGTGCACCCAGCGTTCGAAATGCACGCCCTTCGGGTTCTTGCGCATGAACAGGTAATCGGCCCATTCGGCGTCGCTCATGCTGTTCTGCTGGTCGAGCGTCGGGCGCGCGATATGCGCCTCGTGGCCGTAAGCGAACTCATGCTCGTCGCGGGGACCGCAATAGGGGCAGGAGATGAGAAGCATCTGATTGTCTCGTCTGCTTGAATTAGTGCGCGACGCCGGCGGCGCCGTGCTCGTCAATGAGATAGCCGCTGGTGAACCGCTCGAGCGCGAACGGAACGGCCAGCGGATGCGGTTCGCCCCGCGCGATCGTGTGCGCAAAGACGTTGCCCGAACCCGGTGTCGCCTTGAAGCCGCCAGTACCCCAGCCGCAATTGATGAACAGGTTCTCGACCGGCGTCTTGCCGATGATGGGGCTTGCGTCGGGGCAGGTGTCGACGATGCCGCCCCACTGGCGCAGCATGCGCAACCGGCCGAAGCAGGGGAAGAGGTCGGTCAGCGCATTGAGCTGGTTCTCGATGATGAAGGGCGAGCCCACCTGCGCGTAGGACGTATAGGCGTCGATGCCCGCACCCAGCACCAGTTCGCCCTTGTCGGACTGGCTGACATAGACATGGACCTGGGGCGACATGACGACCGTGTTGAGGATCGGCTTGATCGGCTCGGACACCAGCGCCTGCAGCGGATGGCTTTCGACCGGCAGGCGGAAACCGGCCATGCCGGCCAGCACGCCCGAATGACCGGCGACGACGATGCCGATCTTCTTGCCACCGATGAAGCCTCGGGTGGTCTCGACACCTTTCACGACACCACCCACGATCTTGAAGCCGGTCACTTCGGTATTCTGCAGGATGTCGATGCCATGCTCGTCGGCCTTGCGGGCAAAGCCCCAGGCGACGGCGTCATGGCGGGCGACACCGCCGCGGCGCTGCAGGCTGGCGCCCATGATCGGATAGCGCGCCTTCGACGAGCAATCGAGGATCGGCACCATTTCCTTGATCTGTTCGGGCGTCAGGATTTCGCTGTCGATGCCGTTGAGCTGGATGGCATAGACGCGGCGGCGCAGCGCCTGCATGTCATGCTGCGTATGCGCGAGGTTCATCAGGCCGCGCTGGCTGAACATGACATTGTAGTTGAGGTCCTGCGTCAGGCCTTCGAACAGCTTCAACGAATGTTCGTAGAGATGGGCCGATTCATCCCACAGATAGTTCGACCGGACGATGGTCGTGTTGCGGCCCGTGTTGCCGCCGCCGAGCCAGCCCTTTTCAATCACCGCGACGTTCGTGATGCCGTGTTCCTTGGCAAGGTAATAGGCCGTCGCCAGGCCATGGCCACCGCCGCCGATGACGATCACGTCGTATTCCGGCTTTGGAGCCGGGCTGCGCCAGGCCTCCTGCCAACCCTGGTGGTAGCTGAGGGCGTTCCGAACCAGGCTGAAAATCGAATAGCTTTGCTTCATAGCGATCCCGATTTGGGGGTTTCCCCTAAGAACTGTCGCGCAAGAGGGGGTGTGCGTTTTCTACGGTGGCGGATAATGGCAGGGCAAGGGGGCCGAATCCGCCGATCGCGCGCCATCTAATGTCGCGTTAACGCCCTGGGTCAAGCTGACACATTTCATGCCCTTTTGAGATTTTCACCCACAAGACCATTGGGTTGGTGTGGATGCAGCTATTATTCGCGCGTCATTACAAGAAATTGGCGCAATGGCGGAAATGGCGCGATTTCTGACCGAAAGGTTTAAACTATGTCGCATGCGCGCCATTTTGCCTGTGGACGACATGTCGGAAATAAGATATTCCCTCGACGCGAAATTCGCTGAACTCACTCGATAGGGGGAATGCTGCCGTGTTCGGTGATCTGCCGGTGAAACTGCCGCAGGAAATGGCCTTCCTGCTGGTGCCCAACTTTTCGATGATCGCCTTCACGTCGGCAGTTGAGCCGTTGCGGCTCGCCAACCGCGTCGCCGGCAAGGAACTCTATCGCTGGCATCTCTTTTCGGCGGACGGCAAGGCGGTCGCTGCCTCGAACGGCATTCCCCTGGCGCCCGAAGGCTCGGTCGAGCAGATCGTGAATTACCAGACGATCGTGCTGTGCAGCGGCGTCGACGGGCATCTCTACGAAGACAAGAATGTGTTTGCCCATCTGCGCCGCGCGGACCGGCAGGGGGCCGATATCGGCGCGCTCTGCACGGGTGCCCATATCCTCGCCAAGGCCAATATGCTCAACGGCTATCGCTGCACCATCCATTGGGAGAATCTGGCGAGCTTTGCCGAGAATTTCCCGGAGATCGAGACGACCTCCGAACTCTTCGAGATCGACCGCAACCGCTTCACCTGCTCAGGAGGAACGGCGGCGCTCGACATGATGCTCAATCTCATTTCGCAGCAGCATGGCCACGAACTGGCCGCGGCGGTCTCGGAGCAGTTCATTCACGAGCGTATCCGCGACCGCCACGATCATCAGCGCATGGCGCTGACGGCGCGTCTGGGCGTGCGGCACCCCAAGCTCATCCAGGTCATTCAGCAGATGGAAGCCAATCTCGAGGAACCGCTGGACCGCGCCGAGTTGGCAGACGCCGCCGGCCTTTCCAGCCGCCAGATGGAACGCCTGTTCGCCAAATACCTGCATCGCTCGCCGGCGCGCTATTACGTCGAGCTGCGCCTGCACCGGGCGCGGCTGCTACTGCTGCAGACCAACATGTCGGTGATCGACGTGGCCTTGGCCTGCGGCTTCGTCTCGGCGTCGCACTTCTCGAAATGCTACCGGGACTTTTTCGGCAAGACGCCGCGCCGCGAACGCGCGACGCCCAGCGCCAGCCCGCGCCTGCAGATCGGCAGCGTTGCCGCCTAGCAGTCCATCTTTTCGAAGCGCTTGAGATTGGGTTCCTCGATCGCCTCGGAATCGACCGGCGGCTGCTGGACCGCCGTGCCCGGCTTGTCGAAATAGTCGCTGAAATCGTAGGCGTCGCCGTCGCGGTCGTTCTGCGCGAGGTTCTCTTCGTGGAGGGTCTCGGCGGGAAGCGAGGCATCGTTGACGTGAGGTCCGGCCGGCACCGGCGGTTCGTCGGCCATGGCAAGTCCGGCGCCGATGACGAAGCAGATGGCGATCATGACCAGCGTCGCGATGCTCATTATGCGGAACATGTTGGAACCCCTTGCTACCCACCTTCGTCGCGCGGATCGTTCGCGCCGTTCGATGGTCGCAAGATTAGCCCCATGCCACCCGGCCGTCTGTGATCGGCACCACAGCCAGGGTCAATGCGAACTAGTTGATAAATAAGTATTTATCTAGATTGTGTGACGGAATGCACAATGGTGTCGGGGGCGGGGACTTCAGGCGCGCGCGCGGCCGAAGGGCGGCTTGGCGAAGAGTCGCCGCACCATCGGTTCGAACGCTTCCATCGGAGCCGTGTCATAGGCCGGGTCGAAGCTGTTCTGGTCGTAATTCTGGCAGAAGAGGGCGGTCTTCTCGAACATCGGATGGCCGCGATAGCGCTCCCGCTCGAAGCGGTCCAGGCCGACATGGTGGAAGAAATAGTAGCCCTGGAAGATGCCGTGATGCTTCACCAGCCAGTAATTCTCCTCCGACACGTAGGGGCGCAGGATCGCGGCGGCGAGTTCGGAATGGTTCTCGGGCGCCAGCAGATCGCCGATATCGTGGAGGAGGGCGCAGACCACCAGTTCCTCGTCCTGCCCGTCGCGCATGGCGCGCGTCGCCGATTGCAGCGAATGCTGATAGCGGTCGATCTGATAGCCCATCCTGTCGCCCTCAAGCTTCCTGAGGTTGGCGATCACATTCCCGGCCAGGCCGTGATTGAGCTTCTGATAAACCTCGTCGAGGAACTGGTATTCCTCATAGGTGCCGTCTTCCATGCGGATGAAGTTGACGGTTTCCTGATCCATGGCGGCGCATCCTCGACATCATTTTGCCAAAATCGCATGCAGTCTAGGGTCAGAAAACTTCACGGTCCAGGTCCGCCTCATGCTCGCCGCGCTCAAAGATGCTCTAGCCGCCGCAGGCATGGCGCTGCGCGGCGGCTTTGCGCCTGAAAGCGGCGATCTGGTGCCGCTTCTGGACACCGGCGCAACCGCCCGCACGGTCCTCCTCATCGGCAATGTCGGCGGCGCCATGTGGCAGCCCTTCGCGGCTTCTGGCGCGCAAGACCGCTACGCCGCCGATCCGATGGATCGCTGGACGCGCGATGTGCTGGACCCGCTGGCGGCAGCTTTCGGTGCCAAGCCGCTCTATCCCTCCGACGGCCCGCCCTATCATCCGTTCCAGCGCTGGGCGGCGCGGGCGGAAGCGGTGCACGTCTCGCCCCTGCGGATTTTCATTCACCCGGCCTACGGCCTGTGGCACGCCTACCGCGCGGCCTTTCTTGTGGCCGAGGCGCTGAGACTGCCGGCGCCCGCCTTTGCCGACAGTCCCTGCCTGACCTGCGCCGACCGGCCCTGCCTGTCCTCGTGCCCCGTCGGCGCCTTCACCGAGAACGGCCTCGACGATCTGCGCTGTGCCCGCCACGTCGATGGGCCGGGCGGTGCCGAATGCCGCGACAATGGCTGTCTTGCGCGCCGTGCCTGCCCCGTCGGGCGCGGTCACGCCTATCCGCCGCAGCAGATGGCTTTTCACATGGAGGCCTTCCTGGCACGGCGGCGCTGACCTTTTTCCAAATATTCCGAACCGGCCGGCGCCCGGTTGCGACTGACGGCCGGCCATTGCCACAACATCCGACCAACTGAAGCTCTTCCAACTGAAAATCGATATGATCAAGCATCCCGGCCTCAAGGCCTTCGGTTCTCTCGCTCTCGCCGCCCTGGTCATGCTGGGCGGGGCTCTTCTCGCCAGCCTCCTTGCTGGCAGCTCTTTCGGTGGCTGACCGCGACGTAAAGGAACGTATTTTTCATAACCGGCCTTGTGTCCCGTCCCATGACCCGGAAACGCCGTCCAGGCGGGATAAAAGTCACGCGTCGCAAGGGCTTGTGACATCTTAACGAGGCAGGAGGGTGACCTCTCTTGACGCTTGTCGCTGTGGGAGTCGATGGGGTATCTACTATTGCTCCAAAAATGACCTCAACAGCCGGAGGGCGGGTTTTGCGCTCACTGATATTTTCGCTGGCAGCCTTCTGCGCCAGCCTTGCCGTCGTTCTGGGTGTCTCATTCTCCACGGCGCATGCCGCCGAAGTGACCCTGCTGGCGGTCGAAAACGCCGGCGGCCCGGAAGTGAAGGGCGCCATCGCCTGGTCGGTGGTCAAGGTGAACAAGGAAACCGGCAAGCCCGAAGCAAAGCCGACCGCAACCGGCAACGGCCCGCGCCTCCTGGCCCAGCTCGATCCCGGCCAATATCTGGTGACGGCGAAACTGGGCAAGATCGAATCCAGCCAGGCGATCATGGTCGGCAAGTCCGCCACCACGCGTTCGCTGGTGCTGGCCGACCCAACCAAGACCGCGTCGAGGAAGCCCGAGGCCGGCCCCCCGGCCCAGCTCTCCATCAACATGAAGCTCAGCAAGGGCAAGAGCCCGCTCAAGGAGCCCGTGCTGTGGGAAGTCTATACCTATGAAAAAGGCGGCACCGATGCCGGCGAGAAGGTCGCCGAACAGAAAGCCGCGACCGGCATGTTCTCCTTGCCCGGCGGCTCCTATGTGGTGCGCGCGCATTACAAGGGCACCAAGGCCGACCTGGTCATTCCGATCGAGCCCGGTCAGTCGCTGAAATACACGCTCAATCTTTATGCCGGCTATGTGAAGCTCGCGGCCCTGAAGCCGAAGAAGCAGAAGACCTCGGCCGAGGCCCTCTCCTGGCAGATCCTGCGCCAGCGCCCCAACGCGCCCGGCGTCTACGAACTCGTCACCAGCAGTGAAAAGCCGAACCCGACGCTGATGCTGCGCGAAGGCCGCTACCTCGCGGTGGCGCGCCTTGGCAACAAGCTCTGGGGCAGCGAGCAGATCGTCATCACCGCCGGTGAAACGGCCACCAAGAAGATCGATCTCAAGGAAGGCGTCGGCGCCCCGGAAGTGGCCGCGGCGAACTGAGGCCAGCTCCCTCCAAACTGGATCCCCGGGTCAAGCCCGGGGATGACGGGAATAACTGGACAGGGGCCTTCAAAGTCACTCGTCATGCCCGGGCGAAGACCCGGGCATCCACTGCCGGCAACTGAAGTGTAGGAGCGGCGCCCTTGGGCGCCGTTTTTCATTCCGCGTCCCCGATGATATGCCGGAATGCGTCTCATGAGACTTTCAGGGGACCGCAAGTGCTCAGCCTTTGCTAGTTTGGGAGCAGAAATTAACACCTGACGAGGCCCACCATGTCACGGGAAGCAGCGCGCGAGGCGCGCGGTCGCCGCAATACCAGGTCGGCGCGGGGATTGAAGCAGCTGCCCTGGCGCAATCATCGTAACAATTACGACCCCATCCGTGTCTTGAGCGACGATCAGATCGAGGCGATCCATCGCACCTCTCTGCGCATCCTCTCGGAACTCGGCATCGAGTTCCTCGAAGAAAACGCGCTGCGTATCCTCAAGGAGAATGGCGCCGAGATTGTTCCCGGCACTCAGCGCGTGCGTTTCGATCTGGGCTTGATCATGGAAAAGATCAAGACCGTGCCGAAGACCTTCACGCTCCATGCCCGCAACCCGGCACACAATCTGACCTTCGGCGCCAACCACATCAATTTCGGCTCGGTGGCCTCGGCGCCCAATGTCTCCGATCTCGACAAGGGCCGGCGCCCGGGCAATTTCGAGGATTACTGCAATCTCCTGCGCCTGGCGCAGTCCTTGAACGCCGTGCAGTTCCTCGGCGGCTATCCGGTGGAACCGGCGGACCTGCCGCCCAACACCCGCCATCTCGACGCGCTCTATATGGCGGCGACATTGACCGACAAGGTCTGGCATCCATATTCGCTGGGCAATGAACGCATCGAGGACGCGATCGAGCTGATGGCGCTGGCGCGCGGCATTTCCAAGGAACAGCTTGCCAGGGAACCCAGCGTCTTCTCGATCATCAACAGCAACTCGCCCCTGCGCCTCGATACGCCGATGCTGCAGGGCCTGCAGGCGATGGCCAAGGCCGGTCAGCCGATCGTGCTTACACCCTTCACCCTTTCCGGCGCGATGGCGCCGGCGACGATTGCCGGTGCGCTGGCACAGGCCAATGCCGAGGCGCTGGCTGGCCTTGCCTTCACCCAGATGGTCAATCCGGGCGTTCCTTGCGTCTATGGCGGCTTCACCTCGAATGTCGATATGAAGACCGGCGCCCCTGCCTTTGGGACACCGGAATACACGCGCGCCGCCATGGCCGGCGGCCAGCTTGCGCGCAGATACGGCTTTCCCTACCGCTCCAGCAATGCCTGTGCCGCCAATGCGGTCGATGCGCAGGCTGCTTACGAATCCGAAATGTCCCTCTGGGGCGCCGTCATGGGTCATGCCAACCTCATCCTGCATGGGGCAGGGTGGATGGAAGGCGGCCTCGTCGCATCCTTTGAAAAAATGATCATCGATGCCGAGATGATTCAGTCGATGAGCGAGTTCCTGCTGCCGCTCGATGTCTCGGAAGAGGCATTGGGCTTCGAGGCGATGAAGGAAGTCGGCCCCGGCGGCCATTTCTTCGGCGCCGCGCACACGCTGGCCCGGTACGAAACCGCTTTCTATTCGCCGCTCGTCTCCGATTGGCGGAATTTCGAAACCTGGCGCCTCGCCGGCGCACAGGATGCCGCCCAGCGCGCCAATACACTGTGGAAGCAGGCGCTCGCCGAATACGAACGGCCCGCCATCGATCCCGCCATCGACGAAGCCATGAAAGACTTCATCGCCCGCCGCAAAGCCGAGGGCGGCGTCAAGCAGATTTGAAAAACGAGAGCGTCTTCTTTTCTCTTGGAAAAAATCTTTCTTCTCCTCCCCCTGAAGGGGGAGGGATTTCTTAGTGAGTGTTTCCGGCAAATCCGCCGCGTTTCAGCAGGATCATGCAAGCTTCCGCCAGGAACGGGTATTAAGCGGCGGCCGTCCATGTGATCCCATGCGCGCACCTTCCATCCCATCTTTGAAGGATGCACCATGCCGCTTGATCATTTCGTGACGCTCGGCCGTTCGGGCCTGCGTGTTTCGCCTTTTTGCCTTGGCACCATGACGTTCGGCGAGGATTGGGGGTGGGGATCTTCGGTGGAGGATTCGACGGCCATTCTCGATGCCTATCTCGATCGCGGCGGCAATTTCATCGACACGGCGAATGTCTATACCAAGGGCCATTCCGAGAAGATCATCGGCGATCATCTCGGCCGCCATTCCGCCAAGCGCGACAAAGCGGTCATCGCGACCAAGTTCTTCGGCAATCTATATCGCGGCGAACCCAATGGCGGCGGCGCCAACCGCAAGAGCATCATCGCCGCCTGCGAGAATTCGCTGCGCCGCCTGCAGACCGACTATATCGATCTCTATTGGATGCACGCCTGGGACCCGCTGACCCCGATCGAGGAGACGATGCGCGCCCTCGACGATCTCGTGGAGAGCGGCAAGGTGCGCTATATCGGCTTTTCCGACACGCCGGCCTGGAAATGCGCCGAGGCGCAAACCATCGCGCGCTTCCGTGGCTGGGCGCCCCTCGTCGCCTTGCAGATCGAATATTCGCTGCTTGAACGCACGGTGGAAGGCGACCTTGTGCCGATGGCGCGGGAGCTCGGCCTCGGCATCACACCCTGGTCGCCGCTCAAGGGCGGCGCGCTCAGCGGCAAGTACCGGCGCGGCGGCAATGCGGAACCGGGTCGCGGCGCGCGCGTCGCAACGGCACTCACCGACAGAACCTACGACATTGTCGAGGCACTTGCGGAAATCGCGGCGGAGCTCGGCTCGACCGTGTCGCGCGTGGCTCTGGCCTGGTTGCTCACGCGGCCCGGCGTCGCGTCGCCCATCGTCGGTGCCCGCACGATGGCGCAGCTTGAGGATAATCTCGGCGCCCTTGAGGTTGCGCTCTCGCCGGACATGATCCGCAAGTTGAACGACTTAAGCGAACCGACGCTCAACTTCCCCGCGCGTTTCCTCGAATATGTCGTCCAGGCCGCCCAAAGCGGCGCCACGGTCAACGGCGTACCCTCCGAGCCATGGCCCCTCGCTCCGGAGGGAGATGCGGATCGTTATTAGGCGTCGGGTTCGTGGCACACCATTTCGATGTTGTGCCCGTCCGGACCAATGACGAAAGCTGCATAATAGTTCGCGTGGTAATGCGGGCGCAGGCCGGGCGCACCATTGTCTTTGCCGCCCGCCGCCAGGGCCGCGCGATGGAAAGCTTCGACCTGCCGGCGGTTCCCGGCCGTGAACGCCAGGTGAAGATGCGCCGGCTTCTCCTCGGTCTGGAACAAGCACAATGAGGACTTGCCGTCTGGGCTCAGTTCGACTCCCAGCGGCCCTTCGAGGACAACAGCCAGGCCGAGCGGTTCGAGTGCCTTGAGGAAGAACGCTTTGCTCGCCGCATAGTCGCTCACTCCGAATACGACATGGTCAAACATGATTCCTCCTCCGCTCTGTGCCAGCCAGTCCGTATCAGGGTGAGGCCTAACGTGTTCAGTGGGCACGGGCAAGCGGAAGTCCTTCACTTCTTTGAGACGCTTTTCGATTCACGTCTGCTGGATAGAGGACGGGCGGGTGAGGGGCCAGCCTCGCTTTGGAGTTTCATGCAATCAACTGACACGAACGGGCATTCATATCCGGGCGGAATCGTGTTGCAATTCATGTCTTGAGTCAGTCGCCCGTTCCGGGTTGCCAGCCATTGGGAGACGCAGATGCGTTCTGCGCGATTCAGCCTTCGACAATTCCCGTTTCTTATCCTCTTTTTCTTCGTGGGTTTGGCGTTGCTGATCTGGCAGGCCGGTCTCAACACGTCCAGGGGGGATACGGCACCCAGCGCCGCCGAAAGCATGGCCGCCTGGGACAAGGTCGCGACCGTGGTCCAGCATCCGCGCTGTCTCAATTGTCATCAGGTGAACTCGCCGCGCCAGGGTGACGAGCAGCGCCTGCATGTGCCGCTGGTCGTGCGCGGCGAGGACAATTTGGGAGCAACCGGCATGCGCTGCACCAATTGCCACAGTCAGACCGGCAACAATCCGACCACCGGCGTTCCAGGCGCGCCGCATTGGTCTATGGCCCCGCTGGAACAGAATTGGCAGGGTCTGTCATCGGGCGACATCTGTCGCCAGGTCCGCGATCCGGCGCGCAACGGCAATCGCAATGCCGAGCAACTGGTATCGCATTTTACCGAAGATCATCTCGTCGGCTGGGGCTGGAATCCCGGCCCCGGTCGCCAGCCCGTGCCGTTGACGCGCGCTGAACTCACCGAGCATCTGACGACATGGCTCGCCGGCGGCAGCGAATGCCCGCAATGATCCTCTGCAATGGGAGATTCTCATGATCAACCTCACGATTAACGGTCAGGCGCATGAGTTCGACGTCGACCCGGAAATGCCCCTGCTATGGGTGCTGCGCGACCGGCTCAATCTGACGGGCACGAAATTCGGCTGCGGTGCCGCGCAATGCGGTGCCTGCACGGTGCATGTCGATGGCGAGGCCTATCGTTCCTGCACGACCATGGTCGGCGATGTTGTGGGTTCGGACATCACCACCATCGAAGGCATTTCCGGCAAGGTCGCGGCGGCGGTGCAAGCTGCCTGGCAGAAGCTCGACGTCGTGCAATGCGGCTACTGCCAGTCGGGCCAGATCATGTCCGCCATCAATCTGCTCAGCGCCAACCAGACGCCGAGCGACGAAGACATCAACGCCAGCATGGAAGGCAATATCTGTCGCTGCGGCACCTATGTCCGCATCCGCCAGGCCATCCATGAAGCCGCCAAATCGTTGGCTTGAGGGAGGCCCGCCATGTTGAATCTGCGTCAAGCCGATATGCCCGCTTCGCGCCGCGCCTTCCTCAAAGGGGCGGCTACGGCGACCGCCACTTTCATGCTGGGCACCTTCGTGCCCTTCGGCCGTTTCGCCGCGGCGGAAGGCGAAGCCGCGGCACCCAAGGCCATCTTCGATCCCAATCTCTTCCTGCGCATCGGTGCCGACGATTCCGTCACGGTGCTCCTGAAGCATCTGGAAATGGGGCAGGGGGTCAGCACCGGCCTCTCCACTCTGGTGGCCGAGGAGCTGGATGCCGACTGGTCCAAGGTCGGCTTCGATCACGCGCCCAACAACCCGCAGGTCTACAACAACCTGTTCTTCGGCTCCTATATAGG
This sequence comes from Dongia sp., assembly GCF_041918875.1. GTDB lineage: Bacteria > Pseudomonadota > Alphaproteobacteria > Dongiales > Dongiaceae > Dongia. Next base: position 100,520 of record NZ_JAYRUV010000007.1, read on the forward strand.
CACCGGCGGCAGCACCTCCATGGCCAATTCCTGGACCCAGATGCGTGAGGTCGGCGCGGCCGCGCGGGCGATGTTCGTCGCGGCCGCGGCCAGGCAATGGAATGTGCCGGCTGCCGAGATCGCCGTGTCGAACGGTGTGCTCTCCCATGCCTCCGGCAAATCGGCGCGCTTTGGCGAACTGGTCGAGGCGGCCATGAAGGAGCCGGTCCCGGCCGAGGTCACTCTCAAGGATCCCAAGGATTGGAAATATATCGGGGCGCGGCTGCCACGCCTCGACACGCCTGGCAAGACCACCGGCAAAGCCATCTTCGCCCTCGATTTCCGCCGTCCCAACATGCTGGTCGCCATGGTGGCGCGCGCACCGCAATTCGGCGGCACGGTGGCGGGTTTCGACGATGCGGATGCGCGCAAGATTGCCGGCGTGGTGGATGTCGTGCAGATCCCCAACGGCGTTGCCGTGCTCGCCAAGGATACATGGTCCGCCATGCGCGGCCGTTCCGCCCTCAAGGTGGACTGGAAGCTGGATGGCGCGGAGAGCCGGTCGACCGATGAGATGGTTGCCGAGTATCGCAACCTCGCGGCAACGCCGGGTCTCAAGGCCGCCCGTCGCGGCGATGCGGCGGCGGGCCTGGACGGGGCCGACGCTCACGAGGCGGAGTTCCTTTTCCCCTTCCTCGCGCACGCGCCGATGGAGCCGATGAACTGCATCATCGAACTTACCGCCGACGGCGCCGAGATCTGGGCCGGCAGCCAGTTCCAGAGCATCGACGATTATGCCGTGAGCCAGGTGCTCGGCACCACGCCGGACAAGATCAAGATTCACACGTTGCTGGGTGGCGGCAGTTTCGGGCGCCGGGCCAATTCCATGGCCGATTGGGCGGTCGAAGCGGCGCAGATCGTCAAGGCGATCGGCGGCAAGGCGCCGGTGCAATTGGTCTGGACCCGCGAGGACGATATCAAGGGCGGCTATTATCGCCCGATGGTGCTGCACAAGGTAAGGGCCGCCCTGAAGGATGGCCGCATTTCGGGCTGGCAGCATACCATCGTTGCCAAGTCGATCCTGGTCGGCACAGCTTTTGAGCCGATGATGGTCAAGGACGGGGTCGATGCCACCTCGGTCGAAGGTGTCTCCGATACGCCCTATGGGATCGAGAACTTCGCCGTCGATGTCCACAATGCCAAAAGCGCGGTGCCAGTCCTCTGGTGGCGCTCGGTCGGCCACAGCCATACGGCCCATGTCATGGAAACGACCATGGACGAGCTGGCGCGCAAGGCCGGCAAGGATCCGCTCGACTTCCGTCTCTCCTATCTGAAGCCGGATTCGCGCGAAGCCGGGGTGCTGAAGCTCGCGGCCGAGAAAGCGGGGTGGGGCAAGGAGATGGCCAAGGGCAGCGGGCAGGGCATCGCCATGCACCATTCCTTCGGCAGCTATGTCGCGATGGTGGCCGAGGTGTCGGCCAGGGACGACGGGTTCAAGGTCGACCGGATCGTGGCGGCCGTCGATTGCGGCATCGCCATCAACCCGGATGTAATCGCGGCCCAGGTCGAAGGCGCCATCGGCTTTGCCATGTCGGCGGTCCTGCGCAACCGCATCACCCTCAAGGCGGGGGTGGTGGAGCAGAACAATTTCGACGATTATGAACCGACCCGGATCAGGGAGATGCCAGCGGTCGAGGTGCATCTGGTGAAGTCGGCCGAGGCGCCGACCGGCATCGGCGAGCCGGGCTTGCCGCCGCTGGCACCCTCGATCGGCAACGCGATTTTCGCGGCCACCGGCAAGCGCTTCCGCTCGCTGCCCTTTGCGGGGCCCATTTCGGCTTAAAAGGAATCCAGCTGATCGGTTAGCTGGCCTTCTTGTAGGGGTGGAAGATCGGTTCCTTGGGACGGAGCAGGTAGGCCCGGGCGAGCGCCCCATAGCCCGGCATGAAGTAGCCGCCATTCTCGGCCAGCAGCTTCGACTTCAGCTGCCGGTATCGGGCGGGGCGCTTGTACCAGGCCAGAGCGGGCTCGGCATGGTGCAGGGCGTGGAGATTGTTGTAGAGGAACATGAAGCCCCAGAAGGCGCCCGCCTCGCAGATGATCGAGCGGGTCTTCTCATCGGGCGCGGCGCGGTGCTCGGCGTAGGAACGCACCAGCGCCATCGACGTGCCGGGATAGGCGAAGCACAGCACATAGGCCCAGAACGGGATGTTGCAGACCCCGATCACCCAGTAGAGGATGATCGCCACCGTGAAGAAATGCCAGGCCCAGGGCACGATTCGGTAGCGATCGCCCGAGCCAAGATCCCGCATCGCCTGGCGAATCGAGGCCAGTGTGTAATAGCCGGGGCCAAGAAGCATGCGCCCGCCAAGGGTCCGCATCGCCTGCCGCACCGCGCGGTGCGGGCCCGACATCTGCGCCCATTGCTCTTCGGTGAGATAGTTCGATTCCGGGTCGAGGAACGGATCGGTCAGGTCCTGGTCGATATGGTGCCTGGTATGCGTCTTCACATAGACGTCGTAGGGGATCCACAGCCACAGCGACCAGCCGGTCACCCAGCGGTTGAGCCGGCGCGACTTGAACGGATAGCCGTGCACAGCCTCATGCTGTAGCGACCCGTGGAGGCAGACGATCGTGGCGCCGAGCCCCAAGACCGCCCACCAGGGCAAGTCCTTGTAATGCCAGGTTGTTAGAAAAAAAGCGGTGTATATCCCAGCTGCCAGCAGCAAAGTCGGGATATCGGCCTCGTATGCGTGGCGGCCTATCTCGCCCTTATTCTCCCGCCAGGGCTCGGCGGTCTGCGGCTGCGCGGACATGTGCCTCAATGGGCGTTGGGTTTCTGTGGTTATTCGTAATCAAATTGTGCAACACCGACAATGAAGAAATACTTATAGCCGCCATGCGCGGCGCTTGGTTGCACCACCGCCGGCAGCTATGCTCGCGCCTGGGAGGAAATGGTTAATGCTGCAGGACATTCACCACGGCCACTGCCTGTGCGGCGCCGTTCGTTTCGAGATCGCGGGTGAGCTTGCCACCCCGACGGCCTGCCATTGCGCCATGTGCCGGCGGGTCCACGGGGCGCTCGGCGTCTATACATCGGCCCCGGCCGGGAAGGTCCGGATCGAAGGCGCCCGGCATCTGGAATGGTATCGTTCGAGCGAGACGGCGGAGCGTGGCTTCTGCGGTGCCTGCGGCTCCAAGCTGTTCTGGCGCAAGGTCGGCGGCGACGATCTCGACATCGCCATGGGCTGCCTGGAAGGGCCGACCGGGCTCAAAGTGTCGAAGCATATCTGGGTGGCTTTCAAGGGCGACTACTACGATATCGCCGACGAGTTGCCGCAATACGCCCAATCCTCGGCCAATGCCGCGCCGAGCGCGCCGGCCCCGGCGGCGGCGCATGCGAACCCGGCATCGCATCATGGCCACTGCCAATGCGGCGCGGTCGATTTCACCGTGACGGGGAGGATGCGCGATATCAGCCAATGCCATTGCGGCCAGTGCCGCCGCTGGCACGGCCACGCCCCCGCCTATACCAAGGCCAAATGGGCGGACATGGTGTTCAAGAGCGGCGAGCGTATCGGCTGGTACAAATCGTCAGGTGAGGCGCGGCGCGGCTTCTGCCGGGATTGCGGCTCGTCGCTGTTCTGGGAGCGGTCGGGCGCCGACGCCGTTTCCATCGCCGCCGGTGCCCTCGATGCGCCGATGGGGCCGCGCCAGCGCCACCACATCTATGTCGCCGACAAGGGCGATTACTACGACATTTCCGACAGGCTGCCGCAATTCCCCGGCACCGGCGGCAATTCGCTGCCGTTCTAGCGCAGGCCCCAACCAGACGAGTCAAAGCCCATGATCGCGGCCCTGCCGATGTATGACTTCCCGGAACTCAAGGACGCGACCGACGCCTTCTGGCAAGGGCTGCGCAGCCACTTTGCCGCTGCCGGCGTCACGAACCTGCCGGAGCAGCTGACGCGGCCGCAGGATCCATATCCGCTGTGGCTTTCGCGCGACCTGGTCTTTGCGCAGACCTGCGGCTATCCGCTGACCCACGTATTGAAGGGGCGCGTGCGCTATCTGGCGACGCCTTGTTTCAAGGCCGAAGGCTGCGAGGGCAGCGCCTATCGCTCGTTCATCATCGTGCGCGCGGACGATCCTGCTGCCACGGGCGCCGATCTCGGCGGGCGCATTGCCGCGTTCAACAGCCGGGATTCGCAATCCGGCTACAATGTGCTGAAGCACTATCTGGCGGGGCAGGGCATTGCCAACGGCTTGCTGCGCGAAGCGCTCGAAAGCGGCGCGCATCGCCAGTCGGTGAAAATGGTGAAGCAGGGGTTGGCCGATTTCTGCGCGATCGATTGCGTGAGTTGGGCTCTGCTTGGCGCCGTGGCGCCGGACGAAGCAGCGGGTTTGCGCGTGCTTGACCAGACGGCACCGGCACCGAGCCTTCCCTACATTACCGGCCTCGACCGGCCCGTCGAGGATGTGGCGGCCCTGCGGAGCGGGCTTGCAGCAGTGTTCGGCGACCCGGATCTCGCGGACATCCGGGATCAGCTGCTGCTCGACGGTGTGAGCGTGCTCGATGAAGACGCCTACGATGTGATCCCCGAACAGGAAATGGCGGCCAGGCTTTCCGGCTGGGCGCAGGTTGCGTGACGCGATGATGGCGACCAGTTCGACGGTCCCTGTCGGCGGGATTCTGTGGCCGAGCCTGGCCATGATCGGCTCCTCTATCTTCTGGGGATCGATGTGGTACCCGCTGCGCGCGGTGGAAGCCGCCGGCATCCCGGCGGCGCTGGCGGGCGCGCTGTGCTACGGCGTGCCGCTTATTCCGCTGCTGCCCTTCCTCTATCTGCGGCGGCACGAACTCGCAGCCGGCGGCTGGCGTATGCTGCTGTGCGGCGGGTCGCTTGCCTGCTGCAACATCCTCTTTGCCGTCGCCGTGGTGCTGGGCGAAGTTGGCATCATCATCCTGCTTTTCTATTTAAGCCCGATCTGGTCGACCATCCTGGAGCGCGTCTTCATGAAGACGCCGCTCACACCTGTCCGCTGGATCGGCATCGGCCTGGCATTGCTGGGCCTCGTCATCCTGCAGGGTGTCGGCGGTCGCTGGCCCTGGCCGTCGGACCTCGCTGAATGGATGGGGCTGGGCGCGGGCCTCTGCTGGGCGGTGGCGCTGCTCACGGCGCGCATGTGGTCGGGGATCACCGTGCTGGATAAGAGCATCGCGCAATTCGGCTGTGCCCTGCCGGTGGGGCTGCTGGTCTTTGTGCTGATCGGCGACGGCGGGGGCACTGCCGGCTGGCCCGAAACTGCTATCCTCATCGGCGCGCTGCCCTGGATCGTTGCTGCCGGTTTCATCTGGGTGGTGCCGGCGATGGTGCTGAGCCTGTGGGGCGCCGGGCGCCTGTCGCCGGGCCGCGCCAGCATCCTGATGACATCGGAGGTTGTCGTCGGAGTAGGCTCCGCCGCGTGGCTGGCCGGCGAGGATCTTGGCTGGCACAAATTGCTGGGCGGCGTGCTCATCGTCAGCGCCAGCCTGTTGGAAAGCTGGCAGGCCCGCCGCGAAACGAAGGCCGCCACCGCCGAAGGAGTGAATGCATGATCCGTCAGTACGACGCCCGCGGCCTCAAATGCCCGATCCCGGTCCTCAAGGCGCGCAAGCTCATCAAGGAGCTTCAGCCCGGCGACATCCTCGAAGTCGACGCCACCGATCCAGGTGCCCCCAAGGATTTCGCCCATTTCTGCGAAGTGACCGGCAACAAGCTGCTCGACGGGTCCGAGCCGGAACCGGGCGTGTGGCGGATCAGGGTCGAGGTGGTGGGGTAGGGCGTCGTTCGAGCGAACTTATTGCGCTGCCCGCATATTTCCCAGAGTCACGTCGGTCGTGTAGTTCTCCTGCATGAAGCGGATGAAATTGTCGCGGAACTGGCGCGTGTGTTCGTGGGCGAGTTTGTCGGCGCGTTCGACGTCGCGGGCCTTGATCGCCGCAAGCATGTCGTGATGCTCGTCGGTCAGCAGATAGCCTTCATGCGTGCGTTCGAGGAATTCGAAATGGAGATGCAGCATGCGGCGCCCCTGGTCGAGCAGCCGCTCATAGAACGACGTGAGATAGGGATTGCGGCCGGCATGGGCGATGGCCATGTGGAAATCCTTGTTGGTCTGCGACATGGCGAGGTGGTCGCCTGATTTGATGGCCGCTTCGAATTTTCGCTGGCGGCTGGCCATCGTCTTCAGATCCGTCTCGGTCCGGAGTTCAGCAGCCAGGCGGCTGTTCATGCGCTGCGCGATATCCAGCGCATCGACATAGGCGGGGAAGGTCACGATTTCGATCGGCGCCACGATGGTGCTGCGGTTTGGCAGGGTGACGACCAGATCCTCCAGCGACAGGCGGATGAGCGCCTCACGCACCGGCGAGCGGGAGAGGTCGAAGCGCTCGGCCAGGGAGGTTTCGTCCAGCAATTGCCCCGGTGCCAGGGCGAGGGCCAGGATCTCGGTCCGGAGCGTCTCGTAGACATGCTTCCAGCCCTGTCCCTTGCCGCGCTTGGCTTCGCTTTCTTCTGCGCTCACGCGATTTCTCCTGAAGGCGCGGGTCGGCGCCGGCTGTGTTTGTCGAGGATAGCGATCCTCGCTTACATTGTCGACACATTGTATTTCATATTGACATTGTCGACAATGTGCCGACAATGTCAATGAAAGCGAGCGCGGTTCAAGGCCGGGCTTGTGCGCGAAATTCGCCAATTCTTAGAGATGGATGATGGACATGAAGCTCAAAGGCATCCTGCCGGCCCTGGTGACGCCCTTCGACGCCAATGGCGAGACGGATTTCAGGACGCTGGGGCGGATCATCGAATGGCATCTGTCGGCGGGGGTGCACGGCTTCGTGCCCATGGGGTCGACCGGGGAATATTATGCCATGTCGGACCAGGAGCGCGCCGATGTGCTGCGCTTCGTCAAGGAGCAGGTCGGATCGCGCGGGCTGCTGGTTGCCGGCACCAATGCCGGCTCCACGCGCGATGTGATCCGCCACACCGAGACCGCCAAGAAGATCGGCTACGATACCGTCCTGCTGCCGCCGCCTTATTATTCCCTGCCCTCGCAGGACGAACTGCTGGCGCATTACCAGGCCGTGCTGGATGCGGTCGATGTCGAAATCGTCCTCTATAATTTTCCGTTGCGGGCGGGTGTAGAGGTGGGTTTCGACGTGATGGATGCCCTGGCCGACAATCCCCGCGTCATCGGTATCAAGGAAAGCAGCGGCAACCTGCTGCGCGCGCTGGAGATCAACCGGCGGTATGAAGGCAAGTACCAGCTTTCGTGCGGCAGCGACGACCAGTCCTTCGATTTCTTTACCTGGGGTGCCACGAGCTGGATCTGCGGCCCGGCCAATTGCATGCCGGAGCAGACGGTCAAATTCTACAACGCCTTTACCAGCGGCGATCTGAAGAAGGCGCAGGCGGTTACCAAGGCGCTCTATCCGGCGATGACCAATCTGGAATCCGGCAAATTCGTGCAGAAGGTGAAGTATGGCTGCGAACTGGCAGGTATTCCGGTCGGTGAGACGCGGCGTCCGCTGCTGCCGCTGAACGCGGCGGAAAAGCAGGAACTGGCGCAGGTGCTTGCCGCGGCAAAGGTCTGAGCGGAGGGGCTTACCGGATGGCATGGGACCGCGCGATCGACTTGATCCTGGTGCATTGCCAGGGCGAGGTCGGCAAGGTCATCGTTGGCGGTGTCCCGCCGATTCCAGGTGCCACGGCGCTGGAGAAGATGTACCATATCAACAACGTCGATGACAGCCTGCGCCGCTTCGTCACCTTCGAGCCCCGCGCCGGCGTCGCCATGTCGGTCAATCTGCTGATCGAACCGACACGGCCCGACGCCGATGCCGGCTTCATCGTGCTGCAGGCAGACCGCGCGCATCCGATGTCGGGCAGCAACTGCATCTGCGTGGTGACGGCGTTGCTGGAGACCGGCCGCGTGCCGATGCAGGAACCCGAGACGATCGTGCGCCTGGACACGCCTGCGGGGCTGATCGTCGCCCGCGCGCGTTGCGCCGGCGGGCGTTGCGTGTCGGTCAGCCTGGATAATGTCCCGGCCTTTGTGCAGGCATTGGATGTCGTGATTGAGACGCCGCGCTGGGGCAGGATCAAGGCCGACATTGCCTTCGGCGGCGTGTTCTATGCCATCGTGAATGTCGACCAACTGGGTGTCGGCATTGCGCCCCGGAACGCGCGGATGCTGGCGGAAGCCGGTATCGAGTTGAAGAAGCTTGTGGGCGAGCAGGTCACCGTGCGCCATCCGGAGATCGAAGGCCTCGACGAGATCGCCTATGTGATGTTTCGCGCCGATGAAACGGATGGCGCCGTCCGTACTTGCACCACCTTGAAACCGGGACGCGTGGACAGGTCGCCCTGCGGGACCGGCAGTTCGGCCAACCTCGCCGTTCTCCATGCGCGGGGCCTGGCAAAGGCCGGCGATAGCCGGCGGTCGCGATCGATCATCGGCGGCGAATTCCTGGCCGAAATCGTCGAAGAGACCCGGGTTGGAAGTTTCCCCGCCATCCGCCCCCGGATCACAGGGCAGGCCTGGATCTATGGCAAGGAGCAGTTGCGGGTCGATAAGGCCGATCCTTTTCCGACCGGATTTGCCCTCTCCGACACATGGGGGCCGCAAGTCGATCAGCTCGACGAGGGTTAAGCCCGGCTCTAGAACGGCATGGCGAAGGCGATCGTTGCGGCATGGCCTTCTTCGTCGGCGCGGCGTGCTGTCGAATTTACCCGGTCATAGGCGTAAGAAGCGGTGAGGTCGATGGCGCTGAAGGTCGGATCCGTGCTGTGCCAGGAGGCACTGAAATCCAGGCTCTGCACATTGTCGATGCGGCGTTCGGCGTTGCTCGAAAAGCGCGGCAGCTCGTCGCTGCTGCGGCAATAGCGATAGGCGGCGGTGAGGTCGATCGAATCGAAGATCGGGAAGGACATGGCGATGGCCGGGCCGATATCGCTGGCGGCATAGGACAGGTCGTCGAGGCTGATCGCTTTTGCCTTGCCGTCCTCCGAAAGCCTGTAGGCGGCATTGAAGTCGAGATCGAATTTGGCGCGCGGGCCGAACCGGTAGGAAATGCCGGTATAGGCGTTCGCCTCCGCGTAATCGTCGCCCTCGGTCGAGGAATCGTGCTCGCCATAGCGAACGCCGGCAGCGAGGCTGAACCCGTCCGCAAGATCCTTTTCGGCACGGAACCCGGCGCCAGAATCGCGCGCGGTCACCAGCGTTTCCACCATGGCGATGCGCCAGCTCGGCTCGAAGGCCAGGCGTATGCCGTCATATTCGTAGCGCAAGGATGTGGCAGCACGGACTCGATCGGTGCCCCAGGGGTTTTCCGGCAGCCCGTCTTCCAGATAGCCGGTCTTCGAGACGATGCCGGCGATCGCGAACGTCAGGCGCTCGCCAAGATCGGCCGTGTAGTCCGCATGCAGTCCGGCTTCCAGCCCAAGCTTTCCCTCGCCCGTGCCGCGCTTGGTCCCGAATTTGAGAGGCACGCCGATCAGATCGAACTCGGCTTTGTCGAATGACGGCAACTCGCTGGCGGCAGGCACATCGCTGTCGTTGAGAACGTCGATATGGAAGGCGACCATCAGCGGCTGCGTCTTCATTTCTTCCGCATGAAGACGGGTGGCGGAAAGAACGGTGACGAGAAGACAGGCTGCTGCAACTGGCGCGCTGCTGCGTGCATGCTCGGCGAAAATGGGCTTCATGACGCGACCCCTGAATCGATCTCCCCTGCGATCGAGAGTTGGCGAGCGGCATGAACATTTATTTAAGCGCGGTGGGCAATGGAGGCGGAGAAAGCGGCGCATTGCGACGCTTCATCCGACTGCGCGCCCGCGCGGCAAGGTTTTTGCTTAACCTTTGCGCGGCGGGCGAAACTTGTCACAGGTGATGAAGTCTACTGCGTCATTCCTCGGGGCGGTCGAGATTGTCTTCTGACCAGGAGATGAAAAAGAGCAACACGGTTTCCGTCTGATAGGAGGCACTGGCCGGTGGTGCCGCCGTGGCGATCAACGTCCCTTGCCTGGCATCATAGGAAGCGGCCGAAAATTTCGCGACGCCCAGTTCCGTTCCACGCTTGAAGAGGGCGATTTCAGGAAAGGAGAAGGCGCCGCCGGCGAGCGGGACGGGAAGATCGAAACTGGGTATGCCGATGAGCAGGGCCTTCTGGTCGGCCGACAGGGCGCCGGCGCGGATTTCGATGATGCATTCGGCATCCTTCTTCTCCGCCACCAGGCGCAGGCCCTTGCGCAAGGCCTGCTCGCGGATCGCGGCGATGGCGTATTTGGAATCGTAGCCGTCGAAATTCGCCGGTTCGACGAAGACCTTCTTGCCGGCAGGCACGCCGAAATCCAGGCTCCGCGCCTGTGCCTCCGCCGCGGTCGAAAGCAGCAATTGCTCGGTCGCGGTGCGTTCCGGCCGAGTAACGCGCACGGTGGTGCAGGCGCAGAGGATCGGCAGTGCGAGGAAGACGAATGAAAGGGTGCGGAAGCGCCGGCGAAAGTGCTGCATGTGGTGGATTCCTGGTGCGCGAAGGGTACGGGACCTGTCCCTTCAACACAGGAAAACGGAATTGGGTGCGGCAGGCGGGGATTTTACCCCGCGCGGCCAGCCTGGCTAGTTGGTCTTGACCGCCGGATCGGTGCGCAGGTTGGCGGGCAAGAAGCGGGTGACGCCGTGTTCGTCGTAATATTTGAGCGCGCCCGGATGGAAAGGGACGCTGACGCCGGCGATCGCGAGCTGCAGATCCAGTGCCTTGCCGGCCGCGGTGACCTGATCGAGATTCTTGCGGCTGGCTTCGAGCCAGACGGCGCGGGTGAGCTGGTAGGCCATATCCGCGTCGAGGCTGGCCGGGGCCAGCCAGACCGCCACCAGTTCGACGGTCGGCGTGTCGGGAATATTACGGAACGTGCCCGCCTTGACGATGCCGGCCGCGACGAAGCCGTAGCTCTTCATCATCTTGCTCACCGGCTCGCCCTCGATGGGCAGCAAGCGCAGCGGCATGGAGGCGGCAAGGTTCGTCACGTCGCGGCTGTCGACCGCATCGACCACAATCATGGCGTCGATCTTGCCGGCGGCCAAGGCCTCGGCGGCGGCCGGGAAATCGAGATAGCTCGGTTTGATGCGCTTGGTGGTCAGTCCATGGAAGTTCAGGATCTGGCGGGCCGTCACCATATTGTCGCTCTTTTCGGCGCCCAGATTGACGCGCAGGCCCTTAAGGCCGGCGACATTCTTGGCGGCCGATTGCGGGCCGACGATGACCTTCACGCTGAGACGGCCGAGACCGCAGATGGCGCGCAGGTCCGGATCCTTGCCGACCGCCTTGAAGACATCCTTTCCGGTATAGGCGAGATAGGCGATATCGGCCTGGGCCACGGCGGATTCGATCATCTTGCCGCGCAATTGACTCAAATTCTCGACCGAACCGGAGCTGGTCTGCGCCAGGCCGATCATGCCGGGAACGCCGCACGAGCCGCCTTCCTCGCAGGTCCGGGCGCCCGGCGGGTTGCTGATGGCGCCGCCGATAAGACCGGCGAGTTCGGCGATGGGGGTGCCCGGCTGGCCGGCGCCGACCCGGAAATAGCTCAGTTCCTGGGCGCTGGTGGTGACCGGCGCGGAAAGGAGCGGCAGGCCGAAACCGACCGCACCCGCTGCGAGCGCGCTGGCCGCGCAAGCAGCACCGCCCAGCCCGAACAGGACATTGCGGCGGGTTACTAGATCGCGGCGCGATCCGTCAGGCCTTATGACCGAACGGATTGCCTGCTGGCTGGCTTTCATAAAACGCATTGGGGTGCCGGTCGCTTCAAGAGCTCAGGCTGCGACAAAAATCCGCTTGCGCAGCACACTCAAGATATAGAACGAGAGTTAACGAGTCGCCAATAAGAAGGCGGCATGAAGCGTGTGCGTTTCGGTCAAAACTCCGCGATTGAAACGGGGCGCGGCGCGCTTAAGGATTGTGACGGAAGTGCGGCAGTGCGCTTCAGCGGCCGGCCGGGCCGCACACCCGTCGCCTGGCCCTCGCGCCAGACTAAGGCCCCATTTACAAGCACAAACCGAATGCCGAGGCTCGGCTCCGAAGGTGCCGTGAATGTGGCGCGGTCGATCACCGTGGCGGGGTCGAACACTGTGACATCGGCAAAGGCACCCTCAGCCAGTTTGCCGCGATCGATGAGGCCAAAGCGGCGCGCGGTAAGGCCCGTCATTTTATGGATCGCGGTTTCCAGGTCGAAAAGCCCGAGATCGCGGCTGTAATGGCCGAGCACGCGAGGAAAGCTGCCCCAAAGCCGGGGATGGTTGATTTCGCCACCCGGCAGGCCGTCGCTGCCGATCATGGTCGGCGGGTAGGCGAGGATGCGCTGCACGTCCGCCTCGTCCTGGCAGAAATAGATGGCCCCGCCGGGGATGAGCCGGAGGGCGGCGTCGTCGCGGCCGACGCCCCACTCGGCGGCAACGTCGTCGAGCTCTCGACCCGCCATTTCCGGGTGCGGCTGGGAGGAGCTGATGAGGATCCGGCCGGCCGAGATGACGAAGGCCGGATCGATGATGGTGGCGGCGGCGTTGTAGGGATAGACGTCGAGGGCGACCTTCTGGCCCTGGCGGGCCGCGTCGATCATGGGCAGCGACCAGGCGGTGTGGCCGATATTCTCCGGCCCGTCGCCCTGATGATGGGAGAGGACCAGCGGTACGTCGGCGGCACGGCCGATCTCGATTGCCTCGGCGAGGGCTTCACGGAAGTGGCTGTCATAGTTCCGCGCATGGGTGGTGAAGATGGCGCCGGCTTTCCCGGCCAGGCGTGCCAGTGCCGCAACCTCGCGCGTGTCGGCGGCCTTGTTGCTGGGATATTCGAGGCCGGTCGAGAAGCCCAGGCCGCCATCGGCCAGCGCCTGGCGCAGGCGCTCGGCCATGGCGGCGATCTCGGCTTCCGTCGCGGCGCGGTCTAGCTGGTCCATGCATTCGACGCGCAGCACGGAATGGCCGACCAGGGCAGCGGAATTGATCGCGGCCGGTGTCTGTTCAAGGGCAGCGAAGTAGTCGGCCAGACGCGGGAAGCGATAATAGCTCTCATCGCCGAGAAGGAAATCGAGCGGGTAGGAATCGCGCGGCGTGAGCGGGGCAGCGCTGAAGCCGCAATTGCCGACGATGACGGTGGTGCAGCCTTGGCTCACCTTGGACGGCATGTCGGGTTCGGCCAGCAGGGCGATATCGTCATGGGCGTGGGCGTCGATGAAGCCGGGCGCCACGATGCAGCCGGTGGCGTCTATTTCCACCTGCCCGCGTTGGCCGGCGAGATCGCCAATGGCCGCGACCCGGTCGCCGTCCACGGCCACATCGGCCCGGAAGCGCTTGGCGCCGGTGCCGTCGATGACATGACCATGGCGGATGAGGATATCGTGCGGCATGCTGGTGCTCCCGGTTGTGTCGTATTCTATCAAGTCTGTGGCGACTTGTCTCAAGCCCATCAGGTTTGGTATCAGCACTTCTAGCGGATCACGATGGAATTGGAATCCCCTTAAGATGAATAGCCTCACCAAGCGTCAGCAGAACATCCGGCGCCTCTTGAAGCCGCGCCATGTGTGCATCATCGGCGGCCAGGCGATGGCGGACTCGATCCGCCGCTGCGCGCAGGCGGGTTTTGCGGGCGAGGTTTGGGTGGTCAATCCGAAGTATGAGGAGCTGGGCGGGCGCAAATGCTATCCCTCGGTGGCGGCCTTGCCGGAAGCGCCGGATGCGACCTTCATCGCCGTGCCGCGCGAAGCGACCATCGAGATGCTGAAGGAGCTGAATGCGCGCGGTGCTGGTGGCGCCATCTGCTATGCCGCGGGCTTTGCCGAAGTGGGCGGCGAGGGTGTCGGGCTGCAGAAGCAGCTGATCGAGGCGGCGGGCGATCTCGCCGTCGTGGGACCCAATTGCTACGGCATCCTCAATTATCTCGACGGCATCGTGTTGTGGCCGACAGGCCATAACGGGAGCCGCGTGGAGACCGGCTGCGCGCTGGTGGCCCAGAGCGGCAACATCGCCCTCAACCTCACCTGCAACGACCGTTCCGTGCCGTTCGCCTATGTCATCACCTCGGGCAACCAGGTCGTGCTCAACGTCGCCGATTTCGTCGATGCCCTGGCCGACGATCCCAAGGTGAGCGCGATCGGCCTCTATATCGAGGCGATCAGCGACATCTCAGCCTTCAGCCGCGCCGCCGCCAAGGCGCTTGCCAACGGCAAGCCGCTCGTCGCCTTGAAGGCCGGGAAGTCGGAGCTGGGCAGCCAACTCGCCATGAGCCATACCTCGTCGCTGGCCGGCAGCGACCGCATGTACGACGCCTTGTTCGAGCGCCTTGGCGTCATCCGCGTGCAGTCGATCCCGGACCTTCTGGAGACGATGAAGCTCATCTCCATCGCCGGCCTGCCCAGGGGCAAGAGCCTCGCGGTCTTCACCTGCTCGGGCGGTGACGGGCTGATGACGGCGGATCTGGCGGAAGAACTGGGCGTGCCGCTCAACCCGCACAGCCCCGACCAGGTGGCGGACCTCAAGCAGCAGCTGCCGAACTTCGCAAGCGTCACCAATCCGCTCGATTACAACACATCGCTGTGGAGCCATGAGGATCTGCTGACCAGATGTTTCGGCACGGTGATGCGCGGCGACTACGATGCCGGAATGCTGATCCTGGATTACGCGACGGATGGCGAGGCCAGCGAGAAAGCCTGCGACGCCTCGGTCAATGCCATCATGGCGGCCTGCGAGGCGCATGGAAAGATGCCGATCGTGACGGCGACGCTGCCCGAGCTGCTGCCGGCACGGGTACGCGACCGCATGGCCGCAAAGCATGCCGCACCCATGCAGGGCCTGCCTGAGGCGATGCGCGCTTTTGCTGCGGCCGCCTGCTTTGCCGACCGGCGCGATCACCTGTCCGCTGGCTCGGCCGATGGCCTCGTCATGCCGAAGACGCCGGTCCTGGACGGTCCGACGCGCATCATGTCCGAGAACGACGCCAAGCTGGCCCTGGCCAAATATGGCCTCCAGGCACCCGCCAGCCGTGTCGTGGCGCCGGAAGATGCGGCCAAGGCCGCAGCGGGCCTGGGTTTCCCGGTGGTGGTCAAAGTGGCGGCGCCGGTTATCGCCCACAAGACGGAAGCGGGCGCTGTCGCGGTCAATCTGAAGTCGGCGGAAGAGGTCGGGGCGGCGGTCGCGCGCATGCAGGCATCGGTTGCCGGCTACAAGCCGGGCCTAAGTATCGAAAAGGTGCTGGTCGAGGCGATGGTGCGCGACGTGGTGGCGGAACTTATCGTCGGTGTGAAGCGCGATCCGCAATTCGGCCTGGCCCTGATCGTGGGTGCCGGCGGCATCCTGGTCGAGATGGTCGAGGATTCGGCGCTGCTGCTCCTGCCCACGGATCGCAAGACCGTCGAGAAAGCCATCCATGGGCTCAAGATCGCCAAGCTGCTGCGTGGCTATCGCGGCAAGCCGGCCGGCGATATCGGAGCCGTTGTAAACGCTGTCATGGCGGTCGCGGCCTATGCCGAGGAACACCGCGGCGATCTCATCGAGCTCGACGTCAACCCGTTGATGGTGCTTCCCAATGGCGCGGTTGCCGTGGACGCACTAATTATCCAGTCGGACAAGTAACAAGTCGCACACCACTTTCTCGCGGATGTCGGCGTTCGGTCATTGATCGGCGTCGTTTTCGGGCCAGCCGGCATGTCGCCGGCGCTTCACGCTGCCCCCCACGACAAGCATCAACAGCAGGGCAGTGCGATGACTTACCAGTCCGGGCGGCAGTTTCTACAGATTCCGGGACCGACCAATATTCCCGAGCGTGTGCTGCGCGCCATCGCTGCGCCCGTGCTCGATCATCGCGGTCCGGAATTCGCGCGGCTGGCGGCGGAAGTCCTCGCGCGCATCAAGCCGATTTTCAAGACGTCGCAGCCGGTGCTGATCTTCCCGGCCTCCGGCACCGGCGCCTGGGAGGCGGCGCTTGTGAACACGCTGTCTCCCGGCGATAAGGTGCTGGGCTTCGACAGCGGACAGTTCGCGCTGCTGTGGACGAACATGGCCAGGAAGCTGGGTCTCGAGGTCGAGACGCTGGCGACCGATTGGCGCCGCGCGCCGGATCCGGCGCTTATCGAAGCGGCCCTCGCGGAAGATCGCGAAAAGAAAATCAAGGCGGTGCTGCTGGTCCACAACGAAACCGCCAATGGCTGCATGACGCGGGTGGCCGAGATCCGCCAGGCAATGGATCGCGTGCGCCATCCGGCCCTGCTGCTGGTCGATACCATCTCCTCGCTCGGCAGTGCCGATTTCCGCATGGATGAATGGGGAGTCGATGTCGCCATCGGCGGTTCGCAGAAGGGCTTGATGCTGCCGGCGGGCCTTGCCTTCTGCGCCGTGAGCGAGAAGGCGCTGGCCGCCTCGAAGCAAGCGAAGCTGCCGCGCAGCTATTGGGATTGGGACGCGTATATGGGCAGCAACTTCCCCTATACGCCGGCCTGCAATCTGCTCTTCGGACTGAAGGAGGCGCTTAACCTCATCAATGCCGAGGGTCTGGAGAACATCTTCGTCCGCCACGCCCGCCATGCCGAGGCGACGCGCCGCGCCATAATCGGCTGGGGCCTGGAGATCGTCTGCGCCGAACCGAAGGATTACAGCCGGTCGATCACGGCAGCCTTCATGCCGGAAGGCCATTCCGCCGATGCGTTCCGCAAGCAGGTGTTCGAGCGCTTCAACATGCCGCTGGGCGGCGGGCTGGGGCGTCTTGCCGACAAGGCTTTCCGCATCGGGCATCTTGGCGATACCAACGACCTGATGCTGGGCGGCGCGCTCTTCGGCGTCGAGATGGGCCTTGCCGCCGCGAAGATCCCGCACAAATCCGGCGGGGTGCAGGCGGCCCTCAATTATCTGGCCGATCAATCGGGAAGTGCGACGCGCCTCGCGGCCGAATAGCACTTGCCATCCTGACGCGACCCGGCCGATGCTGCGACCCCGAAGATCGCAGTCAAAGGCCGGGTCATGCAGGTATTCTTCTCCGACATCCAGTTGCATCACGCGCCGCGCGAATTCCTGGTGCGTGGGCAATGGAAACCCTGTCCGGAACAGCCGGGCCGCGCCACGGCGTTGAAATTGGCGCTGGCGGAAGCGGGGCACGGAATCAGCCTGCCTCCGGCCGGCGACAGGGCCGCCATCGCCGCCGTGCATGATGCGCGCTATCTCAGCTTTCTGAAGACCGCCTACCAGCGTTGGCGGGCCCTGCCGGCGGCATCGGAATCGATCGTTCCCAACATCCATCCCAATGGACGCGGCCTGGGCTATCCGCAATCGGTCGTGGGCCAGGCCGGCTTTCACATGGCCGATACGGCTTGCCCGATCGACGGCGACAGCTGGCCTTCGATTCTCGCCAGTGCCGATTGTGCCATCGCCGCGACGAAGGCGGTGCTGGGTGGTATGGGGTCGGCATATGCACTGTGCCGCCCGCCCGGACATCACGCTTTCAGCGATATGGCCGGCGGCTTCTGCTTTCTCAACAACAGCGCCATCGCCGCGGAGATGCTGCGCGGCGCATATGGCAAGGTCGCCATCGTCGATGTCGATCTGCATCACGGCAACGGCACGCAGGGTATCTTCTATGAACGCGGCGATGTGCTGACCGTCTCGGTTCACGCCGATCCGAGCAATTTCTATCCCTTCTTCTGGGGCTATGCCGACGAGGTGGGGGCAGGCGCCGGGAAGGGTGCCAACCTCAACCTGCCGCTGCCGCTGGGCAGTGGCGACGACGTTTTCCTGGCCGCACTCGATACGGGCCTTGCCAAGGTGCGCGGCTTCGGTGCCGAGGCGCTGGTAGTTGCCCTTGGTCTCGATGCTTTTGCCGGCGATCCCTTTGCCGGCCTTGCGGTGACGGAGGATGGCTTCCGTCGTATCGCGGCAAGGCTCGCCACGTTGCGGCTGCCCAGCGTGCTGGTGCAGGAAGGCGGCTATCTGTGCCCGGAACTGGGCCGCAACCTGGTGGCATTCCTGGATGGATTTGCGGCGTAGGCAGCCTCAGCGCAACCGGCTCGCCGGCAGATGCAGTCCGACCTTGGTGCCATAATCGGGTTGGCTCGCCAGGGTGAGGCGGCCGCCATGGAGTTCGGCGAGGCGTCTGGCGAGAGCGAGGCCCAGTCCGGTGCCGCCATAGCGGCGGGCGCGGTGGGATTCAACCTGGACAAAAGGTTCCAGAACGCGGTCGATATCCTTTTCCGGAATGCCGATGCCATTGTCATCGACCTCCAAGACAAGATCGCCCTCCGGCGCCAGGAATGCGCGCAAGACGATCTTGCCGCCTGCCGGCGTAAACTTCACCGCATTGGACAGCAGGTTGCCGAGGATCTGGCGCATCAGGCGCTGATCGACCAGAACCAGCGGCAATCCGTCGGGGATGTCGCGTTCCAACGTCAGTTCCGCGGCGCAGGCTCGATCCTGCAACAGGCGCAGGACCGGATCGCACAGCATCGGCACCGATATCTCTTCCTCGTTGAGGACGAGGCGCCCGGATTCGATCTTCGACAGGTCGAGTATGTCGTTGATCATGGCCAGGAGAGCGCTGGCGCTGGTCTGGATATCATCCGCATATTCGACCGCGCGGCCCTTGGCCGGCAGTTCGGCGATCTGGCGCGCCAGCAGGTCGGCAAAGCCGATGATCGAATTGAGCGGCGTGCGCAGCTCGTGACTCATGTTGGCAAGGAAGTCCGACTTGGCGCGGTTGGCGATCTCGGCCGCATCCTTGGCCAGGATCAGCGAATGCTCGCGTCGGACCAGATCGGTGATATCGTTTGCCGTGCCGCGAAACCCGGTATGAGCGCCAGTCGCGTGCGAAAATGTCGGCACGCCCGACAGGAGGAAGAGGCGTGTCTCGCCGGTTTTGGTCTGCGCCTCCAGCCGATGATCGCGGAAGGGTGTCATGGCGGCGAAACGATGGTGCAAGGCAAGGGTGCCGGCTTCGCTGTCGGCCAGGATGCCGAGCGGCTGGCCGATCAATTCCCGCGGCAGGAATCCCAGGACCTTGGTCACCCGGTCCGAGAGCATGGTGACATTGAGGGCGCTGTCGATTTCCCACACCCAATCGGAGGTGAGGCGGACGATATCGTCGAAGCGCTCCTGGGCGACGGCCAGGTCCGCCGCAAGCTGCGCTGAATTGTCGATCGGTTCGATGAGGCCGGCCAGGCCTGTCTGTTCCCCTTCCTTGCCGGCCAGCGGCACATGGTGGACATGCAGGACCTGGTTCTGTCCGTCGATGGAAACCGCCACGTCACGCCGGATGACACGATCCTGAGCGCCGCCCTCGGCCAGAAGCGCCGTCATGGGCAGCAGTTCGACAATCCCGTCGCGCAGCGCCAGGCGCTCGGCGAGCTGCCGATAGGGCAGGTTGCACCAGGTGAGGTGACCGGTCTTATCGACCAGATAGAGCGGCGAGGCGAAGTCGAACAGCCTTTGCGCGAAAATCTGCTTGATATGTTCGGCGCTTGGATCGCGGGCAGCAGCCGGTTCAGGTTTGACCAGGCGCAGTTTGTCCCGCATCCGGGTCACCGCGGCTGGTTTTCCAGCCGCCGGATGGATTTCAGGAAGAACGGATTTATCTTCCAGCGTTCGACCACCTTGCGCGCCGTATCCGGCTTCAGGCGGTCGAACATCTCCATCGATCGCGACAGCTGATAGGGATTGTTGGCAAGTTCGCTCGGCCGCGCCCTCTGCAGCATCAGGAACAAGGCGGTGAAATCGGTGCGGTTGATGTTGCAGGCCCGGCAGCCGATGACGAGGCCTTCGCCGCCATCTTCGTAGATAAGCTTGCGCGCCACCTGCGGCCGGAGGCCGATCATCTGGGCCAGCATGGCTTCGAACAAGGCGATCTCGCCGCGGCGCAGGGTCTTGACCAGCATGTCGGCGGTGAGTTCGGAGCGCTTGGCCAACTGCTCGGCAAGTGCCATCGCCGCATCCTCGGCGCGGTTCGCCGCATCGGGATCGTGATCCACGATGTCGTCGGCGATCGTTGCCACGGTCAGGTCCAGTTCCGCTTTGTCGACCGGGTAATGCTCGACGATGTACTGGCGCAACGCCGCCGAGACCCACACATACATCTTCTTGGTTAGGTCGACGGGCAGGTCCTTGCGGCGCAGCAGCGGCTCCTGGAATTCGTCGACGCTCTCGGACTGCTGGACGAGGTAGGTCATGGTGGCATCGCTGATCTGCGCGCCGTGGTTCTCCAGCAGCGTCTTGATCACGTCGACCGAGGAGGTGCCGACCAGCGCGTCGCTCACCAGCGTGCTGACGCTGCGGCGCATGGCGATGGCGAGGCGATGGCTGAGCGTGCGGTGGCGCACGATCTCGACCAGATCCTCGTCACCGAGAAGATCGCTCTTCAGCAGGACCGGCGAAGCGATGTCGAACTCGTCGTTGGCGAGCAGGTTGACGATCTCGTGCGGGGCATTGGGCGATTGCGAAAGCTTCTCGGCCAACGCCTTGCGGATGGGGCGCGCGACGTCCTGAATGAGCTTTTTCAGGATATCGTTCATCAGCGCCTTTTCCTGCAGGGTCAGGATGCGGCCGGAATCGTCCATCAGGTCGCCGATGGCGGTGACAAGGCTGGAACGCCCCTGACTCGATTTGTCACGGGCCAGATCGACCAGCATGCGAACGTCGGTGGCGATCACTGTTTTGTCTCGTAAACGTGTTGCGGTGATGTTGCGTTTGGGCGTCGAACGGCAGCAGCGGAGAGTTTCTTTTGATCTGAAAACGATAGGGCTGTGATCGTTACTAGAATGTTAAATTGGGACCCTCCCGGTCGCACGATAGTGTGCGCATATCGGTGCGAAATAGTCTGCTCCGAGGGCGGCTATTGGCTTAATTTTAGGCAATATTTCAAATAGTTGCTGGTAGGCTTAGAGCGCTTCGACAGCATTCCGTGCCATGCGCACTTCTTCCCAAGGCGGGCTTTTTTTCGACCGGTCGGATAAATCGTCCCAGGGTATCTGGAACGAATGCTCAGAGACCCCAGGCGTAGCTGCTCATGCTGAGGCTGCCGAAGGTGAAGCTGCGGTGGATCCGCTCACCCACGGCCTTGTCGGCCGAGCCCGCCGCGGCGCCTAGTGCGACGAACAAGGGCAGGATATGATCCTCGCTGGGGTGCGCGATGTTCGCATGGGGCGCTTGGGCGCGGTAGTCGCTGAGCGCTGCGATGTCGCCGGCCGCGATCCGGTCGGTGAGCCACTGCTCGAACGCACCGGCCCAGTCGGAAATGCCGCTGTCGGAGACGCCGCTGCGATTGTTCCAATCCAGGGCGCGCAGATTGTGGACGGCGCCGCCCGAGGCGAGAATGAGTATCCCTTCGTCGCGCAAGGGTGCCAGCAGGCGGCCCAAGGCGACATGGTCCGCCGGCCCCCGGTGATGCATCAGGGACAGCTGCACCACCGGGATGCCGGATTGCGGGTAGGTCAGGATGAGCGGCGACCAGACGCCGTGGTCGAGCCCGCGATCGCTGTTGATCATCGCGTTATGGCCGCCATCCTCCAGCAGCCTGACCACGCGCGCGGCCAGCGTCGGATCGCCCGGCGCGTCATAGCGCAGATCGTAGAGCGCCTGCGGAAAGCCGTAGAAATCGTGGATCGTGCTGGGCGCGTCGGATCCGGTCACCGAGGGGATCGCGGCTTCCCAATGCGCCGAAATGCACAGGATCGCCTTTGGGCGCGGCAGCTTTGCCGCCAGCCGCACCAGGAAATCGCGCGCCGGCACATCGTCGAAGGCGAGGGTCGGGCTGCCATGCGAGATGAAGACGACGGGCATGCGCATGGCTTTTTCGGCAGTGCTCAAGATCTCGGTTCCTTCAGGATCGGCGCTTCTTGGGAGCGTCGAGATAGCCCATCGAGCGCAAGCTGGCATGGCCCTTGCGGCCGATGATGAGGTGATCGTGGACCTGGATGCCGACCTGATCCAGCGCCAGCTGGACGGCATGGGTCATCTCGATATCGTCGCGCGAGGGTGCCGGGTCGCCGGTCGGGTGATTGTGCACCATGACGATCGAGCTGGCACCCAGCATCAGGCAGCGTTTCACCACCTCGCGCACATAGACCGGCGCGTGGTTGACGGTGCCGCGGCTCTGCACTTCGTCGGCGATGAGGGCATTCTTGCCGTCGAGGAAAAGCAGGCGGAACTGCTCGTTCTGCTCATGCGCCATGACCGAATGGCAATATTCCAGCACTGCCTTCCAGGAGCCGAGGATGGGCTTGTCGAGCACCTGCTGCTTCTGCATCAAAAGGGCCGCAGCCTGGACGGTCTTGATGGCGACGGCACTGTTCTCCTTGATCCCCGGAATTTCCATCAGATGTGCGGGCTCCGCGGCCATGACGGCGGCGAAGCTGCCGAAACGTTGGATCAAGTCCTTGGCGAGCGGCTTCACGTCCCGCTGCGGAATGGCAAGATAGAGCAGCAGTTCAAGGAGTTCGTAATCGGCCAGCGCCGCTGCGCCGCCGGCCAGGAAGCGTTCGCGCAGCCGCTGGCGATGGCCGTGATAATGCGGCTTTTCTGTCTCGGTCCCGGTGGCGTCCTTAGGCGGCATAGGGCGGACGGTCGAGCCCCGCGGGTGAGGTGGTGAAAATCTCGACGCCCGCTTCCGTGACACCCACCGTATGCTCGAACTGGGCGGAGAGCTTTTTGTCGCGCGTGACCGCAGTCCAGCCGTCATCGAGGATCTTCACCTGCCAGGTGCCGGCATTGATCATCGGTTCGACGGTGAAGAACATGCCCGGCTTGATTTCCGGGCCGGTATTCCTGCGGCCAAAATGCAGCACCGAGGGCGAATCGTGAAACACCTTGCCGATGCCGTGGCCGCAGAAATCGCGTACCACGGAATAACGCTGCTTCTCGGCAAAGCTCTGGATGGCATGGCCGACATCGCCCAGGGTGGCGCCGGGCCTGGCGGCCTCGATGCCGCGCATCATGGCCTCGTAGGTCACATCGACCAGGCGCTGCGCCTGCACGCCGACCTTGCCGACATTGTACATGCGGCTGGTATCGCCGTGCCAGCCGTCGAGGATCACGGTGACGTCGATATTGATGGTGTCGCCGTCCTGCAGCTTCTTGGGCCCCGGAATGCCGTGGCAGACGACATGATTGATCGAGGTGCAGATCGATTTCGGGAAACCGCGATAGTTGAGCGGCGCGGGGATGGCGTTCCGTTCGACGATGAAATCGTGGCACAGCTTGTCGAGCGCCTCGGTGGTAATGCCGGGCACGACATGGGGGGTGACGAAATCGAGCGTCTCGGCGGCAAGGCGCCCGGCCTTGCGCATGGCGGCGAAATCGGCCGGCTTGTGCAGCTTGATCTTCTCGCCCTCGTCGATCCAGTCGCTCTCCACGTCCTTCTTCTGCATCGCCTACGCCGCCATCCTCGAAAATTCGAACCCATCAGCCTAGATACGCTGCGGCCCCTTTCCGTGCAACCCCCAGCAGCGCATGGCACCCTTTGCCCGGATGCAAGCAAACCAATTGGATTTGCAGGAAAAATGCCGCAGGTGGGTGCCCTTTCTTGCATCCGGGCGGCATTCGGGCCAAGTTACCGCCACCTTCGGCTTAGGATCTGCATCATGCGCCGCTTTCTTCCGCTCGCACTCCTTCTTTCCCTTCTGGCCGGCTGCTCCTATTTCGACCGCGGCGGCGCCTGGACGCAGCCGGGCGCCACTGCCGATCAGGCGCGCAGCGACCTCGATGCCTGCGAAGCCGAAGCGCGCGCCCAGACCAAGGTCGACCGCGGCATCGATCAGGATATCGCGGCCACGCAAGGCGGCGGCGCGTTCGGCGATCCGCTGGCCGACAGCGGCATGTCCGGCTATCAATCGGGCAAGCGCTACGACGATATCGTCGACGAATGCATGCGCGCCTTCGGCTATGTCCGGCAATAGAGGCTGCAGATGAGCGCCGCGAAGATCGTCACCGCAGCGGTGATCGTCATCGGTAACGAGATTCTCTCGGGTCGCACGAAGGACCTCAATCTCGGTTACATCGCCACCGGCCTGACCGGCATCGGCATCCGCCTCACCGAAGGCCGCTTCATCCCGGATGTGGAAGCCGTCATCGTCGCCAACGTGAACGAACTGCGCGCCCGGCACGATTATGTCTTCACCACGGGCGGCATCGGGCCGACGCATGACGATATCACCGCCGCCTCGGTCGCCAAGGCGTTCAACGTGCCGCTGATCCTGCATCCGGTGGCGGCAAGGCTCCTCACCGACCATTACGGGCCGGAGAATCTGACCGAGGCGCGCATGCGCATGGCGCACACGCCGGAAGGGGCGACACTCATCGACAATCCGGTCTCGATCGCGCCCGGCTTCCGCATCGGCAATGTCTTCGTCCTGGCCGGAGTTCCGCGCATCTGCCAGGCGATGTTCGATGGCTTGAAGGGCAGCCTTGCGGGCGGCGACCCGGTCCTGTCGCGCACCGTTTCCGGCTATATCGGCGAAGGCGTCATCGCCAGGGATCTGGGCCTGCTGCAGGACCGCCACCCGGCCCTCGAGATCGGCTCCTATCCCTTCTTCCGGCAAGGGAAGTTCGGCGCCAGCTTCGTCATTCGCGGCATCGACAAGGCCGAGATCGACGCGGCCGCCGTGGAACTCCATACCATCATCCGCCATCTCGGCGCCGAGCCGATTGATGGCGAACCCGCAATGTGAGCGATCTGGGGAGTTGCCCGCCCGCAAACAGCTATTTGGCTTGGCAATGTCCGCCCCAAGGCCCGCTTGGTGGAATTGGTAGACACACAGGACTTAAAAAGATGAGGGTCTTGAGGGCCCACTAGCTCACTGATTTTTCTCTATGTGCTTTTGTGAGAAAAATGAGAATTCCCTTTTCACAGAGGCGCTTGTCTTCTACTAATCCGATGTGTGGAGCTGCCAGTTTGTTATTATACTGGAAGCGCTTCAGATCACGATTGTGTTGGTTCAACTATGCAGTCGTGAGGATAGTTGCTGAGCTTCCGGCGTTTGTTGCGGAAGCTTACTGCGGCCGAGTAAAAAGTTGACAAGCGGGCGTGGCGGAACTGGTATACGCACACGACTTAAAATCGTGAGCCGCTAGGCATACGGGTTCGACTCCCGTCGCCCGCACCAACTCAATGCAATCGCTGCAGTGCGCGAAGAATACGAGATGAAAAAATATTGGCCCTTCTCGTGATTTCAATGGCCGTCGTAGTAATTGGTATGTGGCTGGTAATCGTTGTTCTGCCAGTTTGGCTTGGCATTCTGACTGAGAAGTCCGGCAAATTTCTGTCTCGTTGGGGTTACATCATCCAGACTTGCGTGATGTCCGCGTTACTTGTCGCGGTATTGGGAGTAGCTGGGCGCATTGAAGCGATCAGAGAGCAAGATTAGATATTTGGTGTAGTCAGCTCTTTGATCATCATGGGTAGCATCCTTTACGCAACGAGGCTTTCTGTTCGGCGTCTTCGTGGCGCCAAGAGATCGGAGCGGAGGGCCTGGCTACTTGCGATCCCAATCGTCGGTATCCTCGCATACTGTAGTATTGCGGCCTCACCGCCGTCGCGTTTGACTTGATTGCCGCTCTTGCCCTGGCGATACCCTGCAATACCGCTGTCGAAAATCTTTGGTGCAGCACGCGCGCTAAAATGTTGCGGATATTGATGCGGTGTTGCGGAAGATCCGCAACAATTCACTCCGCTCCGCTTTGAACAATCAGCAAATTCCGTGTTGCTTGCAGACTTAGAATCCTGAGAGGTGAAAACCTCGTGCCGGTTCGAGTCCGGCAGCGGCAGCCAATCTACGTGCAAATGCGCTCGCATACGCTGAATTGACCGGCAGATGCGTCCCCCGCCAGGACAAGTTTCGCGGGACTGCGCCTTTTTTCGTTTCGGCACATGCGGCTTTCCCCGTTTATTTGGGTGGCCTTATCCTCGACGCTGCAATGCAGGCGCCGGCAATGATCGTCGTCCTTCCCTTGCGGCGTCGAGCCACCCATCGTTCTGTCCGCCCCTCTACCAAGTGGCTCGCAACGACTGGCGATCATCATTGTGCGGGCGAGAATGTTGAGCATCACCTATGCCTCCAGTGCCGCTGGGTCCTCCCGGCGTTTTCTCAGGCTGGCGAGCGTCAGACCGTAGATGCACGCCACGACGATCATCAACGCCACAACCTGATAGGTAGCGATAGCATCGCCAAGGAATGGCACGGCGAGAACCATCGTCAGTGCAGGCCATGGCGTGGTGATCGAGCTGGCCAGCGACACGTCGATATGGCGCACCGCGTAGAACCAGACGATCAGTTCAAGGAAATAGACCAGGCCCATGATCGCCGACATCATTTGGAAGATTGCACCGACCCCCGAAGCAATTCCTGACGGGACCACGACAGCCAGAACGACCAAAAGGAAAAGCGTCGAGATCGCGACCCGGAAGAACGTCACCTGCGCAGGCGTGACGGGCGTGTTGCTCAGCTCCTCCTTGATGATGACATGCGCGATGCTCCACAGCAGGGGCACCCCGAGCGATGCCAGGAACCACGGGGACAGGCCCGACATCATGAGCGTGCCGCCGGTGCCGAGATAGTAGAGCGAGCCGATCAGCACGGCGGTCAGGGCCAGTTCAAAAGCGGTCTTGCGGCGCTTGAGAAACAGGGATTCCCATAGGATCGCGAACAACGGATAGGCCTGGATCGCGATAGCCGCGTTCGCCGCCCCGGCCTTTTCGACGCCGAGGACGTAGAGATAGGTCGAGAGACCGAACAGTGCCCCCGTGAACAGCGCAATGAGGATCATCCGGCCCCGTTCGCGGCGGGACAGATCAAGGCCGAAAATCCCCTTGGTTCCGCTTCGCATCTCCCAACCGAACAGAGGCGCTGCGAACACGACCTGCCACACGGAGAGCGCAAAGGCGAAGCTGAGCGCCCCCACATCGGCGCCGCGAAGGTTCGAAATGATCGGCATGATACCGAGCAGGATGAGGCTGACGAGAGAGAGGGCGATGCCTTTCCCGGCTGACGGAGAGAAAAGTGCCATAACGGGAATCCATAAATTGCGTTGACGAATACAGGAATTGCATCCACATACATATCAGTGCAATAGAAAGATTGATCTGATGGCAATTTGGGTGCCCGACCTGTCGAACCGAGACGGCCCGAAATATCTCCGGATCGTGGAGGCCATGGCGGAAGACATTGCGGCCGGCCGGTTGCCCGCCGGGACACGCCTTCCGCCGCACCGCGAGTTGGCATATCAGCTCGCCATATCGCCAAACACGACCAGCCGGGCTTACGCCGAGGCCGCGAAACGGGCGCTCCTGAAAGGCGAGGTTGGCCGTGGGACGTTCGTGCGGTCGACCGACACCGACCCAGCGCAGGCCGAACCGGAGACACTGCGCCGGACCGACAGCGGGCCGATTGACCTGTCCCGAAACCTGCCGATGCCGGGGTTTTCCGAGCCGCACATTCGTCGCGTAATGTCAGACATCGCGCGTGACGCAGGCTTGCGGTCCCTGCTGGACTACCAGACCGATGCGGACCTCGTGCATCACCGCGAGGCCGGTCAGATGTGGCTTGCGACCTGCGGTGTGGATGCAGATCTTGAATGCGTCATCCCTGTCATCGGTGGGCAGCATGGCATTCTGAGCATCTTGATGGCACTGTTGCAGCCCGGCGATCTGTTGCTGGCCGAGGCTCTGACCTACACGCCGGTTCTCGCCATGGCGGCGCGTCTCCACCTGCAAACGGGGGCCGTTGCGATGGACGCCGATGGCGTGGTGCCGGAGTCGTTCGAGGCATGGTGCCGGAAGGCAAACCCGAAGGCCTTCTACCTGACCCCGACCTTGCAGGCTCCCACGACGATCACGCTATCCGAGGCGCGACGGACGAGGATCGCGGAAATCGCCGACCGATACGGCGTATTATTGATCGAAGACGACGTGTTCGGGCCGCTCAAGCGCGACAAGCCGGCACCGCTCGCGCAGGCGGCACCGGACACGACCATCTACGTGACCAGTCTGTCCAAGACGGTCGCGCCCGGATTGCGGGTGGGTTTCCTGAAGGCCCCTGGAAAGGTCGCGCCCGCACTGCATCATTCGGTCAACTTGAGCGTGTGGATGACGCCCCCGATGACCCTGGAGGTGGCCAGTCGGTTGATCGAGGACGGCACGGCAGCTAGGCTCACCGAACATCAGCAGCGCACCGCAATGCACCGCCAGCAGATTGTACAGCGCGTCCTGGGGGCCGACGCGATCCCGGACGTTTCAGAAGGCTTTCACGTCTGGATGCCGCTGCCGGAGGGATGGCGTGCCGATGTATTCAGCGCGGAGTGCGCGCGCCTGGGCGTTCGGGTCAGTGAGGGTCGCAGCTTCGCGATGAATGTGGGGGATGCACCGGAAGCCATCCGCATCTGCGTCAGTCACGAGGCGAACGAAGACCGGCTTAAACGCGGCCTCGCAACCATATCCGGCGTGTTGCAGCAAAAGCCGAGCGGAACGTCACTGGTGATCTGAACAGCGATTGGCGTTGGTGTCAAAGCAACCGTTCATTCACCGCGCCGCATTCGACACTTTGGGCCCGTTCCGGGCTTTCGGGGCACCCTGCACAAAGGCCCGGTTCGGCCCCAAGGGTATTTCATCTGCCAAAAAGGAAGATCATTGGGGGCTTTTCATAAGGCAAGGGAGCGCGCGGGCCGGCGTTTCATCTCTACGCTCGTGTCTGCTCCGGAATCCCCATGTCGTCCATGAGCACCTTCATTTCTGCCGGAGGCGACACGCACAAGGTTCTAAAAGCTTCCAGGAACCCCACCAGAATCCGGTGATGTGAACAGCGCCCGTGAGTGTGCCATGGCGGGGTCGCAATGGCACTTGGATGCCGCGTCCTGCTATTACCTTGCTATTTCGAAGAGCGCGGCTCTATATTGATAAGCTAAACTTGATTTCGGCGTCGCCCGACGATCTCTTTCGAGAGCCAACCGGTCATATCCGTGGTCCCGTTCAGAACCGCCGCGCGGCTTTCGCCCGGCGGCAATTTTCTATTCTAAAGGTAAACTATGTCCGTTGGAAAAGTTAAGTGGTTCAATGCTCAAAAGGGTTTCGGCTTCATTCAGCCCAATGATGGCGGCAATGATGTGTTCGTGCACATTTCCGCCGTCGAGCGCGCTGGCATGGGCTCGCTCAATGAAGGCCAGGAAATCAGCTACGACGTTCAGATGGATCGCGGCAAGTCTTCCGCCTGCAATCTGAAGTCGGCTTGAGAGTGAGGGGGGCGACCTGAGCCGCCCCCCTGCATTTTCACCGCATGCCGGCCGGTCCCAAAGCCAATGGAGGATTATTGCGATGCTGAGACCCCTGTTTTCCAAGCAAGTTGAAGAATCGCAACGTGTCGCCAAGGAAAACCGCGACCGCGACCGTCAGCGCGAGCAGGAAGTTCTGAAAGAGCGGGCAAAGGCGAACGCCGTCGTCGCCGAAAAGACGGCGAAGCTGCGCGCCCTGCGCCTCGCCAAGGAAGCCGCCGAGCGCGAAGAACTGGCCAAGGCCCCGCCCGCTGAAAAGCCACGCAAGCGCAAGAAGACGTCAGCCGACAGCACCGCAGCTACCGCGTCGGACTGATCCGAACCCCAACCCCTCCACCTTGAGGGAGGGGCCTTCGACCGAGTTCAATCGATCGACCTCGCTATAGGACCCTGATAGGGGCAGGGTGCGGGTGGTTGGTTCAGGCGAGGCGGCTGTGCTTGCCGGCGTCCTGGGTGACGGCGGTTTCGACATAGCGGACCAGGTCCGTCACCGCGGCCACCTGCGACGCCGCCGAGGTATCGATCACCAGATCGGCCGCCGGCGGTGCCTCATACGGGGCATCGATGCCGGTGAAGTTGCGAATCTCGCCGGCACGTGCCCGGGCATAGAGACCCTTCGGGTCGCGCGCTTCGCAGGTCGCGAGGTCCGCCTTCACATAGACCTCGCGGAAATTGGCGCCGACGATATTGCGCGCCTTCGCCCGCTCGGCCGCGTAAGGCGAGATGAGCGACGTGATGACGATGAGGCCGGCATCGGCGAATAGCCTTGCTACTTCCGCCGTGCGCCGGATGTTTTCGACGCGCTGTTCGGGCCCGAAGCCCAGATCGTTGTTGAGGCCCGAACGCAAGGCGTCGCCATCCAGCACATAGACCTGACGGCCCTTGGCGAAAAGTTCGCGCTCCAGTGCCATGGCCAGGGTCGATTTGCCGGAACCCGAGAGACCGGTAAGCCAGATGACGGCGCCCTGATGGCCGTTGGCGGCGGCACGAGCCTTGTTGGTCACCAGATGGTCCGGGCTGAACAGCAGGCGCGGCTCCTCCGCGAGCTTCGCTTCCGCGGCCCTGCCCAGGATGACGGCGCCGCCGACGATATCGCCGGCGCGTACCAGCACGGCTCGACCGGTCTTGGTCAGTTCGTCGACCAGGTCGATCGCCATCAGCGACCGGCTGCGCACCAGTACTTCGGCGATGCCGTTCTGGCCGACGCGGTCGGCGACCTGCCGCTCCAAGGAATCGACATCGATGACCGCGCGGATGCCTTCGACGGCGACCGGATATTCCGAGGTCGCGACCTTCAGGCCGATGCGGTCGCCCGGTTCCAGCGGCTGGGTGTCGAGCCAGAACAGGCGTAGCACTGCTTCATGCGTCAAGTGCGGCTGGCGTTCCGGATGGCTCGCCACCATGCCGCGTTCGATGAAAAGTTCGTCGTCCAGCGTCAGTGCCACCGACTGGCCGGCGCCGGCCGCAATCTGTGGCGCCGCGTTCCAGGCTTCGATGCTGGCGACCTTGGCCGACTTGCCGGTCGGCGCGAAGGTCAATGTGTCGCCGACTTTGACGCGGCCGCTTTCGATACGGCCCACGACCAGGCGGCGGTGGTCGAATTTGAACACGTCCTGAACCGGCAGGCGCAGCGGCAATTCAGTGGCCGGTCGCGCTGCCTCGAAACCATCGAGCAGTTCGACCACGGTTTCGCCCCGATACCATGGCGTCTGCGATGAACGCGCCACGACATTGTCGCCATGCCGCGCCGAGATCGGCACGATGGCCTTCGGCGTCAGACCCAGTTCGGCAAGGAACGCCGTAATCTCGTCGGCGACGATCTGGAAACGCTTGGGATCGAAATCGATAAGATCGATCTTGTTGACGATGACCGCCACCTGACGCAGTCCCAGCAATTGCAGGATCAGCGCATGGCGGCGCGATTGTTCGCGGACACCTTCGGCGGCATCGATCACCAGCAACGCGGCCTGGGCCTGGGCCACGCCGGAAACGGCGTTCTTCAGGAATTCCTTGTGCCCCGGCGCGTCGATGATGACATAGGGCCGCCTGGCCGTGTGGAAGAAGATCTGCGTCGTGTCGATGGTGATACCCTGGTCGCGCTCCGCCTGGAAGGAATCCAGCAGGAACGACCATTCCAGCGTGCCGCCGCGCTTGTCGCTGGCGGCCTGCAGTTCGGCGAGCTTGCCCTCGGGCAGGCTGCCCGTGTCGTGCAGCAGGCGGCCGATCAGGGTCGACTTGCCATGGTCGACATGGCCGACGATGGCGAACGGAAAACGCGCCTGTCCCGGCGCCGCATCGTCATTGGCTGTTGGCA
This sequence comes from Dongia sp., assembly GCF_041918875.1. Classification (GTDB taxonomy): domain Bacteria; phylum Pseudomonadota; class Alphaproteobacteria; order Dongiales; family Dongiaceae; genus Dongia. The sequence goes on from NZ_JAYRUV010000007.1 coordinate 132,129, forward strand.
CGACGGCCTTCGGTGTTTTCAAGGGCAGAACGGTCATGATCGGCATCCCCTTACATATATCCGGAAGCGCGCAGGCGCTCGAACGCATCCTCGCGCTCATGGTCCATGGCGCGGCCGGCGCGCTCGGAGGTCTTGGTCGAACGCAACTCGGCGATGATCTCGTCGAGGCTGGCGGCCTCGGAGGCAACGGGCGCGGTGATGTCCTGGTCGCCCAACGAGCGATAGCGCCTGCCGTCGCGTGCGAAGTAGAGCGGCACCAGCGGAATGTTCTCGCGCTGCACATAGCGCCAGATATCGAGTTCGGTCCAGGACAGCAGCGGATGGATGCGCATATGCGCGCCGTCCGGCAGGCCGGCATTGAAATGGTCCCAGAATTCCGCCGGCTGGTCGCGGAAATCCCAGGTGCCGCCATCGGCGCGCGGGGAAAAGACGCGTTCCTTGGCGCGCGTCGCCTGCTCATCGCGGCGGATGCCGGCGATGACGCCCTTGAAGCCGAACTCGTCGATGACGCGCTTCAGGCCGGTCGTCTTCCTGGCCGCGGAACGCGCGGCCGGCGGCAGGCTCGGGTCGATCTCCTCGACTGGCGGGCAATCGCGCACGATGAGGTTGAGGTTCCATTCCTTGGCATAGCGGTCGCGGAAATCGTACATCTCCGCGAACTTCTTGCCGGTATCGACATGCGTCACGGGGAAGGGCACATGGCCCAGAAACGCCTTCTTGGCCAGCCATAGCATGACGTTGGAATCCTTGCCCAGCGACCACAGCATGGTGATGGGCTTCAGGCGGCTATAGGCCTCGCGCAGGATGAAGATGCTCTGCGCTTCCAACTGGTCGAGATCGGTGGGGCTGTTCGGAACCTGGGTCATCTTCTTCTTGTCTTTCAATTGCGGTGAATGCCGCATTCGGTCTTCTCTAATCCGGCCCAGCGGCCGGAACGGGCATCGGCGCCATCGGCGACACGGATGGTACAGGGCTTGCAGCCGATCGATTTGAACCCGTCATAGACAAGCGGATGCTGCGGCAGCTTGAACTGCTTGAAGGCCGCTTCGATATCGGCGGCGTCGAGGCGCGCCAGCGGGTTGACTTTCACGCGGCCAGCCAGGGTTTCAAAGACCGGCAGCGCGGCGCGGGCGCGGCTCTGATACCGCTTGCGTCCGGTGATCCAGGCGTCGAAGGGTTCGAGCGCGCGCTCCAGCGGATCGACCTTGCGCAGCTGGCAGCAGAGGTCCGGATCGGTCGACCACAAGGAACCGTCCGGGTCATGCTTGGCGATCGCCGCCATATCGGGCTCGACCGAGCGCAGGTCGGTGAAATCGAAACGACCGGCGAGAATGTCGCGGTACATCAGCGTCTCGTCGAAATGCTTGCCGGTATCGAGGAAAAGGATCGGCGTCGTCCTGTCCACTTCGGCCAGCAGGTGCAGCAGCAGTGCGGATTCCGCGCCGAAGGACGAAACCAGCGCGACGCGCTTGGGGAAAATGTCGTGCAAGGCGGCTTCGAGAATCTCGATGGGCGTCGATTCCGCAAAACGCTCATTGAGCGCGCGCACGAGCGCCGTCTGATCCGGATGGGATTCAAGCGGCGTGGCGATGGCGTCGGCGGTGATCGGGTCGAGTTGCATCGGCGTGATCCAGCTCTTCATGATATACGCATGAAGGAACGTTAAATAATCTACGGTGTGTGAAAATATTTAGCACGCGCAGTCGAGGCGTCAATTGAATTATTCGCATCTTATGTGATACTAAAAATAACATATCTATTGTAAGTGTGAAATATGTGAAGACTGCTGGAAACATTAATGGGAATAATATGTTAAGTGAACAGACGTATAATTCCTCGCCAACTCGTTGGGTCTGGCGTTTTGGGATAATTCCTGAATGAATCACGTATTGTCGTATTTGCTGCAACGGTGAAAATAAACAATTTGAGTGTGAAATATAGTTTAGCCAAGTTGTTCAGCCGCGCACGGCGGAGACGAGGCGTCCGCTATAGATGCGGCGTCCGGTCGGTTTGCCGCCCGGGGCGCCGCCGCTGGATTCGACCGTGATGACAATCGATGCGCCCGGCGCCAGCCATTGCCGAATGCGTCCGCGCAGCGTTACCGCTGCAGCGCGCGTTCCTTCCATGAGGCCCGCGGAATGCGTGCTGCCATCGTCGCCGACGATCCATAGCTCATAGATCCTGCCGGCCGGCAGTTCGGGGAGATCGTCGCTGAGTGCGACGGTGCCAGTGTCATCGACCGTGACGGCAAACGTGTCGGGAATACGGATCGCATCGGATCCGCGGGCCGCGATCCAGACGAGGGAAACAAGGATCGCCGCCAGGACGATCGCCAGAAAGTACGTCGGATTCAGTGTTTTCATGCCCTTCCTACGCCTCGATGGCGCTGCCGGTTCACCGAGGGCTTGTCGTATTTCCTGTGGGTATTGTCGAGAATCGTCATCCAACCTCATGGGCGCCGCCTATGCAGATGGGATCGTTCGTGCATCGAGGGAGTTGAGGACATGACGGAAGCAGTGAAAGTCGAGCGGCGCGGCGCGGTGCTGGAAATCACGCTCGACCGGCCCAAGGTCAATGCGATCGATATCGAAACGTCGCGCAAGCTGGGGCATGCCTTTTGCCTGCTGCGCGACGATCCAGACCTGCGCGTCGGCATCGTTACGGCAGCCGGCGAGAAGATCTTTTCCGCCGGCTGGGATCTGAAAGCGGCGGCCGCGCAGAACCTGGTCGGCAAATGGTGGAAGCACGATTACGGCCCCGGCAGCTTCGCCGGCCTCACCGAACTCTGGGACCTCAACAAGCCCGTCATCGCGGCGGTCAACGGCCTTTGCATCGGCGGCGGCTGGGAACTGGTGCTGGCCTGCGATCTCGTCATCGCCGCCGAGCATGTCGAGTTTTCGCTGCCCGAACTGCCGCTTGGCATCGTGCCGGATTCCGGCGGCGTGCAGCGCCTGCCCAAACGCCTGCCGCACAACATCGCCATGGAAATCCTGCTGCTCGGCCGTCGCATGCCGGCGCTGGAGGCGGCGCATTACGGCTTCGTCAACAAGATCGTGCCGGGGGAAAAACTGCTGGAAGCGGCGCGCGAATGGGCCGATCTGATCGCCACCGGCGCCCCGCTCACGGTCCAGGCGTTGAAGGAATGCCTGCGCCACATGGAAGCGATTTCGGTCGAGGACAGCTTCAAGCTGATCCGGTCGGGCACGATGAAGACCTATGAGGCGGCGGATTCGTCGGCCGATGCCAAGGAGGGCGTCAAGGCTTTCGCCGAGAAGCGGAAGGCCGATTTCAGGGGGAATTAAGCCGCCGGAGAGGGGCCTGAACGGGGTCGCCGACGATACCTTTTTCGCCCCTTCGCGGCGGCCCTCACACGATAATCTGCGCCATCTGGTTGCTGACTTCGACCACCGCCTGATGCACCCCGTCATTGAAGGTGTAGGTGGTGAAGTCGTCGCCATGGTCGGTGGCCGTCCAGCCGTCGCCGGTCAGCGTCAGGCTGTCGCCCTTCTGGCCGAGGATGGTGAGGTGATGGTTTCCCTCGGTCATGTCGAGCACGTCGTCGATGGAAATCGAGATGTCGTTATGGCCGGCGCCCCTGGCGTCGATGACTTCGACATTGTCCAGCATTCTGGCGTGGCCGTGGCCGAAGCTCATATTGTCTTGGCCCAACTGCACGGTGTCGTGGCCGGCGCCCAGGTCGTGGTACTGGCCGATTTCCTGGACGTCGAGATGCAGCAGATCGTCCGAACTGTGGCTGAATTCGATCGCCACCGTGCTGACATTCGAGTGCTGGCTGTCCGCGTCGGTGACTTCATAGCTGATCTCGCGGCTGCTCTCGTCCGTGCTCGTGGTCGAGAAATAGACGTGGTTGATGAAATCCTCGAACGCCTCGATCGTTTCGACGCCGGCCTTGGCTGCAATCGTGATGGTCAGATCGTCGCCGTCATGGGTGACCGATACGTCGAATAGCGGATTGTCGGGGACGTTGAGATTGTCGCCAGGCTGGAAGCCGTCGGTCGTGATCACGGCGCCGGCCAGATGCGTGCTGTCGGCGTCGTTGAGATCGACCGAGGGCTGGGTCACGGTCTGGGTGAGCTTGTTGATATTGTAGCTGCCCATATCGACGCTGATGACCACGTCCTGATAGTCGCGGTCGCCACCGCCGGCGAGATCCTCGAAACCGACATAGAGCTTGCCGTCATTGGGCGTGGCGGTGCCGGAGAGCGTGTGCTCGATGTCGTTGCTGTTGCCGTCGGTGTTGAGCGACTTGTCGTGGGTGAAATAGATGTTGCCGGCGAGCGGCTTGCCGTCGACCAGAATCCGGCCGTTGCCCTTGGCGTCCATCGCGAAGCTCAGATGCTGGTTGATCGCCGCGAGATCGTCGTCGTAATTGTCGGCCTTGTCATTGTCGGCGATGGAACCCAGCAGCTTCTGATTGTTCTTGTTGCTGGCGCCGTCGGCGACGATGAAGAAACCGAGCCTGGTATCGGCGGCGACATTGCCGAGCGATATTTCCGACGGCTGCGAATTGCCCAGGAAATCCTTGCCCAAGGCACCGCCCGCGACGCCCTGCTTGACCTGGCTGGCATCGAGCCAGACCAGCTTGACGCTGTCCGGGACGATGTTGCCATTGGCATCGAAGGCATAGACACCGACCATCGACTTGTACCCGGCACCCTCGGACACGAAGCCCAGCTTCACTTCGGCCGATTGGGCCAGGGTGAGGTTGCGGCTGTCGACACCGTTCACCATGGCAGGGTCGATCGCCTTGCCTTCGCTGCCGCCCTTGGTGAGATAGTCGCCGACCTTTAGATCGCCGAGCGGGTTCTGTTTTCCGGTCGTGACGGTGGTATGGTATTCGACCTTGCCGCCTTCGGCGGTAACCTCGGGCGCGAGATAGGCCGCCTCGTTGGCAAGGACTGTCTGCAAGGGGGCGATATCGTCCTCGAGCACATCCGCGCGGCGCGATTGCGTGTCGAGATCAGGGGTGGAAGGCTGGTCCGTCTGCTGCAGGCCCCCGACCGACGCCAATCCGCCGATACCGTGTGCATCTTCGAACACGGCAAAGCGACCGCCGCCGCTATCGGCTTCGGTGGGTTGATCCGCGCCCGGTCCACCCGCTGCGGTCTGGAAATTGGCGAGGTCTTCCGGATCGCCGGCCAGCAGCTCGGTGAACTGATCGACTGGCATTGTGGTGCCGTCGGGCAGAGTCAGCTGCGTCGCCTGGGCGAGATCCTGCGGGCGGCCTTGCGGATTGCCGGTGGTGTCGAAGAAGGCAAGATGAGTGCCGTCGATTTCGACAAGAAACTTACCGAGCTTGACAAGCTGCGCCATGGCGGGTGGTCTTCCTCAAAATCCCTTGCTGGAAAGATGTGCGCAGCCGGGTCTTTTGAGCAGGGGCGAGGCGTCCGAATATGCATATCCTTGTGTGCATATAAGATCGAAATCGTGCAACAGGCCCAGGCAGCTCAACGAATTAACTTCTCGATAACTTTTTGCGGCGAATGCGCAGCAAGTTTTAGACCTTGTTTACAAAGTTGCAGGACGTAGGGATAAATGTACTGCGTCGACCGCCTGGAAGGTTTGCTGACCGATGACCGATACCGCAATCAAAGCGCTGTCCGCCATTGCCAAAAGGACGTCCAGGAAGTCGGCGAAGATTGCCAGGAAGGCGCCTAAGGATGGTGCCGCGAAGCCGGTCCTCCTCGCGGGCGGCAATCCTCAGGTCGCGAAGGCGGAGGGCGACGCGCCCGTGCGGGCCTATATCGCGGCCATGCCGGGCTGGAAACGCGATGTCGGGCGCCGCCTGGACATGCTCATCGCGCGCCGTTCCCGGCGTGCACAAGGCGGTGAAGTGGAACTCGCCCCTTTATGGCATTGAGGGGCAGGGCTGGTTCCTCGGTTTTCATTGCCTAACGAAATACATCAAGGTGGCCTTCTTCCGCGGCGCGTCGCTGCGCCCTGCTCCCCCTGGCGAGTCAAGGAACAGGGACACGCGCTATCTCGATATCTACGAGGGCGACGAGTTCGATGAGGCTCAACTGGTCGCGTGGGTGAAACAGGCCAGTAAATTACCCGGCGAACGAATGTGAGAGGCGAATGAAAACAGCGATGAAGAAGGCGCCGGCAATCGTGAAGGCGAGGACGGGCGGCTCGAAGGAAGAGAAGGGCGAAACATCTCCCTCTCAGCTGATAGACGCGAGAATCGCGGAGCTGGGCGACTGGCGGGGCAAGATGCTCAGCCGCCTGCGTGCCTTGATAAAGGAGGCGGATCCCGGAATCGTCGAGGAATGGAAGTGGCGGGGCGTTCCGGTGTGGTCGCATGGTGGGTTGATCTGCACAGGCGAGACATACAAGAACGCCGTCAAGATGACCTTCGCCAAAGGGGCGGCCTTGAAAGACCCCTCGCGCCTCTTCAACGCCAGCCTTGAGGGGAACACAAGGCGCGCCATCGACCTACACGAAGGCGAGGAGATCGACGGGGATGCGTTGAAGGCGCTCATTCGCGCTGCCGTGGCCCTGAACAAGTCCAAGACCAAGTAGCATAGGAAAATGCAACAGCGGTTCTGGGAGAAGCATGCCTTCGTCATGCCCGGGTCAGCTCCAGGCCAATCGCATGTGGCATTCTTTAGGCTGATCCCCGGACTTGACCCGGGGATCAGCCTGCAACAGAAGACCAGAGCCCGGTCAATCCTGATGCCCGGGTCAAGCTCGGGCATGACGCATCTGGGTCAATGCGATTGAATTGCGCTTCCGGAGAGGTGCGGTTGGGGGAGAATTCTAACTTTCGAACGGCCGCAGCAAGGCGCGCGAGATGATGTGGCGCTGGATTTCCGACGTACCGTCCCAGATGCGCTCGACGCGCGCGTCGCGCCAGAAGCGTTCGATGCCGGTTTCTTCCATCAGGCCCATGCCGCCGAAAATCTGCACGGCCTGGTCGGTGACGCGGGCCAGCATCTCGGTCGAGAACAGCTTGGCGATGGCATAATCCTGGTCCTGGACGGTGCGCTCGACGGTCTTCCATGCGGCCTGGAGGACGAGGAGGTTGGCGGCCTCGATCTCGGTCGCCATGTCGGCAAGCTTGAAGGAGACGCCCTGGAACTTGCCGATGGTCTGGCCAAACTGCTTGCGGGTGGCGGCCCAATCGACCGCCATTTCCATGGCGCGCTGGGCGCGCCCGACGCATTGCGCGGCCACGGTGAGGCGGGTGGCGCCGAGCCAGGTGTTGGCCACGTCGAAGCCGTGATGGACCTCGCCCAGCACCTGGCGCTTGTGCACCCGGCAATTGTCGAAGACCAGTTCGCAATGATGGAAGCCGCGATGGCTGACCGACCGTGATCCCATGCGAACCTCAAGGCCTGGCGTATCCTTGTCGACAAGGAAGCTGGTGATCAGCTTCTTCGGCCCGCGCTTGGTGTCTTCGATGCCCGAGGCCGTGAACAGGATGATGTAATCGGCGACATCGGCATAGGAAATGAAATGCTTGGTGCCGTTGATGACAAAGTCATCGCCCTCGATTGTCGCGCGCGTCTTCATCGACCGCACATCCGAGCCCGCGTCGGGTTCGGTGATGGCAAGGCATTCGATGCGCTCGCCCCGGATGGTCGGCAGCAGATAGCGTTCCTTCTGCTCGTCGTTGCAGGCCCGCAGGATGTTGCTCGGGCGATGCACGGCATATTGCAGGGCAAAGCTGGTACGGCCCAGTTCGCGCTCAAGCAGTGTGAGGGCGAGATGGTCGAGACCGCCGCCGCCCAGCTCTTCCGGCATATTGGCGGCGTAGAAGCCGGCCTTGATGGCGCGCTCGTGAATCTGGTGGATGAGTTCCGGGCGGACCTTGTCGGTCTTTTCGACTTCGTTCTCGTAGGGCACGAGTTCGGCTTCGACGAAGGCACGGGTCGCCTCGACGAGCATCTGCTGCTCGCTGGTCAATCCGAAGTTCATGGTCCTCACCCCTTCCTAGGCGGTAGTGCAATCGCCCGACCGGACTGAATGGGTCGCGGCAGTTTCGCATGCTCGGCGGCGATTTTCTCGATCGCGGCCAGGACATCCGACTGGAACGGCGCCACGCGGGGGCCGGTCATGTCCATGGAAAGCTGCATCTGCTCGTTGGTCGCCACCGGTTCCGTCTCGTCGCCGCGATACATGGTGTGGAAGATATGCAGACGCTTGGCGTCAAAACCCAAGAACATCGTCTCGACGCGGACTTCCGTATCTACCTTCACCTCTTTCAGATAGTTGAGGTGCAGTTCGGCGGTGAACAGAGAATGCTTGCCGCGCTCCCGCCCCGCCGCATCGAGCCCGATCTGGTCCATCATCGCGTCCGTCGCGTGACTGAAGATAACCAGATAGAAGGCGTCGTTGAGGTGGTTGTTGTAGTCGACCCATTCGGGCCGGACCACCTCGCGATGCGGGTGGAGACCGATCGGGCGGAGCGGGGCGCTCATCGCATTAATCCTCGTACTTCCATCCGTGTTTGGCCTTGGCATCGGTGATCGCGTTGATGACCGAGATGATGCAATCGTCGCGCAGGCGCTCGAGATCCTTGATCGAATGCTTACCGGCCTGCGCTTCGGTCCCTTCGACGATCTTGTCGATGAGGTCATCGGTCAGCGGCGGTGCCTTCAGATGCGTCCATGGGAGGTCCAAGGCCGGCCCGAACTGCTCCAGGAAGTGCTTCATGCCCGCTTCGCCGCCGGCCATGTGATAGATCATGTACATGCCGAAGAACGACCAGCGAATGCCGAAGCCGAAGCGGATGGCGTCGTCGAGTTCGCCGGTGGTGCAGTAGCCGTCCTTAATCATATGGAGGCCTTCGCGCCACACTGCTTCCAGCAGGCGGTCGGCAAGGAAGCCCGGGACTTCCTTGCGCACATGAAGCGGGCGCATGCCGAGGCTCTTGTAGAATTCGATCGCCGCGTGGACGGCTTCGGGTGAGGTCCATTTGCTGGGGCAGACTTCGACCAGCGGCAGCAGGTAGACCGGATTGAAGGGGTGGCCGACCATGCAGCGTTCCGGATTCTTGGCGTCCTTATAGAAGTCCGAGGGCAGCAGGCCGGAGGTCGAGGAGCCGATCATGGCATCCGGCTTGGCCGCGGCCGTGATCTGGGCATGAAGCTTCAGTTTCAGGTCTTCGCGCTCGGGCGCAGATTCCTGGATGAAATCGGCATCCTTCACCGCTTCCTCGACGGTGGCGACGAAGGTGAGGCGGTTCTGCGAGGCGCCTGGCTTCAGGCCGACCTTTTCCAGCGCCGGCCAGGCATTGGCGACATTGGCGCGCAGCTGCGCCTCGGAACCTTGGCCCGGATCCCAGGCGACGACGTCGAGACCGGCTGCCAGAAAACGTGCGGCCCAGCCGGAGCCGATGACGCCGGTGCCGATGACGGCGGCTTTCTTGATGTTGGTGATCATTTACAATTCCTTCCTAACAGTTCACTGCGGCCAGAGTGGATGCCCGGGTCAAGCCCGGGCATGACGAATTAATAAGGACCGTCATTGCCGGGCTTGACCCGGCAATCCACTGCTGGCCACAAATCCTTACCCACGGGCCTTGAGGCCGAGCTTCTTGCGGCCTTCGGCCGGGGTGAGCGGGCGGGCGCCCAAGCGCGTGACGATCTCGCAGGCGCGCTCGGTGAGGGAACCGTTCGAGGCGTGGACGCCCTTGTCGAGCCAGATATTATCTTCGAGGCCGACGCGGACATGGCCGCCAAGCAGCAGCGCCTGCGCCAGCATCGGCATCTGCATGCGGCCGATACCGAAGCCGGCCCAAATGGCGCCTGCCGGCAGATTGTCGACCATGGCCTTCATCGTCGTGGTATCGGCGGGGGCGCCCCAGGGAATACCCAGGCACAGCTGGAACATCGGGCTGTCGCCGAGCAGGCCTTCCTTCTGCATCTGCTTGGCGAACCAGAGATGGCCGGTGTCGAAGATTTCAAGTTCCGGCTTCACGCCCAGTTCCTGCACCTTCCTGGCGCCGGCGCGCAACATGTTCGGGGTCGAGATGTAGGTATAGTCGCCGTCGCCGAAATTGAGCGTGCCGCAATCGAGCGTGCAGATTTCCGGCAGCAGGGCTTCGACATGGGCGAGGCGGGTGAGGGGGCCGACCAGGTCGGTCGCCTTGCCGAACTTGAAGGGATCCTCGCCAGCGCCGATTTCCAGGTCACCGCCCATGCCGGCGGTGAGGTTGATGATGACATCGGTGCCCGAGGAGCGGATGCGGTCGACCACTTCGCGGTAGAGGTTGACGTCGCGGCTGCCCTTGCCGGTCTCCGGATCACGCACATGGCAATGGGCGACCGTGGCGCCGGCCTTGGCGGCTTCGATCGCGGCATCGGCGATCTGCTTGGGCGTCACCGGAATGGCGGGGTGCTTGCCCACGGTATCGCCGGCACCCGTGACGGCGCAGGTGACGATCACTTCGTAATTCATGGCTGGCTCTCTCTTTGCGGCATGAAGATTCTTGAGATGGCAGGGATGCTGGCTTGGCGGCCTGTTTTCGGGTTGACGCATTCCGACAAGCGATTGATGAATACCGACTTGAGCCGAACTCTCGCATCAGCGAAGGGCGGGCATGATTCCGAGGGCGGGGCGGCGGCGCTCGGCGCTTGGCGCCTTGCCGGCCCAGGCGTGATAGGAGCGGGAAAAATGCGCGGCGGAACCGAAACCGCAGGCCACCGCCACCTCGACGATGGACATGTCGGTATATTGCAGCATGGACCGCGCCCGCTGCAGGCGCAGATCCAGGTAATAGCGGCGCGGCGACATGCCGAAATAGCGGTCGAAGAGCCGTTCCAATTGGCGCAATGACATGCCGGCCGCCTTGGCCAGCGCCGCGCTCATGACCGGTTCCTCCAGGCGCGATTCCATCAGCTGAATGACGCGCGAGAGGCCGGCATGATTGATACCCTGGCGCTCCTTGGGCTCCATGCGCTGGCGATCGCCGGGGCCGCGGATTTCGGGATGGATGAACTGTTCCGAGACGGCGGCGGCGATGCGGTGGCCATGCTGGCGGCGGATCATGTGCAGCATCAGGTCGAGCGAGGCGGTGCCGCCGGCGCAGCTCCAGCGGTTGCGGTCGATGACATAGAGGGCGTTCTCGACCTCGACCTTTGGAAAGGCTTCGGCGAAACTGTCGAGGCTTTCCCAATGCGTGGTGGCTCGGTAGCCGTCGAGGAGGCCGGCACGCGCCAGCAGAAAGGCGCCGGTATCCATGGCTCCCAGCTCGACGCCCGCCGCGTTCTGGCGCTGCAGCCATTGCTTCAAGGCGGCATCGAAATGGCGCAAGGGATTGAAGCTGGCGCAGATGGCAACCATCGGATAGGGCGGATGCCTGGCGATGGAATGGTCGGCGGCCAGCGACATGTTGTTGGACGCCGTCACCGGATTGCCGTCGCGCGAGAGCACTTCCCAGCGATAGAGCTGGCGGTCCGCCATGCGGTTGGCGACGCGCAGCGGCTCGATCGCCGAGACGAAGGCCATCATCGAGAAGAGCGGCATCAGCAGGAAGCCAATCGTCATGGTCTGGTCGTTGGCGGGCGCTGGATTCATGTTCGTCAGGGTTCGCGTTGCGGCTGCGGTCGATTTCGGTTGTGGGGCGCGATGATGCAGTGTCGAATGCGCCCTGCGCAAGGATCAGCAAATCTTGGCGGGAGTCCAGATGGGAAGCGGGATAAAGCCGGCCGACGCGCTGGTGGCGGCCTTCATCGAAGATACGGACGGCGTTTTCACGGCGCAATACGATGCCCTGCCGATGGCCGAGCAGCGCCGGATCTATGATGCCTATTGGCAGCGGTATCATGCGCCGCATCCGGCTGGGGTCAGCGTGGAGACGGTGATGGTGCCAGCCGGCAACGGCGCGCGCCGCGCCTTGCTCTATCGGCCGGCCGGCGCCGGCGCCGCGTCGCTGCCGGTCGTGGTCTATTTCCATGGCGGCGGATGGATGCTGGGATCGCCGGAGAGCCACGATCTGGCGACGGCGCGCATCTGCGCGGGAGCGGGCGTCGCGGTACTGTCGGTCGATTACCGGCTGTCGCCCGAGCATGTCTTTCCCGATGCGCTCATGGACTGCCTGGCCGCCGTCACCTGGGTGGCGCGCGAAGGGCGGGAACAGGGGCTCGACCCGGCGCGCCTGGCCGTCGCGGGGGACAGCGCCGGCGCCAACCTGGCGGCCGGGCTCTGCCTCTGGATCCGGGACCATGGCGGGCCTTCCATCCGCCTGCAGGCATTGATTTATCCGGCCCTGAGCGTGGGTGTGGCGCCGGGCAGTTCGGGCGGGGTGTCGGCGGCCGCCATGAGCCATTACGTCACGTCTTATTTCGGCGGGCAGAGCCTTGCCGGCAACGCCTATGCGATGCCGCTTTCCGCCAAGTCTTTTGCCGGACTGCCGCCGGCCTTCATCGCCACCGCGGAAATGGACCCGATCCGACCGCATGGCGAAATGCTGGCCGAACGTCTTCGTCATGCTGGCATACCGTGCGATTATACTTGTGGTTCCGGGCTTCCGCACACTTATCTGAGGCTGGTCCATCTGTCGCCCGCGGCAGCGGGGGAACTTGCGCGCTGCTGCGATGCGATCAGGGCCGCCCTTGCGGTGCAGTAGATGCGCGCAGCGTGAGAAAATGCAGCACGATCCGGTGATTGTGTCGCATAGCAATGGCCGCATGTCGTAATTCATCAAGAATTCTTGCCGCGCTGCCCTAATGATGGCTTAACTAGAAGAAACCGAGAAGCCGGTGCGCGGAGCAACAATCTGACAGCATCGGTCGTGCAACAGGGTTAGCCGCCGGTCGGCATGGGGTCGGTCGGTTCGGCCGTTAGGGAGAGACCAGAATGAATCAATGGGAAGAGTTGCAGCAGGCCGCTTTCGCCAAGCGCGTCTCGCGGCGTGATTTCATGCGCCGCGCGGCGGCGCTGGGCGTTTCGACGGCCCTGGCCACCGGCGTGCTGAGCCGCGCCGGCTATGCGCAGGAACCGAAGAAGGGCGGCACGTTCAAGATCGGCCTGGGCCATGGCGCCACGACGGATTCGCTGGATCCCGCGACCTATCCGGACCAGATGACCGGCACCGTGGGCTGGGGCGCCACCGGCAACAGCCTGACCGAGATGGATACGGCCGGCAACATCGTCGGCGACCTGGCCGAGAGCTTCGAGCCGTCGGAAGGCGCCAAGAAGTGGGCGTTCAAGCTCAGGAAGGGCGCCACCTTCCACAACGGCAAGGCCGTGACGGTGGAAGACGTGGTTGCCTCCTACAAGCACCATATGGGCCCGGATTCGAAATCGGCGGCGAAGTCGGTTGTCGACACGATCGAGGAGATCAAGGCGGATGGTGACAACATCATCATCACCCTGAAGGGCGCCAATGCCGACTTCCCCTTCTATGCCAGCGACTATCACCTGAAGACCATGCCGGCCAAGGCCGACGGCAAGGTCGATTGGGAATCGGGCATCGGCACCGGTCCCTACATGATCGAGAAATTCGATCCGGGCGTCGGCGCCAAGCTGAAGCGTAACGACAATTTCTATGGCAAGGCCTATTTCGACGATGTCGAGATCAAAGTCATCGCCGACGTGGCGGCGCGCACCAATGCGCTGACCTCGGGCGAAATCCACTTCATGGACCGTTGCGACCTCAAGACCGTCAACCTCCTGAAGAAGAACCCGGATATCAACGTCACGGAAGTAACCGGCTATGGCCATTACATCTTCGTGATGAACGTGACCGCGGCGCCGTTCGACAATCCGGATGTTCGCAATGCGCTGAAGAACGCCATCGATCGCGAGGAAATCGCCAAGAAGGTGTTCCACGGCTATGCGACCGCCGGCAACGACAATCCGATTGCGCCGTCGGTGCAGTATGCGATCAACCCGGAACCGGTGCACACCTTCAACCCGGACCTGGTGAAGGAATTGCTGAAAAAGGCGGGCAAGGAAGGCCTCACGGTCGATCTGTCCGTTTCCGACGCGGCCTTCTCGGGCGCCGTCGATGCAGCGACGCTTTTCAAGGAGAGTGCTGCCAAGGCCGGCATCAACATCAACGTCATCCGCGAAGCGGCGGACAGCTATTGGGACGCGGTGTGGCTGAAGAAGCCGTTCTGCGCCTCCTACTGGAACGGCCGTCCGACCTGCGACTGGATGTTCACGACCGCCTACGCGGCCGAGGCACCGTGGAACGATACCTTCTGGAAGAACCCGCGCTTCAACGAGTTGCTGGTTGCCGCCCGTTCGGAAACCAATTCCGATACCCGCGCCAAGCAGTATGCCGAAATGCAGCAGCTGCTGCATGACGATGGCGGTCTCATCAACATCGTCTTCAACAACTATGTCTCGGCCCATTCCAAGGCGGTCGCCCACGGCGACCTGCTGTCGAACTGGGATGTCGACGGGATGAAGATCTGCTCGCGCTGGTGGATGGCCTAAGCTTCCGGTAGGGGACGCGATCGGGCTGCTGCCGAAAGGCGGCGGCCCGATCTTTCCCTTTTGGGGACTTTCTCGCGAAATCGCAGTTCGACTTAACCAGGGGACATCGCTGGGTGCGGTGGGAACGTGATGCATCCAATCACACGAACGATCCTGCAGCGATTGGGGCTGGGTCTGATGACCCTGTTCATCGTGTCGATCGTCATCTTCTCGCTGGTCGAATGGCTGCCGGGCGATTTCACCAAGGCCATTCTCGGGCAGGCCTGGACGCCAGAGACAGGTGCCGCCTTCGAACGCGAGATCGGTCTCGATAAGCCGCCGGTCACACGCTATGTCAATTGGGTCGTCGACGTGGTGCAGGGTGATTTCGGCGAATCCTTCGCCAGCCGTGTCGATTACCGCCGCACGGTGGCCGAACTTATCGCGCCTCGCCTCGCCAACACTCTGTTCCTGGCTAGCCTCACGGCGCTTATCGCCGTACCGCTGGCGCTGGGGCTCGGAATCCTCGCCGCCCTCTATCGCAACTCGCCTTTCGACCGGATCGTGAACGCCCTGACGCTGACGACGATCTCGATGCCGGAATTCTTCATGGCCTATCTGCTGATGCTGTTCCTGTCCGTGAAACTGCACTGGTTCCCGAGCCTGGCATCGGTCGATGCGGACACGGCGTTGGGCGAAAGGCTGCTGCGCTGCGCCCTGCCGGCGCTGACACTGACGCTGGTGATCGTCGCGCACATGATGCGCATGACGCGTGCCGCCATCATCAACCTGCTGGCCAGCCCCTATATCGAGATGGCGCGGCTGAAGGGTCTCAGCAAAGGCCGTGTGATCCTGCATCACGCCCTGCCCAATGCCTGGGCACCGATCGTCAATGTGATCGCCTTCAACCTGGCCTATCTGGTGGTCGGCGTCGTGGTGGTCGAAGTGGTATTCACCTATCCCGGCATCGGCCAGCTGATGGTCGATGCGGTGACATCCCGCGACATCCCGGTGGTGCAGGCATGTGCGCTTATTTTCGCCGCCACCTACATCCTCTTGAACCTGACGGCGGACATCATCTCGATCGCGACGAACCCCCGCCTGCTGCATCCGCGCTGAGGGGAAGAGGACACAAGGAATGGCTGAAGCTGTGACAACCAAGGTACCCAGGGCCCGGCGCTCGAAGCGGGCAACGGCGCTAAGGGAACTTAAGAAAGCGCCATGGAGCGCCTGGTTCGGCTTGGTCGTGCTCTTCGGTTATGTCGTGGTGGCGCTGTTCGCCCCCTATATCGCCCCGTTCAAGGAAGCCGAGGTCGTGGGCGATTCCTATCTACCCTGGGCGGCGCCTTATTACCTGGGCACCGACCAGCTCGGCCGCGACATGCTTTCGCGCATGATCTTCGCCGCGCGCAATTCCATGGGCATCGCCTTCGCCGCCACGATGTTCTCGTTCCTGACCGGCGGTTTGCTCGGCATCATGGCCGCGATCCTGCGCGGCTGGTTCGACCAGGCGGTGAGCCGCTTCGTCGATGCCTTGATGGCCATCCCCAGCCTGATCTTCGCGCTGATGATGCTGTCCATCCTGGGGCCAACGGCGATCAACCTCATCATCGTCATCGGCGTGGTCGATGCGACCCGCGTCTTCCGCCTGACGCGCGCCGTTTCGATGAATGTCGTATCACTCGATTTCGTCGAGGCAGCACGCCTGCGCGGCGAGGGGGTGGGCTGGGTTGTGCTGCGCGAAATCGTGCCCAACATCATGCCGCCGCTGGTGACCGAGTTCGGCCTGCGTTACTGCTTCGTGTTCCTGACCATCAGCTCATTGTCCTTCCTGGGCCTGGGCCTGCAGCCGCCGACCGCCGATTGGGGCCTGATGGTGAAGGAGAATGCGACGCTGATCATCTATGGCGATATCACCCCGCTGCTGCCGGCCGGCGCCATCGCGCTGCTGACGGTCGCGATCAACTTCATCGTCGATTGGTTCTTGCACAAGACAAGCGGGTTGCGCGATGGGCAATGACAATTTGAAGCAACCGGGGCGTACCAAGGGAGATGTTCTCCTGGAAATGCGCGGCGTGATGATCGAGGGCGAGAGCGACGATGTCTGGCATCAGATCGTCAAGGGCATCGACCTGACGCTGCGCCGCGGCGAGGTGCTGGGCCTGATAGGCGAATCGGGTGCCGGCAAATCGACCCTGGGCATCGCCGCGATGGGCTTTGCGCGCCCGGGTTGCCGTTTCAACGGTGGCACGGTTACCTTCGACGGTATGGACCTGCTGAAGGCCACGGACGAAGAACGCCGCAGGCTGCGCGGTTCCCGCATCGCCTATGTGGCGCAGAGCGCCTCAGCCTCGTTCAACCCGGCACACCGGCTGATCGACCAGACGATCGAGACCGAAACCCAGCACGGCATCCGCGAGACTGCAGCGGCGGTGGCCGACGCCAAGGATCTTTACGGCAGGTTGCGTCTGCCGGATCCGAACAATATCGGCTCGCGCTATCCGCACCAGGTTTCGGGCGGGCAGCTGCAGCGCGTGATGACGGCGATGGCAATGACCTGCCGGCCGGATCTGATCATCTTCGACGAGCCGACCACGGCATTGGACGTCACCACCCAGGTCGAGGTACTCGCCTCGATCCGTGCCATCGTGGAGGAGTTCCATACAGCGGCGATCTACATCACCCATGACCTGGCGGTCGTGGCGCAGATGGCGCACCGCATTATGGTGCTGCGGCACGGTAAGCTGGTCGAGGAAGCGCCGACGCGCGAGATGCTGGCGGCGCCGAAGGAAGCCTATACACGCTCGCTCTGGGCCGTGCGCGGCCTCGCCAAGCAGGAAACGACTACCGAGGACCTGATCCTGAAGGTCGAGAATGTTGATGCCGCCTATGGCAATGCGGTGAAGATTCTGGACAATGTTTCGGTCTCGGTGCCGCGTGGCCGGACAGTCGCCGTGGTGGGTGAGTCCGGCTCAGGCAAATCGACGCTGGCCCGCGTCGTCACCGGTCTGCTGCCACCCAGCAAGGGTTCGGTCAAGTTCAACGGCGCCGACCTGCCGCCGGCTCTTGCCCAGCGGGACAAGGAGAGCCTGCGCCGCATCCAAATGATCTATCAGAGCCCGGACACAGCACTCAATCCGCGGCACCGGGTTTATGACATCATCGGGCGGCCGCTGACTTTTTATCATAATCTTCGCGGCAACACGCTGGAGGCTCGGATCGTCGAGCTGCTGAAGATGATCGAGCTCGACGAGAGCTATATCGACCGGCTGCCGGCCGAAATGTCGGGCGGCCAGAAGCAGCGTATCTGCATCGCCCGCGCCCTGGCGGCGGAACCCGATCTCATCATCTGCGACGAGGTTACGTCGGCACTGGATCAGATCGTGCAGGAGGAAATCCTCAAGCTGCTGCTGCGCCTGCAGGCCGAGTTCGACATTTCCTACCTTTTCATCACGCACGATATCGCGACGGTGCGCGCCATCGCCGACGAGATTGTGGTCATGAACCAGGGTAAAGTGGTACAACAGGGCCTCAAGACCAAGGTTCTGTCGCCACCTCATCCGGCCTATACCGAATTGCTGCTGTCATCCGTCCCGGAAATGGATCCGGACTGGTTGACCAATCTGCTGCAGAAACGGCAGGCCAAAGCCAAGTGAGTGCCCCTTCATGGCCGAAGCCGTCGATCTGCCGCTGGATTTCCGCGTTACCGAACATCTCTGGATCACACTGAAGGACGGTTGCCGCCTGGCGGCCAGGCTGTGGCTGCCTGAAGGTGCCGATAATAAGCCGGTTCCGGCGATCCTTGAGTACATTCCTTATCGCAAGCGAGACGGTACGCGCGCACGTGACGAGCCGATGCATTCCTATTTCGCTGGCCATGGCTATGCTGTCCTGCGCGTCGATATGCGCGGCTCCGGCGAGAGCGACGGATTGCTGTGGGACGAATATATCCAGCAGGAACAGGATGACGCGCTTGAGGTCATCGACTGGATGGCGGCGCAGAACTGGTGCGACGGCCAGATCGGGATGATGGGGAAATCCTGGGGCGGGTTCAACTGCCTGCAGGTCGCAGCCCGCCGGCCGAAGGCATTGAAGGCCGTGCTGTCGGTCTGTTCGACCGATGACCGCTATGCCGACGATATCCATTACATGGGCGGCTGCCTGCTCAACGACAATCTGTGGTGGGGCACGATCATGCTGGCCTATCAGGGCCGGCCTGCGGATCCGGAACTTGTCGGCGCCGGATGGCGCGACCAATGGCGGGAGCGGCTGGAGAACATGCCGTTCTGGCCGGCCCTGTGGCTTAAGCACCAGCGCCGCGATGCTTACTGGCAGCATGGTTCCGTCTGCGAGGACTGGGATGCGATCCAGGTCCCCGTCTATCTTGTCGGCGGTTGGGTCGATTCCTACACCAATGCCGTGCCGCGCATGCTGCAGCACCTCAAGGTGCCGCGGAAAGGCGTCATCGGCCCATGGGCGCATATCTATCCGCAGGACGGCACGCCGGGGCCGGCGATCGGCTTCCTGCAGGACGCCGTTGCCTGGTGGGATCGCTGGCTGAAAGGCAAGCAGAACGACGCCGATAGGGGCCCGATGCTGCGTGCCTGGATGCAGGATTACACGCCGCCGGAAACAACGCGGCTGTCCCATCCCGGCCATTGGGTGGCGGAGGACAGCTATCCCTCGACCGGTATCGCGCCGGAGGTTTTCTACCTGAACAAGGATGGTCTATCGCCGATCGGTGGGACGGAGGAGAGCCTGCCGCTCTGCTCGCCCCAGCATGTCGGCATGGTCGGCGGCGAATGGATGGGGGCTGGATGCGTCGGCGAACTGCCGGGCGATCAGCGTCTCGACGATGTCGGTGCGCTCGTTTTCGACAGCGCGCCGCTCAAGGAAGCGATGCAGGTTCTGGGCGCACCGGAACTCGATCTGGAATTCACCAGCGACAAGCCTGTGGCGCAGCTCTGCGCGCGTCTCTCGGACGTGGCGCCGGATGGGAAGGCGCTGCGCGTCAGCTTCCAGGTGATCAACCTGACGCATCGCGACTCCCATGCCAATCCGACCGCGCTGGAACCGGGCAGACGCTATCGCTTCAAGCTGGTGATGAATGCCTGTGGCCATCGCTTCGCCGCCGGTCACCGCCTGCGCATTTCGTTGACCAGCGCCTATTGGCCACTGATCTGGCCGGCACCGGAAGTCGTAACACTCGGTATCGTCGCCGGGGTAAGCCGCCTCAGCCTGCCACACCGCCGCCCGCAATCGAATGACGGCGTGGAACCGTTTGAGAAGCCCGTGGCGGGAGCGGCGACACCGATGACGCAGATAAGTGCCGGCAGCGTCAAGCGCGAGGTCGTCTACGACCTTGTGTCCGGCAGCGTCACCAACATAACCGATACGGAAGGCGTCTTTGGTGAAGGGCGGCTGCGCTTCGACGAGATCGGCACAGAGGTGCTGCACAATATCCGCCGCGAGCTGAAGATTGCGCCGCACGATCCCCTTTGCGCGTCCTACACCTGCAAACAGACCTATGTGCAGTCTCGGCCGGGCTGGGACATCCGTATCGATGTCACCTGCCGGATGAGTTCGACCCATGACGATTTTGTCATGACGGCGGAACTCGACGCCTTCGAAAACGGCGAGCGCTTCGCCAGCCGAAACTGGCGCGAAGTGGTGAAGCGGGATTTACTTTGAAAGGATTCTCCGCATTCGCGGAAAGTCCTCGATCTGAGTTACGGCTCGACTGGCGTTTCGCCGGGCAGGCCCCATTCCGCCCATGAGCCGTCATAGACGGCAACGTCGCGGTGCCCGATCAGGCTGAGTCCCAGTGCCAGAACGCAGGCGGTGATGCCGGAGCCGCAGGAGGTCACGACCGGCTTCCTGAGGTCGATGCCGGCAGCGGTGAACCTGGCCTTCAACGTATCGGCATCGTGAAAGGTCTGGTCCGGCTTCAGCAACTGCGTGTAAGGCAGGTTCCTGGCGCCCGGAATGTGGCCGGAGCGGCGGCCGGGCCAGAGTTCGGGCTCGGCTGCATTGAAGCGGCCGCTGGCGCGGGCATCCAAAGCCTGTTCGCGCCTGCTGCCGATGTTGGCCAGCATCTGCGCCTTGCTGCGCACCTGTGTGTTGTCGAGGCGCGCGCTGAAGTGGCGCTCACGCGGATTTGGCAGCAGATCGTCCACCGGGCGTCCTTCCGACAGCCATTTCGGCAGGCCGCCATCGAGGACAGAAACTTCCTTGGCGCCGAAGATCCTGAACATCCACCACACGCGTGCCGCACTCATCATGCCGGTGCCGTCATAGACGACGATGCGGTTGCCGTCGCCGATGCCGAGCCTGCGGACGCGCGAGGCGAATTTCTCGGGTGCCGGCAGCATATGCGGCAGGTCGACATTCTTGTCGGCGATATCGTCGATATCGAAGAAGACGGCGCCCGGAATATGCCGCTCGTCATACTCGGCGCGGGCATTCCTGTTCTGCATCGGCAGATAATAGGTGGCGTCCACAACGCGCAAGTCAGGCTGGTTCAGATTGGCCTGCAGCCAGTCGGTCGAAACAAGGTATTGCGGATTGGCGAAGCTGTTGGTCATGAAGAGCCCGTGCCTATTTGAATGCGATATTGATGCGCTTGTTCATCTTGCCCTTATTCTCGATCTTCGTGATCTCGACCGGGCCGATTTCCGAACTGTTCCGGACATGAGTGCCGCCGCAAGGCTGGAGGTCGACGCCCGCGATATCGAGCAGGCGGACCTTGCCCTGGCCGCTTGGCGGCTTCACGGACATGGTGCGTACAAGCTCCGGTCGGGCCGCCAGTTCCTCGTCCGAAATCCAGCGCGGCGTCACGTCGTGATTGCCGGCGATGAGTGCATTCAACGCACCGGTCAGTGCTTCTTTGTCGAGAACCGTTTCCGGCGCCAGGTTGAAGTCGAGCCTTCCCTTGCCGTCGCCGATCTGGCCGCCAGTGACATCGCCTTTGACGAGGGAACAAAGAAGATGAAGGCAGGTGTGCATGCGCATCAGGCGGTGGCGCCGGTCCCAATCGATCTCGGCGGTTACTTCCGCGCCAGGCGTGGGCGGAACACTACCATCCGCTGGAACATGCAGCACCTCGCCCGGGGCTGCACCCTTGCGCGTGTCGACGATTTCGATACTGGTTCCGTCGGCGAGCCGAAGCCGGCCCGTATCGCCGGGCTGACCGCCACCGGTCGGATAAAAGACCGTGCGGTCAAGGCTGATGCCTTCGGGGCTGCTGGCAATGATGACGGCCGTGCAGCTCCGCAGATAGGAATCCTGGCGAAATAGTTCTTCCATCCCGATCGACGCTTCTTGTTGTTAGGCGCCGATCATAATGGGCGTGGATAGGCGTTACAACTACAGCCAGCCCGGTGTTGGCAGGCCTTTCGAGAGCAAAAAGGCCGGATTGAACAGTTTTGACTGATACCGCGTCCCAAAGTCGCACAGGATCGTGACGATGGTGTGGCCCGGACCAAGCTCCTTGGCGAGGCGGATGGCACCGGCGACATTGATGCCGCTGGAACCGCCGAGACACAGGCCTTCTTCGCGCAGGAGGTCGAAGACGATCGGCAGCGCTTCGGCATCGGGGATCTGGTAGGGGATGTCGATCGGTGCCCCTTCGATATTCTTGGTAATGCGGCCCTGCCCGATGCCCTCGGTGATCGAGGAACCGGAGGATTTGAGTTCGCCCGTCTTGTAGTAGCTGTAGAGCGCGGCGCCTTCCGGATCAGCGAGGCCGATCTTGATCTTTGGATTCCGCTCCTTGAGGAACATGGAGATTCCGGCAAGCGTCCCGCCGGTGCCGACGGCGCAGATGAAGCCGTCAACCTTGCCATCCGTCTGTTTCCAGATCTCGGGGCCCGTGGTGCGGTAATGGCCCAGGCGGTTGGCCACATTGTCGAACTGGTTGGCCCAGATGACGCCGTTGGGGTTGCTTTCCTTCAACTCCTCGGCGACGCTTTCGGAAACACGCACGTAATTACCGGGATCCTTGTAGGGAAGCGCCGGCACTTCGCGGAGTTCGGCACCGGCAAGACGCAGCATGTCTTTCTTTTCCTGACTCTGCGTCTCGGGAATGATGATCAGCGTCTTGTAGCCGCGCGCATTACCGACGAGGGCAAGGCCGATGCCGGTATTGCCGGCAGTGCCTTCGACGATCAGGCCGCCCTTGCGGATCAGCCCCCTTTCCTCGGCATCCTGAATGATGGCCAAGGCCGCGCGGTCCTTCACCGACCCGCCGGGATTGAGAAACTCCGCCTTGCCAAGGATGGTGCATCCGGTGAGTTCGGACGCTTTCTTCAGCTTGATAAGCGGCGTGTTGCCGATCGTGTCGACGAAGCCTTGCCGGATATCCATCATATTCCTCGTAGAATTCACCAGTTAGTGTGAAATCTAGGTTGTTTGCCTGATGCGATCAAGGGCCAGAAAGCGTGGACTCGCTGCGCCAGCCGGCAAATCGTCAGGCGGCAAATTGTTAGGCGGCAAGCAGCTCAAACTTGTCCACATCCACGAGGCCCAGATCCGTGATTTTGAGGTGTGGAATGACCGGCAGGGGCAGGAAGGCCATCTGCAGGAAGGGTTCGGCCAGCGGGCAGCCCAGGTCGCGCACCGCGGATCGCAAGGCTTTGATTTCATGCGCGACACTGCGAAAATCCCGGTCGCTCATCAGGCCGGCGAGCGGCAGCGGCATATCGGCAAGAACTTTGCCATTCGCCGCCAGGACAAAGCCGCCGCCAAGATCTATCAGCCGGTTGACGGCTAGCGCCATGTCGGCGTCCGCGGCGCCGACGACGCATATATTATGGCTGTCATGCCCGATGGAGGAGGCGATGGCGCCGCCCGGCAGCTTAAGGCCTTTGACGAAGCCGCGGCCGACCGATCCTCTTTTGCCATGGCGCTCCAGCACGCAGACCTTGATGACGTCGTTGGCGAGATCGACCAGCCGTTCGCCATCGCGATAGGGCAGGCTCATGGTGAGGAAGTCGGTCAGCACCTGCCCCTCGCGCAGGCCGATGACAGGGCCGGTCGGTCCGCTGGCAGGCACGCGGAAGAGAGAGGCATCTACCTTGGCGCGCTTGATGGAATTGTAGCCGACGGGGCCGGGCATGTTCCGCACCTCGAAGATGCCGTCGTCGATCATTCTGCCGCCGGCGATGACATCGG
The DNA here is from genome assembly GCF_041918875.1 of Dongia sp. Lineage (GTDB taxonomy): Bacteria > Pseudomonadota > Alphaproteobacteria > Dongiales > Dongiaceae > Dongia. Next base: position 155,691 of record NZ_JAYRUV010000007.1, read on the forward strand.
CGACATCGCATGTCTGCAGATCGTTGAGCAATACAATGTCAGCGCGCTGACCAGGTGCTATCAGGCCTCGGTCGGTGAGGCCGAAGCCGCGCGCCGCCGACCAGGAAGCCAGGCGATAGACATCGGCCATCGGAGCACCGGCCTTGATGGCGCCGCGGATGAGATGGTCGATATGGCCTTCCTCGGCGATGTCGAGCGGATTGCGGTCGTCAGTGCAGAAACCCAGGAATGGCGCCGTCGTGGTACTGATGATGCCGGAAAGGGCCGCCAGATCCTTGCAGGCGCTGCCCTCGCGGATGAAGACCTGCATGCCCTTGCGCAATTTCTCCCAGGCCTCAGGCTCACTGGTCGTTTCATGGCAGTTGCGGATGCCGCAGGAAAGATAGGCGTTGAGCTCGTAGCCTTTCATGAGCGGTGCATGGCCGTCGATATGCTCACCCCAGAAAGCCTCGATCTTGTCCATCACCTCCGGCACCTTGTGGAAGATGCCAGGCGCATTCATGAACTCGGCCAGCCCGATGACCTTCGAATGGTGGCGATAGGGCAACAGGTCGGCGGCGGTGAGGCGTCCGCCGGCGGTCTCCAGATGCGTCGCCGGAACGCAGGAGGAGAGTTGGACTCGCAGATCCATGGCCGTGCGTTCGGCGCTGCGCAGGAAGAATTCGAGGCCCTCCTTGCCCAGCACGTTGCACATTTCATGCGGATCGCAGATGGCTGTTGTGGTGCCGCGCGGCAACGCGCAGCGATCGAATTCGGCAGGGCCGACGAGGCTCGATTCGACATGCAGATGGCAATCGACGAAACCGGGCACCGCGGTGAAATCGCGACCGTCGATCTCGCGCTTGCCGCGATAGCTTTCATAGGTGCCGACGATGCGCTCGCCGCAGATCGCGATATCGCCCTTGGCCACCTCGCCGGTGACGACGTTGAGGAAGCGGATATTCTTGATAACCAGATCGGCCGGTTCACGCCCCAGGCCCTGATCGATCCCGCTCTCGATACGATGTCGCAATTCCGTCATGCCACGCTCCTGTGGCGGAGAAGCCTAGCATGTGCATCCGGCAGTAGCCAATGGCGGCGGAATCGCCCAAACTGGCGGCATGAGAAGCCTTATTGTCTTGCTGTTCCTGCTGCTGACGGCAATTCCGGCCGCCGCGGAGCCGGCATTTTCCCTGCCTGCGGCGTGCGAACTGGGGCGAGACTGTTTCGTCCAGAATTATGTCGACGCGGATGCCACCGAAGGGGCGAGGGATTTCACCTGCGGCTCGCTTACCTACGACCAGCACAAAGGCACGGATATCAGGTTGCGCAACTATATTGACATGGAAAGGGGCGTTGACGTTCTTGCGGCTGCACCAGGCACGGTCCTGCGCCTGCGCGACGGCATGGACGATGTAAGCGTGAAAGAGATCGGCCTCGACGCGGTCAAGGACCGGATGGCCGGCAACAGCGTCATCGTCGATCATGGTGACGGCTGGGTCACGCAATACGCCCATATGAAAAAAGGCAGCGTGGCGGTGATGCCGGGGCAGAAGGTGGCGGCAGGAGATGTACTCGGCCAGATCGGCCTGTCCGGCAATACCGAGTTTCCGCATCTCCATTTTGAAGTGCGCCACAATGACGAAGTGGTCGATCCCTTCACTGGCGGCGCAATGGGGGCTGGCTGCAACGGCAATCCGCATGCCTTGTGGCAAGCCGGCGGCAGTCAGAATTTCGCCTATCTGGCCACAGGATTGCTGAACAGCGGCTTTGCCACCGTGAAACCTGAGCCGGATGCGGCGCGGCACGGCGTCTATGCGGGCGTTGCCCTGGAAAATGGAAGCCCTGCGCTCGTCTATTGGGTTGATATCTTCGGCCTGCAGAAGGGCGACCGCCTCATATTGGAGCTTGCCGGGCCATATGGCCGCCTCGCCGAGAGCGACGATGTGATCCCGCGTGCCAAGGCGCTTTATTTCGCCTTCACCGGGATCAAGCAGCCGGCGGAAGGCTGGGACCCGGGCACCTACAAAGCATCGCTGCATATTGAGCGCGAAGGTGTCATCGTTGCCGAAAGCGCGGCGGAGATAACCTTGCCGTAATGCCGGCTCACACCTTGCGGTGTTTCTCGCGGTTGCGGGCCAGGAAGACGGAGGCTTCGGCGGCGGGGAGGGGCTTGGAATAGAGATACCCCTGGCCGAACTGGATGCCGAGACGCGTGAGTTCGGCCGCCTGTTCCTCAGTCTCGACACCTTCGGCGACGACGTCGCGTTCCAGGATGTGCGCGAGGCTGGCGATGACGCGCACGATTTCCAGGCCTTCACGGCTGTCGTTGATACGCATCACGAAGGAGCGGTCGACTTTCAACGTGTGGAAAGGGAAGCGGTGCAGGTGACTCAAGGATGAATAGCCGGTGCCGAAATCGTCGATCGAAACCTTGCAGCCGAGCGCGATGATCCGGCGCAGCACCTCGTTGGTGCGCTCCGGATTGTCCATGATGAGGCTTTCGGTGATTTCAAGCTTCAGCGCATGTGATGGAATGCCCGCGACTTTGAGGGCGCGCTCGATATCCTCGACAAGACCGATGGCCGCGAACTGCTTGCCGGAAACATTGACCGCGATCTGCGGCGGATCGCCTTCGGCGGGCATCCAAGCCGCGATCTGGCGCGCGGCATCCATGATCGACTTGCGACCGATTTCGATGATCATGTCGGTGTCTTCGGCCAGCGGAATGAAATCGACCGGCGAGATCAGGCCACGCTCGGGGTGACGCCAACGGATCAGCGCCTCGAATCCATGGACGTGCCCGTCCTTGAGATCGATGATCGGCTGGTAGAACAGTTCGAACTGGTCGCCTTCCGAGATAGCGCGCTTCATGTCTGCTTCCAGCCCAAAGCGCTTCATCGCCGACTGATGCATGCTGGGTTCGAAGCGGACGATCTGACCGCGACCTTGCGCCTTGGCGCGATAGAGGGCGAGATTGGCATCGCGCAGCAGTTCGTCACCGGCGGCGCCAGCGGCTTGGGACGCAAGGACGAAACCGATCGATGCCTCGATTTCAACCGGCCGGCCGCCGATTTCCATGTGCTGTGCCAGGACCGTCTTCAGCGCGACGATCAGTTCCTCGACACCTTGTTCGACGTTGCCGGCGATAAAGCGCGTGATTGCATATTCATCCTCGCCGAGATGGGCGAGCGTATCCTCGGGCCGCATCATCTCTTCGAGATTGCGGGCAAGCGTTATCAGAATGTCGTCGCCGACCTTCTGTCCGAGCGTCTCGTTGTAGTGGCCGAAACGATCGATATCCAGGATGGCCAGCACCACATCGGCCTGTGGATCCTTGGCCCAGAGCTGCAGCGCCTGGTCGGTGCGCTCGACCAGCAGAGCGCGGTTGGGGAGGCGCGTGAGATGCGAATGAAAAGCGTTGAAGAGCAGATCCTGCTCGGCTTTCTTGCGCGCCGTGATATCGGTCATGGAGCCGGCGAAACGCGTCGGCGTACCGCTCCCGTCACGCACGGCCATGCCGCGGACGGCTACCCAGCGATCATTGCCTTCGCCATGGCGCATGCGCATTTCCTGCTCGAAATGCGTGGAGCTGCCGCTCAAATGCGCGTCGATGGCGGCGCGCATCATGTCAATGTCGTCGCGATGGACCCGGTCGAACCAATCGCCTGGCTGGCGCGACATGCGCTCGGCCCGCAGGCCTAGCATCTGCTGCCAGCGGGCCGAGGTGAAGAAGGTGTTGTTGACGAGATCCCAATCCCACAGGCCGTCATTGGCGCCGCGGGCCGCAAGGGCGTAGCGTTCCTCGCTTTCGCGCAGGCTTTGTTCGGCCCGGCGGCGCTGGCGCTCCTCTTTGACGCTGCGCAGGATGGCTTGCGTCACTGTGTTCAGCACGATCGAAAGTACCGGATAAAGGAGTGCGATCCATATTCCGCCAGGAAAGAGGGCGAAATAGGTGAGGGCGCACCAGCCCGATGCCAGCGCTGCATTGCAGGCAATGCCGATGCCGACCGGCAAGTGGCGGGCGAGCAGCGCACTGAGGCCGCCCAACAGGAGGACGGCGAGGAGGGAGGCATAGAATGTCCAGCCCGGCCGCGCGAGATTGCCGCCATGGATCAAGCGCTCCGCGACCATCGCATTGCGGACGACGCCGGGGAGTTCGGTGTCGAAGGGCGAACGCACGAAATCGCTGCCGCCCTGATAATTCGTGCCGAAGAGAACCAGCTTGTCACTGAAGGTCCCGGCTTCGAACCGACCTGCTATGACATCGGCAAAGGAAATCGTAGGAATGACCCGCGCATCGCCGAAATAGTTGACGATGATGCTGTTGTCGCGATCGATAGGGATCACGCGATCCTTCGTAAGATGGACTGCCCAGCCGAGATCGATCTGCACATTCTGCCAATCGAGACTTAGATAATGCGTGGTGGCGGCAAGCGCCATCGACGGGAAGCAATCCTCGTCGAAATAGGTCGCGAGATATTCGGCGCGGGGCGAGCCGTCGACATCGAGATTGATATTGACGTTGCCGCCGGCCACGGCTGCAGCGGCCAGGGAAGGAATCGGCGCCTGGATTCCGCTGCCAAATTGGGCGGCGAGGTCGGGCGTACAAGCCGGCTTGGTGCGTGCAAAGGCCCAGGATGCTATCTCGGCCGGTGTTTCCCGACTGCCGCTGTCGGGCGCGTATGAGAAGGGCAGCAGGACATTGCCAGCCCTGCTCAGGGCGTCGGCCAGGATGGTGTCGGCCGTGCTTGTTTCCGCCAGCGCTAAAGCGCGCTGGGCCATCCCTTCATTGGGCAGGGCCTTGGCCAGATCCTGGAGCTGTCCCCGGATGTCCTGGGGCAGGTCGAGTTCCGGCTCCAGCCAGAGATAGTCCATGGCGATGGTCCGGGCGCCACCCGCAGCGACCCGATCGATGGCCTGCGCGATGACGCGCCGACTTATCGGCCAGCGGCCGAGTGCACGGCTGGAAGCTTCATCATAGCCGACAACGATCACATCGCCACTTGGCAGTTCTGGGCCCCGGAGCAGGAACCGCGAGTTCAAAGTCAGCCGCTCGATACGCTCCAGCTGGTCCGGAGCGACCCAGTTCAGGAGCAGCACGGCGAGCGTGGCGAGCGCAAAGGCAATCAGGCCGCCGCTTTTCCAGTTGGCCTGGCGCTGCACATTGGGCTGCCGCGGGTCCGGCCGAGGGGCTAAAGCCTGCGATTTCTCAGTCAACTCGACCGATTCCTGCTGCAATTGTCTGAGAACAATGGGCTTGGTTGGGGGCAGAATTCAACTCGAAGCATTGAGCATTTGTCTCAAAATCAACATCAGCTCACATTTTTAGGGTATGGTTAAGGAATAGTTTACTTCCGTGAATGGTAATTATTATAGCATAAAAACAATATGTTATATATGAATTCTTATGTAATTTATGAGGAAAAACAAGGCAGTAAGAATTCGGTACTGGGGATTGCGGGATGGAATCGATTCGATTAGCTTTTATGTAGTATTTTAGCGTTTGCAGCGCAAAGGGATGAGCGCAGCCATGAGTGACACCGAGACCAACAGTCAGAGCATTGAGACGGCCGACGCCGCCATTGGGGGCCAATTTACCCTCAATCTGGCAGATTTGCTGCCGGATGCTAATGGCGAGATCGTCATCCTTAACGAAGGCGACGATCCCTGCCTGAACATCGTCACGGACCTGCGGCTGCTTGAAAGCGGGATTGCCGACCAGCATGTGACGGACGGCGGCATTGAAGTGAAGGGCCTGCAATACTGGGTCTTTGAGGACGGAACCAAGCTCTATTACTCGCCCGGCCTCAGCATTTCCGTCGAGCACCAGATCGTTTGAAATCGCGTCGGGCCGATTGAATATCCGGCGCTAGGGCCCGGTCAGGGAAGTTCCTGTTCATCTTCGTCGCCACTGTCGAGCAGTTCCGTAATGGGGCTGAGCGACGAGCGAAGGCGTTTTCGGCGCATGAGCTTGTCTTGTGCGGCCGGGGGAAAATCGGTGAGCATGACCACATTCTTGCTGAGGAGAATGTCGGTCAGATCCTCATAAACACGAATCATATCGAGGTCGGATTGCAGCATCGCGGGCTTGTCGCTGTGCGACAGGCCGGCCGCAGCCGTGTTGTTCTGAAGAAATTCCTGAACGGCCGGATGGGTCGGAGGCAGGTACTCTTCTGCACCAGAAGACTGTTCGCGGTAGATGGCCACAATCTGGCCATTCCCATCCCGCATCACAAAAGGCATAACCGACCCCCCAAACAGAAAGTTTCGCTATTCTAGCCAGTTGCACGGCTTGGCTGAAAGCGGAAATGAGACACTAGCCAGCGGCCCCCAAAATGTGTCACACTGTCGTGTGTGTTCGATGTGGGGGAGCGGCGCGCGCGATTCTGAGCTTACCGCTTGCACGCCACAGTTCTGTCACAGCCCAAATGGCCGGTAAACGAGGGGTTGCTGCGTTATGGAGTTGCAACGTGAATCGACGGCGGCATTGGCGAAGTCGCTGCCGGATCCGAAACTGGTACATCGCGTCGTTCAATATCGCGGCCGGCGCTATTCACTAAAGCTCGATCAAGCGTCCTGGGCCGCTCTGGAACAAGCAGCGGCGCGGCGGCGCATGCGGCTCAATCAGCTTGTCGACGAACTCTCGACGGCGACCAATCATGAAGGCAATTTTTCCGCGACCGTCCGGGCGCAATGCCTGGCGGAGTTGAAGCAGCAGATATCGGATCTCGAAGACCGCGTGCGCCAGCAATCCATGTCGGGACAGGGCGTCTCGGCGTCGCTGATAGCCGATGCCTGTCCTGTGCCGGCATTCGTCGCCAATGGCCAGAGCGTGATGCTGAAAGCCAACGGTGCCGCGCAGAAGTGGTTGGGCCTGGGCGAATCCGCACTTGTTGGTAAGCCGCTGGATCAGTACTTCCAGGTAAAATCCTCGCTGCCCCTGGTGCAGATTGTCGAGCAGTTCGCGCAGGGCAGAAATCAGATCTATCCGGCGCGGATCGTGTGCCTGCGCCCTGGGCGATTGATCATGGCCAAGGCGAATATCTGTCCGATTCTGCGGCGGGCCGAGGGCGACCTAGCTTACGTCTTGATGATTGAAATTGCTTAGCTTTTTGCTGCCACGCAATCACCCGACTCACGGGAATATGTCCCTATTTTTCCGTGATCGTGACAAAGCGGTATAATTAGCAGCCAAAATTATTCCAAAATTTTCCAAAAAACAAACTCGTGCACACTATCGTATATGGAATCTTAAGTAGCGGGCGTTGAGTGCGACCGGGCTGGCTCTTATTGTCGGAACATCAATAGCGGGCCCGGGATTATTCCGCCTTTAACGAGAAACTTTTTCCGCGGCCTCGCCTCCTAGTAACCGACCGATTGGAGCGAGCTATGGCCACCGACACGACTGTCACCCAGAACGCCTCTACCATTCACGAGAGCGATATCGATCAGGTTCACCTGACGCAGTCCGGGACACCGGTGCAGGTTCAGGTGCCGCAGGGCGAGAACGTGGTACGGGTCCAGGTGACGCCGGGCGAGACGGTGGAATTGCCGTTCCCCGCGGACGGCCTCGTTGCCCGCCTGGGCGACAATGGCAACCTGGCGGTGAAGGTTGGCGACATCACAGTTATTCTGGTTGGCTATGCCGATGCGGTCGGGCAGGGCGAAGTCAACATCGTCGGCAACGATGGCAAGTCGGTCGACGTGGCCGCCGTGCTCGCGGCGACCGACCCCAATCTAGACATCCAGACGGCGGCGGGTCCCGGCGCCGGCGACCAGGGGGCCGGGCCCGACAACAATGGCGGCAATTTCAGCCCGTTCGACCCCAATGCCGGCATCGGCGGTCTCAATGCAGTCGGCGGCCTCAACCCGACGGCCCTCAACTACAACCTCATCCAACGCGAATTCATCGAGATCGACGAGGCGGACGAGGAGGATACGACACCGGTGCTGATCGGCATCAAGCAAGGTCCAGTTGTCAATGAGGATGATTTTGGGCGTGCGCCGATCGTTGAGGAGCAAGCAAATGATCGCAGCGAATCGCTTTCGGCCCAAGGGCTGAGCGGCAGCTGGGAGACCCCTGCCAACGGTTACGAAATCATGGCGCGCCTCAATGGCGGCGAGGGCAATGAAGGGTCCGTGCTGCCGAACGCTTGGTGCGCGACGTTCGGAACCCATAAGGTCGGTAACGATCCTTTCGATACACAAGACCACGAAGAAGGTTCGCAGACCGGTGGTGCCTATCAGGACGACAATAACGGCGATACCGAAGGTGGCATCGACCAGGATCGTGAACCGCTATCCTCGACTGCTGTGATTGAAGCTCAGTTCTTTGCCGATCTGCCGGGCAAGGTGACTTTCGACACTGATGGGGACGGCATCGACACCGGCGACACGCCGGTTATCCAGCAACTGCTCGACAAGGGCCTGACCTCGCACGGTCACGAATTGGCCTATGTGCTATTGCCGGCGGTTGACGGCGTCTCCGGTCAGATGGTCGTCGCCTACTACATGGACGATGCCTGCAACTGCGGTTACCAGGAGGTGTCCAGAGAGGGCGGTCGCGTTCAAGTTCCGGTCATCGTCTTCACTTTGTCGATCGACGACGATGCGGCGACGGCCGATGAACTGAATGTCGCCGGTAATTCCGAAATTCCGCTGACCTTCACCATTTATGGCGTGATCGATAACGTGCCCGGCGTGGCGGACAATGCCAACGACATTGATCCTTCGGGCAACATCACCGATATTCTGGATATCGAAGTTCCCTTCTTCCTGCGCGACGGTGACGGCTCCGTCACCCCGGTTCCCGGTACGGAACTGGTGTTCCACGATGTCGACGACCATCCCGAACTCGGTCATGTCCGTTACGGCTGCTGGAATAATATTCCCTACGAAATCGTCGATGCGAACCTGACCATCGGTCACGATGAATCGAAGGGCGTTCAGCACACGGAATATGATTCGAATCTCCCGGCCGGCAGCGAGCAGAACACCGACGATGTCGGCAAGGGCGCGCACCATATCGAGCATAAGATCGAAAACATGCTCGAAGACATCACCACGGGCACTGCCAGCGGCGAAGATGTCGATATCTCCTATCAGCAGGGTATTCTCGCCAAGCTGGCGCCGGAGTTTCTGAGCGACGGCTGCTTCCATGCCGATGCGCTTGGCGTCGCGAAGACCTACCTTGGCTATAATCCGTTTACCCACGAAAGCGGCGTCAGCTTCGGCGCCGATGGCAAAGCCGGCGGTGATGATTTCTGGGGCACCAAAGGCGGCAATGACCAGGCTGGCCTGACTAAGTTCCAGCACGACAATGATGCCGGCGTCGGCACCGACAATTCGAACTTCAACTATGATGCCGATGGCAATCTGCTTCCCAGCGAAGCGGGCACGGATAAGCAAGCCTTCGAACTGTTCATGAAGACCAGCCACGTCCTCGGCGAGGGTGAGAGCGCCACCACTGAAGCCTCGCTTGCCGACAGCGCAGCGACCAATTGGACGATTGACTACGAACTGCCGGACGGCACCGTCGTTCAGCTCACCGTTTATGCCTATCAGCTCGACGCCAATACCATTATCGGCATGGCGACCCCGCCGGAGCTGGGCGGTGGTGGCGGCAACGATTACAGTGAATCTCTGGTTGCGGGAGCACCGGCGGGTACCGATATTCCCGTCTTTGTCCTGCGTCTCGACCCGGATTCGGGCGAGCTGGTGTTTGTGCAGTATCACCAGATCCACAACCCCGAGGGCGGCGACGTCAATGGCGAGAACAACGCCGCCAATGACGGCATCCATCTTTACAACCAGGACGGCAGCCCGCTGGTCTACTTCGAAGCGACCGATTTCGACGGCGACACGGTTGAGGCCCAGCTTGAAGTGACCGTGGTTGACGATGCGCCGAAGACTTGGGACGTTTGCTACTACTCTGACGAAGACGCGCTGCCCAATGGCATTGGCGACAACGTTTCTCCGGGCGACGACAATGGTGGTGTGATCATCAATGGTGCGTTCGGTGTGAAGTTCGGCGTCGACCAGCCAGGCTCGATCGACTTCGCCGGCCTCGAAGGCAATAACGCTTCTGCCCGGAACAGTGCTGGTGGCGTCATTGCGCTCACCTTGCTCGGCGCGCAAGTCGTCTATCATTGGGACGAAGCAACGCACACGCTGACCGGCGTGGCCGGCGACCGCGAGGTGTTCTCCCTGGTTGTTGAGACCGTCAACGGCCATGCCACGGGCAACTTCACCTTCACGCTCCTCGACCAGCTCGATCATCCTTTCGACAACGGTGCCAACGAAGCCGGCGACACCGGCTCGGGCTTCGAGGACAATCTCGTTCTCGACCTGGTCTACAAGGCGACGGATTCCGATGGCGACTTCGCCAACGGTTCGGTCATCATCAAAGTCGATGACGATATGCCGGTGTTCAGCGGCTGCACCTGCGACAATCTGCTGATCAACGGCAGCTTCGAATCGCCCGATGTCGCCAACGGCGCTTACGGTATCTTCGGCAGCATTCCGGGCTGGTATTCGACCTCCGGCGCCGGCATCGAGATACAGGATCATGCCGCGGGCAATCCGCAGGATGGCCAGCAATTGGTGGAGCTCGACTCCAACAACAACTCGAACATGGTCCAGGACGTCACGACCGAGGACGGCAACCTCTACGACCTCAGCGTTTGGTACACGCCGCGCGTCGGCAATACCGCGACCGACGGCATCGAAGTCTGGTTCGATGGCAAGCTGATCGCGACCCTCGATGGCAGTGGTCAAACTCCTGGTCAGTGGTTGAAGTTCACCTATCAGGTTCAAGCTGGCGAAAGCGATGGTACGCCGGATCTGTCGAAGCTTGAGTTCCGCGCTGTCGGCTCCAGCGACAGCCTGGGCGGCTACATCGACAATGTCTCGCTGTGCAAGGTCAACACGCTCAACGAAGACGACCTCGCCAATGGCAGCGACAATTCGAAGGAAAGCCTCACGGTTTCGGGTGCCACCGGCGTCGATTTCGGTGCCGATGAAGGCGCCGGCTTCAGCAATCTCAGCCTCGGCGTTGCGCTGAAGTCGATGGGCTTCGACGTGGTTCTTGGCCAGCCGGACGCCGATGGCGTGGCCATGGCCACCTCCAGCGATGGCCGTGATATCTTCAAGGTCGAATTTACGAAGATGGCCGGCGAGTATGACGGCAACTTCAAGCTGACCTTGATCGATCAGCTCGACCACCCGGCCGGCAATGGTGAGAACACGACTGAGATCGTCGTGAACTTCACCGCCTCCGACAAGGATGGCGACAGCGTCAATGGCCACTTGTCGGTGACAGTCATCGACGATCTGCCCTGCGCCTGGATCAGCGAGTGCCACACAGACAACGTCACCGTCGACGAGACGAAGTGGCTGCAGAACGACGATCAGTGGAACTTCCTTGCGCCGCAGGCGTTCAAGGATCTGGGGTCGATCATCGCCTGGGGCGAATCCGGCAATGCAGTCGTGACCTTCGGCGGCGACGCCAATGCCGACGAACCGGCCACGATCGCCCTCACGCTTGCGACCACCAACGGCGCTGACTCTGGCATCACCGATCTTAGCGGCACGGCAATCCTGCTCTATAACGAGAACGGCCTCGTTGTCGGCCATGTCGGCAATCAGGCCGGCCCGGTCGCCTTCGCGCTGTCTATCGATCAGGACGGCGAAGTTTCGGTTGCGCAGTACATCCCGCTGAAGCACCCGGATACGAACAGCAACGACGAAGGCATCAGCATCAATGACGGCGCCCTGCAGGCGGTCGTCACGGTGACTGACTTCGACCAGGATGTGGCGTCGAAATCGGTGGATATCGGCAGCAAGGTGACCTTCGAGGATGACGGCCCCAAGGTCGAATGCGTCGAATACACCAGCTACTTCAAGTTCTTCGGTCATGACGTCGGCTATGGTTCGCCGGTTGCCATCGTTGACGAAGATTGGATCAACAAGGGCAACCAGGATGCCGACGGCTCATGGCCGGCCAACGGCGATCTCGTCGGCCTCAGCTACGCGACCGGCAAGGTCAATGTCGATTTCGGTGCGGACGGCAATGGCGGCTTCGCGATCAAGTTGCTGGCCCAGGACATGGCGGCAGGCGTACTGCGCTCTTCCGATAATGCCACGGTATTCCTCCATCAGAACAGCGCCGGCGGAGTGGTGGGTTATGTCGGTGGCGATCCGAGCGACCCGGCCAACATCGTGTTCAAGCTTACGCTAAACACCGCGACTGGTGACTTCCGCTTCGACCTCTATCAGGCTCTCGAGCACGGCCACCCCGGCAACGAGAACAACGACAACGCCCAGGATATCGACCTCGGCTTCACCATCGGCGCCAAGGATGGCGACGGCGACGAAGTCACCGCCGGTATCGTGGTCCGCGTCGATGACGACAGCCCCGACGGCTTCGAAGTGAAATTCTACAACAAGCCGGGCGACGACAACGAAGTGAAGGAATCGGGCATTGCCAGCGATAGCGGCGACGACACCACCTTCTATCTCGATTTCGGCGCCTTCGGTGGCGTCGGCGCCGATCAGCCCGGCATTGTTACGCTGAGCCTCGACACCGTCATCACCAACCTCAGCGGCGAAGCCATCGTCCTGGTTGACAATGGCGCCGGCGGTTACAACGGCGTCAACACCAACAACCATGCCGACGTCTATTTCACCGTCGTCAAGAATGGCAACGGCTCGTTCACCTTCGACATGGTGCAGTCAATCAAACACAACGGTGCCGGCAGCGACACCAAGACCGTCGACTTCACCGCGACCGTGACGGACTCCGACGGTGACAAGTCGAGCGACAGCTTCTCGATCAAGATCAAGGACGACGTTCCCTCGGACATCGAGGTCCGCGGCAACAATGCCAAGGTCGACGAGGACTTCCTGACCACGGCGACCAACTTTGCCAACGGTCAGCAGGACAATGACACCAACCCGGACAACACCGAGAACGCCGCCAGCAATGGCGACGGTCCGAACGGCACGACGATCGGCGGCTCGCTGGCGGTCAATTTCGGGGCCGATGGCGGTTCGCTGTCCCTCACCAACGTTTCGGTGAAGAACAGCAAGGACCAGACCGTAAATCTCAACGACCTCAAGACCGCCGATGGCGTCAAGGTCGATGTGACGGTGAGCAATGGGCAGATCGTCGGCGTTCGCCACGATAACCCGAACGTCAAGGTGTTCGACCTGGTCTTGACCCCCACCGCCGGTGGCGCTGACTGGACCTTCACGCTCTATCAGGCGCTGAAGCACCCGTTCAACGATGCCGATGGCAGCAACAACGGTCCGGAAACCCGCTACGAAGACAATCTGAACTTCGAATTCGGCGTCAAAGCGACCGACGGCGACGGCGACACCAAGACCGCGACCATCAAGGTCACGGTCGATGACGACGCCCCGACCGCCTGCTGTGTCGAAGGCGATATCGATGAGCCGTCGGAAACGGCGATCGTCGAAGCCGGCAGCGTGACTGTCAACCCGGGCAACTATCCGGCCCAGTCGAACCTGATCGAGATCCGCGTTTCGGCGCCGGGCGATGCGGGTGCGACGCTGAACGAGAACCAGAACCTGCCGGGTGTGCCGGGCTTCGGCGTCACCTCGTCGGTCGATGGTGGCGACGGTGGCCGCTACAACGAAATCAACTATATGGGCAACGGCGAAGCCGGCGACACGACCTCCGAAGTCATGATCTTCGAGCTGCAGAACAATGCAGGCGAGGCGGCTGAGGGCAAATGGGCGGTCTCGGCCGATGTCGAGATCAACGTCTTCTACTCGACCGAAGGCTCGGTCGGTAACGAAGTGGGCAGCTACAGCCTGTACAAGGACGGCGTCCTCGTGGCGGGCCCGACCAACTTCGTGGCGACCAGCACCAGCGGCAATTTCAACTTGCACATCGACGGCCCGGCCGGTGGCTTCGACGAGATCCGCTTTGCGGCGCTCCCGGGCACCACGGACGGCAACGGCAACCAGTCCGGCGACAGCTCCGACTATAACGTCAAGCAGGTCACCCTGAACCTTGTCGAGGAAGTCCTCGTGCCGACCGAGATCACTGGCACCATCTGCGCCGATTTCGGTGCCGACGGCCCCGGTGACATCGCCTTCACCAGCACGGGCGACAGCGGCTACGATCATAACGGTGTCAGCATCATCAACTCGCTGGCCGATGGCGGCAACACCATCGTCGGCAAGGCCGGGGATGAGGTGATCTGGAAGATCACGCTCAACGACGCGACCAAGCAGTATGAGTTCGAGCTCTACGGCAAGATCGACGGCAACCAGGATGCCCAGCTGCACTTCAACACCAAAGTGACCGACGCCGACGGCGACTATGTCACCGGCTGTGTCGACATCACGGTCGACAGCAATGATGTGCCGACGCTGACCATCAACTACAGCCAGACGGCCCAGGCCGGTTATGGCCTGGTGGACGAGGACTTCCTCGCCGCCGGCAACCAGGATCTGCCGGTTCCGTCGGTTGGCGACGATCTCGGTGGCAACAGCGCCAGCTGCTCGGGCACCTACAACGCCGACTTCCTCGGCGATGCCCCGGGCTCGGTCACCCTGGCCGCTGGCGAAGGTTCCGACACGGGCCTCAACAACCTGGCCGGTCAGAACATCCTGTGGCACGTCGTCAGCCCGACCTCGATCGTCGGTTACCTGCAGGGCAGCGACCCGGCCAACCCGGCCAATCAGTACTTCACGCTGACCCTGTCCGGTCCGAACCCCAGCAACGACGGTGACGGGACCTGGACCTTCACCCTGCTGAAGCCGCTCCAGCATTCCTCGGTCGATACCGAAGACAATCTGGGCCTCAGCATTCCGGTGCTGGCGACCGACAGCAACAACGACCACGCCTCGGCCTTTATCAACGTCCAGATCGACGACGATCTGCCGGTGGCGGCTGACGACGGCGTCACTGCGGTGCCGACCTTCTCGCAAGGCGGCGGTGCGGAACTGGTGGTTGCTGCCCCGGGTCTGCTAGCGAACGATCATCTTGGCGCCGATGGCGGCAAGATCACCTCGGTGACCTTCGATGGCCAGGAGCACAATCTGAGCAATGGCTCGGTGACTGTCTCGACGCCGCACGGCGACCTGACCGTCAACGAGAATGGTTCCTGGAGCTTTAATCAGACGTCGCAGGATGTCGATCCGCACACCTACAACTTCTCCTACAAGGTGACGGACGGCGACGGCGACACGGACAGTGCTGATTTCTCGATCAGCATGCATCAGGAAGCCGACATCGCGCCGATTAACTACAACGACGCGAACTCGGGCGATGAGAACGGTGCCCAGCAGAACAACGTCATGATCATCCTCGACCGGTCGGGTTCGATGGATAACGACATCGGCGGTGGCGTGACGCGTCTCGACCTGGCCAAGGCGGCGATCCAGAACCTGCTCAACAAGTACGACCAGCTCGGCGACGTGAAGGTCTTGATTGTGCAGTTCGCGTCGGACGGCCAGCGCATGGACTTCTGGGGCACGCCTGCGGAGGCGATGAACTACATCAACAGCAACGACCCGGCGGGCCAGTACACCAGCTATGAGGACGCCGTGTCCTTCGGTGGTGCGGGCCTTGCCGACAATGACGGCAAGATCCCCGGCGCGCCGGTCACGGTCTACTTCCTCTCGGACGGTACACCGACCATCGATGGTGACGGGGGCAACAACAACTCGCTCACCAACGGTCAGAAGACGGCGTGGGACAGTGCGCTTGAGAACAACGGCGTGACCAAAGTCTACGCGGTTGGCGTTGGCCCCGGCCTCAACGCGTTGGACCAGGACCTGATCGATGTCGCCAACCCGGATGGCAACAACAACCCGGTCGGCGAAGTGATCATTGTGACCAACGAGAACGACCTCGCGGCCGAACTCGAAGCCACGATCGGTTCCGGCGACATCACCGGCAACGTGCTGACGGGTGTCGATACATCTGGTGTGGGCGACAACGGTGTGCTTGACACAACTCCTGATGCTAATGGCAACGGTGCCAACCACATCTACACCTTCTCGCATGACGGCAGCGGCAGCGCGTTCGACGTCGCCTTCAGCTGGGATGGTGTCTCGGCCAATGCGCTCTCGGTCGGCGGTGCCGGCACGAACGTGGTGGTCGCGGGCCATGTGGTTAGCTTCGATACCGAGTATGGCCGGATGGTCTTCAACATGGAGACTGGCGGTTACACCTTCACCCCGGGCTCGGTCACCCAGACCCAGAATGTCGTGTTCCACTACGGCACGAAGGATGCGGATGGCGATACGGACCTCGCCGATGGTGCGGGCGGTGACGGTGACGACGATGCGGTGCCTGGTAATTCGCTCCCGGGCGGTGCCGACCTGGTCATCACGATCAACAACGTGAACCATGCGCCGGTTGCCAACGATGACGGTGTCATCATCGGCTCGGAGAATGACCCGATCATCATCGATGTCTCGACGCTGCTCGTCAACGACAGCGACCCGGATGGCGACGGTATCTCGATCGTTTCCGTCCAGGGCGGCGTCAATGGTACAGCGACGCTGATCAATGGCGGCACACAGGTGCAGTTCGTGCCGAATGCCAACTACTACGGTCCGGCCAGCTTCCAGTACACGATGCAGGACAGCTTCGGTCTGACGGCGGTGGCGGCGGTCAATCTGTCGATCGTCTCCGACAACACGGCGCCTGTTACTGGCAATGACAACATCATCACGAGCAATATAGGCAGCTTCGTTGTTGCTGATGCTTGGTTGAAGCGGAATGATGATGACGCTGAAACGCCCTCTAACCTCGACATTACCAATGTGTCCGCTGGTAGTGGTCAGTCGGGCTACTTCGAGAGCAGCACGCCGAGTCACGACGCCGGCAGCGACACGGTTACCATTAATCTTGATACTCAGTGGAGCGGTTTCGGCGACAACTCCCTCAATAGCGGTGACTCGACAAACTTCAACTACACAGTCGAAGACTCGGAAGGTGCCAGCGACGTTGGGAACGTCGGTGTCAAATACGTTGCTACCGGTGGCCTTAGTGGCAACTCCACGCTGGCTGGTACTAGCGGCGACGACATCATTATTGGTGACGATAGTGATGAGACGCTCAGTGGCGGTAGTGGGATCGACGTTCTCGTAGCTGGGGCAGGCGACGACACCCTGGTGTTCGACACCAGCGACTACCTAGTGGATGGTGGCACCGATTTCGACCGTGTTCAAACGGCGGAATCGACCTTTGCCTTCGATAACGTGGCGGCCGGTGGTGCGAAGTTTGCCAACGTCGAGATGATCGATCTGGGTGACAGCAACCACAACAGTAACCGCACGGTCACCATCAATGCCGCAGATGTGCTCGATCAGAACATCGCGACGGTGGATACTGATCAGCAAGGCGGTGGCACCAACAATGTTCAGATTGATCTGTTCATCATCGGCGACAACTCGAATGGCACGCGCGACAATGTCAATCTCACTGGCTTCACGCAGGTGACGGATGTGAATCCGAATGACGGTGGTGTGCAGTCGACGTTCCAGTTCAATGATGGAGCATTCGGTAACCACACTTATACGCTGTGGACCAACGGCGCCGGCAAACTCATCGCAGTCGAAGATGGCTTGGACGTGACCACCAACTAAGTTTGTCTCTCTAGTAGTCGAAACGGGGCGGGACCTTCGGGTCTCGCCCTTTTTCTTTGTCTGGCCCGTGGTTAATCTTTCGCTTAACCGAGAACGGCTAACGCTATGGCCTTGCGACATAAAAGTGGGCGAGGGGCGGGATCATGGTGATCTTTTCGGGGTGGTCGGAAGGCTATGTGGCCGACACATTTCACACCGATCGTGTGTTCCGCGAGCAGTCGCCGGTCTGGATCGATCACGTGGCCGCCATGTATGGCAGCGTACCATTACCTATCTGGAACTGGCTTCGGACGCTTTCTCGGCGCCGGGCGTCCTTGATTCGGCCACTTGTCACGACCGACGAAACCCCCCGTTAACCAAATCGGCCTAAGCTCTTGGGCGGGCATGCTTGTGGGGAAGGGGCGGCGGAAGCTGGCTGGCCTGGGCAAAAAGGGCGGAAATGCTCGCTTTGGTGCGACGCAGCGGCCCGGATTTGCCCGCGCGGAGCTTCCGCCACTTTCTTGCCGATACGTGCCTTTGGTCACATTGCACCGCCTTACGCGCGCCTGAAAATATGGTAAAAGGCGCCGCGAATGGCCTGAAAGAATTGGACTTCAGCTGATGTCATCGAGCCCGACCGCCGGCCAGCCCGGCGCCACCGCCCCCAATGCTTCCGCTGCGACCTCAGCCTCCGGTGTGAAGCCAGCCCCGGCCGCCGCCGCGCCGCACCCGGCCGCGAGTGCCGCTGCCGCGCCTGCGGGAAATTCAACCGGTGCGGGTTCGAAGCCAGGTAACGGGCAAGGTGCGGCCGGCGCCCAGGCCGCGGCAGGCGGGCTGCCTCCCGGAGCAACGCTGCCCGGCGGCTTGAAGATGAATCCCAACCCGGTCGCCACGGCGGCGCCGGCGGGACCGCCGGCGGAATATTCCGGCCCGGCGATGCGCGACGATCCGCTGCTTTCCTGCTTGGTCATCTTGACCCGCATCTTTTCCAACCCGCGCTCGCCCGCCGCCATTTCGCACGGCCTGCCGATCGCGGAAGACGGGCTGACACCCGATCTGTTCCTGCGCGCCGCCGACCGTATCGGGCTTGCCGCCAACAAGGTCAGGAAGAAGCTCGACAAGGTCGATGCCATGACCCTGCCGGCCGTCCTTCTGCTGAAGGACCGCAAGGCCTGCGTGATGCTGTCGACCCCGCGCGACGGCAAGGTCGAGGTGGCGACGCCCGACACGATGGACGGTTCGCACACGATGCAGCTCAGCGCCCTGGCTGAACTCTATACCGGTCAGATGCTGGTCGTGCGGCCGAAGATCCGCCTCGACAACCGTACCGCCGACATGACCGAGGCCAAGGGCCGCAACTGGTTCTGGGCCAATGTGATGCGCTACACGCCGGTCTATCTGGAGGTCGTGGTCGCGGCGCTCTTGATCAACTTCTTCACCATCGGCACCTCGCTCTTCTCGATGCAGGTCTATGACCGCGTCGTGCCGAACAAGGCCGAGGAAACGCTATTGATGCTGGCGGCGGGCGTGCTGCTGGTCTTCTTCTTCGATTTCGTCCTGCGCACCCTGCGCGCCTATTTCCTCGATGTCGCCGGCAAGTCGCTCGACCGCAAGGTTTCGTCGTCCTTGTTCCAGCAGATGCTGTCGATCCGCATGGCGGCCGGGCCGCAATCGGCCGGTGCCTTCGCCAGCAACATCCAATCCTATGAGAGTTTGCGCGACTTCTTCACCTCGGCGACGCTCTCGGCCATCATCGATCTGCCGTTCGTGTTCATCTTCCTCATCATCGTCTGGGTGATCGCTGGCGAAGTGGCGATCGTGCCGGCGGTGCTGATCCCGATCGTGATCGCGGTCAGCATCCTGGTACAGATTCCGATGAAGCGGGCCGTCGAACGCTCCTATCGCGAAAGCGCCCAGAAGCATGCGACCCTGGTCGAAGCCATCAACGGCCTCGACATGATCAAGGCGAGTTCGGCCGAGGGCCAGCTGCAGCGCGACTGGGACGGCTATGTCGCGGCCTCCTCCGAATCCGCCAAGACCTCGCGCTTCTGGTCGACCATCGCTGTCAATTTCGTGATGATGTCGTCGAACCTCGCTTTTGCCGGCGTCATCATGGTGGGCTGCTACAAGATATTCTTCCACGATCCGGCCTCGACCACGCCGGCGCTCACCACCGGCGCGATGGTCGCGGCCTCGATGCTGACCAGCCGCGCCATGGCGCCCCTGGGCCAGATCGCCGGCCTCATCGTGCGCTTCCATCAATCCTGGACCTCGCTGCAGGGCCTCAACCGCATGATGGCGCTGCCCATCGAGCGGCCGCACGGCAAGGTGTTCCTGCGCCGCCCGCTGATCGAAGGCGCCATCGAGTTCCGCAACGTCCAGTTCAAATATCCCAACGCCCAGGTGCCGGCGCTGGACGGGGTTTCGTTCCGCATCCAGCCGGGCGAGCGCGTCGGCATCGTCGGCCGCATCGGTTCGGGCAAGACCACGATCGAGCGGCTTGTGCTGGGTCTCTTCGAGCCCACCGAGGGCGCCGTGCTGATCGACGGGGTCGATATCCGCCAGCTCGACCCGACGGACCTCCGGCAGAGCGTCGGCTGCGTGCTGCAGGACCCGCATCTCTTCTTCGGCTCGGTCAAGGACAATATCACGCTGGGCGCGCCCTATGTGGACGAGGATTCTGTCATCCGTGCCGCGACCCTGGCCGGCGTCGACCAGTTCGTGCGCCAGCACCCGTCGGGCTATGACATGCCGGTGGGCGAGAACGGCCGTTATCTTTCCGGCGGCCAGCGTCAATCCGTTGCGGTGGCGCGCGCCATGCTGCTCAATCCGCCGATCCTGCTGCTCGACGAACCCACCAGTTCGATGGACAATTCAACCGAAAACGCCTTCAAGGCGCGCTTGGGCGAGATCACCCAGGGCAAGACCATGCTGCTGGTGACGCATCGCAACTCGATGCTCTCGCTGGTCGACCGCCTGATCGTGCTGGACCGCGGCAAGGTCGTGGCCGACGGGCCGAAGGCGGGCGTGCTTGACGCGCTCATGAAGGGGCGCATCCGCGCCAACGAAGGCTGACGCATATGTCGATTACCAATAAGGACCTCTGGATCGATCCGGCCGCTTCCGAAAAGGAAGGCACGCGCCTCTTCGGCCATCTTCTGCTGTTCGCCATCCTGCTGGTCGCGGTGGTCTTCGTCGCCTGGTCCAACTACGCCGTACTCGACGTCATCACGCGCGGCGAGGCGAAGGTGGTGCCGTCGAGCCAGACGCAGGTCATCCAGAGCCTCGACGGCGGTATCCTTGAGGAGATGCGGGTGCGCGACGGCCAGACGGTCGAAAAGGGCGAGCCGATCCTGATCATCCGCAACGACACCGCGGTGGCGAGCCTCGCCGAACTGACGCAGCGCTTTTACATCGCCCAGGCGGCCATCACCCGCCTGCAGGCCGAAATCGACGGCGTGAAATCGGTCGATGACATCAAGTTTCCGGACGACCTCGTGGCGAAATATCCCGAGAAGGTTGCGGCCGAGAAGGGGCAGTTCACCGTCCGCCAGTCCCAATTGCGCTCGCAGCAGGCGACGCTCAATGACGAAGTGGCGCAGCGCCAGCAGGAAGTGCGCGCGATCGACACCAAGATCAAATCGGCCCGCAGCCTGATCGGCACGGCGCAGAAGCGGCTCGACAACCTCATCAAACTGCGCGCCGCCGGCGGCGCCGGCGAGAACGAGGTGCTCGAAGGCCAGCAGCAGGTCCAGCAGTTCCAGGCCGATATCGAGAACGCCCAGGCCGAACGGCCGGCTGCCACCGCGGCCCTGCAGGCGGCCCAATCGAAGATGGCCGAAGCCGTGCAGACCTACCGTGCCCAGGCGGCGCAGGAAATCGCCAAGCACCAAACCGACCTCTCGACGGTCCAGGAATCGATGAAGGATGCGGGCGCCAAGGTTCGCCGGACGGAGGTTCTGTCGCCCGTCAAAGGCACCGTGAAGGACATCAAGATTCGGACCATTGGCGGCGTCATCCAGCCGGCCCAGGACATCATGGAAATCGTCCCGATCGAGGACAATCTTCTTATCGAGGCTAATATCCGGCCGCAGGACCGTGGTTTCATCGCCCCGGGCCAGCCCGCCAAGATCAAGATCACGGCCTATGATTTTTCGATCTATGGCGGCCTGGACGGCACGGTCGAGGATATCAGCGCCGACGCCATCGAGAATGAGAAGAAAGAGTTGTATTTCCGCGTGCGCTTGCGTACCGATAAGAACTATCTGGTCGGCAAGGAAGGCCAGGAACTGCCCATTATTCCGGGTATGACCGCGTCGGTCGATATTCTTACGGGCAAGAAGACGGTCCTAGAGTATTTGCTGAAACCAATCCTGAAAGCACGCGAGCAGGCACTCACGGAAAGGTAAGAAAAAGTTGCTGCATCAATTGGCTAAATCAGGTAAAAGCTTCGAGTGGAATTGCCTTAAAATATGATTAACGGCTAAACGTGTTGTCTTCCCGGCATCGAATCGACAAGTATTCGTCAGACCGGGGTCAGCTTTGGGGGTAGCGAGCATGATTGAAGTTAAGCGGACGCGCATCACGAAGGCGCTGCTGCTCGGCGCCGTTGTCGGTACGACTTTCGGCGTTGGCATCAACGGCGCGCAGGCTATGTCGCTCAAGGAAGCGATCCAGCTTGTCGTGACGACGAACCCGACCGTGGGCGAGCAGGTGAAAAACCGCCGTTCCATCGACCATGAACTGCGCCAGGCGCGCGGTGCGTATCTCCCGCAGATCGATGCAGAATTCAATGCCGGCCCGGAATTCTCTGAAAATGGCGGCGTCGATCATCCGGATGCCACGCTGAACCAGGGGCCGCACGATCATGGCCGCGTGCTGTTCACGCAGAACGCGCAGATCAGCCTGCAGCAGCCGATCTTCGACGGTGGCCGTATCGACAGCGAAGTCGAGCGCCAGCAGGGCCGCATCAAATCGCAGGCCGAGCGGATCCAGGACGAAGCGCAGGTGCAGTCGCTCGATGCGACCGAAGTCTATCTCGATGTGCTCCGCCACACTGAGCGCGTCTCCAACGCCGAAGAGAATGTCCGCGCTCACGAGGAAATCCTCGGCCTGGTGCAGAAGCGTGCCGAACTCGGCGGCGGCAATATCGCCGACGTCCGTCAGGCTGAAGCCCGCCTCGCGACCGCCCGTTCCAGCCTCATCCAGATCCAGGGCGACCTGCGCAACGCGCAGGCGACCTTCCAGCGTGTGATCGGCCAGCCGGCCACGGATCTCGAGCCTGTGGCCACTGCCGCCGACATGCCAATCCCGGCCGATGTCGAACAGTCGGTTGCCCGCGGCCTGCAGGTCAACCCGAAGGTGCTGCTCGAAAAGCACGACATCCAGGTGGCTGAATCGGAACTCGATGTTGAAGAGTCGGTGTTCTGGCCGCAGGTTGAACTGCAGCTGACCGGCAACACCAGCCAGCACGCCAACGGCCGCGAAGACACCACCTACAATGCTGCCGCTCTGGTGAACGTCCAGTATAACCTCTATCGCGGCGGCGCCGACATCGCCCGCTCGAAGGAGTTCAAGGAGCATATCAACGAGCAGTTGGAACAGCTCCGCCAGCAGGAGCGTGTGGTTGAGGAAGACGTGCGCGTCTCCTGGGCCGATCGCCAGACCCAGCAGGAAAGCATCGCCAACCTTGAAAAGCAGGTCGATGCCAACCAGCAGACCAAGGACGTCTATCAGCAGCAGTTCGATATCGGCCAGCGCGGCCTGCTCGATCTGCTCGATGCCGCCAACGATCTGTTCCTGTCCAAGGATGATCTGATCTCGGCGCGTGTGTTCGAGACCTTCGCCAACTACCGTATCGTCGCCGCTCAGGGCGAGCTGGTGCAGTATGTCGGCGCGCAGATGCCGGCAGAAGCGACGCCTGACGAAGTCAGCTACGCCGAATAAGCGACCGACGCGTCAGCGTCGGCAGGAAATGAACCCCGCGGTATCTGCCGCGGGGTTTTTCCTTGGCCGCGGCGCCGGTGTATCGGTCCGACCGCGGCCGCGCGCCATGATGTCCTGGGGTAGAAAAGTGGAGGCCCGGGCCGGAATCGAACCGACGTACGAGGATTTGCAGTCCTCTGCATGGCCACTCTGCCACCGGGCCTGCGGGCGCCCGCGATGCGGCGCCGAAAGGCGAGCGCACGTATAGAGCCGGAGTGATGCAGGGTCAAGAGTGTGAACGACCGCAAGACCCGTAAAAATATGCGCCATGTCCCTGATTCGGCGCGACGATTCCTGGAGGTCACCGGCTCTTCTTGTCGCAATGCGGCAATATCGCTATAAAGCTGACCATACGGTTGGCCGCGCGGAATCGTGGCCGGCAATCGGCGGTCGGCAGAACAATTGCCGGCGCCGGATCCGGGATGCCAAGGGGTAGGAAATGGTGATGGCAGCAACGACGAATTCCGCGGCGAAGGATTACGCAGCGGCACGGCGCTTCATGGTCGACGGACAGATTCGCACCAACAAGGTGACGGACGAACGCCTGATCGACGCCTTGGCGGAATTGCCGCGTGAGCGTTTCCTCGGCAGCGCACTTCAGGCCCGTGCCTATATCGACGACGACCTGCCCCTCGGCAATGGCCGTTTCATGATGGAGCCGATGGTTCTCGCACGCCTGGTGCAGACGCTTCATGTTCAGCCTGGCGACAAGGTGCTCGTGGTTGGCGCGGCAGGCGGTTATGGTGCGGCCTTGCTGGGCCGATTGGGGGCGAGCGTCACTGCGCTCGAATGCGATCCCGCTCTGGTCGAAATCGCACGCAGTGCACTGGGCGGTGTTGGGGATGTCACTGTCAATCTGGTTTCCGGGCCGCTGAAAGACGGCCACGCGCAGAGTGGGCCGTTCAATGCAATCCTCATCGAAGGTGCCGTTGGCGAAGTGCCGGCACGGCTTCTCGAACAGCTGAAGCAAGGCGGGAAGCTGGTGACGGTATTGCGCGACAATAATGTCACCGTGGGCCGCGCCGTATTGATGGCGCGCGCCGATTCAGGTGCCTTCGGCACACGCGTTCTATTTGACGCAAATACCCCGCTGCTGTCCGGTTTCGAGCCGGTGCCGGCATTCGACTTCTGACGACAGCGATGGTGGAATCTGGCAGTATTCAGATCGGCGTCGCGGCGTTGCAGGATCTCATCGCGACCGGAAGAACGATAGAACTGGTCGATGTGCGCGAACCGTGGGAAGTGGATATCTGCCGCATCGTCGGGAGCAGGGCTATACCGCTGGGCGAGCTGCAGCACTACGCCCCGCAATTGCGCGCTGAGGTTCCATTGATCATGATCTGTCATCATGGGATGCGCAGTCTCAATGCTACAATGTGGCTGCGGCGGAACGGGTTCGACAACGCGATGAATCTGGCCGGCGGCATCGATGCCTGGGCCCGCGAAATCGATCCCGACATGGCGCGTTACTAATTATCCTCTTGAAATTGAACACACCTCGTTAAGAAGGGACGGTTGGGATCATGAAGCGGCGGAATCTTGGGAATACGGCGACGGCGATGTTCGCGGTGATGCTGTGTGGCGCTATTGCGACGCCCGCACTCGCTGTCGATCTCAACGAAGCTCTCGCGCAAGCGTATGCCGGCAATCCCACGCTTGAGGCCGCGCGCGCCCAGCTGCGTGCCACCGATGAAGCGGTTCCCGAAGCGCTGAGCGGCTGGCGCCCGACGGTTGTCGGTCAGGTCGAGGGCGGCAAGACTTGGATCGAGCAGAACACGCCCTTGATGCTCGATCAGAATCTCGATTCCCGACAGTTCGGCGTCACCGTCTCGCAGCCGCTCTTCAGCGGCTTTGAAACCGTGTCCGCGACGTCTGCGGCGGAGAACAGAGTGTTGTCCGGCCGCGCCAATCTCGCCGACACCGAACAGCAGGTGCTGCTGCAAGCCGTGCAGGCCTATATGCAGGTCGTACGCGACCGCGCCGTGCTGGAACTCAACCGTAACAACGAAAATGTCATCGGCCAGCAACTGCAGGCGACGCGCGATCGCTTCGATGCCGGCGAGGTGACGCGTACCGACGTGGCGCAGGCGGAATCGCGCCTGCAGGGCGCGATTGCCGACCGCATCGCTGCCGAAGGCAATCTCACGGCTTCGATCGCCATCTATCGTCAGGTAATCGGCGAAGAGCCGACCGATCTCAAAATGCCGGACACGAAGATCGATATTCCGGTGAACAAGGACGAGGCGGTTGCCCAGTCGATCAATACGCCGGCGGTGGTTGCCGCGAAGTATCAGTCCGACGCCGCTAAAGACGATATCGACGTTGCCTTCTCCGAATTGCTGCCGACAGTCTCGATCGAAGGATCGTGGACGCGCAGCGAAGAGCAGAGCTCCGAAGATCAGTCCATGGATACGGGCCAGATTCTGGGGGTGCTGCGCGTGCCGCTTTATCAAGCGGGTGCTCCGGACGCCCGCGTGCGGCAGTCCAAGCAACTCTATCAGCAGAGCCGTCGTCAGATCGACGAAGCCATCCGCGCCGGCGAACAGACCGCGGTCGATGCCTGGCAGACCTATGAAACGGCCTTGGCGCAGATCGATTCGTTCAAGGAGCAGGTCCGGGCGACCGAAGTGGCCCTTGACGGTGTGAAGCAGGAACAGCAGGTTGGTGCGCGGACAGTGCTGGATGTGCTCGACGCCGAACTCGAGGCGCTCAATGCCAAGGTCAGCCTGGTCCAGGCCGAGACCAACCTCGTGGTTGCGCGTTACCAGGTTCTAGCCTCGGTGGGGCGTTTGACGGCCAACAATCTTGCTCTCGATGTCGGTGTCTACGACCCGCAGGAGCATTATGACGACGTGCGCAACAAATTCATCGGGACAGGCTCGTCGGTCGAGTAGGGCAGGCAAGGCTGGGTTCCTGGGTTTGGTTGGGCCGGCCATATCTAGTGGAACCCAACGGCGGATTTCCCATTTCTTGAGAAATACCAGTAAAGACGTTACGATAGCCGACATCGCTGGGGGCGACTCGGTTCGGCATGACGATTGCTTGCAGGCAGTCGGAACTGCGGTGCCGGGCAAGAGTGACCCGGTCAGGGATTGGTGAATGTCGGACGCCAAGGGTAATCAAGAACCGTCGATGGAGGAAATTCTTGCCTCCATCCGGCGCATCATCTCCGAAGACGGCGAGCCGAAGGAAGAAACCGCGGCTCCGGCCGTCAATGGGCATGCCGAAGAGCCGGAGGATGACGACGCCCTTGTCTTGACGGATATGGTCGTCGGCGACAGCAATGTTGTCGAGCTGAAGGAGGAGGAGCCTGCAGCGGTGCCGCCAGCAGCCCCTGAGCCGATAGCAGCGCCGCCCCAGGCCGTTCAAGAGCCTCCTGAACCTGAGCCGTTGCCCGAGCCCGAACCGGCCGTCCCGGAGGATAGTGCCGAAGACATCGAATTGGATGTCGCCGAACCGGCAGTGGACATGCCTGAGATTCCGGCCGAACCGGCGATGGCAGATAGGCCGGCTCCCATGGCGGATGCCGCTGCGGAAGGCGAGCTTGTCTCGCCTGACGTTGCCGCGGCCAGCGCTGCGACAATGGCTCAATTGATGGCGCGCAAGCCGCAGACGGCTCAAAGCCGGGCAACCTCTCTCGACGGGCTGCTGGTCGAAACATTGGTACGGCAGGCGATCGAACCGATGCTAAAAGACTGGCTCGATGAGCATCTGCAGGAGATCGTCGAACGGTTGGTGCGCCGTGAGGTCGAACGGCTGTCGCGCAAGGCCGAACTCAGTTAAGTCGGTCGCTTTTCGACCCATCCGCAAGGTCCGGTGAACCTTTTGCCGCAGTTTGACTGGGGCGTCGGGATCGTTATAACTCCCGCCAACGCGTTAATTCCGTCATATAGAGGTTGTCCCAGCGATGCTGGAAAAGACGTTCCAACCCGCCGAGGTTGAGAAGAAGCACTACGATGCCTGGGAAAAGTCCGGGGCCTTTGCCGCCCTCGCGACGTCCAACAAGGCCCCCTATACCATCATGATGCCGCCGCCAAATGTGACGGGCAGCTTGCATATGGGGCACGCTCTTACGTTCACGCTGCAGGACATTCTCGTCCGCTATCAGCGCATGAAGGGCCGGGACGCCCTGTGGCAGCCTGGGACCGATCATGCCGGCATCGCCACGCAGATGGTGGTGGAGCGCCAGCTCGCCGAAAAAGGCATCAAGCGCACGGATCTCGGCCGCGAGAAGTTCCTGGAGAAGGTCTGGGAATGGAAGGCGGAATCCGGCGGCACCATCACCCGTCAGTTGCGCCGCCTGGGGGCCTCGCCCGACTGGCCGCGCGAGCGCTTTACGATGGATGAAGGGCTCAACAATGCCGTGCGCCGGGTGTTCGTCGAACTCTATCGCCAGGGCCTCATCTATCGCGACAAGCGCCTGGTGAATTGGGATCCGAAACTGCACACGGCGATCTCCGATCTCGAGGTCGTGCAGAAGGAGACCAAGGGCAAGCTATGGCACCTGCGCTACCCGGTCGATGGCCAGCCAGGTCGTTACCTGGTGGTCGCCACGACGCGGCCTGAGACGATGCTGGGCGATACCGCCGTCGCCGTGAATGCTGATGATCCACGCTACCGGGATCTCATCGGCAAGAATTTGAAACTGCCGCTATGCGATCGCCTCATTCCAGTTGTCGCCGACGAACATGCCGATCCGGAAACCGGATCTGGGGCCGTGAAGATCACTCCCGCACATGACTTCAACGACTTTGAAGTCGGCAAGCGGCACAACCTGCCGATGATCAACATCTTCGATCGTGACGCAAAGCTGAACGACGATGTGCCGGCGAAGTATCGCGGTCTCGATCGCTTCAAGGCGCGCGAGATGGTGCTGGAGGATCTCGGTGCCCTCGACCTCGTTGAGAAGATCGACGATCACACTTTGATGCTGCCCTACGGTGATCGTTCCAACGTCGTCATCGAGCCGTGGCTTACCGATCAATGGTACTGCGATGCTTATAAACTGGCCCAGCCGGCGATCAAGGCGGTGGAAGAGGGCAAGACCGTCTTCGTGCCGAAGCAGTGGGAAAACACCTATTTCGAATGGATGCGAAACATCCAGCCCTGGTGCATTTCGCGACAGCTATGGTGGGGCCATCAGATTCCTGCGTGGTTCGGCGCCGACGGCGAAGTCTTCGTCGCGTTCGATGAAGTGGAGGCGAAGGCCGCGGCCCTTAAGCATTACGGCAAGGAAGTCGAGCTGACGCGCGATCCCGACGTTCTCGACACCTGGTTCTCGTCGGCACTCTGGCCATTCTCGACCCTGGGCTGGCCCGACCAGACGCCGGAGCTTGCGCGCTATTATCCGGGCGACGTACTCGTCACCGGTTTCGACATCATCTTCTTCTGGGTCGCCCGAATGATGATGATGGGCATCCACTTCATGGGCGATGTACCGTTCCGCACGGTCTATATCCATGCGCTTGTCCGTGACGAGCATGGTCAGAAGATGTCGAAGTCGAAAGGCAATGTCATCGACCCATTGGATATTATCGACAAATATGGTTGCGATGCCTTGCGCTTCACGCTCACCGCCTTGGCGGCGCAAGGGCGTGACATCAAGATGTCCGAGCAGCGGGTCGAAGGCTATCGCAACTTCGCCACCAAGCTTTGGAACGCAACGCGCTTTTGCCTGATGAACGAGTGCAAGGCCGACCCAGCCTTCGATCCGGCCAGGGTTGCGGCGCCGGTAAATCGCTGGATGATCGGCCGCCTGGCCATCTGTGCCCAGGCGATCGATCAGGCCATGTCGCAATATCGCTACAACGATGCAGCTGGTGCGCTTTACCGTTGTATATGGAATGAGTTCTGCGACTGGTATGTCGAGTTCACCAAGCCGATCATTCAGGGCGATGACGCGATACTGAAGGCCGAGACGCGGGCCTGCACCGCCTGGGTGCTTGGGCAATTGCTGCACCTGCTGCATCCCTTCATGCCGTTCATCACAGAAGAACTCTGGCCGCAGCTCGGCAGTGCCAACACCAGTCTCCTGATCGGCGAGCCGTGGCCAGACTTCTCCAATTTACCACTCGATCAAGAGGCGGGCGCAGATCTCGATTGGGTCATTCGCCTGGTATCCGAAATCCGCACGCTGCGGGCCGAAATGAACGTCCCGCCGGCGGCCCAGGTGCAGATCCATCTGCGTGATGCCGGTAACCGGACGCAGAGCCGCCTTTCGGCCTACGGTGACCTTGTCCGGCGCCTTGCCAGGATCGACCGGATTGAGTTCATCACCGGGGACGGTCCAAAAGGCGCAGCTCAGATTGTGCTCGACGAAGCAACGATCCTGCTGCCGCTGGCCGGGGTAATCGATGCCGAAAAGGAACGTAATCGGCTCAAAAAGGACCTGGACAAGGCTGCTGGCGAAGCTGAGAAGATCGCGCGCAAGCTGGGCAACGAGCAGTTTGTCGCCAAGGCCGATCCGGAAGTGGTGGAAGAACAGCGCCAACGTTTGGCCGAAATCGAGCAGACGCGTGACAAACTCTCTCAGGCCCTCGGTAGGTTGGCAGCGATTTAGCCTCTAAATCAGGGGCTTGCCCGGGCTCTCATAGCCGCCATAATGGCTCGATGCGGCGCTTCAGCCTGACCATGGGCCTGGCGGTCCTTGCCAATTTGTTGCTGGCCGTTCCGGCGACGGTGGCGGCTGCCCCAATTTCCCACGGCGGGCTCATCTTCTCGGATGAATTGGGCGGCTTCAACCTGATCTCGGTAAGCGGGACAGGGACGCTGGAAGACCCTATCGTTGTTGTCGAGGAAATCACCGGCGACCGGGCCGTTGCTCTGACTATCCGCAATTTCGGACGCGATTTCGGCAATCGCATCGGTTCGCAGCACGTTTCCGCCTTCGCGATGAAGAAGATCGTCGTGAACAAGAGCAATCACGTCTGGCGCAACTACCAGATGGAGTTGCGTGAGGTCACGACGCGTCATTCGCCGTACGGTGACGGGCTGAGCTTCGGCCAGAACTCCTTCATCGGCACCAACTACACCCGCAGCAATTTCTCGAACATCCAGCGCTTCGACGAACCTGAGGATACGCTCGGCTTCAGCGGCGCGGAGGTGGCGCCGGGGGAGCAGGCCGAGTTCAGTTTCATTGTCAGCGACATGTCGCCCGTGTCCGTGTTTTATCTGATGCAGTTGCCGCTGCAGCCCTTGTCCAGGACCGAGCCAACATACGATGCTGCCTGGGCGTCGGCTATACGATGACCGTCATTCCGGATTCGTGCCTTGATTCACTGCAGGACCAGCGTCTGGTTCGGCTGCTTGCCTACTGGCGATCCAAATGCGGTGCGGCGCGCATACCCGAGCCGTCGGCTATCGAGCCGAGCGAATTCAAGTTCATTCTGGGCTATGTCACGCTGGTGGATGTGAAGCGCCAACCGCGCCGCTATCTTTTCCGTCTCGACGGATCCGTCCTCGCCGCCCTTTCAGGTATGGACTATACGGGAAAATACTTGGACGAACTTGGCATGCCGGAATATTGCGCCTTCGTTGCGGCGACTTACGACAATGTCGTCGACCGGGTGGCACCCTATGCCTATCGCAAGCGCGGGGCTTTCGACAAAGTGTCTTTCTCCGAGGAGACGGTGATCCTGCCACTGGGCAAGGGCGGGGAAGTGCTGCGCCTGATGGTGGCGGTGATTCCCGGCGCTCGTTCCGGTTCCAATGGTAAGCTACTGATCTGACATGAATATCCGTTCGCTGAACGCGTAGGGCTATGCGCAAAAAGCTGTGGCCGAAGCGGATTGCCCAAACTATCGTGGCCCCGGTTCAGGCCATTGTTGCACCCCGTCCGACGAGGACCGCATGACAGCCCGCTTCGACAAGTCGAAATTGCCGAGCCGCTATGTGTCAGTTGGCGCCCAGTCTGCGCCGCACCGATCCTATTATTACGCTATGGGTATGACCGAGAAGGAGATCGGCCAGCCTTTTGTCGGCGTGGCGACCACCTGGAATGAAGCGGCGCCATGCAACATCGCCCTCATGCGCCAGGCCCAGGCCGTGAAGAAGGGCGTCAAGGCGGCCGGCGGGACGCCGCGTGAATTCTGCACCATCACGGTAACGGATGGCATCGCCATGGGTCATGCCGGTATGAAGTCTTCTCTGGTCAGTCGCGAGGTCATTGCCGACTCCGTTGAACTGACCATGCGCGGTCATTGTTATGACGCAATCGTTGGCCTTGCCGGCTGCGACAAGTCGTTGCCCGGACTGATGATGGCCATGGTGCGCCTCAATGTGCCATCCATCTTCATGTATGGCGGCTCGATCTTGCCGGGTCGTTACAAGGGCAAGGACATTACGGTGCAGGATGTGTTCGAAGCGGTCGGGAAGCATTCCGCCGGTACGATGTCGGATGCCGACCTCCACGACATCGAATGCGTGGCCTGTCCGTCGGCGGGCTCTTGCGGCGGCCAGTTTACGGCGAACACAATGGCCTGCGTTTCCGAAGCAATCGGCCTTGCCATTCCCGGTTCGGCCGGTGCGCCAGCGCCTTATGAAAGTCGCGACGCCTATGCGGAGGCGTCGGGTCAGCAGGTAATGGATCTTATTGCCCGGAATATCCGTCCGCGCGATATCGTAACGCGCAAGTCGCTGGAAAATGCAGCGCGCGTCGTGGCGGCCTCGGGCGGATCCACCAATGCCGGCCTGCATCTGCCGGCAATCGCCCATGAATGCGGAATCGAGTTCGATCTGCACGATGTCTGCAAGATTTTTCGCGAGACCCCCTATATCGCCGATCTCAAGCCTGGCGGCCGTTATGTCGCCAAGGATATGTTCGAAATTGGCGGCGTGCCAGTGCTGCTGAAAGCGCTGCTCGATGGCGGCTATCTGCACGGTGATTGCATGACCGTAACCGGCAAGACGATGGCCGAGAATCTGTCTGGCTATAAGCTGCCGGCCGACCAGGATGTCATTCGTCCCGTCAGCAATCCGCTGTCGACCACCGGGGGTGTTGTCGGCCTGCGTGGCAATCTGGCCCCGGAAGGCGCCATTGTGAAGATCGCCGGGATGAAGAAGCTGGGCTTCACCGGTCCGGCCCGCTGCTTTGACTGCGAGGAAGACGCGTTCAGGGCCGTTGATCAACGCATCTATAGGGAAGGCGAGGTGCTAGTCATCCGTTACGAGGGCCCGCGTGGCGGTCCCGGCATGCGAGAAATGCTGTCCACGACCGCGGCGCTCTATGGCCAGGGCATGGGCGATAAAGTGGCGCTCATCACCGATGGCCGCTTCTCGGGAGCTACGCGCGGCTTCTGCATCGGCCATGTCGGGCCGGAAGCGGCCGTTGGCGGTCCGATCGGGCTCCTGCGCGATGGCGACATGATCACAATCGACGCCGCCAAGGGGACCATCAGCGTGGCGCTTTCCGACACGGAACTGGCCGAACGCCGGGAAGAATGGAGGCCGCGTTCGACGAACTATCAGTCCGGCGCGCTTTGGCGATATGCCCAGACTGTTGGAACGGCAGAGAAGGGCGCTGTCACCCATCCGGGCGGCAAGGCCGAAACCCACATTTTTGCAGACATATAGAGGCAATTGAACATGTCGCTGACTTTCTTTTTCGGTTCCGGCTCTCCCTATGCATGGAAAGTCTGGCTGGCGCTCGAACACAAGGGCATCCCTTTTGAGGCGAAGCGTCTGAGCTTCGACAATAACGACACCAAGACCCCGGAATTCCTGGCCATTAATCCGCGCGGGCGCGTGCCGGCCATTCTTGATGATGGCTTTGCCCTTTGGGAATCCTCTGCGATCATCGAGTATCTTGAAGAAAGATATCCCGCAAAGCCGCTCTTGCCGAAAGATGTGAAGGCTCGGGCGATCGTTCGCCGAATGGTCAACGAGGCCGACAATTATCTGTCCGCCGCCAGCAATGAGCTGCTGGAGCAGGCCGTCTACCTGACCCCTGCTGAGCGCGACCCGGAGAAGTCTGCCACAGCGAAAAAGCTGATGATGGACGAGCTTGACCGGCTGGCGAAATGCTTGACGGGCGACTTCCTGGCCGGCGATCTTGGCCTGGCGGACTATGCTGCCTATCCCTATGTTCGGATGGCGCAACGGGCTGAAGACAGGGCGCCCGGGTTCGGTGTGGCGCGTTCGGCCATGCCAGCCAAGATTCGGGACTGGCTCGGCCGGATCGAAGCCTTGCCTTATTATGCGCGTACTATCCCGCCCCATTGGAAGGGCTGACGTTAAGCTAGGAGAACGCTCATGCGTGCGGTTGGTATCGTTATTCTCGGTCTACTGGCTGCCTTCCTCATCTGGGCGTTCTCCAGCATCAATGCGATTCCCAGCAAGGAAGAAAGCGCCCATGCCAGCTGGGCGCAGGTATTGAACCAGTATCAGCGTCGTGCCGATCTCGTTCCCAATCTGGTGGCAACCGTCAAAGGCGCGGCAGATTTTGAGAAGTCGACCTTGGAAGCGGTCGTTCAGGCACGCGCGAAAGTGGGAACGATGCAGCTTCCCAGCGACCTCCTCACCAATCCCGACGCAATGCGGGCGTTCGAGGCCAATCAAGGGGCGCTGACCTCGGCACTGTCGCGCCTGATGGTCGTGGCGGAACAGTACCCCACTCTCAAGGCGACGGAAGGCTTCCAGACGTTGCAGGCACAGCTGGAGGGCACCGAAAATCGTATCGCCGTGGCGCGCAAGGATTATATCGATGCGGTGCGGGTTTATAATACAGAATTGAAGACATTCCCCGGCGTGGTATGGAAGAGCTTCCTTTATGCCGACCGCGAGCCGATGCAGCAGCTCCAAGTGGAACCGGCCAAACAGGAAGTACCGGCAGTCGACTTTGGTACAACAAACAACTAGGTGCCTGTATCGGTCGAGTGAACGGCCTTGCCGGCGCTCGATCGGCACCCGGTTGGGAACTCTGGGGACCGGAGGATCGAGGGCTTCGATCGTCTCAGGTGATCGGCAATTCCGATCTCATCGTGTCTATTCACGGCTTGCGGAAAAAAACGACGCGCGGGAGTGAGGTGCAGGCCCGGGTTCCTGACTGTGCGGGGTCTGATACCTGATCCGTGTTTGGCGGATATTGGGGGAGCGGGCAGAAAATGGTGAAAGCGGTACGAAATTTCTTCGCGGTGTTTCTGCTGTCCCTTGCTGTTCCGATGCTGGGGGCAGCGACGTGTCGCGCCGGAGACCCACCTCTGCCGGCGCTGACCGGCCGCGTGGTGGACAGGGCGGATATTCTTTCGTCCAGCACAGAGGCAGCGCTTGCAGCCAAGATCGACGCACATGAGAAAGCGACCACCGACCAGATTGTCATTGTCACCTTGCCGGATTTGATGGGCCGGCCGATCGCGGATTGGGGGCTGATGCTGGGCCGGGGCTGGGGCATTGGTCAGAAAGGGAAGGATAATGGCATCGTCTTTCTGATCGCGCCAAACGAGCGCGAGCTGCGGATCGAGGTCGGTTATGGGCTGGAGGGCAGCCTGCCGGATGCCACTGCGAACGAGATCATCCAGTCGGATATCATCCCTCATTTCAAGCAGGGCGACATGGAGGCCGGCGTTGTAGCGGGACTCGATGCGATATTGGCGGTCCTCGGCGGAACCTACCAACCATTGGCGCGCCCGTTGAGCGACAACGGCACCGACTATGCGCCCATCGTCGATACACTTGTGCCGATCTTTTTCTTCATTGCCTTCGCCGGCGTCGGTATTTCAATGAACCTGCGGCGCCGGTGGGACAAGACGCGCAATCGCTACGTCTGGTATATCGCTCGCAGCACCGGTTCCAGCTCCGGCTTCAGCTCGTTCGGTAGGTCAGGCGGAGGTTTTTCCGGCGGCGGCGGCTCATTCGGTGGCGGGGGTGCCAGTGGCAAATGGTAGGACCAATCCATGATAAATGATCGGATGCGCCAGCGTATTGAAGACGCTATTGCGGCCGCGGAGGCGACGTCGCGGGCGGAGTTGGTAGCCGTGATCGCCAAACGTGCGGGTGATTACCGGGCGACAGGTCTGGCTTTATCGACCATCGGCTCCTTCGTCGCAGGTGTCGCTGTGTGGCTGTTGCTACCTTGGTCGAGCACGAGCGAAGTTCTGCTCAGCGAGTTCGGCATCTTTTTGACACTGCTGGCATTGCTCGAGTTGACGTCGCTGGGCGACGCGCTCACGCCACGTCATTTCAAGACGGAAGCGGCGCGGCGTCTGGCGCGCGCGACTTTTCTGGAGCAGGGCCTAGCCGGTACAACTGAGCGCAATGCCGTTCTCTTTTTCGTCAGCTTGGCTGAACATCATGTCGAGATTATTGCCGATTGCGGCGTCGACGGAAAAGTTCCGGCGGGGCAATGGCAGAATATCGTCGATACGTTCACAGCAAAGGTGAAGGCCGGCGAGGTGGAGGCCGGTTATCTCGGTGCAATCGCCGCTCTCAAAGATATTCTTACCGCCCATTTTCCGTCGGGTGGTACATCGCACAATGAACTTGGCAATCGCCTCGTGGAGCTATGAAGCTTCGGCGATGACCCGATTACGGCCATCCTTCTTCGCGCGATAGAGTGCTTGATCGGCGCGTGTGATGAATGATTCCAGCTGCTCCCCAAGACGATAGCGTGCAACGCCGATTGACATTGTGACTGCACCGTAAACCTGGCCGGTCGTCCTGTTCTTCAGTGAGTGCGCGCCGAGGCCGGTACGGAACTTGTCCGCCTTGTCGATAGCGTCGGCCAGCCTTGTTTGCGGCAACAGCAGAGCGAACTCCTCGCCACCGTAACGGGCGGCGCTGTCGCTGCCGGTCACGGTCTGCTTCAATCTGGCGCCGACCAGCTTCAGCACTTGATCGCCGACACGATGCCCGTATGTGTCATTGAATTTCTTGAAGTGATCGATATCCATGATAAGCAGGCACAGATCGGTGCGTTGTTCCGCCGCCTGCTGGGCGCGGAACTGGATGGCGAGGTCGAAGCTCTTGCGATTGCCGATGCCGGTAAGCGCATCGGTCAGCGCGTCGCGCCTGGCTTGGTCGAGACGTGTCTGCAGCGCCGAAATCTTCTGGGAACTCTGGCTGAGTTGTGCCTCCAGCGTCTGGTTGCGCTGGCCGATCAGCTTCGTGGCATTGATCAGCTCGCCTACCAGATCTTTCATGGCGGCGGGGTCGATCCGCCCGGTACTGAGCGAACCGCTGGCCTTGTGCAACGTCTTGCCGAATTCGTTGGCGTCGAGTCCAGCCTGGGCGACCTGCCGGATCACGTCAGCCAGGGTGTTCTGCAACTCGTCGCCAGTCTGCTGCAACCGTTCTTCCGCCGCCGGTTCGCGGAAATATTTGTCGAACAGTTCCTGTATGTTGCTTGAGGAAATTGTCTTTCCGCTCAGGAGCAGGGTATCCAGTTCACGGCGCAGTTCAGGAACAGACCCAGACAAGTAATTATACCAGACGCAGAAATTCCCCGGTGTTGGAGAAATCTCGCGCATGGCCATTTCCGCAATGGCTGTCGCAGCGTGTTGCGTCGCGGTATCGACATCCTCGATCATGAAAATCGGTGCTTGAGCCATCGCGAGTCGGTACTTCCATATCCCCAAGGCGGGCGAGGATTTCACAAAGGGCAAGCTGCGCCAAGTATTGATTATCTTCCCAAAATCCATTTGGGTATCGGCGAACATATAGTTTGGGTCTGAGAAGGCAAAGAAGCATGGCCAGAATCGCGATCGGTGGTTTCCAGCATGAAACGAACACGTTCGCGCCGGTGAAGGCGACCTACCAGGATTTCGAGATGGCCGATGGCTGGCCGGGCCTGACAAGAGGCGATGCCATCTTCGAGGTCTTTCGAGGCATCAACCTGCCGCTGCCAGGCTTTATCGAGCGGGCCAGGGCAGCTGGGCACGATCTTGTTCCACTTCTATGGTGCTCGGCTTCCCCTTCGGCCCATGTCGAGCGCGATACGTTTGAACGGATCTCTGGGGATCTGCTGAACCTCATTCGCCAGCAGCCGAAACTGGATGGCCTCTACCTGGATCTGCATGGCGCCATGGTGAGCGAACATCAGGAGGATGGCGAAGGCGAACTTCTTGAACGGATCCGCGCCATTGTCGGTCCGAGCCTCCCTGTTGTCGTCAGCCTCGATCTGCATGCCAACCTGACGCAGCGCATGCTGCGCCATGCATCGGCGCTGGTCGTGTGTCGGACCTATCCGCATGTCGATCTGGCGGAAACCGGCACGCGCTCGGCTGAACTGATGGACCGGCTGCTGCGTCACGGGCCGTTGGCAAAGGCCATGCGTAGGGCCGAGTTCCTGGTGCCATTGCCATGGCAATGCACGCTGATTAACCCGGCGGCGGCTCTCTATCGCGTCGTCGAGGAATCCGAAGGACCGGGCAGGGCGGCAAGTGCATCGTTTGCGTTTGGCTTTCCGCCCGCCGATATCGCTGAATGCGGACCGGCCGTGGTCGTCTATGCCGACAGTGCCGTCGAAGCAGAACGCGAAGCGGACCGGCTGATCGGCATGGTCAATGCCGCCGAGAAAGAATTTGCCGGTAAAATCTGGCAAAAGGACGAAGCCGTCCGCTACGCAATAGCCAGGAGCGCTAATGCGACCCGGCCGATCATCCTGGCCGATACACAGGACAATCCCGGCGCCGGTGGCAATTCGGATTCCGTGGACCTCCTCGAATCCTTGGTGACATTGAAGGCGGAAGGAGCGGTGTTCGCCAACCTCTACGATCCGGAAACGGCGCGTATCGCGCACGAGGCAGGATTGCATGGCAGTTTCGAGCGCGGGATAGGCGCCTGGTGCGGATCGCCGGGTCTGCAGAAGTTCCGAGGGCGTTTCAAGGTCTTGGGCCTGGGTGACGGCAACTTCAAGGCGACCGGGCCGTTCTACCGTGGCAATAATATGCAATTGGGGCCGATGGCGTTGTTGGAGTTAGGCGGCACCAGGATTGTTGTCACCAGCCGCAAACAGCAGGCCGCGGATCAGGCGATGCTGCGTCACGTCGGGGTCGAACCGGCCGAGGCGAAGATTTTGGCGCTGAAGAGTTCCGTGCATTTCCGCGCCGATTTTCAGCCGATCGCCGAAGAAATCCTGATCGTCGCGGCTGCCGGCGATAATCCAGTCGACAATTGCGCGCTACCGTACCGGCATCTGCGCAAGGGATTGCGCCTGATGCCGCTAGGTGAAGCCTTTCAAGGCTTTTCTGCAACCAGCAGAACGTAGTCGCCCAGGGCATCGCTGTAGGATGCGGCTATTTCCGCAAAGCGGCCGCTGCTGAGGTCGGCATCGAGCTTGGCGAGGCCTTCGCCAACTTCCTGGGCGAGGTCGAGCGCCGTGAAGGCGAAGATATTGCCGCGCACTTTGGCATCGAAATAGAGTTCGGGCCGGTGTTTCCCACAATAGAGCACGAAATCGACCGGCCGTTCAGGCACGTTGAACGGAACCAGCTCAACCAGTCGCAAGCCGGTGAATTGCAGCGATGCCTCGATCCTGTCGCGTCCGGGCATGCGTTCGACAGCGCGGCGCATGAGTTCCGGAAAATAGGCATTGAGCCAGAATTGTTCGGCCTGTTCCGGCAATGCGGTGAAAGCGACGAACCGCGCGCCAGACCGGAGCACCCGTGCAATCTCGGAAAAGACCGCGTCGAAGTTCTGCAGATGGTGCAAGGTCATGGTACAGAAGGCGCCGGCAAAACTGCGATCGGCAAATGGCAGGGCCTCGGCATTGCCGGCAATCCAGTCGAGGCGCGGTTCCTTGGCGCGTGCGCGCCGCAGCATCAGGGTGGATTGATCCAGCCCGATCGTCACCACATGCCGGTCCGCAACGGCGATGGTGTAGTTCCCCGTTCCACAGCCGATATCGAGGACCGGATTTGGAAATTCGACAGCTAGGAGCTTGGCAATTTCAGCCGCCAGGTTCGGGTCGGCGCGGCGCGTGCGGTCGTAGCCACTGCCGATACGGTCATAAATAGCGCTTGTGCGTTGATAGCCGGTCATGAATTCAACAGGTTCCCGACGGCACGCGATAACGGCGAGGCGGCATCAGCCAGATCGCGGGTGATGGAAAAGTGATGACGGTTGGGTACGATCATCAACTCGCTTTGGACCTCGGCGGCGACAAGCTTGGCGTGATAGTTGCGCGACTGTTCTATCCAAAGCGACGGCTCGTCGCCACCGACCGCCACCAGGCAACGCGCTTTGTTCCGGATCGGCAGAAGCTGTGGCGAAAGCGCCGCGATATCGGCGGGTCGAAGCCGCACCTCCAACTGTACCGGCAGC
The DNA here is from genome assembly GCF_041918875.1 of Dongia sp. Lineage (GTDB taxonomy): Bacteria > Pseudomonadota > Alphaproteobacteria > Dongiales > Dongiaceae > Dongia. The sequence goes on from NZ_JAYRUV010000007.1 coordinate 195,522, forward strand.
AGCGGGACGGGGGCCAGATCGTATATTCCAGTAATCAAGGCGGCGGCACGAATGCCGCTGGCGGGAAAATCCGAACCAGCCCACTCGTGCTGCAATGCCATGGCACATATATGGGCGCCCGCGGAGTTCCCGGCAACAATGATGCGGTTGGGATCACCCCGCATTTCCGCCGCATGGGCTCGCACCCACTGCAAAGCTGCGCGGGTCTGGGCCAGCAACCCGGCCAATGTCGCGTTGGGGCAGAGATCGTAGCCGACGAGCGCTACCGCCGCACCGGCATACAGAAGAGGGGGCGCGATATTGGTGTAGTGCTCCTTCGACAAGGCGCGCCAGTAGCCGCCATGCATCCAGACAATCACTGGGGCATTCGGCTCCCTGGCGGGGAACAGATCGAGCAATTGCCGTGGGCCGGGTCCGTAGCGGCGGTCGAGTTCGCCGCGCCCCTGGCTTGCCAGATCCTGGCGAACGCGGGTGGAGGCGGCGAGGTCGTCATTCAGCCAGGTTTCATGGTCCGGAACTGCAATTCTGGGCATGAAATGCTGGTTCAGCGCCTCGTCCGAGAGCGCCGTCAGGTCCACTTTAGGCACCATTCCCTACCTTAAGTGATTGATTTGCAGCATAATTGACAGGTGTTCTGAAAAAGTCCAGAACTCCATAGAGGTAAATGTCGGTATCATAATACCACAAGTTAACTCATTGAATTTGCTGGGATGAAGTATCTCTGCCGACGACATTCCCGTTGACACATCCTGGTTCACCCATTATTACCCGCGGCGAGAGCGAAGGGGCGGTCCCTTCGACGGCAATTACGCTTGAGTGAAGTGTCATGAAGACCTTTTCCGCCAAGCCGGCCGAGGTGGTGAAGAAGTGGGTCCTGATCGATGCCGAAGGCGTCGTTCTCGGCCGACTGGCGTCGATCGTCGCCAACCATCTGCGCGGCAAGCACAAGACCACCTATACGCCGCATGTCGATTGCGGTGACAATATCATCATCATCAATGCCGAAAAGGTCCGTGTCACCGGCAACAAGCTGGAAGACAAGGTCTTCTACTATCACACCGGCCATCCGGGTGGCATCAAGGAGCGTGCCTGGGGGAAGATCCTCAGCAGCAGGCATCCCGAGCGCCTGATCATTAAGGCTGTCGAGCGCATGGTCCCGCGCGGGCCCCTCGGCCGCGCCCAGATGAAGAACCTGCGCGTCTATGCTGGCGCCGCTCATCCGCATGAGGGCCAGTCGCCCGTGACGCTCGACGTCGCCGCGATGAACCCGAAGAATAAGAGGATTGCGTAATCATGGCGCAAGAACCGCAGAAGATCACCGATCTGAAGGATCTCCGCAGCGCCACGCGTGGTGTTGCTGCTGCTACTGCTCCGGCCGCCGCGCCGAAGCACGAGCGCAAGGTCGACGCCCAGGGCCGCGCCTATGCCACTGGCAAGCGCAAGGATGCCATTGCCCGCGTCTGGATCAAGCCGGGCACCGGCAAGATCTCGGTCAACGGCCGCGACGTGACGGTCTATTTCGCCCGTCCCGTGCTCCGCATGATGATCAATCAGCCATTCGGCATCGTGAACCGCGCTGGCCAGTTCGACGTCACCGTCACCGTCGTCGGCGGTGGTCTCTCGGGCCAGGCCGGTGCCGTCCGTCATGGTATCAGCAAGGCGCTCACCTATTTCGAGCCGGACCTTCGTGGTGCGCTCAAGGCCGAGGGCTTCCTGACCCGCGACAGCCGTACCGTCGAGCGTAAGAAGTACGGCCGGGCCAAGGCCCGCCGCAGCTTCCAGTTCTCGAAGCGCTAAGCGCGTCTACTACCCAAGTCTTGGCAAAAGGGGTGCGCATTGCGCACCCCTTTTTCTTTGGGCAATATCCAACGCCACATGCAGAGGGCGACATGGCAAAGACGGTTTTCATCGACGGCGAGGCCGGTACCACTGGACTCGGTATCCGCGAGCGGCTGCAGAATGTTGCGGGCGTCGAACTCAGGAGTTTGAGCGGCGACAAGCGCAAGGATCCGGAAGCGCGCCGCGCCCTGATGGCCGAGGTTGATCTGGCGGTTCTTTGTCTGCCGGACGATGCTGCCAAGGAATCCGTGACACTCGCCGACAGTCTCGGCGACAAGGCGCCAAAGATCCTGGATGCCAGCACGGCCCACCGGGTGGCACCTGGCTGGGTTTATGGTTTTGCAGAACTGGCGGCCGGGCACGCCGGAAGGATCGCTTCGGCGGCAAAGGTAAGCAATCCGGGCTGCTATCCGACCGGCGCCATTGCCTTGCTGCGGCCGCTCGTCGATGCGGGGCTGATGCCTGCTGATTATCCCGTCACGATCAATGCCGTTAGCGGCTATTCCGGCGGCGGCAAGTCGATGATCGAGGCACACGAGCGTGACGGCGGTCCCGCTTTCGAACTCTATGCTCTGAGCCTGGTACATAAACATGTGCCGGAGCTGATGGCTTTTGGAAGACTGATGCGGCGGCCGATTTTCGTCCCGTCGGTCGGTCATTTCCGCCAGGGCATGCTGGTTTCGATCCCGCTTCATCTCGATACGCTGCCGGCAAGGCCGAAAGCTGGCGATCTCAAAGCCGCGCTGGTGGCGCATTTCGCCGGGGCCGGGCAGGTGCTGGTGTGCGAGGCGGAGGCCAGCGGGAAACTGGAGCCGGAAGCCCTCAATAATACCGACAAACTGGAGCTGCGCGTCTTTGCCAACGAAGCTGAGCACCAGGCCGTGCTGGTCGCCCGGCTCGACAATCTGGGCAAGGGCGCTTCGGGCGCCGCTGTTCAGAACATCCGTCTTATGTTGGATATCTGACCATGTCTGGAATCGTACTGCCGTATCGGAGCGTGCAGCCACGGATTGCACCGGATGCGTTCGTAGCCACTACCGCCGTGATTGTCGGGGCGGTCGAGATCGGTGCCGAGGCATCGATCTGGTTCGGCTGTGTCTTGCGCGGCGATTCAAATTCGATCCGTATCGGTGCCCGGACGAACATTCAGGACGGCACGGTGATCCACGTAAATCACGAGCGTGAAGGGGCCGTGGGCACCAAGACGACGATCGGGGCAGATGTAACCGTGGGGCATATGGCCCTGCTACATGCCTGCACAGTCGAGGACGGCGCCTTCATCGGCATGAAGGCCTGCCTGATGGACGGTGTCCATGTCGAAAGCGGCGCCATGGTTGCTGCCGGCGCCCTGGTCACTCCGGGTAAGCGAATCCGCCGAGGGGAACTCTGGGCCGGCTCGCCGGCCAAGTTGATGCGTCCGCTGACGGAAAAGGAAATGGCATACTTCGCATACTCAGCCAGGCATTACTGCGAAGTCGCTGCGCAGTACCGGAACGCTTAGCTTTCTCCTATCAGCTGGATTGGAACTCGATAGATATCGTTGCGTGCGCCGGAGACTGGCTGACAGTGGCCGTCAGCTGATCTGGCGCGCGACCATAGAACGCATGGGCCTGGGCGGTCAGGGTGCCAAGCCAGCTTGAATTTCTGCCATCCGCGACCGACTATCGGCTCGACGACGGCCGGCATCCAGTTCTTCCCCTCGTCCGTACTGATATCGACGTCTATCACGCCGCCGTCAGCCCAGGCCCATCCCCATACCGCGATCGGCCCTCCTGTCTTAAGGCGATCGCCAGGCGCCGGCGAGACGATAATCGATTCCGGAGCGATTGCCCAAACAGGCAGCGTGCCGATCTGGCGCCCCGATATGTCCCTTACCACATCGTTATACAATCGCGTGGTGAATGGCCCGATCGCTCGCGCTTCGGCCAGGATAAGTTGCACGAGCCATTTAACGCTGTTTGTGCCGTAAAACCCCGGTATGACAAGGCGCGCCGGGTATCCGTTCTCCGGTCGAAGCGGTGCACCATTCATTTCATAGGCGATCAGAATATCTTCTTTTACTCGACTGAGCGGTACATCTTTGACATAGCTATGCGGCTTTTCATCGTTCAACGTGCCGACGTCGGCTCCGCGGGCCCACAAGAAGCCAGCGGCCGGATCTGGATGACAATTCTCTAGAACTTCTGAAAGACGGACGCCACCCCAGGTCACGTTACAGACGCGACGGGTTGCGACGTCAGGCTGCAGCGGGCTGCCGCAGCATTGATGGATGCTGGTGATCTCCGTCTTGGGAAAATTCACCAGCTCGTCAAAGGTGATGCGTTGGGGATGCCGCACCAATCCATCGACCGCAAGCACCCAGGTCTCGCTCTGCAGGCGGGCAACGCCAAAGTGGCAAAGAACTATCGTATCGTCGGCATGGGTAATCCGATCTCGCAATTCATGCGGGCGTCGCGGATGATGGATGACAGGGCGTGCAGGTGCCAAGTCCGTCACGGAACGGCTCTCCGCTTCTAGTCGGTATGACAACGCATCGACGGCGTAACGCCACAACGCACTGTATGCTCAATATCTGCACGACCCAATCCGATATCCGCCAGCATATGGTCGGAGAATGTGGATAGAGTCTTGATGTCGCGGCGCGTTCGGTGCTCGGATAAGGTCCGAGTGAGAAGCCGTCTGGATGAAGCGATGAGAATGGATGGCCATACACCGAAACTGGATGCCGCAACGCGTGGACCGCGGATGCGGATGGTGACCAATGATCTTCTCATGACAAATCTCCGTCAAAATATTCGTTCTAGCGCTCTCTGAATCTGGGTTGATAGGACGCCCGCTTCACCGAAGCTGACGGTGCCTGATAGTTAGTGTCCGGCCGGCGTGCCGACAACTCGCCGGCAATGCGATACGCTCTACCGGAAAGCGGGAGAATAGGCATGGATCGATTGGACGATCTTGAGGCGTTCCTGGCCATTGTAGAGAGCGGTAGCCAGACTGCGGCCGCTCATCGCCTCGGACGCTCTCTTCAAGCGGTTAGCCGATCGCTGATAATGTTGGAACGCGGCATCGGGATAGAATTGGTAAGGCGCACGACTAGGCAGTCGATTCCGACCGAAGCGGGCTTGGCTTTTTATCGCCGGCTGAGGCCTGCCTTGACGGAAATCAGCGAAGCAAGGGCGGAGGCTGTGGACCGGCGAGCGGAGCCGTCGGGCCTCTTGCGTATCGGCGCGCCGGCTGCTTTCGCACCCGCTTATGTTGTGCCCGCCATCAATGAGGTTATGGAACGATATCCGAAAATTGAAATCGATCTCAAGGTTTCTGACCGGAAAGTCGATTTGGTAAAGGAGGGTCTGGATCTTGCAATCCGAATCAGGGAACTACCGGATTCACAGTTGAAAGCGAAACGGCTCGGTGAGCTTCGGGTGGTCACCTTTGGCGCCGCGTCGTACTTCAAACGCATGGGGCGGCCGACCCATCCCGAGGAGCTTGCCCAACATCAGTGCGTCTTGAGAACCGCTGAGGATCGAACATCGTCCTGGGCGTTCCGCGTTGGTGAAAAATCGAAGAAAATCCCAATTCATGGACGCTTTCGATCCGACAGCGCGGCAGCGATCCTGGCTGCTGTTGCAAACGGGGTCGGAGTTGGGATGCTGCCACTATGGCAAATCAGAAATCTTGTGGACGAGGGGGTCGTGGAGGTGATCCTTGAGAAATACGAAGGGCCTCGTATTCCTATCTATGCAATCTGGCCGGCATCCAAGATTCGCCCGACCAAAGTGCGCATCCTGGCCGATGCCCTGACCAGGCGCATAAAGCTGGCCCGTCTTTGATGAAAGCTCGTCCCAGGCCGCGCTAGATCGCCCGGATATTGAGAAGGAACCGTTCGACTTCTTGACGCAAGGCTTTAGCTTCGTCAGCGAGATCGCTGCTGGATGCAAGCATTTGCCCGGCAGCGCTACCAGTGTGGCCGGCGGCATTGGTGACAGTCAGGATGCTCGACGACATGTCGCGCGTACCGCTGGCGGCCTGCTCGACGCTGCGGGCGATTTCCTTCGTAGCGGCGCTTTGCTCTTCGACCGCGGCGGCGACCCCTGAGGTGATCTGATTGATTTCTTCGATCGTGCCGGCAATGCCCTTGATCGCGTGAACGGCCTGTTCGGTCTCGCTCTGAATGCTGTTGATCTGCTGCGAAATATCGTCGGTGGCCTTGCCGGTTTGCGTTGCCAGGTTTTTGACCTCCGAAGCGACCACAGCAAACCCTTTGCCGGCCTCCCCAGCGCGCGCCGCCTCGATTGTGGCATTGAGGGCCAGCAGATTGGTCTGGCTGGCGATATCGGTGATCATCTGAACAACGGCACCGATCTTCTGCGCGGCATCCGCCAGATGTTGCACCTGGGCATTGGTGGCCAGCGCCTGGTTCGCTGCATCGCCTGCGATCTGGCGGGACCGCAGCATCTGCGAGCCGATCTCGCTGATCGATGCGGCGAGTTCTTCGGTGGCCGCGGCCACCGAGTTGACACTTTCGGAAGCTGCTTCCGAGATGTTGCTGACATGCGTGGCTTCGGCCGCCGTCTGTTCGGCGACCTGGGACATCGATTGCGCCGTCTTTTCCATGGCCGCAACGGCACCCACGACCGTCTCAAGCCGCTTGGTCACCAGATGGTCGAAGTCCCGGCACAGGCTTTCGATACTGGCAGCGCGTTTCTCGCGCCGCTGGCGATCCTCGGCCTGTTGCTGGCCATAGGCCTGCGCCTTGACTGCATTTTCCTTGAAAACATCAAGGGCGCTTGCCATGGCGCCGACTTCGTCAGTGCGGCCCAGGGCGGGAATGGCGATTTCGGTTTCACCATCGGCCAGACGCGCCATGGCATTGCGCATTTCAGCGAGCGGTCGCACGATCGATCGTGCCGTGAGCAGCAGGCAGACACCCAGCACAAGGGCCGCGACGGCGGAAACGCCGCCCGCAAGCCACAGCTGTCCGGCATAAGCCTGCCCCACGCTGGCCTCGGTGCTGCGGCCTGTGCCATCGAGCTTTGCGGTAAGATCGCTCATCGCGACCGCAATCGTATCGGAGAGTTGCAGAAACGGCGCGAGCAGGTCGTTTGCCTTATAGTTCTCGGTAAAACTCTGTGTAACGAGCGCCTTCGCCTGGCTGCCGAAATCGGTGAGCGCGGCGACGGCAGCCTGTGTTTCGGTTTGAATCTCGGCCGGGAGCTTGGTGTTGCCAGCCAGTTCCTGAAGCCGCTGTGTCAAACGGTCGAAATGCTCCGCTGTCGCGGCTTCGAGCTTGGGCTGCATGTCCTTGTGGCCGGCACGGCCTTCGCGCAGGGCGGCCAGCACGTCGCCGCTCAGTGCAGCGCGCATCAGATCGGATTCCAGCTGGCTGCGCAGGGCACTGGCGACAGCCGAGACGTCCGTGGCGCCGTCGCGTGTGCGGGTCATCCCAACAATGCCGACGGCGCTGGCAACGACAACGAGGATAAGGGCGATGATTCCCGACCAGAGGAGCTTCTGTTTGATTGTCATGAGTACAGCCTGCGCGGGTGGAGGTGGCGTGTTTTACGGCTATCGGCCTGTCTTTGATTGGGAACGGCAGAGGTCGATGCGATCGAAATGCCGGGGCCAGCGTTGCTGCGCCACATGCCGAGCAGACCGAAACCGGCAGTTGCGAGAAGCGAGGCGACTGCAATGAGGCTGGCAATCGGGCGGCGGGTACGGAGAGAAATACTGCACTTCATGCGACCCCTTGGCGAATAACTGCGTATCATTCTCGTGGGATTCCATGAATTGTTCCTTAAGTCCTTCTAGGAGTAATTTCCGCGCTGCGATGCAAAAAAAGCGGCTGGGTTACCCCAGCCGCTCAGTTGGTACTGCCGCAAGGATTCTCTTAAGACGAGTAGTACATCTGGAATTCGATCGGATGCGGGGTGTGCTCCAGGGCGTAGACTTCTTCCCACTTCAGCTCGAGATAGGCGTCGATGAAGTCCTTGGTGAACACATCGCCCTTGAGCAGGAAACCGTTGTCGGCCGACAGGGCCTCGAGGGCTTCGCGCAGGCTGCCGCACACGGTCGGAACCTGCTTCAACTCTTCCGGCGGAAGATCGTAGAGGTTCTTGTCCATCGGATCGCCCGGATGGATCTTGTTGGCGATACCGTCGAGACCGGCCATCAGCATCGCCGCGAAGGCGAGGTAGACATTGGCGGTCGGATCCGGGAAGCGCACTTCCACGCGCTTGCCCTTCGGGCTCGCGGTATAGGGGATTCGGCAGGAAGCCGAACGGTTGCGCGATGAGTAGGCCAGCAGCACAGGGGCTTCGAAGCCGGGGATGAGACGCTTGTAGCTGTTGGTCGACGGATTGGTGAAGGCGTTAAGGGCCTTCGCGTGCTTGATGATGCCGCCGATATAGTAGAGGCAGGTCTCGGAGAGATCCGCATAGCCATTGCCGGCAAAGAGCGGCTGGCCGTTCTTCCAGATCGACTGGTGCACATGCATGCCCGAACCGTTATCGCCCTTCACGGGCTTCGGCATGAAGGTCGCGGTCTTGCCATAGGCGTGCGCGACGTTCTTCACGACATATTTGTACTTCTGCATGGCGTCGGCGCACTGCACCAGCGTGCCGAACTTGACGCCGAGTTCATGCTGCGACGGGGCCACTTCATGATGATGCTTTTCAACCTCGACGCCCATGGCGGCAAGTGTGGTCAGCATTTCAGCGCGCAGGTCGCCGGCGGAATCCAGCGGCGCGACCGGGAAGTAGCCGCCCTTCACCTTCATGCGGTGGCCGTGATTGCCTTCTTCGAACCGCTTGTCGGTGACATACGGCGCTTCTTCCGACGTGAACTCGACCGAGGTCTTGTTCATCGACACCTTGTAGCGCACATCGTCGAACACGAAGAATTCGGCTTCTGGGCCGACATAGATGGTATCGCCCACGCCGGAACTCTTCACGAAGGCTTCGGCGCGCTTGGCGATCGAGCGGGGATCGCGGCCGTAATTCTGGCCGGTGAGCGGTTCCAGCACGTCGCAATAGATGATGAGCGATGTCTGTGCGGCGAACGGGTCGAGTACGGCAGTGCCGAGATCCGGCGCGAGGGTCATGTCGCTTTCGTTGATCGCCTTCCAGCCGGCAATCGACGAACCGTCGAACATGACGCCTTCGGTCAGGAGATCCTCGTTCACCGTCGAGATGTGGTGAGCGAGGTGGTGCCACTGGCCGAGCGGATCGGTAAAGCGGAAATCGACATATTTCACGTCGTGTTCCTTAATCAGGCCAAGGACAGTTTTAACGTCGGACATGGGAGTTTCCTTGCATTGCAGGTGATGTTTTGGGTTTCTATCAGATTGCGTCGAGGCCGCGCTCGCCAGTGCGGATGCGGACCACTTCTTCGATATTGGTGACGAAGATCTTGCCGTCGCCGATGCGGCCGGTGGCGGCTGCCTGGCGGATAGCTTCGATGGCACGCTCAACCAAGGCATCGTCGAGCACGACTTCGATCTTCATTTTCGGCAGAAAATCGACGACGTATTCCGCACCGCGATAGAGTTCGGTGTGGCCCTTCTGACGGCCAAAGCCTTTAGCTTCGGTCACGGTGATGCCTTGGATGCCAACCTCGTGGAGGGCGTCTTTCACTTCATCGAGCTTGAACGGCTTGATGATGGCTTCGATTTTCTTCATGGGATTCCCCAATGTTGTTGCCGGTAGTGTTATTGCCGGGCTATCCGCCGCGACGAGGCTGCCCGCGCGATAGAGCAAAGCTCGTGCCATCTTCTAACCCACTGAAATCATAACGGACAAACCGCCTATCCAAAGGTCTCAGCCTATCTATTGTGCGCCTCTGCATAAAAAATAGGCATCTTGGATTCTGCCCCTTGAGCCGCTCCTTCCAGACAGGCAGGATCGCCATCATGCAAAGCGAGATTCTTATCATCGGTGCCGGCCTTGCCGGAGCCTTCGCCGCCGAATGTCTGGCTAAGTCCGGCCATTCGGTCCTTATCGTCGAAGCCAGGGATCGCGTCGGAGGCCGTGGGTTTACCCGTGGCTTCGCCAACCAGGCGCCGCTGCTCGAATATGGCGGATCGTGGATCACGCCCTGGCATGCGCGGATGAGGGCCGCCTGCGGTCGCCATGGTATCGGCCTCATACCCACCATACAAGTCGGCGCGCGTGCCTGGCATGACGGCAACGGGCTGCGCAAGGACGGTCCGGTGGCGGTGGCCGAGCGCTCGGGTTATGAGCGTGCAATGGCAATCGTTGCGGACGATGCCAAACGTCTGAAGGCGGGGTTCGACCATGACAGGGCAGGGGCGCCGTTGCTCAGTGTGACTCTGGCGGAGTATCTCGCGCGGCACGATATCGGTATGCCGGCCAGATCCCAGATCATGGCTTGGTGGACGATTTCGGGCTCGGGCGACCCCGCTGCCGTTTCCGCCGGCGAGTTCCTGGCTTCCTGCGGTTATATCGACGGCACGCCGGAAGGGATGATGCAGGCGCTGTCACATACCCTTTCGCCCGGCATTTCGGTCCTGGTCGATCGGATGATCGCGGCCTCCGGCGCCAAGTTGCAACTGGGTTTTCCCGTGGCGCGCTTGGAAGAGGGAACGGAATATGTGCGCGTGACCGCCCGCGATGGGCGTTTCCTGGAGGCGCGGGCGGCTATCGCGGCGCTTCCCGTGAATGTGCTGGGGGATATCGATTTCGGCGGCCTGTTGACACCGGTTCAACTGGCGACGGCCCAGCGCGGCCATGACGGGCGTGCGGTGAAGCTATGGGTGCGGCTCAGGAATTTTGCGCCGGGCACACTGGTCACAGGCGGCCTGCGGGGTCTGCAATGGCTGTTCGCACCCTATGCGGCCGAGGCTGGCTGCGTGCTGGCCGTCGGCTTTGGGCTCGACGATGGGAGCTGGCGGCCCGACCGCCATACCGACATGGCCGCTGCCGTGGCGCGCCTGGCACCGGAGGCGGAACTGGTCGGCTGGGATTGGCACGATTGGTGTGCCGATCCCTTCGCGCGCGGAACCTGGCTCTCGGCGCCGGCGCGGGGAGCCGACCTCTCGCCCGCGACATGGTGCCGAACAGGCAGGCTTGCCTTCGCCACTTCGGATCTCGCCCCGGATGCGGCTGGTTGGTATGAAGGAGCCATGTCGAGCGGCGAGGCGGCCGCACAGGCGATCCTCGACCTTCTCTGAGTTTAATAGTGGGTCGTCGAGCGCCCCACCTTTCCTTCCGCATAGCGGCTGAAGCGGAAGGCGTGCAGATCGATGCTGGGTTTGCCGTCCAGGGCGATCTCGCTCATCAGCTTGCCGACGATCGGCCCCATGCCGAAGCCGTGACCGGTCATGCCGGTGGCAAGGATGAGGCCCGGAATCTCCGCCACCGGACCCAGTACGGGGATACCGTCCGGCATCAGGTCCACATTGCCGGCCCAGCTTTCTATCGCTTGTACGCCCACAGCCGCGGGGAACAGACGGCCAAGCTGTGCAACCGCATTTCGGATGCGCCTGCCGTTCGCGGGAATTAGCGGATCGCGGTCATGGATCCATGGCTGCCTGGCTTCCCCGCGCCAGGGCATGCGATGCAGCAGGTCCCGCGCCGTCGCCATATTGACGCTGAAGGAGGTGGCGTGCCGGTTGTCCCAAAGGGATGGCAGGAACCAGCGCAGCGCCCGGAAGCGGTCGAGTGTGAGATCGATATCGACCTTCAGTTCCTCAGCCAGGTTGAGGCTGCCATCCGGCCTCTGCCGAAAGCCGATATGATGGCCGTAGAACGCAATGCTGCTGAGAGGTGGCAGCGTATTCGTCCGCGAACAGGTGAACCGCGCCAATTGCTGAGGCAGAATAAGTCCCAGCCCCCGCATCACGCGGAACGAGGACGCTCCCGCGGCAACAATAACTTTTTTGGTCCTTATGGTGCCGGTTTCGGAGATCACGGCGGTGACGGCGCCGGCCTGCCGGTCGATACCGATGGCGCCGCAGCCTTCGAAGAAGAGGGCCCCCAATTCCGTCGCCTTGCGGGCAAAGGCGGGTGAGACTTTGCGCGGCTCAGCCTGTCCTTCTTTGGGGCCCCACAATCCGCCCGGACCAGGATCGACCAGGCCGGGAATGAGCTTCGATATTTCCTCTGGCGTGATCACTTTCGTGTCGATGCCGAAGATCCGGTCCCGCGCGGCGCCGATTTCAAAGCGGGCAAGCTCTGCCTCATCGCTGGCGAGGAACAGATTGCCGTCCTGGCGCCATTCGAGATCGGTGCCGAGCTCCGCCTCTAGCCCCTGCCACAATTTGAGACAAGCCAGCATCAGCGGCGTCTCGGCCGGATCCCGGTCCATCGCGCGCACGAAGCCCCAGGCGCGGCCCGACTGCTGCCCGGCGATGCGGGATTTTTCCAGCACGACAACCTTCGCGCCGCGCTTGGCGAGGTAATAGGCCGTGGCGCAGCCCTGGATGCCGGCCCCGATGATGACGGCGTCGGCCTCAGCGGGAAGGGGTTGCTGACTGAAAGTGGAGAACACGCTCATCGTGCGAGTCATAAACAAACTTGCACCGCTCGGAAAGTGACCGCCTTCACCTTCTCGTTCCGGGCGGGACGTGAACCTTGCGGCCCGATGCCGCGACCAAGCCTTCACGGCAACCGATCTGCCCGGCCGGGCGATCAATGGAGGATTCCCTCATGTACTTGCAGCGCATCTATCTCAACAACGAAGGCCGCATCGCCCGGCTGCCCTATTTCGGTTACAGCCTGGCCCTGACCGTTCCCTACATGGTCGTCACCTACCTCCTGGCGAGCATCCTCGGCGTGATGGGGTCGATCGTGGCCCTTATCCTCTACGCCGCCATCGTCTATCCCTATTACTGCCTCATGGCCAAGCGCCTGCAGGACTTCAATCAGCCAGGGAAGTGGGCTGTCGCCGTGATGGGCGTCGGCCTGTTGGCGGCCGTTCTGCAATTTGTCGAAGCGCTGCAAGGTATCGGCATGGCGATCAGCGCGGTGCAGGCGCTGGTGGGGCTGGCAATCCTCCTCATTCCCGGCACAAATGGGAACAATGATTACGGCGCTCAGCCGCAGCGAGCCGTCTTGGTCTAGGCGAGCTGGGATTGCATCAGGAAGGTTCGACGAACAAGAAAAGGCGGGGGATGCCGCTGCATCTCCCGCCTTTCTTTTGGCGCGCCGATTGAGCCTTAGGCCGCCTTGCGTTTTTCCAGGAAGCCGCCGATGCGCTTGATCGCCTCGCCGATATTCTCGATCGAGTTGGCGTAGGAGATGCGCAGATACCCCTCGCCATAGGCACCGAAGCTCGTGCCGGCGATGCTGGCGACGCCCGCTTCGTCCAGCAACGCAACTTCCAGCGCCTTGGACTTGAAGCCGGTCCCCTTGATGTTCGGGAAGGCGTAGAAGGCGCCGTAGGGCGTGATGCAGGAAACGCCCGGCAGCTTGTTGAGTTCGGCCACGGTGAAGCGGCGGCGCTCGTCGAACGCCACCATCATCTTGGCCACCTCGTCCTTCGGGCCGGTGAGGGCGGCAAGGCCTGCCCATTGCGCCGAGGCGTTGACGCAGGAATGCACGTTGATGCACAGGCGGGTCGCATGTTCGATGAGCTGCTTGGGCCAGACCGAATAGCCCATGCGCCAACCGGTCATGGCATAGGTCTTCGACCAGCCGTCCAGCATGATCAGGCGATCGGCGATCTCCGGATATTTCAGGAAGCTGGTGTGGACTTTGCCGTCATAGAGCATCTCGGAATAGATCTCGTCCGACATGATGGAGACATTGGGGTGCTTCTCCAACCCCTTCACCAGCTTGTCGATCTCGCCCTTCTCGACGATACCGCCGGTTGGGTTGGCGGGCGAATTGACGATGATGAGTCGGGTCTTCGGCGTGATGCGCGACAGCACATCCTCGGCCTTGAAGCCGAAGCCGTTCTCCTCGAGGAGGGGCAGCGGCACCGGCGTGGCGCCCGAGAATTTGATGGTCGATTCATAGATCGGGAAACCGGGATTCGGATAAATGATCTCCGCACCCGGTTCTCCGAACATCATGATGGCGAAGAACATGGTGACCTTGCCGCCCGGCACGATCAGCACATTGTTCGGATCGACCGTGTTGATGCCATGGCGCTTGTTGAGATCGTCCGCCACCGCCTGGCGCACTTCGGGGATGCCGTTGGCCGGCGTGTAGCCATGATGCCCGTCGCGCAGCGCCTTGATACCGGCCTCGACGATATGCGCCGGGGTCTGGAAATCGGGCTGGCCGATCGAAAGGGCGACGATGCTGCGGCCCTGGGCGCGCAGGGCATTGGCACGGGCCAGCACCTCGAAGGCGGATTCGGTTCCAAGGCGGCTCATGCCGCTGGCAAGCTGAAGCATCGGTCTTTCCCCGGTCAAAATGGCTGGCCGGCGCTGCACAAGGCGGCCGGAACGGTTTGGCAGTTTAGGTCCGGCACCGGTCCCTGACAGGCTCCAGGCGACGAAATATTATACCAGGGCGACAGGCAGGGAATTGGCCGGCACAGTCCTTCGCCCGTCATGAAGCAGAGGTTGCACGGCTGGCCGGAAGCGCCGAAATTCAGTCCCAGATTGTTCCGGAATGCGCTCCAGGACGAGCAATACCCGTTAGGGAGGCAAAGCAGATGAAAGCGATCTTGCGCCATCTCCGCGGTGTGTTCGAGGCAGCGGACCTCAGTGCCACGGCACGGTCGGTCCGCCAGACGGGACTGACTTACCTTTCCAAAGGGAAAATGAAACGCCTCGAAAGGGCCGTTGATGACGTTCTCGGGCGCGGCGTCGAGGGCGACATCGCCGAATTCGGTGTTGCGCTGGGTGGCAGCGCCATTGTCCTGGCCGAGCGTGCCAAACGCCATGGCCGCCGCTTCCACGGCTTCGATGTCTTCGCCATGATACCGCCGCCCGCTTCGGACAAGGACGATGCCAAATCCAGGGACCGCTATGAAAAGATCGCCAGCGGCCAGTCGGAAGGCATAGGTGGCGAGACCTACTATGGCTATCGCGACAATCTCTATGACGATGTCTGCCACGCCTTCCGGGCCCATGGGCTGGATCCTGGCGGCGGCACGATAGCCCTTCACAAGGGCCTGTTCGAAGACACTCTGCCCCGGGCCGGCCTCGATCGCATTGCTTTCGCCCATATCGACTGCGACTGGTACGATCCGGTCTCCTATTGCCTGAACGGCGTTGCCGCGCGGCTCAGTCCGGGTGGGATTGTCCTCGTCGACGACTATCATGACTATGGCGGTTGCCGCACTGCGACCGACGAATTCCTGGATAACCGCAGCGATTTTGCCCTCGAAGACGGGGAAAATGTCATTCTGCGCCATGCCGCCCACAGGAACTGAGCTGGCGCTCGAGGCCATGGGGCCGCCCCATCATCCTTGACGGGCGGACGGGGGTCGGTTACATCGCTGCCCGCGTGCCGGCCGTTCATGCCGGTCGCGCCCGGATGGCGGGTGTAGCTCAATTGGTTAGAGCGCCGGATTGTGATTCCGGAGGTTGCGGATTCAAGTTCCGTCACTCGCCCCACTTCTCACAAATCAAATTTATCAATATGTTAATGGTGGCGGCCTGTAGGGCCGGCTCGCGAATAAGTACCCTTGAGGCTGGGCGCGGGAACCCTCAGCTGCGCAGAAACGACAGCAGTGTGAATCGCCGGCCTTTGGTCACCGGCGGGGCTTCATGCAGGAGTGAGCATGAAAAGATGATGGCGCCGCCGGCGGGCGGGCAGTAACGCTCGGGACCGTATTCCGGATATTCAGGCGTATTGAGATTGATCGTCAGGGGATCGACGCCATACCGATGCCACATCTGGCCGAGGTTGATATTATGCTGCGATGCAGCAATGCGTTTTGTTTCATTTTACTTTCGCAACGCAACTCGAATGGACCCGCGGCTGACGGGCTGGCTCCATAAAAGCTGCCGTGACTTCTGTTGCGATTTTAGTTAGGGTTCCATCCGCCGGCCGGGGAGTCGGCGGCAGACAAGAATTATAAGAGACCGCACGGTCCAAGTTCTGGGACGACCAAGGAAGTATCGAGTTCGGTGGGGGAGGGACCATTCGTTCGGTCCACGAGAGGCAGGCCTGGGGAAGGCCTGCCTCTTTCCATTTCTGCCTTCAGTAGCGCATTCCGGCCTTGGCGGCCGTCAGCCAGGGTGGCTGCAGCTTGGCGATGCGTCGGTAGACAGGGCAATCCTCCGCATGCGTTCCCGGGAGATACCCGACCGACATCAGGAACTCGCCGACGATCTCGCCGCCAGTGAAAACGAACTCCCGCTTGAACAGCTTGACCCAATCCGGCTTGGTGCGCGGATGATGGCTGGCAAGCCAGGCGGCGAAGGAGCCATGCGTGTTCTGCAGTTGCCGGATACGCTTGGCGTTTTCGATCGCGGCATCGATCTTCAGGCGGTTGCGGATGATTCCGGCATCCGCCAGCAGGCGAGCGCGCTGTTTGTCCCCGTAACGGGCCACCTTCCCGATCTCGAAGCCGCTATAGGCCTTCCGGAAGGCTTCCTGCTTCTTGAGGATGGTGAGCCAGGAAAGGCCTGCCTGGTTGATCTCGAGAATCAGGCGCTCGAACAGCTGGCTATCCTCGGCGATCGGGAAGCCGTAATGATGGTCGTGATAGGGGCCATGGAATTCGTGCCCGGGGGCGATGCGGCAATAGCTGCTCATCAGAGGCCGAGCTTTCCGATCAGGTCGAGCATCGAGACGCCGTAGATGTGGAAGAAGGCAAAGGCTGCCCCCCAGATCGCAGCGGCAATGACGGTCGTGGCGATGGCCTTCTTGAGCAGCATCGGATTGGCCGGCGCACCCGGATCATGGCCCGCCTCGGCGTTCTCCGTCCGTCTGACACCCCATGGCAGGACCGCGAACAGGGTCAGCCACCAAATGACCAGGAACATAAAAATTTGCGTCATAATGCCTGACATATTTACGCACTCATGCCTGCTCGAGTTCGATGAGTGTCCCCAGAAAGTCCTTGGGGTGCAGGAACAGTACCGGCTTGTCATGGGCGCCAATTTTAGGCTCGCCATCACCCAGCACCCTTGCGCCCTTGGCCTTCAATTGATCCCGCGCCTGGAGAATATCATCCACCTCGTAGCAGATGTGATGAATGCCGCCCGCGGGATTGCGGCCGAGAAAAGCCATGATAGGCGATTCTTCACCCAGAGGATAAAGCAATTCGATCTTGGTATTGCCGAGTTCGACGAAAACCACGCTCACACCATGCTTGGGCTGCGGCGTCGCCGCTGAAACCTTGGCACCCAGGGTATTGCGGTAGAGGTCGGCCGCTTGTTCGAGATTCGGTACGGCGATGGCAACATGATTGAGGCGGCCGATCATCCGGGGTCCTTTCTGGGCAATCTGGAGAATCGCGAGATGGTGCGGCGCAGCGCCGGAATGGTCAAGGCAGTGCCGGATTTCGGCGCCGCAACAGATTCCGACCCTAAAAGAATATGAAAACGGGTTCCAAAGGCCGCCCCACCACAAACAAGTGTGTTTCCGGTCCGCATGACATCTGGCTTTTCGTCCGGCGGTTAGCTAAAATTCGTTATCAATTCGTTAAAAATTGAAACGCGCGGTGCGGCATATCCGCCCACGCCCGTCATGAAATGGAAGGTAGCAAATGACCCGCCAACCGGGAACCATGCCCGATGCCCGTCACAGCCGGACGCTGCGCCCTGGTACGCTCCTGCTCGCATTCACCAGCTTTGCCGCCCTGTTGACGTCGAGTGCTTCGGCGGACGTCATCGGCAAGGTGATCCTGCAGGACTACCGCGGGGCCACGGCTACGCCGGACGGGGCCGAGGCAATGAAGCCGATCTACTATCAGGATCAGGTTTCCGCGCTCGACACGGTGCAAACGGGCGATGGTGGCGCCACCTCCATGCAGTTCCTCGACGAGACGCGTTTCGACGTCGGTCCCAATGCGATGGTGAAGCTGGACGATTTCGTGTTCGATCCGATGAGCACGATCGGTGCGGGCAAGATTTCTATGGCCGTCGGTGCGTTCCGCTATGTCGGCGGCAAGATGAAGAGCGATGAGAACGTCAAGCTGGTGACGCCCACCGCGACCATGACGATCCGCGGCACCGAACTGGTCATTTTTGTCGGCCTCGACGGCACGACCGAAGTGAATGTGATCGACGGCGCAATCGACGTGCAGCCCTGCGACAATCCGGATGTCGTGCCGGCCACCATCGGCCAGCGCGTCATCATTCCGCCGAGTTGCTCCGTGTCCGTGACGACGGCCCGCCCGCTCGAAGAAGATCTGGCCGCTCTCGAAGTGCCGGACGATCTGGGCGACTTCGCGACGGCCGCAGGTGGCGATGACGGCGGCGACGCTGGCGGCCCCGGCGGCGGCACTACCGACCACGACCGCGATAAGAGTCAACCTAAGAAGGAGCCGGAACCACCGGCCCCTGAGCCCAGCGAGGGTGGCGAAGAAGGGCCGGAGACGGATCCGGAAACGGATCCCGATACAGGTGGCTCGGGCGGGGACGACAGCTCAAACAATCTGTGAACTAAGCAAGCATTTGTCGTTGAGAGTGTGACGGGACCGGTTCCGTCACGTTCTCTTTTTTCGGTCCGTGCTGTGTCCTGGATCACAGCGGGAATGGCGCCCGACACCTAGATTAATGACCATCGAAACCATTTCTGTCGGTCTTCCAGATGTCGATCCGCCGTCTTGCTTTCCCGCTCGCCTTTGCCTTTCTAGGCGGCCTCCTTATTGCGCTGGAGAACCTGCCGGCCGCGCCGACATTGGCGGCGTCGGACGATCTCGCGCATCTGCCGGTCATGTACGACTGATTTCACAGCATTGAACCTGTCGCCGCGCTGCAGCGACAGACCTTCAGGACGGTCAGAACGCGATCATCATGAAGAAAATACTTACTCTTTCGATTCCCCTCATTGGCTTGCTCGCCATGGCGCAAGCGGCTGTGGCTGCGCCGCGCATCGGCGCGGTCGTTCAGCCCGAATATAACGGCGCGGTTGCCGCGCCCAACGGTTCTACCGCCAGCCACGCCATCCTTTATCGCGACGAAGTCTTCGCCCTCGATACGGTGAAGACCGGCGCGTCCGCGTCGACAGAGCTTGAATTCCTGGATGAGACGACAGTCCAGGTCGGAGCCGGTGCGGAACTGCGCCTCGATAATTTCGTCTACGATGCGTCGAGCACGCAGGGCAGTGGGCAGATCTCGTTCACCGTCGGCGCCTTCCGCTATATCGGCGGCAAGATGACGACGGAGGAGAATGTCCGCCTGCGGACTCCGGCCGCAACGATGGTCATCCGAGGGACGGAGCTTGTCATCTATGTCTGGCCCGACGGCCAGACCGAAGTGAATGTCATTTCCGGTGCCGTCGAAATCAGCGACTGCGCAAGCGGCGGAGGCCGGCTGGCGATGACTGGCATGCAGATCACCGTCATGCCGGACTGCACCACGCATGTCGCGGCGGCGCGCAGCCTGCCGTCCGACATGGCTGCCCTGGCCTTGCCGGACCGTTCCGGCGATGCAACCGAGGATGGAGAAGACGAGGGCGGCCGCGACGGCCATGACGGCGCAGACGGCGGGGAAGGAAGAGACCGGCCAAGCCACAGCAACCCTGGCAACAATCAAGGCAATAACAAGTCGGGCGGCCCGATCAATTAGTGGCGATCGACTAAGCCGGCTGAATAGGCCCTTATCGCAGTGTCATCGACGCTGGCACTGCCTTCCTTTATGCATGGGGTTCCCGACGATCGAGGCCCCATGCGAAGCCAGCATCCATTCGAAGCCGCCAACATCAGCTTTTACCGTGCCTTTGCGCGGGCGGATTTGGGCGCCATGCAGCGGCTTTGGGCGGTGAGGCTGGCGGTATCCTGTATTCATCCGGGGGCTGTGCCCCTGCTGTCCAGGACCGATGTCCTGGATTCCTGGCGCCAGATTTTCGGCAACGGACAGCGCACCGATATCTCCTTCCTGCCGCAGCAGATGGCGGTTGTGGGTGGCATCGGTATCGCCTGCGGCCTTGAACTGATCGGCAATGGCCAGATCGCCTGCACCAATCTTTTCGCCGAAGAAGACGGAGAATGGCGGATGTTTCACCACCAGGGCGGGCCGGTAATCCTCCGCCAGCCGGGGCGAAGCACCGAAAGCGGCAATATAACTCGGCATTGAGCCGACGGGGCACTAGCCCCCGCTGACGCCGGACGGCATATTAACGGTTATGAAAGTGAGTCGGACCTTCCGGCGCCTTCTTCTGGGGGCACCTCTCTCCGTGGCCGTTCTTCTGGGAGCGGCTCCAACCGTGGCGCGTGCCGATTACGGCACCGGCCTCGACGCCTTCAATGCCGGGGCATACGAACAGGCCCTGCAGGAATGGCAGAAGGCGGCCCTGGAAGGCGACAAGCGGGCCCAGCATGCCCTGGGCCTGCTGCTCGAAAGCGGGCGCGGCACCAAGGCGGATATCGCCCAGGCCCTCAAATGGTACGAATCGGCGGCCGAGCAGGGTTTCGCGCCGGCCATGAACAATCTGGCCATGCTCTATGCCGATGGACGCGGCGTGAAGAAGGATCAGAACAAGGCGATCGCCTATTGGACGAAGGCAGCGGAAGCCGGCAATGCCACCGCCCAGTTCAATCTCGGTGTCCAGTACATGCTGGGCAATGGGGTTCCCGCCGACAAGAAACAGACCGTCGAACTGTGGACCAAGGCGGCCGCGGCCAAGAATGTCCAGGCGCAATACAATCTGGGCCTGCTCTACGATCGCGGCGATGGCGTCGGCAAAGACGAGAAACAAGCCGCGCATTGGATCGCCCAGGCGGCCGAGAACGGCCTCGCGGAAGCGCAGATCGACTTGGCCGAATTCTACCGGACCGGCCATGGTGTGGCGAGGAACCCGGACCAGGCATATCTGTGGCTCGAAAAGGCCGCCGCTGCCGGCAGCATGAAGGCCAAGCAGAAGCTGACCGAATTGCCGAAGCCGAAACCGGCTGAAACCGCCCAGGCAGCACCTGCGCCGGCAGCATCCGGCGCCGCCGAAGCGGGCCACCAGGAAGTCGCGGACGAACACGCGGCCACGAGCGACGCCTCGCCGGGCGAGGAGAGCCATGGAACGGCAGCACCGGCGCCGGAAGGACATGCCGCCGGGGAAGCGGCGGCCCAAGCCGCCGAAGGACACGCAGCCGAGCCCGCGCAAAGCGAAGCTCATGCTGCCGAAGAATCGGCACCCGCCGAAGACGGTCACGCGGCCAATGCCGTCCCGACCGAGCCTGCGGCCGAAAGCCACGGTGAGGCTGCCCCGGCGGAAGGCGAAGCCGGCACCGGGAAGCATGCCGCTGAAGACGCGTCGGGCGAGGCTGCCGCCAGCGCCGCCGAACAGGCAGCCGAAGGCGAGGAGCCGGCCGAAGAGGAACACGTCGCCGAGCCCGAGAAATCCCCGAAAGGTGAGCAATCCCCGGAAGGCGAGCAGGTGGCGGAAGGCGAAGCGGCTTCTGAAGCTGCACCCGAGGAGCATGCCGAAGACGCGCAGGCCGCCGAAGGTGACGGCGCTCAGGGCGAAGAAGAGCAGATCGTCGAGGAGGGCGTGCAGCCGGAACTGCCGGTCGCCGAGACCTTGTCGCCGCGCGAGAAGGTCTTCCATATCTGGCTCGGCGAGCGCGGCACCAGCGACTCTGCCAAGTCGCAATTCTCGAATCTGAAGCTGCAGTTCCGTCCGGTCCTCGACAAGACCGAACTCGAGGTGCGGCCCTTCGTCAGCACGGTGGGGACCGTCTATCGAATCTATGTCGGTCCCTTCAAGACGCTGAAGGACGCGCAGAGCATGTGCGACAATATCCGCGACCGCGTCAGCGGCCAGTTCTGCCGGACCGTCATCAACTGACCATGGCGATCCAGCCGATCGTCACCGCCGCCGAAATGCGCGCCGCCGAGCAAGCATATTTCGCGCGCGGGCACGATAGCTACGCGCTGATGCGCCAGGCAGGTGCCGCGGTCGCCGACGCTATTCATCGCGCGCACCCGGCCCCGGATGCCGAGATTCTGGTGCTGTGCGGCCCCGGCAACAATGGCGGTGACGGCTTCATCGTCGCCGATCTTCTGCGCCGCGCCGGTCGAGTTGTCCGCGTATCGGCCATGCGTGCGCCTGAAAGCTATGCCGGCGATGCGGCGCAGGCTGCGAAAGCCTGGATCGAAGGCGGGGAGCTTCTGCCCTTCGATCCCGCCGCCCTGCCGAAAGCGGTTCTCATCGTCGACGCCTTGTTCGGTATCGGCCTCGATCGACCGCTTGATGGAAAAGCCGCCACCGTGATCGACTGGATCAATCGATCCGGCGCTGAGGTCTGGGCGATCGACATAGCCAGCGGTATCTCGGCCGATGACGGGCGCATTCTCGGTACCGCCGTTGCTGCACGGCACACTGTCACTTTCGGCTGGCCGAAGGCCGGGCATCTGCTGCTGCCGGGCAAGATCCAGACGGGGGCGCTGCATGTGGCACCCATCGGCCTCACGCGCGATCTGCTGGCGCCGGGTCATGCCGCCTGGCGCAACGATCGGGCTGCCTGGATCGATGCCTTGCCGCAACCGGGCCCGCTCGATCACAAATACAGCCGCGGCCACGCCCTGGTCGTGGGCAGCAGCGACATGCCCGGGGCGGGGCGCCTCGCCGCCCTGGCTGCCCGCCGCATCGGCGCTGGCATGCTCAGCATTGCCGCCCCGGCCGCCAGCCTGCCGCTCTACATGGCCGATCAGCCGGGTATTATTGCGAAGCCTGGGGCCAAACCGGACGATCTGGTGGAAATCCTCATGGACCGCCGAATCTCGGCCGTGCTGGTGGGCTCGGGCCTCGTCCCCAATGCAGCGGCCCGCGAGATGGTGATTACAGCCCTCGCCGCCGGCCGGCCCGCGGTGGTCGATGGCGGCGGCCTCACCGCCTTCGCCGACCGGCCGGAAGATCTTTTCACCCTCGGTCGGGGCGACGTCGTTCTCACCCCGCACGAGGGTGAGTTTGCGCGCCTTTTTCCGGATCTGGGGCCGGGCCTCGGTAAGCTTGCCCGCATCCGCCAGGCGGCCGCCCGCAGTCGCTGCGTGATCGTACTCAAGGGCGCCGACAGCGTCATTGCCGCCCCGGACGGCCAGGCGATTGTGCAGGACGAAGCCAGCCCCTATCTGGCGACGGCGGGGTCTGGCGATGTGTTGGCCGGCTTGACACTCGGCCTGCTAGCCCAAGGAATGCCGGCCTATCTCGCCGCCGCCGCCGCAGTCTGGTTCCACGCGCAGGCGGGTCTTGCCTTGGGCGCCGGCTTGATCGCCGAAGACCTGCCTGCCGCCATCCCCGGCCTGCTGCGCGGCTTCTCATGACGCTTGCTGTCCGGCGGGCGAGGCCCGCTGACTTGCCGGTTTGCGCCGATATCTACATCGTGACAGTAAGCGTCACTTTTCCGGGCGAGCCTGCCACGGCCGCCGCCTTTGCCGAGAGCATCGTCGGCGAAGAGCAATGGGTCGCCATTCTGGATGGCGATATAATTGGTTATATTTCAGTGTACTGGCCGACAAACTTCATTCATTCCCTTTACATTCATCCAGAATTCCAAAGTCGTGGCGCCGGCCGCGCTTTGCTGGCGGAAGTCCGCAAGCTGGCCGAGGGAGACATGGAACTGAAAACCGACAAGGCCAATGTGCGCGCTTTTACCTTCTACCGCCGTCTGGGTTGGCGTGCGGTGGGTGAGGGGATGGCGGCCAGCGGCCCCTGGTGGCGCCTGCGCTGGACCGGCGGCAGGCCCTAGCTGTTCCCCGTCCTGGGCCTTTTTCGCTTGTCGCTCAGGCCGGGGTGGGATACATCCCCGGCCCGGAACCGGTGCGAACCGGGGCCGTGGGCTGGCCTTGGCGCGGCTCGAGACGACCTTTGCGGGCGTGGCGAAATTGGTAGACGCGCAGGATTTAGGTTCCTGTGACGCAAGTCGTGTGGGTTCAAGTCCCTCCGCCCGCACCAATCAGCCCGGAAATCGGTCGTTTCGCGTGGGCGCCGGCTGGACCTCGGCCGCGATTTCGCACCGCTGAAGCGTTTTCAAAAACCTTTTGCCTGAAAGAGTGCTGCCATGCAGATCACCGAAACCCTGAACCAGGGCCTGAAGCGGGAATACAAGATCGCCGTGCCCGCGGCGCAGCTGCGCGAGAAGGTCGACGGCAAGTTGACCGAACTCAGCCACAAGCTGAAGATCCCCGGCTTCCGCCCCGGCAAGGTGCCGATGTCTCTCCTGAAGCAGCGCTACGAGCAGTCGGTCATGGGCGAGGTG
Source organism: Dongia sp. (assembly GCF_041918875.1). Taxonomy (GTDB): domain Bacteria; phylum Pseudomonadota; class Alphaproteobacteria; order Dongiales; family Dongiaceae; genus Dongia. Next base: position 219,639 of record NZ_JAYRUV010000007.1, read on the forward strand.
CTGGAAGAGAGCGTGCAGCAGAGTTCGCAGAAGCTCCTCACCGAGCGCAACCTGCGCCCGGCCGGCCAGCCCAAGGTCGAACTGGTGGGCGAATTCAAGGAAGGCGCCGATCTCGAATTCTCCATGAAAATGGAAGTGATCCCGGAAGTGACGCCGATGGACTTCACCGCCGTTTCGCTCGAGCGCGTCGTCGTCGACGTGCCGGAGACGGAAGTGGACGAAAGCCTGAAGCGTATCGCCAAGCGCCAGCGCGCGTCCGAGCCGGCGGCCGATGACGTGGCGGCCGCCAATGGCGATATCGTCGTCATCGATTTCGTCGGTTCCATCGACGGCGTCGAATTCGACGGCGGTAAGGCCGAGGGTCACTATCTGGAACTCGGCTCCGGCCAGTTCATTCCCGGCTTCGAAGACCAGCTGGTCGGGTCGAAAAAGGGCGAGAAGCGCACTGTGAAGGTGACCTTCCCGGCCGAGTACGGCAACACGGAACTTGCCGGCAAGGATGCGAGCTTCGCGGTCACCGCGCAGGAAGTTCGCCGACTGAAGGATGTGCCGGTCGACGACGATCTGGCCAAGTCCCTGGGACTTTCCGACCTCGCCGACCTCAAGAAACAGGCTCGCGAGCGCATCGAAAGGGAATACGGCACCGTCTCGCGCGCTCGCGTGAAGCGCAAGCTCCTTGACGTTCTGGCCGACAATCACAATTTCTCTCTTCCTGAGATGCTGGTGGAAGCCGAGTTCGGCGCCATCTGGCAGCAGATCGAAGCCGACATGAAGGCCGACCGCCTCGATGAGGAAGACAAGGGCAAGTCGGAAGACGTGCTGAAGAAGGAATATCGCGACATCGCCGAGCGTCGCGTGAAGCTTGGCCTGCTGCTCTCGGAAGTGGGCCGGCAGAACAACATCCAGGTGCCGAACGAGGAATTGAGCCGCGCCCT
>NZ_JAYRUV010000008.1:0-206467 GCF_041918875.1 Dongia sp.
CAAAGCCCGGATAAAACAAATTGCATCAGATACTCATGACATGACCGGCCTCACCGCGGGATGGAGCAGCCCGGTAGCTCGTCAGGCTCATAACCTGAAGGTCGTAGGTTCAAATCCTACTCCCGCAACCAATATCAAATCCAAAACAATAACTCCCCATCCCCGCACACGCACCGCACCCACAGTCGCGCGCGGGCGATCTTGAAAGGCGGCAGCGGTACGCTTAGTGTCGCCATCACAGGCGCTGCCACTGCGGCAATCGATTCTGTCGGCATATGTGTTTACTGGAGCGGGCGTGGCAGAGACAAACAGCATGTCGCCGCACGGCGCTGTCGACGAACGTGGCGGGGCAGCCCTCGCTCATAGCGCGGATCTGCAGAGATTGCTGGCCTATTGGCACGAAATACGAGGCGATCGCCGGTTTCCTCAGCGGGCCAATCTCGATCCAATCGACCTGCGCTTCATGCTCGATCGCATCGCCCTCGTTGCGGTGCATGAAGAAGGGTGCCGCCGCTATAGACTGCGCGTTGTCGGCTCGTGGTGGGCGCAGAAGTATGGTTTCGAGGCGACAGGAACCTGGCTCGAAGACTGGCCGAACCCGGTTCAGTTGAGGGCGACACTGGCCTCATACGAGGCTCTCATGGCCTTGCGCCAACCCGTCATCCTCGTGCGGAATGAGCTGGCCGACGGCGCTGTGCTGAACTACGAAGCAGCGTTGCTGCCTTTTTCGGAAGATGACGAACGGATATCGGCGATCGTTGCCGGCATAGGCCAGCACTGAACTAGAAGCGATCAATTACGGTAACGCCCGCACCCTGGAAGCGATCTAGGGCTGCGAGCGCCGCGCCGGCTTCTCCAAGCTCGATGCGTCTGGTCACCAGCTTTGCCGGATCGAGCCGGCCCGCACCGATCATGCCGAGAATCGCAGGAAAGCGGCTGGCCGGAATCCCTCGCGTACCCATGATGCTGATCTGGCGTGAATAGACCGTCTCCAGCAGCGGAATGATCGGCGATGCATGCTGTTCCAGCGGCATGCCGATCTGCACATGACGACCGAGCTTGCGCAACGACCTGATCGCGTTATGGAAGGTGGCGGTGATACCGAGTGCGTCGACGGAGACATGCGCGCCGCCATCGGTCAGAGCGCGCACATCTTCGGCAACATCCTGCGATCCGCCTGCGTTCAATATCTTCGTCGCGCCGAGGTCGCGGGCAAGCGCCAGTGCGTCCTCATTGACGTCGACCGCCACAATCTGTGCGCCGATCGCCGCGGCGACCATGATGGCGGAGAGTCCCACGCCGCCGCAGCCATGAACGGCTAGCCATTCACCGGGCCGCAGATTGGCTCTGTCGACGATACCGCGGAATGCCGTGGTGAGCCGGCAGCCCATCGCGGCCGCTTCAGCGAAACCGATCGTATCGGGCAGGCGAACGAGATTGAAATCGGCGTGCGGCACGGCGGCGAATTGCGCAAAGGCACCCCAGGCGGAAAAACCAAGGACGAATTGCTGGTTGCAGACAGTCGGGTCGCCGCTCCGGCAATCGGGACAATCCCCACAGGCGATGATGAATGGCGCCGTGACGCGATCGCCCTTCCTGAAGTGGCGGCAGCCAGGCCCGACCTCGACGACCGTGCCGGCGAATTCGTGCCCCGGAACATGAGGCGGTGCTACATCCGGGTCGGCCCCTTTCCATCCATGCCAGTCCGACCGGCAAACGCCGCATGCCGCTACCGCGACGACAACGCCGTCCGGCGGACAACGGGGATCCGGCACATCGCGTAGAACCAATGGCTTGCGGAACTCTTCGAACAATGCGGCGCGCATCTCATGACCCTGCAGCGACTGGCTGGACACCTTGCGGGGCAGATTGGACCCAGGCGTCGGATTCGGCAAGCGGCCGTGCTGGCCGAACCTGTGCGGGGTCACGTCCTGTCGTTGTTGAGGATTCGCAACTCGACCCCGGTCTCGCGCACGGCGGCGACGGTCGCCGGGTCGGGCGCGCCGGCGGTCATGATCGTGTCGACGTCCTCGAACCCGCAGACGCGTACCAGGGATGTTTGCGAGAATTTGCTGGCATCGGTGACGACGATACCCATGCGCGCGGCGCGCAGGATCGCCTGTTTGAGCGCTGCGTCCGGCAGGCTGAGCCCCATGATGCCGAAGGAGGGATCGACGCCGTTGCAACCGATGAAGGCGAAGGATGCGCGGATACGTTCGAGGATAAGGGTGCTGACGGGGCCAACCAGAGAATGTTGCTGTGGTCGCAATGTGCCACCCGTAACGACGACCTCGACGCGCGGAATGGCGCGCTCGAGTGCCAGTGCGATGTTAAGTCCGGGCGTGAAGATGGTGAGGTTGGTGAGATCCTCGCGGTCGGCGATAGCATGAGCGATGGCCATCGCCGTCGTCCCGACATCCAGGATCACGCTGTCACCCGGCGAGAGCATGGCCGCAGCCGCCTGGCCGATGAGGCGTTTCTCCGGCAGATAGCTTGAGACGCGGGCCTCGTAATCGACTTCGGGCACAGCTTCCACTACCCGCATGGCGCCGCCGCGCACCCGGCGAATGCCGCCGCGCCGGGCGAGAATGTCGACATCGCTGCGGATCGTCACCTCAGACACGCCGAACTGTCGGGCCAGATCGTAGATACGCACGAACTCGTGGGTCTGGATAAAGGAAAGCAATTGCTCGCGCCGCGCCTCAGAGACTGGCGCTTCGGTGGCGCTCGGGCCGGCACTTAATTCGTTGTCGGGTGTTCCAGAAGCCATCTATGCCATCCGGTCATCAATTGCTGAATTCGAAACCCCGAATTTCGCGTCGGAATGAGGTGAAATACCGCAAAATAGGAGGTTTGTTCAACCCATCTTGACATTCGACTTTCGATACGGAAGTTTCTATATCACAAATAGAGCGGCAAACCAAAGCCGTCGGCATTGAGGAAGCGCCATGACAGGGACGGTTTCATGATCGCGAATGAGGATTCGTTGCGTCCGGAAACAGCCGGTGACGGGGCGATTCCGGAACTCGACATGCGCAATATCGGCAAGAGTTTTGCCAACATCCGCGCCTTGTCGAACGTCTCCTTTTCGGTCCGCAGCGGCGAAATCCACGCTCTGATGGGGGAGAACGGGGCTGGCAAGTCGACCCTGATGAAAATTCTGTCCGGCGCCTATCGCGCAGATGCCGGCGGCGAGATTCGAATCCGCGGCGCGCTGGCTGCCATCGATGGACCGCTTTCCGGCCGCCGCCACGGCATTGCCGTCATCTATCAGGAATTGTCCCTGGCCCCCAATCTCAGTGTGGCTGAGAATATTTTTCTGGGTGAGGAGAAGTGGCGCCTCGGCTTCATCGACCGCCAGGCGATGGAAGCGGCGGCGGCACCGCTGCTGAAGCGCTTGGATGCGCCTTTCTCTGCCGGCGCCCGGGTTTCGACGCTTTCCATTGCCGAACGCCAGTTGGTCGAAATCGCCCGGGCGCTGGCCGGTCATCCGCGAATCCTGGTCATGGACGAGCCCACGACAAGCCTGTCGGCGCGCGAGGCGGCGCGGCTTTTCGCCATCATCCGGCAGTTGCGCGATGAGGGCATTGCCATCGTCTATATCAGCCATCGCATGGGTGAGGTCTATGAACTGGCCGACCGGGTCAGCGTTCTGCGAGACGGGACCCTGATCGGCACGCTCGACAAGGACGAGATCAATGCGGCGGCTGTCGTCCGCATGATGGTCGGCCGCGAGCTATCGTCCTTCTATACCAAGGAACACCGCCATCCGCCGGCCGACCGCAAGGCGGTACTTGAGGTGGAGAATATCGGCGACGGCCGGTTCGTCAAGGAATGCAGCCTGTCCGTGAAGGCCGGCGAAGTGGTGGGGCTGGCCGGCCTGGTCGGATCGGGGCGGACCGAGCTTGCGCGCCTCATCTACGGTGCCGATGCCAAGGCCGGCGGTCGTATTCTGGTCGACGGTCGCGAGTGCCGGATCGAAACGCCGCTGCAGGCGATCAAGTCCGGTATCGTCTACCTCACCGAGGACCGCAAGGCGCTCGGACTTTTCCTCGACATGACGATCCGCGAGAATATCTCCATCAGCGTGCTGGATGAGGACGCATTGCCGGGCGGGGTCCTCAATCTGAAGGCTGCACGGGAAAGAGCCGCAACGGCGATCAGGTCGCTGGGCATCCGTACCTTCAATGCCGGCGTGGCGGTGGGCGCACTTTCGGGCGGCAACCAGCAGAAAGTGCTGCTGTCACGCCTTCTGGAAACCAAGCCACGCGTATTGCTGCTGGACGAGCCGACGCGTGGCATCGATGTCGGAGCGAAATCGCAGATCTATCACATCATCGACGAGCTTGCTCGCGGCGGGGCGGCAATACTGGTCATCTCCAGCGAACTGCCGGAGATCGTCGGCATTTCCGATCGCGTTCTGGTGATGCGCGACGGGCAGATTGTGGGCGAAGTCGAGGGCCGGCCGGACGCGCCGATCACGCAGGAGAAGATCATGGATATCGCGACCAGTACAGCAGCGCTCAGCGCAGCCTGATCGCCGCGGGGATTGAGGGAGTTGGCATGAGTGAGAGAGCGATGGAAGGCGCCGCCCCGGATCCGGAAAAAGCCGCCTTGGCCCGGCGCCAGCGGATGCGCGCGATGCTGCAGATCGTCGGCATGCTGCCGATCCTGCTGATTCTGGGGATCTTCTTCGAAGTGTCGACCGACCGCTTCATGAGTTGGATGAATCTGTCGATCGTGGCACAGCAAGCGGCGATCAATATCGTGCTCGCCGCGGGAATGACCTTTGTGATCCTGACGGGCGGTATCGATCTCTCTATCGGTTCGATCCTGGCTGCCTCGGCCATGATCGCGATCATCGTGTCCAAAGTGCCGGATTACGGCTTGCTCGGTGTGCCGGCAGCGCTGCTTATTGGGCTCATTTTCGGATTGATCAATGGCGTGCTCATCGCGGCGATGCGCTTGCCACCCTTTATCGTCACCTTGGGATCGCTTACTGCCGTGCGCGGTGTCGCGCGGCTGCTTGGGGAAGATACGACGGTCTTCAATCCGGAGCTGCCTTTCGCCTTTATCGGCAACGGCGCATTGTTCGGCGTCCCCTGGCTGGTGGTCATCGCTTTCGCTGTCGTCTTCTTCTCCTGGCTTATCCTGCGGCGCACCGTGCTGGGAAACCGCATCTATGCCGTGGGCGGCAACCCGGACGCGGCACGCCTGGCCGGTATCAAAGTCTGGCAGATTCTGCTTTTCGTCTATTCCATGGCCGGATTGCTGGCCGGGCTCGGCGGCGCCATGTCCGCAGCCAGGCTCTTTGCCGCCAATGGCCTGCAACTCGGCCAGAGCTACGAACTGGACGCCATCGCCGCGGTCATTCTGGGTGGAACCAGCTTCACCGGCGGCATCGGCTCGATCTGGGGTACGCTCATCGGCGCACTCATCATCGCGGTGCTGACGAACGGGCTGATCCTGCTCGGCATCTCGGACATCTGGCAATACATCATCAAGGGATTGGTCATCATCGGTGCCGTGGCACTCGACCGCTATCGCGTGCGGGAAGGTGGACGGACCTGAAGGGACCAAGAGTGCCGGCGCTCGCAGAAGTCGCTGGATAGAAAGCGGTGCCGGCCGCACGGGCGGTCGGTGACGAAATCCAACAGGAGGAAACATGAAACTCTCGCGTCTCGCCCTCGGGCTGGTGATTGCCGCAGGCCTTACCGTGCCGGCGGCGGCACAGGAACTGAAAAAGGTCGGCATTTCGGTCGGCTCGCTCGGCAACCCGTTCTTCGTCGCGACGATCAAGGGTATCGAGGACAAGGCCAAGGGGATCAATCCGGATGTCGAGGTGATCTCGGTCTCGTCCGACTACGATCTCAACAAACAGGTGACGCAGATCGATAATTTCATCGCTGCCGGCGTCAATGTCATCATGCTGAACGCGGTCGACCCGGTCGCCATCGCGCCGGCCATCAAGAAGGCTCAGGACGCGGGTATCGTCGTCGCCGCCTTCGACGTGGGTGCTCAGGGCGCGGATGTCACCGTCATGACCGATAATGTCAAGGCGGGTGCCATTGCCTGCCAGTACATTGTTGATCATCTCAAGGGCAAGGGCGACGTCCTTATCGTCAACGGCCCGCAGGTGACCTCGGTTGCCGATCGGGTCAAGGGGTGCAAGGAGGTGTTCGCCAAGAACCCGGACATCAATATCCTTTCCGACGATCAGGATGCCAAAGGCTCACGCGATGGCGGTTTTGCGGTGACTCAGAGCCTACTGACACGCTTCTCCAAGGTTGACGGCATCTTCGCCATCAACGATCCGACAGGCATCGGCGCCAGCCTGGCTGCCAAACAGCTCGGCCGCAGCGAGTTCATCATCACCGCGGTCGACGGCGCGCCGGATATCGAGGCGGAACTGAAGTCGGGCACGTCGCTCATCAAGGCATCTTCGTCACAGGATCCCTACACGATGGCCGGCCAGTCGCTCGAGCTTGCGGCCGGCATCCTGCAAGGCAAGAAACCGGACCCGAGCGTGATCCTGCTCGATCCCGTGCTGATCACCTCGGAAAACCTCGCCTCGTACAAGGGTTGGACTGCAGCCCGCTAAGTCTGAAGCCGCCGGTTGCGCATTTAGTGCAGCCGGCGGTGCCTCTGACGGGAAGGAAAGATGCTGGAGGAATTACGCGAACAGGTACTGGCGGCCAATCTCGACCTTGTGCGTGCCGGTCTCGTCCTCTACACCTTCGGCAATGTGAGCGGCATCGACCGCGACCGCGGCCTGATTGCCATCAAGCCAAGCGGCGTGCCCTATCAGCGCATGTCGGTCGACGACATGGTGGTGACCGATCTGGACGGCCGGCAGGTCTTTGGCGAACTGCGTCCTTCGTCGGATCTGGAGACGCATCTCGTTCTCTACAAGAGTTTTCCGGCAATCGGCGGTGTCGTCCATTCGCATTCGGAATTTGCCACCATCTGGGCCCAGGCGGGGCGCGCCATTCCGGCGCTGGGTACGACGCATGCCGACTATTTTCATGGTTCAGTGCCGGCCACACGTGAACTCACCGCGGCCGAGGTCGATGGCGCCTATGTGCGGAATACCGGCACCGTCATCGTCGAAGCCATCGGCAGCAAGGATCCATTGGCGATGCCCGCGGTTCTCGTGGCCGGGCATGGACCATTCTGTTGGGGACGCAGCGCCGCCGACGCGGTCCACAACGCCGCGGTGCTGGAGACCGTAGCGCGCATGGCACTGCACACACTGGCCTTGCAGCCGCATGCGGTTGGAATTTCGCAGGCCTTGCTGGACCGGCACTATTTCCGTAAGCATGGCGCCAAGGCCACCTACGGCCAATCTCAGATCAGCAAGGCACCATCCTAATGCGGCCAGTCGTCGCCGGCGTCGATTTCGGCACCCTCAGCGTCCGCGTTACCCTGTTTTCCGTGCAGGGCGGGGCACTTGGCCATGCCAGCGCGGAATATCCTCTGCATCGGCGACGCGATGATCCGGATTTTGCCACCCAATCGCATGACGATCAGATGATTGCGCTGGGAGCGGCGTTTCAGAAGGCGTTGGGCAACAGTGGTGTTTCAGGTGGTGACGTCGCCGCCTTGGCGATCGATACAACCGGATCCAGCGTCGTCATGTTGGGCGACAAGCTGGCGCCGCTCGATGACTATTACCTATGGTGCGATCATCGCGCCAAGTCCGAGGCGCAGGAGATCACGACCCGGGCCCATGAGGAAGGGCTTGAAGCGATCGGCTGGTGCGGTGGTGTCTATTCGCATGAATGGGGCTTTGCCAAGGTCCTGCATTGGCTGCGGCACAATCCTGGCAAGCGCGACCGTTTCGTCACTGCCCTAGAGCATTGCGACATGGTGGCGGCGACACTGACCGGTGTCACGGATCCGGCGGCCGTCAAACGCAGCGTCTGCGCCATGGGCCACAAATGGATGTGGAACCCGCGCTGGGACGGGTTGCCGCCGCAGGACTTCCTGTCCCGGGTCGATCCGCTGTTAGACAATATCCGTGCCAAGATCGGCGGGAGTTTCTGTACATCGGACAGGATCGCCGGCAAGCTGGTGCCGCAATGGGCTGAGCGGCTGGGGCTTAAGGCCGGAGTGCCGATTCCCGTCGGTGCGTTCGATGCGCATTGGGATGCGCTCGGCGCAGGGTGCAAGGTTGGTGACGTGGTCAACGTCGTAGGCACGTCGACCTGCATCATTGCGACCGCGCGCGATGTCGGGCTGATCCCGGGTCTATGCGGAATCGTACCCGGCAGTGTCGATCCGCACCTCATGGGGATCGAAGCGGGACTGTCCGCCACGGGCGATATTTTCGATGCCATTGCCAAACGCGCGAACACCCGGATTGCCGATCTGTCGCGTGGCCTCGAATCTTATCGTCCCGGTCAGACGGGGTTGTTGCGTCTCACCTGGGACAATGGCGATCGGACCGTGCTGGTGCGGCCCGACTTAGGTGGCATTACCTTAGGCTGGAATCTGCTGCACACCGCACAGGACGAACTATTTGCGGCGATCGAGGGAACCGCCTTTCACACGCGCCTGATCCTTGAACGGATGGCTGAGGGTGGCGTGCCGATCGAACGGATCATCAATGGCGGTGGCATCCCGCAGCACAATCCGGTCCTCAATCAGGTTTATGCCAATGTGCTGGGAAAGCCAGTGCTAGTGCCCGATGGCGTGCCGACCGGCTTTGGCGCCGGCATCTTCGCCAGCATGGCCGCTGGCATTCATGCCGATGTCGCTTCTGCCCAGGCGGTCATGTGCCTGCCGTTCAAGATATTCGCGCCCGACCCGGCGGCACGGACCGTCTATGAGCCGCTCTATGCGATTTTCCGCAGCCTCTATCGCGGTTTTGGCGGTGTCGAACCGATGACGCACCTGGCGACCGTCCTGCCGGAGCTGCGCCGGCTTGCCCAACAGAAAGGGGCCAATTCATGACGACGCGATTGGAGCAGAAGCTTGCCCGCATCCGCGCCGGGCAGTATCGGCGCGGCGATTTCATCATCGCTGATGCCAAGGACGGCGATATGGGGCCGAGCCTCGTCTCGATGGGACCGCTGCGGCGGAAGGACGGAAGCTGGGCGCGCTATCGCAACCGTGCCGAATTCCTGGACCAGGTCCGTGCCGTCGTCCGTCAGGACGTGGTCGATATCATGCTGCTCTCGGCATCGAATCTGGAGAAGTTGGCCGGGGAGGGGGTGTTCCGCGACAGCTCGGTCAAGCCGGCTGTGCGCGCCAACGATACAAGCGACATCTGGATGGTGCGCGGTGGTACATATAACAAGACGGCTTCACGCCCATTCCGCTCGGCCAGCCTGCCGCGCGTTCTGCATGGTGGGTTGGAATTCCAGCCGGATGCGGCCCGCACGGGCACAGACTTGGGGCTCTATTCGATTACCTTCAATAACGATCTGGAGGCGGATCTGCGGTCGCTGGAGGCCTATGCTGTCTTTCGGGCCGAAGCCGCGCGGCATGGATTCAAATATTTCCTCGAAGTCTTCAACCCCAATGCCGGCCGGGACATTTTGCCGGACATCATGCCGCATTACGTCAACGATTGCATCGTCCGCTGTCTGGCGGGCGTCATGGAAGCCGACCGGCCGCAATTCCTTAAGATCGCCTATAACGGTCCGAAGGCGCTGGAGGAGCTGGCTGGCTACGATCCCGGCATGATCGTCGGCGTGCTGGGAGGTGGGGCAGGGACGACACGGGATTGCTTCGAACTCCTGGCCCAGGCCGAGCGTTACGGCGCCCGCGTGGCGCTGTTCGGACGCAAGATCAATCTGGCCGAAGATTCCCTCAGCATGATCAGCATGATGCGGCAGGTTGCCGATGGTGCGGTGACACCGCAGGAGGCGGTTCGTGCATATCACGATGCTCTCTCGAAGCTTGGGATCAAGCCGGCCCGGTCCCTGGAGGATGACGGGTTGGTAACCGAAGCGCCGCTCAAGCAGGCCGCCTGACTGGCGAAGGCGGCAGCCGTCAAAGACGGCTGGCATTCTGGCACAACCGCCTGTAGAGATGAATTATGATGACGTCTCGACGCGGCATTGTGACCGGTGGCACCTGGTGCGTTGATCGCAACCGCGCGATCGACGCCTGGCCGCACGAGGATGGCGTTGCCGAAATCCTGGCGACCGAGCTCCACGGCGGCGGTTCAGCCTGCAATCTCGCAATCGATATCAAGAAGCTGGACCCGAACCTGCCAGTGGCCACGATCGGTCTCGTCGGCGACGATGAAGACGGGCGATTTCTACTGACACAAGCCGATGCGTACGGCATCGAGCGGTCGCGCATTGCCGTCACCAGGGAAGCCGCAACCCAGTTCACCGACGCCTATGTGTCGCAACGCAGCGGACGGCGGACGCACATCTTCTTTCAGGGAACGGGTGCGCTGCTCACGCCGCGGCATTTCGACTTTAGCGGCATCTCTGCACGGATCTTCCATCTGGGCTTGCCTGGCGCCCATCAGCTGATGGATCAACCCCATGGCGAGGATGCCAATGGCTGGGTGAGCGTCCTGCGGCGCGCGCAGGCGGCCGGCCTTGTCACGAACCTTGAGCTCTTCAGCATTTCGCCGGAGCGGATCGCCGCCCTGGTGCGCCCGTGCCTGCCACATCTCGACTATCTGATTGTGAACGATTTCGAAATCGGCGCGCTGGCCGGCATTCGGACGGCGCAAGACGGTGCGACGGTATTGCCAGCCTGCATCGAGGCGGCGCGCCATGTGCTGGCCGCGGGTGCGATGCGTCTCGTCGTGGTGCATTTCCCAGCCGGCGCCATCGCGCTCAGCCGCGACGGCGGCACCGTGAGTGCCGCGTCTGTCAACGTTCCGCTGTCCGAAGTGGTCAGCGCCAACGGAGCCGGCGATGCCTTCGCTGCCGGTCTTCTATATGCCCTGCATGAGGGGTGGGAGGTCTTGGCCGCGCTTGAGCTTGCACATGCGTCGGCGGCCATGTCACTGCGCGCCCTGTCGACCTGTGCCTCCGTCGAAACCTATCAGGCCTGCCTCGCACAGGCACGGAAGTGGGGCAGTCGAGCGGCATGACAGGTCGAGCGGCATGACAGGGGGCGGTGCGGCTTCTCCCAGCGGACCTGCGCTCAGAGAGCGCGCACATCGTGGATAAAGCGTTCGATCGTGCTGCGGATCTGCGCGGTGTTCTGGCCCAGCAGACGGGCCGCGGATAGAACGGTCGCCGTCGCGTTCTGGGTATGCCCCGCGGCCTCGGCCACGAAGACGATCTTTTCCGACACCTCCTGATTGCCGGCGGATGCTTCCTGGATGTTGCGGGCGATTTCCTTGGTGGCGGCGTTCTGCTCTTCCACCGCCGCGGCCACGCCGCCGGAAATATCCTTCATCTGCCGGATCTGATCGCCAACCGACCGGATCGAATCCGCCGTCGACTGTGTCGAGGTCTGGATGGATTGAACCTGGACTGCAATATCCTCGGTCGCGCGCGCCGTCTGATTGGCAAGGCTTTTCACTTCGTTGGCGACAACGGCAAAGCCTTTTCCGGCTTCGCCGGCACGGGCCGCCTCGATTGTGGCATTGAGCGCCAGCAGGTTGGTCTGGTTCGATATCTCCGTAATCAGGCGGACGACGTCGCCGATCTTGGTCGATGCTTCGGTCAGCAGGGTGACGCGTTCGGTCGTATCCTCGATCGAATGGGTCGAAGCGGCGGCGATGTCCGCCTGGTTCGCCACCTGCCGGCTGATCTCCATGATGGAGCTGGAAAGCTCTTCCGTTGCCGCGGCGACCGTCTGGACATTGGCGCTGGCCTCAGTCGCGGCCGCCGCCACCTTCTGCACCTGATCGAGCGATTCGGTCGACAGTTTGGTCAGCGATTCTGCGGTGTGATCGAGTTCGTCGGCGGATTTGACCAGTGCTTGAAGGATTGTCTCCACTTCCTGGTCGAAGCCGCGCGCCAGATCTGTCATCTGCGCTGCCCGCTTTTCGCGTGCCTGCTGCTGCTGGGTGGCTTCGGCCTGCAACACCTCGTTCCTGCGCATGTTGTCGGCAAAAACGGCGACGGCGCCGGCCATGTTGCCGACTTCGTCGGCGCGCTCGGCGTAGGGGATACTGACGGCGGTATTGCCGGCGGCCAATTCCTTCATCGTGTCGGTGATGACCCGGATGGGTGCGCCGATCTGGCGTGAAAGAACGAAGAAGAAAAGCACGGCGGCGACCAGCATGACGATGGCGCTGATGACGACCGTGCGCAGGGTCCATGCCAGGGCCGAAGAAATCTCGGCATTGGCCGCCGCCGAGTTCTCCTTGATGGCGTCCGCCAGTTCCTTGCCGGCGGCTTCGAGTTTCTCGGTCAAAGTCTCGCCGGCGCCGGTGACTTCGATGGCGCGCGCTTCGTTCACGGTGGAGGGATGGCGCATCAGTTTGAGCTGACTGGCCACCGGTCCGTCGCGCCATTCTTTCACGGCATTGGCAATGGCATCGAGCGGCGTCAGGAGGTGCTGTTCGTCCGCGGCGTTGACGACCGCTTCCTGCAGCAACTGGTCGAAGGTGGTGCTGAATGTCTGGTAAGCGCGTGAGTATTCCGAACTGCCGGTAACCAGCAGTCCGCGTATCGCCGTCTGCATCTTGGCGGCCTGCGCCAGGGTTGCGTTGATCGAGCTGGCTTGGCGTTCGGCCGCATCGCTGACAGTATTGGCCTCTTCGATGCGCGAGGTCAGCATGATCGAAATGCCGCCGGAGACGATGATGACAAGGCCAAGCAAGGAGAAGGCGATGATGAGCTTCTTGGCAACGGATAGATTGGTGAAATTCATGACGGTCTCCGTTCCTGTCAGCTCTGCAAGCGGCGCTGTAGTTCGGTGAGATTGAATTCGACGGTGACGGCGCCGATCGACTCGTTGCTCTCCGGATCGACGACGGTGAAGTTGACCTGGGTGCGCCAGGTCTTGGTCTTGTCGTCGAACTCGGGTTCGTCGACGAAAACCGCATCGGGACCGACGGTAAACGTCTTCTGGTATTTGTCTTCGTCGCCTTGCCAATAGTCGGACGTCACTGAACTCTGGCCGACATTGAGGCCGTATTTATCCATCACGAATATCTCGGTGAAAAGACCTGCGGAGCTGGCCTGGATGTAGAGGAGATAGTTGGAAAGCGGGCTGCTGAGGATTTCGGCGATGAAGGGCTGGTCGTCCGATTTCGCTTCGGTCTTCCAGGCTTCGTCCATCTTGTCGATCGCTGCTTGGTCGGTTGCGGCGTGCGCCTTATTGGCAGCGCGGATCGATAGGATCGCGACCGGCTGCACGATGCGCTCCCGCATATCCTTGATCACGTCGGGCGTGATGATGCTGGCGGGCACGGCCGCCGCGGCGACGTCGGTGCCGGCTTCGGGTGCGGGTGCAGGCGCCGCGGTGCCAGGCGTGGCCGGGGCCGGTGCTGCAGTGGATGTCGCTGTTGTTTCCTGCGCCGTGACCGGCGGGCACAAGGACAATTGGATTCCGGTGAGCAGGGCCGCCAAGGCGATCCTACGTGATTTGCGCTCCAGCAACATAATCCGACCTCGTTGGATTGGCATTCACTCCAAGCTGAACCGAACTGGTAAAGAAATAGTTGCGATGACAGAAAACAGGTTGATATTCCTCACCTTTTTAATATTTGAATATTCTACATCACGTCGCGCCGCTGGCATGGAGCATCGTCGAAGCTGGATATTCCCGGTTTCGCGTCACAGTGTTGCGGCATGTTATAAGCGTTAGGAATGATTCACCGCGAAGGACGCAGCATGGACGGATCGCCTGAGGAAACGTCTCCCCTCGCCGAGGAACCCAGCCAGGGTGTTTCCGAGCGGGCGCGCGAAATGGCGCAGCGTGCCAAGGGTGCGACGCTGAGCTTCTTTCCTTATGTCTGGCGGCGGTTCCAGGCTGACGGCTGTACCGGCGTGGCGGCGGGGCTGAGTTACACTTCGCTGCTGGCCGTCGTACCCCTTCTCGCCATCGGCCTCGCGATGTTTGCGGCCTTTCCCGCCTTTGCCGATTTGCGCGACGATCTCATCATCGTGCTGGCGCAGAATCTCGCACCCGATCTCGCCAGCGTGGTCAACGAATATCTCGGCACGTTCATCAGCAATGCGGGCGGTACGTCGGCCGCTGGCGTTATCGGCATCGGTGTCACGGCAATCCTGCTGGTTAACACGATCCAGACCGCTTTCGACAAGATTTGGGGTGTTACCAATCCGCGACATAAGCTGAAACGTCTGCCGGTCTACTGGGCCATCATCACGCTGGGGCCGCTGCTTTTCGGCGCGTCGCTGTCGATCTCGACCTATGTCTTCTCGCTGGCCTCGCGCGGCGAGTTCTACGGCCTGTCTGCCGGCCTGAAGATCGTCACCGCCATCCTGCCATTTCTGCTGGAGATTGCCGGATTCGCCCTGTTCTATCGGCTCATTCCGACGCGTCCGGTCCGCTTCACGGACGCGGGTCTCGGTGCTATTGTCGCGGCGGCCCTCTTCGAATTACTGAAGCGTGGTTTCGGCCTATATCTGCAATATTTCGGCTCCTATCAGCTGGTCTACGGCGCGCTGGCGACGGTGCCGATCTTCCTAATCTGGATGTACCTGGTCTGGGTCACCGTCCTGATCGGGGCGGAGATTGCGGCGGCGCTTCCGGAATGGCGTTCGGGCAGGCGCCAGGTTGGCGATACACTCCGCCGCGGCGACCTGCTGAGCCTTTCCCTCGGCGCCTTTGCGGAACTGGCCAAGGCGCAGGCACATGGTTCCGGTATCCGCACCGAGCAGTTAGTACACAGCCTGGCGGCGGATCCCGGCCGGCTTGTCTGGCTGTTGGAAGCGCTCAAGACCCATCGTTTCATCGCCCGCGCCGATAGCGGCAGATGGATGCTGGCGCGCGATCTGGGAACCTTCACTATTCATGACGTTTGCCACCATCTCGGCATCGCACTCGGCGAGACGGTGGAAGAGGTAGTGCCTTTGGTCGACCCGCTCATGCGGCGCATAGCCGAGGCAGAGAAATCGGCCCTGGATGAAACCGTCGGTGCCGCATTGAAGAGCATCGGCGCCATTTAGCGCGTCACCGCATTTTCCCTTTATAGGACGGCACAGGGCCCCTATAACTCGGCGGTCAAAGCCATCTGTTCACTGCCAGGGAGTCGCCTCATGACCGCCATCATCGACCTGCACGCGCGCCAAATTCTGGACAGCCGTGGTAATCCGACGGTCGAGGTCGATGTCATCTTGGAGAGCGGCGCCAGCGGCCGGGCTGCCGTCCCGTCAGGTGCCTCGACCGGCGCCCATGAGGCGGTCGAATTGCGGGACGGCGACAAGGGCCGCTATCTTGGCAAGGGCGTGCTCAAGGCGGTTGATGCCGTTCATGGCGAGATTTTCGAGGCGATCTCCGGCCTTGATGCCGAAGATCAGGTCAAGATCGACCGGTTGATGATCAAGCTGGACGGTACGCCCAACAAGGCGCGGCTCGGCGCCAACGCCATTCTGGGGGTCAGCCTCGCGGTGGCAAAAGCAGCTGCCGCCGATGCCGGCCTGCCGCTCTATCGTTATGTCGGCGGTACGTCGGCGCGAACCCTGCCGGTGCCGATGATGAACATCATCAACGGCGGCGCCCATGCCGACAATCCTATCGACTTCCAGGAATTCATGATCCTGCCTTGGGCTGCGGCCAGCGGTTCCGAGGCTCTGCGTTGGGGCGCCGAGATATTTCATGCCTTGAAGGCGCAGCTGAAGGCTGCCGGGCACAATACCAATGTCGGCGACGAAGGCGGCTTCGCTCCCAATCTCAAGAGCGCCGACGAGGCTCTAACCTTCATCGTGAAATCGGTCGAAAAGGCTGGCTTTAAGCCGGGCACCGACGTAGCTCTGGGTCTCGATTCCGCCTCCACCGAGTTCTTCAAGGACGGCAAATATCATCTGGATGGTGAGGGCAAGGTGCTAGACGCCGCCGGCATGGTCGCCTTCTACGATAAGTTGGTGAAAGCCTATCCGATCGTCACCATCGAGGACGGGATGGCAGAGGACGATTGGGACGGCTGGAAGGCGCTGACCGATAAGCTTGGTGCCGATGTGCAGTTGGTCGGTGACGATCTCTTCGTTACCAATCCGGTTCGGCTGAGGAGCGGCATCGAGAAAGGCGTCGGCAATGCCATCCTGGTGAAAGTGAACCAGATCGGCACGCTGACCGAGACACTCGAGGCCGTGGAAATGGCTCATAAAGCCGGCTACCGTGCCGTCATGTCCCATCGTTCCGGCGAAACTGAGGACGCGACGATTGCCGACCTCGCCGTTGCTACGAATTGCGGGCAGATCAAGACCGGGTCGCTCAGCCGTTCCGACCGTATCGCGAAGTACAACCAGCTCCTGCGGATCGAGGAAGGGCTGGGTTCGGCGGCTATCTATGCCGGCAGGGGCGGCGTCGAGCGGGTCAGAAGATGATTGGGTGCGGCTCACAGAAAGCTGAAACCATCTCGTCTAAGGCATTGAATCGCTTTTCTGTTGACGGGTGGAATCGGAGTGTGATTCGCTAGGCGCATGGAAATCGGCCGCGAAATACGGCGCCGTCTGCGCCAAGTTGCATTGCCTCTCCTGGGGGCATGCCTTTCTGCCTATTTCGTCTTCCATGCCGTTCATGGCGATCGCGGCATCCTGGCCTGGTTGCGGCTCAACCAGGAACTCAAGGTGGCAACCACCGAGGCATCACAGGCAGCAGCCGATCGTAAGGCGATGGAGCGGCGGGTCACGCTGCTTTCCAATACGTCGCTAGACCTCGACATGCTCGAGGAGCGCGCGCGTATCATGCTAAATTATGCCCATCCCGACGATCTCGTCATCTTCCTGAATCAGGCTGACGGTGCGGCGGGAACAGAGGGGCGCGTCCTCAATTAAGCCTTAAGCGGCCGCCTGCAAATCCGCCGAAACGATCTCCTGAAACACGTCTCGTAGGCGTGTTTTCTCAGTGTGCATGGGAGCGAGCTTCTGTTTAATTAACTAAATTGTAGTTAACTATTGTTTTATCGCTTAAAATCAATAAATTAGATATGGTTGATTTGCGCAATCTTAACCACGATAATCCGGCCAACGGTCGCGAATCCGGCCAACGGTCGCGGCATGTCTTTTTCACGAGACGGCACACGATCAATGGAATTTAAACTGCCAAAACCCAGTCAGGGGGGTCTAATGGCCAAGTCAGCGTCCCGTCCGGCGAGCAAAGCCGGCTCCCAGGTTACGCCCCAGGAACTCATCCAATTTTATCGCGACATGCTGTTGATCAGGCGCTTTGAGGAAAAGGCCGGCCAGCTCTACGGCATGGGCCTCATTGGCGGCTTCTGCCACCTTTATATCGGCCAGGAGGCTGTGGTGGTCGGTATGCAGGCGGCGGCGGAAACCCAGGACAGTGTCGTCACTTCCTACCGCGATCACGGCCATATGCTGGCTTGCGGCATGGATCCGAAAGGCGTCATGGCCGAACTTACGGGCCGGCGCGGCGGCTATTCCAAGGGCAAGGGCGGCTCCATGCACATGTTCAGCCGCGAGAAGAAATTCTATGGCGGGCACGGCATCGTCGGCGCACAGGTGCCGATCGGCACCGGCCTCGGCTTCGCCCACAAATATAGCGAGGATAACGGCGTCAACATGGCCTATTTCGGCGACGGTGCGCTCAACCAGGGCCAGGTCTACGAGAGCTTCAACATGGCTGCCTTGTGGAAGCTGCCGGTCGTATATGTAATCGAGAACAACAAATACGCCATGGGCACCTCGGTAGTGCGTTCCGCTGCGGGCCTGAAACTGTGTGACCGCGGTGCGGCCTATGGCATTCCCGGCCAGCAAGTCGACGGCATGGATGTGGTGAAGGTGAAGGAGGCCGCGGCGACCGCGTTGGCGCATGCACGCGGCGGCGATGGGCCGTATATCCTCGAAATGATGACCTACCGCTATCGCGGCCATTCCATGTCCGACCCGGCCAAGTATCGTACCAAGGAAGAAGTGGCGAAGATGCGCCAGGAGCACGACCCGATCGATCGTCTGCGCGATCGCTTGCTGTCGGAAAAGCTGATCGACGAAGCCAGCCTCAAGAATATCGATCGCGAGATCAAGGATGTGGTCTCGGCGGCCACCGAATTTGCGCAATCCTCACCCGAACCGGATCCGTCGGAATTGTGGACCGACATTCTGGTTGAAGCTTGAGGGGGAGGGAGCGCACATGCCGACAGAAATTCTGATGCCTGCCTTGTCGCCGACGATGACCGAAGGCAAGCTCGCCAAATGGCTCAAAGCCGCCGGCGACACCGTGAAGCCGGGCGATATCCTGGCCGAGATCGAGACCGACAAAGCGACCATGGAAGTGGAAGCCGTCGACGAGGGCGTTCTTGACCGGATACTTGTCGAAGCCGGCACCGAAAATGTCGCCGTCAATGCGCCGATCGCTATCCTGCGTGGCGAGGATGAAGCCACAGGCACCGCGCCGGTGACGAAATCGCCGACGCCCCAGGCTTCGACAGCTCCGGCGGCACCGACATCCGTTGCCGCGCCGACCATCGCGCAATCGACAGCTGCCGCCGAGCCGGAATATACCGGGCCTACTGCGACCAATACAGTCCGCGAAGCCTTGCGCGATGCTATGGCTGAAGAAATGCGGCGCGACCCCAAGGTCTATCTGATGGGCGAGGAAGTCGCCGAGTATCAGGGTGCCTACAAGGTCAGCCAGGGCCTGCTTGAAGAGTTCGGCCCCAAGCGCGTCATAGATACGCCGATCACCGAGCACGGCTTTGCCGGCCTCGCCGTCGGTGCGGCCTTCGGTGGCCTGCGGCCTATCGTCGAGTTCATGACCTTCAACTTCGCCATGCAGGCGATCGATCATCTCATCAATTCGGCGGCGAAAACGCTTTACATGTCAGGCGGACAGATGGGCTGCCCGATCGTTTTCCGTGGCCCCAACGGCGCTGCCTCGCGCGTCGCCGCACAGCACTCGCAATGTTACGCCAGCTGGTACGCGCATTGTCCGGGCCTCAAGGTGGTTTCGCCCTATTCGGCGGCCGATGCCAAGGGTCTGTTGAAGTCGGCGATCCGCGATCCCAATCCGGTCATCTTCCTCGAAAATGAGATTCTTTACGGCCAATCCTTCGACGTGCCGACGGACCCCGAATTCATCGTGCCGATCGGCAAGGCGCGTATCGTGCGTCCCGGCAAGCATGTGACGATCACGGCATTCTCGAAGATGGTGGCGGTGGCGCTTGCCGCGGCCGATATCCTCGCCAAGGACGGTATCGAGGCCGAGGTCATTGACTTGCGTACAATCCGGCCGCTCGACACCGAAACCATCGTCGCATCAGTGAAGAAGACCAATCGCCTGGTCTCGGTCGAAGAGGGCTGGCCTTTTGCCGGCATCGGCTCCGAACTGTCGGCCTTGATGATGGAGCTCGCTTTCGACGATCTGGACGCACCGGTTGCCCGCGTTCACGGCGCCGACGTGCCGCTGCCCTATGCGGCCAATCTCGAGAAGCTTGCGCTGCCGCAGCCCGACTGGGTTGTCGATGCCGCCAAGCGTGTCTGCTACCGCTAGACGAGGGAGGGTCTGATGCCAATCAATATCCTGATGCCCGCCCTGTCGCCAACCATGACGGAAGGCAATCTCGCGCGCTGGCTGAAGAAAGAGGGCGACCAGGTCAAGGCCGGCGATGTGCTGGCCGAGATCGAAACCGACAAGGCGACCATGGAAGTCGAAGCCGTCGATGAAGGGACGCTCGCCAGGATTCTGGTTCCCGGCGGTGCCCAGGGCGTCAAGGTCAACGATGTCATCGCCATCCTTGTTGAAGAGGGCGAGGATGCCGGTGCGGTAAAGGCACCCGTCGCTTCGCCCCCACTCAACCTCCCCCCGAAGGGGGAGGTGCAGAATGGTGGGCCTGCTAAATCTCCCTCCTCCCTCCTTCAGGGGGGAGGTCGGGACGGGGGTATGCAAGCTCCCAAAGCCGGCGGCCGCATTGTCGCGACGCCGCTCGCGAGACGCGTCGCCGAGCAGCAGGGCATCGACCTAGCGACTGTCTCCGGCAGCGGCCCCAACGGTCGCATCGTCAGGGCGGATCTTGAAGGCGCGCCCAAGGGCGCTGCCAAGCCGGCGCCGGCTACCGCGAAGGTAGCTGCGGCCGCGACAGCGCCGGTCATTTCCAGCGCAGCGCAGTTCGGCGAACCGGCGTTCGACCTGGTTCCGCATACTTCGATGCGCAAGACGATCGCGCGGCGCCTGCAGGAATCGAAGCAGTTCGTCCCGCATTTCTATCTCACCATCGATTGCGAGATCGACAAGCTGCTCAAATTACGCGAGGAAGTGAACGCGGCCTCGCCCAAGGAAGGGCCCGCTGCCTACAAGGTTTCGGTCAACGATTTCGTTATCAAGGCATCCGCGTTGGCACTCGTCCAGGTTCCGACAGCCAACGCTTCCTGGTCCGATGACGGCATCAAGATGTACAAGTCGGCCGATGTTTCCGTCGCGGTTGCCATTCCCGGCGGCCTTATCACGCCGATCCTGCGCAATGCCGAGAGAAAGCGTATCACCGAGCTTTCCGCCGAGATCAAGGAACTCGCCGGCCGCGCTAAGCAGGGAAAGCTGAAGCCTGAAGAATATACCGGCGGCAGCTTCTCGGTTTCCAATCTCGGCATGTTCGGCATCAAGGATTTCAGCGCAGTCATCAACCCGCCGCAAGCCTGTATCCTGGCCGTGGGTGCGGGCGAGGAACGGGCCGTGGTGCGCAAGGGGCAGTTGGCCGTCGCCAATGTCATGACCTGCACGCTATCGGTCGATCACCGCGCGGTCGACGGTGCGATCGGTGCCGAATTCCTCGCCGCGTTCAAGCGCCTGATCGAACAGCCGCTCGGCATGTTGGTGTAGTCATGCGTCGTCTGATATCGACTTGTCTTGTCGCACTTGTCCTTGCTGGGCCGGCCATGGCGGAGGAACTCCGTGCGCCGCTGGAAAAACAATTCTTCGACTACTTCAGCGGCCAATGCGTGGCGGCTTTGGAATCGCAAGCCAAGTCGAAAGGGAAGCGCCTGGATGACGGTAGACTAGGAGAGAGCATCAAACAATATTGCGCATGCACATCGCAAGCCGTCGTGAGTCATCTTTCGGCCGGCGAGATGATCGCGTTTGCGAACGATCCGGAACAGGATCCTGCTGCCTCGAAGATGATGCCCTATTTTTCCCAATGCCAGGGCAAATAGGGCGCCGACTGACGGATGAAGACCTTCGCGCGATATCTGCTTGTCGCCATTGTGGCACTCATCGTCCTGAGCGCTTTGATGTTCGTCTGGGTTATGCAGCGCGACATCGACGTATCGACGCCGGAAGCGCGTTCACAGTATCACGATGCGATGGTGCTGGGATGCAAACTGCGACTGCCTGAAGTGACGAAGTCGGCCGGAATTGCCAGCGTATTGCATTCGGATCGTGTGATGTCGGTCTGTGATTGTGCCGTGACGCGCATCATTGACACCTATGCCATCGACGGCAAGCTCAGGCCGAGCGATGTGACGGAAGAGCAAACGGATGCGGCGGAACTCGCCTGCATCAGGGAATTGACGGCCCAATAGAGGGAAGCTCGCAATGACGGATACTTCTTTCGACCTCGTCGTGATCGGTGGTGGACCCGGCGGTTACGTGGCGGCCATCCGCGCGGCACAGCTCGGCCTCAAGACTGCCGTTGTGGAGCGCGAACATCTGGGCGGCATCTGTCTCAATTGGGGTTGCATTCCGACCAAGGCGTTGCTGCGCTCGGCCGAGATAGGACATCTGCTGAAGCATGCCGATGCCTATGGTTTCTCCGCGACGGGCGTTACCTTCGATCTCGCCAAGATTGTCGATCGGTCGCGGAAGGTAGCGGGCCAGCTCTCCGGTGGCGTCAAGCATCTCCTCAAGAAGAATAAAGTCGTTGTGTTTGACGGACAGGGCAAGCTCGTTGGTGCAGGCAAGGTAAGGGTCGAAAAAGACGGCAAGCCGGTTGCCGACGTCTCGGCCAAGAACATCATCCTCGCCACGGGGGCCCGCGCGCGCGTATTCCCCGGTCTTGAGCCGGACGGCAAGCTGATCTGGACATACAAGGAAGCGATGGTTCCGAACGTGATGCCGAAATCTCTGCTGGTCGTCGGCTCCGGCGCCATCGGCATCGAGTTCGCCAGCTTCTACCGCAATCTCGGTGCCGAGGTGACGGTGGTCGAGGTCATGCCCCGGATTCTCCCCGTTGAGGATGCCGAAATCTCGGCCTTCGCCCAGAAGTCGTTCGAGAAGCAGGGGATGAAGATCATGACCGGCGCCAATGTGAAGGCCTTCAAGAAAGGCGCCGACAATGTGACGGCGACCATCGAGGCGGGCGGTAAGTCCCAGGACATCACTGTCGATCGCGTCATCCTGGCCGTCGGGATCGTCGGCAATGTAGAGAACCTGGGTCTTGAAGGCACCAAGGTGAAGATCGAGAAGACCCACATCATCACCGACGGCTATGGTGCCACCGGTGAGCCCGGCGTTTATGCCATCGGCGATCTGACTGGCGCGCCCTGGCTTGCCCACAAAGCCAGCCACGAAGGTGTCATCTGCGTTGAGAAGATTGCCGGTATCAAAGATGTGCATCCGCTCGATACCCGGAACATTCCCGGCTGCACCTATTGCATGCCGCAGGTGGCCTCGGTCGGCCTCACCGAACAAGCCGCCAAGGATAAGGGCCATGAGGTCAAGGTCGGCCGCTTCCCCTTCATCGGCAACGGCAAGGCGATTGCGCTGGGCGAGTCCGAAGGCCTGGTGAAAACCGTGTTCGACGCCAAGACCGGCGAACTGCTGGGCGCGCATATGATAGGTGCCGAAGTGACGGAGCTTATCCAGGGCTACACTATTGCGCGAACCATGGAGACAACGGAGGCCGAATTGTTGCACACTGTCTTCCCGCATCCGACCATTTCGGAGACGATGCACGAAGCGGTACTGGCCGCCTACGGCCGGGCCATTCATATCTAGCCGATGGATATCTGCTGAGGGGAGTTACATGGAACCGAGTGAAATGGGGTCTATCTCGATCTGGCACTTCTTGATCGCGATCATCTTTACCGTCGTCATGATGTACCCATATGTACGGATCATTCAGAAAGCCGGTTATTCCGGCTGGTGGATCCTGGTCGGGATCGTTCCGCTCTTGAACCTGGTCATGCTATGGGTGTTTGCTTTGACGACCTGGCCGGTCGAGCGGCGCGCCCGTTCTGAAGATGTGTTCTAGCTGAGAGATTGATTTGACCGATACAACGCCCATCCTTCGCCATCCGGAAAAAGCCAAGCACCCGGATTCGCCCGTCCAGCGCAAGCCGGATTGGATCCGCGTCCGGGCACCGGGTGGCGAAGAGTATGGCAATACCCGCACACTGATGCGTAGGCTCGGCCTCAACACCGTGTGCGAAGAAGCAGCCTGCCCGAATATCGGCGAGTGCTGGTCGCAGAAACACGCGAC
Organism: Dongia sp.; assembly: GCF_041918875.1. Lineage (GTDB taxonomy): Bacteria > Pseudomonadota > Alphaproteobacteria > Dongiales > Dongiaceae > Dongia. The sequence continues at coordinate 23,489 of NZ_JAYRUV010000008.1, forward strand.
CGTGATGATCCTGGGTTCCGTCTGCACCCGTGCCTGTGCTTTTTGCAATGTGGCGACTGGGCGCCCGGACAAGCTCGACCCGCATGAGCCTGCCCATGTGGCCGAGGCCTGTGCCGGCCTTGGCCTCAAGCATATCGTCATCACCTCGGTCGACCGCGACGATCTCGAAGACGGCGGCGCTGCGCATTTTGCCGAGACAATCCGCCGCATCCGCGAGCTGACGCCTGCGACCACGATCGAAGTCCTGACGCCGGACTTCCTCAGGAAGCCCGGCTCGATCGAGATCGTTGCCAACGCGGCGCCGGACGTCTTCAATCACAATCTCGAAACCGTGCCGCGGCTCTATCGCCGGGTGCGCCCGGGTGCGCGCTACTACAACTCGCTGCGGCTCCTCAATCGTGCCAAGGAGATCAACCCCTCGCTCTTCACCAAGTCCGGCATCATGGTGGGCCTGGGCGAAACCGTGGAAGAGGTTGGCCAGGTGATGGACGATCTGCGTGCGGCGGAGGTCGATTTCTTGACCATCGGCCAGTATCTGCAGCCGACCAAGAAGCACCACCATGTCGACCGCTTCGTGACGCCGGCGGAGTTCGGCCAGATGAAGCGGATGGGGCAGGGGAAGGGATTCCTGTTGGTGGCTTCATCGCCGCTTACGCGTTCCTCGCATCACGCGGGCGAGGATTTCCAGCGGCTTCGTGCCGCGCGCGAAGCACAATTGGCGGCCGCGGTCTGATATCGAACGAGCATGACCGCGCGTACGCATACCGAGGAACGGATCTTTCCCTATCGTGCCGACCAGATTTTCGACTTGGTGGCAGATGTCGGAAAATATCCTGAGTTCCTGCCCTGGTGCACCGGCGCCCGCATTCGCGAGGCGAGAGCCGACATGATTCTGGCCGACCTCATGATCGGCTTCAAAATGGTGCGGGAAAAATTCACCAGCAAAGTCTGGCTGAACCGGCAGGATCTGCGCATCGATGTCGAATTCGTCGACGGGCCGTTCCGCTATCTCAAGAATCATTGGACCTTCACCGACATCGGCGGCGGTCAGTGCCGAATCGGGTTTTACCTGGAGTTCGAGTTCAAATCGGTGGTGCTGCAGAAACTGATCGGCGTGCTGTTTCACGAGGCAGTGAAGCGCATGGTCGCTGCATTCGAGGCCCGGGCCCGACAGCTCTATGGACCGGTTTCAGTGTCCTGAATCTCCGAAAATTCGATTTGGGTGAGATGAAGAGAGTTTATTTTCACTTTGATAATAAAATAAAAAATTCTACGTAACCCACAAAGCGCCCGGTTCCCGCCATCCGCAGGCCCGGGAATTGCGTAGCATCTTCGACGTTCTTTCAAAGATCTGCTCCGGCGTGCAGGTCGCACTTGAATGCGCGTTAACGGTTGCCCAAATTGTTAACGGAACGACGGTACCCTCCCGAGAGTTCGTTTCCCGATGCGCCACTTAGATCGGGGCCGGATGAGCGAGGCTAACGGCCCCGGTTGCGGGCCGTAGGTCCCAGGGATAGTCTGCCGCTATTGAGAAAAGGCGCAAAGAATCATTATGTCCGAGACCTCCCCAAAGACACAGAATTACCCAGTCCTGCCATTGCGCGACATCGTGGTCTTCCCCCACATGATCGTGCCGCTCTTCGTCGGCCGCGAGAAATCCGTGCGGGCCCTCGAGGATGTGATGAAGGAAGACAAGCAGATCCTCTTGGCCACGCAGAAGAACGCCGCCCAGGACGATCCCGGCGCCGGCGACATCTACGAGGTCGGCACGGTCGGTACGGTTCTGCAGCTCCTGAAGCTGCCCGACGGCACCGTCAAGGTGCTGGTCGAGGGCGGACAGCGCGCCCGCATCACGAAGTTCGTCGATAATGACGCCTTTTTCGTTGCCGAGGCGGCACTGATCGTCGACGCGCCGCTCGAAGGCAAGGAGATCGAAGCGCTCGCGCGCTCGGTCGTCTCTCAGTTCGAACAATACATCAAGCTCAACAAGAAGATTCCGCCCGAAGTCCTCGTTTCGATAAATCAGATCGAGGATGCGGCCAAGCTCGCCGACACGGTCGCCTCGCACCTGGCACTCAAGATCCCTGAAAAGCAGGAGATACTGGAATGCGCCACGGTCGCCGAGCGGCTGGAGAAGGTCTATGCCTTCATGGAAGGCGAGATCGGCGTGCTCCAGGTTGAAAAGCGCATCCGCAGCCGCGTGAAGCGCCAGATGGAGAAGACCCAGCGCGAGTACTATCTGAATGAGCAGATGAAGGCCATTCAGAAGGAACTCGGCGAGGGCGAGGAAGGCCGCGACGAAGTGGCCGAAATCGAAGATCGCATCAAGAAGACCAAGTTCTCGAAGGAAGCGGCCGAGAAGGCCATGGGCGAGGTGAAGAAGCTTCGCACCATGAGCCCGATGTCGGCCGAAGCCACGGTCGTGCGCAACTATCTCGATTGGCTGCTCTCCATTCCGTGGAACAAGCCGACCAAGGTGAAGCGCGACATCAAGCTCGCTGAGAAGGTGCTCAACGAGGATCATTACGGCCTGGAGAAGGTCAAGGAGCGCATCCTCGAATATTTGGCCGTGCAGCAGCGCCAAAAGAAGATCAAGGGGCCGATCCTGTGCCTCGTCGGCCCTCCGGGTGTAGGTAAGACCTCGCTCGGCAAGTCGATCGCGCGTGCCACGGGCCGCACCTTTTCGCGCATCAGCCTCGGCGGCGTGCGTGACGAAGCGGAAATCCGCGGTCACCGGCGCACTTATATTGGCTCTATGCCGGGCAAGATCATCCAGGCGATGAAGAAGGCGAAATCGTCCAATCCGCTCTTCCTGCTCGACGAAATCGACAAGCTGGGTTCGGATTATCGTGGCGATCCGTCATCGGCCTTGCTTGAGGTCTTGGACCCCGAGCAGAACGTGAACTTCAACGACCATTATCTCGAGGTCGATTACGACCTGTCGGATGTCATGTTCATCACGACGGCCAACAGCCTCCGTATGGCACAGCCGCTCCTGGACCGCATGGAGATCATCCGCATTCCCGGTTACACCGAGGATGAGAAGGTCGAGATCGCGCTTCGTCACCTGGTCCCGAAGCAGATCAAGGATCACGGACTGAAGAAGGGCGAATGGGTGCTCTCGGAAGACGCCATCCGCGACCTCGTGCGCTATTACACGCGCGAAGCCGGTGTGCGTAACCTGGAGCGCGAGATCGCCAATCTCGCGCGCAAGTCGATCAAAGAGATTCTGATGAAGAATCTCAAGAAGGTCACCATCAACCGCCGCAATCTCGGCAAATATGCCGGCGTGCGCAAGTTCCGTTACGGCGAAGCCGAACTCACCGACATGGTCGGCGTCACCACGGGGCTTGCCTGGACGGAAGTTGGCGGCGAGATTCTGACGATTGAAGCCGTGACCGTGCCCGGCAAAGGTCGTGTCATCGCCACCGGCAAGCTCGGCGATGTGATGAAGGAATCGGTGCAGGCCGCCGAATCCTTCGTGAAGTCTCGTTCGATTGAATTCGGCATCAAGCCGACCGTATTCAATCGCAAGGACATCCATGTGCATGTTCCGGAAGGTGCGACGCCCAAGGATGGTCCCTCGGCCGGTATCGCCATGGTCACCACCATCGTCTCGGTCCTCACCGGAAACCCGGTACGCCGCGATGTGGCGATGACGGGCGAAGTCACCTTGCGCGGTCGCGTGCTGCCGATCGGCGGTTTAAAGGAAAAGCTGCTGGCAGCGCTTCGTGCCGGCATCAGGACGGTGTTGATCCCCAGTGAAAACGAAAAGGATCTTGCCGATATCCCGGAGAATGTGAAGAAAGGCCTGCACATCATTCCGGTTCAGGCGGTTGATGAAGTGTTGAAGAACGCACTGGTCAATCCGCTGACGCCGATCGAATGGGTCGAGCCTCCGGAAGTCGATCATACCGTCAAGAAAGACGGCGAAGACGAGGTCGGCGGCATCGTCACGCATTGATCTTTCGTTGATTTGTCTCAATTAAATCGCGGCACCCAGGGCAAAAACCCTCGGTGCCGCGATTGATTTTTGGACCGGCCCGGTTCTAATATCCGCGCGCCTTCTTGCGGGGATGGGCGAGCAGGGCTAAGCGATCCAGTAATAAAGGGGTTATCCGTGAATAAAAACGATCTCATCGCCGAAGTCTCGCAGGATACAGGTTTGTCGAAGGCCGATGCAGCCAAGGCCGTCGATTCCGTGTTCGATGCCATCACCCGCTCGCTCAAGGCCGAACAGGAAGTGCGTCTCGTCGGCTTCGGTAATTTCCATGTCGCCAAGCGTGAGGCCAGTGTGGGCCGCAACCCGCGCACTGGCGAGGAGATTCAGATTCCCGCGTCCAAGCAGCCGAAGTTCAAGGCCGGCAAGGGCCTCAAGGACGCGATCAACTAAGTAGTGGAACACCGGAGCAGACTCATCTCGTGAGTCTGCGACCTGGGGGCGATTAGCTCAGTTGGTAGAGCGTCTCGTTTACACCGAGAATGTCGGCGGTTCGAGTCCGTCATCGCCCACCAGCCTTCGCTTCGTCCGGTCCGGAGACATGGGTAACAGGTCGTACCGGAGACATTGGTTGCAACCCGGAGCCAAACGGGTTGTCTGTGGGTTGCAGGGCCTTCTAGCTCAGTTCCCACCTGAACCCCACCACCGGAAACACGGCACCGCCGACATATTCCTCACGCGGCGCCGCGATGCGTTGCCCACCCATGCGTTTATAGAAGCCGATGGCGGCGTGATTCTCCGCGAGGCACCAGATGCTGGCGGCGCGGCTGCCGGTCTCCCACAGCGCGACAAAGGCCGCCTGCACGAGTTGACGGCCGATACCCATCTCGCGCCAGTCGGTGGCGACATAAAGCATGTAGACCTCGCCCTCGGCAGTTGGGCGGCCTTCGCGTGCCGGGCCGAAGGTGGCGAAACCCACGACCTCGCCCTCGGCAATAGCGACCAGGGTATGCCGCCGGTCGTCGGCACGCGCCAGCGTGCGGGTCCAGCCGATGATGTGGCGTCGGGGATCGAGCTGCAGCAGGTGCCGTTCGGGGAGGAGACCGGCATAGGCGTCGCGCCAGCTTTCGACATGCACCCTGGCGATACCGTCCGCGTCCTCGGCGCGGGCGATCCTTATGCTGGCTGTCGGCCTGTCCTGGTCGGCTTGCATGAGTTCATCATGAGCCCTTGGCCGGCAAAAGAAAACGCCGGCATCGGGGGGATGCCGGCGAGTCGTTCTAAGGGGGGTCGAGATGGTCTGTGGAACTGTACCTGCGGTTGCAGGGCAGGCGCCCCTTACCGCAACAACTCCACTGTAACAGGCAATTCGTTGAAAATGGATGACCAGCGTTCCATCATCGTGTGAGTAAATGCGGACAAAAGGTCGGTGGTCGACTTTTTCTTACAGGACATCCTCCAGAACCCGATTGAGGCTGGCCTTCATGATCTCGACGATCGTTCCCAGTTCGGCGCGCGTGGCGATATAGGGTGGCGACATGATGGCGATATCGCCAGCCACGCCATCGACATTGCCGCCTACCGGATAGCAGATGAGCCCGTTGGCGAAGCAGCGGTCGCGCAGGCGCTGATAGATGGCCAGTGCCGGATCGAACGGGGTCTTGGCCGCCCGGTCGGCGACCATCTCGATCGCCCAGAAAAAACCGCGCCCACGGATATCGCCGACATTCGGATGACCGGCGAATGCCGCTCGCAGGAGTGTTTCGAAATAGAGCCCGTCATCGTGTACCTTTTCGACTAGATGGTCGCGGAGCATGATCTTCTGTACGGCGACGCCCGCCGCGCAGGCCAGGGTGTGGCCGGTGAAGGTGTGGCCCGTGAGAAGCCCCCCATCCTTGGCGAACATCGGGCCCTTCAGGCGGTCGTGATAGATCGTGCCGCCCAGCGGCACATAGCCGGCGGCCAGGCCCTTGGCCACGGTCATGATGTCCGGCTCGACGCCGTCATGCGCCAGTGCGCGCCAGGTGCCGGTGCGGCCAGATCCGCACATGACCTCGTCGGCGATCATCAGTACGCCATGCTTGTCGCAGATGCCGCGCACCAGTTTGGCATAGCCCGGCGGGGCGGGAACGCAGCCGCCGGCGGCCCCTACCACGGGTTCGAAGATGAAGGCGGCGACGCGGTCGGGACCCAGTTCCAGGATCTTGTCCTCAAGCTCCCGCGCGCAATATTGGCCGACCGCGACCGGATCGATCCGGCCGCCGCTCTGGGCCAGATAGCCCGCCGGCGGGCGATAGACATTGGCCGGGGAGAGCAGGTGGGAGGGCATCAACGCGCCCTCGAAGGCCGCGCGCCGGGCGGCAAAGCCTGAAATCGAAGTGGCGCCCATCGTATTGCCATGCCACGAGCGCTCGCGGCTGATGAACAGGCGCCGGCTTTTTTGCCCGATGGCCGTCTGGTACTGCAGCGCGATCTTCAGCGCCGATTCGACCGCCTCCGATCCGCTGGTGTTGAACGTCATGTTGCGTAGGCCGCCGCCGCAGCGCCCGGCCACGATCGCCGTCAGTTCCTCCAGCGGATCGCTGGTGAAGGTGTAGCGATAGCCATGGGCGATACGGTCGAGCTGTGCCTTGATCGCATCGTTCACTTCCTTGTTGGCATGGCCTAGGGCGTAGACCGCGGGACCGGCTGAACCGTCGAGATAGCGCCGGCCATGGGTATCGAAGATGTAGCAGCCCTCGCCGTAATCAACCTTCGGCAGTCGCCCGGGCTCCCAGTCCATCACCTTGCTGTGTGTTTCGACCTTGTCGCTTGTGGCCGCGGTTGACATTCGGCGCTCCCTTTGGCTGCTATGGCCATCGGTCATGCCAAGCGGGTGGACCGGGAGTCAAGCGCGGTCGTGATGCGGGTAAGGGAGAAGATGGCGATTCTATATGCGGCGGAAGCGGAAGAGGCCGCGCAATGGACAGATTCGTTGCGGGCACTCGATCAAAGTCTCGACATCCGCTTCTGGCCGGATTGGGGCGATCCGGCCACCGTCGATTTCGTCATCGTCGGCGGCCGGTCGCCGGGCGATCTCTCGATCTTCCCCAAGCTGAAGGCGATCCAGTCGACCTGGGCCGGCGTCAACCATTTGCTGCGCTCGGCGGGACTTCCCGCCGGTGTGCCGATCGCGCGGATGGTCGATCGCGGTCTGACCGGCAGCATGACGGAGTTTGTCGTCTATCAGGTGCTGGACGATTGGCGCCGTGGCCCCGAACTGCGCGCTGCGCAGAAAGAGGCGCGCTGGCTGGAGACGCTGCCGCGCCGCGCGCAGGACTGCCGCGTCGGCATTCTGGGGCTGGGCACGCTCGGTATTGATATCGCCATCAAGCTCAGCGCACTTGGGTTCGCCGTTCGCGGGTGGAGCAGGTCGCCCAAAGAGGCGGGATCCGCCATCACCAGCTTTGCCGGAGCTTCGGCCCTGCCGGACTTCCTCAAGGACCTCGATATCCTCGTCTGCCTCCTGCCGCTGACGCCGGAGACGGAGAACATTCTCGATGCCAGGCGCTTTGCGCATCTGCCGCAGGGCGCGGTGCTCGTCAATGTCGGGCGGGGCGCGCAGCTCAACGAGCCGGACCTCATCGCCGCCCTCGACAGCGGTCGCATCCGCCGCGCTATTCTCGACGTTTTCCGCGAGGAACCTCTGCCTGAAAGCCATCCGTTCTGGCGGCATCCCCACGTCACCCTGACGCCGCACGTCGCGGCGATTACCCGGGCCGGCACGGGTGCGGACGATATTCTTGAGAACTACCGCCGCGCCATGAGCGGCCAGCCGCTTCTCAACCAGGTGGATGTGACTAAAGGATATTGATCCTGTTCAGGTACTTGGATGCGTCGATTTAACCTGGCTTTAACAGGCTTCGACGCATGCTGCGGAAACTTGCCGACCTCTTCGGTCGGTGAAGCGTGGAGCAAGCCCGGTTGGCAATCAGGCGGCATCATCTTATCGAAGAGGCCAAGGCCGAACTCGATCTCGCTTACGAGGCAGTGAAGCGGGCCGAGCAGGCCGTCATGGTGCTCGAATTCGAATATAACGAGCGCATGCAAGACGTCTCAGGCGACGCGATGACAGAACTCATCGCCGAGAAGGAGAAGAAGCAGGAATCGTATACGCTCGATGCCCTATACGAGGTCCAGAATGAAAGCGCCCAGCGCTTTGCCCTGGTCAGCGCCGCTTTCGCGATCGTCAGTTCGGTTCCGGACGAGGAAATGTCGCTCGATCTGATCAAGCGTATTCTTTTCCGGCGCGATTTCCTGCGCCGTCATAAACTGGAAGTCGACAAATTCATCCGCGGTTTTCACCGGGGCCTGCGCGAGTATATGCGCAAGGAGAGCAGCCCCGAGGCCGACCAGGCGGTTCGGACTGCCTGGGCCGAGATCGAGCGCATGACCGGCCAGCAGGCCAGGGAAGCCAAGGCTGCCTGATCCGGGGCCGCTTGATCCGGGAAAGGCCCTTTCCCGAACCTAAGTATCTGTAAATGCGAATGAGTTGCAAAAGCTTCTGGCCTGGGCTAGTAAGTTGCATATGAGTTGCATTTCCATTCTAATTCCAAAGAGGGGCAGATGACGAAAGCGCGGAAACTGTTGGCTGGAACGGCCATGGCGATGGGATTGGGCCTTTTTGCGGGCGGCTGCGCCAATGCCGAGGTGCCGGACCAGGCCGCAATCCTGAAGACCTATGCCGATATCGCCGAGGCCATGTATGGCGACGCCATCTTATCGGCTGGCAAGCTGCAGGCTGCGGTCGACAAGCTTATTGCGGAACCGACCGACGCCAATCTCAAGGCCGCCCGTCAGGCATGGATCGACTCCCGTCCGGCCTACATGCGTACCGAAGGCTTCCGCTTCGGCAATCCGGAGGTCGACGACCTCGAAGGCCTCGTCAACGCCTGGCCGCTTGACGAAGGTCTGATCGATTATGTCGACGGCGCCTCCTATGGCGACAGTTCGGACAGCAATCCCTTCTATACGCTCAACGTCATCGCCAACAAGGAACTGCAGATCGGCGCCGACAAGGTCGACGCCGGCACCATCGACAAGAAGCTGCTGCAGTCGCTGCAGGAAGTGGGTGAGAACGAGGCCAATGTCGCCATCGGCTATCACGCCATCGAGTTCCTGCTCTGGGGCCAGGATCTCAACGGCACCGGTCCGGGCGCCGGCAACCGTCCGGCCAGCGATTATGACGCCAAGAACTGCACCAATGGCAATTGCGACCGCCGCGCTGCCTATCTGAAGGCCGCGACCGATCTTCTCATCGAAGATCTCGGCCAGATGCAGGGCACCTGGGCCGAAAGTGGCGCGGCCCGCCAGCGCTTGGTCAAGGGCGATGCCAAGGAAGGTATTGCCGGCATCCTGACCGGCCTCGGCAGCCTCTCCTATGGCGAACTCGCCGGCGAACGCACCAAGCTCGGCCTCATGCTGCACGATCCGGAAGAGGAGCATGATTGCTTCAGCGACAATACGCACAACTCGCACTATTACGACCAAGTCGGCATGGTCGACATCTACAACGGCAGCTACACCCGCGCCGACGGCAGCGTGGTGAAGGGGCCGAGCGTCAAGGATCTGGTTGCCGCCAAGGATGCCAAGGTGGGCGACCGCGTGATTGCCGCCATGGCCGACGCCAGCAAGGCGATGCAGGTTATGAAGGATACCGCTGACAGCGGCAAGGAGGCCTATGACCAGATGATCGGCCCGGACAATGCGGACGGGAACAAGATCGTCGACAATGTGGTCACGACCTTGGTCGCCCAGGCGCATGCAGTTGAAGCCGCGGTTGCGGCACTTGGCCTCAAGATCAGCGTGGAAGGATCCGACAGCCTCGACAATCCTTCCGCCGTGAGCCAGTAATGAGGCGAGAGATCGCCCAACGCTGATTGAACGGGACGATCGCAGGATGGGTCTTGCGAGACATGCCTAGGCTACCGGGTCATAGCCCGATCAACCGCCGCCGAGTGATTCAGTCACTCGGCGGCGTCGTTCTTGCGGCTGCCTGCGGTTATGCCGGCGGCTGGGCCTTGGCGGAGGGCGGAAAGGGGGCGGGACAACCCTATCCGCAGGCACCGGCCATGCCGCCCGATGCCAGGGTCCGGAAGTTCGCTCTTGACGCCGGGCCCAGGCCGCGTCAGCTCATCCCCGCGCCCGCTGCGCCCACCGATGTGCTCGACTATGGTGACGGCCCGACCATTCTCCGCATCAAGCACGGCGAGTGGGTCGAAGCAACTCTCGGCAATCGACTTCGCGAACACACGACCGTCCATTGGCACGGTATTCGGGTGCCGATCGCCATGGACGGCGTGCCTTACCTGACGCAGCCGCCGGTGATGCCGGGCGAGAGCTTCACCTATCGGTTCCGGCCGCCTGATACAGGTACATTTTTCTTCCATCCTCATTGCAACACGGTTGAACAGCTGGGCCATGGCCTCGCCGGCATTCTCATCGTCGAAGGCGACGAAACGCGTCCGCACGATCACGATCTCGTCTGTGTCTATCGCGACTGGCGCATCGATGCGGCGGGCAGGTACTTGCCGATGCTGACCGATGCCGGCGCCAGCAAGGCGGGAACCTTCGGCGATCATCGCACGGTCAACGATCAGGTGCGGCCGGTCTTCAAAGTGCCGGCAGGCGGCGACATCCGTATCCGCTTCCTCAACGTCGATATGTCGCGCATCGTCGATCTCGGCGTGATGGGCGCCGAGGCCTGGCTGATCGCCACCGATGGCAATGCGCTCGCGCCGCAAAAACTGAAATCGTGGCGCATGGGCCCCGCCATGCGCGCCGATCTGACCTTGCGTGCCCCCGCGAAGTCCGGCACCCGCATTCAGCTTGTCAACTATTATGCGCCTCAGCCGGTCGTCATGGCCGAGCTTGAAGCGGTTGGCGAGGCGCTGGTTCGACCGGATTTCGAACCGGCACCGCTGAAGCCGGCTGCCATACCCGAGCCGCGGCTCGACGGTGCCGAGACTTTCCAGCTGCGTCTCAGTGCCAGTTCGGCGCCAGCCGACTTGCCGCTCGATCTTGTTCTGCCGGATGGATCGGTCCTTCGCTATGCCGACGCCCTTTGCTTGGCGCCGAGAACCTTCTGGGCCCTTAACGGCCAGCCCTGGCCCAGCCAGTCGCACGAAGTTCTGCCGCCGCCCCTGGTCACGTTTCGGCGCGGCGAGACCTATATCGTCGAGCTCATCAATCAGACGCCACATATGCACCCGGTGCATCTCCATGGCCATACGTTCAAGGTTCTTTCGTCCAGCAAGGGCGATATCCTGCCGCATTTCGCCGATACGACCTTGGTGGCGCCCAAGGAACGTGTGAAGATCGCCCTGGTCGCCGACAATCCCGGCGATTGGATGATTCATTGCCATATCATCGAGCATCAGGACACCGGCATGATGGGAATCTATCGTGTGGCGTAGGACCGGGACCGCATCCGCCTTCGCGCTTCTTGCTATCTGCGCGCTGTCGGCGGCAACGTTCGTTCCCGTCCGCGCCGACGAGCCCGCAAAGCCCAATCACGTCGTCAAGGTCATCCGCGATCCAGCACTTGGCGACGATGCCGTGGCGCGGATGGAGAATGTAATCGGCCAGTCGATCTTCGAGCGCATCTGGGTGTCGGCACCGTCTTCGACCGAAGCCGCGGACGGTCTCGGCCCGATGTTCAACGCGCGCTCCTGTGCTGCCTGTCACCCTGGCGGCGCGCACGGAACCTTGTTCAACAAGGACGGTACAATGAGCCCCTCGCTGCTTGTCCGCCTGGGCAGCAAGAAGAACGGTGCTGCCGACCCGCTCTATGGGCATCAGCTGCAGACCGAGGCGGCGCGCGGCATACCGCCAGAAGGCAGTTTTGCTTTCGACTTCGCCGCGGCGGAAACGAAACTTGCCGACGGGACGGTCGTGTCCCTGCAGCGGCCGGTCGTGACGCTCGGCAATCTTGCCGACGGCCCGCTTGCGCCGCAGACGGTGACCGGCCTGCGCCTGGCGCCTGCCATTCATGGCATGGGGCCGCTGGGCCGAATTCCTGTCGCCGCGATAGAGGCAATGGCGGATCCTGAAGATAAGAACGGCGACGGCATCTCCGGGCGCCTCCATTGGCTAAGCGCCGATCGGCAGGTGCTCGGCCGCTTCGGCTGGAAAGCGGTCCAGCCCACCGTGGAAATGCAGAATGCACATGCCTTCTTCGCCGATATGGGTCTATCGACGCCCCTCTTTACCGACGCCTATGGCGAATGCACCGAACGCCAGGAACTCTGTCGCGCCGCCCCAAGCGGGGCCTCCGCTCAATTCGAGGATCTGGAAGTCACCAGCACCTTGACCAGGGTTCTCGACCGCTTCGTTGCCGAAGCGGTATTGCCGGACGGCCCAAGGCAGGATGTGGCACCCGAAACCCTGCGGAAAGGTCGTGACATCTTCGCGGCGGCGGGTTGCGTGTCTTGCCACGCGGCTGGCTACGACATTCAATGGCCAGATGGCAGCGACGGGACGCGCCACATTGCGCCCTATACGGACCTGCTGTTGCACGATATGGGCGACGGGCTGGCTGAGGATCTCATGGAAGGCAATGCCGAGGGCCGCGAATGGCGAACGGCGCCACTCTGGGGCCTGCGCTGGGCTGTGGTTCACAATGCCGATGCGGCATTGCTCCATGACGGCCGGGCGCGCAACATCCTGGAAGCGATCCTTTGGCATGGCGGCGAAGCCTTGCCCGCGCGCGACCGTGTCGCCAGCCTGCCGGCGGCTGACCGCCAGGCGCTGATTTCATTTCTCTCCAGTCTGTGAAAGCCAAACATGACGGACCGCCCCGACAGCATCACACGACGCCAGACATTGGCCGCCATTCTTGCTGCCGGCATGGCTCCGGCGCTTGCGCGCGGAGCACGTGCCGAGATGGCCGATTTCGGAACCTTCAACGCCGGCTATGGCGCCCAGATTGTGTTGCCTGCCTTCGACAATCTCAATGCGGCGACGACCTCCTTTGCAGCACAGGTCGATACTTTCGCGACCGCGCCGGACGAGGCGGGGCTGGAGGTTCTCAAGAACGGATTTGGCGATATCGCTGATGCCTGGGCGGCGTCACAACAGTTCCGCATCGGCGCCTTGGCACAGGAACAGCGTTCGGAGCGTTTCGCCTATTGGCCGGAACGCCGCAACATCGTCGAGAAGCAGCTGCATTCTCTGCTGGGGGTGAAGGGGGGCGAAGGCTTGGCGGCAGGGGAATTCGCCGCCGGCAGTGTTGCCATCCAGGGTTTGCCGGCGCTTGAGCGAATCCTGTTCGGCGAAGATGACGGGCGGGACCTGCTGAAAGGTGACATGTCAGGCCGTCGTCGCGCCGTCCTCGCGGCCATCGCTCACAATCTCAATGCCATCGCACAGGAAACGAAATCCGTATGGAGCGCGAATCTGAAGATTCCCGCAAAGGCCGCGTCAATTTTCGCCGCCAATCCGGAGGAGGGGACGGCGCAATCCTACACCAACCTCCTCACCATCATGCAGATCGTGGCCGAACAAAAGACCGGTGCCACCTTGGGCGGAGCCGACGCAGCCAGCGCAAAACCCAAAGCAGCCGAACAGTGGCGCTCGGGCCGTTCGATGCGCAACATCCTCATCAATCTGGCGACGGCGCGCCGCTCGGTTCTGGATAATGGCGGATTCGCCGAACTTCTCGGCGTCGGTCGGACCGATCTCAAGCAGAGCCTGGCCAAGGCGTTCGACGATGCGATTGCCGCGGCTGAGGCTGTCGGCGGCAATCTGCCGGATGCCGTCAGCCATCCGGAAAAGCGCAAGTCTGTCACCGACTTCCTGGTCAAGGTGAACCATCTGCGCGATCTTCTGCGTCAGCAGGTTCCGCCTGCAATCGGTATCACACTCGGCTTCAACGAGCTGGACGGGGATGGGTCGTGATCGCCACCCATCTTGCCGCTTGCGGCCTTGACTCCCGCTTTGCAGCCGTTGCGCTCAATGATCGGGGAGAAAAGCTATGGAAATGCTGCCTGGATTACCGCGCCCACGACATACCGGTCGATCCCGCGCGCCACATCTGCGCCGTGATCGGCCGCAAGCCCGGACCGCGCATATCGGTCTGCGACTTCCGCACGGGTGCTGTCCTGCGTGTACTCGTGCCGCTGCCGGACTGCACTTTTGACGGCCATGGAATCTTCTCCGCCGCCGGCGATCAGCTCTACACCACGCAGAGCGAGGGCAAGGGGCAACGCGGTGCGATCGGTGTCTACGACGTCGCAACCGGCATGTTGCGGCGGCGTTTTTCGACTTATGGTATCGAGCCCCATGAATTGCTCTGGTTGGAAAATGGGCGCAACCTCGTCGTTGGCAATGGCGGTATCGTCGATCGCAATGCGACCGATCCGATCGACTCCAGCCTGGTATGCATCGACGCCGCGAATGGCGACCTGATCGGCAAGACTGTGCTGGAGGAGGATCTAGAAACACTCTCCTTGCGTCATCTCGCGCGGCTAAGCGACGGTCGGATCGTCTGCGGTGCGCAGGACCAGGATCCGGCGACGGATCTGCGCCCGCTGGTTTTTGCGATGGACCGGTCCGGCGGCGCAACGGCGTTCGATTTGCCGCGCGACATCCATCGGCGCCTTGCCGGCTATATCGGCAGCATCGCGGTCGATCGTTCTGGCGAGATTGTCTGTGCAACGTCGCCCCGCGGCGGTCTTGCGGTCTTCTGGACAAAGAGCGGCGACTACCTTGGAGCGGCGGAGCTTGCCGACGTCTGCGGCGTCGCCGCAGGTAGCGGGCCGGGCCAATTCCTGCTGACTTCGGGTCACGGCCACCGACTGCTGGTCACGGCCGCCAGTCAGGCTGGGATAAGCGTTGCGACCCTGTCTACGGCCGACGGCGTTCAGTGGGACAATCATTTGTCATCGGTTGCGGCTCTCGTCTAGGTTTCGCGCAGCGCTGCCATGCGCGCCAGCATCATGGTGATGTGGTTGCGGCGGATATAGCCCACGGCTTCGAAATCGTTGATTTCGAGCGCACGCTGCGTTTCCTCGACTTCGTGCAGGAAGTGCGTGACCTCGGCGCGCATATCGGCTTCGTTCATCCAGCCAAACCAGAAGCGATCGGTCTGGTGATAAAGGATCTCGATGAAGTCGCGCAGCATGCGCGAGCCGATGACGTTATTGACGATATTATGGAACCGCTCGCACAATTCCGAGAATTCCGCGAGCGGCATGCCGCCGCGGCGCCCCAGCAGCGTCTTGACGCGCAGATGCACGGCCTTCAGCTCGGCCAGGTCCTTGTGGGACAAGGGGCGTGGATTGGTATGCCCGATCATCGCTGCAAGCTGGCAACGCAGATAGTAGGCTTGGTCGATTTCGGTGCGGTCCAGATCCGTAACAGTGACACCGACGCCGTTCTTGATGCTGACCAGTCCGTCGGTGGCAAGCCGCTGCAGCGCCTGGCGCACGGGCGTACGGCTGAGGCCGAATTCCGTCGCCAGCTCCGATTCACTGAGGCGCGTGCCCGGTGGATAGGTGCGCGTGGCAATGCGCTGGCGCAGCTGCTCATAGATTTGCGTCGGCGAAACGGCGCGACCGTTCGCCATTTCGTCCGCCGACAGCTTCCTGCCTCGTTTCTTCGTGCCGCGCGCCTGTTGCATGATCAGGTATGAAGTCCATGATTCTAACACTGCATCCTAACTATCCTGCCCATGCTTGGTGTCAATAGAGCTGTATATAGCTCGCTCGGCAAAGGGTCTCCTTTCCGGCTGGATTCGGCATGGGAAAGGCGTCCATACTCCGGAACCTCATGGGGGTGAGTACGCCGGATATGGATGAGGACGTAGCTGGGATTATCGCGGCTGCCGAACACCCGACTCTCAAGCGGATCGTCGCGCTGTGGGACGAAAAGAGAGCGGGCCGCCGCTGGCCGAGCCGGGCTGACTTCGATCCTATCCAGATGAAATATGCCCTGGGCGATCTCAGTCTCTACGATGTCGAAGATGACCCCCGGCGCTATCGGTGTCGCCTCGACGGCACGCGCCAGGTTGATCTGTTCGGGGTCGATTGCACCGGCCGCTATCTCGATGAGAGCTTCCCGCCCGAATATTACGCGCTGGCCCATCGCAGCTTCACCCGTGCAGTGGACGAAGGGCGCCCGCTCTATTTCCAGCGCCAGGTTCCCTATGCCGGCCGCTTGATTCACTACGAAGTGGTGATGCTGCCGCAATCCTCGGACGGCCGGCAGGTTGACCAGCTGATGGTTGCCCTCACCCCACACTGGGACTGACCCCGCCCATCTGTGCGCTTCGTCACGCCGAACCTGTGCTCCCGGTCACTGCGCAAAATCCGGAGATACCCTAATTCTTGAACCAACGGGCCGAATGGCCTCATCGGTTGGGAAAGGGATCAGATCATGAAACGCTTTGTTTTGGCTGGCGCCTTGATGCTGCTGACGTCCACCGCCTTTGCGCAGACCTATCAGCCCTACCAGCAGGGCGGCGCCAACACCTATAACCAGGATTTGGCCGAGTGTCAGGCCTACGCCAATCAGGTCAGCCCCGTTCAGGACGCGGCCGTGGGCGCCATCGGCGGCGCTGCCGGCGGCGCCGCGCTGGGCGCCCTCTCCGGTGCCCTGTTCAAGGGCGTGTCGGTCGGCGAGGGGGCCGCGGTGGGTGCTGCCGCCGGCGGCGTCCTGGGCCTTGCGGGCGGGGCTTATACCGGCACCCAGAACCAGAAGCAGGTGCTTAACAATTGCATGCGCGGCCGCGGCTATTCGACGTATTACTAACCCCTTCCCGGGGGCCTACGCTCACTTAAATTTGACTGTGCGGTAGGGTAGGGAAACGCTCTATACTACGTGTGAAATAGTGGCTATCTGGCGGCTAGGCAAAACGGCCCGGCGCCGGGACGGAAAGCAGAAAGGATCTTCAAGATGAAACGGATCGTGGCGGCTGTTCTGACGGCCTCGTTGCTGGCGGGTTGTTCCAGCTACAGCCAGCCGATGGTCGACACCAAGGGGGTCGATCAGTCGCGCTATTCCCAGGACAATTACGAGTGCGAACAATACGCCAATCAGGTCAGCCCGGTCGGCGACGCTGCTGTCGGCGCCGTCGGCGGCGCTGCGGCCGGTGCGGCCCTGGGTGCCATCACGGGCGCCCTGGTGGGTGGTGTTAGCGCTGGCGAAGGTGCTGCTTTCGGCGCGGCCTCAGGCGGCGCCCTGGGCCTTGGCGGCGGTGCGGTCACCGGCGTCCAGAACCAGCGTGATGTCTATCGTCGCTGCATGGCGGGGCGCGGCTATAACGTCTTGAACTGATGGTTCAATGTCAAAAAGAACCCCGCTGCCGCCTGGGCGGAAGCGGGGTTTTTTTGTGACCTGGCTGTCCCGGCGTGCTTTTCTCTTGCAGAGCAAGGGTATTGGTCATTATTTGCAGTGCAGCATAAGCCGCCGGATGGCGGCTTCAGCCCGAAAGAGACCATTATGGACATCAGCAAGATCAAGATCGGCGAGAACCCGCCCTACGACCTCAACGCCATCATCGAAATTCCGCTCGGCGGCACGCCGGTGAAATACGAACTCGACAAGGAATCGGGTGCGATGTTCGTCGACCGTTTCCTCTATACGGCGATGTTCTATCCCGGCAATTACGGCTTCATCCCGCATACTTTGGGCGGTGATGGCGATCCTTTGGACATCATCGTCCTCGGCCCCACGCCGGTCGTTCCGGGTGCCGTGGTGCGCTCGCGCCCCGTAGGCTGCCTGATGATGGAAGACGAGGCTGGCGGCGACGAGAAGATCATCGCAGTTCCGGTCGACAAGCTGCATCCCTTCTACTCGAATGTCAGTTCCTATCGCGACCTGCCGGAGGTTCTGCGCGAACAGGTCCGGCATTTCTTCAGCCACTATAAGGATCTGGAGAAGGGCAAGTGGGTGAAGTTCGCCCGCTGGGCCGAGACCGAGGAAGCGGTCGACCTGATCCGCAAGGCGATCGAGGCGGGCGCACACAAATAAGTCGCAATAAACGGAATAATTACTGCGCAAAACGCGCATATTTATTGCGTAACCCTTGACTTTTCCCGCGCTCTGTGCGAAGCAGGCGGTGTCGTTTCTGGAATCTTCCAGCGCCGCTTCCTTTCTTCAGGAGAGAGGGGAGAGCTGGCATCAGCGGAAGATGATCCCGGCCACTCTAACCAGGGAGGGTGCGTAAGAAACATGACTCCACCGGCGATACGTCCCGACAATCTGGCTCTGACAGCAGATTGAAAACTCAGCTCTGAGAACCGGGGATACCGAGGGGTCCGATCCCCAGCCACCGGGCGGACCTGAGGGCGGCGGCGAAAAGGGGGTTCTCCCCAATCCCAATTCCGCCCATTTAGATCCCCGCGACAAATCGAAGCGAAACCCGCCGGGCCGAGGCCGCGGCGGGTTTCATTTTGTCGACGCACCCTTTCCCTCCATGCGTGCCAGCGGGCATAGTGCTGCGGAAGAAAAAGATTCCTTGAGCCTGGAACGGCAGGGGCGGCGATGGCGGATTTCTCTCTCTCCGGTCAGGTGGCGCTGGTAACGGGTGCCTCCGGCGATCTCGGGCGGCATTTCGCGACCGTGCTGGCGGAAGCCGGCGCCGGCGTCGTGCTGATGGCAAGGCGCGGCGACCTGGTCGCGGCCGAGGCCGAAAAACTCCGCGCCAGCGGCCGCAAGGCCGCCGCCGTCACGGGCGACATTACCTTGCCCCAAGGCATCAACGCCGCCTTCGCCGCCGCCGAGAACGCGCTCGGGCCCATTTCGCTCCTGGTCAACAATGCCGGCATCTCGCTCACCGCACCGTCGCTCGATCTTCCTGACGACGATTGGGATGCGGTGATCGATACCAACCTCAAGGGCGCTTGGCTGGCGTCCCAGGAAGCTGCCCGCCGCTGGGTCGCGGCCAAGCGGCCCGGAAACATCGTCAACATCGCCTCGATCCTGGGGCTGCGTGTCGCCAGCCAGACGCTGCCTTATGCGGTCTCGAAAGCAGGCCTCATCCAGATGACGCGCGCCTTGTCGCTGGAATGGGCACGCCACAATATCCGCGTCAATGCGCTGGCGCCCGGCTATATCCGCACCGCGCTCAACGACGAATTCTTCGCCACCGAGGCGGGTGCCGCCCTCATCAAGCGCATTCCGCAGCGGCGGCTCGGCGCCCCTGACGATCTCGACGGCCCGCTCCTGCTGCTGGCTTCCGAGGCCTCCCGCTACATGACGGGGACGGTTCTCGCCGTCGATGGCGGTCATCTCAATTCGAGTCTCTAGAAAGGCCCGCTCATGGAACTCTCGCTCAGCCCGCGCGCGGCCGACTATGTCCGCCAGATCGATGCCTTCCTCGACGAACATGTGATCCCGCTGGAAGGCGATCGCGCCAATTTCGATGCCGGCGACAATATCCGCGAGGATCTGCTGCAGCGCCTGCACGCCAAGGCGCTGGCGGCGGGCCTGTGGAATTTCCAGCTGCCGGAAAAACTCGGCGGCAAGGGTCTCAAATTCACCGAGCTGGTGCCGATCTACGAAGCCGCCGGCCGCTCCATCTTCGGTCCCGCCTGCTTCAATATCGCCGCCCCGGACGATGGCAACATCCACCTGCTGGCGCGCGTGGCGACACCCGAACAGCAGGAACGCTGGCTGATGCCCATCGTCCATGGCGAGGCACGTTCCGCCATCGTCATGACCGAGCCAGAGCCCGGCTCCGGTTCCGATCCCGCCGGCATGATGCGCACGACGGCCGAGAAGAAAGGCGGCAAGTGGATCGTGCACGGCCATAAATGGTTCATCACTGGGGCTGAGGCGGCCGAGCATTTCATCCTGCTGGCGCGCACTTCCGACGATCCGCGCCGCGGCCTCACGGCGTTCCTGTTCGACCGCGGCCAGCCCGGCTGGCGCATCGAGCGCCGCATTCCGATCATGGGGCCGGAGGAACATGGCGGCCATTGCGAACTCATTCTCGACGGCCTCGAAATTCCCGACGAGAACCGCCTGATGGGCGTGGGCGAAGGGATGAAGGCCGTGCAGATCCGCCTCGGCATCGCGCGCCTCACGCATTGCATGCGCTGGCTCGGCCTGTCGAAGCGCGCCCTCGACATCGCCTGCCGGCATGTTCAGCACCGCGTGGCCTTCGGCACCACGCTGATGGAACATGAGGGCGTGCAATGGATGCTGGGCGAAGCCGCCATGCAGGTGCAGATGGGCCGGCTCCTCACTTTCAACGCCGCCTATCAGCTCGATCTCGGCCGCCGCGCGCGCAAGGAGGTGTCGATGGCCAAGGTCGCCGTGGCCGACTGCCTGCACAAGGCGGCCGATACGGCCATCCAGCTTCTGGGCGCCAAGGGCTATTCCAAGGATACGGTCCTCGAATGGATCTACCGCTACGCAAGGCAGGCGCGCCTGGTCGATGGCGCATCCGAAGTTCATAAGATGATTCTCGCGCAGCATCTCGCGACCGAGGGCCGCGATTTCTGGAAATGGGATTGAGTATCGTGCTGGGCAACAAGATCGCCGCGCTCGAATCTTTTCTTGGCCGGCAGACCGGCGCCGGCCATGTCGGCGTCAAGCTGATCGGTCGTCTGGGCGGCGGCGCCATCCAGGAGAACTGGGCTATCGATCTCGACATCGATGGCGAGACCCTGGCCGCCGTCCTGCGTGCCGACGCGCCGAGCGGCGTTGCCGAAAGCTGGGGCAAGGCGCAGGAATTCGCGATCCTCAAGGCCGCCGTTGCGGCCGGCATGAAAGCGCCCGAGCCGCTCTGGCTGGAGCCGATCGGCAATGTCATCGGACAGCCGTTTCATATCACGCGCAGGCTCGGCGGCTCGGCCGATCCGCGCAAACTGGTGCGCAATATCGAAGAAGAGGAGGGCGATGCGCTCGCCCGCGAACTTGGGGCCGAGCTCGCGAAGCTGCACAAATTGACACCCGCCGGCGCGTCGTCAGACCTCGCTTTCCTGCCACCGGTCCCTGCGAACCTCATTGCCGGCCGCATCGCCCGCTTTCGCGGCCAGCTCGACCGTCTGCCCGAAGCGCAGCCCGTGCTGGAATGGGCCATCAACCGGCTCGAGGATGAAGCACCGAATTACGCGCGCGGCGCGGATTCCGTGCGCCTCTGCCACCGCGATTTCCGCAGCGGCAACTATCTTGTTCACGAAGGCAAACTCAGCGGCATCCTGGATTTCGAGTTCGCCGGCTGGTCGGACCCTTACGAGGATCTGGGATGGTTCTGCGCGCGCTGCTGGCGCTTCGGCATGAGCGGAGCGGAAGCAGGCGGCATCGGCCGGCGCGAGGCCTTCTATGAAGGTTACGTGGCTGGCGGCGGCGACACCGTCGATGATGGCAAGGTCCGCTTCTGGGAGCAGATGGCGGCCTTGCGCTGGGCGATCATGTCTCTCGAACAGGCCGAACGTCATCTCTCTGGCCGCGAGCGGTCGATCGAACTGGCGTTGACCGGCCTCGTTTCACTGGAAATGGAATATGATTTGCTGGTGGACCTGCGCCTGCCCGGGTTCAAGCCCACGCCGAGGAAACGCGCAAGCGATGGAGATGCCTCATGAAGCAAAGACCCGGCGCCGACGCGCTGCTGGAGGCGGCCCTTGCGACCCTGCAGGAAGATCTGCTGCCGGCCTTGAGCGGCCGCCAGAAATTCCTGGCGGCGATGGTCGCACGCGCCGTCTCGGTCGCCGGGCAGGAGGTCGCCGCGTCCGACGCGGCCGAGCGCCATGGCCTCGCGCGCCTCTACGGCACGGAAATGACGGCCGACCTCGCCATGCTGCGCCGCCAGCTCGCCGCCGACATCCGTGCCCGTAAATTCAAACCCGGTACACCGGAGGAAACACGCCTCATCGATCACCTGATCGATATCACGGCGGCTGAACTCCGCCTCACCAACACCAAATACCTCGCCACCCGCCAACGCGGCCGAGGTGCTGAATCGGCGGTGTAACCAAACCTGGTCGAACCACCCCCTCTCCCTAACCCTCTCCCACGTTGGGGAGAGGGAATTTGGGCGAGCCACGGCCTGACAAACCGCTGCGCACTCAATGGAGTTCCCTCCCCCCAACGTGGGAGAGGGTTAGGGAGAGGGGGCGCGAAGCGAACATTGCGAGTGAACAAATTCTTTTGAGATTGGGGACTTGTCCATGAACTACCTCATCGTCTTTCTCGGTGCCGGCATCGGCGGTGCGCTGCGGCATGGCGTCAATACGCTTGTGCCGCGGCTGCTGGGTTCCGCGTTTCCCTGGAGCACGCTGGCCGTCAACATCGTCGGCTCGTTGGCGATGGGTTTGATTGCCGGCTATTTCGCCTTCAAGGGTGAGGCGTCGCAGGCCTGGCGGCTGTTCCTCACGACGGGTATCCTTGGCGGCTTCACGACATTCTCCGCCTTTTCCCTCGACACGGCGCTGCTCTACGATCGCGGCGCCACGGCACCCCTGCTGTTCTACGTGGCCGGCTCAGTGCTGCTCTCGATCCTCGCCGTCTTCCTGGGCCTTGCCGTGATGAAGCTCAACGGGCAATGAGCCCGGCGCGTCATCGCCACCCTCCATCGCCCCCGGTTGGACGTTAGCCAAACACGCCATGCTCCACCAACACCTTGATGCCGATCAGGATGAGGCCGATCCCGCCGGCGAATTCGGCCCAGCGGCCCAGCAGCGGTCCGGCGGCGCGGCCGATCAGGACGCCGGTGAAGGCCATGGCGAAGGTCACGGCGCCGATCGTCGCCAATGTCGCGGGGATATGCACGTTCATGAAGCCGAGCGTCACGCCGACCGCCGTTGCGTCGATGCTGGTTGCCAAGGCGGTCGCCATCAGCGCCAGCGCGCCATGCCGTGCCGGTCGCGGCGCGTCGGATTCTTCCGCCGACCAGGCGAGCCAGGCCATGCGGGCGCCGACGATGAGGAGCAGGGTGAAGGCGATCCAATGATCCACCGCCTCGATATGGCCGCCGATGCCCCAGCCGACCGCCAGCCCCACCAGCGGCGCTCCCAGTTCGAATGCACCGAAATAGGCGCCGATGCGCGCGGCCTCGCGCAGGCCCGGGCGATGCAGGCTGGCGCCCTTGCCGAGTGACGCGGCAAAAGCGTCGGCGGACAGTGAAAAAGCAAGGGCGAGGGAGGTTGCGAAGGGCATGAAATCGGCTCCGACGCCAGGGTTGCGAACAGCGACACGAATTCCCTCCTCTGGCGTACTGGAAGGTTCATGCCACTGGTCTCGCTCGAATCCCTCCATCCGATTTTGCGGAATGGAACGGAGCCTGCGCATACCATGAGCGGCCGATAAGGCCCTCTCAAGCATGTTGATATGCGCCCTGCTATCTGTGCAGGCAGCTACTCCCCAATGATGGCCGGAACAAATCATGGCGTCGGCGGACTGTCAAGTTGGCGGAAGCCGGTCCTACATCGCGGTGCATGCCTGCTTTGCATCGCGGCAAGTAAGCGGTTGCGGAAATCGTGGCTTTGGCGGGATGATCGATTCTGGCTGGCGCGTTAGACTGCGCGCGAGATGGCTTGAAGAAAGGAGATGCGCGATATGCCGCGACGATCGTGGGCACTATTCATTCTGTCGGCACTGTTCCTCGCATTGGGCAGTGTCGGCAGCCTGGCCAACGATGTCCGCGTCATCTTCGTCACCCACGGCCAGCCGGGCGATCCCTATTGGGAGATTATCAAGAACGGGATGAATGAGGCGGCGGCAAAGCTCGGCGATACCGTCGAATATCGTTCACCCGCGACGTTCAGTAATGAGGAGATGAAGCGGCTGATTGCCGAAGCGGTCGCCTCGCGGCCCGACGGCTTGGTCGTCTCTATCCCCGACGAAGCGGCTTTGGGGGCCTCTGTCGCGGACGCCATCGCCGCCGGCGTTCCGGTCATCCTGATCGATTCAGGCGGTGCCTTGCTGGCCAAGAAACTGGGGGCGCTCTTCTTCATGGGACAATCGGAATTCGGCGCCGGTATTGAAGCTGGCCGACGGGCGCGTGCGTTGAATGTCCGGCATCCGCTCTGCGTCGATCACGAGGTCGGCAATGTCAGCCTCGAAGCGCGCTGTCACGGCTTCGGCAGCGGACTTGGGATGAAGGTGCCGGTACTTGAAACGACTCTGCAGCCGGCGGTGGTCCGTAAGAATCTGGTCGACTATCTGGCCGCAAATCCGGAAACGGATTTGATTGTGACGCTCGGCGCGGCATCGGCGGAAGTAGCACTCGATGTGGTCCGGGAACGGCCGAAGGATCGGCGCCCGATGCTCGGCACGTTCGATATGTCGGCCAATGTGCTGGCTGCGGTGGCTTCCGGGGAAATCCTCTGGGCGATCGATGCGCAGCCCTATCTCATGGGCTATGTTCCGGTCGTGACGTTCGACCTGCTCAAGCACTACAAGCTGAAGCCGGCCATACCCGACGCGTTCTATCCGACCGGGCCCAGCTTTGTCGGCAAGGAGGATGCGCTGGCGATGCAATCCTTGTCGGCGCAAGGTTTCCGGTAGGCCACTTTCCTGGAGTGTTTCCGTTAGGCGACGAAGCGCTCCAGCACCTACGTCCACTGTTCCTTGACGCCCTGGCGCTTGCCCACGCGACTGCCGGGTGCCACTGTCGGCAGCGGGATTTCGGGCGATGGACGCCCATAGAGCCAGCCCTGGCCCAGATCGGTGCCGAGATCCAGCAGGCATTTGTGCTGGTCCTCGCGCTCGATCATTTCCGCGACGGTCTTGATATTGAGGCAGCGGCAGGTCGTCAGCACGCCCTGCACGATGGCGCGTTCGCGCAGCGATTCCGTGATGCTCTTGATATAGGCGCCGTCGATCTTGACGAAATCCACCTGCAATTGCTGCAGATAGGGCAGGGAAGACGCGCCAGCACCGAAATCGTCCAGGCAGACCAGATGACCGGCACTGCGCAGGCGGTCGACGGCTCCTGCCGCCTTCGGCAGATCGTCTAGCTTGGCGGATTCGGTCACTTCGACGATGAGATGGTTTCGGTTCTTCCCCAGCTTGCCGGCCAGTTCGTCGAACATATTGAGGAAATTGTCGTTGAGGAGCGATCTTGCCGACATGTTGACTGCCAGGCGCAGGTCGCGACCCAGCTTGGCGCTCTGCTCGATGCGGGTGATCGCGCCATAGGCAACGGCAAGATCGAGTTCATGGACGATGTTGATTTCCTCGGCGAACATGACATCGGCGAACGGGGATCGCCCATCTTCGAAACGCAGCAGAACCTCGTAATGATGCGGCGAGCGATCCTGCAGATGCACGATCGGTTGGAAATGCAGAATGATGCGGTGCTGGTGAATGAGGTCGCGCATGGCGACCACGCGGCTCAGAACTTCAGCCGTCATGCGCTTGAAATACTGGTCCGCCGATCCGGCATCGAAGTTCGCGATGCCTTCGTTGCTGAACTTGCCGACGACATAGGAGAGGATGCTCTCGACATCGTCATCGCCGAGCGAGTTGCCTTTGAACTGAATCGTCTTGCCGGCCGCCCCCATCGTCGCGGGATCGAGGTCGTAATTGTCGCCGACACGATTGATGGCATCGACGATGAGGTCCGGGTTGGTGTCCTCGAGGTGCGTGACGCCGAATTTGCCGTCGCCCAATTTGGCCGCGGAATCGGGGTCGAGCGCGTGCAGCTTCAATTGCGCGCCGATCTCGGCCATCAGGGATTCGGCGCGTTCGCTCCCCATGACCCGCTTCAACTCGTCGATCTCGCAGATTTCCAGCAGGGTCAGGCAGGCGGACTTGCCGGATTTGCGCGCTTCCCGCACGGCGCGCGAGGCGGCATAGGTGAACTCGACCGCTTCCGTCAGGCCGGTAAGGCGGTCGCGACGCCTCGCACCGCTATGCGGAATGGCGTTCAGGGCCGCGCTGCTGATGCTCAGAAAGTAATGCGGCAGGTCTTTTTTCAGCGACCTGTTGATGCAGGTCGAAATCGTCAGGCGTTGCTCGACATCGCCGGCGCCGTGGGACGTATCCGGGGTCTGCGCCAGAACCAGATTGAGATCGCGCCGCCTTTGTCCCGGCTGCAGGTTGCGCAAGGCCGTCTTGAGCAGAATGGCATCGGCGGTTGTGAGGATTTCGGCCAGCGGCTTGCCGACGAGTTCCGCCATGTCGATACCCAGGATCGACTTTATGGCGCCGCCCGCCCACAGAACCTTGCTGGTCTCGTCGAGTTCCAGCAGAACGTCGGCATTGGAAAAGGCGAAGCCGACAAAACGGTCGCGTTCCTCGCGCAGACGGTCCGTGGCAGGTGCTGGCATGTTTGTTCCTGACTGCAGGAGGAAGGAATCATAAAGCGTTCCGGCCGGTTTCCACCCCTTGGCCGTGGCTGATAATCGGAGATTCACTGTTAATATTGTGTCAATTCTTTCGGATTTCCGGAAGAAAAGATGAGAATTATTTCCGAGGCTCGCGCATAACGCGCGCCGCACCGGCTCTTCCTTTCCCTTGGCAGGCACGATCTGGCGCGCTATCCATGGGCGAAACAATCCTCCAGGGAGACATAAATGCACAGAATTTTGAGCGGAATTGCCGCCGCGATCATGGCGGTTGCCTTTGTCCTGCCCCTTCAGGCACAGGCGCAGGACACCAAATCGCTGCTCGACCAAATCCTCGAACGCGGCTCGCTCCGCGTTGGCACCACCGGCGACTACCCGCCATATTCCGAACTCGACCAGGCCAGCAGCACCTATAAAGGCTATGAAATCGACGTCGTCACGCAGCTGGCGACCGATCTCGGGGTGAAGGTCGAATTCGTGCCGACGACTTGGGAGACGCTGGCGGCCGGTATCCAGGCCGGCAAGTATGACGTGGCGGCCTCGGGCATCACGCTCACGCTTGAGCGCCTCAAGAGCATCGGCTTCTCTGCCGCCTATCTCGATTCGCCGCTGGTGCCGCTGGTGCAGACAAAGGACGGCGCCAAATACGCCGCTTGGCGCGACCTCGACAAGGAAGGCATCCGCATCGCGGTGCAAAGCGGCACGTCCGCCGAGGAATCCGCCAAGAAGAATTTCACCAAGGCCGAGATCGTGCCGATCGTGGCGCCGGCACTCGACTATCAGGAATTGCTGGCCGGCAAGGTCGATGCCGCCATCACCGACACCGTCTTCATCAAGAAGGCGCTCGCGCAATATTCCGACAAGCTCGTAGCCGTCGATCCGACCCACGCCATCGAAGGCCAGCCCAACGCCATGATGACCGTCCGCGACGATTATGTCTGGCGCAACTGGCTCGACACCTGGGTCGCGATGAAAGTCCAGTCCGGCTTCTTCGACGCCCTCTTCACCAAGTGGATCGCGGGCAGCTGACGTTAATATTCCTGGGTTAGGGGAGCGGCGCTGGCATGGCCCGATCATCGAAATTGGGCCGTACCGGCGCCGTTCTGTTTTTACCGCTGCTGCTATCCGGCTGCGGCGACTGGACACCGCTGTTGCCCGGGACGCCAATGGGCGACAAGAACTTCTGGTTCCTGACGGCGGGTATCGAATACACGTTGCTGATTTCGCTCTATGCGATTGTCATCGGCTCGTTGATCGGCCTTACCGGCGCGATCATGTCGCGCAGCAAATTTCGTATCGTGCAGCGCGTGGTCTGGCTCTATGTGGAAGCTTTCCGGATGGTGCCGCTCTTCGTGCTCTTGCTGTGGATTTATTACGCGCTGCCTATCGCCATCAATGAGCTGCCTGAAGAATATGTGCATCTCCCCGGCCTCGATATCCTCAGCCAGATGACGCCGTTCACGGCCGCATGCGTTGGCCTGTCGCTGAATGCGGGCGCTTTCCTGGTCGAGATTTTCCGTGCGGGGATGGAAAGCGTCTCGAAGCAGCAGATCGATGCTGGCCTCGCGTTCGGCATGTCGCGGCCGCTCTTGATGCGTCGTATCATCCTGCCGCAAGCCATCCGCCGCATGCTGCCGCCGATGACCAGCCAGTTCATCTCCACTGTGAAGGATTCGTCTCTCGGCGGCGCCATCGGCGTCATGGAGGTGACGCGCCGCGCCACGCTCCTGCAGACGCAGATTCTCCATCCGATGGAGATCTACACCTTCCTTACCCTGCAATACATGGTGATCCTGATCCTGCTTACCGCGCTCGCCCGGTATCTTGAGCGGCGCTACCCGCAGCACGCTTAGTCAAGCAGTTTTTCCGCCCGTTGCATCGGTTCGTCGGCGGCCAGGACCAGCGCCTCGAACGCCGCGCGCAACTGTTCGCAGCGCAAGGTGCCGGCCTGCGACAAAACCTTGGTGACGATCTTGTGCCGGGCGTGGAACTGCACCATATCGACCGAGACTTCCCTGGGCAGCAAGGCGAGCTTGTCGGCATTGGCTTCGAACACCGTCATCGGCGGCAGTGCGATGCTGGCCAGTTGCGCCGTCGGAATCGGCAGGTCCTGGATGAGGCTCGCCGTGCCCTCGAAGGCGGCCTGTGCCGCGGCGCGGATCGCCAGCACTTCGCCGAGAAGGATGGCCAGCAGCGACTGCATTTCCGCTTCGTCGTTCGCCTCGCGCCCGCGCTTGCGGCTGCTGCTGACGAAAAGGGCGGTCAGTGCGGCCAGTGCCAGGAAGGCTATGATGGGGATCTGAATGAGCCATCCACGTGCAAGATCGCGGTCCATCGACGGTTCCGGCGCCGGCGGAGCTTGCTCGATCGCCATCGGTTCGGCTGCGGGCTTCGTCCATATGCCGAGTTCGCGCCCGCGCGCTTCGGTTTCGGCGGCATCGTAGCGCGCCGCGCGTTCGCGTTCGGCGGCGTCGGGCGAGGTGGTCTGGCGATAGACCGCCGCCATGCCGCCGGCCAGCATCGCCTCCGCGACATCGTCCGCGCCAACCTTGCAGACACCGGACAGATGCTGCGCATCGGCACCACGGTCCATTACGTCGCAAGCGAGCCTTTGCCCATCGATCAGCGCCTGTAAGGCCACGCGCGCTTCGGGGCCCATCGGCACGGTCATCAAGGGAGCTGCAATGCCATCGAGCTTGAAAATCACGTCCCCGATCGCAATTTCATCGCCATCAATGGCCTGGCCGGTGCCTTCGAGAATCGGCGGCAGCGGTGCCTCGAGCGGCGTCGCATCGACATCGCCCACGGGCACTGCCGGTGGCGGTGGCTGCAGCGGATTCTTCTGCTTGGCCATGGACGGCGCGGCGAACGCGAGGGAGAGCAGGGCGGCGCTGGCGAGCCAGATCTTAATCTTCATTGAAAATCCTAGACTTTTTGGGCGTCCCTGGGGGCCTTGGTAAGGGGTCGCTCACGAAGCGTCAATGGGGGTCTGGACAGCGAGCTTGAAACTGAATAAGCATTCAAGAATTGAATGAGTATTCAGCTTCAAGGGGGTCCGATGGCGGCCAAATACGATGCGATCGTGATCGGCGGGGGTCATAACGGGCTGGTTACGGCCGCTTATCTCGCCAAAGGGGGCGAGAAGGAGGGGAAGAACAAGCTCAAGGTGCTGGTGCTCGAGCGCTATCACAAGGTGGGTGGGGCGGCGATGTCGGAGGAGATCTATCCCGGCTTCACCTATTCGACCTGCTCCTATGTATGCTCGCTGCTGCGGCCTGAGATCTTCCGGTTTCTCGATCTGCCACGACATGGATTGCAGGTGATCCCCTACGAAATCAACTCGTCGCCCAATCCGGAGGGCGAGGGGATCGTCACTTATTCGGACCATGACCGCACGCGCGAATCCTTGCGGCGTCATTCGATCAAGGACGCCGAGGCTTACGATCATTACGCCGCCGAGATCAGCCGGCAGTGCCGCTTCATCAAGCCGCTGCTGATGGTCACGCCACCCGATCCGACGCAGATCAACCCATTCGCGCAGAACAAGATCAACCCCTGGGGCAAGCGCAACGACCTGGAAGGACTCCTCAAGATCGCGCGCGAGTTCGGGCGCATGGGCGAGAAGCAGATGTATGAGATCATCCGCTTCTGGACCATGTCGATCGGCGACTTCCTCGATGAATATTTCGAGACGCCGCGCTGGAAGGGATTTGCCGCCGCCTCGTCGATCATCGGCACGGCCTTGGGGCCCTATTCGCCGGGGACGGCCTATGTGCTGCTGCATCATTACATGGGCGAGGTCGACGGGCAGATCGGCGCCTGGGGCTTTGCGCGGGGCGGCATGGGATCGGTCTCGAAGGCAATCGCCTCGGCCGCAACGGAAGCGGGCGTCGAGATCCGCACCAATGCGGAAGTGGCCAAGGTCATCATCCGGGGTGGCAAGGCCGTCGGCGTGACGCTCGCCAATGGCGAGGAGATCCATGCGCGCACCATCGTCAGCAATGCCGATCCGAAGCGTACATACCTCAAGCTCATCGAGAAGTCGGACCTCGATTCCATCGATCCGGATATCCATACCTATGCCAAGAACTTCAAGATCCGCGGCAGTTCAGGCAAGCTCAACATCGCGCTCGACGGGCTGCCGCAATTCGCCGGCCTGCCCAAGGAATCGGCCTGGGGCACGGTCGATATCGGCGGCGATTTCGATTACATCGAACGCGCCTATGACGATTACAAATATGGCTCCTGGTCGAAGCGGCCGTTCCTCGACATCGTCATTCCGACGACGGTGGATCCGACCATGTCGCCGCCCGGCAAGCATTTCATGTCGGTCTTCGTGCAATACGTGCCCTACAAGCTCGCCGAACAGCCCTGGACACCGGAGATGAAGGCGGCGTTCGAGAAGGACGTGCTCGACACGATCGAGATGAACGCGCCGGGATTCAAGAAGCTCATTCTGCATTGCCAGACGCGGACACCGTGGGACATCGAGAATGAAGTGGGCCTCACGGAAGGCAACATCTTCCAAGGTGAACTGACGCTCGATCAGATGCTGTTCAACCGGCCGTTCCCGGGTCTGGGGCAATATCGCGGGCCGTTCGACAATTTCTATATGTGCGGATCGGGCACGCATCCGGGCGGCGGCGTCATGGGTGCGCCGGGCGCCAACGCGGCGCGCGAGATGCTGCGCGACTTCAAGCATGGAGTTGTGTGATGAGTGCCAATTCATACGACGTCATCGTCATCGGTGCCGGCCATAACGGGTTGGTGACGGCAGCCTATCTTGCCAAAGCGGGTCAGAAGGTGCTCGTGGTCGAAGCGGGTGAGCAGCCGGGCGGTGCCGCGCAGACGCGCGAATTCGCCAAGGGCTTCCGCGTCTCCTCGGTCGCGCATATCCTGCATGCGCTGCACCCCAAGGTGATCGGCGATCTGGGTCTTGAACAGCACGGCCTCAAAGCCACGGCGCATCGTATCGGCACGTCGGCCATGCTGCCGGGTGGCGCGCGGCTGGACCTCACCGCCGACAAGGCGGCAACGCAGGCGTCGATCGCCAAATTCGCCCCAGCGGATGCGCTGGCCTATCATCCGCGCATGGAGCGGCTGGTGCGTCTTGCCGGAGCGCTCGGCAGCTTCCTGATGAAGACGCCGCCCAGCCCATCGCCATCGTCCAACGATTTCCAGACCAAGCTGGCGCTCGGCATGTTCGCCTTCAAACTGCGCATGATGGGCAAGAAGGACATGCTGGAACTGTCCCGCATCCTCACCATCAATGTGGCCGACCTTGCCAACGACTTTTTCGAGAGCGATATCCTCAAGGGCCTGCTGGGGATGGAAGCGACGCTCGGCGTCTATCTGGGGCCGCGCTCGCCGAACACCGTTTTCAACCTGCTCTATCGCCTTGCGTCGATGGATGCGAAGCACGGGCAGGGTGGGCTTTACCTGCCGCAGGGCGGCATGGGTGCGGTCATCGATGCGCTGGTGAAATCGGCCGAGGCGGCCGGCGTCACCATCCGCACGAACGCACCGGTCGGTCATATCCTGATCGAGAAGGAAGTCGCGGTCGGTGTGGTGCTGGCGAATGGCGAGGAAATCCGCGCGCCGACCGTCGCCTCCAGCGCCGATCCGCAGCGGACCTTGCTGCATCTGGTCCAGCCGGGGAATCTCGATACCGAGTTTCTGCGCCGGATGCGGCATCTCAGGATGAATGGCTGTGTCGCGAAAGTGCATCTGGCACTCGACGGCCTGCCGGAGGCGTTCAAACAGGCGCAAGGCCGCATGGTCTTCGCGCCGTCGACCAACTATGTGGAGCGCGCTTTCGATTGCGCGAAATATGGCCGCGTTTCGGACAATCCGGCGCTGGAGATCGTCATTCCGACGCTGGCCGATCCGGGCCTCGCCCCGTCGGGCAAGCATGTGGCGTCGATCCTGTGCCAATACGCGCCCTATAAACTGCGCGCGACCTCGCCGGACGAGGCGCGGGCACAGGTGCTGGAGCGCACGCTCAATGTGCTGGACCAGATCGCGCCGGGAATGCGCAAGCAGGTGAGTGCATCGGAAGTGCTGACGCCGCATGATTTGGAAGCGACGTTCAATCTCTCCGGCGGGCAATGGCATCAGGGCGAGGTGACGCTCGATCAGGTGTTTTTCCTGCGTCCGGCAGCCTCGTTCCAGCAATACAGGATGCCGCTGCCGGGCCTGTGGCTGTGCGGGGCGGGGGCGCATCCGGGCGGCAATGTGTCGGGTGCTGCCGGCGCCAATGCGGCGCGTGAGATATTGAAGTATCTGAAGGGGAGGCGCGGTCATGCGGCGTGAGTATCCGAGCATGTGGAGACACCCCCTCACCCGCGCGCTGTCGCGCGCACCCTCTCCCGCGAGGGGCGAGGGTTTCCTTCGCACACTCTCCGCAGGGAGACCGGCGCCCTCAGAAAACTCGCACGAAACTCCCTCTCCCCTCGCGGAAGAGGGGCGGGGTGAGGGGGATCGCGTCCGATACATGACCATTTTGGAGATTGCCTGATGACCCACGTTCAGCATCTCAAACCCTTCCTCAAGAAGACGCCGTTCCATGAGCCGATGGAGGCGCTGATGCATGGGGCGGGGTGGATTCGGTGGCAGGGCTTTTATTCGCCGGCCTTCTACGATTCCACGCAGTCGGAGTATATGGCCTGCCGCAACGGGGCCACGGTCTATGACGTCTCGCCTCTCATTAAATATGCGATCCGGGGCGAGGATGCGGCGAAGTTCGCCAATTATCTGGTGACGCGCGACCTCGCCAAAGTGGCGCCGATGAATGTCGCCTATACGGCCTGGTGCGACGATGACGGGCGCATGATCGAGGAGGGGACGATCTTCCGCCTCGGACCCAACGACTTCATTCTGAACGCGGCGCTCCATCAGCTGCATTGGCTGTCCGCGAGCGCCTATGGCTTCGATGTCGAGATTGAGGAGATTTCCGACCAGCTCGCCGGCCTGTCGCTGCAAGGGCCGAACGCGCGCGTGATCCTGGAGACATTGGGTGTCCAGGGCATCGGCAAGCTGCCGCATTTTGGCATCATGGAGACTTCGGTCGACGGTCATTGGCTGCGCATCGACCGGGCCGGCTTCACGGGCGACCTCGGCTATGAGATCTGGGTGAAGCCGCAGGACGCGCTGTGGCTGTGGGAAACCCTGTTCCGCGTCGGCGATCCGCTGAAGATCGCGCCGATGGGCGGTCATGCCCTGGAGATGACCCGGATCGAGGCCGGCTTCATCCTGGTCGATGTCGATTATATCGGGGCGCATCATGCAATCCGGCCGACACAGCGCGTTTCGCCCATTGAGGCGGGCATCGGCTGGGCGGTGGCGCTGAAGAAGGACGCCTATTTCGTTGGCAAGCGCGCGTTGCAAAAAGAAAAGGCGGAAGGCTCTTCGCGCTTCATCCTCAGCGGCCTTGAGATCGAGGGGCGCAAGCCAGCGCCGGGCGCTTTCCTCTATGCCGACGAGAAGGGGACGAAGGAACTGGGCCTTACCACCTCGGCCATGTGGTCGCCGCTCTTGAAAAGGAACATCGCGTTCGCGCAGATTCCACCGGCCTATACCAGGCCGGGAACGGAAATGTGGATCGAGATCTGGTATCCGAAGGAAAAGAAGATCGAGCGCAGCATGGTGCGATGCTGGACGCGGAACCGCATGTTCTTCGACCCGGCTCGGAAGAAGGAGATTGTGTGATGTCCACCGATACTCTCATCTTGTCATGCCCCGGCTTGGCCGGGGCATCCACGAGTTTCTTCACTAATATGCAAACTCGTGGATGGCCCGCCTTCGCGGGCTATGACAATTAAAAGAAGCGTACCATGGCCCGCAATCCCGGCATTCGCAGCAATCGCAAGAAGGAACTGATTGAAGCTACGATCTATGTGATCGCGGCGTTCGGCTTTCACGGCACGACGGTGAGCCGGGTGGCGAAGTCGGCCAATGTCTCGGTCGGGCTGATGAATTTTCATTTCGAAAGCAAGGACAAGCTGTTCGAGGAAGTCTTCAAATATCTCGCCAACGAATACATGCTGGTCTGGAACACGCGGGTAAAGGCGGCGCCGGCCGACTCGTGGTCGCGGCTGGAGGCCATGGTGGAAACCTATTTCGACCGCGATGTGTTCACGGGCGAGAAGCTGGCGGTCTGGTTCGCTTTCTGGTCGGACCCGGAGCTGCGCGACAAGTTCCGTGAAGCGGCGACGGCGGTCGAGCGCCGTTATGTGAAGGAACTGGAACACCAGATCTATAACATCTGCATAGCGCAACCCGCCGGCATGGCACAGGCCAAGAAGGTCGCGGTGCGGGTCGCGGGGGCCTTGTCAGCCATGATCGACGGATTCTGGCTGCAGGCGCTGCTTTACCCCAAGACGTTCAAGGCCAAGGATGCGATCCGGTCCTGCATGGCCTTCGTCAAGCTGCTCGACCTCTATTACGACTACAGCCAGAAGCTCGCGGCAGCGGACAAGAAGAAAGGGGAGAGCTGAGCTATTCTCAGCGTTGGCAGCCCCCCTCGCCCCATGATCGCGAGACGAGGGGGGGGGCTATTCCTGGGTCTGAAAGGTGTCAGCCGCTGATGCCAGGCATCAGCTTGTTGGCATCCTCGCGACCCTTGGCGAGTTCGTCGAGGGTGAGGTCGACAGCTTCCTCGAACTTGTTCAGGGTTTCTGAGAGACAGGCCGCGTCGTGGGCCGAGGAAATGAACCAGGGTTCGCGGCTGTCCGGCTCGCACATGACGCCCATGTCGATGAGGATACCGGCCATGGTGTCGTAGAAGGTGTAGTCGGAGAGCTTCCAGTTGCGGTAGGTGGTCGGCGCCTCGGCGCTGAAGAACAAGCCCGACATAGACTGGTGGCCGGTGAAGCTGTGCGGAATGCCGCGCTTCACGAGTACCTTGTGCATGCCGTCCTGCATCGCCTGGCCGTAGGACGCGATGTCCTTCAGGGCATCGGTGTCCTTGAGGATAGTGAGGGTCGCCTCGGCGGCGGCGAGGCTCATCGCCTGGGCGGTGTAGGTGCCGCCATGGGCGACACCCTTGCCGAACTTGCGCAGAATCTCCTCCTTGCCGCCGATCGCGGAAATCGGATAACCGTTGGCGACGGCCTTCGCGACGGTGAAGATATCGGCCTCGATGCCGTAGAGCTCCTGGGCACCGCCCTTGGCGACGCGGAAGCCGGTCTTCACCTCATCGACGATCATCAGCACGCCGTATTTGGTGCAGAGCTCGCGTACGGCCTTGATGAATTCCGGCTTCGACGGGATGCCGCAGCAATTGCCGAGGATCGGCTCGATGAGGACGGCGGCGATGGTGTCGTGGTTCTTCTTCAGCACATCCTCGAGGCGCTGCGCGTCGTTATACGGCACCTGCCAGAAGAGCTGGCGGACGAGCTGCGGAATGCCCTTGCCATAGGGGATGACCTTGGGGTCCTTGCTCTGGTCCTTCATGTCCTCGGGGTCGGCCGTCCACATGGTGGAATCGAACAGGCCATGATAGGAGCCCTCGAACGTCACGTAATTGTCCTTGCCGGTATAGCCGCGCGCCAGGCGCAAGGCGGCCATCACGGCTTCGGTGCCGGAGTTGGAGAAGCGCACGAGTTCCGCCGCCGGCATCATTTCCTTGATCAGCTTGGCAACCGACACTTCCTTTTCAGTGCCGAGTGCATAGACGGTGCCGACCGACTGCGCTTCGCGCGCGGCGGCATCGACGATGTCGTTGCAATGGCCAAGGATCGCCGGACCATAGCCGAGGCGGTAGTCGATATATTCGTTGCCGTCGAGATCCCAGAGGCGGGCGCCCTTGCCCTTCTTCACGAAGACCGTGTTGTCCTCGCCCCAATAGCGGAAGTTGGAGCTGACACCGAGGGGCAAATGCTTGATGGCCTCTTTGAAGTGGGCCCGATTCTTATCCATTTTGCGGCGATCGGTCTTGATCGTGGTCATCTGAAAATCTCCGTGTTCTCAAAGTGATGCAGGTGTTGCCCTGCGCTCCGGTTGGATGAAGCAATGCCAATTCAGGAGCGATGCCATCGTCCGGTCATTGAATGTTTGTACAAAAAATCTATCATGTGATTCAGAAAATGGCAATATCGCTGAATGACTATTTAATATTGCGACTGCAGCAAAGTTAAAGATATCATGCGGTTATCGCGATTCTCCCATCCGACACCGGAAAGGTTAAAGCGTCCAATGGCCAAGGCTGAAGCGGTTAAGGAAATTCGCCGTAAGCAGTTGATAGACGCGACAATTCGCGCCATCGGGCGGGTCGGCTATGCCAATGCGACGCTGACCCATGTGGCATCCGAAGCGGGGCTTTCGCCGGGCATCGTCAATTTCTATTTCAAATCCAAGGAACAGCTGCTGATCGCCACGCTGGAGCAGATCGCCGAGGAATATTCGGCCTTCTGGCAGGCGGCGATCAATAAGGGCAAGGTGGCGCCGGCCGCGGGCCTAGAGGCGATGATCGAGGCTGACTTCCATCCCACGGTCTGCAATGTCGAGAAGGTCTCGATCTGGTACGCCTTCTGGGCGGAAGCGCGCGGCAATGCAGCCTATCACGACGTGGTGTCGCGGCTGGAGCAGGATTACCTCGCGCAGACCGAGACGCTGTGCCAGCGCATCATCCAGGAAGGCGGCTATGAGGGGGTGAGTGCGGGCGATGTCGCTACCGGACTCAATGCGATGATCGACGGCATGTGGTTCGACTGCCTGATGGAACCCAAGGCCTTCAACCGCGCCGAAGCGAAGCGCATATGCCGCCAATATCTGGCCTCGGTCTTTCCGGCCCATTTCGCCTCGACGGGCAGCGTCGGCGGCGTGAAGAAGAGCAAGGGCGACAATGACAATGGCGTGGTGCTGGCGATCGACCAGGAAGTGCAGGGGCGCAATGCGCACCGCGCGCGCCTGGCCGCCGCCCTGCGCAAGCGGCTGGAACCGGTCGGCCCGCTGCGCCGCGAGGTGCTGTCGGCCGCCGCCGGCATCTCGGTGAAAATCCTGGAGAGCTGGCTGGAAGGCCGCGCCGAACCGAGTTCCTGGCAGATCGGACGTCTCATCGTCGCCACCGACGCGCAGCTGTGGATGGAAGTCTATGGCCCGATCCACGACGAAACGCAGCGCCTGTTCGAGGCGCGGCTCGCCAATGCGCAGGAGCAGGCCTTGCGCGAACGCGCGGCGCTGGCGACGTTGACGGGGAAGAAAGAGTAGGCGCGCTTCTTCCAAATCGTCATGCCCCGGGCGAAGACCCTGGCGTGGCGGACTAGGAAAGGATGAGGCGGCGCGGAGCAGGGGGCGTCTGGTGGCACACAAACTCGATCGGCTGCTGAAGCCGAAAAGCGTGGCGCTGGTCGGCGCCAGCCCGAAGGAGGGCTCGGTCGGGCGCGGCATGATCACCTCGGCCGGGATGGCGGGGACGCCGTCCAAGATCTATTTCGTCAATCCGGGCTATCAGGAGATCGACGGGCGGCCTTGCTATCCGTCACTCGCCGCCTTGCCGGAGACGGTCGACATGGCGGTCCTCGGCATCGCCAATGCGCGGCTCGAGGCGGCGTTGGACGAGGTGATCGCCTGCGGCATCGGTGCGGTCACCATCTTCGCCAGCGGCTATATCGAGAACGATGCCGAGCCGAAGCTCACCGAGCGGATCGCCGCGAAGGCGCGCGCGGCGGGTGTCGCCATCTGCGGCGGCAATTGCATGGGCTTCTATCACCTCGATTTCGGCCTGCGCGTGTGCGGCTTTCCGCCGCCGGACTGGATCCGCAAGGGGAATGTCGCCTTCATCACGCATTCCGGTTCCGCTTTTTCGGCGCTCTGTCATACGGACCGGCGTTTCGGCTTCAGTCTCGCCGTCTCGGCGGGGCAGGAGCTGGCGACGGATGTTGCCGCCTATCTCGATTTCGCCCTCGATATGCCAGCCACCAAGGTGGTGGGATTGTTTCTGGAAACCGTCCGTGACCCTGTTGGGTTCAAGCAAGCGCTTGCCAAGGCGCGTGCCAAGGGCATTCCGGTGGTGGCGCTGAAGGTTGGGCGCACGGCGGAGAGTGCCGCACTCGCCGTTTCGCATTCGGGCGCCGTCGCCGGCAACCATGCCGCCTACCGCGCGCTCTTCGATCATTACGGAATCATCGAAGTCGCCAACATGGACGAACTGGTGAACGCGCTGCACTTGTTCTCGTCCGAGCGGAAGCTGGCAGCGGGCGGGCTTGCCACGATGCACGATTCCGGCGGCTTTCGTGAACTGGTGCTGGATCTAGGGATAGAGGCCGGCGTGCCGTTTGCCAGGATAAACGAGGCGACGCGCGCGAAGCTGGCCGCACGGCTGGATTACGGGCTGGAGCCGATCAATCCCTTGGACGCCTGGGGCACGGGCAACGATTGGGAAGGTATCTTCGAGGATTGCCTGCAGGCGCTGGTCGACGATCCCGATACGGCGCTGGCGACATTCTGCGTCGAAGCGCGCGACGGGTATTATCTGAGCGCCGGCTATGCCGACATCCTGCGCCGTGTCGCCGCGCGGACGGTGAAGCCGGTCTTCTACACCACGAACGTCGGCAGCAATGCCAATCTCGACCTGACCGCGCGTCTGGCACATGACGGCGTCCCCGTCCTTTCGGGCGTCGCCTCCATGCTGAACGTGGTGAAGAAGGCGATGGCAGAACGGGACCGCGCGGCGTTGGGCGTGGATAGCATTGCACCGGCCCCCGAGGGACTGAAGGCGAAATGGGCACCGCGTTTGGCACAAGGCAATCTTTCGGAAGCTGACGCACTCGACCTGCTGGCCGATTACGGCGTGCCGGCGATCGCGCATCGTCTTGCCAGCAATCTTGAGGAAGTGCGAGCGGCGGTGGACGGGATCGGCTATCCGGTCGTGATGAAGACGGCCGCGCCGGGCATCCTGCACAAATCCGATGTCGGTGGTGTAAAGCTGGGACTGAAGGATGCAGCTTCGGTGGAAGCGGCCTATGCCGACCTCAAGACGCGCCTGGATTCTCGCGTGCTGCTGATGCCGATGGCGGGGAAGGGCATGGAAATCTCGTTCGGCATGACGCTGGACCCGCAGTTCGGTCCGGTCTGCATGGTGGGTGCCGGCGGCGTGCTCATCGAAATGATGCCGGACCGGTGTTTCGTGCTGCCGCCCTTCGGGATCGTCGAGGCCAGACGGCAGATCGACCGGCTGTCCCTGCGCCCACTGCTCGACGGCAAGCGCGGCGCTGCGCCAGCCGATATCGACAAACTGGCACAGGCGTTCGCGGCGTTTTCGGTTATGGTTGCCGATCTCGACGGCCTGATTGCGGAAATAGATGTGAACCCGCTTATCGTGAATGCCGAGGGAACGCAGGCGGTCGACTCTCTATTTGTCGTAGCAGCCACATAGGCCTGCGATGGAGATGCGCTTGCGCCATTATCTCCCCGTTAATGAACGTATGTTAGCCTGAGCAAGACAAGCGACGCGTTGCAGTAGAGCAGAATGCAGATCTCCGAAGACATCAGGTTGTCGATCGATCAAATCGGTGAAGTCTTGTCGATGCGGCCGGAACTGGTGACGGACAGGGTCGCCATTATCGCGATCACGGACCTTGACGGTACGATCACCTATGCTAACGACCTCTTTGTCGAGATCAGCGGTTATTCGCGTGAAGAGCTGGTCGGCGCCAATCATCGGATTCTGAATTCCGGCCTGCATCCGGAGCGCTTTTTCGAGGAGATGTTCCGGACCATTTCCGACGGCCGGATATGGCGCGGCGAAATCCGCAACCGGGCCAAGAACGGCAGATATTACTGGGTCGATACCCACATCATTCCCACTTTCGACCAGAGCGGCGCACTGTCGGGCTATACGGCAGTCCGCTTCGACATCACCAAGCGCAAGCAGGCGGAAGAAGCGTTCCGCGATATCTCGCAGCTGCAGACCGCTATCCTCGATCATGCCGGCTATGCCATCATCGGAACACGCACCGACGGCACAATCGAGATATTCAATCGCGCGGCCGAGAAGATGCTGGGCTATTCGGCAGTGGAGCTCATCGGCCGCGCCACGCCCGCTTTGATGCACGAGCCCAGTGAAATTGCAGCCCACGCCAAGCGTTTGAGTGCCGCTCTGAAGCGTCCTGTCGAACCAGGTTTCGATGCCTTTGTCGCCGAAGCGATTGCCGGCCAGCGCAGCGAGCATGAATGGACTTATGTGCGCAAGGATGGCAGCCGCTTCCCGGTCCTCCTCAGCGTGACGGCACTCCGGAATGAGGAGGGCGAACTGACCGGTTTCCTCGGCATGGCGGTCGATATTTCGGAACGGCGCGAGCGCGAGGCGGCCTTGACGCGGACGCAATGCGAGTTACAGAACCGGCTTACCGATTTGGAACTGGCCAATGAACGCATCGAGATGGAAGCGGCGCGGCAGGTGACATTGTTGGAAGACCTGGCCATCGCGCGAGACGAAGCCCAGGCGGCCGTTACCGAGAAGTCGCGCTTCCTCGCCACGATGAGCCACGAAATCCGCACGCCGATGAATGGCGTTGTCGGCGTGCTCGGCTTGCTGAAATCCTCCGATCTGACGACGGAGCAGGCCAATCTGGTGGGGACAGCCTTGCGGTCGGCAAACGAACTGATCCAGATCACCACGGATATCCTCGATCTTTCAAAGCTGGAAGCCAACAAGACCGAGCTGGAACTGGCAGATTTCGATATCCGGGAATTGATGACCGATGTCGTCGGATTATTGCGCCCATCGGCCCTGGCAAAGGGCGTGGATCTTCATTGCGCGCTGGCGCCTCAATTGCCGCGTTTCCTGAAAGGCGATGCTCACCGCATTCGGCAGATTGTCGTCAATCTCATCTCCAACGCAATCAAGTTCACCTTGCATGGGTCCGTTTCGCTGCAGGTCGATTGCAGCTGCTTGGGCGATGCTGGAGTCTGCTTGCTGGTTTGGGTCAAGGACACGGGAATTGGCATCGACCAGGAATCGACGAAGCGCCTGTTCAATCGATTTGCGCAGGCCGAACAATCGACGACGCGCCGCTATGGCGGCACGGGATTGGGCCTTGCCATCTGCAAGCAACTGACGGAACTGATGAGCGGCGAGATCGGCGTCGAAAGTCAGTTCGGCGTCGGCAGCACTTTCTGGTTCAAGATACCGATGCAGGTCGGTAGAGCGCCTGACCTGAAAACCTTGGGCGGTCAGACGCTGGAAGAGCGGTCGCTGAGGTTGCTGGTGGCTGAGGACAATACGACCAACCAGTTCCTCATGCGGGCCATTCTGGAATCCCTGGGCCATCAGGTAACCATCGTGGACAATGGCGTGGAGGCGGTAAGAATAGCTGGCATCCAGGATTTCGACGCCATTCTGATGGACGTGCAGATGCCCGTGATGGACGGTCCCACGGCGACACGTGAGATCCGTCATTTGAATTCGCGCGCGGCGCGTCTGCCGATCGTGGCTCTGACCGCGAATGCGATGCCCGGCGACCGGGAACGCTACATTGCCGCCGGCATGGACGATTATGTCAGCAAGCCGGTCGATCCCCACAAATTGATGGACGTTCTGGCGGGCCTGATACTGCGTCCGGAGAGCGCGTGATCTGTCCAATGGCGGGGATGGATCGGGCCGGCGAAGCCTTGCACCAATCAATCCCTCTGCGCGGGTGCGAGAGGGATTGGTTCAGCAATGATTTCAGGCCGCTTCGCGGTTCAAGGGCTGGCACATGCAGTGGACGCCGCCGCCGGCCCAGGTGAACATGGTCATGTCCGGGTCGTAGACGGTGAAGCCGTTGGCGCGGAGCTTGGCGTTCAAATCCTTGGCACCGAGCGTCGAGAGAATGCGATCCTTGCCCAAGGCCACGACATTGCAGCCCAGCGCCATGGTTTCCTTGAAGGTCGCCGGGATGATCTCGATCTTCTTGGCTTTCAGGAAGTCGATAATGTCATCCTCAGTCGTCTCGAGGCAAACCGCAGCTACACGCTCGTTCAGCATGCAGACCATCAGATCGATATGGACGTAGAACTGGTCGATCGGCGCGAATTTGATTTCCCAGCCCTCGTCCTTCATCCATTCCGAAATCTGGCGGGCGGAGATTTCCTCGGAGCGGTGGTCCGTGTAGCCGATGAGGGCGGTCTTGTTGGCGATGATGTTGAAATCGCCGCCTTCGAAATTGCCCGAACTCACCATGTCGTAGATCGGAATATCATTCTCCAGATAGAAGCGCAGGCATGAGGCGTATTCGCCGCGCCGGCGCGGATTGGCCATCTGGCAGATGACGGCGCCATAGGGCGTCATGAAAGAAGAATCGCGGGCATAGACCTGATAGGGATTATGCTCGTCCAGCGGCAGGAAGTGGCAATTGACGCCAGCGCTTTCATAGGCGCTGACCATCTCGCGGTGCTGGCGCATGGCGAGTTGCTTGTCGAATTTGTAGCCCTTGCGCATGGTGTCGCGCACCAGCGACGACCAAGCGGCGTTCTCCAGCCCCATCCAGCGGAAGCCTTCGGCCGGCCCGAGCAGCACGTCTTTGAGGGCCCCGGATTCCGAGGCGAGATTCCATTTCTTCATGAGCGGCGTGCCGCCGCCAACGACGCGGCCGCGAAGGGGTGCTGAAATGCTGGTCATCGGCTCGTTCCCTGTCTGATCGCGAGGGACGGAAGAATAACAGTGTCGCCCGGATGCGGCCCAGGGAGTAAATCTGGGAGCTTCGTCGACTTTAATTCACAGGGTCGGCCAAAGTGAGGTCGATTTCCGCTTCCAGCCAATCGGCGAAAGCGCGGGCTGCCGGGGAAAGCAAGGCCGGCAGGACAATGAAATAGGCACCCAGATGCTCGATTGATTGGCGGAATGGACGCAGCAGACGACCGCGCGCCAGATCCTCGCCCGCGGTGATCCGGTCGGCGAGACAGAGGCCCAGCCCCTGTTTGGCCGCCGCCAACAGCAGATTGAAATCCTGGAAATAGAGCGTGCGTTTCAGCTCCGCATTGCCGAGGCCGGCGCGCGCGAGCCAGCGGCGCCAGTTGACCCCCTGCGGATCGTCCAGCAGCAGCGTGTGCTGCAGCAACTCGTTCGGCGTCGCCAAACCCGGCCCCGTGGAGACGAGCAGGGGACTGCAGACCGGGAAGGAGCCGACATGGGACAGAAGTCTGGCCGTCCCGTCTTTCCAGACCGGTTCGCCATAGCGGACGGCGAGGTCGAGGCCGTCGCCGAGCAAATCGCCGCCGACCGGATCGTAGCTCGCATTGGCAGAGAGCAGGGAGAGCTTCAGCTCGGGGGCGGCATCGGTGAATTTGGCAAGGCGCGGGACGAGCCACTTTTCCGCAAAGGCGGTCGGCACGGAGACGCGCAATTCGCCGGCAATCGCCTCGCCTTCCAGCCGGGCGATCGCATAACCCAATTGGTCGAAGGCATTGGCCGCTGCCTTGAGGAGCTTCTGCCCCTGGCCGGTAAGGGCAAGGCGGTTGCCGAGACGGTTGAAGAGAGGGAAGCCCAACTGGTCTTCGAGATTGACGATCTGCTTGGAGACAGCGCCGTGGGTCACGCCGAGTTCGTCCGCGGCCTTGCCCATGTGCAGGTGGCGGGCGGCTGCTTCGAAGGTGCGCAAGGCGTTCAAGGGTGGAAGATGGCGTTTCTGCAAGGTTCTGGCGGCTCGTTAAGAAAATGTTCTCTCGGATAGTTCATGGAATGGCCGCTTCTGTCCAGCGCTCCATAAAGCCGCTGAAATTAAGGCTTTGTGAGGAGCGTCACAGCGTTCGGGCGCGTCTCGTCTGGGAGATTCGAGTGCCCGGTGCTAGATTGCTTTCACCGCCGCGGACGGGCGACGGACACTTTTCATTCATGGGAGCTTCAAAAATGAAAGTTGCTAGCCTGATCGCCGCTGCCGCGGCGCTGATGATTTCCGCTGCCCCGGCTTTCTCGGCGGGGGGCGTCAATGTCGGTTCGTTGAGTTGCAACGTTGCCGGCGGCATGGGCTTCATCTTCGGTTCATCGAAGACGATGTCCTGTGTGTTCACCCGCGCCGACGGTTCGGCCGAAGCCTACAACGGCGAGATCAACAAGTATGGCGTCGATATCGGCTTTACCAAGGAAGCGCATATGATCTGGGTCGTTTTCGCCCCCGGTAATGTCGCGCCGGGTGCCTTGGCGGGCAATTACGGTGGCGCCACCGCCGATGTTGCGGCGGGCCTCGGCCTTGGCGCCAATGTGCTGGTCGGTGGCGGCAACAGCCAGATCGCCCTGCAGCCGGTGAGTGTCCAGGGCAGCGTCGGCATCAACGTCGCCGCCGGTGTGGCGCAGATCAACCTGCGTCCGGGTATCTAAGCGCGCCCTGAGGTCTGGTCAGACAAATGAAAGAGGGTCGCGATGCAAGTCGCGGCCCTTTTTCTTTGCGGGTGAACCGTAAATTGTGACGGTGCACACGCCTTTTAGTATTGTCTTAAGTTTGCCCAGCGCCGGCAAAGGATTAGACAGACGCCGCGTAGCCCGGCCGAGCGGAAGTCGCCAGGGCCGGGTCTTCCAGGAGCAAGTCACATGAATCATGCAATGCCAGCCCTGCTGGTTGGTGCCCTATTGGCCGTCACGGCCACACAGGCCGAAGCGGACGTCAGCACCACGCGCGGCGAATATCTCAGCCGCATCATGGATTGCGGCGGCTGCCACAATACCGGTGCCTTCAGTCCCAAGCCAAATCTGGAGACGCCGCTTTCCGGTTCGGATATCGGCTTTGAGGTTCCGGGGCTCGGCGTGTTCTATCCGCCCAACCTGACGCCGGACAAGAAGA
This sequence comes from Dongia sp., assembly GCF_041918875.1. Taxonomy (GTDB): domain Bacteria; phylum Pseudomonadota; class Alphaproteobacteria; order Dongiales; family Dongiaceae; genus Dongia. The sequence goes on from NZ_JAYRUV010000008.1 coordinate 68,461, forward strand.
CCGGCCTCGGCGACTGGACGGATGAGCAGATCATTGCGGCCTTCACGACAGGCGTGCGGCCGGATGGCAGGCAGTTGGCACCGGCGATGCCGTGGATGTCCTATGGCCATATCAGCAAGGACGATGCCGCCTCGCTGGCCGCCTATCTGCGTACTCTGCCGGCGGTCGAGCATGCGGTGCCGGGTCCCTTCGGCGTGCAGGAAAAGCCGACGGCACCTTATATGAGTGTGGTGATGCCGAAGTAGGGCATCAATCAATTGGCATGCGCCGACAGGGCCCGGGGATAGATATGATCGTCATGGCCGGGCTTGACCCGGCCATCCACACTCTCAAGCGGGCGCGGTCACACCCGATACTTCACGCCCGGCAGCACGCAGAGCATTTCGTAGAGCAGGTTGGCCGCCAGCAACGCGGTGTTGCCGGTGGGATCGTAGGGCGGCGAGACCTCGACGAGATCGCAGCCGACGAGGTCGAGCCCGCGGCAGCCACGGATAATCTCGATCCCCTGGATGGTGGTGAGGCCGCCGATTTCCGGCGTGCCGGTGCCGGGCGCCGAGGAAGGGTCGAGGCCGTCAATGTCGAAGCTGAGATAGACCGGACCCTTGCCCAACTGGGCGCGGATTTCCGCCATCAGCGGTGTCAGCGATTTGTACCAGCACTCCTCAGCCTGGACGACGCGGAAGCCTTGCGCGCGCGGCCAGTCGAAATCCTCGGCCGCATAGCCGGTTGCGCGCAGGCCGATCTGCGCCACGCGCTTGCCGTCGAGCAAACCTTCCTCGACCGCGCGGCGGAACGGTGTGCCGTGGGCAACCGGTTCGCCGAACATCGAATTGTTGATGTCGGCGTGGGCGTCGATATGCACCATGCCGACCGCGCCATACTTCTTCTTCATCGCGCGCAGGATGGGGAGGGCGATGGTGTGGTCGCCACCCATGGTCAGCGGCACGCAATTGTGACCGAGGATGTCGTCATAGGCGGCCTCTATGATGCCCATGCTCTTTTGCAGATTGAAGGTGTTGATGGCGACATCGCCAATGTCGGCAACGCTGAGGCTGTCGAAGGGCGCTGCACGCGTTGCCATATTGTAGGGACGGATGAGGCAGGATTCGGCACGGATCTGGCGTGGGCCGAAACGCGCGCCGGCGCGGTTCGAGGTGCCGATGTCGAAGGGCACACCGACGAACGCGGCATCGAGGCCGGCGGCATTCTCCTTGGTCGGCAGGCGCATCATGGTGGCGTGGCCGCCGAAGCGCGGCATCTGATTGCCGCCGAGCGGCTGATGGAAGACCTTGTCCTGGGGAACCTTGTTCATGCTCTGCCTCATTTGTCGGAGTAGTGGTGGCTTTCCGGCGCAAGTGGCGAAACGCCGCCAACGCTGTCGAAACGCCGATCGATGATCATTTTAGCATGCGCTTTCGCGCCATGCGTTCGCCTTTCAACTGCTTGAAAACACACGACTTGACCAGGTGTCTGGTGGACTTTACTCCTTGCTCGAAACAACGGGCACAAAATTCAAATCGTGCCGCTTCTGTTGGGGATTCATCATGCGCTTTGCACAATTGACCGATCGCGTTGCCGGTGAGGGAGCTGCCGCCTGGGACCTTCATGTCGAAGCGTTGACGCAGATGCGCGCTGGCAAGGACGTCATCATTCTCTCCATCGGCGATCCGGATCTGGATACGCCCAAGGCCATTACCGAAGAGGCCGTACGCCTGCTGCGCAGCGGCGACACGCACTATGCCGACATTCTGGGCCTGCCGCGCGCGCGTGAAGCGGTGGCCGCGCAGCATTCGCGGACGACCGGGCAGAAGATCGGCGTCGACAATGTCGCCATCATGTCTGGCTGTCAGAGCGGCCTGTTCGCCGTGGCGATGACCATCCTCGATCCAGGTGACGAGGCGATCGTTCTCGAGCCCATGTATGTCACCTACGAAGCGACCATCCAGGCGAGCGGTGCCAGCCTGGCGCGCGTGCCGCTGAAGGCGGAGAACAACTTCCATCTCGACATTGCCGATCTGAAACGGGCGGTCACGCCGAAGACGCGCGCGATCTTCTTTGCGACGCCCAGCAACCCGACCGGCGTCACGCTCAGCCGCGCCGAACTCGAAGGCATTGCCGCCGTGGCGCGCGAGAACGACCTTTGGGTCGTTGCCGACGAGGTTTACAGCACGCTGGTTTTCGACGGCGAGCATGTCAGCATCTGCGGCCTGCCGGGCATGGCGGAGCGGACGGCGACCGTGAGCAGCCTCTCCAAATCGCATGCCATGACCGGTTGGCGCTTTGGCTGGGTGGCGGGTCCCGCCGAACTCATCCAGCATGTCGGCAATCTGGGCCTGGCCAACCTTTATGGCCTGCCGCCCTTCATCCAGAACGCATCGGCGATGGCGCTGGAACGCGACATTCCGGAAGTGGCCGAGATGCGCGAGATATATCGCCGTCGCCGCGACATGGCGGTGGCGGCGTTGAGCCAGTTGCCCGGCATCGTCTGCCGCAGCCCGGCCGCCGGCATGTTCATGCTGGCCGACGTGCGCGGCACGGGCATGAGCGGGCACGAATTTTCCTGGGCTCTGTTCCGCGCCACGGGCGTTTCGACGCTCGATGCCACGGCTTTCGGGCCGAGCGCCGAAGGCCATGTGCGCATCTCCTTCGCCATCGACGAGAAGAATTTGATGGAAGCCTGCCGCCGCATCGCCGACTTCACGCGCGGGTTGATGGAAAAGGTGGCTTAACGCGCCAAAGGTCACCGGTCGAAGTCACCCAGGAAATCCTGGATGATCGTTCGCATGCGGTCCTGGCCGAAGCTGGGATAATGGCCGCCATGGACGATGCGGACCGGCAGGTTCAGTAACCGCTTCATGCTGTCGACATAGAGACGCATTTCGGCTGCGTTCCCGCTATCGTAAGCGAGTTCGCCGTCATAGATGACATCGCCGGCGAAAAGTGTTTCGGTGGCGCGTTCATAAAGCGCGATCGAGCCGTCGGAATGGCCGGGCAGGTGAAAGACCTCGAATGACCGGTCACCGGTATCGACCACACTGCCTTCCTCAAGCAAGGTCTGGGCGGGCGCCGCCTTGACCTCATAGCGGAGCGGGTTCCAACTGCCGGGCGGCAAGGCGGTGAAGATGGAATCGTCAGCGACATATTTGTTGGCGAAGGTGTTGTCGCGCGTGGGGTGCGCGAGTATATCGGCTTCGGCTGGATGCACCGCGCGCTCGGCAAACTCGTGATGGGTCCCGATATGGTCGAAATGGGTGTGCGAGGCGATTGCCAGCACCGGACGTTCGGCTAATTGCGCCACCTGCTCGCGCAGGGAGACGACGCCCATGCCGGAATCGATCAAGAGGTCCCGGTCCCGACCGCGCACATGCCAGATGTTGCAGCGGTAATATTCCTTGATAAAGGGCTCGTAGATCCAGGTGATGCCATCATTCATCGCGTGCGTGGCATACCAGGTATCGGGCGTGGCGATCCTCATCTTGTCTCCAATCAGGCGCGCTTCCTTTGCGGTCCGCTGCTTTCACTGAGGCCGCCGACGAAGATGGCAACCTGCTCGCGCAAGCGCGCATGGATTTCCGTCTTGGGCATCCTATCCCGCGCCACGAATTGCATGAAGAGGCCATTGACGAGGATGAAGAGTGCTGCGCCGGCGGTGGTGGCGTTGAGGTCGCCCCGCACCTTGCCGGCGGCCTGCAGCGCCGCCACCAACTCGCCGACCTGAGCCGCCAGCATGCGGTCGTTCTCGGCATAGCCGGTGCCGAAAGGGGATTCCGCCTGGGTGACCGCGGTCGCCATGGCGTTGCGCCAGAGTTCCTTGGTGAGGTGCACCAGCGAATGGTCGATATAGATCGCCAGCAGGCCATAGAGGGCCGTGGCGGCGTCGCCGCTGACGCTGGCGATGTAGCGCTTGCCCTTGGCGCGCACCTGTTCGCCGTCGAGGGCCACCAGCGCCATCAGCAGATCGCCCTTCGAGGAAAAGTAGTTATAGACCGTGCCGGTGCCGACTTCGGCAAGTGCTGCGATCGCTTCGACCGATGTATCGGCGAAACCGTTCTTGCGGAATAGCTGGCTGGCGGCGGCGAGGATGTCGCGGCGGCGGCCGGCTTTCTGTCTTTCGCGGAGACCTGTCATGGCTGCTCGTGAAAATTCTGAATTGACTTTATTTTGAAGTTCATTCACCTTTTTAGCAATAAGAAAAGTTGGACTTCATTGTTGAGGGAGACGGATGATGATCAGTTCCATGGGCCGACACATGATTTCGCGCCGCCGTGCCTTGCAGGCCGGTGGTGCCGCACTTGCCTCATTGTCTTTCATGTCGAAAGGTGCGCATGCCGCGGACGAGCTCAATCTGCTGGTCTGGTGCGACCATACGGGTGCCGCCTTGCTCGATCCCTTTGCGGAAAAGCACGGGATCAAGATCAATACCAAGGAATACGATCTGCCCGGCGTCGCCTATAGCATCCTCGAGCAATCCCAGCCGGGCGATTGGGATGTCTTCGTGGCGGATACCGGCGACATCATGAGTGCGGTCGCGAAGGGGTATTTGGGCGAACTGCCGGATGCGGAGATGCCCTGGGCCGACATCTTCCCGGATCTGAAGCAGCCGGATTCGCATTACAAGGACGGCAGGCTCTACGCCGTGCCGGAAAAGTTCGGCTACAACACGATCGCCTTCAACAATACCAAGGTCAGCCAGGAAGAGGCGCGTCAGGCCAAGGTGATGTGGGACCCGAAATTCGCCGGGCGCATCGCGATCTATGACTATTACATCCCGACCATGGAAATGGTGGCGATCGCACTCGGCATCAAGCCGCAGGAGATCACCAAGATGCATCTGCCGGCCATCAAGGAAAGGCTGGTGGAGATGAAGAAGCTCGCCTCGCTGGTGGGTGACGTGCCGACGACGCAGAATGCCCTGGTGACGGGAGCGGCCGACATCATCGTCGGCGGCGGCGAGTTTGCCGTGGCGGGGTTGATGGCCGAGAAGCCGGAACTGGATTGGGTGTTGCCCGATGAAGGCGGCGTGCGCTGGTCGCAGTCGATCGGCATCTTCAAGGATTCCACCAAGAAGGATCTGGCGACCGAGTTCGTGAAATACATCGTCTCGCCGGAAGGGCAGGGGCGGCTTGCCACGGCGGATTGCTATTGGGCGATGCCGTCGAATTCCAAAGCCAATCTCGATGACGCGCAGAAGAAGCGCCTGCGCTGGGACCAGCAGCCGGAATTCATCGCCAGATCCTATCCGTATTTCTTCGGCGATGCGGAGCTGGATGCGGCGATGCAGGAAGTCTGGACGGAAGTACTTGGCGCGTGATTTCAAGTATCTCTTCTGAAATTCCCCCTCACCCCACCCCCTCTCCCGCGAAGGGAGAAGGGCTTGTTGCGACCTTTGCAATAACTTTCAGTATCGATGATCAATGCGGACGGCACCTCATTCCCTCTCCCCTCGGGGGAGAGGGTTAGGGTGAGGGGGCGCAAGTGAAGAAACGTGCAGGCCTGAAGAGCTGGGGCCATGCCCCGGCTCTTGCGTGGACGGCCTTGTTCTTCGTGCTGCCGCTCATCGCCATGCTGGTGATGAGTTTTTCGGCGCGGATCGAGGGCAAGATTGCGCTGGTCTGGACGCTCGACAATTATCGGGCCTTTCTGACGCGGGCCGACGGCACCTTCGTGGGGGCCCTGTGGAATTCGATCGAGGTGACATTCCTCACGACGATCATCTCGGTGCTGGTCGCCTATCCCTTGGCCTATATCCTCGCCTACCGGGTGCCAAGGAACTGGCAGCGCTTTGTGCTGGTCCTCACCGTTCTGCCTTTCTGGACCTCCTATGTGGTGCGGTCCTATAGCTGGCTGCTGGTGCTCTCCGAGAACGGCATCATCAACCAGTTCCTGCTGTGGTCGGGCATTCTCGACACGCCAGTCGGCATGGGCAATAGCCGGTTTGCGACGGTGCTGGGCTTCGTCCATTTCTTCGCGATGCTGCTGACGCTGACCATCTACGCCAATCTGGTGCAGATCAAGGAGAGCTACCGCAAAGCCGCGGCCGATCTCGGTGCCAATGGCTGGCAAGCCTTCTGGCATATCACCTTGCCGCTGAGCCTGCCGGGCGTTTCTGTTGGCGCCTTCCTCACCTTCGTGCTCGCGATCGGCGATTATATCACGCCGCAGATCCTGGGTGGATCGAAGGAGATGCTGCTCCCGCAGGCCGTGATGCTGCAGATCGGCCGGCAGGCGGATTTCCCGCTTGCCTCGGCGCTCTCCATGATCCTGATGCTGGTCATCACGGCGGCCTTCCTGCTTTTTGCCAAGCGGCTGAAGATGGAGCGAGTGTGATGAATGCCGTGAAGCTCTGGGTCCCCTGGGTCTATCTTGGCCTGGCACTGCTCTTCATCTTCCTGCCCGTGCTGGTGCTGATCCAGTTCTCGTTCCAGAACGGGATGGCGCCGGTGCCGCCATTCGATGGCCCCAGCCTCAAATGGTGGGCCAAGGTGCTCGCGAACCGGAAGATCACGGATGGCCTCGGCAATTCGCTGCTGGTGGGTCTTGGTTCAGCATTCGTCGCCACGGTGCTGGGATTTCTGGCGGCCTATGCCCTGGCGCGGCAGAAACGACGCCTCTCCGGCTTCTATCAATTCCTGCTGATGGCGCCGATCACAGTTTCCTATCTCATCATCGGCATGGGGCTGCAGATCACTTTCAACTATCTGGGTTTTGGCAAGTCGCTTTGGGCCGTCGGCATCGGCCATGTCGTGATCAACCTGCCGCTGACCTTTGCCATTCTCTATGCGCAGCTCGGCGAGCATCAGGCCAATATCGAGCGTGCGGCCTACGATCTGGGTGCCAAGGATTGGCAAGTGGTACTGGAAATCACCGTGCCGATGCTATGGCCGGGCCTGCTCGCGGCCTTCTTCATTGCTGCCACTTTGTCCTGGGATGAATTCGTCATCGCCTTCCTGATGAGCCGGTTCGACGTGACACTGCCGGTCGTCATCTGGAGCATGCTGAAATCCGGCCTGTCGCCTGAGCTCAACGCGACCGGAACCCTGGTCTTCGTCATTTCCATTCTTGCCGTCGGCGTGGTCGAATTCCTGCTGTGGCGTTCAAGGAAAAGTCATGTTTGATCGTGTTGAATTGCGGCAAGTCAGCAAGAGCTATGAGGGAGTCACGGTTGTCGAGACCCTGGACCTTTCAATGGCTGCCGGCGAATTCGTCGTGCTGCTGGGCCCGTCGGGCAGCGGCAAGACGACGCTGCTCAACATGATTGGCGGTTTCGCCAATCCGAGCGCAGGGCAAGTGCTGATCGACGGTGAGGATGTAACCGAATTGCCGCCGGCCAAGCGCCCAACCGCGACCGTGTTCCAGGATTATGCCTTGTTCCCGCATATGAGTCTGGCTGCCAACGTGGCCTTCGGCCTGCGGATGCGAAAGGTGCCGAAGGCGGAGCGCCTGGCGAAGGCGGCCGAGATGCTGAAGCTGGTCGGGCTCGAAGGCTTTGGCAGCCGCGGCGTGCATCAGCTTTCCGGCGGTCAGCGCCAGCGCGTTGCCTTGGCGCGCGCCATGGCAGTGGAACCTAAGGTTCTGCTGCTCGATGAGCCCCTGGGTGCCCTTGATCTGGCTCTGCGCCGGCAGATGCAGGAAGAGCTTGTGCGCCTGCAGCGGCGCTCCGGCGCCACCTTTGTCCATGTCACGCACGACCAGGAGGAGGCGATGTCGATCGCCGACCGCATCGTCGTGGTGAACAAGGGGCGCATCGAGGATATGGGGCCGCCGGCGCGCGTGTATTTGCGGCCGGCCAGCCTTTTTGCCGCGAAGTTCATGGGCGAGAGCAATGTGCTGGGTGGCCGCGTGGTCAGTGCACATACGGGCGAGGTGAAGGTCGAGACGGCTTTGGGGCCGATTGTCGTGCAAGGCGAAAGCCCGGTCGGCTCCGCCGTCCATATTGCCTTGCGTCCGGAGCAGTTGCTGCCGAGCCAACAGCCGAGTTCGGTCAGCCTGGGCCATGGCAGGGTGGAGGAATTATCCTTCCAGGGCACCCATTGCCGTTGCCATTGTAAGGTCGCGGGGCAAGACCTGATCTTGCGCGCCCCGGTCTCGGCGGGCTTGACCGCCGGCCAGGAAGTGAGCCTTTATGCTGCGCGCACGGATGTCGTGCTGTTGCAGCGGTAGGTAAAATGCTCACGGGAATCAATGAGTTCGGGCGCTTAAAGCGGATTGCCATGCGCCGGCCGGCGGAAGCCTTTGTCGATGATGAGAAAATCGACAAGGAATGGAAGAACCTCAACTATCACACCCGGCCGGATATGAAGAAGGCTGTGGCCGAACATCAGCGTTTTGCCGATATCATCAAAGGGGTCGGCGCCGAGATCCTTTATCTGCCGCCGGACCGTAAGCTGACTATGGACAGCCTCTATGTGCGCGATGCGGCGGCGGTTTGCCCCAAGGGTGTAATCCTCGCCAATATGGGTAAGAAACAGCGTGAGGGCGAACCGGGGGTTCACGGCCATTTCTTCGAGGAAGCCGATATTCCGGTGTTGGGCAGCATCGCCGGGCAGGGGAAGCTCGAGGGCGGCGACTTGATCTGGCTCGATGAGAAGACCGTGGCCGTGGGACGCACCTATCGCACCAACGACGCCGGCATTCGTCAGTTCAAGAACCTGGTCGGGCCTGATGTGCATGTCGAGATCGCCGTCATGCCGCATTACAAGGGGCCGACGGACGTCTTCCATCTGATGTCAGTCATTTCGCCTTTGGACAAGGATCTGCAACTTGTCTATTCGCCTCTGATGCCGATACCGTTTCGCGAATGGCTGCTTTCACGAGGCCAGACCCTGGTCGAGGTGCCGGACAGCGAATTCGCGAGCATGGGCTGCAATGTGCTGGCCATCGCGCCGCGCGAAGTGGTTATGGTGAAGGGCAATCCCGAAACCAAGGCGCGCATGGAGGCTGCCGGCTGCAAGGTTCATGTCATCGACGCCGATGCCATCTCGGTGCCGGGTGAAGGCGGGCCTACCTGCCTGACCCGGCCCTTGGAACGTCAATAACCTAACTGACGGGCCGGAATGAGAATTCCGGGCCGGACGGATGAGAAAATGACGCCATCGCGACATTGACGGCGGCGCGAAATCGACAAAAATCCGTCGCCGGCAGGCAGATGGGTGGGCTGAATCGGCCCTAGTCTCTGCCATCGCGTCTTCGGGCCCATGAGGGCTGAGATGGCCGGTTAAACGTCTTGATCCATAGGGGAATCTGCATGTCGAAGAAGGTCGGCAGCGATATCGAAATCGCCCGCGAAGCTAATATGAAGCCGATCCGCGAAGTCGCGGCGAAACTGGGGATCAAGGAAGAGCATCTGCTGCCCTTCGGCCACACCAAGGCCAAGATCTCGATGGACTATGTGAAATCGCTGAAGGGCCAGAAAGACGGCAAGCTGATCCTGGTGACGGCGATCAACCCCACCCCGGCTGGCGAAGGCAAGACGACCACCACGGTGGGGCTTGGCGACGGCCTCAACCGTATCGGCAAGAAGGCCATCATCTGCCTGCGCGAACCCTCGCTGGGTCCGTGCTTCGGCGTAAAGGGTGGCGCCGCCGGCGGCGGTTACGCCCAGGTCGTGCCGATGGAAGACATCAACCTGCATTTCACGGGCGATTTCCACGCCATCGGTTCGGCGCACAACCTGCTCTCGGCCCTCATCGACAATCATATCTATTGGGGCAACGAGCTGGCCTTCGACACCCGCCGCGTCACTTGGCGCCGCGTCATGGATATGAACGACCGGGCGCTCCGCCAGATCACCAATTCGCTGGGCGGCGTTTCCAACGGCTTTCCGCGCGAGGATGGTTTCGACATCACCGTCGCCTCGGAAGTCATGGCGATCTTCTGTCTTTCGACCGATCTTGCCGATCTCACCAAGCGCCTCGGCAACATCATCGTTGGCTATACGCGCGACAAGAAGCCGATCTATGCCCGCGACCTCAAGGCCGACGGCGCCATGACCGTTCTGCTGAAGGATGCGATCGCGCCCAATCTCGTGCAGACGCTGGAGAACAACCCGGCCTTCATCCATGGCGGTCCGTTTGCCAATATCGCCCATGGCTGCAACTCGGTGATCGCCACGACGACCGCGCTGAAGCTGGCCGATTATGTCGTGACCGAAGCCGGTTTCGGTGCCGATCTCGGCGCTGAAAAATTCTTCGACATCAAATGTCGCAAGGCCGGATTGAAGCCGGCGGCGGCGGTTATCGTCGCCACCGTCCGCGCCCTGAAGATGCATGGCGGCGTTGCCAAGGAAGATCTCGGCAAGGAAAACGTCGCGGCCGTTAAGAAAGGCGGAGAGAACCTTGCCCGTCACATCGAAAATGTGAAGAAGTTCGGCGTGCCGGCAATTGTCGCGATCAACCGTTTCGTTGCCGACACGGATGCCGAGCTCGATGCCGTGCGTCAGCTCTGCGCCGAACTGGGTTCGGAAGCGATCGAGTGCAACCATTGGGCGCTCGGCTCGGAAGGAACCGAAAAGCTTGCTCACGCCGTGGTGAAGCTCGCGGATGCCGGCAGCAATTTCAAGCCGCTTTATCCCGACGACATGACGTTGTGGGACAAGACCCGCACGATTGCTCAGTCGCTCTACGGCGCACAGGGTATCATCGCCGACAAGGCGGTGCGCGACCGCTTCGCCGAGTTCGAGAAGATGGGCTTCGGTCACTATCCGGTCTGCATGGCCAAGACGCAGTACAGCTTCTCGACCGATCCGAACCTCAAGGGCGCGCCGTCGAACCATGTTGTGCCGATCCGCGAGATTCGCTTGTCGGCCGGCGCCGAGTTCATTGTCGTCGTCTGCGGCGAAATCATGACCATGCCGGGCCTGCCGCGCGTCCCTTCGGCCAACCACATTCGCCTCAACGACAAGGGCGAAGTTGAAGGCCTGTTCTAAGCGGGCGACAATTCGCGAAGAGTAGAAAGCCGGCGGAAACGCCGGCTTTTTCTTGCCCGCGCCCACTTTTCTTTCCGCGATTGGAGTGCTCCGGGGCTGCGCGGAATCGTCCGCTTTACTCCGTCATCCCCGGATTCTGTCTGCGTATGCCGACGAAAATCCGGTCAGGCCGGTTTAGCGACCAGCGCGGCGGCGGTCGGTGGCAATGCCGAAGGGCAGGGCGCCGCGGCGCCGATCCTCGGATACCGGCTGCCGGTAGGGCAGGGGATCCCGGCTATATAACGATGCCGGGTCTGATCCTTGCTGCTCGGCTAGGCAGATCTCCTCGACGCAATCGTCCAGGGCACGCCGCCAATCGGGAATATCGAGTTGCAGCAGATGACGGGAGCGGCTGCAATCGAGTTCCGTTCGCCTTGCCGCGGCGCCAGTCACGCCAAAGCGATTCGGTGTGATGGGAATCAACTCGGGCGGATTGTGATAGGGGGCCGCCTGGCGCAAGGCGTGGCTGGCAAATTCAAACCAGGTCGCGGCGGGCGCGCCGCAATAATGGAGGATGGTGCCGCCAGAAAATTCGCGCTCGATCAGCGACAGGCCGATGCGGCGCAGCGCGGCACAAAGCTCGCGGACCGGTGTTGGCCCTGCGATATGGTCGTTGGGCACATGCACGCGGCCACCGCGGCGGCCCAGCGAGAGCATGGTCTTGAGCATGTTGTGGCCCTTGGCGCCGAACAGCCAGCCAGTGCGCAGAATGGTGAACTCCCGGCAATGGGCGGCCACTTCAGCTTCGCCGGCGGCCTGCGCCTGGCCGAAGACGCTGATAGCGTCAGGCCGATCGGTCTCGAGATAGGGCGAAAACTTATCTCCAGCGAAAACCTGGTCGGACGAGAGGTGCAGCAGGGGAATGCCAAGCGTGCCCGCTGCTTCCGCGAGGTCGCCGACGGACCAATGGCTCCGCGCCTGGGTGAGTACACGCTGGTTCTCGGCACTGTCGGGGGAGGCATAGCCGATGGTGTTGATGATCAGGACCGGCGCCAGGGCTTCGAGATTGCGGCGCAGGCGATCGATATCGAGAATACCAAGCTCGATGCCTGTCATCATGCACGCCTCAAAGCCGGCGGGCCACAGCATTTCTTCGAGTTCCTGTGCCAGGACCGCGTTGCGGCCGGCGACCAGGATAAGCTTGCGGTCTTGCATCTTCGGGCTCCACGGCGCGGATCGGGCGCGTCTATGAGTCGGTATTGAGAATAACACCGAGCCTGGATCACGGATACCCATGCACAGAAATATTACAGTTAAATCAATATGATAAAGAGAAAATTCGAGCTAAAAGCAATTGTTGGGCGGACATAAAAAAGCCGCCGCGGCATAAGGCCGGCGGCGGCTTTCTTCAAACAAATATCCGATCAGGGCTGCGGGGCGCGGGCGCCGATGCAGGCAGCGTCGTAATCGGCCCAGCGCAACTCGACATGGCGCCAGTAATCGTTGGCCGGGGCACTGCCGCCTGCCGCCGCGATTTCCGGGTAATCGCCCCCGAGCAGATCGGCTACGGCCGGATCGACGGCAATGACCTGATTGCTCTTGTAGATCTCGCCGGCGATGCTGGTTTCGGCACCGCTCAAAGTGGACAGCGCGGTTTCAGCTGAACCGCACAGGCCGGAAACCTGCTGATGCAATTCGTATTGCGGCTCAACGGCGCAAGCCGACAAGGCCAGAGCGCCCAGAACGGGCAACATAATCTTCATCATGAGACTACCCCTTTGAAATGATACCCATTGCCGGCCAACAACCCACACGCCAACCGCGCGAGCCCCCGATTCCGGCGAAACCTCTCAAAAATGGATAAAACCATAATAAGAGGTTAACCGCAAGGGTGGAGCTACTGGATCCAGCCTCTGGCTGGTCCCGCCAACCACTTGGCCGCAATGGGCATTTTCTTATCAGAACACTAAATGCTTGGCCTGTTGTACCTGAGCCAGATCCTGCACCTGGCGTAGCAAGGCGGGCGGAATGGGTCCATCGATTTCAACCAATGCGATTGCATCCTCGCCCGGTGCGGAGCGGCCGAGGGCGAAGGTGGCGATATTGATGCCATTATCGCCCAAGAGCGTGCCCAGTTTGCCGATGAAGCCCGGCTTGTCGTCGTTTGTAACGTAGAGCATGTGGGGTCCGAGCTCCGCATCGATCTTGATGCCCTTGATCTCCACCACACGCGGCCGTTGGTCGGCAAAAAGCGTGCCCGCGATCGAGCGCGACCAGCGTTCCGACTGGATCGTGAGCCGAATGAGGGTGTGGTAATCCCCTTCGCGATCGTGCTTGACCTCGGTGAGGTCGATGTTCCGCTCTTTGGCGACCAGCGGCGCGTTCACCATGTTGACGCTGTCGGAGAGCTGGGGCTTCAGCAGTCCCTGCAGGATGAGCGCCGTAAGCGGGCGCGTGTTCAGCGCAGCCACCTGGCCTTCATATTCGACAATCACCTTCATGATGCCGGTTTCGGTCGCCTGGCCCGCAAAGGCGCCGAGCTGGTCGGCGAGCTTCATATAGGGCTTGAGCCTGGGCGCCTCTTCGACCGTCACCGAAGGCATGTTGAGCGCGTTGGTGACGGCGCCATGCAGCAGAAAGTCCGACATCTGCTCTGCCACCTGGATAGCCACGTTGAGCTGCGCCTCGGTCGACGACGCGCCAAGATGGGGCGTGCAGACGACGTTGGGGTGCCCGAAAAGGATGTTTTCGGTCGCCGGTTCCGTAGGGAAGACGTCGAGCGCCGCTCCGGCTACCTGGCCGCTGTCCAGCGCTGCCTTGAGGTCTTCCTCAACGATCAGTCCGCCGCGGGCACAGTTGACGATGCGAACGCCGTGCTTGCACTTGGCCAGCGCCGCCTTGTCGATGATGTTACGGGTCTGATCGGTCAGTGGCGTATGCAGCGAGATGAAATCGGCACGAGCGAAGAGGGTGTCGAGATCCACCTTCTCGACGCCCAGATCTACCGCACGCTCGGGCGAGAGGAAGGGGTCATAGGCGATGACCTTCATCTTCAGTCCTTGCGCGCGGTCGGCAACGATCGAACCGATATTGCCGCAGCCCACCAAGCCAAGGGTCTTGGCGTAAAGCTCGACGCCGACGAAGCGGGACTTCTCCCATTTGCCGGCATGGGTGGAGGCATTGGCTTCGGGGATATGCCGAGCCAGTGCCATCATCATGGCGACCGAATGTTCGGCCGTGGTGATGTTGTTGCCGAACGGCGTGTTCATGACACAGATACCGCGTGCGGTCGCCGCCTTGATGTCGATATTGTCGACGCCAATGCCGGCGCGGCCGACGACCTTGAGATTCTTGGCCGCCGCCAGAACGTCGGCGGTTGCCTTGCTGGCCGAACGCAGGGCAAGACCGTCGAATGCGCCGATCATCTCGGCAAGTTCCTTGGGTTTCATGCCGGTCTTTTCGACAACCTCGATGCCCCGTTCCTTGAAGATCTGTACGGCGGCCGGCGACAATTCATCGGATATGAGAACTTTGGGCATGAGTTAGGCTTCCTTGGCGATCGGGGTCGCATTCTGTTTGACGGTGGCATAGGCCCAGTCGAGCCAGGGCAGCAGCGATTCCACGTCGCCGCGCTCGACGGTGGCGCCGCACCAGATGCGGAGGCCCGCCGGCGCGTCGCGATAGGCGCCTATGTCGAGGCCGACCGATTCCTTTTCGAGCAGGCTGACAATGTCCTTGGCGACCGTCTGCTGATCGTCCTTGTCCAGCGACGTGAACCAGGAATCCTTGATCTTCAGGCAGACGCTGGTGCATGAGCGCGTCGCCGGATCCTGCGCCAGGAAATCGGCCCAGTCGGATTTGGCGACCCAATCGGCAATGACTTTGGCATTGCCTTCGCTGCGCGCGATCAATCCTGTCAGTCCGCCGACCGATTCGGCCCAATGCAATGCATCGAGCTGGTCTTCGACGCACAGCATCGACGGTGTGTTGATCGTTTCACCCTTGAAGATACCCTCGATCAGCTTGCCGCCCTTGGCAAGGCGGAAGATCTTCGGCAAGGGCCAGGCCGGCTTGTAGGACTGCAGCCGTGCAACGGCGCGCGGCGACAGAGCCAGCATGCCGTGGCCGCCTTCGCCGCCCAGTACCTTCTGCCAGGACCACGTCACCACATCGAGTTTCGGCCAGGGGATATCCATGGCGAAGACAGCCGATGTCGCATCGCAGATGGCAAGGCCCGTGCGAGCATCGGAGATCCAGTCGGCATGCGGCACGCGGACGCCGGACGTGGTGCCATTCCAGGCAAAAACGATGTCGTCGGCCGGATCGATACCGGCGAGATCCGGCAATGCGCCATATGCGGCGCGACGAACGGTTGTCGGCAGATGAAGTTCATTGATGATGTCGCCGGCCCATTCCTCGCTGAAGCTTTCGAAAGCCAGCACGGTAATGGGTTGGGGTCCGAGCAACGACCACAAGGCCATCTCGACGGCACCGGTGTCCGACGCGGGCACGATGCCAAGACGGTAATCGGCCGGAATATCGAGGATGCGACGCGACCGCTCGATGACCGCGGCCAGCCGGTCCTTGCCAGCCTTCGAGCGGTGCGAACGTCCGAGAGTCGCCGTTTTCAGGTCTGAATTTTCGAGGAAGGCGGGGGTCCAGCCGGGACGCTTGGCGCAGGGACCGGATGAAAATAGCGGCCGAATCGGCCGCTGGAGCGGTCTAGTCATGGCGTTCCTTTCAGAACGAAGCACTCCGTTGGGGGAGCGTGGCCCGGGGTCGATATCGCCGATAGGGTAGGTGATGTCAAGCAGGGAATAGAAAGCGTCGCTTCTTGAACGGTTGGAAAGGAAGCCGGGGCGTGGCGTTTCGACCTTTGCCTTTGGCGTCGCGCTGAACTAGCTTCGGCCGCGATGGTTCCTTGAGTCCGGCAGCTTTGCTGATCGGGCTCGGGATTAATAGGGAACGCGGTGCAATACCGCGGCTGCCCCCGCAACTGTGAGCGGTGAGCTCTCTGCCGAAATCGCCACTGGAACGCCAAGCCGTTCCGGGAAGGCCGGTAGGAAGCGACGATCCGCGAGCCAGGAGACCTGCCATCGCCTGTTGTAACTCATGCGACCGGGCGGCGGGCCCGGCAGAGGTGGATGATGAATCTCGCTTCCGATATTTCCCTTGATGGCGCCAAACTAAATGCGTCGCTTGTCGCCCTCGACACCCAGGCGAACGAGCCGGTGCAACTGAAACTGCTGGCTTGGGTGATGGGCCTGCCCTCTGGCCTGGACCCGGCGCAGGCGGCACGGCTGGTGATCATGCACCAGCACAAGGACCAGCAGCACAGTATTTCGGCGGCACTCATGCGATTGGTCGAAATCG
Organism: Dongia sp.; assembly: GCF_041918875.1. GTDB lineage: Bacteria > Pseudomonadota > Alphaproteobacteria > Dongiales > Dongiaceae > Dongia. The sequence goes on from NZ_JAYRUV010000008.1 coordinate 84,737, forward strand.
TCGCGCAATATCCGCAGGAGCGGTTGGCGCGCATGGCAAACCCAAAGCGGCGGGCACTGCATTGAAACGAAAACGGCGGCCGCTACGCATGCGGCCGCCGTCTTCAGCATGCCCGGGTAGTCTACTTCAGCTTCGCCGCGATCTTGGCGACATGTTCGCCCTGAAACCGCGCCATGCCGAGTTCCTGTTCCGAAGGCTGGCGGCTACCGTCGCCATTAGCGATCGTGCTGGCGCCATAAGGCGATCCGCCCTTGATTTCATCGACACCCATCTGCGCGGCGCAGGAGTAAGGCAGACCGACGATCACCATGCCATGGTGCAGCAGGGTCGCGTGGAAAGAGGTGATGGTGGTCTCCTGACCGCCATGCTGGGTTGCCGATGAGGTGAACACGCTGCCGACCTTGCCGACCAGGGCGCCCTTGGCCCAGAGGCCGCCGGTCTGGTCGAGGAAGTTGCGCATCTGCGACGCGGCGACGCCGAAGCGGGTCGGGGCACCAAAAATGATGGCGTCATATTCCGGCAGTTCGTCGACCTTGGCGATCGGCGCCTTCTGGTCGAGCTTGAAATGGCTGGCCTTGGCGATATCTTCCGGCACCAGTTCGGGCACGCGTTTTAGAGTGACATCTGCGCCAGCCTTACGAACACCCTCTGCGACGGCTTCCGCCATCTTCTCGATATGGCCGTAAGTCGAATAATAAAGAACGAGAACTTTGGTCATGAATGCCTCAGGCTGGTTGGGGAGGGGGAGTCTCGCGATCATGTTCCATCATGTTGGGCGCAATGAGGCTTGGCGACAATTAAGCGCCTTGTGATAAGATCGTTCACTTTTCGATAACAATCGGTCACGTCATGGATCAATTGGCAGCCATGCGAACATTCCGCCGCGTGGTGGAGCTGGGCAGTTTCACCGCTGCCGCGCGCGGCCTAAATCTCAGCAAGGCGGCGGTCTCCAAGCAGATCGGCGAGCTGGAAGCGCATCTGGGCGCCACCCTCATCCATCGTACGACGCGGCGGCTTTCGGTGACGGAAGCGGGGCACGCTTATTTCGAGCGATCGGTCCGCCTCCTCGATGAATTCGAGGCCGCCGAGGCCGAGGTCAGGCATCTACAGGCCGAGCCGACCGGCTCGCTGCGCCTCAGCGTACCCAACGCCTTCAGCCTGACGCAGCTGGCGGCCACAATCAATGAGCTGGCGACACGCTTTCCCAAGCTGCGCCTCAGCATCGAGGCAAGCGACCGCTTCATCGATCTGATCGAAGAGGGATTCGATGCGGCGATCCGCATCCGCACGGCACTGCCCGATTCAAGCCTGATCGCAAGACGGCTTTGCACCATCCCGCGCTATGTCTGCGCGGCACCGAAATATTTGAAGAAGCATGGGGAGCCGAAGCGCCCGGAAGACCTCAAGCAGCACAATTGCCTGATCTACACACAATCGCCGTCTCCATACGATTGGGCGTTCCGTACACCGCAGGGACGAAAACTCGTGCGTGTCTCCGGCTCGATCCAAAGCAATCACGGCATGCTGCTGATGGAACCCCTTCTGGCCGGACTGGGCATTGCCTTGTTGCCGATTTTTTCGATCGAACAACAGCTGGCCAAGGGGAAGGTGCTAAGACTGCTCAAGGATTACCCCACCGACGCCGTATCGCTTCATGTCGTCTATCCGCAGAATCGCCATCTGTCGCCCAAGGTTCGGGTCTTTGTCGATCTGATGGCCGAACATTTTGCCAAGCGCGAACCTTGGGCGGGAACGGACCTGTGACGGTGCGCTGGACGGATCGATGCCAAACTGCAAACCTTCAGTGCGCAGGCAGCCAATAGGATGACGATGAACAGGCTTGCCGGTTTGATCGTTCTGATCGGTGCAATTGCCGCCGGGGGACTTTTCTGGCTTTCCACCCCGCGTCACACGAACAGCGCAAGCCTGCCGGCGCACAGCGCCAATGCGGCGAACGGAGAGATTCTTTATCACATCGGCGGTTGCATCTCCTGCCATCGCCCGGCCAAGGAAAGCGGCGCGGACATGTCCTTGCCGTCAGGTGGAGCGGCACTGGTCACGCCGATCGGAACCCTTTATCCGCCGAACATCACGCCCGATGCCGCCACAGGAATCGGCGCCTGGAGCGACGCGGCCTTTGTCGATGCGGTTCAGCATGGCGTCGCCCCCGATGGTCAGCACCTCATCCCCGCCTTTCCCTACATCTCCTACGGCCATATGAAGGTTGAGGATGTAATCGACATCCGAGCTTATCTGATGACGCTTCCCGCGGTAGCTTCCACCCGCAAGGAAGATGACATTCCTTTTTCATGGCTGGTGCGCAGGGGAATTGGCCTGTGGAAGATTCTTGCCGTCCTGCCGCCGAAGGAAGCGGATCCGGCGCGGTCGCAAGGCTGGAACCGCGGAGCCTATCTGGTGAACGGTCCGGGACATTGCGCCGAATGCCACACACCCAGGAACGCATTCATGGCGATGGATCAGGCGCAGGCTTTTGCCGGCGGCCCGCACCCCGAAGGCCGTGGTGTCGTACCATCCTTGCGCGACCTGATCGGCCGCAAGAAATACAAGGATATCGAGGAACTGGCAGCAGCGCTCAAGGAAGGCGAAGAAGGTTTCTATAGCGACCTATCCAAGGGCGGCATGGCTGAGGTGCAGCTGAACATTGCCAAGTTGCCGGATGCCGATATCCACGCGATCGCCGAGTATCTGGGTAGCCTCAAATAGAAAACGGCAGCCCCGGGGAAGAGGCCGCCGTTTCCTCCGGACCTGGCGATCGGTTCAGTTTTTCTGTTCGCGATAGGCCTTGTGGCAGGAACCGCACGAACCGCCCACCTTTTCGAACTGCGCCCCGACCGTCGCAATGTCCCCGCCGCCGGCAGCGGAAGCCAGCATGGCGGCTTCATCCTGCAGCGCCTTGGCCTTGGTGGTGAAATCGTCCCAGTTCTGCCAGATATCGGTTTTTGCCTCATCGTCCGGCATATCGGAGCCCTGCGGGAACAGGCCGGGAATCTTGGCGGCGATTTCAGCAATTTTCTGCGCCGGGCCGGCAACATCGGCGGCGGGGCCGCCGGCGCTCACGATCTCTTTGATTGTCTTCATATTTTTGCCCATTTCCTTCATCGCCTCCTGGCGGGGGGTATCCGCCGCGACCTGCGTGATGGCGCTTCCAAGAGCAACGGCGAGCACCGCCGCGCCGACGAGCAGTTTCATGCGCATTTGGCTTTTTCCTCCGATATCAGAGTGTTGGCTATATGGAGGGGAGAGTATGCCGATTTGCCGCACCCTGACGAACTGGAATGGGGTAGGCTCACGAAGTTGTGAAGTTGCCGAAGTTTTTTGACTTGAAATGCTTAAATTGTCATCAAACCGTCATTTCTTATCCCCGGTTGGGCTGATTAGGATCGCGCCGGATGCGGTTGGGGACCATGACGAACCGGGAAATCGAACTGAAGCTGGTGTTACCCGAAGGTGGCGCCAAAATGAGGCCGGCTGCACTGCGCCGGTTGATCGGCGCGGCTAAGGCGGCAATTCACCACGATCTGGAAACCACTTACTTCGACACGCCGGACGAATGGCTGAAGCGGCATGGCATGGCGCTACGTGTCCGTCGCAATGGCAACCGCCGCATCCAGACGCTAAAGGCACCCGGAGAGACGGTAGACGGCCTGCAATCGTTTCTGGAAGTCGAATCCGAAATCAAGGGAACGCGCCCCACTTTGAGCGCCGTTACCGATGCAAAGCTGAGGAAACGGCTGGAGAAGGAAGGCATCGTCGAAAGGGTGCGGCCGGTCTTTACAACGCGTTTTGAGCGCGCATCATGGCTGATCGAGCGTGGCGGCAGCAAAATCGAGGTGGCGCTGGATCTCGGCGAGATCGGCGCCCGCGCTGCCCGGGTGCCGATCGCAGAGATCGAACTGGAGCTAAAAAGCGGGGAGCCGGCGGATCTGTTCATCTGCGCGGAACGCCTTGCCGAAGACGTTCCCGGACGGCTGGGCATAAGCACGAAGGCGGAGCGCGGTTACGCGCTCATCAACGGAACCCAGGCGATTCCGGTGCGGGCGGAACCGTTGCTGCTGTCGCGCAAAGGCAGCGCCGGAGACGCTTTCAGCGCGCTTGTACGCAACTGCCTGGTGCAATTGCGAGCGAACGAAGCTGCCATCGAGCAATCCGAAGACGCCGAGGCGATACATCAGTTCCGCGTTGCTATCCGGCGTTTCCGCGCCGGCATTGGCGCATTCCGGCAGTTGATCGACGATGGCGCACACGCGGTCATGTCGATCGATCTGCGCTGGCTGCAGCGTCAGTTCGGGCCAGCGCGCGATCTCGACGTGCTGCTTGCTGATACGCTGCTGCCGATGCAAGCCCGCCTGCAGGGACAGATGCCGATCGGTGCGCTGGTAGAGATTGCGGAATCGGCACGCCACGAAGCCAGGCGGCGGGCTCATCTTGCGCTTGAGAATCCTCGATATGCCGTGATGCTGTTGCAAATCTACCGTCAGTTACTGACGGACGGCTGGCGCGGGCGCAGCGACGGCGCGCAAGGCGCACTCGGCCTGCCAGTCCACGATTTTGCCGATATCTGGCTTGGCAAGGCGCATAAGAGATTGGTCAAGCTCGGCGGGGATCATGCCCAATTGTCGGAACCGGAACTGCATCGGCTGCGTTTGCTTGTAAAAAAAATGCGATATGGCGCGCAGGCTTTTGCCTCGCTCTATCGTGGCAAGCGGGTCGAAAAATACCTGCTGCACCTCGGTCACATCCAGGATCATCTCGGCTCGCTCAACGATGCGGTCGTCGGACGCCACTTGCTGGTCGAATTGATCGAGCGGTTGAGCAAGGAGAGAGGGCTTTCGGCCCAGGATACCAGTGCTCTGCATGGCGTGGTGCTGGGGTGGCAGTCGCACCGCATCGCCAGCGATCTGGCTGGGTTCCAATCGACCTGGAAAGCTTTCCGCGCGCAAAAGAAATTCTGGGGCGAGGATTAGGGGTTCGGCAGATCCTTGGGCGCCATGAAGGCGCGCAAGCTCCCCTGTTCGCCATCGAGTTCGCTCCAGGAAGAAATATCGAAATCGATTACAGCCACGGCACCGGTAGGGAATTTCTCCTGCATGCGCGACAGGCTCTTGGCGTCACCCTGGCCGGCCAGCCAGTGGGCGAGGCTGCCGATTCCCGGATTGTGGCCGATGATCATCAACACATTGACGTCAGGCTCCTTGACCTTCGCAATCAGCGCCAGAATTTCCCTCGGCAAGGCCATGTAGAGCCCATCCTTCATCTGGACGGGAACGGCGTCCGGCAGGAAGGGGCGCGTCAGTCTCAAGGTCTCGCCGGCGCGTTTGGCGGTCGAACAAAGCACCATGTCCGGCTTGATCCTATGGCTGCGCAGCCACTTGCCAATGGAGGGTGTCGCAGCACGCCCGCGGTCGGATAATGGGCGGTCGTGGTCGGATATATCGCCGGCATCCCAAGCGGATTTTGCGTGGCGCATGAGGATCAGTGTCTTCATTCTGTCATCAAATTGAAGTAATTGATTTATAAGGAATACCCACCACCATGCGAGTGTTCTATACTTTATGGGACATGGCCATCTTTCGCCAGCAGCGGTTTTGCCTGCTAGCGAGATGGGGGGTGGAGTTTGAACGGACAAGTATAGGAAGCTGCCCGTGGACGATGCACAATTGGTTGAATCGAAATACCAGCCGGATGCCTTGAACCGCTTCATCAACCGTGAGCTTTCCTGGCTTGCCTTCAACGAGCGCGTGCTGCAGGAAGCCGGGAACAAGACGCATCCGCTCCTGGAGCGCGTGCGTTTCGTCTCCATCTCGGCGAACAACCTCGACGAATTCTACATGGTTCGCGTCGCCGGCCTGCGCGGGCAGGAGCGGGCGAATGTCAATGTCATCTCGGCCGATGGCCTGACGGCCACACAGCAGCTGGCCGCCATCAACCAGCGTTCCGGCGAGCTGATGCGTGCGCAGCAGACTCATTGGCGGTCCTTGCGCGAGGAATTGCGCGAGAACGGCATCGCCGTGATCGAGCCATCCGAAGTGACGGGCGCCGAAATGGAATGGCTCGACGGCCATTTCATGGACCAGATATTTCCGGTGCTGACGCCGATGGCCGTGGACCCGGCGCATCCGTTCCCCTTCATCCCAAACCTCGGTTTCTCGGTGGTGCTGGAATTGCGCCAGCAAAGCGACGGCAAACCGATGCGGGCGCTGATCATGCTGCCCAATCTGCTGCCGCGTTTCGTGCGCCTGCCTGGCCGCGACCCCTATAACGCCCGGTTCCTGACCTTGGAATCGGTCGTGGGTCTCTATCTCGATCGGCTGTTTCCTGGCTTCGAGGTCATCAGCAAGGGCTATTTCCGCCTGATCCGCGACAGCGAAATCGAAGTATTGGAAGAGGCCGAAGATCTGGTCAGGCATTACGAGACGGCATTGAAGCGCCGCCGCCGCGGCATGGTGATCCGCCTCAAAGTGAATGCCGAAATGCCCGAGGATCTGCTGTCCTTCGTTATCGACGAGCTCGATGTCGATCGTGAGGACGTCTTCGTCCTGGATGGATTGATCGGCCTTGCCGCCACGTCGCAGCTCATCATCGGCGACCGGCCCGATCTCAAGTTCCAGACGTTCAATCCACGCTTTCCGGAACGGATCCGCGAGATGGGCGGCGACTGCTTTGCCGCTATCCGCACCAAGGACATCGTCGTTCACCATCCCTATGAGAGCTTCGACGTCGTCGTGCAGTTTATTCTGCAGGCGGCGCGCGATCCCAACGTCGTCGCCATCAAGCAGACGCTGTATCGCACCAGCGACGACAGCCCCATTGTCAAAGCGCTGATCGAGGCGGCGGAAGCTGGAAAATCGGTGACGGCGCTGGTCGAACTCAAAGCGCGCTTCGACGAGGCGGCCAATATCCGCTGGGCGCGGGATCTGGAACGAGCCGGTGTTCAGGTTGTCTATGGATTCGTAGCCCTGAAGACACATGCCAAAGTATCGATGGTCATGCGCCGCGAAGGTGGCGGGCTCAAGACCTACGTGCATTTCGGCACCGGCAACTATCACCCGATCACGGCAAAGATATATACGGACCTCAGCTATTTCACCAGCGATCCGGGGCTCTGCCATGACGGAGCGCGGCTCTTCAACTACATGACCGGCTATGCGCGGCCGCAATCGACCGAGAAGATCGCTTTTGCACCGAGCACGCTGCGTACGACGATCCTGAAACTGATCGACGACGAGATCGAGCATGTGAAAGCGGGGCGGGCGGGCGCGGTCTGGGTGAAGCTTAACTCGCTGGTCGATAGCGGACTTATTGATGCACTCTACCGGGCCAGCCAAGCCGGCGTGAAAATCATGCTCATTATCCGCGGCATCTGCTGCCTGCGGCCCGGCGTCAAAGGGTTATCGGAGAATATTCGCGTAAAAAGCATCATCGGCCGCTTCCTGGAACATTCGCGCATCATCTGCTTCGGCAACGGCCACGCGCTGCCGTCTCGCCATGCCAAGCTATTTATCTCTTCGGCCGACTGGATGCCGCGCAATATGGACCGCCGCCTGGAAATCATGGTGCCGATCGAAAACCCGACCGTGCATCAACAAGTCCTCGACCAGATCATGATGGCAAATCTCAAGGACAATCTGCAAAGTTGGGAGCTGGATTCGGATGGTGTCTATCACCGGCTGGAGCCGGCGGAAGGGGTTGTCGGCTTCAGCGCCCACACTTACTTCATGACCAACCCGAGCCTGTCCGGCCGCGGATCTGCCTTGAAGAAGCAGAAGAAGATTTCGAAACTGGATTTGCCGAAGGCTTAAGACGTGACCGCATCTCTCCGCAAGGCCGCTGCTACCGCCCGGGCGACCAAGTCCGGGCGTGTCGCAGTGATCGATATCGGCTCGAACTCCTTGCGCCTGGTCGTCTTCGACAAACGCTCCCGTTGCCCGGTGCCGGTATTCAACGAGAAGGCGCAGCCTGGCCTGGGCAAGGGCCTGGAGCGTCACGGCCTGCTCAATCCGGATGGGACGCAGGCGGCGCTCGTCAATATCCGCCGGTTCGTCAACATGGCGGAAGCGATGGGTGTGGACAGCATTGCCTTGCTGGCGACCGCCGCCGTGCGCGACGCCAAGGACGGGAAGGCCTTTGCGACTCAGATCGAGAAGCAGACCGGGCGCAAGGTGCAGATCGTCACCGGTGAGGACGAAGCGAAGCTGTCGGCAATGGGCGTTCTGTCGGGCATTCCGGACGCCGACGGCTTGATGGGCGATCTGGGTGGCGGCAGTCTGGAATTGGTGCGCCTGCAAGCCGGCGAAATCCGCGAGCATGTGACGCTTCCGCTCGGCCCGTTGCGCCTGGTGGAAGCGACCAATGGCAATCTCGACGACGCGCAGCGTCTGATCGACCGGCAGCTGGAGAAATTGCCTTGGCTCTCGGAAGTGAAAGGCAAGATTCTCTATCCCGTCGGCGGTACCTGGCGCTCGCTGGCCCGCATTCACATGGAACAGACGCATTATCCACTTCATGTCATTCATGAATATCGGATGACGCGGCGCCAGAGCGAGGAACTGGCCAATGTCCTGGCGCATCTGGGGAAGAAGTCGCTGACGAATATTGTCGGCATGTCGCGGCGGCGTTTGGAGACGCTGCCGCTCGGCGCGCTCGTCCTGGAGCGCCTGATCAAGGCGGTAAAGCCGGAGTGCGTTCTTTATTCCGCTTACGGACTGCGCGAGGGTTATCTGTTCAGCACGCTCGATACCGCCGCCCAGCAAGGCGACCCGCTGCTCGTCGGCTGTGCGGAAATGGGCGGCGCCGACGGACGCTTCGGTTCGGTCAGCGACTTGCTCGACGATTGGCTGGCACCCTTGTTCCGATCCGAGGGAAAAGCGAGGGCACGCTTGCGCGAGGCCGCGTGTTTGCTTTCAGACATCGCCTGGCGCGAGCATCCGGATTACCGGGCCGAGCATGCCTTCCTGCGCGTCCTGCGCCTGCCGGTGGCCGGCATTGCACACCCTGAACGGGTCGTGCTGGCGCTCATTATTGCCGCGCGCTATGGCGGCAGCCAGGATGCACCCTATGCGCAAAGTCTGGCGGGCTTGCTTGAAGACGGCGACAGGTCCTTTGCCGCACGGGCTGGTGCGGCCCTGCGCCTGGCATATGCGCTGAGCGCCGGCACCGAACACATGCTGGGCCTGACATCGATCGAGAAACGCAACGATCGGCTCGAACTGCATCTACCAAAGGACGGCGGCGCGCTGTTTGGCGAGGCGATACAGCGACGCCTGGACGCTGTCGGGCGCGCCTTCGGAATGCCGGTGGCGATCGTCTAGCGGGGATGCGCTAGGCGATCTGATCGATCAGCGGTCTGCCGGCGAAGAAGGCGTCGAGATTGTCGAGCGCCTTGAAGCCCATGGCATTGCGCGTCTCGATCGTGGCGCTGCCAAGATGAGGCAGCAGGAACACGTTCGAGAGGTCACGATAGGCCGGGTTGAGGTTGGGTTCGTTCTCGAACACGTCGAGGCCGGCGGCAAAAAGCTTGCCGGACTTCAATGCCGCGATGAGGGCCGTGTCATCGACCAGCCCACCCCGAGCCGTGTTCACGACGATGGCGCCGTCCGGCATCAGGCCAACCCGCTCGGCATTGAGCCAGTGCTGCGTCTCGGGACCACCCGGTGCATTGATCGATAGAAAGTCGCAATGCGGCAGCATCTCCTCGGCGGTCTTGTGATAGATGGCGCCTTGTTCCAGCTCCGGTGCCAGGCGGCTGCGGTTGTAATAGTGAATCGTCATGTCGAAGGCGCGGGCGCGCTTGGCGACCGCCTGGCCGATGCGACCCATGCCGAAGATGCCGAGGCGCTTGCCGGTCGCATGAACACCCAGCATGTAGACCGTCGACCACGATTTCCAAGTGCCGTCGCGCACGGCGCGCTCGCCTTCATAGGCGCGGCGGGCGGCACCCAGCATCAGGAGGAGGGCGATGTCGGCGGTCGCATCGGTGAGGACATCCGGCGTGTTCGAGGCTTTGATGCCCCGGGCTTTGAGCGCCGGAACGTTGATATGTTCGAAGCCGACGGAGAAGGTGGCGATCATCTTGACCGATACGGGCAACTTTTCCGCCAGTTCCGGCGTGATCTTGTCGACCGGCGTCACCAGCAAGGCGTCCTTGCCCTGGGCACGGGTCAGCAACTCGTCGGCCGACATGACATGGTCATCGAGGTTGAGTTCGGCTTCGTAGTGGGCCGAGACGCGCTTGGTGACGTCGTCGGGCAGGCGGCGGGTGACAAGCAATTTCGGCCGGGCGGTCATCGAACTTCCCCTAAAAGACTTGGACCGCGCCCGGCGGTTCCGGGGCGATCGATTGTGCCGTCTATCATGCAAAGTGGCGGCGTGCCATACTTGCCCAGAACGGCTGCAACTGCCTTGTGAACGACAAGAAAGGGCGATGTTTTTGTCGATTTGGCGCAATTTCCTCGGGTCGGCCGCCTTTCTGGCAACGGTGCTTGCAGCCGGGGCGCCGGCCTGGGGCGACCTGCTGCCTCACCGCGTGGTCTATATCCTCGACCTGGGCAATAGCGGGACGCTGAGCGGCGGAAACGGGCTGATGACTTTCGAGATCAAGGACGTATGCGACGGTTGGGCGATGGACCTCAAGGCCGAGATCGCGCTGGCCGGCGAGGATGGAGAGCTTCATCGGCTGGGCTGGAGTCAGGTCAGCTGGGAGTCAAAGGACGGCAAGCGCTATCGCTATTTCACGCGGGATATGTCGGATAGTCGCGAAACGTCGCGCCGCCGCGGCGAGGCCCGGCGCGACATGCCGGACGGTGCCGTGGAAGTGGTGGCCGACCTGCCCGAACAAGCAGAGTTCACGCTACCCACGGGGACCTTGTTTCCCGTGCAGCATACCTTGGCGCTGATCAGCGGAGATGCTGCCGGCGAAAGCTACGTTCTGGCCAACCTGTTTGACGGGTCTATCGGCAATGAGGCGGTCGAGGTGGGTGCTGCCTTGGGGCCAGGTGATCTGAATTGGATGCCAAAGACAAAGGAGCTGCCCGCATTGAAAGGCGTGCGCTCGTTCCCGGCCGCCCTGGCCTTTTATATGAGCGGATCGCCGGAAGGAGTGCCGGATACTGAACAGAGCATGCGCCTCTACAGTAACGGTGTCGTGGGCAGCCTGACCTTTTCCTTGGGGGATCTGAAGGTCCACGCCACGATTGACGAGCTGACGCCGCTACAGCCGGAGGGCTGCTGAGGGTTACTTCAATGACTTCAGGCTGCGACCCTTGACGATGGCATCCTTGCCGAGCTTGGCGCGCACGCTGTCCATCGCCTCTTCGACCCGCCGCCGGCGATCCGCATCCGGATCTGCAAGATCGATCGGATCGGCATCCTCGGCGCCGAGGAGCGAATCCACGCCGATACCGATAAGCCGATACCAATCGCCGGCCGTTTCCTTCTGCAGCAGGTTCAAGCCGGCGCGATAGAGAGTTTCCGCCAGTTGCGAAGGAGCCGGCAAACGCAATTGCCGGGTGACCAGCCGAAATCCCGCGGTCTTGAGCTTCAGGTGGACCACCTGACCCGCGATGCCGGCCGCTTTCAGGCGATAGGCGACTTTTTCACATAGCGGCCAAAGCTCCGCCGCCAGGATATCGACATCGGATATATCGGTATCGAAGGTGGTTTCGGCGGAGATGCTTTTGGCGGCGCTGTCCGGTTCGACCCGCCGGTTGTCGAGGCCGCGGGAGAGGTGCCAGATATGCGAGCCCATCTGCCCGTATTGGCGCATCAGATTCTCTTGGGCCATCTCCTGTATCTGGGCCATCGTGACGATGCCGTCCTTGGCCAACTGCTCGCGCATGACCTTGCCTACTCCCCAGATCATGCCGACCGGTTTGCTGGCGAGGAAAGCCAAGGTCTCGGCCTTGCCGATGACCGAGAAACCGCGCGGCTTATCGAGGTCGGACGCAAGTTTGGCGAGGAACTTGTTGTGGCTGAGGCCCACGGAAACGGTGACGCCGATTTCCGCTTCGACCCGCTTGGCAAGACGGTTGAGGGATTGCGCCGGGCTCATTTTATGAAGTGTCGCAGTGCCGGTGAGATCAAGAAATGCCTCGTCGATGGAGATCGGCTCAACCAACGGTGTTAGCGCATTCATCAGCTTGCGGATTTCTTCGGCGACGCGCCGGTATTTGGTCATATCCGGTGGCAGAACGACGGCATCGGGGCACAGTTTCCGAGCCGTGAACATCGGCATGGCGGATCGGACACCGCTCAGCCGCGCGATATAGCAAGCTGTCGAAACGACACCGCGGTGGCCGCCTCCGACGATCAATGGCTGGTCGCGTAGTTCCGGTCGGTCGCGCTTTTCCACGGCGGCATAGAAAGCGTCACAATCGACATGGCCGATGTTCAGGCTGTCGAGTTCGGAATGGTTGATGACCCGTGGCGAATGACAGTGCGGGCAGCGCCGCGATGCCCCTTTCGGACCCGTTACGTCCGGGGTTTTCCCGCCTTGAAGGCCGGGATCGGGCAAAATTGCTTCACATTCGCGACAAAGGCCAGCCACGATAGGCTCCAAATCAGCCGCCGTTAATATTAACGGCGATCGGATTCACCTTGGAATTTTCGTCGAACATTTACTAATATGGCATTGAAAACTCGGTGGGAATAGGGTCGAGTGACATTTATGCCGATCCTATGGAGTCGGTGTGTGGGGGTGCCGGTGTCTGGGCCGGTGGGAGGATTTATGGCAGACCAGCTTTCGTCCGAAGAAAAGCGCAAGAAGGCAGCGTCGAAGACGATTCTGATCGTCGAAGACAACGAATTGAATATGAAGCTTTTCCACGACCTCATTCAGGCGCAGGGCTATAACATCCTGCAGACCAAGGATGGAATGGACGCGCTTAAGCTGGCCCGCCAGCACAAGCCGGACCTGATCCTGATGGACATTCAGCTGCCGGAAGTTTCCGGACTCGAAGTGACCAAATGGATCAAGGAAGATGACAATCTGCGTGCGATCCCGATCATAGCCGTCACCGCGTTCGCCATGAAGGGCGATGAAGAGAAGATACGCGAGGGTGGCTGCGAGGCGTACATCGCCAAGCCGATTTCCGTCGTCCAGTTCCTGGAAACCGTCGACCGCTTCCTGCAATAGCCTGCGGCAGGCCTAGTAAATGTCTGCTCGTATTCTTGTCGTCGATGACATACCGGCGAACGTTCGCCTGCTTGAGGCAAAGCTGGCGGCCGAGTATTTCGAGGTTGTCAGCGCTGCCAGCGGCAAGGAAGCGCTGGAGCTCATAGACAAGCAGATTCCCGACATCGTCCTGCTCGACGTGATGATGCCGGAAATGGACGGGTTTGAGGTCTGCGCCCGCATCCGCGCCAATCCGAAGACCCATTTCCTGCCCGTCGTCATGGTGACGGCGCTGAGCGATCCCAGCGACCGCGTTCGCGGGTTGGAGGCCGGCGCCGACGATTTTCTGACCAAGCCTGTCAACGACCTGGCGCTGTTCGCCCGGGTGCGTTCTCTGGTTCGCCTGAAGATGATCATGGACGAGTGGCGGATGCGCGAGCAGACCTCCGGCCAGTTCGACCTGCTGGGATCCAACGAACCGGAAGTGAACGATGACCGCAACGCTGCGGTGCTACTGGTCGAGAGCTTTGCTCCCGCGGCGCAGCGTGTCGTTCAGGTGCTGGCGAAGGACAATGATACTGTCGAGGTTACCGACAACCTCGCCAAGGCTCAGGAGCTGGCCGCGCAAAAGCGTTACGACCTGATCATTACGAATATTCAGGTGGGCGGCGAAGACGGGTTGCGGCTTTGTTCGCATCTGCGTTCGCAGGAGGAAACGCGGCAGGTACCGATTCTGCTCATCGTCGAAGAATTCGATATGCCGCGCCTGATCAAGGGGCTCGATATCGGCGCCAGCGACTATCTGATGAAGCCGATCGATCCCAATGAATTACTGGCACGTGTGCGCATTCAGGTGCGGCGGCGGCGCTATCAGGATCGCTTGCGGGCAAATTATGAGCGCAGCCTGTCGCTGGCACTCACGGACAGTCTGACCGGCCTCTACAATCGACGCTATGCGATGCGCCATCTCGATGGCCTCATGGACCGGGTCAAGGACAGTGGCAAGGCGTTGAGCGTGCTGGTCTGCGATCTGGACCGCTTCAAGAACGTGAATGACTCCTATGGACATGCCGCTGGCGACGAAGTGCTGAAGCAGTTCGCCCAGCGTGCCACGGCGGCGATGCGTAATTTCGACATGGTGGCCCGGACCGGTGGCGAGGAGTTCGTCTGCCTGCTACCCGATACCGACGGACAGGCGGCCCTCAAGGTCGCCGAACGATTGTGCAAGCGCGTCGCGGATACGGCGATGAAAGTCGAAGGCGCGCCAAATGATGAGTTAATGGTGACTGTCTCGATCGGGTTGGCGGCGACGACCAAGGTCATGCCCGGCGAAGAACTGCTGAAGATCGCCGATGCCGCCCTCTATAGGGCCAAGCAGAGCGGCCGCAACCAGGTCATGGCCGATCCCAGCGCACTGCTTTAGGCGGCTTCCGCCCCGTAATAGAGCGTCACCACGTGGCGCGCTTCCGCAAAGAAAAGCCAGCGTTCCGCGAGCGTCCCCAACGCATTGCCGAGCACAGCCAAACATGACAGCGGCAAGCTTACCGCCGGCAGCAGCAGGGCTAGGATGAGGGCGGCAAGCGGCACCACGATGGCGCCGAGCCAGACGAGGCGGCGCAGCTTCAGCGCGTGCTTGCGCGCTACTTTGAAGCCCATTTCCTTCAGCAGGTAGTTTTCCTCGGTATGCGGCGCCGAGAACAGGCGCACCTTTCCGTATTTGCCGAGGCCGGTGGCCGATCCGGCCGTTGCCGTTCCGATGTCGGTGTCCACGAAACGCCAATAGCCATATTTGACGATCGCGGCCGCGATCAGGGTGGAGATAGAGATGCCGGATACAATGAATCTATCCAGACCGAAGAGGTTGGTGAGGAGCGCCAGCCACAAGCTGCCACTGGCAAGACCCATGGCAAGATAGGCTGGCAATGTCCAACCGTTGCTCCAGCGGCGCACCGTTTTCAGGCTGGCATAGATCATGGCCGTGGCGCAGATGGTCGCAAGAGCGGCGATGAGCAAAGTAAGAGCGGGCATCCACCAGATCTGCTGCCAGATCACCCAGCCCAGCGCGGTAAGCCCGGCTGGTACATAGGTGAAGACGGCCAGCATGCCTTCGCGCGACAGCCAGGACGACCGCCACTGCGAAAAGGCCCGCCAGGCACGCTCCGGCCGCCCGAGATGGTAGGTCGAAGAAAGTAGACCGGCGGTCACGGCAATGAGGCCGATAAGGAATCCCGTCAATCCGAACCAGCGTTCCGAGGGCAACACGCCGAACACACCGAGCAAGCTCATCAGGAGCATGAGACCGTATCCGGCCCCCGACGCGCTGGTGAAGAATATGACTGAATAGGCGGGATACATGCAGCCTCAGCGCGTCAGCATTCGGTCGACCCAGCGCAGGAAGGGATGCGCGGCAAGTTCAATGTTGTCGGCCGCGGATGCAACAGCCTTGTCCTGCGCGCAGCCGCCAACTTTTCGCGGCCGTGGCGGCAGATACTTGTTGGTTGGGCGATAGCCCATTTCCGGCATCAGGTCATAGCCGCCGCGGTCGGCGACCAGCTGCGAGACACTGGAATTGGGGTCGCCGAGGTCCCCGAAATGCCGGGCGCCGACCGGGCAGGTCGAAACGCAGGCCGGCACGCGCTCCTCGATATCGAGCGTCTCGTTGTAGATACGATCGACACAGAGCGTGCATTTTTTCATTACACCGACATCTTCGTCGAATTCGCGCGCGCCATAGGGGCAAGCCCAGGAGCAGAGCTTGCAACCGATGCATATGTCTTCGTTGATCAGCACGATACCGTCAGCTGCGCGCTTGAACGAAGCGCCGGTTGGGCAAACCGTAACGCAATCTGGCTTTTCGCAGTGCAGGCAGGATTTCGGGAAATGTACCGTGCGGCCATCGGCGCCTTCGCCGGCTTCGAACGTATGTATTCGGTTGAACCACACGCCGCTGGGCTTTTCGCCGAACGCATCGAAATCGGTAAGGGGTGCCATATGACCGCCGGCATTCCATTCCTTGCAGTTCACTGCGCAGGCGTGGCAACCGACACAGATGTCGAGATCGATGACAAGACCGAGGCGCCGCGTGCTCGGTTCGGCGGGCAAGGCTGTCATTCGGCGGCGCCCTTCTTCATGCCGGCACCATAGCGAACGGTTGGCTCCGGTGCAGGACCGCGTTGCGGCTGCGACGTAAAGCTCGGTTCCGTCGCGCCCGCTTCACCCGGGGTACATTTGCGCAGCCGGATTTTCAGGTCGAACCAGGCCGCCTGACCCGTGACCGGATCGGAATTGGTGTAGCGATATCCGTCGGCGCGAGGCGGCAGAAGCTCGCTGATGACATGGTTCAACAGGAAGCCGGATTTTGCTTCCGGCGCCTGGGGCGTCAAGTTCCAGGCCCCTTTGCGCTTGCCGATCGCATTCCAGGTCCAAACCGTGCCGGCATGCACGCCGTCCATCAGCTTGACCTCGGCCTTGACGCGGCCATGGGCACTCTCGATCCAGACCCAATCGCCGTCGACGAGGCCCATTTCGGCCGCCGTCTCGTGGTGAACGAAGAGCGGATTGCGCGCCTGCAATTGCCGCAGCCACACATTATGCGTGCCCCATGAGTGATACATGTGCATCGGGCGCTGAGTCAGCGCATGCAGCGGATAGCCGTCCGCCGGCTCGGCCTCGCCAAAAGGCGGATACCAGACAGGCAGCGGATCGGCGAAAGCCGCCAGCCGCTGGCGGTCGGCATCGTTGGGCGGTTGCTTCGGTCCGAAGCCTTCGCCAGCCAGCTGGAAGCGGCGCAGTGGTTCGGAATAGAGCTGCAGCACCATCGGATCCGGACTGTCGATGAGGCCGTGCGCCGTCGCCCATTGCAGGTAGCCTAGATTGCCGTAGCGATGGAAGCGCGCCGCCTCCGGAATTTCCATCTCATGGAAACAGCCATTGGCGATATAGCGCTGGATCTGGTCCGGATTGGGTTTGCCGCGGCCATGGTCGGAACCGTCGCCGCGAAAGCCGCTCAACATGCCGATGCCGGGCTTGCGCTCATGCTTGAGGATGTAATCGTGCAGACCGCCGGGATAGAGCGCGCCGCCGTCTTCAGCAACCATACCGGGAAGCCTGAGGCGCGTGCCCAGTTCCAGCAGCACGTCCTGGAAGGCGCGGACATCGCGATCGGGTTTCAATACCGGCTGCCGGATGGCATCGCCAGCAGCATCGGCGTGGCTGATCGGCCGGTCGAGCAAAGAGATGCAATCCCAGCGCTCCAAATAGGTGGTGTCGGGCAGGATCAAATCGGCGAACGCCACCGTCTCCGAGTAATAAGCGTCGCTGTAGATGACATAGGGGATCTTGTATTCGCCGGTCTTCGGATCCTTGTCTTTGAGCATGTCCATCGTCCCCGCCGTATTCATCGACGAGTTCCAGGCCATATTCGCCATGTAGAGAAAGAGGGTGTCGATCGGGTAGGGATCGCCCTTCCAGGCGTTGTGGATCACCATGTGCATCAAGCCGTGGAGGGCCAGGGGCGCCTCCCAGGAATAGGCCTTGTCGATGCGTTGCGGCCTCCCATGCGCGTCGACCAGCAGGTCCTTTGGCCCTTGCGGAAAGCCGAGCGGCATGCCGGCCAGGGGCTGATCCGGCCCCACCATCGGCGACGGTGTCGGCCCCGATCCGGGGACGCGCGGGAAAGGCGGCTTGTAGCGCCAGCCACCCGGGCAATCGACGCTGCCGAGCAGCATCTGCAACACATGGATGGCGCGGCAGGTCTGGAAACCATTGGAATGCGCCGAGACGCCCCGCATGGCGTGCATGGAGACCGGGCGACCGATAAAGCTCTCATGCTGGCGGCCGGCCCAGTCGATCCAGGACGTCTTGATCTCGATCGTCTGCTCGAACGCAACCTCCGCCAATTCCGCGGCGATGCGTCGGATCGTCTCGGCCGGAATGCCGATCCGCGGCGCCGCTTTGTCCGGCGCATATTCGGCGTCGAGATAGCGCGACACGAGAAGATCCAGAACCGTCCTAGCCGGGCGGCCATCGGGCAGGTTGATCGGCCCCATCAGATGCGGACGCACGCCGGGACGCAGAGCATCGACAAAGTGCCCGGTCTGGCGATCAAGGCAAAGCGGGTCGCCTTCCTGGTTGCGATAGACCAAGCCATGCTCTTCCGTCCCTGGTGCGTTGACGAGAAGCCAGGGCGCGTTCGTATAGCGGACGAGGAAATCGAGGTCGATCTTGTCTCGGCGCAGTAACTCGTGAATGAGCGACAGGACGAAGAGGCCATCGGTGCCGGGTTTGATGCCGACCCATTCGTCGGCAATGGCCGAGTAGCCAGTGCGGATCGGATTGACCGAGACGAATTTGGCGCGGTTGTCGGCCGGGCGGCCCTTTAGCTGGCCAAGGCCGATCTTGATCGGATTGCTGTCATGGTCTTCGGCCACGCCGAACATAAGGAAATATTTGGTCCGCTCCCAATCCGGCTCACCGAACTCCCAGAAGGCGCCGCCCAGCGAGTAAAGACCGGCAGCGGCCATGTTGACCGAGCAGAAGCCGCCATGCGCGGCAAAATTGGGCGTGCCGAACTTGGATGCCCACCAGCCGGTCAGTGCCTGGCTCTGGTCGCGGCCCGTGAAGAAGGCGAGACGCTTCGGATCGGCGGCACGAATGTTCTTCAGGCGCTCAGTGGCAAGCGCCAGCGCTTCGTCCCATTCGATCTCGACGAATTCGCCGGCACCGCGCTCGCCGATGCGCTTCAAGGGCTTGGTAAGCCGCGCCGGCGAATACTGCGTCATGATCCCCGCCGACCCCTTGGCGCAAAGGACGCCTTTGTTCACCGGGTGATCGCGGTTGCCTTCGATATAGCGGATCTGGCCGTTTTTCAGGTGCACCTTGATGCCGCAACGGCACGCGCACATGTAGCAGGTCGTTGTCTTGACCTCGTCGTCGGCTGGAATCGAATAGTCGATTTGCTGCTCGCCCGGCCGGTCGGCCGGAGCAGCAATCTTCTCTGCCAGAAAGCGCGGCTTGGTCATGTGCGTTGTTGTGACCTGGCTCGGGTTGCCGGCATCAATACTCGCTGAACACTTCCTTGAAAATGCACCAGATTTCGTCGATATCGGCCTTTGTGGCAACCAGTGCCGGCGCGCAAATCCCGGCGTCGCCGGTGAATTTGATGTGCAGGCCCTTGGCGAACAACCGCTTGGTGGCATCGAAGCCGCGCAGGCCCGGCCGGGCCGCCGGCGCCAGATCGATGCCGCAAAGCATGCCGTAGCCGCGGATATCCGTCACCGCCTTGACTTCCCGCAACGAATACATGCGTTCGAGGAAATAGGGCGACATTTCGGCCGCGCGCTCGAACAGGCCCTCTTTTTCGTAGACGTCGAGCGCGGCGATGCCGGCTGCGCAGGCCGCTGGGTGGGCGGAATAGGTGTAGCCGTGGAAGAATTCGACCGCGCCGTCGAGCGCCGAACTGGTGACGGTGTGATAGATCTTCTCGCTGACTGCAACCGCACCCATCGGCAGCGCACCGTTGGTCAGCGCTTTCGCCATGGTGATGATGTCGGGTGTTACGCCGAAGCTCTGCGCCGCGAATGCCTTGCCGGTACGGCCAAAACCGCAGATGACTTCATCGAACACCAGCAGGATGCCGTTCTTGTCGCAAATCTCGCGCAGCCGCTCCAGATAGCCCTTGGGTGGAATGAGCACACCGGTCGAACCGGCGATCGGCTCGACGAAGCAGGCGGCGATGGATTTCGGCCCGTAAAGGTCGACGAAGCGCTGCAGGTCATTGGCAAGGTCGGCGCCATTTTCTGGTTGGCCCCGGGTAAACCGGGCCTCTGGCTGCCAGGTGTGACGCAGATGGGCGACACCGGGCATCACGGCACCGAAGGTCTCGCGGTTCCGGACCATGCCGCTCAGGGACACGCCGCCGATATTGACGCCGTGATAGGCACGCTCGCGGCTGACGAAGCGGGTCCGTTGGCCTTCGCCTTTGGCCACATGATAGGCAAGTGCGATCTTGATCGCGGTCTCGACCGCCTCCGAGCCGGAATTGCAGAAGAACACATAGTCGAGGTCGCCGGGCGTGATCTTGGCGACCTTGCGCGCCAGTTCGAAGGAGGAGGGATGGCCGACCTGGAAATGCGGTGTGTAATCGATTTCCTTCATCGAGGCGTGGACCGCTTCGGTAATCTCGGCGCGGCCGTGGCCGGCAGCACAGCAGAAGAGACCGGAAGAGGCGTCGATCAGCTTTTCGCCCATATGGTTCCAGTAATGCATGCCTTGCGCCTTGACCATCAGGCGCGGCTCGGCCTTGAAATCGCGGTTCGAGGTGAACGGCATCCAATGGTTTTCGAGGGTATTCGCGGTGTACTGCATCGCTGACTCTCCCAAATCGATTCACCCTGATTTCACAGGGACATTTGCGACAATCCTAGGCTGCTTGGGAGAGGAAAGCCAAGGGGGCAGGCAACCTGAATACCCTGTGCCAGTCGCTACGCGGCACCTTCCCGCTTTGCCAGGATCGCACTGACAAGCCGATAATCCTCAGGTTTGTCGACATCTATCGGCGCCTCGGCAAAGGGAAGCAGGACCGGTCGGATGCGGGTTCGGGTCAGCCGGGATACATGCGCGAAAGCATCGTCCAGGCTCAAACCACCGAGAACCATGCGCAGCAGGGCAATGGGGCCGATCTCCCACACGAGGCGCCAAGGCTTCTTTCGATGGCGTTCCATGCGCTGCCAATAGGCCGCCACCTGCTTGGCTCCATCGCCGCGTGCCAGAAACAGATTGCAGCCGCTGAAGCGGCGACCCTTGAACCGATAGAAGGTCCGGATGGCATCGGGATAAACGGCGATCACCGTGTCAGCTTCGGCGAGGCCGACACACAGTTCAGCATCTTGCGGTGCCGCGCGAAGCATGTATTCCACCATCTCCCGCGAGAGCAGCGGATGGTCCGCTGTGGTCGTGAGCAAAGGGCGTGCGACGCCGATCCGATCCATAGCCAGGCCGAGGCTGGCGGCAGGGCTTATTGCAGGCGGTACGATCCTCAGCCGACCGCTGTCGCGAGCCAAGGCAAGCTCGGCGATACCATCCAGCAGTGAGCTGTCGTCTATGCAGACATAGATGTCGCCGATGCCGGCGCTGGCGCGGAGCGTGCGGTAGAGCCGCAACAGCATGGGTATGCCATTGATCGGAGCAAGCGCCTTGTGGCTGACGCCGGTCAGCGACGCGACACTATCGCCTTCGCGGCGATTGCCGGCCAGAATCAGCGCATTGAATGCCGGTTGCGACATGCCTCGCTCAGGCCAGCGCTTTTTCGTAGATGCGATAGGTCTTGTAGGATTTGCCGCCGACACCTTCGATTACACGGCGCATCGGTAGGTTATCCTCCAGGATCCAGGACATCTCGACACGCTCCAATCCGCGCTTCAAGAACGGTGTCTTCAGCCGGTCGAACATCAGCGGCAGCAGCGTGGCCCCCAGAACGGAGCCATGATGCTTGCGCCGGATGCCCATCAGCGGAATGCGGCTTGTCTTCAACTTGTTCGCTTTGAGGCGCCAAAGCAGTTTGACCAGATTGAATGGCAACAGGTTGCCGTTGAAGTCGCGCACTGCTTCCATAAGATTGGGCAGACAGACCAGCATGCCGGCCGGTTCGCCTTTCACTTCCGCGATGACCACCAGATCGGGATCTATCAGCGGCTTCATCGATTTGGCGGCAGCGGCGATCTCGTCGGCAGTGAAGGGGATCATGCCCCAGTTTTCGGCCCAGGCGTCGTTGAAGATATCGAGAATGACGCTAAGGTCCCGGGCATAGTTCTTCATGTCGAGACCGCGCATCCGGATGGTGCCGTCGCTCTGCATCTTATCCAGCATGCGAGACGATCCCATCGGTTTGTAGGCGGTTTTGTCGAGGTCGTAGGCAACTACGTCCTTGAGCTTGACAAGTCCGGACGTCTCGACATTCTTGCCGGTATATGGCGCATGATAGGGCATCATCAGCATTGGCAGGGTATCGAAGCCCTCGACCAGGAGGCCCGTTTCCTCGTTGGTGCAAAAACTCAATGGCCCAAGCATGCGCGTTGCGCCGCGTTGTCTCAGCCAGTTGCCGGCCGCGTCAATCAATGCCTTGAAAATTTCGGGATCGTCCTCGGCATCGATCCAGCCGAAATGGCCAGTACCGGGACGCAGTTTCTGCTCCAGCCGGCAGATCTGCGCGGAGATCCGCCCCACGACTTTTCCGTCACGCTTGGCGATGAACAGCTGCGCCTCGGCATGCGTGAAGTAAGGATTCTTCTGGGGCGATAGAACTTCCCCCCGTTCCATATCGAGCGGCGCCACATAGCCCTTGTGCCCTCGATAGAGCCGCTTCGGCAGGGCGATGAATGCCTTCACCCCGGCCTTGTCCGTGACCGGAAGTACGTCGATCTTCGACATGCGGAACAGCCTTTGCGATCGGAAGGATCAGGCGATGGGGCCGCTGTCCGCGGCGCCGTCATTGGTGCGGAAGCGGCGTGGGTTGCCGTCGCCGCGCGTGTTGTTCGAAAGCTGGGCGACCCAGGGATAGTGCTCGGCCATCTCGACCGTATAGCCGATATTGAACACGGTCGGGCTCTTCGGAACCATATTCGCCTTGCTGTAATAGGTGCCGCCAAGGCGGTCCCAAAGGAAATTGGTGATACCGAAATTACCCTGCTCGTTGTGGAAATGATGCCACATATGGAGCTGCTTCAGGCGTTTCATGAACGCCGTTTTCGGGCTGGTATTGAGATGCTGCACACAGTGGCAGAATTCGTAGAAGCAGGTGGTCAGCAGGCCTGTTGCAAACGCCATGGCCGCAGCCGGCAAGCCGCCAACCGCATAACCGATCGGCATGGTGACGATCGCAATGGTCGGCAGCGTCGTATAGAGCGCGCCAAACAACACGACGAGATTGTGCGGGTCCTGGTGATGGTCGAAATGAATCCGCTTCCACACCTTGGCTGTTAGTGGCGATTTGTAGAGAAACTGGCTGTGCAGGACCCAACGGTGGAGCGCATACCAGACCAAGGGATAGACGACGACAGCCAAGGCGAATGCAACAAGCAGCGCCGGCCATCCGGCGTACCAGCGATAGACGAAGTAGAGGCTGATTGCAGCAAGGCCGAAATAGGCATGCACTGAGGGGTAGGTCGCGAAGGCAGCAACGAGATCGCCCATCGACATGCGCGACAGGTTGTGGGTCCGGTCTTTCCAAAAGCCGAAACGAAGCATGACGGTCGACTCGCTAGCTAATAAATGGCTGGGATCTTCGCTGCGCGGTAATCTAGTTGGATCAAGGTTTTAGGGCAAGCGAACGATGGTTGTGCGCGACCAGTCACGCTTACACGGAGCCGGCCGTGCTTGGGCGGAATGTAGCCAGAATCCAGACGGTCCGGGCGCCATGATAGGCACAGGTCAAAGCTTGCCAGAAGACAATGAAATAGAATGCTTCCACCCCCCAGCCGGCGACATAAGCTATTGTAAACAAAGGCAGGTTTATATTCCTGCGCGAAATGAAAGTACGCACGAAGGCATCCATCGCCGCGTGTGTGTGCAGCCCGCGCTTAAACTTGGCACGGTAGACCGCCAGGATAAGCCGGTCGAGGATGTAAAGTGCCAGCATCCACCAGGCCGCCTGCCAAAGAGGGGCCATTCCACTCGCCGCCGCCCAACCACCCAGCAAGCCGACCGCCCAGCCGAAATACCAGAAGGGCGGGTGCACGATATCGAGGCCATGATCGAGCACATTGCCGATGGCTGAATCGGTGAATGTGAGGCGGGCAAGCTTGCCGTCCACCGAATCGAGCACGCTCATGCCATAGGCGCAGGCGAAACCCCACCAGAAGTGACCGGCGGCAAAAAGCGGTACCGCCAGGATTGTCAGGACGATGCTGACAATCGTTACTGTATTGGGATGAATGCGTGCCCGCGCCAGCGGAGGAACCATCATCCAGACCAAAGGCGGATAAACGTACTTGGTGAAGAAATCAGTCGAGCCCTTGTAGTTGGACCAGAACAGGAATTTCTCGGTCTGCCGCCGCAAGGCGGCGTTGGTTACCGAGAAAAGGTAGTAGGGCAAGGCCCGGCGCAGCTTGGCGACGAAGGCAGGGAAATCGTCCTGGCTGACTTCCTCGAGATTTCCGGTCGCGGCGTCCAGCGTTGGTGCCGAAAGAATCTTTGCCGCGTCGGTCGGCTCGACACGCGCGATTGCCGCCTTGTTCGCGCGAACGGCGCAGCTTCCATGGCGATCGGCGAGATAGCGATAGAGCCTGGCATCGGCGAGGCTCGCTGCGTCCGTCACCAGCAAGGCTTCGCCCTGGGCCAGTGCTTGCTTGAGGCGCTCGCCGCAATCGCCGCTGCCGGTGACAATGCGAACCGGGCATGTCAGGCGCGGCTCTTCATCCCAGACCGGCATCGGGCCGGCGCCGATATCGATAACGATCTCGCTCAGCTGTAACTTCTGGTGTCGGACGGCTTTGAGGTGGCGCTCGATCAGGCTCATGCCAAAGACCCGCTCGGCGCTGATGCGCCCGGCGTCAATCCAAAGCTTCATCGCCTAATAACCTTCCTGCTTGATCAGCCAGGCACCGCCGATGGCGGCGAAGAGCAGGATAGGCAGCCACGCGGCCAGGAAAGGTGGGACTGCGCCAGATTCACCCAGCGACAAAACCAGCCCTTCGGTCAGGAAGTAGAAGAAACCAAGGCCGAACCCGACAGTCATGCCAACGGCAAGACCCCGCTCGCGTCGATGGAGCGAATGAGCGACCGGAGCAGCAAGAAGGATCATAAGGATCGAACTGACCGGTAGAGCGATCCGCTTTTGCAGCCATGTTTCGTAGAAGTAGGTCGGCCGGACGCCCACCTGGGTCGAGGAGACGAAACCCCATATCTTGCCGAGTGTCATGGCCTGGGGTTTTTCAACGAGATCAGAGAATTCGGCCGGTGTCAGGCGTGTCTTCCAGTCCCAGCTATCGGTATGTTCAGTGTGCGCGGCGCCATCGGGCGGGACGGCCGTCGTCCAGACATCATTGAGGTGCCATGCTTCCGCCGCAGCATCGTAGTGCGCATCATTGGCAAAGATCTGGTGAACGATCTTTCCCGTCGCATCGCGCGTATAGATGCGCAGATGGCTCAGCTCTGTCCCATCTTCGCCGACGGCACCGGCTTCGACGACGGCACTTCCTTCCTGTACGAAGAGAGATTCATCCTTGGAATCGTTCTTCGACTTGCTCCGCTCGACGGAAAGATCCCGCGCGATCAGAGTTTGAATTGACGTGGGTACGAGAAGATCGGCAACGAAGAAATGCAGGATGGCGACAATTCCGACGGCCGGAAGGAAAGCCCACAGCACGGTGAAATAAGGAGCTCCGGCCGCCTTGTACGCCATGATCTCGTTGTCGCGCTCCATCTTGCCAAGAGTCACCAGTGCACCCATCAGCACGGCGAACGGGATCAGAAAGGAAACGATTTCCGGCAGGCGCAATGCCGCGTATTCGAAGACGGCATTCATATCGCCCAGATGGTCCTGCAGAATCTCCGCACTGTTATTCAGCAGATCGAACAATTGCAGCAGGGCGCTGAAGCCGACGAGCAACAGCATGAAGTTCCACAGGAAGCTCTTCAGCACGTAGCGCGAGAACGTATTCATTCCGCGGCCTCCCGGCTGCGGCGGGGCAAGGCGCGGCGGATGTTCTGCAACACCCAGTTCGAACTGTCGGATATCGACTCGAACACATGCGACAAGGGATCGGCGCCCGGCCGCGAATTGGCAAGGTAGAAGAGCCACAGGCTGACCGCGCCGAATATCGCGAAAGGCAGCCACAATGCGATCGCCGGCCCCAGGATTGCATTGCCGACGGCGTCTCTGCCGAACTGAAGGATCTGGAAATAGGCCACAAGGAACAGGATGCCGACCAGCATGCGCAATCCCTTGGAGGTACGGCGCGACGAGACGCCGATCGGCATGGCCAGGAAGGGCAGGAAAATGATCGACACCGTCCGCACCAGACGGCTGTTGAGCTCTGCCTTGATATCCTCGACGTGCAATGTCGGCGGCGTCTTGAAATAGGCCTGTATAAGCTCGATGAAGTCGAGCTCGCTTTCCCTTTCGCCGCGGCGGCGGAACGGTTCCGGCGAAACCATATCCATCGGCAGCTCCAACTCCGTAAAGGCAACCGCAGTGACGTCCGTGGTGCCAGGCATGGCTTCGGTGCGTACGCCGTTGCGCAAGGTCAGGACCAAGGACAGGTCCGAGCTGCGCTCAAGCTGGCCGCTTTCGGCGGTGGTGACGATATCCTGGCCGTCCTGGTCGACTTCCTTGACGAAAATCTGCGACAGGCGGCTGCCACCTTCCGAGATGTCGCCAATGAGGATCGTCTTGCCGCCGAAGCCGTTGAAGAAGGCGCCCCGTTCGATCGCGGAATCCCAGGCGGTCTCGACCACCAGATGCACCAGGGCCCTGTAGGCAAAGCGTGTATAAGGCTGCAGAAAGCCGATGAGATAGGCGCTGGCAATGACCAGCACCACCGACAAGACCATGATCGGCATCATAAGCCGGCGCAGGGAGAGGCCGCTGGCACGCATGGCGTCGAGTTCGCTGTCCGAGGACAGGCGCATGCTGGCATAAAGGACGCCGACGAAAAGCGCAGCCGGAACCGCGATGCCCAGATAGTGGGGCACCAGGTTGGCCAGCATCTTGATGACGATGTTCATCGGCCCGCCGCGGTTCGCGAACAGATCCAGGAGCCGAATGAGGCGTTCCAGCAGCAGGGCTGCCATGGCGATACCGACCGTCGCCAGCAGCGGCAGCGCCACGCGCTTTAGAATGTAGAGGTCGATGCGGAGAAACGTCATGTAACTGGGGCTGCCTCAAGCCAATAGATCGGCGCGGGTAATTGTCATGCGGCTGCTTCGGCAGTCCGGAAACAATCCGATACTATCAAGGGAATCGTCAGCACCATACTACCTTGCTGCACGAATGCATCCTGTGTTGCGTTGAGGCCACGGATTTCAATGTTCAACTGCCATGCATCCGCATCGCGCACGATTCTATAGAGGTGATAGCGCGACGGATCCTTGTGGCCCGTCGCGACAGCCGATGCGGAAGGAACGCCGATCACAGGAATTGGTCCCTGTGGCGTCCGAATCTGCCCCAATCCGGACACATGCGTGTGGCCATGCAGAACCAGCTCGGCGCCGGCCTCCATCAGCACGTCCTGGAACGCCTCGGCATCGAGCAGCGATTTTCTCTTATAGGCGCCGCCGCCGAACGGAGGATGATGGATTAACACGACCCGGAACACGCCTTCAGCGGCCAGCTGCCGCAATTGTTGGCGCAGGCGCGAAAGCTGGCCGTCGCCAAGTCGGCCGGCAGCGATGAAGGGCGGCATAGGCACCGCTGTCGATGTCCCGACCAAGGCTATCTTTCCCAGTCGCCGCACGAAGGGAAAATCCCCGTGGGTTGATGGAAGAGTCTCGGACCCATCGGTCCCACGGTTGCCAGACATGTATGCCGACCAGCGACCGAGCGACTGCATCCAGGGCATTTCGACATAAGCATCGTGATTGCCAGGAATGACCGTCACTTGCTGCGGCGTGCCGACGCTTGAAAGCCAGCGGGCAGCAGCTTCGAATTCAGCGGGCAGTGAGATATTAACCAAATCGCCGGTGATCGCCGTATGATCCGGGGCCTGCTTCTTCAGATCTTCCACCAGAAGCTTCAGGATCGCCGGCTTGTGAATATTGACTCGGTTCGTCGTCCAGGAAAAAAAACCTGAAGCCCGCTTGTTCACGAATTCCCGCCATCCCGAAGCGGGAAGGGGGCCAAGATGCGGGTCGCTAAAATGCGCCAGGGTGAAGCCAGTCACGCAAGGTTCCTTGCAATCGGGTCTCGGTCCGGCCGGCTGCCGATCGAATGGCCTTATCTGGGCCGATTATCTCATTCGGTCAAGCTTCTAACACTGTATTTGGCACATAACGGATTTGGCTGGACGGCGCTACCCAATCGGCGCTAACAAAGCCCCATATAGCCTCCGGTGTTGATAAAATATCATGACATTTCAGACGGATAGGAGATCTGGGCCGATCTTCATCCACGAGTCGGATGAGACCATCTGGGGGCTGACGCCGCGCCAGCGGATCGAACGCATGCTGGCGCGTGCCGATCGGGCCGGCGGAATCGCCGATCTGGTTCCCAATCTCGTCTTCCGCGCGGACGTGATCTTTGACGAAGCGCTCATCAGGGCACTCCTGCAGCACCCCGGAAAGGCGCTTCTAGACGACCGGAATCGCCCCGTGGCGGCCCATTGTGCCAATGCCGACGATCTGGCGCCGACATGCGCGGCCATCGCGGGCGGGGATCGCGCCTCGCTGCCGGGCAGCACCGCGCCGGTCGATGCAGCCGGTCTCGCGAGCAACTATAACAAGGCTCTACGCCGCAAGGGCGCTCCCTATCTCTTCGTTCTCGGCGATCTGCCGGTGGCGGAGATCGAACGGCGCATGTATCTGGAATCCTACAAGGGCGTCACCGACGTGGTGACCAAGCATGTGTGGCCAGTCCCGGCGCTCCACGTGACGCGCTTCTGCGCCAAGGCAGGCATCTCGCCCAACATGGTGACGCTGGTCAGTTTCATCTGCGTGCTGCTGGCAACTTGGGCCTTTGCCGTCGGTGCCTTTGGCCCGGGCCTCGTCGCGGCCTGGGCGATGTGCTTCCTGGACACGGTGGACGGAAAGCTCGCGCGCGTGACACTCACATCGAGCAAATGGGGCAACGTGTTCGACCATGGCACGGACCTGGTACACCCGCCTTTCTGGTATTGGGCTTGGTACGAAGGGCTCGGCGGTGCTGCGGTCGTCGCGCCCTGGACCTTTTGGGTCATTATCGCCGGTTATATCCTCGGCCGCGGCCAGGAGGGGCTTTTCATCTGGCAGTTCGGCATCGAGATGCATATCTGGCGGCCGCTCGATTCCGCGTTCCGCCAGATTACGGCCCGGCGCAATCCCAATCTCATCATCCTCAGCATCGCGACGCTGTGTGACGCCCCGGCGCTTGGTTTCGAGATCGTCGCCTGGTGGACGATCATTTCATTCGCCTTCCACTGCCTGCGCATCGCCCAGGCCTATTTCGCCCGGGCACGCGGTGTACGCCTGCAATCCTGGCTGACCGAGGCAGCGTGATCATGGTGCGGATCGGTGTCATCAGCAATGCGCACAGCAAGCGCAACAAGATGTCGATGCGCGAGATTCACAACCTGCTGGCCGAGCATCCGCAGGTCAAGCACCGCTCGTTCCATCACATCAATGAACTGCCGGGTTGCCTCGCCGAGATGGCGGCCGGAGAGATCACGCACCTGGTCGTCAGCGGTGGAGATGGTACCGTGTTGGCGGTCGTTTCGGCACTGCTCAACAATAGCCCGTTCGTTCGGCAACCCTTCCTCAGCTTGCTTTCCGCCGGCATGACCAACGTCATTGCGCACGAAGTCGGCCAGCCGGGCCTGCCCGCCATGGGGCTGAAGAGGCTCGTCGCACGTGCCGAAGCGGGCGAGGCCGGCGAGGTACTGGAGCGGCCCGTGCTTTCGGTCGATTTCGGCGACGGACGCCCCATCGAGCGTGGCTTCCTGATCGGCGGCGTCGGCTTCTACCAGGGAACTCAGCTGGTCAGGCGCGATATCCACTCCCTGGGGGCCAAGCAGGTATTTGCTGCCAAGCTCGGCATCGCCTGGTCGATACTGAAGATCCTGGTGTTCGGGCCTGGCCCGCGCTCAGGTTTCCATGGCGAGCGGCTGGGCTTTATCATCGACGGCTGCCCCGAGCAGCGCGATTGCTTCATGTTCCTGGGCTCCACCTTGGAGTCGGTCCTGCCCGGAGTGGCCCCTTTCTGGGGGAACGGGCCAGGTCGCCTTCAACTGACCACGATCGATTCGCCACCCCGGCGCTTCGCCTCGGCGGTTCTTTCGGTCTTGCGCGGCAGGCCGAAGCCCTGGATGGAGGAGGCCGGTTATCGCAGCCGCCGCATGGAAAAGCTGGAGCTTGATATCCACTCGCCGCTGATGATTGATGGCGAGTGCTTCCAGCCCCCGGCCGGCGGTCGCATTGTGGTGACGGCCGGGCCGGTCATGCGTTTTCACCGTTTTTAGCTGAGGAGGTTCTGCGGGACATGGCGCCGGACAGGTTAGCCGCCTCGATCACCGCGGAACTCCATGTGCCGGTGGGGCCGGCGGCGCGCGCCATGGCCGAACATTGCCGCCTGCGCCACGGTAGGGCGGCCATCGCCGTTCTATTCTATGGCTCCTGCCTGCGGCAGCCCGATCAAGCCCTGGCCGATGCGCTGCTCGATTTCTACGTCATCGTCGACGATTACGCCGCCGCTTATGACAATCGGCTGCTGGCCTGGGCAAACGCCGCCCTGCCGCCGAATGTCTTCTATGTCGAGATGCCGTGGCAGGGCGCCCAGCTGCGCGCGAAATATGCCGTGATGTCGGTGAAGCAGTTTGCGGAGGGTTGCACTCCCGAAGCCCGTAACGTTTCCATCTGGGCCCGGTTTTGCCAGCCAACGCGGCTCATCTGGTGCCGCGATGCTTCCGTGGACGCTGCATTGACGGCGGCACTCTCGCAAGCTTGCCGGACCATGTTCAGAAATGCGCTGCCTCTCATCGATATGCCTGGGAATGCTGATCCTGTGGACGTCTGGAAGGCAGGCTTCAAGGAAACCTATGCTGCGGAATTGCGCTCGGAATCGAGCGATCGAGCGGTCTCCATCGTGGCGGCGGACGAGGTGCGCTATCGCGAAATCGGGGCATTGCTGCTGGAGGAATCGGATGCGCCTATATCACGGGCCGCGGCACGCCGCGCCTGGCAAGGGCGCCGGCGCATCGGCAAGGCACTCAACTATCTGCGCCTGATAAAAGCGGCATTCACCTTCGACGGTGCCGTCGACTATGTAATGTGGAAGGTCCGGCGTCATTCGGGAGTGATTATCCCGGTAAGCGATTGGCACAGGCGGCATCCGCTGCTGGCGGCACCAGGACTTGCTTGGAAGCTTTATCGCCGGGGAGCGTTCAGATAGAAGACCCGTGATCGAGGAGGATCGAATGGCAACAGGTGCGGGACTCTATTTTCTGTCCATGGCGCGGAATAATGCCTGGGCCAATTTCCGCCTTCTGAAGGCCTGCGCGGACCTCACGGCCGCCGAATTCGAGGCAGAGCGCACGAGCTTCTTTCCGTCTATCGTCGCCACCTACAACCATATCCTGGTCGTCGACTGGTTCTATGTCGATGCGCTGGAGGGTGGCACGCTGGGGCCCAGGGCGTGGGAGAACGAAGTGCCGTTTCCAGCCTTCGCCGATTTCCGTGCTGCGCAGGTCACGGTGGACCGGCGTCTCGTCAAATTATGCGACGGACTGGACGATTCCAGGCTGGCACGACCGGTGCACATGCACCGTGCGACCCATGTGCAGACAGATCGCGCGGACCGCATTCTCCTCCATCTATTCGAGCATCAGATACATCACCGCGGCCAGATCCATGCCATGATGGCGGGGACGCCGGTGCCGCCGCCGCAGCTCGACGAATTCTTCTGCGATGGTGACAAGAAGTTCCGCGTCGAAGATTTCGCCGAGCTTGGCTGGCGCGAAGAGGAAGTCTGGCGCGGAATGGAGAGGCGCTGAAAACAAAAGGACCGATGCTTGCGCATCGGCCCTGCGAGACAGGCCTTAGGTTACCTACTCGAGAAACTTATTCGGCGGCGACCGCATGGGCCGGCGATTTCAACAGGCCGAGATCGCGACCGATATTGGCCAGGATAGCCACCACCTGCTCAAGCTGTCCCGTGCTGTGCGCTGCCGAAACCGAGCAGCGAAGCAGGGCGGTGCCAGACGGCGTCGCCGGCGGCAAGGCCAGGTTGACATAGACGCCGTTGAGCAGCAGCGCGCGCCAGGCGCGGGCGGCGAGTTCGGGGTCGGTGAGATGCACGGCGACCACGGGACCTTTCTGTTTACCGACCGTGAAGCCGGCATTCTGGGCACCGTGATAGAGCGTGTCGACATTCTGCCACAGCTTCTCCATCAGGCCGGGATTGGCGCGGAGCTTGGCCAGCGACATGCGCACCGAAGCGACGGTTGCGGGTGGCAGGGATGCGGTGAACATATAGGGGCGGCAGGCAACGCGCAGGACGTCGAAATCGTCCATGTTCGAAACCAGGAAACCACCCACCGCGCCCATGCTCTTGGAGAATGTGCCGGTGATGAAATCGACCTCTTCCAGCACGCCGTCATGCTCGACGACACCCTGGCCGGTCTTGCCCATGACACCCATCGAGTGGGCCTCGTCGACCAGGATATAGGCGCCGTGCTTCTTGGTGACGGCAACGAATTCCTTGAGCGGCGCGTGATCGCCCAACATCGAATAGATGCCTTCGACGACGACGATCTTGTTGCCGGGCTGGTCGGCCAGACGTGCCAGGCGCTTGTCGAGATCGGCCGGATCGTTGTGCTTGAAGCGGATCACGGTGGCCGAACCCAGCTTGCAGGCATCGTAGATGCTGGCATGGCTGTCGGCGTCGATGATCAGGAAATCGTCCGGGCCCGCGAGCGTCGAGATGGCGCCGAGATTGGCCTGATAGCCGGTCGTGAAGACCATGCAATGCTTCTTGCCGTAGAAATCGGCGAGGTCGGCTTCAAGCGCCTTGTGGTCGTTGTACGAACCGTTGGCGATGCGCGAGCCGGTGGTGCCGGTGCCGCTTGTTTCAAGCGCCTTCTTGGCGGCTTCGATGCAATCGGCATCGAAGGTAAAACCGAGATAATTGTTGGATCCGCAGAGGATGGTGCGGCGGCCTTCGATCATCGCCTCGGTGGAGGACACGATCTTGTCCATCTTCACACCGAACGGATCGGCACCGCAGGTTTTCACCGCGGCATGCAGCTCGCGCTGCGCCTTGAAGCGATCCATCAACCCCATCTCACGCCCCCTTCTTCGAATCGATCACGGTCTGGGCAAGCTGTCCGACCGTGGCAATCTCCGGCACCATGTTGAGCGGGATGGAGACATCGAACTTATCTTCGAGCTCCATCAGCAAATCCATGACTGCCAGCGAATCCATGTTGAGGTCACGGGCGATATCGGTCGCCGCGGTGATCTCGATATCGGACTTCTTGAACGGCACCAGCGCGGTGGCGATTTCCGCCACGACATTCTCGATACTGAAACTTGAAACCTGCGCTGCGCTCGCCGTCACGATGCCGGACCAATCTTTTCTTGTTGTCGAATCTGTTAACGTTGGGAACCCCTTAGGAGAAATCGACTCGCGCCGAACTCCCAGCTGAGGTTGTCGTAAATTTTGCAGCTAAAGTTAAATGACGAATTGTTACCGAATGTAACAAGTGACCGATTCCAATGCCTTAAGTCAGGAATCTAACCTCACAATAGAGCTCTGGATCGATACCAGGCCAGGGTATCGGCAAACCCTTCCCTGAGGCCAAAACGAGGCCGCCATGGGGCAAGGCCGGAGAGGCGAGGGCCGTGGCACACCCAGTCGGGGTGGTAGAGTTCTGCAATTTTGCTTGGCGAGAGCACTCGTGGCTGGCCGGTCAGGGACGAGACCATGCCGACACCCGCTGCGATGGCCGCCATCAAGGGGCGGGGCAGGCGAAGGGCGAAGGGCTGCTTGGCGAAGCACTGGCCGAGCGCCTGGATGATTTCCGCCCAATCATGACCGCCTTCCTGCTCGTCGTCGATCTCGACGATACGTTCCCGCCAGTCCGTCTGCTGCAGGAGTGCCGCGATCGCCGCGGCGAGATCGGCGACATGGATGGCCGACGCGCGCGCGTCAGGTTCGGCAGGATAAGCGATAAGTCCGAGCTTGGCCGCTTTGAACAGGGGCAGCAATTCATGATCGCCCGGCCCGTAGATCGCTGGCGGGCGCAAAGCGACCCAATCCCGCTCGCCAGCCAGTGCGGCCAGTTTCACTTCGGCGGCCTGCTTGCTTGCCGCATAGGGCGACAGCTGCGGTTCGCGGGCGGCCAGCGAAGAGATGTGCACGAAGCGGGCACGTGGGGCCGCCTTGGCCGCTGCCTCGAGAATATGCGCCGTTCCGCCCTCATTGACCTGAAAAAACTCGATCGGCGTCAGTGCGCGCACCAGCCCGGCACTATGCACGATAGCGTCGGCCCCCTTGACGAACCGTTCGAGGGTGGCACGGTCGTCGAGGTCACCCAACACGATTTCCAGTTCATGGCCGGGCATCAGGGCATCTTGCGGCATACGGCGTACGAGCGCCCGAATGCGCCACCCCGATGCCGCCAAATGGCGCGCGGCGGCGGCACCGACAAAACCAGTGGCGCCGGTCAGTGCGACGATGCCGGGCATCAGGTGAAAACCGGTCTACGCGCTGATGCCGAGATCGGCATCGGCATAGACGCCTTGCTGGTAATTGGCCTTTGCCTTGGCGCGCGAGAGTTTGCCCGAGGAGGTCTGCGGCAAACCCTTGGGCGGCACGAGTTCGACGCGCGCTTCGACGCCCATGGAACGTTGCAGCAGGCCGGCAATGTCCTGTTTGAGCTTGGTGCGGGCCGCGAGGTCCGTCGTGCGGCATTGAACCAATACGACAACCTGTTCCTGCTCGTCATCGCCGACAATGGAGAAGGCGGCGGCATCGCCACGGCGCAAATCGGGCAATGTTTCGGCCGTCCATTCCAGGTCCTGCGGCCAGATATTCCGGCCATTGATGATGATGAGATCTTTGGCCCGGCCGGTGATGACGATTTCGCCATCCAGGAGGTAGCCGAGGTCACCCGTATCGAGCCAACCCTCGGGACTCAACGCCTCGGCGGTCAGTTCCGGCTGACGGAAATAGCCGGTCATGACGCTGGGGCCTTTGAAGAAGATGCGGCCGATACGGCGTTCCGGCAATGCATGGCCGGACTCATCCCGAATCTCAAAAGCGTGACCATCCAAGGCCCGGCCGCAGGCGACGAGGCTGCGTGCGGATTTGCCGGGTGGCACGGGTGTGGCTATCTGGTTTTCGAGTCCGGCACGATCGATGTGATCCACTCGGTATTCCCGGTCCAGGCGCGCAAAGCTCATGGCGAGCGTTGTTTCAGCCATGCCGTAGCTGGGCACGAAGGCTTTGTGCTGGAAGCCGAACGGCGCAAAAGTGTCGCTGAAACGGTGCAGAATTGCGTCTTGCACCATGTCGCCGCCGATACCGGCCCCGCGCCAGCAGGAGAGATCGCCGGAAAAATCGCTCTCGCCGCGCATTCGCTTGACGCAGAGCTCATAGCCGAAGGTCGGTGAGTAAGAGAGAGTACCGCGGTTCTCGGAGATGAGCTTCAGCCAGGTCAGCGGCCGGCGCGCGAAGTCGCGCGTCGCGATATAGTCGACCGACACCTGTCCGGTCGCCGGGACCAGAAGGAAGCCAACCAAACCCATATCGTGATAGAAAGGCAGCCACGACGTGCAGCGGTCGGTTTCGACGATATCGAGCCCGCAATGTGTAATGGCGAGCGCATTGGCCATGAGCACCCGCTGATGAATTTCGATACCCTTCGGAAACCGCGTCGACCCGGACGAAAACTGCAGATAGCTGGGCTCGTTGGCCGCAAAAGGCCGCACGTCGGTCTTGCCGGTGGGCAGGGCCATGAAATCGGAGAGCGGCCCCACCAGGCGCAGATGCGGCAGGCCCTTGGCAGCTTCGCCGAGGAAACCCATCAGCGAATCCGGAGCGATGGCAATGCTGGCCTCGCAACCCGACAATTGTTGCCGAAGCTGGGCGATATAGGCATCGCGTCCGCCCAGGCTCGTCGGAATGGCGACCGGCACCGGCAGCAGGCCCGCATATTGCGTCGCAAAAAAAGCGGTCACGAAGTCTGGATCCGTATCGGCGACCAGGACTACCCGGGCTCCTCGCTCCAGCCCCAGCCCGACGAATCGCTGAGCCAGGTCGCGGGCGCGGTCGCGCAGTTCGGCGTAGCTGAGCACAGTGGCGAGATCGCCCTTGGCGGTGTAGAAGTTGAATCCTGTTACACCGCCGGCGGCATAATCCAGCGCTTGCCAGAGCGTATCGAAGTCGCTGCGGCGGTGTTTCAGGCTGGAATTGGTTGTCGCAGTCGGTTTCAGGGTCATCTCGTCCGGGCTGTGCTACTGGCGCTGGATCAGAATTAAACTAGGTGTCGTGGGACTTTAGGTCGCATGCGGGCGAATTGCACGACGGCCTCTCGGCCCCTAGGATTTCGCGGTCCATAGCAAATGTCCGGAGTTGGGACAAGGCATTGCGAATTGGACGCGCCGAATGGATCATATGGTGAGCGCGTCCATTTTAGGGAAGTTGCCTAATGAAGACCTCGGATCTTGAACTGTCGGCGGTGCAGCGTTCCGCTGACAAGGAGCAAAAGTCTGGCGGGACCGGACTTTTCGATTGGCTCCTGCCGAAGCCCAAGGCCAAGAAACAGAAATTTAAGGCCGGGACGCCTCCCGTGGCGGCGCCCGACACCAAGACCAAGGTCAGCCAGTCGATAGCGGACGTCCTCAATCTGCTGCGCGCCGACGGTGCACACCGCGTCGCGATCCACAGCGACCAGGCATTCTATGATACTTTCCGCGCCGAAGCCGGGGGCATGGATACTGTCTGGATTTCGACCGACATCATCGGCGATCAGCCGAAAGGCGCCAGGCCGGTAAATGCGGAAACGGTGAAGGATTGCGATGCAATCGTTGCCGGCGGTGCCGATGCGGCGACGAAATTTCGCTACAGCCTGCGCCTGGCGCACGCCCATGCACCGACCACGCCCGTGCACTGGGTCGCGCAGAACTGGGAGTTTTGCGCCGGTACAGCGGCGATCCCGCTGGAAATCGACGATGTCGATGCGCTGGCCTTCAATCATTTCGAAGAGTTCTTCGGCATCAAGGACCCGCTGCAATTCCGCTTCGAGATCATCGCGGAAGGCGAGACGCGCCGATCCTACCTCGTTCTGGGTCCCAGCCAGTCGGTCAATCTCAACCTCAAGACCTTGATGCCTGAACGCAAGGGTGCGGTCTGCATGAAGGTGTTCGTGGCGCATCCTTTCCTGACGCGCGGCCGGCATTATCGCTTCCGGATCTGCGGCGACGTATTCTGGAAGGACAGTTTCACGATTATCCACGGCTCGCATCAGTTCTTCAAAAATCCGAACAAAGTACAGCCTTTCCGGTTGATTGATTCCGTCGTGCGCAATGGCGAAGTCATCATGACCGTGCCGAACTACGATCTCGACATGGGCGCAGATGACGAGGTGAAGATCGGCACTGGCGCCAATAAATCGGCGATCAAGCGTTCGCGCACGCGGCCGGTGGAAGAGGTTCATTTCAAGCGCGCGCCCGGCGTTTCCAAGGAGCGCAGCTATTTTGCCGCTTCCTATGCCGGCTATGGCACGTCGTTCTGGTACGCGCTGGATCAGGGCTTCTCGCAGCAACCGGGCAAGATCGCCTCGATCGCCGCGAATCATCTGTGCCGTGTCGGCGTCGACAATCGCGATGACATCCTTTTCACGCCGGAAGAGCGCCGGATCGTCGAAGCCGCGATCAATGCTGGCTTCATGATCCATCCGTGCAGCCTGCCGGTGACGCCGCAAGGCGACGCCTTATCCTTTGGCTTCAATTTCGACGCATCGAATCCGCCGTTCGACGATTACTGGCTGCGCTTCTATGATCGTCAGGGCGGCTATGTCGGCGAGATGCGCTATCACAAGGATTTCATCGGTCCGGCCTATCTCGACGAGGTCATGGCGGGCTGGTCGCATCCGCGCAAGGCCGACATCGTGACGGCTCTGGTCTGCCCCGATCACCTCAAGATCGGCCTCGCTCCGCAGCGCCTGGTGACGACGTCGGATATGGCTGTCAAACACCGCATTACCGGCGACCAGGACTTTACTGAATTCCAGTCTTCCTGGCGCAATGTTGGCGCCGATATCCCCACGCTGCCACACTGGCTGCATCCATCGATCGGCATCATGGGGCGGACCAATCTGATCGGTCGCGTGCGCACACGCGACTGGTTCCGCACGGGAGTCTTCGTGGCCAATGCCAGTGGCAATCTCAAATACGACATGCCGGCAAAGGTCGAACTGGCGGCGATCAATCACGCCGGCGAACGCCTCAGCCATTTCGTGACGCTGCCGGCCTTCGGTGCCAAGATTGTGTGGCTCGACGATGTGTTGCCGACTTTGCGCCACCATGTTGGGGAAAGCGGCATCGCAACCCTGCAAGTGAAATCGGCCGACGCCGATCTCACGGCGCATGTGCTGGGCGTGTCACCCAAAGGCGCGGTCGGCCTGCAGCATCTCTGGGGGTACTGAGCCGGCATGCGGAAATTGGGGGAGGGGATGCGGCGCGCCTTGGCGCTCCTTTCCCTCAAGATCTGGTCATCGCTGGACAATCCGGCCTGGAATCTCGCTGCCGTCGCGGAACGGGAACTGGGAACGTTGCTGAACGTCTCCGTCGATCCGCGGCGGATTCGGCGCAAGATCGCTCCGAAAGAGGTGGCACCCATCAAGGACAGGTTCCTGGTGGACGGGCTTGGCGTGCTGGCATCTGATCCGATCCAAGACCTCTACACCTACATGGATATGGCCGATATCGCACGCCATGGCGACGACCTCACCCGGACGCGGCTCTATCAATGGCTGAAGGCGAGTTGGCAGGCCGGCCGGCCGGTGGAAGGCCGCGGCCAGGTTTTCAACTCGGAGGCCGCCATCGAAGCCTATTACCGCACTTATCTCGGCCTTTACCGTTCGATGCAGCGGGACGGCTATCGCTATAGCGGGGATGACGACATCTGCTTGGGGGTGTCGGCAGACGGTGAAATCGTTCATATCCGGCGCGGCACGCACCGCATGGCGGCAGCGCAAATACTTGAGTTGCCAAGCGTTTCGGCAAGGATTACGCATATCGACCGGGCTTTCGCCCGATCCGCCGCAAGCGCCGCCGGAGGCGATGTCCGGTCCGGCCTTGCGCGGGCGATCAAAGCAGTGACGGGTTGACCCAGTGCGCGACGTCTTCAAGATTTTTTTCCATACCGGCTGGCGGCAGCAGCTGCTGATCCTCGCGGCGCTGCTGGTTTCCGGTGTCGTGGAAATCGTCGGTATCGCCACCTTGTGGCCGATCATCGGCCTGATCGGTGGCGAAACGCATGCCAAGTCCCATGTCATTGACGAATATGTCCGCTGGGGCCTCGACAAGTTCGATCTGCCGCTGAACATCGAAATCCTTCTGCTGATCGTCGTGAGTGCGGCGACGCTGTCATTTATCTTCGGCACGGCCGGGTCCGTGTTCGTCGGCCGCACGGTAGCCAATTTCGGTATCAGCGTGCGGCTGCAGCTTATCGATGCCATCGTGCATGCGAAGTGGAGCTACTTCGTCGCCCAGCCCGTCGCGCGCTACACCGCCGCCATCAACTCCGATGCCGACCGGGCAGCGATCGCTTTCAAGGCGTCGGCTCTTTGCTTCGCCGGCCTGATTCAGGCGGTCGTGCTGATGAGCATGGCGATCTTCGTCTCGTGGCCGTTCTTCCTGGGGGCCGTCGGTGTCGTCGCCGTGCTGTGGATGGGCGTCGGCCGCTACATGCGCATGGCGAAGAAAGCCGGCCGCGGAAAATCGCGGCACAATCTGGCGTTGCTTCATTCCGTGACCGACGCGCTTACCAACGTGAAGGCGCTAAAGGCGATGAACCGGCACGGTTTCATCGGCCATACCTTTGCCGTACATGTCGACCGGTTGCGCCGGGCCACGCAGGCCGAAACCTATAGCACGAGTGCCGTCCGAGCCGTGCAGGAGCCACTTTTCACGGTGCTTATCCTGGGCGGACTCTATATCGGCCACGCGATGCTCGGCATGGATCTGCGCGTCATGCTCGGTTCCACCCTGCTGCTCAAGCGCATTGCCGATTCGATCGGGACGGTGCGCGCGAATTACCAGCGCGTGATCCTGGACCGGCCATCATTCTGGCAGCTACAGCATCTGCTCAGTGAAGTCCGCGAGAACCGGGAAAAGCTCGCCACCGGGAAATTGCCGGGCCTGCCTGCCACGATCGAGATGGATGATGTCGGTTTCGCCTATCCCGGCAAGCAGGTGATGCGGAATGCCAATATCGAGCTGCCGGCCGGCGAATTGACGACGGTGATCGGGCCGTCAGGCGCGGGCAAAACGACGATTGCAGATTTGATCGCCGGTCTCCACAGCGCGACCGAAGGCGTCATCCGCGTCGGCGGCGTGCCGCTGGGTGAGGTCGATATGGCGGGGTGGCGGCGGCAGCTGGGCTATATTCCGCAGGACAGCATCCTATTCAATGACACGATCATCAACAATGTGACGCTCGGCGATCCCGCTATTTCGCCGGGCCAGGTAGAGGCGGCTTTGCGTGCCGCCGACGCCTGGGGCTTTGTCTCGAAACTGCCCGGTGAAATGGAATTCATGATCGGTGTGCGCGGCAGCCTGCTGTCCGGCGGTCAGCGTCAGCGTCTGGCGATTGCGCGCGCGCTCATCGGCGATCCGAAACTGCTGGTCCTCGATGAGGCGACCAGCGCTCTCGACAAAAAGACGGCCAAGGAAATCAGTCGTGCTGCGCGTGCACTTACCGGCAGCCGGACGATCCTGGCGATCACGCATCAGGCTCTTTGGGTCGATGCGGCCGACCGGGTTTATGAAATCCGCGACGGGAAAGTGACGACGGCGCCGCTGGCCGGCCCTGCCTGAGGCTGCGCCGGCTGGTTCACGACGGAGCCGGCATTGTCTTCAAACACGCTGCCCTGATCGATGCGATAGACGCGGTCCGCCAGTTCGACCCAGGCTGGTTGATGCGTGATCGCCAGAACCGTGACCTTGCCGCGCTGGCGACCGACGGCGGCGCAGATTTCGGCTTCCGTTTCCGGGTCGAGCGCGCTGGTCGCCTCATCGAGGATAAGCAGGGTCGGTTCGGTCACCAATGCGCGGGCCAGGGCGATGCGCTGCCGTTGGCCACCCGAGAGCAGGACGCCACGGTCGCCCACCGTCGTGAACAGGCCATTGGGCATTTCCGCCACAAAGCGCATGGCACCGGCTGTCTCCAGGGCGCGGATGGCAGCGGCCTCGCTGATCGTCGGGTCGCCCAATGTGACGTTGGCGAGGATCGTGTCGTTGAAGAGCAGGATCTCCTGCGGCACATAGCCCACCTGGCTGCGCCAGCGGCCGATATCGATCTCATCCATCGGAATGCCGTCGAGCGTGACGCGGCCTTGCTCGGGCTCGAACAGCCCCAGGATCAGATCGGCGATGGTCGTCTTGCCCGACCCGGATTCACCGACCAGGGTCGTGATGGTACCGGCGGCCAGTTCGATCGACACATTGCGCAGCACTGGCGCGCGACCGTAGGAGAAGGTCACATTCTCCAGGCGGCAAACACTCTTGAGGCTGGGAACAGCGCGACCGTGGAAGGATTCGGAAGCGGCCTCGGTTTCGCGCAACGTGTCCATGAAGGACCAGTAGCCGACCTCGGCATGCGCCGATTCGCGTGCCGAACGGTGGACTTTTGCAACCGACCGGGTCAGGCCGAGGATAAGCAGGCCG
This sequence comes from Dongia sp., assembly GCF_041918875.1. GTDB lineage: Bacteria > Pseudomonadota > Alphaproteobacteria > Dongiales > Dongiaceae > Dongia. Next base: position 126,441 of record NZ_JAYRUV010000008.1, read on the forward strand.
GAGACCAGTATGCTGGCCAGGTCGAGACGCAGGACACCGACGGCGACATAGGCGACGCCGGAGAGCATCATGATGATGAGCAGATCTGGCAATTGGCCGGCCAATTGCTCCAGCAGAACCAACTCGCGCAGCGACTGGCGCAGCGACTTTGTTTCGTTGCGCAGTTCCTGGATCAGCGATTCGTGCCGGTGCATCGCCTTCATCGGCTTGAAGCTGACCACGACATCGTTGAGGTCGGTCACGATCGTGCGGCTGGTCAACAGCATGCGGCGCCCGAAAGCGCGCGAACGGCGAATGAGGAGGCGCATGGCAACGCCGACCACCAGCGCCATGATAGAACCGACGATCGCCACCTGCCAATCGACGACGAAGACGATCACCCCAAAAACGACGGCCTGGACGGAAGCGATAATGAGGTTGAGCGAGGTGCGATATATTGCGGAACCCCAATTGGCCTCCGCGGTGATGGCCGCAGCGAAGCGGCCGATCGGGTTGACGGTATAATAGGACCAGCGCGCCGCGAGCATCGCATCGATCATGCGCGAACGCATTTCAGTGGCGATTTCGGCGACCAGATAGCCCACATAGCGGCTGACATTGAGCGAAATGACCGCCTTCAAGATGGCCAGCCCGCCCAGAATCAGGATCAGCGCTCCAAGGCTTGCGGGGACGTGCAGGATTTCGAGCGCATTCAAAATGAAGCGCTCGACCTTGTTCGGGGTCTCGGACGCGTCACCGGAGACGATGCTGAGAATGGGAAACAGACTGGCGACCGAAAGTCCCTCGAGCAGGCTGGCAGCCATGACCCCGATCATGACTGGAACCTGCCGCCACAGGCCATGCTTGCGGATGACCAGAAAAGCGTTGGTCAAAGCCGAAGGTGTCTGTTTTGGATCCAGGGTCGTCTTAAGATCGCGGTCTGAACCGGCCAAGGGTACGCCTTTGAAATGACAGTTCGGGTCGGATTGCCGACCTGTGGGTTGTGATAACATCAAGGTGGGGGAAGTCAATCGGGCCTCGCCGGAAAGGCTCAAAATAGCCATCGAAAATTTGCGGCAAATCGGCACATTATCAAGAGCTTCGGTTGCTCCGGCGCTTTCTCCGGACTATCATTCGGCGCCGGCAGGCGTTTTTGCGCCCGCCCGGCGGGATAAGGGAGTAATGCGTGCAGTTGAAGCTCTTCATTCAGTCAAACGACGAACAATATCTGGGCGCCCTCGTCGCTGGCTATGCTGCAAAGCGGAACAGTCGCCAGCCCGACGCTTTCGACGTCGAAATCATGCATTTTCGGAACTATCCCTGGCTGAGCGCCAATATCGGGAAAAGGTTCCTGCGTGGGCTGGAACATCGCGTCTGGACCGATGCGGATCTCCAATCCTTCACGCCCGTTCGCTTCACCCCACCCAAGGCCATGAACTATCAGGGCAGGGCCGTGGTGATCGACCCGGATTGCTTCGCCGTCGGCGACATCATGGAACTGTTCACGCGCGACATGAGAGGCGCTGGGGTCATGTGCTGCATGCGCCCCGCCCTCAAGGAAATGCCGCCCTACCGGGCCTCCAGCGTCATGCTGCTGGAAAACGCCAGGCTGACGCATTGGGATGCCGAACAGACCTTCAACGAACTTTTCGAGTTCAAGAAGGACTATCTGAAGTGGATTAAGCTGGAATACGAGGCCGATTCCAATGTCGGCATTCTCGAACCTGAATGGAACGATTTCGACCATCTGACCGCAGCCACCAAGATCCTGCACACGACCTATCGGCGGACCCAGCCCTGGAAGACCGGCCTGCCCATCGATTTCTCGATCCGCGAGAAGCCGAAGAAATCGCTGGCCGACAATTTCGTCAAGGCAATCAAGAAGGGTATCGGCGTTTCGCGGCCGCGCGCGGTCAAGGATGGCTACTATCAGCCGCATCCCGATCCGAACCAGGAGCGCCTATTCTTCAGCCTGCTCAACGAGATGCTCGATAGGGGCGTCGTTGACGTGGCCATGGTTGAACGCGAGATGGCCCTCAATCACGTGCGGCACGATGCCTTGGATTTGTGCCGCAAGATGGCAGCCTAGGCTGCGGCGGCGGAACGTCGCTGCGGCGGGATGTCAAATTGCACATTGGTTAATCCATCGGCAAGGTGCGATCGTTCCGATGAAATCACCCTGGCGGCACTAAGACCGCGGCGGGGGCAGGAGTGGAGAGTGTCGATGTTGGCAGCCATGGTCGAACAGCGCGCGCCGCATATGCTGGAAGGCGTGCGTCCCGACGAGGTGAGTACCGAGCCTTACGCGCATTATTCGCGCCAGAATGCCGTGCCGGCCGATGTCTACCGGCAGTTGGAGGCCGAATTCCCCACCCTGGAAGCCATTCTCAACGGCCGGGCCGAGCCGGGCAGCAACGTGGCCGTGCGATTGACGGTCAAGCAGGTGCTGGGCGACAAGCGCATTTCGCCCTTGTGGCGGGAGTTCTTCGAGTATCACACATCCGGCGATTATTGGCGGAATGTGACCCGCTTGTTCGGCGATCATCTGCGCAGCGAGTTCCCGGGGCTTGAAGCGAAGATCGGACGTCGCTTCGAGGATTGGCGTGTCATGCCGCGCGGCTTCGCCGGTGAAGCGGATCTCCGTCTGGATTGCCAGTTCGTCATGAATACGCCGGTCCGCCAGGTGACCAGCGTGAAGACGCCGCATGTCGACCTGTGCGACAAGATTTTCTCGGCCTTGTTCTACTTCCGCGATCCGCGCGACAATGTAAGTGGTGGCGATTTCGACATCTATCGCTGGCGCCGCGAACCGCGCTTCATCAAGCACCGCTCGATGGACCGCGACGTCGAACTGGTAAAAACGCTTAAATACGCCGCCAATTCCTATGCCTGCTTCGTCAATTCGGCGAAGGCCATTCACGGCGTGAGTCCGCGCGGCATTACCGATATTCCGCGGCGCTATATCAACTTCATCGCCGAATTGCCCTTCAAAGCCTTCGAGCCAAAGCAGCTCAACAAGCTGCAACAGATTTGGTATGCGAAGGATGTGAGTGCGGCGGTACAGGACGAAAAGTACTAGGCGATTTCTATCCGGCTGAATCGACTGCGCCGCCCCTTCCCAGGGGGCGGCGCTTTCTTTTTCGCCTTAAGCGCTGACCGGCAGGACCGCGTCAATCGACATGCTTGAGCGCCGCCGCAACGTCGGTCGGGCGACGGTCCTTCAAGTGAGCCCGGTCGATGACGATGATCCAGAAGGTCCTGACGCCATGATAGAGCGCCGTCAGGATCTGCCAGGCGACGATCAGGTAGAACGCCTCGATCGCAAATCCCAGCGCATATCCGACGATGAACATCGGTAGCGTGATGTTGCGCCGCGCGATGAAGGTGCGCATGCGTCCATCGAGTTTCGAGTGGGTATGAAAGGCGCGCCGGAAAAACGTCGGATAGACCTTCAGGATCAAACGGTCGATGACGTAAAAGACCATCACCAAGGTCGTGGCGATGCCAAGCGTCGATCCCCATCCGGCGCTCGCCAGGCCCAGCCCATAGGCCCAGGACAGATACCAGAAGGGCGGGTGCACCATGTCCAGGCCATGGTCCAGGACGTTGCCAAGTCGCGAATCGGTGAAAGTGAGGCGGGCGAGCTTGCCATCGACGGAATCGAGCACGCTCATGCCATAGGCCATGACAAAACCGGTCCAGAACGACCAGGTTTCGCCGATCGCCCAGACGGGAATGGCGCCCAGCGCCAGAATGATGCTGAAGATGGTGACGGTGTTCGGGTGAACCCGCGCCCGCGCCAAAGGACCGACCGAAATCCAGACGAGTGGCGGATAGACATAGCGCGTGAAGAAGTCCGTCGAACCCTTGTAATTCGACCAGAACATGAATTTCTCGACCTTCGCCGCCTTGTCTGCGCTTTCGACCCGGAACAGGTAATAAGGGATCGTGCGCCGCAGCTTGCGGATGAAACCGCTGAACTCGTCCTGCCGGTATGCACGGACGGTGCCGGCCGCGAGCAGTTTGACGGCCAGGGCCGGCAAGTCGGCTGCCTCGATGTGGATGTCTTTCAGGCTGTCCGCGGCAAGCCGGATCATGGCTGCCCGTTCATCCTCCTTGGGCGCAAGGACTGCGACCGAATCGATGAATGCCATCATGGAGGCATGCAGCCGGGCATCGGGCAGGGTTGCGCCGTCGAGCAGCAGGACCGGCTGCATGCCGGCTTCCGCCAGGAAACGGCCGAGCCGGCTGGCAAAATCCCCCGGGGTCTGGCGCCACTCGATCGGAAAGGCGCCGTCCAGGCTGGGATCGATTTTCGGCTTCTGCCCTTCCGCGCCGAGGTCAACCACGACCCGAGCCGGGCGGGGCAGCGACCTTTTCAGTGCCTGAAGATGACGCTCAACTAGCGTCAGGCCAAAAATCTTCGGCAACCGCCCGCAATGGACGGCATCGATCCAAACCAGCATTTATTGGGATTCCCAGGGAAATTTCATTGGCGCGTCATATCATGCGGCTTGCATTCGCCTCAAGCATATGCTGCCTGGGACATAGCAATTTAAGCCTATAAACTGGTTTGTTTGTTGGCCCAAAGCGTCCGAATCCGGGCAAGGGCGTCCTCGCGTTCCGCCGCCAGTGCCCGGAAAGCCGCCAGGATCTTCTCAGGTTGGGGCAGGTTCGATTGGGCAAGTGGCAGGGCTACCCCAAGGTCGATGAGGCGCCGTTCCACCTGATCGATATCGCGCCGGGGCCGCGCTTTGCCGCGTCGGGTCCAGAAATCGTAGAGCTTGTCGAGCGGATCCGCCGGCAGGTCGGCGTCGAGCCGGGCTTTCCGCCGCAGTCGCCAGTTGCGCGACATCGCGGATTTGAGGCCCGGTTTCATCCTGGGTGGAATTTTTGGCAGATGGAAAAGATAGACCGGCTTCTGCCGCGTTGCTGCCTCAGCCACCATGGAGGCGCTGTCGACCGAGACCACGAAATTGTCGGCCAGGGCAAGCATGGCAGAGTAGGGATTGGCCTCATTGCGGGCGAAGGGAACGAAGATATGGTGCCCTGGGGCCGTGCGCTCCATGCCGACGCGCAATGCAGCGGTCACCTCGTCCGGCGTTCGTGGTGAAGTCGTGATCAGCAGGCTGCCGCCTGCTTTGGCGCGGAAGGCGCCCAGCTCCGCCAGCAGCCGGTCGGCTTCCGCCGGACCGAATGCCAGCTGTGGCGTAGGTCCCCCAACCAGTACCGCCGTCCAAGGGCGGGGAACCCCCGCAAACTGGTCGTGCCAGGCGGCGGCCGCTTGTCCAAGCGCCTCGGCATCGATGGAAACAAAGGGCAGGGTGACTTCCGTCACATTCTCTGCCTCCGGCAAGTTGTATTGAGGCGTGGTAATGACGAGGTCGAACAGACTGAGATCCACCCGCGGGCGCCCCAGATGAATATGGAGGGTGGGCTTGCCTGCTTGCGCCCGGATCCAACGCACGACCGGGACCGACCGGCGGCCGATGGCGATGATGGCATCCGGCCACGGCGAGGTCAGGGGATCGCTTGCCTGGAGGTCGACGCCGGTCAGGCTGGCGCCACGGTCTTTGAAGTCGACCGCGCAGGTCTCATCGTAGCGAATCTGCTTGACCGTCCCCGGCCAGCCGAGCGCACGCGCCAACGCCAGCACTTGGGCATTGTCGCCGGTGCGCTCTCCCAGGATCAGCCAGGTGGCGGGCGGTATCGCAATGTTCGGACCGGTCATGACCGGCGGACCTTAGCAACCGAATCGGAAGGCGCCAAGGCAGCGGAAAAATTCGCGCGGAAGCTGTCGGGCGCCCAAATCCTGTCGCAATCATCGTGTATCAAATCGTCTCGTCGACGCTATACTCGGCAGCCAAGGATTTGCGGGACGGGCAATCCGGCCATCGGACTTCGACACGGTCATCAGCCACACTCGTTCATGCGGGACATTTGACATGCGTGCGCCCATCTATCGCCTTGGTTTTCTCCTCCTGCTCGTCATTCAGCTTCTCCTGCCGCAAGGCGCCAGCGCCTTCGACCTTACCGATATCGCGCGCGAAGCCGCGGCCTACCGTGCCGAATTACTGGCGGCGGCGAAGGGGGAGGATCCGCACCGCATCGACCTCCTGGTCCAGCAATCGAAATCCGAGGCCGATGCCAGGCGCTTTGCCGAAGCCGCGTCCTTGCGCGCCCGGGCCATCGGTCTGGGCGACGAGAGCTATGACAGCTGGATCACTTTCGCCGGCCTGCTGGAAGGAGCGGGCGAAAAACGCAAGGCAGCCTTTGCCGCTTACCGCGCCTTTATCGAGACCGACCAATACGAATTGCAGGCGGTTGCGATGAAGATGGTCGCCAAGCAGTTCGATAATCTGGATGAAAAACGCTTGGCTCTGGCGGCCTATGAGGAAGCACAGCGCTACAATTACGATGATCAGGCGGCGACACGCGCCGAGCAGATCCGCCAGATGCTGGCCTTTTCGCTGACCAGCACAAAGCTCAATACAGAGGGCGAGACGCCCGAGGCCTGTCTTGAGTTCCGCAGCGACCTTGCCACGCCGGATATCGTGAACTACCCGGATTACGTCCGCATCGAACCGGAGGTGAAGGCGACCTATCGCGTTTCGGGCTACCAGCTTTGCGTCGGGAATCTCAGCTTCGGTCAATCCTACAAGATCACCGTGCTGAAAGGGCTGCCGGCGCTCGACACGCAGAAGCTCACCGAGAACGAGGAATGGGCCTTTGCCATCGGTGATCGTGCGCCCAGTATCGGTTTTCGCAACCAGGCCTATGTTCTGCCCAAGATCGGCAGCACCGGCGTTCCGCTGATCACCGTTAATATCGACAAGGCCATGCTGCGCCTGCTGCGCATCAATGATCGCAATCTGATCAACGAACTCTATGATGGCCGCTTCCTCAATAACCTCGAGGAATACGACCGCGCGCGGATCGCCGAGAAGGCTGGCGAGGAGATCTGGACCGGCGAGATGGATGTGGCCATCGATCGCAACAAGCGCGTCGTGACGGCTTTCCCGATCGACGAAGTCGTTCCGGATACCAAGCCCGGTATCTATATCCTGATGGCGCACAATGCCGCCGACGAACAGTCGGAGGATGATTATTCCTGGCGCTGGCAGCCGCAAGCCACGCAATGGCTCGTCGTCTCCGATGTCGGCCTGACCGCGTTCAGTGGAATGGATGGGCTGAGTGTCCAGGCGCGCTCGTTGGAAACCGGGCGGCCGATGCATCGGCTTGAACTGCGCCTCATCGCCCGAAACAACGAAGTGCTGGCCAAGGCGCTGACCGATACCGCCGGCATGGCGCAATTCGATCCCGGCCTGCTGCGCGGGTCGGGCGGCCGCACGGCGACGGCCGTAATGGCCTTCCGTCGCGACGGCGATTTCAGCTTCCTCGATATCAGCGGTCCGGCCTTCGACCTGTCCGACCGCGGTGTGGGTGGCCGCCCGATGCCGGACGATATCGACATCTTCTTCTATACGGACCGCGGCGTTTATCGGCCGGGCGAGACCGCGCATGTCATGGCGCTCGCGCGTGACCCGTCGGCCGACATGCTCGAGGGGCAGAAGCTCACCTTCCGCCTGTTGCGTCCCGATGGCATCGAGGCACGGCGCTTCGTCGATCTGGCGGATACCGGCGGCGGCTACAGTGTCGATATCGATCTGCCGAATTCCGCCCGCACCGGCCCATGGACTCTCGAAGCCTATCTCGATCCAGAAGGCGCGGCGCTTTCCAGTACCCAGTTCCTGGTCGAGGATGTTGTCCCGGCTCGGATCGAAGCCAGGCTCAGCGCCAAGGAAGATGTTCTGGTGCCGCCGGTTCCGCTGCCGGTGCAGATTGAGGCGAAATATCTCTATGGCGCTCCGGCAGCCAACCTGCCGGTGAAGGCTGAGATCGTCATCGCCGCCGACCCCAAGCCGTTTCCGGATATGGTGGGCTACCGTTTCGGCCTCGCCGACGAGAAGATGGAGTCGGAGCGCCTCACCTACGACGATACCAGCACGGACGATCAGGGCCGGGTGGAGTTCGACATGTCGTTCGATACGGTGCCGGAAGCCCAGGTGCCGCTGGCGGCGACCCTGCGTGTTGAGGTCTATGAGTTCGGCGGCCGGCCGGTCATCGAGACGCTGACCAAGCCGATCCGCGACAGGGACCTCTATCTTGGCATCAAGCCGCTTTTTGCCGACGACCGCGCCCAGGAAGGATCGATGGCGGAGTTCGAGGTGCTGGCCGTCGGCCGCGACGGCAAGGCCAAGGCACAGCCGAAACTCTCATACCGCCTGGTGCGCGAGGATTGGGATTATGTCTGGTTCTATCGCGACAATCGCTGGGACTATGACTATATCGTGCGCGATGCCGAATCCTCGACCGGCAACCTTGATGTGGCCGCCGACCTGCCGGGCAAGCTCAGCCTGCCGGTAGATTGGGGCCGCTATCGCCTTGAAGTATTCGATGCCGCCAGCGGTGCCGCCAGTTCCGTGCGCTTTTACGCCGGCTGGTGGGCGGCGCCTGGCACGGGCGGTACGCCGGACAAGCTTCAGGTCGTGGCCGACAAGGACCTCTACACCGCCGGCGACAAGGCCGAAATCCGCCTCAGCGCTCCCTTTGCCGGCGAAGCGCAAGTGACGGTCGCTACTGACCGCATCGTCGACAGCTTCGCCGTCTCGTTGCCCAAGGACGGCAAGACGATCAAGATTCCGGTCGATAAGAAATGGGGTGCCGGCGCCTATGTGCTGGTGAATGCCTATCGCGCCGGCAAGGGGAATGAGCATGGGCCGGGGCGCGCCATCGGCCTGGCCTGGCTGGCGATCGATCCGCAGCCGCGCAACTTGCAGGTCTCGATGAATGTGCCGGAAACGATGCAGCCGCGCCAATCCGTCGAAATTCCGGTGACCGTTACCAACCTGGCCGGCAAGGACGCCTATGTCACCTTGGCGGCGGTGGATGAGGGCATCCTGCAGCTCACCGATTTCGCGACGCCCGATCCGCTGGACCATTATTTCGGCAAGCGGCGTCTCGGCGTGGAGATCCGCGATCTCTATGGTCAGCTCATCGACGGCAAGGAAGGCAAGCGCGGCACAATCCGCAGCGGCGGTGACGGTGAAGGCCTGGCCAAGCGGGGGGCGCCCAAGGAAATCAAGCTGGTGGCGCTTTTCTCCGGCATCGTCAAGCTCGATGCTCAAGGCAAGGCGCTCATCAAGTTCGACGTGCCGGACTATAATGGTCGCCTGCGCCTGATGGCGGTCGCCTGGGACGATCAGAATGTCGGCGCCGCCGAAGCGCCGCTGGTGGTACGCGATCCGGTCGTGGCTCTTGCTTCCGCCGCGCGGTTCCTGGCGCCGGGCGACAGCAGCAACGTTTCCCTTTCGCTGCAGAATGTCGAAGGTGCCGCCGGCACCTACGAGATCGACCTTAGCGCCAGCGACAATCTGCGCCTCATTGGCGAAACGCATCTCAGTATCGAGCTTGCCAAGGGCGCCGGCCACAACTGGCGCGCTGGCATCCAGGGCCTGGCGGTGGGTGAGGGGCATGTCATCCTGGCGATGAAGGGGCCGGAAGGTTTTACCCTGACGCGCCAGATCAATCTGCCGGTGCGACCGGCGCAGGCGGCCATTGCCCAGACGCTGACCCAGCGCCTGCTGCCCGGCGCGCCGCTCAAGGTGTCGGCCAACGCCATGGCCGATTTCCTGCCGGAGACGGCGGATTTGCGCCTATCCTTCAGCGCCCATCCCAATCTCGACGTGCAGAGCGTGCTGGCCGACCTCTATCACTATCCCTATGGCTGCCTCGAGCAGACGACCAGCGTCGCATTTCCGCTGCTCTTCACCAACGAAGTGGCCGAGATATGGAGTCTTGAAAACAAGTACGCCGCGAGCGATCCGAAGCAGGTCCAGCGGGCGATCGGCCGCATCCTGGAACGCCAGCGCAGCGACGGTCTGTTCGGCTTGTGGACGAGTTTCAGTCCGCCCGAAAACTGGCTCTCGGCCTTTGCCATGGATTTCCTGACCCAGGCGCGGGCCCGCGGTTACGATGTGTCGGACATCGCCTACAATCACGGGCTTGATGGCCTGCGCTATGTGGCGACCGACTACAACAACGACAGTGCCGACAATCTGGCCGCGCGGGCCTATGCGGTCTATGTTCTCGCCAGGGCCAAGGAGGCCAAGCTCAGCGAGCTGCGCTATCTCGCCGACAATTATCTCGACCGCATGCCGACCGGCCTCGCTTTGGCCCAGCTCGGAACGGCCCTTGCTCTCAATGGCGATATGGCGCGCGCCAATGCGGCTTTCGATGCGGCCCTGCTTGCCGCCAACAGGGCCCGGCGCCCCTTGCTGGATTACGGTTCCGATCTGCGCGATATCGCCGCCATCGTCACCCTGCTCAGCGAGGCGAAGCTGCCGGGCCGCGATCCGACTCTCTATCTCGATACGCTGGCGAGCCTGCAGGCGGGCCGTGGCTATCTCAGCACGCAAGAGCAGGCCTGGATCCTCATGGCGGCCAAAGCGACGACGGCCGGTTCGCAGCCGGAGATCAGCATCGGCCGGGACGCGCAGGCTGGCATCAAGCAGGTAAAACCCTATTACCTGCACATGGCGTCGGAGGAGCTCGGCGCCGGCTCGGTCTTCACCAATAACGGGTCCGAACCGGTCTACGCCAAGGCGACGGTAGCCGGTGTGCCGATTGCCGACCTGCCGCCCGAGCAGAGCGGTTTCGAGATCACCCGCGTCTTCTACACGCTGAACGGCGAACCGGCGGACCTGAGGAACATCCGCCAGAATGATGTGCTGGTCGCCGTGGTGGCCGGCAAGGTAAAGGCGGCGGACCATCGCCGCGCGCTGGTGGTCGATCTGCTGCCGGCGGGCTTCGAGATCGAAAACGAGCGGCTGACCGATACCCGCCGCACGGGCGATCTTTCCTGGCTGCCGCCGCTCTCGTCGCTGACCTATAGCGAGTTCCTCGATGACCGCTATATCGGGGCCCTCGATGTCGACGCCGACACCGAGACGGCGAATTTCAACCTGGCCTATATGGTGCGGGCCGTGACGCCGGGCAGCTACACGGTGCCAGCCGTGCAGGTCGAGGACATGTACGCGCCGGAGGTTCGCGCCAGGGGTGGCCGCGATACGCTGACCGTGGCGCCCTACTGAGGGTGAGGCATGGCGCAAGGGCTGCATCGGCTGAAGCGCGCCGCCATCGTTGCCGGCGGGGTTCTCCTGCTCGCCATGGCGACGGCACTCTTAGCCGACCGGCTCTTTCCGCCATTCATGGGGCGCCTGCGCGATCATTCGACGCTCGTTCTCGCTGCCGATGACAGCGTGCTGCGTGCCTTTGCGACCGCCAACGGAGCCTGGCGCTTTCCGGCCAGGACCGGCCAGGTCGACCCCAAGTTCCTCAAATATCTAAAGACCTTCGAGGACGGCCGCTTCGGTCTTCATCCCGGGATCGATCCTCTGGCCGTCATCCGTGCCGCCTTCCAGGCGGCTGCGGCCGGCGAGATCGTCTCCGGCGCCTCTACGCTCACCATGCAGACGGCGCGCCTCCTGGAGCCCCGACCGCGCGGCTTCCAGGCCAAGGCCGTCGAAGCCCTGCGTGCGCTGCAGCTCACCTGGCGTCTGGGCGGCGAGGGTGTGCTCGATATCTATCTTTCACTGGCGCCCTATGGCGGCAATCTCGAAGGCGTGCGCGCTGCCAGCTTCGGCTATTTCGGCAAGGAGCCGCGTCATTTGACCGAGGCCGAGGCGGCCTTGCTCGTGGCGCTGCCGCAAAGTCCGGAACGGTTGCGGCCGGACCGTTTTCCGGCGGCGGCGAAGAGGGCACGGGACAAGGTGCTGGCGCGTCTCCTGGCCGAAGGCGATCTGGACCAGGCGGCCTACGATGCCGCCGTCGCAGAGCCGATCCCGACGCGGCGCCTGCCGGCACTCAGCGATGCGCCGCATCTGGCCGAACGGCTGCGGCGCGCTTTTCCCGAAGCCGGCGTCATCGGGAGCACGATCGATCATGATCTGCAGCGGAACCTGCAGCGGCTGCTCGCGCGCCGTTCCGTCGGCCTCGAAGCGGGGGCCACCAGTGCCGCCCTGGTCGTGGCCAATGACGGACGCCGGGTACTCGCCTATATCGGATCGGCCGATTACTTTGACCGGCGGCAATTCGGTCCCATCGATATGGTGGCAGCGGTGCGCTCGCCCGGTTCGGCGCTCAAGCCTTTCATCTACGGCATGGCGTTCGACGAACTCGTCGTGCATCCCGAGACCATCATGATCGACCAGCCGATGCGCTTTGGCGAATGGGCGCCGGAGAATTTCGACCATCTTTTCCGCGGCGAGATTCCGGCGCGCGAGGCGTTGCAGCTGTCGCTCAATCTGCCGGCGGTAACCTTGATGGACGCCATCGGCCCAGCGCCTTTCGCCCAAAAGCTATCGGATGCGGGTTTCCCATTGCATCTCCCAAAGGATGCTGGAAGACCGGGACTGCCGATCGCCCTTGGCGGCGTCGGGGTCACGCTGGAGCAAATGGTCTCGCTCTACGCCGCCTTCTCGGAACAGGGCACGGTGCGCGCGCTGCGGCTTGTGAAAGATCAGCCGGCGGCCGAAGCGAAGCCGCTCATCGGCGCGCTGGGCAGCTTCTACGTAACCCGCATCCTCGAAGACACGCCGCCGCCATCGAGCTGGCTGGCCTGCGGCAATCGCAAGCTGGCCAGCCGCATCGCCTATAAGACCGGCACGTCCTACGGTTACCGCGATGCCTGGGCCATCGGCTACACCAAGGATTACACGATCGGCGTCTGGGTCGGCCGGCCCGACGGGTCTTTTTCCGGCGGCCGCATGGGCCGCGAGGCTGCGGCACCTTTGCTGTTCGAAATCTTCGACCAGCTGCCGCCGAGCGGCAGCGCCCTAGCGGGGAAGCCGCCCGCGGGCACGCTGCTGGTCGGCAATACCGCTCTGCCGGCCAATCTGCAGCGCTATGACAGCGGACCGGCCGCGGCGGCGGCGGAGCGATCGCGGAACCGCCTGCGCATCGCATTTCCGCTCGACGGGGCCACGGTGCCGATGCCCGAAAGCGAAGTGCCGGTGCTCTTGGTGCTGAAGGCCGAGGGCGGCAATCTGCCTCTCAGGTGGCTGGTCAACGGCAAGCCGGTGAGCTCGCCGCCCTATCTGCGCCAGGCGCAATGGGATCCGGACGGGAAGGGTGCGCAGCGCGTCACGGTGATCGATGCCGGCGGCCGTTCCGCCAGTGCCGAGATCTGGCTGAAATAGCCTATTTCCAAAGGCCTTCGCGCTTCAGATCGCCCATCACTTCGGCGATGCCTTGGCGGAGAATTTCGACCGAACTGTCAATCTGCGCCCGGTTGATGATGAGCGGCGGCGACATGACGATGAGGTGTCCCATCGGCCGGGCCAGCAGACCCTTGGTCTGGCATTTCTCGAAAATGCGTTTCCCGACATTCCACTCCGCCGGCGGCACGGTCTTGTTCTTCTTATCGGAGGTGCATTCGACGCAGACCATGAAATGGCTGCCGCGCACATCGCCGACCATGTCGAGTTCGATCAGTTCGCCAAGACGCTCGCGGAAATAGGGCCCGGTCTTGCGCACATGCCCGCAAATATCTTCGCGTTCGAAAATATCGAGATTGGCCATGCCTGCGGCACAGGACACCGGATGCGCGGAGTAAGTATAGCCGTTGGCAAAGGTCTGGCCCCGACCGGCCTTGTCGGTCAGCGTCGAATAGAGCCGGTCCGACACGATCATTGCGCCCAGCGGCACATAGCCCGAGGTCAGGCCCTTGGCGCAGGTGATGATGTCCGGTTCGATATCAAAGACGTTCTTCGATGCGAAGATATGGCCCAGCCGCCCGAAACCCGTCACCACCTCGTCCGAGATATAGAGCACGTCATATTTGCGGCATATCTCCCAGGTGCGGCGCTGGTAACCGGGCGGCGGCACGATCACACCGCCTGAGGCCAGTAACGGTTCGGCGATGAACGCCGCTACCTTGTCGGGACCGAGTTCAAGGATCTTGTCCTCCAAATCCTTCACCTTGGCATCGCAGAACGCTTCCAGCGACATCCCTTCGGGCCGGCGATAGGGATTGGGTGCCGGCAGATGGTGGATGAAGCCGGTTTCGAGATCCATATTGCCGCGGTCGGCCGGCTTACCGGAAACCGAGGCAGTCAGGTAGGTCGAGCCGTGATAGGCATATTCGCGCGTGATGATCTGCTTCTTTTGCTTGCGACCATGGAAATTGTTGAAGAAGTGGACGAAGCGCAAAGCTGAATCGACGGCGGTAGAACCGCCGGTCGTGAAGAAGACGTGCTTCAAATCGCCGGGCGTATGCTGCGTCAGCCGGTGCGCGAACTCGATCGCAGGTGGATTGCCGATGACACCGAAGGGCGAAAAATAGGCCATCCGCCGAGCCTGCTCGGCCATCGCGTCGGCAATCTCGCCGCGCCCGTAACCGGCATTGACGCACCACATGCCACCGATGCCGTCGAGCATCTTCGCGCCGTGCACATTGTAGACATAGGCCCCTTCCGCGGCCGATACGATCAGCGGTTCGGTGTCCTTGACCAATCCCAGATCGACCCAGGGATGGATCAGATGCGCGCGGTCCTTGGCGGCGAGATCGGCCGCATCGAAGGCGGTATTGGGCAGCATGAAAGGCTCCGGAAAACGGTCACTCTGTCTTGAGGGATTTCTTGGCGAGTGACTTGGCGTCGTCGATATCGTCCTGCGACATGTTTGCCGTCAGCGTCGATATCAATTGCTGGGCCCAGATCGTCACGGGCTGGCCGGCCGGCCCTTTGGCGGCCAGGCTGCCCCAGCGATAGGCCTCGATCATATCCTGCGGCACGCTCGGGCTGTTGAAGTAGAGGTTGGCGGCCTGATACTGGCCCTTGGCATTTCCGCTCGCCGCCGCCATCAAGTACCATTGTAAGGCCTGCACATCGTCCTGGGGCACGCCTTGGCCGTAATCGTACATGCTGCCGACCAGCACCTGCATGTTGGTGTTGCCGGAATCCGCCAGCGACTTGAAGGCGGCGAGTGCCTCCTGATACTGGCCTTGCTCAAAGGCTCTCCAGCCTTCCGCGGCCTTGTCGTCGTTGGCGGCTACCGCGCGCGCGAAGTTCGATTGTTCGTTCAGCGTATATTGCGGCGCCTCGCCCGCGGCGATCGTCGGCTGCGCGGCCGTCGCCGGGGCGGTCGGCGCCGGGCTGCTCGCGGCGGTACTCGTTTCCACTGCAGGGCTGCTGGCGGGTGTGCCGGCAGCGGCGGGGGCGGTGGAGCCGATCACCGGCGTTCCAGCCGGTACGGGCGACGCCCCGGCAGCGGCGGATTGGGTGACGCTGGGTGCCGGGCCGCAGCGGCGATAGGCGATGCCCAGCAGCGATTTCGGCATGGATTGCGGAATGCTGACGATGATCATCTTGTCGGCGCCGCTGCGTTGATAAGTGTAT
Source organism: Dongia sp. (assembly GCF_041918875.1). Taxonomy (GTDB): domain Bacteria; phylum Pseudomonadota; class Alphaproteobacteria; order Dongiales; family Dongiaceae; genus Dongia. The sequence continues at coordinate 141,878 of NZ_JAYRUV010000008.1, forward strand.
TGCTGCGGCGCGCCATCGCTGCCCGTGGCGGTGACGACGATATTGTCGCCGGAAATCCGGTAGGTCGAAGCGAGACGCACGGCAATCTGCCCGTCGAACCAACTCAACGTTTCGCTATCGGTGAATTCGACGCCGCCGCCTTTCGGGCAGCCCAGCGACGGTCCTTGCCATTGGCCGATCAGCCAATTCCCGTCGGCGCGCGGCGCTGCCGGCTGCATCGGCGTTACTGCGGCTTGCTGGACTGGTACCGCCGCGGGCTGAGCGGAGGCAACAGGCTGTGCCGGCACTTGATCTTCGGCGGGCATGGTGACCGTGCTGCCACCCAGATCGAGCGCGATCGGCGCATCGCTCGCGGGTGCCGGCACGGGTTCCGCAGCCGGGGCGTCGGGAATGGTCAAGTCGCCATCGCTGGAACTTGCCGTGCTGGAAGCGGCCGGGGTGGCGTTGTCGACGGGTTGCGCCAGGACGCCGGTGGTGCTCGGCGCACTGAATGCCGGCAAGGTGGTGGCCGCCGCGGAATCCGATGGCGGTGTCGTCGCCGGGCGCAGATGGTCGAGCAGGGCGGCGGATTGCTGGTCGCCCAGGGCAGCGGCCTTCTCATACCATTGCCGGGCAAGATCCAGGTCGAAGGGGACGCCATGGCCCGTGGCGTATTGATTGCCCAGGTTGCGCATGGCCAGCGGCAGGCCCTGTTGCGCCGCCATCTCGTACCAGCGTGCCGCCTCGGCATTATCCTCCGTGACGCCCAGTCCATGGTCGAAAAGGGCGCCAAGGCTGTTCTGTGCCACGGCATCGCCAGCTTCGGCCAGCGGCAGCCAAGCATCGTAAGCGGCTTGGAAATCGCCCTTGTAATAGGCATCGACACCGCTCTGATAGTCGGCCCAGGCTGGCAGTGCCGCAAAACTGAGCGCTCCGACCGAAATCGCGAGGCGCAGACAGCCGCCGACCATGAGATTGCGCGTGATTCGGATCACTGATACCCCCAAATGCCTTCCATTTCGGTCACCATAGCGTCGCAGAATGCCGGAACAATGCCTAAAACGGCTTGTCACGTGTCTCTGACTTATGTCTTAACATCCAACCCGATTTTGGGACTTGAGGGAAGTATGTTGCAGATCATGTCGCGGCGTGGCGGATGGCGGATTCCGGCGCTTTTTCTGTCGCTTGTTATCATTCTCGCGCCCAGCGTCGCGGCGGCTCGAAATGTCACTGTACTGGTCGATGTCGATGCTGGCGCTATTCTGCGCGCCGAAGGTGCCAATGCGCTCTGGTATCCAGCTTCACTGACTAAAATGATGACTGCCTTCATGGTTTTCGAGGCGGCCAAGGCAGGAAAGATCCATTTCAGCGACAAGATCACGGTCTCGGCCAACGCAGCCGGCCAGTCGCCAACAAAATTCGGTCTCAAGAAGGGACAAAAGATAACGGTAGAACAAGCCCTTACCGCCATGTTGGTGGTCTCGGGCAACGATGCTGCCGTGGCTTTGGCCGAAGCCATCGGCGGGACGGAAGAGCGTTTCGCCCAGATGATGACGGCGACAGCGCATCGGATCGGTATGACGCGAACCGAATTCCGCAATGCCTCCGGCCTGCCACATGCCGGCCAGGTCACGACGGCGCGCGACATGGCGGAGCTCGCCCTGCACATTCTTGAAAGCTACCCCGAACACTATCCGCTTTTCGGCAAGCGCAGCGTCACGATCGCGGGTCGGACGCAGCCTTCGGTCAACGGCATTCTCTCCTCCTATCAAGGGGCGGATGGGATGAAGACCGGCTTTACCTGCGGTTCTGGCTACAATCTGGTGGCTTCGGCCAAAAGGAACGGACGCAGGCTGATCGGCGTGGTTCTCGGGGCCAGTAGCCGGGGCGAGCGGGCTGCTTTGATGACCCAGTTGCTCAATGCCGGGTTTCAGGCGCAGGCAGCCGAAATGCCGAAACTCAAGGATATGACGATCAAGATTTCGGCCGAGGAATTGGGGCCGCCGCCGACCTTGCTCAAAGGCGGCGATTGCGACCAGCGTGTCGCCGAAGACGGCAATTCGACGATAACGACCGCGGCGCGGATCTCCGGTTGGGGCATCGTGTTCGGCGCCTTCCCGCAAAAGACCCAGGCCGAAACCACCATCTCGAGGATGAAATCGCGCCTGAAGGGCACCATAAAGAAAGGCCGTCCCGCGATCATCCAGCGCACCTGGGAAGGGCTGACCCGCTACTCGGCACTCCTTGTCGGCCTTGACCAGGCGGAGGCCGGAAAAGCGTGCAAGCAGGTCTGGGCCGACAATGGCTATTGTTTGGCGCTCAGTCCGGCTGTTCTTTCCAATCCGGATGCCGAATGGCGCTGAAGATGCTGCGGCATTTGATCACATTTTCTTGACTGTACCTGCGGTGGGGGAGCCGGCCGGACCCGTGGGTGTTATGATCACGCCATGAAAATCGGTCTGTCTTGCCTATCCGCCCTGCTCCTTGTTGCGGTCGCAGCCTGCAGTACCCCGGTGCCGCCACGGCCCGCGATGCAGGCATTATCCGCTGCCGGCAATTTCGGGTTCAGTGACCGCGATGTCGACCCGGACACGGTCGAGGTCACCTATCGCGGTGCCGAGGTCAAGGTATCGGCTCGTAATCCACGCGCTGATTCACGCGTCGTGGCGGAGAAGGAGAAGGTGCGCGATCTTGCACTGCTGCACGCAGCCCGCCTTGCCCAGGAACGCGGCGCTCCCGCTTTTCGGATCGTCAGCGAAAAGACCGACAGCGATATCGACGTGCAGTCCTATCCACGCTGCCGGCCTGCGCCGTTCTGGGGTCCTGGTTTCGGCTATTATGGTTACCGGCACGGCTTCGGCTATGGCTGGCCATATTATGACTATACCTGCTCTGAAAACCGGTCGGCCAGCACGCGGGCCGTCTCGGTCATCGTGATCGACCTGGTCGCCAAACCGGTCAGTGGCGACCAATCCGTTTCCACCGCCGAGACGATTACCCGCCTGGAGAAGATCTACGCCGGGGCCACCTACCAATAGCGCCTATTGCGGTGCCTGCTGTCCCTGGCCGTCGCCATTGCTTTCGGGTTTCGGATTGCGGATGGCGATGACCCGCTCGGCTGCTTTGATGGCCCCGTCCTCCAGCCGGCTTTCCAATTCATCGATCAGTGCATAGGCTTTCTTCGAATCCTGCCCCGGCTTCAAGCGGTCGGTCGCAATCCGGGCCCAGACATAGGCTTCGAGATCATTCTTCTCCGCGCCGTTCCCGGTTGCATAGATCTGCGCCATCAGGAGGGCGGCTTTGGAATGGCCGGCATGCGCCGCCTTGAGCGTGTATTCTGCGCCCTTGACCGGATCGGGCTGCAGCCCATCGCCTTCAACCAGCATTTTGCCAACTTCATATTGCGCGGCGGCATTGCCGGCATCGGCCGCTTTGACGATCCATTTCAGCCCTTCGATTTTGTCCTGCCGAACACCCTCGCCATCGACATACATCAGGCCAAGGTAATATTGGGCAGCAAGGTGCCCGCGCTGGGCGGCTTCCCGATACCAGGCGGCGGCTTGATCGAGGTCGCGTTTTATCCCGTCGCCGGAATAGAGCAGATTGGCAAGGTTGAATTGCGCATTGGCATAGCCGAACTCCGCCGCGCGCCGATACCATTGGGCAGCCTTGGTTGCGTCGCGCTCGACGCCCAATCCCTTGTTGTAGAGGATGCCGATATTGTTGATCGCCTCGGCATCGCCGGCTTGCGCCTTCTTCCACCATTCCTGCATCGCCAGCGCGTAATCGCCATGCATGAAGGCGGCCGAACCGGGATCGATGGCGGTGGTGCTCTGCGCCTGGGCGGCGGCCGGCAGCAGGAGCAAGGCGCAGAACAGGAAACGCTTAAGCATTGTCATTGCCCCCATCCTCGCCCTCGCTTTCGCGCAACAGCCCGCTGGGTTCGGCAATGCGGGTGAAATCGTCGGCGCTGAGGCAATGCGTAACGCCGCCATCCGCGGGCCCGAGCGGGAAGAGGGCCCATTGAAAGAAATGATCCGAGCGGCCTTGCCAGGTCAGCTGCGACAGGCCGAAAATAGGCGCGCGTTCGTCGAAGACGCGTTGATAGAGCATCCGATTGAGTTGCTGGCTCTTCTCGCCCCAATCGGTCTCATGCAGCCATTTGCCGGAAAAGTCCTCACCGGAGAATCGCGCGACCTCGGTTCCGACCAGGCGATAGCGGACCCGGAACGGCGCCTCGTGCAGTTCCACGATCGAGAGGTAGGGCAGCCAGTTGCGGAAGGCGAGTGGGTCGATTTCGGCGCGGGCAGGGTAGGGACGGTCCCCGCGCAGGCCGTTCCAGGCCGCCTCCACGCCGTCGATCACATCGGAATCGATCTGTCTGCGGTTGCAAAAACAGATCAGCCCGTCAATCCAGTCCTGTTCCGCCATGATCTGAAAAGCCAATATTCACCCAATGCCGCAGATTCTGCCGGAGTTGCGCCAACCCTGCCAGTTCTATTTGATAGGGGCAATGTCACAGCATGGATACCCTCGATCATGAGCGAACCGGACATCCCGCCAGCGCCGGGCCCAGAAATGCCTGAGGAACTGCAGCCCAAGAAGCATGGGCTGGGCCTCGGGGTGCGCCTGCGCAACTATTTCCTGGCCGGCATCCTCATCACCGCACCGGTCTCTCTCACCATCTACATCGCCTGGCTGTTCATCAACTGGGTCGACCAGACGGTCCTGCCGCTGGTGCCGCCGGAATACAATCCGGAGAACTACCTGCCATTCTCGATCCCCGGCATCGGGCTCATCATCGTCCTCATCGTGCTGACCATGATCGGCGCCGTGACCGCTGGGATATTCGGACGCCTGACGCGCCAGCTGATGGAGAGCATCCTCAACCGGCTGCCGATCATCCGAAGCATCTACAGCGCCATCAAGCAGATCATCGAGACGGTGCTGGCCAATCAGTCGGCCGCTTTCCGCGATTGCGTGCTGGTGGAATTTCCACGCCCCGGCGCCTGGACACTGGGCTTCGTCACCGGCACGACGCCGCCGGAAGTGTCCGCCGCCATCGGCGGCGATGCGCTCACCATCTTCGTGCCGACGACGCCGAACCCGACCTCGGGCTACCTGATCTTCGTGCCCCGCGCGGATGCCAAATATCTCGACATGTCGGTCGAGGACGGCATCAAGCTCGTGGTCTCCGGCGGCATCGTGGCGCCCGGCAAGATTCCGCCCAGGAAAGCGAAACCCTCAGCCTGAACGGATCGTCTTCACCACCGCGTCCTTCTCGAAGAGATAGAGGAGGACGCGGATGGCAAGACCCCGTTCGCTGACCAGTTCCGGATCCATCTCCAGCAGCAGGCGCGCATCGTCGCGGGCGATCTGGATGAGGTCGGCATGGGCGGCGAGATCGGCGAGGTGGAATTCCGGCATGCCGCTCTGCCGCGTGCCCAGCAGCTCGCCGGCACCGCGCAGCCGCAGATCCTCCTCGGCGATGCGGAAGCCGTCCTCGGTCTCGCGCATGATGTTGAGGCGCGCTTTCGCCGCCTCGCTCAAGGGCGTCTGATAGAGCAGGATGCAGCTCGACTTTCCCGAACCGCGCCCGACGCGCCCGCGCAACTGGTGAAGCTGGGCAAGGCCGAAGCGCTCGGCATGCTCGATCACCATGACGGTTGCCTGCGGCACGTCGACGCCGACCTCGATCACCGTGGTGGCGACGAGGATGTCGAGCTCCCCGGCCTGAAACATGGCCATCGTCTTGTCGCGCTCGGCCGCCTTCATCTGCCCATGCACCAGCCCGGCGCGCAAGCCGAAGACAGTCTTCAGCATGTCATGGCGCTCGCTGGCGGCGGCGAGGTCGATTACCTCCGATTCCTCCACGAGCGGGCAGACCCAATAGACGCGGTTGCCTTGCGCGATGGCGCGTTTGAGGCCGCCCGCCACCTCCTCCAGCCGGTCCAGCGGAATGGTGCGCGTGTCGATCGGCTGGCGTCCCGGCGGCTTTTCGGTCAGGCGCGAAACGTCGATATCGCCATAGGCGGTGAGGGTGAGCGTGCGCGGGATGGGCGTCGCCGTCATCACCAGCAGATCGACGCCCTTGCCTTTCTCGGACAGCGCCACGCGCTGCTGCACGCCGAAACGGTGCTGCTCGTCGACCACCGCGAGGCGCAGATCCTGAAAGACGATGCTTTCCTGCACCAGGGCATGCGTGCCCACCACCAGCGGCACGTCGCCCGAGGCGAGCCCTTCGAGGATGCGGTCGCGGTTCTTGCCCTTATCGCGCCCGGTCAGGAGTTCCAGCCGCAGGCCAGCCGCGCGCAGCATCGGCTCCAGCGTCGCGAAATGCTGGCGCGCCAGAATATCCGTGGGCGCCAGCAATGCCGCCTGGCCACCGGCTTCCGCCGCGATCAGCATGGCAAAGAGCGCCACCACCGTCTTGCCGCTGCCGACATCGCCCTGCAGCAGCCTGAGCATGCGCTGCGGCGATGCCATGTCGGCGGCGATCTCCTCGATCGCCTGGCGCTGCGAGGCGGTGAGGTCGTAGGGGAGCCTCGCCTTCACCCGCGACGTGAGCGCCCCCGTGGCGACGCATGGCCGCCCGGCCAGGCGCCGGTTATGCTGGCGCACCAGGGCCAGCGCCACTTGCGCCGCCAGCACCTCGTCATAGGCGAGACGCTGGCGCGCCGGTGTATCCGTTCCCAGATCCGCACCCGATCTTGGATGATGCACTGCCTCGATGGCCGGCTTCCATTTCGGCCACTGATGCCGCTTCATCACATGGGCGTCGATCCATTCCGGCAGTTCCGGCGCCCGCTCCAGCGCCGCCGCCACGGCTTTCAACACCATGCGCGGGGTCAGGCCGGCGGTGAGGCCATAGGTCGGCTCCAGCTTCTTGATCTCGGCCATGCGCTCCGGCGGCAGGATATAGTCCGGATGCACCATGTTGAGCGTGCCGGCGTAACGCTCCACCCGGCCCGACACCACGCGCCATTCACCCGGCGGCAGCAGGTTGGTGAGATATTCGACGCGCGGGTTGAAGAAGACCAGATCGACGGCACCCGTATCGTTGACGCAGGACACGCGGTAAGGCTGACGCGGCCGGAGCGGCGCGAGGTGAATCGTCACCTGTACCTTCAGCGTCACCGTGGCCCCGTCCACGACCGTATCGATCGGCGGTTCCTGCTGCCGTTCCAGCATGCCCGTGGGCAGATGCCACAGCAGCCCCACGACGCTGGGGCCGGTCAGCTTTTCGAACAGCTTGCCCAGCCTCGGCCCGATGCCGGGCAGGCTGGTCACCGACGCAAAGAGCGGGTAAAGGATTTGCGGTCGCAAGAGAATCCGGGTCCGGCTGCAGCTGGAAACGGGGGGAGTCTATGCGCCAAACGGTAAAGAGGGAAGGGTATCGGCATGGACGAGGTGGAGCGGCAGCGCAAAAAGCTGATGTTCCAATGCCATCATCGCGGCACCAAGGAACTTGACCTGGTTCTGGGGCCTTTTGCCGATGCGCATCTGGCGGAACTGAGTGCGGACGAGTTACAGGCTTTGGCGGCTTTCCTGACTGAAATCGACCCGGACATCTATGACTGGCTCTCGGGGCGCGAGCCCCTGCCGCCGCGCCTCCAGAGCCCGGTGACCGAGCTTCTTGTCGCCTTCGGCCGCCGACGTCTTTCGGGTGAGGGCGCCTTTCGGGTGAGGGCGCCTGATGCGTGAGAAGCTGCCCTTCGACGTCCCCGAGGCCGGGCGCCACGATGTTGCCGGCGTGCCCGATGGCCACGACGCTCAACTGGTGGCCGGCATCGCCCGCGCCCGCACCTTGAACGGCGTCCTCCATGTGGCGCGCGACGATCTGCGCATGACCCGCATGGCCGAGGCGCTGAAATTCGTGGCGCCCGATCTCGAGGTTCTGTCTTTCCCGGCCTGGGACTGCCTGCCCTACGACCGCTCCTCGCCGCACCGGGATATCCTGGCCGCGCGCATCGAGACGCTGAGCGCGCTGGCCGCGGCCGGCGCCAGCGGCCGGCCTCTGCCCATCGTCGTCACCACGGTCGGTGCCATGCTGCAGAAAGTCCCGGGTGCCGCATCCTTCGGCAATGCCGGTCTCGACCTCGTCAAGGGTAAGTCCCTGGGCCAGGACGCGCTCATGACCTATCTGCTCGGCAATGGCTATCTCAGGAATGCGACGGTGAGCGAACCCGGCGAGTTCGCGCTGAGGGGCGGCATCGTCGATCTCTTCCCGCCGGGAACGCCGCAACCCCTGCGCATCGATTTCTTCGGCGACGAGATCGAGGATATCCGCCTGTTTGATCCGCTGACGCAGCGCAGTCAGGAAAAGCTCGACCGCTTCCAGATCAAGCCGGTCAACGAGATCACGCTGACTCCGGCTGCGATCGAAGCCTTCCGTACCGGCTACCGTCAGACCTTCGGCTCAAGCGGCTCCGACGATCCGCTCTACGAAGCCATCAGCGCCGGCCGGCATTATCCGGGCATGGAGCATTGGCTGCCGTTGTTCGGGGCACCCCTGGTGACCCTCGACAGTTACCTGCCGCAATGTGTCATCACCCTCGATCATCAGGCTGACGAAGCCAAGCGCGCGCGCCTCGATACCGTCGCCGATTTCTATTCGGCCCGGCGCGATCTGCAGCGGGCCGAGAAGGAATCCGGCGCCACGGCCTACAAGCCGCTGCCGCCCGATCAGCTCTACCTCACCGATGCCGATTGGAAGAATCTCGCCCGCCGGCACACGATCTTCGCCTTCCATCATTTCGGCACCGGCGCCGCGACGACCTTGCGTGCGATGGGGGCGCCGGGCCTTAACTTTGCCGAAGCCCGCATCAATCCCGACATCAATGTCTATGACGCTGCCGCCAAGGCCATCCGCGCCGAACAGCAGACGGGCAAGCGCGTACTGCTCACCGCCGTCAGCCAGGGCGCCGTTGAGCGCATCGGACACCTGCTGGGCGAACACGGCCTGGCCAAGCAGGTCGCCATCGGCAGTCTCGCCGAATTCATGGCCTGGCCGCGCGACACGCTCGGCCGCGCCGTTCTGGGGCTGGAGCAGGGTTACCGCGCCGACGACCTGCTGGTGGTGACCGAGCAGGACATTCTCGGCGACCGCCTGACGCGCACGGTGACCAGGAAGCGCAAGACCGAGACCTTCCTGGCCGAGCTCTCCAATTTCGCCGCGGGCGATTTCATCGTCCATGTCGATCATGGTGTCGGCCGCTATGAAGGTCTGGAAACCCTCGATGTCGGCGGCGCACCGCATGATTGTCTGCGGCTCACCTATGCCGGCAATGACAAGCTCTATGTGCCGGTCGAAAACATCGAAGTCCTCACCCGCTATGGCGGCGAGGATGCCTTTGTCGAACTCGATAAATTGGGCGGCGCCGCCTGGCAGGCGAGGAAAGCCCGCGTCAAGCAGCGTATCAAGGACATCGCCAATCACCTCCTCAAGGTGGCGGCGCAGCGCGCTATCCGCGAAAGCGATCCGTTGCAGGCGCCCGCTGGCTTGTTCGACGAATTCTGTGCCCGCTTCGCCTATGCCGAAACCGAGGACCAGCAGCGCGCCATCGACGATGTGATGACGGATATGGCTGCCGGCAAGCCAATGGACCGCCTGGTTTGCGGTGACGTCGGATTCGGCAAGACCGAGGTCGCCTTGCGTGCTGCCTTCGTCGCCGCCATGAGCGGCAAGCAGGTTGCCGTGGTGACGCCCACGACCTTGCTCTGCCGCCAGCATTTCAAGACCTTTACCGAGCGGTTCCGGGGCTTTCCCGTGCAGGTTCGCCAGCTTTCGCGGCTGGTCGGCGCCAAGGAGACGAAGGAAACCAAGGCCGACCTCAAGGAAGGCAAAGTCGAGATTGTCATCGGCACGCACGCGCTTTTGTCGAAGTCGATCGAATTCGCGGATCTCGGCCTCCTTATCGTCGACGAGGAACAGCATTTCGGCGTCGGCCAGAAGGAGCGTTTGAAGGAACTGCGCGGCGACATTCATGTGCTGACACTCACGGCGACGCCGATTCCGCGCACGCTGCAGCTGGCGCTGACCGGCATCCGCGAAATGAGCCTCATCACCACGCCGCCGGTCGACCGCCTGGCGGTGCGCACCTTCGTGCTGCCCTTCGATCCCGTCGTCATCCGCGAAGCGATCCTCCGGGAACAGTTCCGCGGCGGCCAGATCTTCTATGTCTGCCCGCGCATCGAGGATCTGGAAACGGTGGCGGAACGCATCCGCAAGCTGGTCCCGGAGGTGAAGATTGTCACCGCCCATGGCCAGATGTCGGCAACGGTGCTCGAAAAGGCGATGACCGCCTTCTACGACCGCAGCTACGACATGCTGCTCGCCACCAACATCATCGAATCCGGCCTCGATATTCCCAGCGCCAATACGATGATCATCCATCGCGCCGATATCCTGGGGCTTTCCCAGCTCTATCAGCTGCGCGGACGCATCGGCCGCTCAAAGCTGCGCGGCTATTGCTATCTGACGACCGTGCCCAACAAGAACCTCACCGAGGCCGCGCAGAAGCGCCTCGAGGTGATGCAGACGCTGGACCAGCTGGGCGCCGGTTTCACGCTCGCCAGCCACGATCTCGACATTCGCGGCGCCGGCAATCTGCTGGGCGAGGAACAGTCGGGGCAGGTGCGGGAAGTGGGCGTCGAGCTCTACCAGCAGCTGCTCGAGGAGGCCGTGGCGGAAGCCCGTGGCGATCTCCGCGCGCAGCAGAAACAGGAATGGGCGCCGCAGATCAATCTGGGCACTTCGGTGCTCATTCCGGAAAGCTACGTCACCGATCTCTCGGTGCGGCTGGGCCTTTATCGCCGCATCGCTACGCTGGAGAACGACCAGGAAGCCGAAGCTTTCGCCGCCGAAATGATCGACCGCTTCGGCCCGCTGCCGAACGAGGTGGAAAACCTGCTGAAGATCGTGGCGGTGAAGCGCCTCTGCCGCTCCGCCGGCATCGAACGCATCGAAGCCGGTCCCAAGGGCGCGGTCCTCTCGTTCCGCAACAACCGCTACGCCAAGCCCGACCGCCTCATCGACTACATCTCGAAACGTTCCGATATCATGTCAGTCCGCCCCGACCAGAAACTGGTCTACCGCCAGGACTGGCTGAACGCTGACGCGCGCGTCGGCGGTGTGCGCAAGCTGATGGACAAGCTAGCCGAAATGGCGGCATGACTTCCCCACACCCCAACCCCTCTCCCACCAGGGCAGGGCAATCGCATGTACCCTAATTCGTCAAGCCCGGGGATGACGACCTGAAATAACTTCACATGCGATTCCCTCTCCCCTCGCGGGAGAGGGGCAGGGTGAGGGGGCGTTGCCGCTGACGCAATCTATCAAGACGCCAACCGCTCCTTGTCGTCCTCACGGGCGAGGTCGAACATGGAATAGAGCACTTCCGGCTCTTGCGCGCCCGATAGCCCGAAACGGCCATTGAAGATGAGATAGGGGACGCCGGTGATGCCGAGCCGCCGCGACTGGAAATCCTCGGCCAGAGCCAGATCGATCTCCGGGATGCCTTCGACCGCCGCACGCGCCATGTCGGCCGGCAATCCCATTTCCTCGGCCAAGCCCACCAGCTTATCCGGATCGCCGATATCGGCGCCTTCGGTGAAGTAGGCGCCATAGAACCGGTCGAGGAGTGCGCCCTCACGTCCGATCCGCGCCGCCGCCTGCAGCAGCCGGTGTGAGCGCAGCGTATTGGGGGTGCGCTTGATGCGCTCGAACTGGAACTCAATCCCCTCATTGCGCCCGACACGGGCCACACTGTCGAAGACGCGCTGCGCGCGCTCCAGCGAGCCGAACTTCGCCGTCATGTACTGCGCGCGGTCGATGCCGGCCATCGGCATGCCCGGATTGAGCTGGAACGCCCGCCAGCGAATGATCAGACCCGGCTGCGGCCGATTGGCCAGCGCGCGCATCAGCCGGCGCTTTCCGATATAGCACCAGGGGCAAACGGTATCGGCGAAGATTTCCAAGAGCATGGCGGTATTGTCCTCGCCGACACGCAAGATGGCAAGGGGCCGAGCGGCCTGCACCCCCCCCTCTCCCACGTTGGGGAGAGGGGATTGCAGCGAGCTTGTAATCGACACCCACCTCAAACCCGATAGGGTTCCCTCCCCCCAACGTGGGGGAGGGTTAGGGAGAGGGGGTGGGGCGACCGGGCTCCGCCTTACCCAAAACGCTCCGGATCCAGAAATCGCCGCAGCACATTGAGCGTCATGCGCGAAACATTGTTGTCATATTTGTTGTGTGCCAGCGCGCTCGACCAGCCGATCGATCCGGTCGAAAAGACCGCGCCGCCGCTTGGTGTTTCGAAGAACACGACCTCCGCGCGGCAGCGGTCATTCTCGATGGCATCCAACCCCGGAAATCCCGCCAGCAATTCCTCCGGCGTCAGCAGAAACGTGTTCGAATGCTCGACGGATTTTGCCAGGATCAGGGCATGCGATGGCGTCCCCAATTCCGGATCGGCGGCATCAAGCTCCAGCCCGGCGGCACCGCCGAGAATGCCGAAATCGCCGATCCGCTCATCAGCGCCGATTCCATCGAAGATGAACGCGGCACGCGGATCGAAACTGTCAGCCAGGCGCACATAGTAAGAGCTTGCGTCGAAACCCTCGGTCACGAAGCCGACGCCGAAAACCTTCTGCGGCGCGCGGCCCTGGCTGCGCCACAGCCCGCCGAACTCGCCGCTGAAGGCGTGATAGCGTTCACCCGGCGGCAATTCGTAACAGCGCGTGCCGGCTTCGCCCCGGCGTACTTCGATGGCGGCCGGCCATTCCGGGTTGGTCGCGATGCGCCAGTAGAAACCGTTGCCACCCAGATATATGAGCCGTCCGCCATCCTTCTGATAGCGCTCGAACGCATCCAGCATCTGCGTCGTGTGATATTCCGGATGCGTGCCGGCAATGACGCAGCGATAGTTCTTCAACAGCTCGACGCCCTCGGCATGGATGCGGTCGTCGGTGATGATGTCATAAGGCTGGCCGATCGCGTGCAGCCAATCGGTAATGTGGAGATCGGCGTTGAAGTTCCAGATGGCGCGCTTCGGGCGCGTATTGAGGATCGGCCTCAGCCAGGAGGAATAGGAGCTGCCCGATCCATCGCGATGCCGGTCGTAGAGCGACACACCGAAATCGCGCCGTTCTTTCAGGAACTGCTCCGCCGGCCCCAGTTCCAGCAAGGCACCATAGCAGACTTCGGAGAGGGCATCCTCATAGCCGTGATGCGAGTTGGCGTAGGCGAGATAGGTGTAGGTCGAGGCCAGCAAGGCGACCGAGGCCGTGACCTTGCCCTTGGGCGGCAGCACGAAGAAGGGCAGGATGTCCTCGCCGCCACCCGGAATCGTCAGTTCGCAGGCATAGATGCCGCTGGCCAGATCATCGGGCAGGGTCCAGGCGAAATCCGTCGCCCAGCCCATGTCATAGAGATCGTCGCAATGGAAATGGATGGCACCGTAAAGGTCCGGCCGCTCGCGCCAGTTTGTGGTCTCGGAATGCCAGTTCGATCCCGTCACCGCGCGCGTGGGCAGGTTGACGAGCTCGGCGTCGTGGCCGTTTCCGCTCTGGTCCTTGACCGACTTCGCGGCCATGTCGCGGCTGAAATCCCAGCGCGCGATGCAGGGCACCGATGCCCAGCTCGGGTGACTGATGCGCAAGGGGTCGAGATAGCCGGCATAGAGGGCAGGCGCTTCGACCTTGCCGTCGAAATGATGCTGCGACTGCCGCCGCCCGGCCTGACCCGGTATCAGCGATGCGCCGACCGTGATGGTCGCCGCCGTCAGGTCCGGCAAGGTGAAGGGAATGACCGCCGATCCGTCGCTGTGATCGGGCTCGCCGAACTGCCGCTCGAGCGGTCGCTGGATGACGACAAGGCGCCGGTCTGTCGCGTCGTAGCTCGCCGCCAGCAGATACCAGCGCTTTGAGGCCAGCGGCCGCCCGGTGCCCAATGTGATCTGTCCGCGCCCGTCGCCCACCGTGACGGCGCCGGCGCCGCTGCGGTCGAGGCAGAGTGTGACGCCGCGCGTGGAGCCAGCTTGCGAAACGTCATGGCAGGCGATGATGGTTTGCGGGGCTTCCTTGTCGATCCAATGCCCTTGCACGATGGCAGCCATGGTGAAGCCGGCGGAGCTGAGAAACGTCGCCGGCTGCTTGACCAGCATGTAGGAGCCCGCATCGACCGCCTGTTTGCGGCCGGGATAGCTGCCGTTCACCTTGGCATCGACCGGGATCGCTTTGTAGCCCGGGCTCGCCGGCCCATCGTCACCGCAGATGAGGCGCACGATGCGCGCATCGAAGGCACTGCCGCCACCCTCGCACGAGACCTTGAAATCAAGACGTTCGCCGGGGCGTGCCGAGGGGCGGTCCGTATAGCCGACGATCTTGAGCATGGTCACATCAATCCAGTGCGAGGTCCTGGCCGGTCAATCGCTTCCAGCGCAACTTGAAAACGGCCCATTCCGCCTCGATGCGGTCCTGGAACAGATCGCCGGTCAGAATCATCGGGTCTTGCGGGCGGCGGCCGAGCTGGGCGAGTTTCCACGGGCCGAAGCGATTGTCGCGCAGCAGCACGTAATGCCCTTCGAACGGCTCCGAGCGCATGCGGTTGAGCACGCGCTGCAGCTCAGCACTATGCCGGCCGAAGGGCTTGCGCTTGAACTCCTGCGCCAGATCGATGCGGCTGGGATCGATATCGTACATGGGGCGGCACCCTAGCAGAGCTTGCTGATTCGGCGCAGCGCCTCGTCGAGCGTCTCGAACTTCTTGGCAAAGCAGAACCGCACCACGCTCGTCACCGCATCCTCCGCATAGAAAGCGCTGACCGGGATCGACGCTACGCGCGCTTCCTCGACCAGGAGCTTGGCGAAGGCATTGTCGTCCATGCCGGCAAAGCGCCCTTTGGTGAGGTCGACATTGAGGAAGTAGGTGGCGTTCGACGGGATGACGGCGAAGCCAAGCTTGGTGAGGCCGTCGGCGAAACGGTCCTGCGCCGCCTGGAAGTCGCGCCGCATGCCGGCGAAGTAGTCATCCGGCTTGTCGAGCCCGTAGGCCACCGCCGCCTGCAGGCTGGGCGGGGTGGTGAAGGTTATATACTGGTGCGCCTTTGCAACCACTTTCAGGATCTCAGGCGCGGCGCAGACGAAACCGACTTTCCATCCGGTAAGTGAAAAGATCTTCCCCGCGGAGCCTATTTTGAGCGTTTTTCGGCGCAGTTCCGGGATGGTTAGGGTCGGGCTATATTCTACATTGTAGAACAAAAGGTGCTCCCAGACCTCGTCGCAGACCAGGATGGCATCGTGCGCGACGATGTATTTGGCCAGCAGATCGAGGTCAGCCCGTGAAAAAACCGAACCGGTCGGATTGAGCGGGTGGTTGAGCAGTACAACCCGCGTCTTCGGGCTGAAAGCGGCCCGCAGCTGGCCCTCATCGATCCCCCAAAGGGGCGGTTTCAGCGTCACGAAGCGGGGAATCCCGCCCGCGCGCCGCACCAGCGGCAGGTAGGCATCGTACATCGGCTGGAACAGCACCACCTCGTCGCCCGGTTCGATCAGGGCGAGGAGGGCGCCGGCCAGCGCTTCGGTGGCGCCCGAGGTCACCATGACCTCATTTTCCCAATCCAGATCAAGGGCATGGAAGCGTTTGTAGTGGCGCGCGATCGACTGGCGGAGTTCAGGAATCCCCATCATCGGCGGATACTGGTTCCAGCCATCGACAACCGCTTCGGCCGCTTTCCGGCGCACGTCAAGAGGTCCCGGATCGTCGGGAAAGCCTTGCCCCAGATTGACGGCGTCGAACTGGCGCGCCAGGCGGGACATGGTTTCGAAGACGCTGGTTGAGGTCCGGGCGAAGATCGGATTCATGCGAGCACTCGTAACAAAGGCGGCCGATCCTTGTGCGACGCGCGCCACACGTTGTCAACCCACTGTTCTAGCGTCGAATTTCCGGCGAATGTAACAGCGGGACAAGGCCGGCCGAATGCTTCATCATCGGCTTGCGGAGGAGTTCCATCTTGTATCCATGGTGCGATCGATCCGGCCAACTGTCCTGGCTGAAACTGAGTGTGTTCATCGGCGTCCTGCTGCCGGGATTGTGGGCGGCCTTCATCTGGGCTGCGGGCAAGACGCCGGCGCCAGGTGCGCTGGGCGCGAATGCGATGCCGGTGACGGCAGCCTTGCAACTCGTCGGCCTATGGTCGGTGCGCTTCCTGCTGATCACGCTCAGCGTGACACCGATGCGCCGCATCGGCGGCTGGCCGCGCCTCGTCACATTGCGGCGCATGCTGGGCGTCACGGCTTTTGCCTATGTCGCAATCCACTTCACGCTCTACATCGTGCAGCAGAATTACCGCCTGCTCTTCGTCGCCAGCGAGATCGCGCTGCGCATCTATCTGACCATCGGCTTCGTCGCGCTGGCCGGCCTCGCTATTCTGGCGCTGACTTCGACCGACGGCGCGATGCGGCGGCTGGGCGGCAGGAAGTGGCAGCGCCTGCATTATCTCGTCTATCCGCTGACGGCGATCGGTCTCGCGCATTTTTTCATGCAGTCGAAGATCAATGTCGCCGAGCCGTTGCTGATGAGCGGTTTCTTCATCTGGCTGATGCTCTATCGCCTGGCCTATCGCTGGAACGGCGAGAGATCACCGAATGCGTGGCACTTGGTGGTGCTGGCGGCGGTGGCGGCTGGCGTGACGCTGCTGGGCGAGGCGGCGTGGTATGAATTTGCAACCGGTATCGGCGCAAGGCGCATCCTGGCGGCGAGCTTCGACTTTCGCCATGTGCGGCCGTTCTGGTGGGTGCTGGCGGCGGGGGTCGCCGTCATGCTCCTGAAACTGGTGGCGGACCGGCTGTGGTCGCCGCACCGGGCAGCGGCGAAGCGGGCGACGGTCGCGGCCTGAATTCGGCTTCATTCATCCGGGCGCGGCGGTTATGTTAGTCGTATCGTTGTCCCTTTTCGTCGAGCAAGACCCGTGGCCCGCATTGCCGTCACGACCCCAATCGAAGCGTCGAGACCGTGATGTCGTTCGACGACTCCGTCATCCTCCACCCGGCATTGCGCACTATTTTCCGCTATTGGCGTGGCCTGTCGGTTGGCGGTGCGCTGCCGCGCCGGCGCGAGATCGATCCGGGCGAACTGCGTCAGTTCCTGCCGCATCTTTATCTCCTCGATGCCGGTGCCACGCCGGACGATCTGCGCTATCGGCTGGCCGGTAGCCGCATCGTCCAGGCGTTCGGCTTCGAGCCCGGCGGGCGAACGCGCGCCGAAATCCGCGCGCAGCAGGTGAGGCCTGAGCGCCAAGCCGAGTTCGACCGCACCAGCGCGGAGACACACCGCATCGTCAGCGAACGGGTCGTCGCCTATACGCACGACCACATGACATCCTACACCAAGGATTACCTGGCCTACGCACGCCTCAACATGCCCATCTCGGAGGATGGACAGCGTGCCAGCGGGGTATTGGGGGCGATCTATCTTTCAAGCGATGCGCAGCCGTTCTGGGACAAGTTCGAGGAGATGCACATCGAGTTTCCCCTGGCCCGGATTCTGAGTCCTTCCGTGTGAACCAGATCCTCATTCAGGCGGCGCAAACAGCGTCACCCCGATCTTGCCAAGGGCCATCCGTTTGGCGGGCGACGCGATCTCGCGCACGATAAGCCTGCGCTGCCGCAGATCAAGCGACTTGACTATCTTGCAGAATGCCGGCGACGGCTCGCCGGTGCTGGACCATGGAATCTTGGCAAGCGTGATCGTTGCCAGCTTCGTCGACATCGGCAATTTGCCGAGAAAAGCGGAATCAACGGTGGGTAGCTCGAAAGCAACCGACTTGAACAGCGAGGAGAGGCGCATGGTGAGGTCCGTCAGGCGCGTCGCTGCAACGTCTGCCGGAATATCGCGCAGTTCGACGACGATCTGGCTCTTCGCTGCATCGCCCAGAGTGCGCGCGACCTTGAGCCAGGCTTCCGACATGCGGGCGTTGGCCAGCGTTTCCGCGCTGACCTGAGTGAGGATGATTTTGCCTGCCCCATGGCCCAAGCCGGCAAGGACTTGCTCCGCAGCGCCGGCCAGCAGAAAAGTCTGCGCCTCCAGCTCGTAGCCGATCTCGCCCAGCGAATGCAGCGATTGCACGGCCTCGCGCAGGCTCTTGGGAAGATGGATGGTGGTGATGGGTGTCGGCTTTCCTTCGACGTTCAGCACTGGCGCACTGATCGCCCGCATACTGCGCAAGCCATGCGTCAATGCGTCCCGGGCCTCTTTTTCGACGCGGTTGCGTTCCGCCTTCAAACGGCGCTCGATCGACTGAACGATCGTCTCCTCGTTCTTCGTCTCCGATTGCTCCACCGGGACGGTGGATGAGAAGGCCGCGACGCGCGCTTCCGCCAGTTCCGGCATCTCGCCCAGGAGCTTTTCCTTGATTTCGGCGGCGATGGCGTTGGCCTTGAACTGCGCTTCGGTGGCGGACAAATGCGAGAACAGGACCAGATAGCCGTCATCCTTGGTGCGCCTGAAGATATCGCCATGCCGCAGATGGTTCTGAATCGTCCGCTCTGCCAGGCTGTGCGCCCGCTCCGCCAGGGCCTGCCATTTGTCGCCCAAGGATTCCTTGATGGCTTCAAGACCGACGAGCTGCAGTTTCCCGGCCACCACGGACGGATCCTGATTACCCGAACTCAAAGCCTGGCGGACGGCAAGTTCAAAGGTCCAATCTTTATCCACCGCGTCCTTGGACGCGCCGAGGCGCAAGGTGAGGACGTGATAGAGATTTCCGTCCTGCTGCCGGATGCTGGTCAGTTCGACCTCGCCAGCAACCGGCTGCTTGCCTTTTACTTCCAGGAAGCATTTCAACTGGCGCGTCTGGTCGAGGGCGGAAGCGCTGGTCATCATCCCGTCCAGGCTCGGGCGGTCGGCCTCGGCCAGGCAATTGAGAACGGGCTTGCCCATCAGGTCGAAAATGCTCCAGCCGAGACGGCGGGTCACGGCCGTGTTAGCCATCACCACCTTGCCGGCGCTGTCGGCGACGGCGAGCGGTTCGTTGATCACGCCGAAGACGGAGGCCAGCAGGCGCTGCGTCGATTCACGGCCAAGTTCGGCCGTCTTGCGCGCCGAGATGTCGCGCCCGACGCGAACGAAATGGATGAGCTTGCCGGCATCGTCGAAAACCGGCGAGGTGCTGAGTTCGAGCCAGTGTCCGCGGCCGGTACGATGGCGCGCTTCCTGGTCGACGATGACGGCCTGCTTGGACGCCGCAACCTCGCGCAGCATCTCGAGCACCGCCACGAACTTGTCGGCCGCGAAAAGCGTTCCTAGACGGCGGCCGACAAGTTCGCGCGGTGTATAGCCAGATGTGCGTTCGACTGCGGCCGTGGCGAATTGGATCACCGGACCCAGCGGATTGTCGATATCCGGGTCGGTAACGATCACGGTCTCGTTCGACTGAGAGGCGATGACGCCGCCAAGCAAATTGATGAAATAACTGTCGTTCCTGGGTTCGGCCATCGCAATCGTCATCAGTTGTGGCTCACTTACACTATTGGATTAAAGTCTGGCGCAGATAGCAAGCACCAGTCTGTCGGTCCCTGCAACAGCTAACCCCCAAGCGGCGCAAAAGTTGGCTGCTGTGATGGATTCGGGTGGATTTTCCTAATGAGGTAGAAAGACCCAGTGGCATCGTCCCCGTACCAGCAGGCCGGATCGTCATCCACCGCCGATCCATCTCGATGATAAGCCGCCGCCAGTCCGCGCTGGCGGTGCCACCGGGGCAATCCCGGCATCTGGATGGAGATGAGCATGAGCTATCGTCGCCTGGAACGGACCTCCGCAGAAGTCGCGCAGATTCGGCGCGAGATCATCTGGACGGTCTTTGAAGTGTCGATCAGCCTGGTTCGGCGCACGAAAGACAGACGGGTCCTCCTTGACGTTGCCGACGGCATAGACCGCCTCAGCGCCAGGCTGCGTCGCGTCGCGGCGCGCAAGGGCTGAGCAGCGATCGGGCGGAGCAGGGGCATGTCTGCGTCTGCTCCGCCGATTTTCTGCCCGTGGCCGGTTCCGGTGCTTAGGTCATGTTGCGACCCGGACGTTCACGTCGGCGGCCGATCCGTCACCGAGCCGCCGGTTGGTGCAACAGATGAGCAGATCGGCACCGAATTCGATCAACCCAGCGCCACCAACTCTTCAGGAATGCCCTATTCGTAAGAGGCAATTGAAAATGGAGGCTCTTGAAATGCTGATCATACATCACCTGGGGCTCTCGCAATCCGACCGAATTGTATGGCTCTGTGAGGAGCTTGGGATCGATTATGAACTCAGGCGCTACGAACGCGATCCAAAGACTCGGCTTGCGCCGCCTGATTATCGCGCACTCACGCCGTTCGGAACGGCGCCAGTGATCAGCGATGGCGAGGTCGTCCTGGGTGAATCTGCCGCAATTGTCGAATACATCGCAGAAATGCACGGCAACGGTCGCTTTCTGGTTCGGCGCGGTTCGCCCAACTATCCCGAGTTCCTGTTCTGGTTTCACTTCGCAAATGGATCGTTCATGCCTGCCGCCATGGTCAATTCGATTGCCAGCCGGGTCGGAAATGAGGATGCGGTCGTGGCGGCGCTCAGCGCACGCCTGGATCGGGCGTATGATTTGATCGATGAGAGGCTTGGAAACACACTGTTTCTGGCTGGAGATGCATTCACGGTGGCGGATATCATGATGCTCTTTCCATTGACCACCATGCGGGCCTTCTCGAAGCGAGACATCGGTCCATATGTTCACATCCGCGCGTATCTGCAGCGCATAGCGGCCCGCCCGGCTTTCCAACGTGCTATGAAAAAAGCCGACCCGGGCTTTGAGTTGCCGCTGACTTGATGATCCGGTTCGCCATGCCAAGCGGCCTGAGCCGATCCGCTATCAAGCAGGTGCGACAAACAATCTGAATGGCTATTCTGCAGAAATGCTTAACGATGGTTCCATGAGCGCAAAGGCGGACGACAAGAGCAGCGGCCTTCTGGCTCGGCCCCGGATCGGGTTCGCCGCTCGTGTCGTCCAACATAGCGAATTGCGGTTCAGCCGGATCGTCATCGATCGCCCGGTGCTGATAGTACTGCGCCACGGGACCAAGAGCCTTCGGTCCGCCAGAGGGCAATGGTCCGTCAGAGGTGGGGAGGCCATCGCGATCGCAGGCGGACAGACCTTCGATGTAACCAACCGATTGTCCGACAAAGGCGTCTACGAGGCGCGGTGGCTCGTCTGGGACGAGACGATCATTGAGCGCTTCGAACAGAGCGCGGGCAATGCGCGTGCCCTGACCGGGGCAGTTGCCCTCGGGAAGATCGATCCGCACTTTTCCTCCGCCTTCGATCGCGCTCTCGAAGCAATATCCGAGCAGCAGCGCATTCCAGATGATATCGCGGAACACAGGCTCGCTGAGGTTCTGATATGGCTGTCTCTTCGCCGAGTTCATTTCCCTGCCGCGGAAAATTCGTCCATCGCGCTGAAGGTACGGAGGCTTTTCGAGACTTCTCTCACCGAGCGGTGGACGGCAGCAAGCGTGGCGCGACATCTCGCCATGAGTGAGGCGACGCTACGAAGACGTCTGGCCGCCGAAGGAACAACCCTTGGCTATCTCCTTTCGGACGTCCGCATGTCCTTTGCCATGTTGCTGCTGCAGTCTACTGAGCAAGCAGTCAATCACATAGCGCGCGAGGTCGGGTATGAGTCACCATCCCGATTTGCCATCCGGTTTCGGGAGCGATTTGGATTTCCGCCCACAGCTATCAGAGGGCATGCGCGCAACTACCCCGGGCAAGAACGATCCGATAGAGATCAATGAATAGAATCGGACTTGATCCGCCAGGAGATACGTGAATGACGTCATTCGCGCTCAGCGCGAGACCCTATTCAATATTCGGCGGAAGGGTATCCGTTCCATCACGCGGCAGCTTCGACTGCGAGGCCAGCCGCCTTCCATTCTGGAAAGCCATCTTCAAGTCTTCGAATCCTGTAGCCCCTGGCGCGCAACGCGGCGACCGCCTCGAAGGAGAGGATGCAATACGGCCCGCGGCAGTAGGCGACGATCTCCCTGTCCTTCGGAAGCTCGGACAGGCGCCTCTCCAGATCGCCGAGCGGCATGTTGAGCGCGCCTGGGAGATGGCCAAGGGCGAACTCGTCTTCCGGGCGCAGATCGAGAAGCGTCACCATCCCGTCCCGCAGGCGTAACATGAGTTCCTCCCGCGACACAGGTGCCAGTGCGTCGCGCGCGCCAAAATAGTCGGTCATGATCTGACGCACTTCGGCGACATTGCGCTCGCCGACACTACCGAGCGCCTTGAGCAGTCCCACCGTCTCGGTTTCGCTTGCCAAGCTGTACAGCACGTGCTTGCCCCGGCGCTCCGTTTCAACAAGACGGCCCCTTCGCAAAATCTGCAGGTGTCGCGATGTGTTGGCGAAGGTGAGGCCGGCGAGCCCGGCAAGCTCCTCCACGCTGCGACGCCCTTGCGCCAAGTGTTCGATCAGTTCAAGCCGATGCGGATGGCCGATCGCTTGTGCCACCTCGGCAAGGCTCGAATAGATCGCCTGCTTCAAACTGATGGTTGACACGACCTTCTCTTATATTGCAATCATTCAGCAGATTGATTGAATGTTAATACCACAACCGACCCGGAGGAGCAAGCCCGTGTCCGCGAAAACCCTGTTCATCCTCAATGACCCACCTTATGGAACCGAGCGGGACTACAATGCTCTCAGACTTGCCAGTACGTTGATAAAAGCCGACCCGGCGACCCAAGTCACCGTGTTCCTGATGGCCGATGCGGTTGTCGCCGCGAAAGCCGGCCAGAAGACGCCGGAAGGCTATTACAACATGGAGCGTATGCTGAAGCGGGTGATTGCCGGAAAGGGCGAGGTTCTGCTGTGCGGCACATGCATGGACGCACGCGGCATGTCCGAAGCGGAGGTTGTGCCCGGTGCGCGCCGCAGCACGATGGACGAATTGGCCGGAGCCACGATCGCTGCAGACAAGGTCCTGGTGTTCTGATGCTGCGCAGTTCCATGCACCGGCAGGTGCTTCTTCTCGCCAGCGCCCAGGCATTGTTTCAGACGGCATCCGTTCTCGTCATGACGATAGGCGGTCTCGCCGGCGGACTGATTGCGCCGCGGCCGGAATTGGCAACGATGCCGATCGCGGCGATGTTCCTTGGAACCGCTGTCGCCACCTTTCCCGCTTCCATGTGGATGGCGCGGACCGGTCGGCGGGCGGGCTTCCTGGCGGGCGCGGTGCTTGGGGTGGCGGGCGGACTGATCGCGGCTGCCGGAATCTGGTTCGGCGCACTCGCGATACTGTCTCTCGGCACCTTCCTCGTCGGCGTCTATCAAGCGTTCGCGCAATTCTACCGCTTTGCCGCCAGCGAAGTGGCGGATGGAGCGTTCCGGCCGCGGGCCATCTCGCTGGTCCTTGCCGGCGGTATCGTCGCAGCGCTTGCCGGGCCTATGCTCGGCCGCCTGGGGGGACCTCTGTTCGAGCCGCAATATGTCGGCTCCTTCCTTCTGCTTGCACTCGTCTCCATGGCTGGCGCCGGCGTGCTTCTCGGTCTGCGTGTTTCTACTCCCAAGGCAGAGTCGGGCATCGTGGCGCGAGGACGATCCTGGCAGGCCATCGTGTCGCAACCCGCCTATCTCGTCGCCCTGTTCGGCGCGGCGACCGGCTACGGCGTCATGATTCTCGCGATGACAGCGACGCCGATCGCCATGGTCCACCACAATCATGACCTGTCCGCTGCGGCGAACGCCATCCAACTCCATGTGCTCGGCATGTTCCTGCCGTCCTTTTTCACCGGCTCGCTGATCGCGCGCTTCGGTGTGCTGCGCATCATGCTGGCAGGCGTCGCGCTGCTGGGCGGACATGTGCTCATGACTCTCACGGGCGACGGCTTTGGCTCCTTCGCCGGCGCTCTGAGCCTGCTTGGCGTGGGCTGGAACTTCCTCTATATCGGCGGCACGACGCTGCTCACGACCACCTATACCAGCGCCGAGAAGGGCCGCGCCCAGGCGACCAACGACATGACCCTCTTTGCTGTCGGCCTTGCCTGCTCCTTCAGCGCGGCGGCACTGCTGGAAGTCTTCGGCTGGCAGGCGCTCAATATGCTTCTCCTGCCGTGGCTTGCACTCACCGCACTCGCTCTGGCCTGGCTCGGCTGGCGGCGGCGCCTCACGCCGGTGCCTATCGATTGAAACCGGGCGCAAGGGCACCGTATTTTTCGCAGCACCATCGATGGCAACCGGCGGACCATGCGCAACGATGACCGGATAGGAGCCATGTCTGCCTTAGCCGTCAGACTGTGCCGATCAGCACGCCGCCCGCAGCAGCGACGAGCACGACGAGCCATGGCGGCGCCTTCCACGCCATCAACAGCACGAAGCATGACAGCGCCAAGGCAAACTGGCGGGGGCCGACGATGGCACTTGTGAACACCGGATCGTAGAGCGCAGCACCGAGGATGCCGACGACGGCGGCATTGGCGCCACGCATCAGCGCTTGGGCGCTTTCCCGCTTGCGGAACCCATCCCAGAACGGGATGATGCCGAGCAAGATCAGGAATCCCGGCAGGAAGACGGCAATCAGGGCAATCCCGGCGCCGATGAGGCCATCGGGCTTCGGTCCCAGCACGGTTCCCAGATAGGCAGCGAAGGTGAAGAGGGGCCCCGGCACGGCCTGCGCCGCCCCGTAGCCGGTAAGAAACTGGTCGTGGCTGACCCAGCCGCTTCGCACCACCTCCGCTTCGAGAAGCGGCAGCACGACATGCCCGCCGCCGAAGACCAGCGCGCCCGCGCGATAGAACGCATCGAAGACAGAAAGCCCTTGAGAAGATGCGGCCGCGGCGATGACGGGCAGCCCGAACAGCAAGGCGAAAAAAAGGACCAGCGAAACCGCCCCGAACATCCGCGAGACGGGAAAGTCGATGTGCCTGGTGATCGCCTCGTGACGGTTGCGGCAGAGGAAAAGGCCCGCCGCCGCGCCGGTGGCGATTGCCGCCACCTGCCCGATCGCGCCCGCGAGGAGAACGACGATCAGCACGGCAGCCAGGGCAATGGTGGCCCGCGCGCGGTCCGGGCACAGGTTCCTTGCCATGCCCCAGACCGCCTGCGCCACGATCGCGACGGCAACGATCTTGAGGCCGGTGACGATGCCGCTGCCGACCGGCCCGCCGAACGCCGCCGCACCATAGGCAAAGAGAACGAGGACGATAGCCGAGGGCAGGGTAAAGGCCGCCCAGGCGGCAAGCGCCCCGAGCGGTCCGCCGCGCAGCAACCCCAGTGCAAACCCTACCTGGCTCGACGCCGGGCCAGGCAGGAACTGGCTCAGCGCAACAAGGTCGGCATAGCCGTTTTCGTCCATCCATTTGCGCCGCAACACCAGCTCGTCGCGAAAATATCCAAGATGGGCAATCGGTCCGCCGAAGGAGGTGAGGCCGAGCTTGAGAAAGGTCGCGAAGACCTCGCCAGCCGAGCCACCGCCGGTTTTGATTTCATGGTGGCCGGTCGTGGTATCCGTCATCGTTTCATCGCCTCTCCGGTAAATTCACGGATGCGCTCCTTGGCCAGGGCAAGGCCGTCGCGTCCCTTGTCGGTGATCGAATAGAGCTTGCGCACCGTGCGGCCGTCGCGTGCCTCCCGCGAGGTGAGATACCCGTCGCGCGCCATTTTATGCAGCATCGGATAGAGGGTGCCCGCAGACAGGCGATAGCCATGGTGCGCCAGTTCGTCGATCATCCATTGGCCATAAATCTCCTGCTCGGCCGCGTGGTGGAGAACATGCAGGCGAACCAGCCCCGCGAGCAGGTCGTGATGCTCCATCGGCTTCTTCTCTACCGCCGCGCGCTCCGGCCGGTTCCCTGTCATGCCGCCTGCCTTCTTGATTCGCCGTGCGATCGGTCCATAATATCGATTTACGATAGCGAAAAGCGATTACAAAGAAAAGGCAACCACATGGAGCTCTTTCTGATCGGCATCGTGGCGCTGCTGACCGCCGGCATCACACTTTTCTCCGGTTTCGGCCTGGGAACCATCCTGATGCCGGTCTTCGCCTTGTTCTTCCCGGTGCCGCTGGCAATCGCGGCAACCGCGGTCGTGCATCTCGCCAACAACGTCTTCAAGTTCGGCCTGATGGCGCGGCAGGCCGATTGGCCGGCGGTGGCTCGGTTCGGAATTCCCGCGGCCGTCGCGGCAATCGCCGGTGCGAGCCTGCTGACCTGGTTCGACAGGATGCCGATCGTCGCAGGCTACACACTCGGCGGGTCGGCCTACGAGATTACGGCCGTCAAGGCCGTCATCGGCACGCTGATCGTCATCTTCGCCGTTCTTGAACTGTTGCCGCGTTTCCGCACTCTGGCGTTCCCGCCGCGCTGGCTGCCGCTGGGAGGCCTGCTATCGGGATTCTTCGGCGGCCTCTCCGGCAATCAGGGGGCGTTGCGTTCCGCTTTCCTGCTGAGAGCCGGCCTCTCGAAGGAGGCCTTCGTCGCGACGGGCGTCGTCTCGGCGGTCGTCGTCGATGCGGTGCGGTTGATCACTTACGGAACGGGCGTCATGGCGGAGCACTTCACCAGGTCGCAAGAGCTGCTTGCGCCGGTCGCCGTCGGCACGGTCTGCGCGTTCATCGGATCGTTCGCTGGCAAGCGCATCCTCAAAAAAGTCACGCTGCAGCTCGTGCAGGCCATCGTGGCCGTGGCGATGTTGCTGATCGGCGCAGGACTGGTGTCGGGCCTTATCTAGGGCGGGATCGGGGCGCAGGCGCCACCCGCTGCCCATAGGCTTCGAAAGTTGCATTTTGTACCTATGAGTGGTACATAGACACATGATCGGAGCCGCCGTATGATCATGAGCTTTCGAGACGAGTGGCTGCGCGTGTTCTTCGTCGAGGACACGCGGTCGCGATACATCCCGTTCGACCTTGAAAGCCGGCTCTTTCGCAAGCTCCAGATGATCGACGACGCGACGAGCGATCAGGACTTGCGAGTGCCCCCCCAGCAATCACTTCGATAAGCTGCGCGGCAATCTGGCGGGATTCCACTCGATCCGCGTCAACAGCCAATGGCGGCTGGTCTTCCGGTGGGACGGCAGCCGCGGCGAGGCAGAAAGCGTCTATCTCGACGACCACAGCTATAGATGAGGCGAACCATGCTGATGACGAAGCGCAAGCCGGCCACGGTCGGCGAAATCCTGGTCGAGGAGTTTATGCAGCCAATGGCGTTGACCCAGGCCGCGCTGGCCGAGGCGATGGGCGTTCAGCGCAAGCACGTCAATGAGCTGTGCAATAGCCGCCGGACCGTGACGGCGGCGACGGCGCTCATTCTCGCGCGCGTCTTTGGCAACAGTCCGGACTTCTGGCTGAACGTGCAGCGCCGCAGCGATCTGTGGAAGGCGATGAACAGTCCCCGCGAGCGCGAGCGAATCGAACGCGCGACGCCGCTCGGTACGGCGGCGTGATCTTTGTCTCCGGTACGACCTGTTACCCATGTCTCCGGGCCGGATAGGACTGAAATGGCGGGCCGCGACCGATAACGATGAGCACTACGTTTTCGCTATTGCCCTCGAGAACCGCTCTCCCATCAGGCGATAGCACCAGAAAGATTCGTCCGTTGCGATCTTCCGGTTCAGGAGAGCAGGGGAAAATCCTGTCGCACGGCGCACTGTCCGCCCCATGTGCGATTGGTCGGAGAAGCCGGCATCATGGGCAATCCCGGCAAGTTGCCCAGGTTCATTCTGGACGGCCAGTCGATGCAAGTTTTCGACGTTCGCATAGAACGCCAGAGACTGCTTGCTTTGACCAGCCCAGCGTCTCAGCCGACGTTGGGCTGCGCGCAGACTGAGGCCCGCACCTGAGATCGCGGCGCGAGCAATGAGTGAATTTGCCCAGTCTGCGATGTTGTTTGCGCCTCGCGAGTCTCGCATACCGCTGCCGCGCCGGGCCATTTGCCAATCCGGCTCAAGGGCATCGCAGAACCCCTCCCAGAAGGCTGCAATGTCCCGGTCGCCAGCGCGCGGTGTTGGCATACCGGCCAGCGGTTTAGGCACGTTCGAGACCGTTTTATTGGCAATCGCCAGAGCGGTAGTGCCGGTGAGCCTTGACCAGGCGTCTGGGAAAAAGCCGATGGAGATTGCGAATACTGCACCGGGATTCCAGCTTGTTAGCGGCGCGCTGTAGGGGCCAGCAACCGTTACGGGAGCAAGGGCCGGCATCAGTTTGGCTTCCACCAACCCGCCGCCGGCAGGAACCAGCCGCGTTTCGCCCTCGATCACGTAAGTCACTGCAACCAGCGGCGAAGCCGGAAAGTGATTGAAGCGCTCAGCATCACTTAGCGCGCATCCGCGCGTATCGCGGACAATCGCCGCAAACACGCAACGAGTCAGTGACCGCCGCGGCAAGAGCAGAAAAGACGACTTTGACAAGGAAACCTCATGGAACTGTCGCGATTATTCTATCCCGGCAGCAGCGGAAAGGCCAAACCGCAATTGCAAGAAATCGCAAGGGGTAGCGAATGCCTGGTATCAAATTCGAGGGGCCAGTGCCCCTTCGCATTTCTAGCTTTCTGGCCTTGTACCGGATCGCCCTGTCCACATACGCCCGTCGGCTCTTTGGTCGACGTATGGAACCGACATGGGACGCCAATCTGGAAATCGGGGTTCGGTTCTGGCGGCGGCAATTCACCCGTGCGCTGACCGCGAGCGACATTGGGACCGGGCGGTTAATCCTTGACAGCTTGCAGACTGAAACTCCCGACATCTATGCCGTCGATTGCCACAGTGAAACGACGCCGAAAGGCGCATGGTATGTCCCCCATCGTCGCGCCAGCACCGCTACGATCCTCTATCTGCACGGCGGCGGGTATTCGTTTCACGGCGCGATGAGCCGCCGATTCGCTGCCATGCTTGCACATCATATCGCTGCGCCGGTCTTTGTGCCCGACTACCGCTTCACTCCCGAACACCCGCATCCGGCGCAGGCGGAGGACGCGATGGCCGCATGGTCTTTCATCGCCGCAAAAGAAGTCCCCGAACGCATCGTCGTCATCGGTGACAGTGCGGGCGGGCATATGATGCTGTCATTGCTGCTGAGCTTGAGAGAAGCGGGGCAATCGCAGCCAGCCCTTGGCATCGGATTGTGCCCGTGGACCGACATAGGCGACAGAGGCGCCAGCCTGCACGGCAATGACAGATACGACATGGTGCAAGGTTGGATGGCGCTGCGCTTTGGCGAGTGGCTCGATCCTGGGACGCGCTACGGACGCGATGCGCTTTCTCCCATATCGTACAATTTCAATGGCCTTGCGCCGCTCTATTTGCAGGCGGGCGGACGGGAAATCCTGTGCGACATGGTCAGGGAATTCGCGAGAAATCAGGCGCAGAATGGTGCAAGAGTCCTGCTCGATGTCTGGCCCAACATGCCGCACGATTTTCAACTACTGGACAGCATGCAGCGCTCGGCCCACGAGGCGTTGACGCGTATCCGAACTGCAGTTCACTGGGCGGTGGACCGTGATGCCGAGTTTCCGCCAGGCATGATGACAGAGGTCTCAAGCGACTGGCCGCCAAATTCCGTCGTTCAAGCTCATGTCTCCGGGCTGGACAATGAGAGTATGGCGGAAGGGGTGGGATTCGAACCCACGGTGAGCTTACACCCACGCCAGTTTTCAAGACTGGAGCCTTAAACCACTCGGCCACCCTTCCACGGAGCCGCAAGACCGCATCCGCACGCGGCCTTGCGCCTCGCCGGGAGGTGCTTAGCGGTCCTGCCGCCGCAAATCAAGGGCGGTGGATAAGGAAGCGATTGCGCTGCCGCGCGAGGTAGTTAGAGTGGGGGCTAAGCCCCCGGCGGCGCCTTGACTGCCGCTGAAGCGGGCGGCAATGCACCCGATCCAACGGGCGCCCTGCCAAACGCCCGGAATGGGCCGGCTCGAACGGGAGGACGAACATGTGCCAGGTTTTCGCCAGCACGGATCCGGATGTCTATCGGACGGTCACGCGGTCGGTGCGCCTCGATGGGTTCAGCACCAGCATCCGGCTGGAGGCGCTGTTCTGGTCGATCCTCGACCAGATTGCCGAGCATGAAGGCATGACGACGCCACGCTTCATCAGCACGCTTTACGGCGAGGTGCTGGAGCGCCGGGGCGAAGTCGGCAATTTCACCTCGCTGCTGCGGGTCACCTGTGCCGTCCATATCGAACGCCAGCAGGGCCTGCAGCCGGTGGCGCAGGCCAAGCACGAGCTGACCGGCGGCCGCGGCACCGGGCAGCCGGCGGGTGCCGTGGAGGAACTCGGCGCCGTCGCCTCCTGACGCAGCGTAACGCCTTTTTGCTGCGCAAAAAACGCGGCGTAGTAATCGGTTAACACCATCGGCCGCGCCGCCGGACCTAGACTCCCGATCGCCCAATGGATCGAGGAGCTCGATGGCCAAAGCAATCCATGCGATGATCCGCGTGCGCGATCTTGACGCGTCGCTGGATTTCTACGACCGCGCCTTCGCGCTGAAGCCCGCCGACCGCTACGATTTCGACGATTTCTCGCTGGTCTATCTGCGCAATCCGGAGAACGATTTCGAGATCGAGCTGACCTGGAACAAGGGCCGCGCGGAAGCCTACACGCATGGCGACGGATACGGCCATGTCGCGGTCGCCGTCGACAATCTCGATACCGAACATCGGCGTTTCGGCGATGCGGGCCTCGGCCCGCTGCCGATCAAGGAATTTCACCGCGACGGCGCGCTGATGGCGCGCTTCTTCTTCGTACTCGATCCAGACGGCTACAAGATCGAGGTGCTGCAGCGCCATGGACGCTATCGCTGACAAGATATCCAACCATCAGACATAGCCACGCCGAATTCCGAATGACCGCGAAAAGCGGCTTCAATCCTGGGAGGGAATAAATGAGGCAAGCCAAACTGAACCGCCGGCATTTCCTGGCCGGCACGTCCGCCATCATCGCCGGCTCCACGCTGCTGACCGTTACCGGCGGCATGCTGATCGGCCCCAACGGTGCCTGGGCGCTGACGCCGCAGGCGGTGAGCGCCGCCGAGGCGGCGACACTGGTCGAGATGGCCCGGGCGCTCTACCCGCATGAAAAGCTCGATGACGCCATCTATGGCAAGGTCGTGGCCAGCCTCGATGAAAAGGCTGCCAAGGATCCGGCGCTGAAGGAGACGCTGCAGAAGGGCGTTGCCGAACTTCAGGCCGCCAAATGGAGCGATCTCGACGCCGATCAGCGCGAAGAGGCGCTGAAGAAGATCGATGCGACCGCCTTCTTCCAGACCGTGCGCGGCGAATGCGTCACCGGCATCTACAACAATCCAGATGTCTGGAAAATCTATGGCTATGAGGGTCCTTCGGCCGAACTCGGTGGCTATCTCCATCGCGGCTTCGACGAAATCACCTGGCCGGACCAGGTCTGAAGGGGAGGGACTGAATCATGGCAGCTAAGTTCGAACTCAATGATTCCAGCGTCGTCGTCGTGGTGGGCTCGGGCGCCGGTGGCGGCACCGTCGCCAATGAGCTGGCGCAGAAGGGTATCAATGTCGTCGTGCTCGAGGCCGGCGGCCGGCACGAGATCGAGGATTTCGTCAATGACGAATGGGGCAGTTTCGGCCAGATCTCGTGGCTGGACAAGCGCACCACGTCGGGCAGCTGGCGCGTCGCCAAGGATTTCGCCGGGTTGCCGGCCTGGATCGTGAAGGCGGTCGGCGGCTCGACCGTGCATTGGGCGGGCGCTTCTCTGCGCTTCCAGGAGCATGAGTTCAAGACCAAGGAGACCTATGGCAACATCGCCGGCGCCAATCTCCTCGACTGGCCGATCACGCTCCAGGAGATGGAGCCCTATTACGACCGGGCCGAGGACAAGATGGGTGTGACCGGCACGCACGGCATTCCGCGCCTGCCTGGCAACAACAATTACAAAGTGCTCGCTGCCGGTGCCAAGAAGCTCGGCTACAAGGAGTTCCATACCGGCAACATGGCGATCAATTCCGAGCCGCGCGACAATCGCGGCTCGTGCCAGCAGATCGGCTTCTGCTTCCAGGGCTGCAAATCGGGTGCCAAATGGTCGACGCTCTATACCGAGATCCCGAAGGGCGAGGAGACCGGGCACCTGGAAGTGCGGCCGAATGCGCAGGTGTTGCAGATCGAGCATAACGACAGGGGTCTGGTGACCGGCGTGCTCTATGCCGACAAGGACGGCAAGCAGCAGGTGCAGAAAGCGCGTATCGTCTGCGTCGCCGGCAATTCGATCGAGAGCCCGCGCCTATTACTCAATTCAGCCTCGGCGATGTTCCCGGACGGTCTTGCCAATTCATCGGGCCAGGTCGGCAAGAACTACATGCGGCACATGACCGGCTCGGTCTATGCCATCTTCGATAAGCCCGTGCATATGTATCGCGGCACCACCATGGCCGGCATCGTGCGCGATGAATCGCGGCTCGACACCAGCCGCGGCTTCGTCGGTGGCTATGAGATGGAAACATTGTCGCTGGGCATTCCGTTCATGGCCGCCTTCCTAGATCCCGGCGGCTGGGGCAAGAGCTTCGCCAGTGCGATGGAAGGTTACGACCATATGGCCGGCATGTGGCTGGTCGGCGAGGACATGCCGCAGGAGACCAACCGCATCACGCTCCATGGGAGCGAGAAGGATGGCCATGGGCTGCCCATTCCCAACGTGCATTTCGACGATCACGCCAACGACATCGCCATGCGCGAACATGCCTTCGGGCGGGGCAGTGCGCTCTATGACGCGGTCGGTGCCAAGCGGACCATCCACACGCCACCATACCCGTCGACGCACAATCTCGGCACCAACCGGATGAGCGCCGAGGCCAAGGACGGTGTCGTGAACAAGCACGGGCAGACCCACGACATCAAGAACCTGTTCATCTCGGACGGCAGCCAGTTCACGACGGGCGGCGCGGAAAACCCGACTCTCACGATCGTGGCCCTGGCCATCCGGCAGGCGGAGTTCATCGCCGACCAGATGCAGAAGAAGGAGATCTAGGCCGCAATACCGCCGCTCACGCAGGACCTGTCACTCGAGTCGACCGCCGTGGCCCGCCGCGGCGGTCTTTTTTTCGACAGGGTTCCGCAATCCGGACAGAATCCCTTTCCGTTCTTGCCTAAACCAGTCCGGGCGGATAATTTATGGACCGCAAATTTCCACTATATCTTGATGATTCAGGGGTCCGGGCGGTCCAGATGCAGGGGTTTCGTCACTTTTCTCGTCTCCTTGCCACCCTCGGCCTGCTGACGCTGGCTGCTGGCTGCGCCGAGACCAACCTGGCCGTCGAGACGACCAAGGTTGTCACCCGCCAGGATCAGGGCGTCACCGGACCCTATAAGGTGGGCAAGCCCTATCAGGTGAAGGGTGTCTGGTATTACCCACAGGCGGATTACAGTTATGACGAGACCGGGATCGCATCCTGGTACGGGCCGGGCTTCCACAGCAAGGCGACAGCCAACGGCGAGACCTATGACGAGAACGACCTGACGGCGGCGCACAAGACGCTGCCGATGCCGTCCCTGGTGCGCGTCACCAATCTGGAGAATGGCCGCTCGATCGTGGTGCGCATCAACGATCGCGGTCCCTTCGTCAACAACCGCGTCATCGACATGTCGCGCCGTGGCGCACAGCTCCTTGGTTTCGAGCAGAACGGCACCGCCAAGGTCCGCGTCCAGGTGATGAAGGAAGAAAGCATGCTGCTGGCGGCGAAAGCCTCGTCCCAGGGCGGCGATGTCTTCAGCCCGTCGCCGGCGGCGGCACCGGCCGGCACAGTGACCGCCCAGGCCCTGCCCCCCGCGGGCAGCGCCACCGCTCCGGCACCGACGGTCCAGGCTCAACCCACCAAGCAATCCGCCGTCGGCAGCGTCAAGATCCCGCAGCCGACCGGCCAGGTCTCGGTGGTGCCGGTGAAGGCCAGCAACATCTTCATTCAGGCCGGCGCTTTCCTTCGGCAGGCCAATGCGCAGCAGCTGCAGATGAAGCTCACCGGCCTGGGTCATCCGACCCGCATTACTCAGTTCATGCTCAACCAGCAGCGCTTCTACCGCGTCCAGCTGGGGCCGATCGCGTCGGTCGACGAGGCGGACCAGCTGCTGCAGAAATTGATCGATACCGGTCATCCGGATGCCCGCATCGCCGTCAACTGAGGGGTTTTCGGCCCAGGGTCCGAACCGGGGCCGGATGGCGCTTGACGTTACTGGGTCCGGGGGTCAATTTGCCGCGCTGATATGCCCTGTTGGGGCGAGTCCTAGAGAGTTTCTGAGGTCGGGAATATGTTGAAGTTTCTGTTGGCTTGCGTTCTTGGCACCGGCCTCGTTCTGAGCGCCGCGACACAGCGGGCGCTGGCCGAACCGCTCGTCACCAATGCGCAGCATGCCTATATCGTCGACTATCAGACGGGCGCCATCCTGTTCGACAAGCTTGCCACGGAACGCATCCATCCGGCATCGATGAGCAAGCTGATGACCATCTATATGCTGTTCGACGCCTTGAAGCGCGGCGACGTCAAGCTGACAGACACATTTCATGTGAGCGAGAAGGCCTGGTCCACCCAGGGCTCGAAGATGTTCGTCGAGATCAATTCCGCGATCGCCGTCGAGGATCTCATTCGCGGCATCATCATCCAGTCGGGCAACGATGCCTGCGTCGTCGTGGCCGAAGGCCTTGCCGGTTCGGAAGAAGCCTTTGCCGACCGCATGAACAAGAAAGCCAAGGAAATAGGTCTCACCGACAGCAACTTCGTCAATGCTTCGGGCCTGCCCGATCCAAATCACCTGATGACTGCCAAGGACCTTGCCACGCTCGCGCGGCGCATCATCGACGACTTCCCCGATTACTACCGGTATTTCTCGGAACATGAATTCACCTGGCACGGTATCAAGCAGGGCAATCGCAATCCGCTGCTCTACCGCAAGGGATCTGGCGTCGACGGATTGAAGACGGGACACACGGAAGAGGCCGGATTTGGCCTGACCGCCTCGGCCATCCGCGACGGGCGGCGCATCATCATGGTCGTTCACGGTCTCACGGGCATGCAGGAGCGTGCCGATGAGGCTGGCGGCCTGCTCGACTGGGCCTATCGGGAGTACGGCAACTATACGATCGCCACGCCGGGCACCGTGCTGGGCGAAGCAGAAGTCTGGATGGGCGCCGAGAAGACGGTGCCGCTCACGGTGGAATCGGACCTGCTCGTCACCCTGCCGCGCTCCGAGCGCGACAAGGTCGTCGCCAGAGCGGTCTATCAGGGCCCGGTCCAGGCGCCGATCCAGAAGGGCCAGGAAATCGGCGAACTCGTGATCGACATTCCCGGCATGCCGCAGGCCAAGGCAAAGCTGGTAGCGGCCAAGGACGTGGCCGATCTGAGCTTCGGCGGGCGTATCGCGGCGGCGCTGCAGCATTTCGTCTTCGGCGCGAACTGACCGTAAGATGGCCCCGGTCACCATCCCGGGCCTCTTGCGCTTCGTCACGTTCGAGGGGGGCGAGGGAGCCGGCAAATCGACCCAGATCCGCCTCCTGGCCGAGACGCTGGTCCGGGCCGGCCATGCGGTCGAGGTGACGCGAGAACCCGGCGGCACCAAGGGAGCGGAGGAAATCCGCGCCCTGCTGGTCGAAGGCGGGGCGGGGCGCTGGCAGGCGGAGACTGAAGCCTTGCTGCATTTCGCAGCCCGCGCCGAACACCTTGTCCATGTCATCCGCCCGGCCCTTGCTGCCGGCAGATGGGTGCTCTGCGACCGTTTCGCCGACAGCACGCTGGCCTATCAGGGCTATGGCCAGGGTCTCGATCTCGACTGGCTGTGGGCGCTGCGCCGGCACATTGTCGGGGCGACCGAGCCGGGCCTTACCATCATGATGGATCTGCCGGTCGAAAAAGGCCTGGCCCGTGCTGAAACCGAACAGCGTTACGAGCGCATGGGCGTGGATTTCCATCGGCGCCTGGCCGAGGGTTTCCGCCACCTGGCCGCCGCCGATCCGGCGCGCTGCCGCGTCGTCGATGCCGCGCGCGATCGGGAAACGGTCGCTGCCGATATCGCCGGCTTGATTGCCGCGCGTTTCGGCGTCAGCCTCTAGCGCATGACCGACGAAGCGCGTTTTCCACCGCCTGAGGCGACCGCACATCTCCTGGGACACCAGGAGGCGGAGGCGTCTTTCCTGCGCGCCTACGCTTCCGGACGCATGCCGCATGCCTGGCTGATCACGGGGCCGCGCGGCATCGGCAAGGCCACGCTTGCCTTCCGGATGGCGCGTTTCCTGCTGAGCCACGGCCTTGCGGCGCCGGCGCCGGCAGAGCCTGCCGGCATGGGGCTGTTCGGCGAGGAACCGGCAACAGTTCCGGTTCCGGAACCGACCGGCCTGGATATTCCGCCCGATCATCCGATTTTCAGCCGCGTGCGCGAGCTGTCGCATTCGGACCTGCGCGTGTTGCGCCGGAGCCCCAATGAGAAGACAGGCAAGCTCCGCGCCGAGATAACCATCGACGAGGTGCGCGGCGCGATCGAATTCCTGCATATGACGCCGGGTGAATCCGACTGGCGCGTGCTGGTGGTGGATTCGGCCGACGAACTCAACCGCAATGCCGCCAACGCGCTGCTGAAGATCCTGGAGGAACCGCGACCGCGCACGGTGATCCTGCTGATTTCGCATGCTCCCGGCCGCCTGCTGCCCACCATCCGATCCCGCTGCCGCAAGCTGGCGCTGGAGCCGCTGCCGCAATCCGTCATCGTCTCGGAACTGAAGCGTCACGGTGTCGACCTGGGCAGCGCGGAACTTGCCCTGTGCACGGCGCTGGCCGAGGGCTCTCTCGGCCGGGCCCTGGAGTTCGGCAGCGACAATGCCGGCCTGGACCTGTTCCAGTCCATGGCCCAGCTTCTTTCATCCTGGCCGAATTACGATACCAATATCCTCCATAAGCTGGGCGACAGGCTGACGGGTAAGGCAGGTGAAGGGCAGTTCGAGATCGCCGTTACCTTGCTGGATTGGTGGCTGACCCGCTTCATTCGCTGGTCCGCCGTACAAGATCCCCAAATGGCTGAGGTTTTTCCGGGGGAATCCGGTCTGATGGAGCGCCTGAAAGGGGCTGCCAGCCTTGATCACTGGCTGCAATCATGGGAAAAGGTCAGCCGATTGTTTGCCAGGGTCGCCAGCGCCAATCTCGACCGCAAGCAGGCATGGGCGACCGCCTGGCTGGTACTCGCTTCGACGCGAGGGTAAGTACCCTCGCCGTCATGGTCAGCACAGGCCGGCGATCCACGAGTTTGCCTGCAATTGGTCAAAATTAACTCGTGGGCCCCCGCCTTCACGGGGGATGACGGGAAGAGTGTTTTCGTCGGCCATTTGGAAATAGAAGTATGTCGAAAGAGAAATTCTACATCACCACGGCCATTGCCTATCCCAATGGCGCCCCGCATATCGGCCATGGCTATGAGCTGATCGCGACCGATGCGATCGCCCGCTTCATGCGCCTGGACGGGCGCGACGTCTTCTTCCTGACCGGCTCCGACGAGCATGGGCAGAAGATGCAGCAGACCGCCGAGCGGGAAGGGGTGACGCCGAAGGAACTGGCCGACCGTAACACGGCACGCTTCCGCGAGATGGGCCCGGCGCTCAATTCATCGAATGACGATTACATCCGCACCTCCGAAGCGCGGCACTATCGGACCTGCGCCGCCCTGTGGGAAAAGATGGAAGCGGCCGGCGATATCTATCTCGACAAATATGCCGGCTGGTATTCGGTCCGCGACGAAGCCTATTACGACGAAAGCGAGCTCTCGCAGAACGCGGACGGCAAGCGCCTGGCGCCCACGGGCACGCCGGTGGAATGGGTGGAGGAGGAAAGCTATTTCTTCCGCCTCTCCAAGTTCCAGGACAAGCTCATCGAACTCTATGAGAGTGTGCCCGATTTCATCGGCCCGGACGCGCGCCGCAACGAAGTGATGAGCTTCGTAAAGGGCGGCCTGAAGGATCTCTCCATCAGCCGCACCACCTTCGATTGGGGCATCCCGGTCCCCGGCAATCCGAAACACATCATGTATGTCTGGGTCGATGCGCTCACCAATTATGTCTCGGCGACCGGCTGGCCCGACGCCAGTCATCCGCGTGCGGTCTATTGGCCGGCGGATGTGCACATCATCGGTAAGGATATCGTGCGTTTCCATACGGTCTATTGGCCTGCCTTCCTGATGTCGGCGGGCCTGCCGCTGCCCAAGCGCGTCTTCTGCCACGGCTTCCTGTTCAACAAGGGCGAGAAGATGTCGAAATCGGTCGGCAATGTCATCGACCCCTTCAACCTCGCCAAGGTCTATGGCGTCGACGCCATGCGCTATTTCTTCCTGCGCGAGGTGCCCTTCGGCCAGGACGGCAGCTACAGCCCCGAAGCGATCGTGCAGCGCATGAACGCCGATCTCGCCAACGATCTGGGCAATCTGGCGCAGCGCTCTCTCTCGATGATCGCCAAGAATCTCGACGGCAGGCTGCCGGAGCCGGCGGCGCTCACCGAGGAAGACGCCGCCATGCTGGAGCAGGCCGATGCGCTCCTCGACAAGGCACGGGAGAGCATGGGCGATTTTGCACTCCACCAGATTCTCACGGCGACCTGGGCGGTGGTTGCGGAAGCCAACCGGTATTTCGCCGGAAACGAACCCTGGGCGCTCCGGAAGACCAACCCGGAACGCTTCGGCACCGTGCTGTGGGTGACGGCCGAGGTCCTGCGCCAGGTGGCGATCCTCACGCAGCCGGTGATGCCGGAGGCGACCGCCAGGCTGCTCGATATTCTCGGCATTCCGGCCGATGCGCGCGATTTCACCCAGATCGGCGGCAAGGCGCGCATCAGGGGCGGCACCTCGCTGCCGGCACCGGTGGCGATCTTCCCGCGCTATGTCGAGCCCGAGGAAGCCAAGGGTTGATCATGGTTTCTCTCGTCGACAGTCATTGCCATCTCGATTTCGAGGATTTCGGGGCGGATTTCGATGCGGTTCTGACGCGCGCCAGGGAGAATGGCGTTGAACGCATGCTGACCATCTGCACGCGGGTAACCAAGTTCGATCAGGTGCTTGCCATCGCTGCTGCCCATGACAACATACGCTGCACGGTCGGCATTCATCCGCATGAGGCCGAGTACGAGCCCGACGTCGACGCAGCGCGGCTGGTTGCGCTGGCCAAGCACCCCAAGGTCGTGGGAATTGGTGAAGCCGGACTCGACTATTTCTACGACAAGAGCCCGCGCGAGCGGCAACAGCAGGTCTTCGCGACGCACATCGAGGCGTCGCGCGAAAGCGGGCTGCCCATCGTCGTTCACAGCCGCGATGCGGATGAAGATACCGTGCGGCTGCTGCAGGAAGGTGCGAGGAAAGGCGGCCTTACCGGCGTCATACATTGCTTCACCTCGACGCAATATCTGGCCGACGCGGCGCTTGAGATGGGTTTCTATATTTCGCTCTCTGGGATCGTCACCTTCAAGAACGCGGCGGCCCTGAGAGATATCGCGAAAACCATCCCGCACGACCGGCTGCTGGTCGAAACAGATTCGCCTTATCTCGCTCCCATCCCAATGCGCGGCAAGCGCAACGAGCCGGCCTTCGTGAAGCATACGGCGAGCTTCGTGGCGGATTTTCTCGGCCTCCCGGTCGCCGATCTGGCGCGGCAGACGACCGCCAATTTCGACCGCCTGTTCACCAAGGCGGTGGCATGAAGGTCACCATTCTCGGCTGCGGCGGTTCCGGCGGCGTGCCGCTGATCGGTCCCGGCTGGGGCGAATGCAATCCCGAAAATCCGAAGAACCGGCGGCGGCGCGTTTCCATCCTGGTGCGGCAGAAGCACATCAATATCATCTGCGACACCAGTCCCGATTTCCGCGAACAGGTTCTGGATGCAGGCGTTCATCACCTCGATGCCGTCCTCTATACCCATGACCATGCCGACCACACCCAGGGCATCGACGATCTGCGCTTCGTGCGCAGCAAGGACAAATCGATCGACAACCGGGTGCCGGTCTATGGCACGGCCGAGACCCTGGCGACGCTACGGCACCGGTTCGAATACGCTTTTGCACAGAACAGCAAGGGATCCGGCCATCTTTACAAGCCGTTCATCCAATCGCACCTGATCGGCGATCAACCGTTCGCCATCGGCGGTATCGACATCGTTCCCTATGTCCAGGACCACGGTTTCGGAACCAAGTCGACCGGCTATCGCATCGGTAACATGGCCTATTCGACCGACTGCGTCGAAATGCCGGACGAAAGCCTCGACAGGCTCGAAGGGCTCGACCTCTTCGTCGTCGATTGCCTGCGCTTTGAGCCGCATATGACACATGCCAATTTCGACAAAGCCATGACCTGGGTCGAATTGCTCAAACCCAAGCACACCGTGCTGACGCATATGAATCACATGGTCGATTACGACGTCATCAAGGCGCGCTGCCCGGCGGGTGTCGAACCCGCCTATGACGGATTGACGATCGAGATCCCGGATTTCATCAGCGCTCTCGATTAGCAAGAAGCCCTGCGCAGGAGACGGCGCCGGATATAGGATATAATAGAGCGCCGCGCAGACCGTCCAATGCGGGTGCCGCCGTCTACTTGATCGCATAGCCTGGTGGTGTCGTCATCCATGGAATGCCCTGGATGGCCATCTTCTCTCCGTAACTGAACTGGCTGATCATCTCGGCTTCGTTGAACTGCTGTTCCGTCGTTCCCTTATATTCGATCGGTATGGCGATATAGCGGAATTCGATCTCGTCATGGATAGTGGAGAGGTAGAGTCGCCACAGATCGTTGATACCGGAGACCTTGAACATCGAACCGATGGCACGCACCGCGATACTGGAAAGACCGCGTTCGACTTCCTTCGGGGCCGGCGTGATGCGGCCGTTGCGGATGACATAGAGTCGCTGCACGAACTTGCCGGAATAGTCCGGATGCGCCGCCTTGATCGTCGTCGGCAGGTCGATGATGGAACCGATGGAGAAGGACTGGAAGAACACGCCGCCATCGACATGCATCTCGTCATACTTCCTGCCGTCCACCTCGACCTCGAACAAGACCGGCGGAAAGACCGCCGGGATCGCAGCCGACGCGACCAGGATCGACCGGAAAAGCTTCAGCTTGTCCTTGGACTTGCTGCTGGCGATGGCGCCGAGATCCCAGATGACCGGTTCCTCGGCATCGAGATTGGTCGACGCGACGAGCAGGCGGCGGCCCTTGGCATGTTCGACAGCGATGTCGGCCAGCACCTTGTCGTCGATAAACGAGGCGACCATCTCCCGCAGCGGTGCCGTGTCGGTGAGCGATTCCTGCCACAGGATCGAGAGCAGAGAGTGCACGATGAAGACGCGACTCTGATCTACCGTCGTGTAGGCCTTCTTCAGCGTGCCGTCATATTGCGGCCCCAGGAAGGCGAAGGGGGCAATAAGCGCGCCGGTGCTCACGCCGGTGACGACCTTGAAATGCGGCCTGCCGCCGGCCGCAGTCCAGCCGTTGAGCAGGCCCGCGCCGAAAGCGCCGTCGGAACCACCGCCGGAGACAGCCAGATAATTGTAGACGCGCGTGCCGTCGGTCAGCACCTCGTAGCAGTCCGGCGTCTCTTCCACGAACGCCTGCCGCAACATGGTCCGCACGCTTTCAGGGTGGGTGAAGACCAGGTAGCGGATGTCCTTGAATCCGCTGATCGACGCCTTGCCGGCACTTCCCGGCGGCTCGGCCTGCCGCGGAACGGCCGTGCATGCGGCGGTCAAACAGAGAAGGACACCGCAAAGCAGCACGCGCAGGTGACGGCAAGACGGCGATACAGCCAGCTGCATCTTTTCCCCCGTCGTTACGCGACCGCCCTATTTCAGCACGCCCTTGGCCTTTGCCGTATGCGTGGCGATGAGATCCATGATCGACGGCGACAGGCAATCATAGGGCTCCAGCTTGAGCTCGCGCAACCTCGCGCGGACCGCCTCCATATTTGCGGGGTCTGCTCCGCTTTCGATGATCGAGGACACGAAGGCGGCGAATTCCGGCGGCGCCCAGCCTTCCTCGTTTGACAGTTCGGTGTGGATGAAGTCGAAGCCATGGAGCGGATGGCCTTCGTTCTCAATGCGGGCGTACATGTGCGTGCCGCAGCCGGTACAGGCATGGCGCTGCAGCGGCGCATTGGTATCGACGATCTTCAGTTTCTCGGCATGCTTGGTGACGGCAAGCTTGTCGCGCGGCACCACAGCGATCTGACTGAAAAGGGCGCCCGCGGGCTTCCAGCATCTGGTGCAGCCGCAAACATGATTGTACGCCGACTGGCTGCCGACCGTCACTTCGACCGGGTCCTTGGCGCATTTGCAGTGCAGCGTACCGCCGGCGAAGCCCGGCCTGGCGGGCTTGAATCCCTTGTCGACAGCCGGATGGATTGAAAGAGCCATGCCTGATCCTCCCAGATCTGCTGCGTGTTGATCACGCTTCTGGCCGCACGATGCGGCCAGCGATCCTAGGCCCGTTTGGGCGGCAGGGTCGAGAGGAAGGTGAGGTCAGAATATTTCGTTTGCAGCTTGCCTTCCCAGGTGAAAGGACTGCGATCATAACGCGCACATGGGGAGAACGATCGCCGCGGCGCGGGCCAACGACACTCAATCCAGATCGTAATAGACACGGCCTTCCAGTCGGTCGATGCGGTCGCGCTTATGGCCGATCCGGCAGCGGTTGACGGCAATGGCGCCGATCACCGCGTCGAGCGCATCGCCGCCCCGATTGTCGAGCAGCAGCGCGCGCAAGCACCGCCGCGGCGGCGCCAGGAATCCGCGCGCGACGAGATGCTCCAGAATGCGCTGCCGCGCTTGGCGATGCGCCGGCGACTTGCCCTTGTAGGACGGATAGACGTCGAGCCGGATGAGCGAGCAGGCGGCGCAGACCTCGACGATCAGCGGCTTCTTCGGATGGCGCTGCATCTGCGGCCATATCCGCGCCGCATCGCTTGCCACCAATGGCGCCAGCAAGTGCCCGATGCCCCACCAGGTCTGACGGTAGAGGCGCAGATTAAAGGAGTTGAACGGCGTCCGGTCTTCGCGGTCGGTGCGGCGCTTCACCTCGATGCCGCCGGTGTCGCGATGACAAAGATCGTGGAAATTCTGCGGATCGGCAAAGCGCCGCCGGAAACCGAGCGCGAATTCGCGCCATGTCCCGGCTCGCACCAATTCCAGCGGCAGGCTGAATGGAAAATCGCATCCGGCGATCGTGTCCGGCTCGGCCGTGATGAAGCGGGCGAGGGCGGCAATGGCAAAATCCGGCCGCTTGCCGCCGCCGGGAAGATCCTCCGCCGGCCGGCAACTCCCGATCTCCAGGGGCCCATCGCAGCTCCGCGCTTCGGCGACCCAGATCTTGCGGCCGGCATCCTGCGCGCCGCTGAAATCGATGCCGAGGAGCCGTGTCACGGAATCACGGAGTTCAGCGGGCCGTCAAGGCCGTGGCGAGATGCGCCAGCGCGCGAGCCACCGAATGTGCCCGCACGGCGTCGCGGTTGCCGGGAAAGACGCAGCGTTCGACCTGCGACCAGCCGTCCTTGCGCGCCAGGCCGATAAAGACCAACCCGACCGGCTTCTCCTCGGAACCGCCACCCGGCCCAGCGATGCCGGTGATCGAGACGGCTACATCAGCCTGCGAGCGGCGCAGGGCGCCCTTGGCCATCGCCTCGGCCACTTCCAGGCTGACCGCGCCCTTGTCGGCGATCAGTTCCGGCGGCACGCCCAGGCTTTCGCTCTTGGCCTGGTTGGAGTAGGTGATCCAGCCGCGTTCGAACACATCCGACGAACCGGCGATCGCGGTAAGGCTCGCCGCCACCAAGCCGCCGGTGCAGCTTTCGG
Organism: Dongia sp.; assembly: GCF_041918875.1. GTDB lineage: Bacteria > Pseudomonadota > Alphaproteobacteria > Dongiales > Dongiaceae > Dongia. The sequence continues at coordinate 185,695 of NZ_JAYRUV010000008.1, forward strand.
CAGTAGCGATTCTGAGTCCGTTCCGCCGGTAGAGGTCGAGAAGGCCGGCTACGTCCATCGCAGTTCCTCAGCCATCGCAGTTCCTCAGGCGGTCAGGGGAAGGGCCACGGTGGCCGTGGCCTGCGCGGCGATACCTTCGCCGCGGCCGGTGAAGCCAAGCTGTTCCGTGGTCGTCGCCTTGACGCTGACGCGGTCCGGGGCAAGCCCCAGGATTTCGGCGAGTCTGGCCTGCATTGCAGCTCGGTGCGGTCCCACCTTGGGCCTCTCGCAAATGAGCGTGACATCGCAATGAGCGATGCGACCGCCTTTGTCGGTCACCAGCTTGGCTGCATGTGCCAGGAACTTCCACGAGGCGGCACCGCGCCATTGCGGGTCGGAGGGCGGGAAATGCTGGCCGATATCGCCGGCACCGATGGCGCCCAGGATGGCGTCGGTCAGCGCATGCATGCCGACGTCGGCGTCGGAATGCCCTTCCAGCTTCTGATGATAGGGAATGGTGATCCCGCACATGATGACGCCATCGCCGGGAATGAGGCGGTGCACATCGAAGCCGTTGCCTGTGCGGTATTCCATCTGCTCGCTCATCATGCGCTCCGCGCGTTCGAGATCGGCCGGAGCCGTGATCTTGAAATTGTCCTCATGGCCCGGAACCAGGACCACCTTCATGCCGGCAGCTTCCGCGACCGCTGCGTCGTCGGTCATTTCCGGCCCGGCGGCCGCTTGGCGGTGCGCGGCCAGCAAGGGCGCGAAGCGGAACCCCTGCGGCGTCTGCGCCCGCCACAATCCGGTCCGGTCGACCGTCGCACCACTGAAGACGGTGCCATCCGCTTCCGCCCCGCGCTTCAACGTATCCACCACCGGCACCGCGACCAGCGCGCCTTCGTGATGGGCCAAGGTATCGATGGTCCGGTCGATGGTCGCGGCATCGATGAAGGGCCGCGCCGCATCGTGGATGAGGACCAGGTCGGGCTGTTCGCCAGCGAGACTCTCTAGGCCCAGGCGGACCGAATCCTGCCGCCGCTTGCCGCCGGCGACCGGCGCCAGCAGATCGAGGCCGGCCACCGCCGCCTCGTAAAGATCGCGCAAGGCATCGTTGATCACCACCCGCACACCGGCAATGCGCGGATGACGGCGGAATGTTTCCAGGGAATGGCGCAGCACCGTCTTGCCGCCCAAGGGCAGATATTGCTTGGGCATGTCCTTACCCATGCGGCTGCCGCTGCCGGCGGCGACGATGAGGGCAATGACCTTTGGTTCCTGGGGATTTTGAGCCTGTGACATGATGGCTCTCTAGGGCATCCGATCTGGTTTGCCAAGGGGGCGACGCCTCACCATAATGCGCGCCATGTCGAGCCCACTGAATCTTCAAATCGCCGGCCTGCTGACCCTCCTGCCGCTGGCCATCCTCGCCGTCACCGCCAAGCTGCAGCGAAACTTCCAGTTCTGGCTGTTTCTCGCGGCGGCGATTGCCGGCAGTACGGGCGTTTTTGCGCAGTCGCTCGCCAATGGCTGGGAGGCGGGCCTTTCAGCCAATCTATGGGCCAGCTGCGCCGTTGCCCTCATCGCCTTCACGGCACTCAATCTGGTGAACGCCGAAGCATACCGGCTGAGCGCGCTGCTGCTGCCCTACCTGCTGGTCGTCGCCGTGCTGGCGCTGCTCTTTGCGTCCTTCAGCGAGCCGGCACCTTACATCGCCTCGGCCGGCTGGTTCCGGGCCCATGTCGTCCTGGCTGTCGCCAGCTACGGTGTGCTGACTCTGGGGGCCATAGCGGGTCTTGCCGTCCTTATCCAGGAACGTGCGCTCAAGAAGCGCCACTCCGGCTGGTCGGAACTTGCCCTGCCACCGCTGATGACGGCCGAGGAATTGCAGATCAAGCTGCTGACCTGGGCTGCGATCTTCATGGCAGCGGCCCTGGCCAGCGGCTTTGCCAACACCTTCATGGAAACGGGTGCCTGGCCGGCCGTGACACACAAGGTGCTTTTATCGATTCTGGCGTTCCTCGTCCTCGCTGCCCTGCTTATTGCGCACAAGGTCACCGGCATGCGCGGGCGTCGGGCGGCACGGTGGGTGCTGGCGGGCTATCTGCTGCTGACCCTGGGCTATCCGGGTGTCAAATTCGTCAAGGATGTGCTGATCGGATGATTTTCAGCGACAGCGCGCCTTTTCTATTGCAATTGCGAGAGATAAAGGTAGAAATCGCCTAAGAAATAGGCATTGAACTCGGTTGCCCGAAAAATGAGCATTCACATCGGTCCGATCAAGATCGAGGATCCCGTTATCCTGGCGCCCATGTCCGGCGTCACCGACATGCCGTTCCGCCGCCTGGTGAAACAGGAAGGGGCCGGCCTGGTCGTTTCCGAAATGATCGCCAGCGAGGCGATGATCCGCCAAACCCGGCAGACCATGAAGATGGTCACGAACTGCGCCGAAGAGGCACCGATGTCCGTCCAGTTGGCGGGTTGCGAGCCCAAGGTGATGGGCGAAGCCGCCAAGCTCAACGAGGACAGGGGCGCGGCCATCATCGACATCAATTTCGGCTGCCCGGTGAAGAAGGTCGTCAACGGCCATGCCGGTTCGGCCTTGATGCGCGACGAGGTGCATGCCGGCAGGATTCTGGAAAGCACGGCGAACGCCGTTGCCTTGCCCGTGACGCTGAAGATGCGCATGGGCTGGGATTCGAACAATCTCAATGCACCGAACCTTGCGCGCATCGCCGAGAACAGCGGCATCAGGATGATCACCGTCCATGGCCGCACGCGCTGCCAGATGTATGCCGGCGAAGCCGATTGGAGCTTCGTGCGCAAGGTCAAGGAAGCGGTCTCGATCCCCGTCATCGTCAATGGCGACATCACGACCGTGGAGAAGGCCAAGGAAGCCCTCGATCTCAGCGGCGCCGACGGTGTCATGATCGGGCGCGGCGCCTATGGACGGCCCTGGTTCCCCAACCAGGTGATCAAGTTCCTCAAGACCGGCGAACGCCTGCAGGACCCGCCATTGTGGCGGCAGTACGAACTGCTGATGGCGCATTACGAGGCGATGATCGAGCATTACGGCCGCGATACCGGCCTTAAGATCGCACGCAAGCACGTCGCCTGGTATTCCAAGGGCCATACCGGTTCGGCCGAGTTCCGCGTGCGCATCAACACGCTCGAGACGCCGGAACTGACAATGGCCGCGATCCGCGAATTCTACGAGCCGCAGCTCGACCAGCAGGAAGCGGCATGAACCGCGCCTCGCCAGCCGTCGCGATCCCGAAGCTGGCCTTGGCGCCGGGAACCCGCAATCTTCCGCTGCTGCCCGATGCCTTGGCCTTGCTGGAGGCCCTGCCGCTCGCCATCATTGCGCTCGATGCCGGCAACCGGGTCAGCAGCGTCAACGCGGCCGCCGAAGTGCTGCTCGGCCTCAGTCGCGCGCAACTCATCTCGAAACCGCTCAACGAGCATATCGCGGCGGATTCGCCGCTCTTTGCGCTGATCGACGCGACCAGGGCTGGGGCCAGTGCGGTCGGCGAATCCGACATGTCGCTGTCCGGACCGCGTCTCACCGTCGAACATGCGGCGGTCGATGTGGCGATGCTCAGCCATCCGGCCGGTCACGTGGCCTTGCTGCTGCAGGATCGCGGCCTCGAATGGCGCCTTGCCCAGCAGGCTGTCAGCCGCGATGCCGCCCGCTCGGCCAAGGCGATTGCGGCCATGCTGGCGCATGAGGTCAAGAACCCACTCTCCGGCATCCGGGGTGCGGCACAGCTTCTTGAATCCAAGGTTTCCGCCAGCGACCGCCAGCTGACGCAGCTGATCTGCGAGGAGACCGACCGCATCGTCGGCATGGTGAACGGGTTGGAGGTCTTCACGGATTCCCGTCCCGCGCCAATGCAGCCGGTCAACATTCACGAAGTGCTTGAGCATGTGCGCCGCCTCGCGCAGGCCGGCTTCGGCCGCGATGTTGCCTTCCGCGAGGAATACGATCCCTCCTTGCCGCCGGTACTTGGCAATCGCGATCAACTGATTCAGGTCTTTCTCAATCTTTTCAAGAATGCGGCGGAAGCCGTGCCGGCGTCGGGCGGGGCGATCGTGCTGAATACGCGCTATCGCCCCGGTCTTTCGGTCAGCGAACCGGGAGCGGCCTCGCGTCGCCGCCTTGGTCTCGTCATCACGGTGCAGGATAATGGCTCCGGCGTGCCCGAAGCCCTGAAGGCGCAGCTTTTCGAACCCTTCGTCAGCGGCAAGGCCGGCGGCAAGGGTCTGGGCCTGGCACTGGTCGCCAAGATCGTCACCGACCATGGCGGGCTCATCGATTGCGACAGCCAGCCTGGACGCACCACTTTTTCCGTGATCCTGCCGATTGCCGATGGCCGTGGAGACGCATGACCCGATGAGCAAGACCGTCCTCATAGCCGACGATGACCGTGCCATCCGCATGGTGCTGAGCCAGGCGCTCGCCGAACGCGGCCATCTGGTGAAGACCGCCGCCAACGCGGCAACCCTGTGGCAATGGGTCAAGGGCGGCGAAGGCGATGTGATCATTACCGATGTCATGATGCCGGATGGCGACGGGCTCGACCTAGTCCCGCGCATCAAGGCCGAGCGGCCCGACATTCCCATCATCGTCATGAGCGCGCAGAATACCATCCTGACCGCCATCAAGGCGACGGAGCGGGGCGCTTTCGAATATTTGCCGAAGCCCTTCGATCTTGGCGCTTTGACCGCGGCGGTCGATCGCGCCCTGACGCGGCCGCGCAATGACAGCGTTGCCACCCCGGCGCCGAGCGCCGTCAAGGAAGATAAGCTGCCGATCATCGGCCGTTCGGCGGCGATGCAGGAGATATACCGCGTCGTCGCGCGCCTCGTCGGTACCGACATGACGGCGCTCATCCACGGCGAATCCGGCACCGGGAAAGAACTGGTCGCCCGAGCACTCCATGATTTCGGCCGCCGCCGCGATCGGCCCTTCGTTGCCGTGAACATGGCGGCAATCCCGCGCGAACTCATCGAAAGCGAACTCTTCGGCCATGAGAAGGGGGCCTTCACCGGTGCCATTCAGCGCGGCATCGGCAAGTTCGAGGCGGCCTCCGGTGGCACCTTGTTCCTCGACGAAATCGGCGACATGCCGCTCGAGGCGCAGACGCGCCTCCTGCGCGTGCTGCAATCGGGCGAATTCACACCCGTCGGCGGGCGCACCCCGATCCGCGCCGATGTGCGCATCGTTGCGGCGACGCATCGCGACCTGCGCCAGCTCATCCAGCAGGGCCGCTTCCGCGAAGATCTCTATTACCGTCTCAATGTCGTGCCGATAACCTTGCCGCCCTTGCGCGACCGGGTGGAGGATATTCCCGATCTTGCCCGCCATTTCCTTGAACAGATCGCGGCGGAAGGCTTGCCGCTGAAGGCGCTCGACCCCGAGGCGCAGACTCTGCTGAAGCGTCACCGCTGGCCGGGAAATGTGCGCGAGCTTGAAAACCTCATGCGCCGCATTGCGGTCCTCTACAGCGAACCGGCCATCGACGCGCGTATCGTCAGCGAACAGTTGAAGGCGCAGGAACAGGCTGCCAATGTCGGCACCCGCGCCAGCGACGAGACGCTCGGTCAATCGGTGGAACGCCACCTCCGCGCCTATTTCGATGCACATGAAGGCGCCCTCCCGGCGCGCGGACTCTATGACCGCATCCTGCATGAAGTCGAACGGCCGCTGCTCGCCATCTCGATGGAGGCGACGCGCGGCAACCAGATTCGCGCTGCCGACCTTCTCGGGCTCAACCGCAATACTCTGCGCAAGAAGCTCAAGGAGTTGGAACTTCAGCCGACGCGCGGGGGCCGCTAGGTCGTGACTGCACCGGATACCAGCGCTGCGACCAGGCCCGGCCGGGTCTCGCGCCGCCGCGCCTTGAAGCGGTGGGCGGTCGAGGTGGGTTTCGAGCGCCTTTTCGCTATCTTTCTCATGCTGGCCGGCGGTGTCCTCGGCCTCATGACCTATTTCGCACTTACCGATGTCTGGGATACCGAAGAGCCGGTCAGGATGGTGACCTGGCTGCTGACCGGCGATCTGATTGTGGCTTTGGCACTGGCGACGATCATCGCGCGGCGCGCCGTGCTTCTCTGGATGGGACAGCGCAAGGGCCTGGCCGGAGCACGCCTCCATGCCCGCATGGTGGTGATGTTCGCGCTCATCGCCGTCATCCCGACCATCGTCGTCTCGATATTTTCGGTGGCCTTCCTCAATTACGGCCTCAGCACCTGGTTTTCCGACCGCATCAAGAACGCCGTCGAAAGTTCGCTCAATGTCGCGCAATCCTATCTGGTCGAATCGCAGCAGCGCATCGGCGACGATACCTCGGCCATCGCCGCCGAAATCCAGCTGAGTGGCCTTGCCGATATCGGCAATCCGGACCGGTTCCAGGCGATCCTTGATCGTCAACTCAATCTCCGCGGCCTCTCGGAGGGCATCGTTATCGATCGCCGCCTGCAGGTCGTCGCACGCTCCAGCTTCAGCGTGATGATGGAATTCAGCCTGGACATCCCGGAGGACGCCTTCGACAAGGCCGACCGGGGCGAAAAAGCGATCCTCCTCATGCCGACCGGCGACCGTGTCCGCGCGCTGATCCTGCTCGATCCCCTGGCCGGGCTCTATCTTTATACCGGCCGCCTCATCGACGACCGGGTCTTAAGCGCCGTGCGTGGCAATGAAGACGCCGTCCGGCTCTATCGCTATCTGGAACGCGACCGCTCGGCGCTGCAGATTACCGTCGGCGTCATCTATGCGGTTCTGGCCCTGCTGATGCTGCTCGGTGCCGTCTGGTATGCCATCGTTTCCGCCAGCAAGCTGGTGAAGCCGCTGTCACGCCTGGCGATCGCCGCGGAGAAGGTTGGCGGCGGCGATCTCTCGGCCCGAGTCAAGGTCGGTTCGCGCGGCGATGAGCTGGCGGCGCTCAGTCGAACTTTCAACGTGATGGTCTCGCAGCTGCAAAGCCAGCAAGCGGCGCTCATTTCCGCCAACCGCGACCTCAACGACCGCAGCCGCCTGACCGGCCTCATTCTCTCCGGCGTTTCCGCGGGCGTCATCGGCGTCACCGAAACCGGTATCGTCGATTTCGCCAACCGTTCGGCCTCCCTCTTGCTGGGCCAGGATCTCGACCAGGGCATCGGCCAGCCGGTTGCCGACCTGGTGCCGGAAATGGCCGATCTGCTGGCCCACGCTCAGCAGCGCAGTTCCGGCACCGCCGACGGCCAGATCTCCCTCAGCCGCGGCGGCACGACAAGTACCTTCCATGTCCGTGTCGTTTCGGAGCGTGGCGAGGACGACCATATCCGCCTCGTCGTTACGTTCGACGACGTGACCGAGCTGCTCTCGGCCCAGCGCAAGGCGGCCTGGTCGGACATCGCCCGCCGCATCGCGCACGAGATCAAGAATCCGCTGACGCCCATTCAGCTTTCCGCCGAGCGGCTGAAGCGCAAATACCTGAAGCAGATATCGGACGACCCCGACACCTTCACGGTCTGCACCGACACGATCATCCGCCAGGTCGGCGATATCGGCCGCATGGTCGATGAATTCTCCGCCTTCGCGCGCATGCCGGCACCGGTACTCAACCTGGAAAGTCCGGTGGCCCTGGCCAAGGAATTGGTTTTCCTGCAGCAGAGTGCCCATCCAGCGATCGACTATTCGCTCGACCTGCCGGAGATCCCGGTGACGATCCAGTGCGACTCGAGCCAGTTCAACCGCGCCCTCACGAATCTGCTGCAGAACGCCGCAGATGCCATCGAGGGGCGTCTGGAGGAAGGGCGCGCGCGTGCGGCGGAAGACCTCTTGACGCCGGGGCATATCCATTTATGGATAAGGCGCGAGGGCGATGCGTTGCTGCTCAGTGTGGCCGATAACGGCAAGGGGCTGCCGAAGGAGGGCCGCGAGCGCCTGACCGAGCCCTATGTGACGACACGCAGCAAGGGTACCGGCCTGGGTCTCGCCATCGTCAAGAAGATCATGGAGGATCACGGTGGTCGTTTGTCATTGGCTGATCGGCCCGGCGGCGGTGCGGTGGTGACCTTGAGCTTCCCGCTCGATACCCCGCAAATGCAGGGCAACGCTGCGGCACCCGGCCTGCAGATCGCCAGCAGATAGCCGTCCGGTGAATGGAATGGGGCACTGAGGTATGGCGCGCGACATCCTGATCGTCGATGACGAAGCGGACATTCGCCTTCTGATCAGCGGCATTCTGGGCGACGAGGGCTTCCAGGCACGCGAGGCGGGCGACAGCGATGCGGCCCTGGTGCAATTGCGCAGCCGCCGGCCGAACCTCATTATCCTCGATATCTGGCTCAACAATTCGACGCTCGACGGCATGGGCCTGCTCGAGATCCTGAAGGGCGAATTCTCGGAAGTGCCCGTCATCATGATCAGCGGCCACGGCAATATCGAGACCGCCGTCACCGCGATCAAGAATGGCGCATACGATTTCATCGAGAAACCGTTCAAGGCCGACCGCCTGCTGCTCACCATCGAACGCGCCCTCGAAGCCGCGCGCCTCCGGCGCGAGGTCGAGGATCTGAAGCATCGTGCCGGCGGGGAAGGGGAACTCATCGGTTCCTCCCAGGCCATCCTGCAACTGCGCCTGGCGATCGAACGCGTAGCACCCACGGGCAGCCGCGTTCTTTTCTCCGGCCCCCCGGGCAGCGGCAAGGAAGTGGCGGCAAGGTTGCTGCACAAGCGCTCCAAGCGTGCCAGCGGCCCGTTCGTTGTCCTGAACTGCGCCACCATGCACCCCGACCGGCTGGAGAGCGAACTCTTCGGCCTGGAGCGGGACGGGGAAGGAGCGGCCAAGATCGGCTTTCTCGAGCAAGCCCATGGCGGAACGCTACTGCTCGACGAAGTGGCCGACATGCCGCTGGAAACCCAGGGCAAGATCCTGCGCGTGCTGCAGGAACAGACATTCGAGCGCGTCGGCGGCAAGACCCGTGTCGAGGTCGACGTCCGCGTCATCGCCGCGACGGCCCGCGACCTGCAGGCCGAAATGAATGCCGGCCGTTTCCGCCAGGATCTCTTCTATCGCCTCAATGTCGTCCCGATGCGGCTGCCGCCGCTCAAGGAGCGCCGCGACGATATCGTCGACCTGCTGGATTTCTTCATGGCGCGTGCCTCCGAGCAAACCGGCCTGCCGGCGCGACACCTCGCGGAGGATGCGATCGCCGTGCTACAGGCCAATGAATGGCCCGGCAATGTGCGCCAGCTGCGCAATGTCATCGACTGGCTGCTGATCATGACCGGCGGCGCCCCGGACGAACCGATCCGCGCCGACATGCTGCCGCCCGATATCGGCTCCGTCTCCATCGCCCCGGCATCGCTTGCCGAGGGGACCGAGGTCATGTCGCTGCCGCTCCGCGAAGCACGCGAGATTTTCGAACGCCGCTATCTCGAAAGCCAGGTCGCCCGTTTCGGCGGCAACATCTCCCGTACCGCCAATTTCGTCGGCATGGAGCGCTCGGCACTTCACCGCAAGCTGCGCTCGCTCGGCATCAACACCAACGAGCGCGAAGGCGGCCTGAAGCCGGAAGGGGCGTAGAACCACATCACATGAGGATCATCTGAAAATGGGCCGTCTTGCCTATGTCAACGGCCGCTATGTGCCGCATGCCCAGGCCATGGTGCATGTCGAGGATCGCGGCTACCAGTTCGCCGACGGCGTCTACGAAGTCGTGCCGGTGATCGACGGCGTCCTCATCGACGAGGAGCCGCATCTCGACCGGCTCGAATATTCACTCAATGAACTGATGATAGCCTGGCCGGTGACGCGCCCGGTCTTGAAGCTCATCCTGCGCGAACTGATGGCGAGGAACGGCCTCGCCCGCGGCATCATTTATTTACAGGTGACGCGCGGCGTCGCCCCCCGCGACCATAAATTCCCGGCCCAGGCCAAGAGCGCCCTCGTCATCACGACGAAGCGCCTGGCTCCACCGTCCGAGGCGGTACTCAGAAACGGCGTCGCCATCTCCAGCCAACCCGATATCCGCTGGACCAGACGCGACATCAAATCGCTCTCGCTGCTGCCAAACGTCCTGGCCAAGCAGGCGGCGTTCGAAGCCAAGGCGTTCGAGGCCTGGCTGGTCGATGCGCAGGGCGCGGTAACCGAAGGCTCCTCGACCAATGCCTGGATCGTGAAGGGTGGCGAGGTCGTCACCTACCCGAAGAACAACGACATTCTGGGCGGCATTACGCGGCTGTCGCTGCTGGAGCTTGCCGGCAGGACCGGCGTGAAACTGGTCGAACGCAGCTTCACGCTGGCCGAGGCACTGGCGGCCGACGAAGCCTTCATCACCTCATCCTCTGCCTTTGTCCTACCCGTCACCAGCATCGACGGCAAGAAGGTGGGCGAGGGCAGGCCCGGGCCGGTCACCCTGCAACTGCGGCAAATCTACCTCGACAATGTCGCCCGCCAGATCGAGGCTGCCCGACGCGCGGGTGAACGATGAGCACGAAGCCCACTGCCCTGTTGTTCGACTGGGATAATACCCTGGTCGATTCCTGGGCCGTCATCCACGCCGCGATGAACACCACGCTCGAGGCCATGGGGCATCCGCGCTGGTCGCGCTCCGACGCCGAGACCCGCATCCGCGCCTCCCTGCGCGACAGTTTCCCCGGCCTCTTCGGTGACCGCTGGAAGGAGGCCGAGAAGATCTTTTACGATTCCTTCGAAGGCCTGCACCTCCTGGAGCTGAAGCCTCTGGCTGGAGCGGCCGACCTTCTCGCCTGGGCGGCGGAGGCGGGCTTCTATCTAGGCGTGGTCAGCAACAAACGCGGGCCTTATCTGCGCCAGGAAGCGGCCCATCTCGGCTGGGACGGATATTTCTCCGCACTGGCCGGAGCCGGGGATGCCGCCCGCGACAAGCCGGCCGGCGAACATGTCCAACTGGCCCTCAACCCGGGCAGGCTGCAGCCGGGGCGCCATGTCTGGTTCATCGGCGACACCGATATCGACCTGGTCTGCGCCCATAACAATGGCTGCGTACCGATCCTGGTGCGACCCCAGCCGCCACATGAGGGCGAGTTCGGCGATGCAGCGCCACAGCACTATTTTCCTGCGCTTTCAGGACTTCAGGCCGCCCTCCAGGCTCTCTGATCCCGATTCTCCACCACGATCCCGCGCCGCTTCGGGCGACAGAGATTTCATTCTGTCAAGTTCTGTGTTAACCACTTGTCTAGGTCGGGGTCGTGGCCGGGCGGGGATCCCGTGCGGCTGAGGCAGGTACCAATAACGAAACGGCTCGAAACGGGCCCAATGAGAAAAGGATCGGACGATGGCAAACGAAAAATCACAAAGCGTCCAGGACGTCTTCCTCAATAACATCCGCAAGAACAAGATTCCTGTCACGATCTTCCTGGTCAATGGTGTGAAATTGCAGGGCATCGTCACATGGTTCGACAATTTCTCCGTGCTGTTGCGCCGCGACTCCCATGTCCAGCTGGTCTACAAGCACGCGATTTCGACCATCATGCCGGGAACGCCCATTCAGCTGTTCGAACCCGTGAAAGAGGGCGACGAGGCCTGAACGGCTTGATCGGCATGACAGGGTATTCACCCACGAAAGTAGGAAATTGACCGCAACGATCGATCGAGCCGGCGGCGCCCATACCGACGTCGACGGCATCCGCCATGGCGACCGCGCCCTGGTCATCCATCCGGCCTTCAAGACCGGCCCCCGCGCGCAATATAGCGGGGGCCGTTCGCCGGAGACACGCCTTGAAGAAGCCTGCGGCTTGGCACGCGCCATCGACCTCAATGTCGCGGCGGGCGAGGTCGTGCGCGTGGGCGACCCAAAGCCCAACACGCTGATGGGCATGGGCAATGTCGAGCGCATCGCGGCGCTGATCGAGGCGGAGGAAATCGGCCTCGTCGTCTTCGACGCGGCCTTGACCCCGGTGCAGCAGCGCAATCTGGAAACCGAGTGGAAGGTGAAGGTCATCGACCGCACCGGCCTTATCCTCGAAATCTTCGGCGAGCGCGCCCGCACCCGTGAAGGCCAGATGCAGGTTGAGCTTGCGGCTCTTTCCTATCAGCGCTCGCGCCTGGTGCGGTCCTGGACCCATCTCGAACGCCAGCGCGGCGGGTTCGGCTTCATCGGCGGTCCCGGCGAAAGCCAGATCGAAATGGACCGGCGGCTCATCGACGAACGCATCGTGCGCATCAAGAAGGATCTCGACGACGTCAAGCGCACCCGCGCCCTGCATCGCCAGGCCAGGAAGCGCGTGCCCTATCCCGTGGTGGCCCTAGTTGGCTACACCAACGCCGGCAAGTCGACACTCTTCAACCGCCTGACCAAGGCCTCGGTCATGGCGGCGGATCTGCTGTTCGCCACACTCGATCCGACCATGCGTCGGGTCGGCCTGCCCTCGGGGCGTGAAATCATCCTGTCCGACACAGTGGGTTTCATCTCCGACCTGCCGACCGAGCTGGTGGCCGCGTTCCGCGCAACCCTCGAAGAAGTGCTGGAAGCCGACGTCATTTTCCATGTCCGCGACGTGGCGCATCCCGAAACCGACGGGCAGAAGGCTGATGTCGAAGCGGTACTGGCGGGGCTGGGGATCGGCCATGAAGTCACCGACGCGATGTTCGAGGTCCTCAACAAGACCGATCTGCTCGAGGCGGCCGAGCGCGATGCGCTGGCGGCGCAGGCGGCGCGCGACCCGCGCCTGCGGCCCATTTCGGCGCTGACGGGCGAGGGGCTCGATGCCTTGCTCGCCGCCATCGATACGCGCCTTTCGGCGCAGCGCCAAACCGTGACCTATCCCTTGCGTCACGAAGACGGCGCCGCCATGGCCTGGCTCTATGCCCATGGCGAGGTGCTTGAGCGCAAAGACGATGACGAACGCACCGAGATTACCGTGCGCCTCGCCCCGGAAGACATCCAGCGTTTCGAACGCCAGTTCGAACATGCCCAGAAGAGTGAAGGAGAGCGTCGATGAGCAGTATCCCGGTCCCGACGCGCCAGGAAGTGGTGAATGTACTGGAAGCCGTTCTCGACGGCACCAGCAGCCGCCTTGCCGCCGCCGAGTGGGCGACCGAGGTACAGGAGAATATCGAGAGCGAAGACCCGGAAGCGGTCGATCCGGAAATGTGGCACCTGCTGCGCCTCGCAGCCTCGCTCGACGTCAAATCCGGCGCCGACTATCTCCACAGCGAGAACGACATCCGCGAATGGATCGAAGGCCGCAAGTGAGCGTGACACTGCCCCGCATCGACCTCGACAAGGTCGCCAGCCTCATCCGCGAAGTGGCGGCGGTCGAAATCCTGCCGCGCTTCCGCAACCTCAGGGAAGGCGACACGCGCCAGAAATCGCCGGGCGATTTCGTCACTATTGCCGATGAATCGGCCGAGATCGCCCTGACGCCGCGGCTCATCGGCTTGCTCCCCGGTTCGGTCGTGGTGGGCGAGGAGGCGACGGCCAAGGACCCGAACGTCATGAACGCCCTGGCGGGCGACGCCCCGGTCTGGGTGGTGGACCCGATCGACGGCACCGGCAATTTCGCCGGCGGCAAGGAAGGCTTCGTCTCCATGCTGGCACTCATCCAGGGGGACGACATCCTCGCCAGCTGGATCTACCATCCCGTCTCCGGCGAAATGACTATCGCCGAGCAGGGCGGGGGTGTCGTCATCGACGGACGCAGCATCAAGCGCTTTGCGCCTGCCAGCGCCCCAAGGGGCGTGCTGGCCTACGGCTCGCGCGGTGTCCCCGGGATTGCTGCCTTGGTTGACAAGCGGCGCGATCGCCTCACCCAGGTGAAAAGCTCGCGCGCCGCTGGCATCGATTACGTCCGCATGGCCAAGGGTGAGATAGATTTCACCTTCTTCAGCGGCATCATGCCATGGGACCACGCGCCCGGCGCCATGATCATCCGCGAACTCGGCGGCCATATTGCCTACATCCGCGCCGACGAAACCTACCGCCCCAGCATGGCGCTTTCAGCCTCCGGCATCCTCTCCGCCACCAGCCGCGACACCTGGCGCGACGTGCATGAGAAGCTGTTTGGGGAAGGGTGAAGGCGAGATACTTGTTGTCATGAACCGCATGGCGGTGGATGGCAGAATGAAAGTCAGGGAGCACCCTCATGAAAGTAACCTTCCTCGGTCTCGGTGTTATGGGATTTCCCATGGCGGGACATCTCAAGCGCAACGGCCATGACGTCACTGTCTACAACCGCTCCGCCGCCAAGGCCGCGAAGTGGGTCGAAACGCATGGCGGCACGTCGCAGCCGACGCCGGCTCTGGCCGCCAAGGGTGCTGAGATCGTCTTTGCCTGCGTCGGTAATGACGACGACCTGCGCTCGGTCGTCTATGGCGAGGAGGGAGCTTTGGCCGGCATGTCCACCGGCGCGCTTTTCGTCGATCACACCACGGCTTCCGCAGAAGTCGCCCGCGAGATCGATGCCGCCGCCAGCGAAGCCGGCCTTGGTTTCCTCGACGCGCCCGTTTCGGGCGGCCAGGCCGGTGCCGAAAACGGCAAACTCACCGTCATGGTCGGCGGCACGCAAAAGGATTTCGACCGCGCCAAGCCGGTGATCGACTCATACGCCCGCGCCTGCGAACTGATGGGCCCTGCCGGCTCTGGCCAGTTGGCTAAGATGGTCAATCAGATCTGCATCGCCGGCCTCGTCCAGGCCCTGGCGGAAGGCATGCATTTCGCCCAGAAGGCCGGCCTCGACGGTGCCAAGCTGCTCGATGTCATCTCCAAGGGCGCGGCTCAATCCTGGCAGATGGAAAACCGCGGCACCACCATGCTGCAGGGCAAGTTCGAGTTCGGCTTCGCCGTCGATTGGATGCGCAAGGATCTTGGCATCTGCCTCAACGAGGCCAAGCGCAATGGCGCGCAGCTCCCCGTAACGGCCCTGGTCGATCAGTTCTACGCCCGCATCCAGAAGCGTGGCGGGGGCCGCTGGGACACTTCGTCCCTGATGCAGCCCCTGAGCGAACCCTGATCTGGAAATAGCATTCAACCATGGAACAGGATACCAGCCCCGAATTCCTTGACGAATTGCTGGCGCTCGAAAAACGCCTGATCTTTCCGCGCTTCGACAATGAAACCGCGATTGCGCTGGGTATGCTGCTTCTCAGCCTCGCGCGCGAGCGGACCCTGCCGGTCGTCATCGATATCACACGGGCCGGACAGCAGCTGTTCCATGCAGCGCTGCCGGGAAGTTCCGCCGACAATGACGAATGGATCAAGCGCAAGGTTGCGACCGTCATGCGCTTCGGCCATTCCTCCTACTACATGGGCCGTTCCTGCGCCGCGAAGGGCGTCGTCTTCACCGAGCGCTATCTGCTCGATCCCATGCGTTACGCACCGCAGGGCGGGTCGTTCCCCATCATCCTCGCCGGCACGGGCGTTGTCGGCGCGGTCAGCATCTCCGGCCTGCCGCAAGCCGAAGACCACGCCCTGGTCGTCGAAGCCCTGACGCGTTTCCTCACCGAGAATTTCTGAAGGCACCGGACCTACTTCTTCTCCCGTCAGAGCGAGGCGGGGAGGGGCACACCGCCTCGATCCCCTGCGGGCCAGAACGTTGGTCGACAGCGGCCTCAATTGAGGCTTGGCGCAAGCCGGCACCGCAACCATCTGTCGAGTTCGATATGCGACACTTGGTGGGAGAAGAGAATGCGGATCACGCCCCTTGCCCTGATACTGGTGCTTCTGATGACGCTGGTTGTGGAAGGCTGCACCGGGAAGCCGGGCAAGCGCTATCATCGCCATCATGGCGGCGCCGGTGAACATCGCTGATGGACTTCCCATGATGAACAAGGCCTGCGCCCATTTCCCTCGGGCACGGGATAGATTCCGTCGCCGCTGTGCCGGATGTCGGAGAAAGCGAGCAGGGGAAGGATAGACAATGGGCCGCCATCTCACCACGATCGGCTTCGATGCCGATGATACGCTCTGGCAGAACGAGCAATTCTTCCGCCTGACCGAGGCGCGCTTTGCCGCCTTGCTGGCCGACCATGCGAGCCCCGAGGCCATCTCCGGTCGCCTGCTTGAGGTCGAGCGGCGCAATCTCCAATTCTACGGTTACGGCATCAAGGGCTTCACCCTGTCGATGATCGAGACGGCGCTTACTCTGACCGGGGGAAATGTACCGGCAATTGCGATCGCTGAAATCCTCGCGGCCGGCCGCGAAATGCTGACCCATCCGGTCGAAACCCTGCCGCATGCGCGCGAGACCCTGGAACAGCTGAACGGCACCTACCGCCTGGTCCTCATCACCAAGGGCGATCTGTTCGATCAGGAGCGTAAGTTGGCGCAATCGGGCCTTGGCGACTTTTTCACCGCCGTCGAGATCGTCTCCGAGAAATCGCCCGCCACATACCGGACGATTTTCGCGCGCCATGGCGATGGAGCGGGGCACAGCATGATGGTCGGTAACTCGCTGAAATCCGATATCGTGCCGGCGATCGAGGCGGGGAGTTGGGGCGTTCACATCCCCCATGCGCTCACCTGGGCACTGGAGCATAGCGAACCTCCTGCGGATTCCTCTCGTTTCCGACAGCTCGACAGCCTTGGTCTTTTGTATTCCTTGATTATGAAAATAGATGGATAGTTAAAGTATTTAGTTAATAATATAGTATATTTCACTGACAATAAATGATTCATATAGATCGATATCGTGATACCTATAGCACTTGACTAATGCATGCAGCATGCATATAAACAGATCAAGGGCGCCGCACTGGTCAGTGCCATCCATTTTGGACACAGAGGTCGCGATGAACAAGGCCGATGCCCGTACCGCCAACATGCTCGGCGCCCTGGCCCTGATGATGACAGACGCCATGGGCAAGGAACTCGGCGAACTGACCGACATTTGCGAAAGTGATTGGGCGGCCCTCATCGTCATCGAGCAGAATCCAGGCATCACCGTCGACCGTCTGGCGCGGATCGTTCGGCTGTCGCAGCCGGGCGCCGTGCGCATGATCAACCGGCTGGTCGAGGAGGGCCGGGTCGAGCGCCAGCAGGGCGCCGACCGCCGTGCCCGGCCGCTGGCCCTGACACCCGAAGGCCAGCGCATGGTGCGTGCGATGCTGCTGGGTCGGGAGAAGGTACTGCGCGAACCGCTTGATGCGCTCTCATCCGATGAACGCCAGACATTGACGCGGCTCATGGAAAAGATGCTGCACAGCCTCGCCACCGATGTGGCCACCACCGATACCGCCTGTCGTCTATGCGATGACGGTGCCTGCCCACAGGAGAGCTGCCCGCTGACCCCGGGCTGCACCCCAGCGGCTTAACTCAACCCAAGACTCGCCCGACGGCGTCTAGCGCAGAGGAGAATCTGCCATGGGACATCTTGCCTTCGCCGCAGCCATTGAAGCGATCATCAGTTCCCTGTTATTGC
Organism: Dongia sp.; assembly: GCF_041918875.1. GTDB lineage: Bacteria > Pseudomonadota > Alphaproteobacteria > Dongiales > Dongiaceae > Dongia. The sequence goes on from NZ_JAYRUV010000008.1 coordinate 203,060, forward strand.
GGCATTGTCACCGCCGCCGCCGTTAGGCGCGCTCTTCCGCCTTGACCTGGTTCCAGGCGTCCTCCATCCGGTCGATGCCGGCGCTGGCCGGATCTGTGCCGGCCGCCTGCAGGATCGCCTCGACCCGGCGGAAGCGTCGCTCGAACTTCGCGTTGGCGCGCCGCAGCGCCCCTTCCGGGTCGACGTTGAGATGCCGCGCGAGGTTGGCAACGGCGAAAAGAAGGTCGCCGACCTCCTCGTCGATATGGTCCGGCCGCGCGGCGCCGGCGAGCTCGGCGCGGATCTCAGCCAGCTCTTCTTCAACCTTTTCAGTAACTTCGGCGGCGTTCCGCCAGTCGAATCCAACCCTGGCCGCACGCTTCTGCAGCTTGTCGGCGCGGGTAAGGGCCGGGAGCGCCGCGGTAACCCCGTCAAGGGTCGATGCCGCCCTGCCGGCAGCAGCCGCCAGCCTGGCGCGCTCGGCTGCCTTATGCGTCTCCCACGCCACCGTCTGGGCAGCGGCACTATTGATCTCGGCTGTGGAAAACACATGAGGATGCCGCTCTATCATTTTGTTATTTATCGATTCAAGGACGTCCTTCATGGTGAAATCGCCAGCTTCCGCGGCCATTTGGGCATAAAATACGACCTGGAACATCAGGTCGCCCAGTTCGCCCACCAGCGCCGGCATATCGCCAGCCTCGATCGCATCGGCCACTTCGTAAGCTTCTTCAAGCGTATGCGGGACGATGCTGGCGAAATTCTGCTGCAGATCCCACGGGCAGCCGGATTTGGGATCGCGCAGCCGCGCCATGATGTCGAGCAGGCGGTCGAGGGCTTCGGCGGCGGCAGTCATGGCGGGAATCCGGAATGAGGTCTGGGTGAGGATCGCACTATAGCATGCACGCCAACAGCGGGTGGAAAAGGGCAAAGCTGATCGATTGGAGGGCGAAAAAAGGACAGGTCCCAGACGCCGGAAAGGCCCACTCAGAGCCACTTTCTTCATACTTTAAAGTCGCATAATATATATTATGGAAAATATTGAATGGACTTGCGGCAAGCTGCTTTGACAAGAACGACCAACCCGGCGACCCTCGCCGGAACTTCATCCCTGGGCGCCCGATTCATGGCCTTACGATGCCGATTGGAAACTACCCAATGAAGTGATGTATGAGCGGCCGCTCCAGCCGGCCGCGCGCAAGGATGAGACCGCATGACAGACCATGCCCGCCATCAGGAAAGCTTTACCGTCAACAAGGCGCGTTGGGACGAGGTGGTGGCGATTCACGTCGCCTCGGCGGACTATCAGGTCCAGCCGTTCCTTGCTGGACAAGACACGCTGCTGCCAATCGAGGCACGCGAAATCGGCGACATACGCGGGAAGTCCCTCATTCACCTGCAATGCCATTTCGGCCTCGACACGCTCAATCTCGCGCGGCGCGGCGCACACGTGACCGGCCTCGACTTCTCTCCCCAGGCGATAGCTGCCGCCCGCGCCCTTGCCGCCCGGGCAGGTCTTGAGGCGCGCTTCGTCGAAGGAAATCTCTACGACGCGCCGTCCTTGATTGCGGAGCGTTTCGACCTTGCCTATGTCACCTGGGGCGCCATCAACTGGCTGCCCGATATCAAGGGCTGGGCCAAGGTTGTTGCCAAGATGCTGAAACCCAGCGGCGAGCTATATCTGCTGGAAGCCCACCCGTTTGCCTTCGCGCTCGACCAGGTACCGCCCGGCGGTGCCGTCGGCGTGCGGGACGCTGGTGCCCCACTCTGCCCCACCTTCCCCTATTTCGGTGCGGGCGTGCCCATCATCTTTGACAGCGACACGACCTACACGGGCGATGATACCAAGGTCGAGAACACGCGCACCCACGAATTTCTGCATCCCATGAGCGATATCCTCGGCGGCCTTATCGAGGCCGGCCTCACCCTCACTTCCTACAACGAGCATGACAGCATCGCCTGGGCCATGTGGCCTCTGCTGGTCGAAGGCGCGGACCGCATGTACCGGATGCCGGAGGGGCATACGAATTTGCCGCTCAGTTTTTCATTGAAAGCGAGGAAGGCATGACCAGGTTGTCTGCGGTCGGCGCTTGAAGCGGCCCGGCTTTTCCGTCAAGCCGATGCTTCCGGTTCAGTTCGCAACGTGCTCATGGAGCTGTCCCATATGACCGAGCGATTCCTGCCGGCCGCCTTGGCGGCATAGAGAGCCTTGTCGGCGCGCTCGATGGACAGTTCCACGGGCATGTCCGCGTCCAGAAGAGTCAAGCCGAACGAGGTCGTGATGTGAAACGCATCCCTGCCCTGCGCCTCGTGCGACAGGCCCCCGAGTTCCTCTCGCAACCGATCGATGACGGCATGGCCTGTCTGCAGGTCGGTATCTGGCAGACAAACAAGAAACTCCTCGCCGCCATATCGAAATAGCCTGTCGTAAGGGCGCAAATGCGCCATGATGTAAGCCGATACCGCGATCAAGACCTTGTCCCCGACGACGTGCCCGTAAGTGTCGTTGACGGTCTTGAAACGGTCCAGATCCATCATCGCAATGACACAGGCGCGCAGCTTGCGCTTCACCAATACCTGTTCTTCGCGAAGCTTGGTCAGCATTCCGATCCGGCTTGGCGTCCCGGTGAGCGGGTCAACATTGTAGAGCGCATCCCTGAGTTCGTGCTGGGCCGTTGCGATTTCCAGGCGCAAGCGCTTCAGCGCCGAGACGAAACGCTCGTAATCGACCGTCGCAATCGGCGTGCCGTCCATCGTCGCGCGGAGCAGATGCGCAGCAGCCTGATGCATGCGTTCGTGCTCGATCCCGATCTCGACGAAGCCTGGGTTGCGTTCGAATTCGGCGATCCCGAAATTGTAGTACCACTGACCGAAGCGGCACAGGCGATGGGCATCTTCGGCAATGTCGCGTTGATCCGGCGACAGGCGGCAGATCAAGGTGCTGTAGAGCATTTCGGCCCATTGATCGTGGTTATAGGAAGCCTGCTCCAGTTCCTTCAACGCCGTTCGCATTTTCTCGTTGGAGATGTTGGGTATCACGGTTACCCCCGCCGATATGACGCAAGTCTACCCAAGATACGGAATTCGACTAAAGGTGTAGTTTCTCATATTGCCGGAGAAGGATCGACTGTCAAATCCATATCGGCGCGGTCGTGGCACCGTTTCCGGATGGAGAGGACCGTCACTTGCCCCCCTCCCAACCTCCCCCCTGAAGGTGGGAGGCTTCTCGCTGAGTTCGCTCCAACACCTCGCTCAAACTCCTCCCACCTTCAGGGGGGAGGGTTGGGTGGGGGGGCCGCGATGGGTATAGACCGGAGAGATAGGTAACAGTTTGGACCGGAGAGATGGGTAACAGGTCAACATGGTCGGCAAGGGGGACTTGCCGATGCCTTGGAAAGAGACCTGTGTCATGGATGAGCGTTTGCAGTT